>CAWDEW010000009.1:0-1042988 GCA_963801445.1 uncultured Chloroflexia bacterium | reverse complement strand
TAGGCGACGTCGGTCGTCTGGTCCCAGGTGAGCGTGAGCTTCATGCGGGGCATCTCCCGGTTGGGTCCCGGACGTCGTACTGATCGTGGGGAGCTCTGGGGCGGGTCGCGGATGGTCACGGGCCGAGCCTGAGCGGGGCGTGGGACAGGTTCGGCTGGCACGGATGCCCATGCCCTCGGTGACGCGCGCAGGAGCCTGTGCCTGGACTCGGGCCTGATCGAAGTGCAGCCACCCGTCGAGCCACCGTCGTCGCGTGAGGCGGCCTCTGAAAGGCGCCGTCCTGGCGCCCAAGGTCGCCGCGGCGCTGACCCGTCTGCTATTCACGGGCCACGACGCAGCTCGTCGTCATCGCTCCGCCGGAGCTGGCCGGCGGCTCCGGTGGTCCGACGAGGCGTTGCAGTCGTCGCCTCCCTGTACTGATCCGCACCTTCAGTAGCCCGCGGCCGTTCAGGCAGCGACCATCCGGCCGCCGAACGGGATCTCGGCCCTGCACGACGGGCCGGACGGGGCATCCTCGGCGCCTCGCTCGGTTCTAACGTGGATCCGAAGGGAGCGGTACCCTCTGACCCGGAGGGGGTGGCTGAGAGGCTTGAAGGTCATCCGCTCCGGCGGCGCACCGACCGTCGACCGGATCGAAGGTCACGGACATGGACCGCCCGGTACTCCACCAGGGCCACTTCGAAGGTTCGCGAGCGCTATGGATCCGACGCCCGGCCGCCCGGTCCTGTTGTTCTGCCCCACGTGCCAAGGCGCGATGCACAACCGCTGTGACGCTGAGCGGGCATCCCGCGCCATGACGGGCAGGTTCACCGCGGCCCCGCGGGCCGTTTCGGGCGCTGCTCGACCTGTTCGGCGAAAGGCAACTGACACCACGCGCCGCGAGCGCACGCACTCTGCGGTACCAGCGCGCGGTGCTACCATCCTCCACAGAGCAGGCAGATGACGAATACGATGGCGACCGGGCCGATGGCTTCCGGATCACCCGCGGCATGGCGGCCATGCTGGATGTGGCCGCGCATCTCGGGGCAGAGCCAGCAACAGGCAACCACCACCCTGCAGGCGGCACGCCGCCTGGCCCTCGACGGACCGAACGAACTCGATGCGGCGGTGTCGAGGCCCGCGTGGCGGCTCTTCCTGGATCAGTTCGCGAACACGATGATCATCGTGCTCCTCGTGGCCCCCGTGATGACAGCGGTGATCGGCGACCTCAAGGACGCCCTCGTGATCGCCGAAGTCGTTGTCCTCAATGCGGTCGTTGTGCTCCAGGGACACCGTGCCGAACGCGCGATGGCGGCGTTGCGTCGGATGATGTCGCCGCAGGCTCGGGTCCGCCGTGACGGCACCACCGTCCTGCTCCTGAGCGAGCGCATCGTTGCTGGCGATATCGTCGGCCTCGATGCAGGAGACCTCGTCGTCGCCGACGGGCGCCTCCTCGAAGGACCCAACCTCCGCGTCAATCGAAGCCTCGCTCACCGGCGAGTCGGTGCCCGTCGACAAGATGATCGAGGTGATGGAGCAAGCCGATGGCGTCCTTGTCGCGGATCGTTGCAACATGGTCTTCGCGGCACGGCTGTTAATCCTACCGACGGCGGGTCCATGGTTGTCACAGCCACCGGAATGCGCACGGCACTCGGCGAAGTCGCGGCTCTGCTCCAGGCGCACTCTTCACCGCCGACCCGACTCCAGCGCCAGCTCATCGGCCTGGGCGCCAGGATCGCCGACGGCGCCGTAGCCTTGGCATCTGCTCGCTCGTGCCTCCGCGGTCCACCGCGAGGGGGAAGCACTCATGCTCATGCTCCTGATGGCGGTCAGCCTGGCCGTTGCTGCGATTCCCGAATTCATGCCTGCCATCGTGACCGTCTCAATGGCGTCGGCGCACCGCCTCGTCGCACGCCACGCCCTCATCCGGAAGCTGAGCGCGGTCGAGTACATGGCTGCGTGACGGTTGTGGCCAGCGACAAGACGGGAACGCTCACCGAGGGTCGCATGGCGGTCGAGCGCGTGGACCGCCGACGGGTGGCTGCTGGCCAGCGGCTCGGGTGACGAGCCCAGCGGCGAGATCCACGCCGAGGCTGGCGCCGACGTGCCCTTCCCGGACGGTCTGCTCCGCCATATCTGCTCGAGACCGGGGCGCTGTGCAACGATGCCGCGCTCCTCTCGCCGCTGGCGGACGTCACCTCCTGGGGCGTCGCCGGCGACCCGACGGAGGGAGCGCTTCTGCCCTCGCCGCGCGGGCAGGGGTGGAGCCCGCGGCCGCGCAGGCGGCGAACCTGATCATCGCGCAGGTTGCCTCTTCGACGCGGTCAAAGCGCAGGACCTTCCACCGGGACCGTCGGGCCGGGCAGGCTTGTCGCCGTGAAGGGGCGCTCCAGGCCGTCTTCGAAGACGTGACGCGCCTTGCCGAAGGAGGGGAAGATCGGCCATCTCGGAGGCCGACCGCAAGCGGGCCCGTGCTGCGGCCTGAAATCTGCTGCCGCCGATGGTGACCGCGTCGCCATCGCTGGGCGGACGCTCTACGGGGAAAATCACCAGCGTCGAGGAGCTGAACGTGATCTGGTGCTGTACGGATTCGTCGCGATGGCCGATCTGCTGTGAGCCGCATCCGCGGCGCGGTCGCGGCTGCGCGCGCCGCGGCATCACGCCGATCGATGATCACCGGTGACGATCCCGCTACTTGCGGTGAAAGGCCATCGTGACGCGCCTCGGCATCATGCGGGACTCGGCGGCAGGCTCATGACCGGCAGCGAGCCATCCGGCAGAGGGGCCTGAGCACCTCGCCCTCCATGCCGCGATGTCGCCGTGTACGCCCGGACGTCGCCAGAGCAGAAGCTCGACATCGTGGCGGCGTGGCAGGCTCGTGGCGCGGTCGTGGCGATGACGGGCGACGGCGTCAATGACGCGCCGGCATTGCGCCGGGCAGACATCGGCATTGCGATGGGTGCCTCCGGCACGGAGGTGTCCCGGGAGGCGGCCGACATGGTCCTGGCCGCGACGACAACTTCGCGACGATCCTCGGCGCCGTGCGCGAAGGGTGCTGGATCTACGACAACATCCGGCGTTCGGTCCGGGTCGGGCTGACCGGCGGCTTCGGCCCACTGGTTCATCTTCCTGGCGCCGTTCCTGGGCCTGCCGTTGCCCGCTCCTACCGATCCAGCTGCTGTGGGTCAACCTGGTCACCGACGGCCTGCCGGGCGATCCATGCGACGAGCCCGCTGAGCCGGATGTCATGCGGCTGCGACGACCGTCGAACCAGGGCATCCTCTCCGGAGGCATGTGGCAAGCACATCCTCGCCGACGGCGTCGTGCTCGGAGCTATCTGCCTCGCGATGGCCTCTGGGGCTATCGACCGGGCTGCCCTGGAGACGATGGTCTTCATGTTGTCCGCCCTGCTGGCAGCCGGGCAACTGCTTGTGCTTTTCGATCGGATCGTGCTCCGTGTTCTCGCTGGATGGCGGGGCAACCCGTTCCTGCTGGCCGTCCTGGTCGGAACCTTTGCGCTCCAGCTCATCCTCATCTACTGGGCTCCGGCGCAGTCCATCCTCTCGACGGAGCCGCTCGCCGCCGGCGATCTTGCAGTCGTGCTCGTTGCGTCCACGTCACTCTTCTGGATCGTGGAAGCGAAGAAGCTCGTACGGCGGTTCCGCGAGCGGGGGCGACCGATGAGCACGAGCGAACCGGGACCGCCCACCATCATCGACGGAGATGCGACATGACGTCGCTCGCTAGCCCATCGTGACCGAGCTCCGAGCCAGCTCGGCGGTCACGCGACCGGTTCCGGGCGGGATCAAGCGCCGCCAGGCGGTGGCGTGTCAGATCGCCTCCATGCTGGCGCTGACGCCCGATCGCGCGCCGGTCAGCTCCCCGGGCCGTCCGCAGCGAGCTCGACGAACCGGGCGAGGGCGATGGCCAGGGCGATCGGCCATGGCGTCCGGCAGAGCGCACGCGCAGGAGCTCGGGGCTGGCCGACGACGACGGCCAGGCAGCGCGCCCGCGACGTGGCGATGTTGAGCCGGTTCAGGTTGTACAGGAACTCCATCCCGCGCGGCGCGTCGGCCGCGGGTTAGGTCGCCATCGAAGTAGCCGACCAGGTCGGTCGCGGAGAAGACGGCGACGCCTTGATCAGCTGCATGCGCAGAGCATGCTCGCCACGGGGCGTGCCATCTCGGCTGTCACTTGGCACGCTCGCGCACGCCGGGTGGTCGAACGTTGTTACATCATGTGGATGCTGATTGTTATCATGAGGCCATGATCCGGACGCAGATCTCCCTCACCGACGAGCAGATGCGTCGCCTCCGCCTGGAGGCGCGCCGACGGCACGTGTCCCTTGCGGCGGTCATCCGTGACGCGCTCGACCGGGTCGTGCCCGACGAGGACGTCCGGCGGCGCGAGCGCATCGAGGTGCTCCTGGGCGCGGCCGGCTCGGCGGCGTCCGGAACGGGCTCGGTGGCGCGCGATCATGACGCCGTGCTGGCGGGAGAGCGCTGGTGACCCTCTTCGTCGACTCGAGCGGGATCCTCGCCCTCGTGGACCGCGACGATCCGGCGCACGCGGGAGTCGTGGACGGTATTCCAGGCTGGGCGCATCCGAGGCCCTCTCCTACCCACGCCTACGTCATCGTCGAGACCCTGGCGGTGGCCTGCTGGTGCGCTACGGGCCGGCGGTCGCGGCCATCTTCATCGACCGGGTCATCCCCGCCCTGGGGGTGACGCTGGTCGACGCCGAGCTGCATGCCGCCGCGGTCGCGGCCTTCCGCGACACGGTCGAGTCATCGTGCTCGCTCGTGGACCGGACGAGCTTCGCCTTCATGCGCCGGGAAGGGATCGAGCGCGCGATCGCCCTCGACGCCGACTTCCGAACCGCGGGGGCTTCGAGACGCTCCCCTGAGGGATCGATCGCGGGAGGTTCTGGTGCATGGGCTGCCTCCGCTCGGTCGCCCGAACGCTGGGAGCAGCCGCCGCATCATCGGGAAGTCGCCCCACTCGAGAAGGAACATCGAGAGCAGCGCGGATGCCGGGGTGGTCGAGCGCATAGTGACCCTTGAGGCGCACGACGAGGCGCGTCCCCCCGTCAGGAGCGGCATCGAAACGCCAGGCCCACGCGCCGTCGGGCTTGTGCCAGAGCAGCCACCTGCCGGGCTCGAATCCCGCGACCCGGAAGGCGGTCGTGTCGTTCACCGGCTCCGCCATCGTGACCGAGTCGCCGATCGAGCACGCCCCGGGAGTCGGCACGCCGCCCTGGCGCTCGGCTTGCCGACGTTGTCGAACAGGTCTGGAGCTGTAGAAGCCGGCCCGCCGGAAGCTGATCCGGACGATCCACGGATAGACCGCGTCGGGCGGCGCGGTGATCGACCGCCGGGGTCACGTCGAACTGGGCCCTTCGCACGAGCTCGTCGCCGGGCATGCTGGATGTGACCGGCAGGCGTGGCACCTGAATGCTCGTGCCATGGCCGCAGCAGCGGACCCGCCCAACAAGAGTGGCGGCCTTGACGACGTCGAGGGCGGCGCTTCCGTAGCGGGCGCACCGTCATGGCGACCTCCGGGAACAGGGAAATTTCGCTTCCAGCCGGTCTACCAGCCGACCGGTCGTGCCGCGCGCTCGGCAGGGCGATCCGCGCGAAGGCCGCCGGATCAGCTCCGGCGGGGACGAGGACGAGCCGGTAGACGAGCTCCGCCAGCGCGGCACCCACGACGAGACCGACCAGCGCAGGCACGATGTGCAGGCCATCGAACGTGAGGTCGGTCGCATACCAGGCGTGGCCGGTGAAGCCACCGACGAGGCCGCCGCCTGCCAGGTATATCCAGTCGTAATCGGTCTGGCTCACGGTCCCTGGAGAAGAAGAGGACCTGCCCGACCGTCGCCAGCGCGCGGATGCCGCAAGCAACGCGACCCACGCCCAGATGCCCATCGTGCCCTCGCATCGCAACCTGCCGACAGTCCGCGAGCCAGCGTCCCGAAGCATAGGGGCGACCAGGGCGACTTCCTCGGCCCCCGCGCCTTGCCTGACCGCTTGCGGGCTATCGGGAGCAGAACCGCGCCGACGAGCACGCCGACCCCGAACCCCACGAAGGTGAGGACCGACGCAGAACGCAGCGTGACGCCTCCAGTCGAGCGAGATGGGCGCGGTGAGCCGAAGCCACCAGCGGGGCACATCTCGTGATACACCACGTCGGTCCCGAGGTCCCGGGCATCCGCCCGGGATCACGGTCCGGGCGACGAGGACCGGGAAGTGTTCCATCTCTTCCAGCGTCCGCTCGAAGCGTGCGCTCGTAGGCGAGCGGCAGCGCCATCAGCAACCGTCACAGTGACTTCGCACGCGGTCGCCGAAGCGGCCGGACGACTACGTCGCCAGCAGGCTGAAGAGCATGCTCTCGACACCATGGGCGCCCATTCCGGGCCGCTCAACCCTGGCCGTCGTGCCGCATCCCCTCGACGTCGAGGAAGACGCCCCGGCACGTCGGGCACCGCCACGCCCTTGCCGCGCCCGCGACGCCCCATCGGCTCCATGGCAGCTCCGTCCTCTCGGGTATTGCCGACGCCACCTTCGTCTCCCTGGTCATGGATCGCCTTCCTTCGAGGCGGCCCCATCTTGCTCGACAATGCCTCTACCGCACCGCCTCGGCTCGACGACGAGCAATCAGCGGCGATCCGGTGACGGCCGCCGTTGACTCCCGTCGCGGTCTCGGCTCCGCCATCCACACCGGCCACGTCGAGCAGGGCAACAAGCGCCGGGGCCTCCCAGGCGCGAAACCGCTTCTCTGCCGAACGCGATTGGCCGAAGCACGCCAGCGGAATCGAGCCCGTTCAGGGGCGTTCCGCGCCGCCACCTCCGACACGGAGAGCATCGTCGCCACGGCCGTAACAAGAGGCTATCGCGTACCGTTTCGGGAGGCGCGACGGACCAAAGCTCGCTGCGCACTTCACAGATAGCCGGATCGACCGGATAGCGGACCTCGGCCCGGTTCCGGGTGACGAGCTCCTCGGCCCGCACCTCGCTCGTGGCGGCGTCGAGGACCAGCCGCCACAGCTCGTTCTCGCGGTAGACGGTGCCGTCCGCCTCGCGCACGAACCGGTGCTGGCGCTCCGTCACGCGGTAGGCGTGGGACCACGCCAGATCGGTTCGAAGCTCGCCTCGAACCTCGTCGTCGGTGAGCCAGACGCGGAGCTGGATGGTGCGCTCCGTCGCGTTGGCGAAGCGCAGGTCGACGTAGTTGAAGAACACGGTCGCGCCGCTGCCGAAGGGCTGGATGCGATCGTCGTCGGGGAAGAGATCGGACCCGTGATGGTGATGCTCGACGACCAGCACGGGGCTCTGCAGGGCCATCCAGTACAGGAGGTTCGCGAGCTGGCACAGGCCGCCCCCGGTCCCCGACTCCATGCCGTCACGCCCGAGGACGAGCCCATCCCGGTAGCCTCGCTCTGTCGAGGGGGCCCCCACGGCGTGCCAGAACGAGAAGAGCTCCCCGGGGCCGAGAACGAGGCCGTCCATCGAGTCGACCGCGAGGCGCAGGTTCGCGATCTTGCCCTCCTGGAGGGCGGGATCGGTCGTCCCGAGGCGACGGTGGAGCGGCGAGGCGTGGGCCGTGATCAGGACCGGCAGCGGGTCCGAGCTCCGGGCGTTGGCGAACGGCGGCCGCCGGGCACGGTCGCTCAGCCGACGGGCGGCGCGCAGCTGGGCCACGCGGGCTCGGAACAGGAGCGGGTTGGTGACGGGCACCTGGTGCTACTCCACTGCCGTGGCGACGATGCAGCCAGGGGTGAGCATAGGCCCGGGTCCGGGCGAGGGTTCAGGGCAGCTCGACGTCCGCATGCACGGCGCCCGCAGCAAGGCGGTCAGTGCGCACCAGCGTGAAGGGCGCCCGTTCCAGCGCGCGCACCAGGCCCTCGGCCGGCACGGGATGATCGTCGTCGTAGACACCGGGCAGGGTGGATAGGAGCGCCGTCGTGGCCAAGGTCGCTCCTGCCCCCTGCCAGAGCGGAAGGAGGCTCACCTTTGGCGTCCCGTTGCGGCTGCCGTGATGGCCGACCTTGTAGACATCGACCGCCGCGAGACGTGCGCGGAGCTCATCCGACGCGCCCGGCCCGGTGAGCGACCAGCTCCAGCTCTCGATCTGGGCGTCGCCCGGGAAGAGCAGCCGCTTGCCGGCCGCCTCGATCAGGAGGATGAGGCTGGTGTTGTTGAGCGCCCGGTCCAGGGCGAGGACCACTCGCAGCGCAGAGTGCAGGCCGGCCGACCGCAGCTGGTCGACCAGCCAGGCCTCCGGGCCCAATGGCGGCGGTGGCTCGCTCACGTCGACTCCGGCGCCAAGCGCGGAAGGCAGGCTCTCACCCAGCCGGAGCCAGTACTCCGGATCGTCGGCGCGCTCCCGGCCGACGGCGGGCCATTCGTCGGGCAGCGGCGGCCCAAGGACGCTGATCCGCACGCCGGGGAGGGCAGCGTCAGTGTCCGTCGGCATCCCCGCGGACAGGTAGCGGCCGCGGCCGTCCTCGGAGAGCTCATGCAGCAGCTCGACCGCCTGGGCGTTCTTCAGCTGCCGGGCCGCGAACGAGCTGATCCCGGCCCGCAGCGACCGTGCTGGATCCTTCCCGATGGACGTCACGAGTCGGTCGGCCAGGGTCTCGCCGGCCGCGAGCGCATCGACGAGCCCGCGACGCTTTGCGGCGCGCTCCGCCTGGGAGAGGGATGCGCCGGACCCGCCCGTGTCGTCCGCGGCCGGGCCGCGTGCCCGGAATGCCTCGGCGGGCGGAGCGTCCCGCGCTTCCCTCATCTCGCCGACGAGCGGCACCTGGCCTGGAGAAGGCGCAGGCTCCGTGGGCGGCATCGGGCCCGGGGGCGGCACCTGGCCGGCGTCGGGCGCCTCCGTCCACGGCCGAAGCACGACCTCCGGATGGAGCGAGCGGATGATCGTCCCGCCGACATCCGGATCGAATCCGCCGATGTGGTCGCGGTGACGATGGGAAAGGACGACGGCGGCCAGGCGGCCCCCGCAATCGGCGGCAATCCTGGGGGCCAGCTCGTCGAGCGCCTGCGCCCTGGGACCCCGGTCATTGGTCCCGTAGTCGATCAGGGCGTGGCGCTCGCCGCCGCCGGAATACCTGAACGTCACGAGGAAGCAGTCACCGAACCCGACGTTGTACATGCGGATCCGGATCGAGGTCGGCTTCGACTGAGCCATCACCATTGCTCCGCGCTGATCTCGGGCGGTTGGTGCATGACGCGAAACCCCTCGCCGCGGCGCTCGCCCGTGGAGAACCCGAGCTGCCCGCGGCTGTCGCGCTGCCCACGGCCGGCGAGATAGGCCAGTCGGGCACTCTGGCGATTCCAGTCGAAGAGGGGCCGGCGCTGGTGGAACTTGGCCCGCCCGAACTCGTCGAAGATCAGGGCGCCGCCGCCCTGGATCTGGAGGCGCTCCGTGACAGCCATGCCGTCCGGGATCGTGAGCCTGCCGCGCATCGTCCTGGCGAGCTTCGCGAGGTCCTCCACGGTCCCGTCCAGGAGCTGTACGTAGGAAGCGGCAGACTCGTAGACCACCGCGCCGTCGGGCGCCACCCTTCGCGCCGGTTCGACGCTCTCGACGGCCAGGTAGTACTCGGTGGCGATCTCCAGCGCCGGCGCGTTGTCCCAGATGAACCGGAACACCTCGTCCGGGTCGGTCTTGAGCTCGTCGAGATGGATCGACCGGTAGCTGAGGTAGCCGCCGGGCGAGCTGACGTCGTGCACCTCCGGAGGCGGCAGCTCGATCCCGTATGACGCAAACGCCGCGACCAGCCGGTCGCGGTAGTGGTGCTCGTCGTCCGGGGCGACTTCCTGGTCGGCAGCGTGGATCGCGTCGAGGAAGTCCTCGAACTGGAACTCGATCGGCGGCGTGTAGTCGATCGCCCGGATGCACATGGTCAGGAGGTGCGATGCCGCCTTCGCCCCTTCCTCTGCGGCGCGGGTGGCGCTGATCGGGCCGCCATCACGGCTGAGGGTGCCCAGCCGTTCGTGCCAGATGCGCAGCAGCGTCTGCGCGACGGCCGCCACCAGGATCTCGCCCCGGGCGTGGGGCTCCTGGTAGCGGGGGTTCACGAGGTAGTCCACCCTCGGCGGGAGGGTGACCGACCGGCGCAGGGCGTCGCCGCGGTGCTCCGTCTCGGCCGTGCCCAGCTCCTCGGCCAGCCCGAACAGGGCGCTCTGCGCCAGGGCCTCGAGGCCGACCGTGTCTGCCGGCAGCCAGTCGCCGGCACCCGAGCGGTCCAGCAGCCGGCGCGGCACCTCCTTGAGCGAGAAGACCGACAGGAGCGCCACGATGTCCGCGAACGCCTCGTGGAACGCCGCCTGGTCGGGGAGGCCGGGCTCGGTGAAGCGGTGCCGCATCCCGTCGAGGATGGCGTGCGTCGTCTCGTGGGCGACGATGTCGTGCGAGAGGGAGGTGTACTTCCGGCCGCTGCCGTCCGCTCCCCCGCCGAAGGCGCCGAACAGGATCGCATGAGAGTCGGGGTCGTAGTACGCGTCGGCCTCGTTGAAGGCCGCGGGGACCAGGTAGAGCTGGTGCCCGGGGAAGGACCACGGGATCCGACGGCCCAGGGCCTGCTCGAAGCGGGCCAGCGTCCGGGCCGCCGTGACGTAGACGTTCTGGGCACGAGCCGCCGCGTCGAACTGCCCGGAGGCGGCGGCGATCGCGACCGGGTCCGGCCCGGACCCTGGCAGCGCCATCTGGAGCGCCGGGCCGACGTGGCCGCTCACCGCGTCCAGGTCCACCACCTGGAATCGGATGCCGCGCGGACCGGGCAGGTAGCGCTCGGCCGGGATCTCCGCCTGTCCGGTCAGCACCCGGGGATCCGCGGAGGAGACGCTGATCGATGGATCCTGGGCCACCACCGTGAATGACCGCGTTCGCGGAACCAGCAGATCCCGCGCGTCGATGAACCGCTCGATGGTCATGCTCTCCGCCCCACCTCCCTGTCGGCCAACGGTGGTGGTCCTGCCGTCAGTCCTGGCCGGTCGCGATCCGAAATGCGTTTCGCGGCGACGAGTTGGCGATCCGGGTCGCGTTGGTGTCGCTGGGGGCGCCCGCCGCGGCAGCCGACGCCGCCGCCTTGAGGATCCGCTTGTCGACCTCGTTCGTCAGCCAGCGGGCGCCGCCGTAGCCGATGAGGATCGCCGTCGCGAGGGTCCCGATGGTGAGGCTGAGCGCAGTTGCGGCGGAGCTCGTGGACGAGCCCACCACCACCATCCCGCTCGACGGCCCGTAGAGGCCCCAGGAGATGAGGGCTGCCACCGCGGCTGTGGCCATGTTGCCGAGGACTCCAGTCTGCCAGGCGACGACGACACCCCCCGCGTCCGCGACCCTGCGCGGCAGGGCGAAGCTGTTGTCGGTCGAGATTGCATTTACGAAGCCGCCGATCCCTCCCGCGCCCGCGATCATACGCCACTGCCAGCCACGTCTCCATCTCATCCTCCCCAACTGACGCAGGCCACGGCCCATGCCGACCAACGGCAAGCGGACCGGGCGCGGATCAACCGGCTGGCTGGACCCGAATGGTCACCTCGAAGTGTTCGAGCGCCATGTCCGACGGATCCCACGACCGGCGCAAGGCGAGCCGGATCTGGTGGCTCCCCGGTGATCTCGCCGCGAATCGCAGGATCCGCGTACCGCCCCTGCCAAGGGCGATCCGGGGAGCCTCGGCGTACGTCGAATCGATCAGCTCGAGGGCACCGGTGCCCAGGGGCTCCATCTCCCATCCGTAGCCGGTGGACAGGTTCTCGGCCAGTCGGACGACGATCTCGTCGTCCAGGCGAGCCTCGCTGACGGTCCCGTTGTCGTGCGCTGCTACGACGATCTCCGACATCTGGCACCTCCTGGCGGCGGGATCATGGTGCGCCCATTGCCCCCGATCCCGCCCCAGGACGTATCGCTATCCCGCTCCCGCGGAGCGATCGATCGTGATCTCCATGTTCAGCCGACCCAGGTCCTGGGCGACGATCGCTTCGCCGCCCGCGGCCATGGTCGCGACGATTCCGCTGGGTCCCGCGAGCTCCGCCTTGAGCTTTCCGCCCATGGAGCACGGCACGGCAAGCACCGTGAGCGTGCCGGAATCGAACCCGATGGTGTATCCGCTCAGCCAAATCTTCCAGTAGTACGTGTACGTCCCGGCCGGCAGCTTCAGGGCATAGGAGGTGTGAACCGGAACGTGCTGATTGGCGGCCTGGAAGGTGCCCTGGCGATACGACGCCGTCCACATCACGTTGGGCGCCGGGTCCGGATACAGGCCGGTCCTGAAGTACTGGGGCGCCGTGCCCTGGGCGATGAACGCCGACGCGTCGGCCACCAGGGACACGAACATCGGCTTCTGCAGCGTGAACGTCACCGACAGGACGTTGTCGTTGGCAGTGAACTTCTTGGGGCTGGCCCAGTAGAACTCGTCGTAGGCGAGCCGGCTCGGCGCGTCTTCACACTCCGGTGCCTGCTTGGCCTGGACCCACGTCGCGGCGTAGCCGATCTTGTTGGTCGTATAGGCGATCCACATGAAGCCGGCCTCGCCCCAGCCCGTTCCCCACGAGTTCTTGATCCTCCAGGCCTGCCTGCCGTCGTCCCACCCGATCAGGGTGACCGCGTGGTTGATGTCCTTGGTGGAGCCTTCGTTGAAGGTCCCACTCTTGTAGGCCTGGAAGGCGGGCGTGGCTGCGACGGCAACGCCGAGGGGCCCGTACTGGCAGAGCGCCGCCTTCAGGGCGGCAACCGATGGGATCTGCACGGTGCTGTCGACATAGCCCCATGCCGCCGCCTGGTAGGGATGCTGCAGCCCGGTCCTGCACGGCCCTTTCACCGCGACGTAGGGGTAATCTGCCTCCCTGGCCGATCCGGTGTCGATCAGGTACTGGTAGGCCCACCAGCCCCCGCCGCAATCGCCGGCACCGCTGCAGTCGAGCGTCTCCTGTTCGGCGCTGTCGATCAGGCTCTGGTTGAGAATCGCGTAGCTTCCCTCGAATGCGCCATGCGTGCCGAAGGCCCAGCAGCTGCCGCAACCGCCCTGGTCGCGGACCGGCGTGACGCCGTTGTTGTCGGCCCAGTTGAAGCTCGCGGCACCGGCGACGCACTTCCCCAGGAATGCCCGCTTCGGCGCCTCGGCAGGCTGGCCAAGGGTTGCCTGCTTCTTCGCCTGTCTGAGCCAGTTCGCGGGAGGCTTCATCCCCGTGATGCTCTCGAGGACTCGGTCCACGGCCGTCGTGTAGCCGACCTCGAAGGTCCACTGCTTGACGGCCGCTTCGGCGCGCAGGGCCCCAAGATGCGCCTTGACGCTGTCCGTGGCGCGCAGCTCGCGCTGCTCGTAGTCCAGGGATGGCCTTGTCGGATCCTCCATCTCGCACTCTCCGTACCCCCCAGGCAATCGCTCGCCTAGCGGGAGTCGATTGGCCGTGCCACCGTGGATAGCGTTCTCACGTGCCGCACCACCCCCTTCATCGCTTCGGATAGATCGATGCCGCGAACGCCGCGTCGATCGGATCGATGTCGATGCCGCCCACGATCGGCAGGCCATCCTTGGTGATGGACCCCGGGATCTGGTAGCACATGATCGAGTTCACGTCCGCCTGGGGCGTCTGGAGCAGCTGGGACTCCTCGATAGGCGTCAGGACCTGCTCGATCACGGTCTGCCTGTCCCAGCCCTGGGTCTGCCCGAAGAAGGCGATCGCCTTCTGCGGGTCGATGCGGTCGACGAGCTCGCGGCGCATGTGCTCGTGGGGGAAGGCCATCGTGTGGCCTGTCTCGTGGCGCACGACCCGGTGGAACTCGGATTCCGGCGTATTCATCGTGAACGAGTCGAGGTTCATCGTGGGCTGGTCG
The DNA here is from genome assembly GCA_963801445.1 of uncultured Chloroflexia bacterium. Taxonomy (GTDB): domain Bacteria; phylum Chloroflexota; class Limnocylindria; order Limnocylindrales; family CSP1-4; genus CTSoil-043. Next base: position 1,029,165 of record CAWDEW010000009.1, on the reverse strand, counting down.
GCGGCGATGCTCAGGATGTCGGTGCCGAGGTACGACCAGTAGCCATCGCCCGGCGTGCGGGCGATCCGGACCTGCGGTGAGCTCCTGGTCTGGCGGAACCTGACGTTGGCGGTCGCCGCCCAGGCGTTCATGTGGCGGACGATCCGCGCTCGGAGGGCAGCGCTCGGGCCGTCCAGGAAGCCGACCGTGAGGTGGACGCCACCGATCTTCCAGTATCTCGCCGTCAGCACCGCCAGGTGCATAGGCGTGGCGTGGAATCCCGGCACGGTCATCGAAAGCTGGTGCACGGGCGCATGGTTCAGCGGGTTCTCCACGATGGCCCTCTGCGCGGCCGGCACCCACATCGCTCGGGGCAGCATCTTCGGCGTGCAGGTGATGACTTCGGTCACGGCGAGTCCTCCACTGGCTCGGCCCGGCGTGGCGACCACGCCTGCCCGCTGGGCGGGTTGGTCCCCTCGGCGTGGAGGGGACTCCGTTCGGCGGCGCCGAGGGCAGCTCCCCATTGAGCCCAGGCGGCGGCCCCGACAGGTCGTCGACCAGGGACGCCGCCGGCACCGGGCGCATGCCCTTGACGAAGCGTCGCGGGGCGGACCTGGGCGCACGCGGCTGGCCCGCGACGTCGGCCCTCAGGAGCGGTGGGAGCGACAGCTCCGGGGACGCCTCCCGGGTGCCGCATCGACCGACCGTGTACAGGTCGACTTGACACGGGTCGTTCCGCAAGTTCGGCGCCGCCGACACCCATGTCCGCCCCCCGGGCTGCGGAGCGATCAACGATGCTCCGGATTCTACTCCCCGCCCGCCACCTGCCTCGCAGCTGGGTGAGGGAGACGCTCACTTGGAGGCGAGGGCCCGCAGACCGTGTCAATCGACCCTGTATGCTCGGGTCCACGGATTGCTGACCGGCTTTCTTCGTCGACGGGGAAGAACGCGCGGCTCGCGAGAGCATCCCGTGGACCCATCCGCAGCCGAGGACGGAGCAGCAGCGATGCGGATTGGCCCTTGACGGAGCCCCGATTCGGCGCGAAGGCTTGCAGGCGTGGGCCGATGCTCGTGAGGAGCGGGAGGGAGCCGGGCGCGGGAGCCGGGTCGAGCCCGGCGTCGGCCCGCATGGCGAGACGGACGAGAGGTGCGTGATGTTCAACCGGATCCTCGTCGCCACCGACGGGAGCCTCCACTCCCGGCGGGCCGCGCTCACCGCCGCGGGCCTGGCCCGTGCCCTCGGGGCAAGCCTGACGCTCCTCGCGGTCTACCAGCAGCCACCCGGCTTCGAGGGCGAGCCTGACTACTCGCGCGATCTCGACACGGCACTGAGCGGGGCCCAGGCCCTGCTCGAGGCCGAGGCGGCGGCGATCGAGGCGGACGGCGGGCCACTGGCGGAGACGGAAGCCATCGGGGGCACCCACCCGGGGCCGACCATCGTCGACGCGACCGCCTCGGGGCAATACGACCTGCTCGTCATGGGGACGCGCGGTCACGGCCGTCTCGAGAGCACGCTCCTCGGCTCGGTCTCGGCGCACGTGGCGGCGCACAGCCCCATTCCCGTCCTCGTCGTGCACGGCGCCGACTGACGCTCGTTCGTCCGCCCGGAGCCGCGTCGACGCGGCGGCAGTGGGGCGTGTGCGCACCCGGCAGGTGCCGGGCCTTGACTGCGGGCCACGCCCAACGATCCGGCGTGAGCACGCTCCTCGGTGGTGACGGGGCTACGCCGGCGGCACCTCGAAGGTCCCGCTCGACTGGACGGCCGGCGACGTGGCGCTGCGCTCGCGACGGTCGTCCCGCCGGCGCGCGGCCAGGCGCTTCAGGAGGTCGACGAGGTCGGCCGCGCTGAACGGCTTGCCGAGGAAGCCGTCCGCGCCGGTGGCGAGGGCGCTGCTCTGCTGGGCGGGCAGGACGCTGGCGCTCACGACGATGACCTGCGGACGCACGGTGTCGGATCGCTCACGGAGCTCGGCGACCAGGTCGAGACCGCTGCCATCCGGGAGACGGACGTCGACCAGCACCGCGTCGACCGTGCGTGCCGCGAGGAACGCGCGGGCCTCGGCGATGGTGCCGACCTCGTGGAGCCTCACGACGCCGAGGTCGACGCAGTCTGCCCGGGCGACGATGGCTCGGACGAGCGCCCGGTTCGCGGGCTCGTCCTCGACGAGCAGGACGCTGAGCCCGCCCTCCACGTCGGTCGTCATCGGGCCGCGCGCCCGGCCGCGGTGCGGGCCAGCCATGCACGGAGCCCGGCCTGGGCACCTGGGCCCTTGGTCACGATCGCGAGGACCTTGCCGTTGAGCCGACGCTTGTCCGAGGCCGACAGCTCGTGCGCGGTGAGGATGATGATCGGGACGCCTGCGGTCTCCGGGTCGGCCTGCAGCTCGCCCACGACGCCGAAGCCGTCGAGATCGGGCATCACGAGGTCGCAGATGACCACGTCGGGCTGGTGGCGGCGGGTCAGGTCGACTCCGGCACGACCACCGGTCGCGCGCAGCACCTCGAAGCCGCTGGGGCCGAGGGCGGCCGCGAGGACGTCGAGGGAGGCCGGCTCGTCATCCACGGCGACGACCCGGATGGCCCGGGACCCCGCCCCGGCGCTGAGCGCCAGGCGCCCGAGGCTGCCGAGGAGGTTCTCGCGGTCGATCGGCTTGACGAGGTAGTCGACCGCTCCGAGCGCGAGCCCGACGTCCCTCTCGTCGACCACCGTGACGATCACGACGGGGACGGCCCGCAGGTTCGGGTCTGCCTTGAGTCGCCGGAGGACCTCCCAGCCGTCGATCCCCGGCAGCAGCACGTCGAGGAGGATCGCAGTCGGGGGATCCGAACGCGCGAGGGCGAGGGCGGACTCCCCATCCGTCACCACCCGGACGCCGTAGCCCTCGGGCTCCAGGTACGCCCTGAGGAGGCGCGCGGCGCTCGGGTCGTCCTCGACGACGAGGACGACGCCCTGGGCCGTGGGACGGACGGGCACCTCGAGGCGACCGAGCCCCGAGTCGGCAACCCCGACGGCGTCGACGTCCCCGCCGACGATCGGCAGGACGACCGTGAAGCGGCTGCCGACCCCGGGCGTCGACTCCAGGGCGATCCGCCCGTGATGGGCCCCCACGAGGCGTCGGGTCAGGGCGAGCCCGAGCCCGGAACCTTCCGTCCGCTGCGCGCCGGCACCCACCTGGCGGAACTCGTCGAACACGGCGGCCTGGTCGTCCGGCGCGATCCCGATCCCCGTGTCGATCACCGAGAGGTGGAACTCGTCGCCGTGGCGGGTCCCCTCGACCGTGATCCGGCCGCCCTCGGGCGTGAACTTGATCGCGTTCGAGAGGAGGTTGTAGAGGATCTGGCGGAGCCGGCCCCGATCGGCCTGCACGAGCTCGCCGGTCTGGACCTCGATCAGGACGGACAGGCGTTTCCGCTCGGCAAGCGGACGGAGGCCGGCCACCGACTCGGCGACCGCGGCCGCGACCTCCAGGGGCTCGGTCTCGAGGTCGAGCCGTCCGGCCTCGACCCGCGCGAGGTCGAGGACGTCGTTGACCAGCTCGACCAGGTGCTCACCACCCCGATGGACGTGCTCGACCCACTCGAGCGGGATCCGGACGGTCCCGTCCTCTTCGACCTCCTCGCGACGCATGAGATCGCTGAACCCGATGATGGCGTTGAGCGGAGTCCGGAGCTCGTGGCTCATGCTCGCGAGGAAGTCGCTCTTGGCCTGGCTCGCCGCCTGGAGCGCCTCCATGGTCGCGCCAAGCTGCTCCGCGAGCCGCCGCCGCTCGACCATCGCGGCGGCCTGCTCGCCCAGGGCGGCCAGCAGGGTTCGGTCCTCCTCCCCGAAGAGGCTGTGGTGGCTCGTGAACACGACCAGGCTCGGCGCGGTCGCCTCCCGCCCGAGGGAGATCACCTGGGCGACCCGGGCACCGAGCCCGCGTGCAGCCTCGGCGATGTGACCGAATCCCTCCTGCTGTCCGAGCTCGACGATCGACAGCTCACCCTCCGGCAGGTGCCCAAGCCCCGGCACAGCCGCCCCGAGGAGCTCGGGTACGATGCGGTCCACGGCCTCGACCCGGCGATCGTCCGGCGTCCGGGCAACGATGATCACGGACGCATCCGCGCCGGTCGCCTCTCGGGCGATCGACAGGAACCGTCCCCAGGCCGCATCCGGTCGACCCTCCGGCGCGTCCAGGAGCGCACGGAGACCGCGGTAGGCGCTCTGCGCCTGCCACGCTCGTCGCACGACGGCGGGCGGGACGAAGGCGACGACGTAGCCCAGGGCCGCGAGCAGCACGGCGGCCCGGGCCAGGGCGGTGCCGATCTCCTTCACCCCGCTCGCCGCGGTCCCCGACGCGGCGCCCAGGATGGCGAGGGCGAGCAGGGCCGTCGCAACCGCCGCGACCCACAGTCGCGTCGCGCCTGCGCCGCTCCGTCTCCGGGCAGCGACCGCGAGGTAGCCGGCTGCCGTGACCTCGATGGTGACGAACACGCCGACGGCCACCAGGGCCAGCGGAACCGGCATCGGCCTGCCGGCGACGATCAGCGCGCCGCCCGTCGCGAGCCAGCCCGCGACGGCGGCACCGAGCAGGAACCCGGGGATCGAATGGAGCTGCGCGGCGAGCCGAAGGGTGAATACCGGCTGGCCCAGGAGGAGCACGAGCACGAGGTCGGTGGCCAGGGTCCCCGGAGGACCGAACACCACCTGCAGGATCCCGAGCACGAAGATCGCCGCCAGGGCGACGAACACGAGCACGACGTCACGACTCAGCGCGTCGCGCCGACGCCACCACGCTCCCAGCGACCAGACGAAGACGAGGGCGAAGAGTGCCTCGCTGGTGAAGGTCAGGGGATCCACCGCGGCCTCCGGTCGTGCCGCTCAGGCGACGCCGAAGCCCGTCGCCCCGAGGGCCGGGACGACCCTGAGGCGGCCGGTGAGGAGCGCGAACGGGCCGCCGGGCTGGGCGATGCTCCGGCCGGCAGGTCCGTCGACCTCCGCGATGAACTCGGCTGCCAGCTCCGGATCGAACTGGCGGCCGGCCTCGCGACGGACCTCGGCGAGCGCCTCGTCGATCGTTCGCGCCTTCCGGTATGGCCGTCCCTCGGTCATCGCGTCGAACGCGTCGACGATGCCCACGATCCGGGCGCCGCGCGAGATCCCCTCGCCGCGCAGGCGGTCCGGGTAGCCCGCACCGTCCCAGCGCTCGTGGTGGTGACGGATGATCGGGCCGAACGCAGCGAACGCGGCGAGGGGGGCGCAGATGCGCTCGCCGATCTCGGGATGCCGGCGCACGGAGACCCACTCGCCCTCCGTCAGCGGGCCGGCCTTGGACAGGATCGAGTCGGGCACCCCGATCTTCCCGACGTCGTGGAGCAGCGCCCCGTAGGTGACGGCGTCGAGCTCGGCCGTCGAGAGTCCGAGCCGGACCCCGAGCCGCGCTGCCAGCAGCGCCAACCGCTCGCAATGGTGCTCCGTGGGCGCGTCCTTCGCCTCGACGGCGTTCGCGAGGGCGGCGACCACGGCGTGGGCTGCCTCCATCCCGACGAGCACCCGACGAAGCCGGAGCGCGCTCCGGATCCGGGCGATCAGCTCGGGCCGGGCGAACGGCTTGGTGATGAAGTCGTCGGCGCCGGCCCCGAGCCCGGCGACCACGTCGCTCATGGCAGTCCGCCCGGTGAGCAGCAGGATCGGGAGGGTCGCCAGGGCCGGATCGAGCCGGACTCGGCGGGTCAGCTCGAAGCCGTCGAGGCCCGGGAGGCCGACATCGAGCAGGGCGAGGTCGGGCCGGTAGGTCGCAACCGCGCGCAGGCCTGCCTCGCCATCGGCGCACAGGATGACCCGGTATCCCTCCGATCCCAGGAGCGCCGAGAGGAGCGCCCGGTTCGCCTGGTCATCCTCGACGACCAGGATGGTCGCCGCCGTGGGCCGCGAGACGGCCACGGCGGCCGATGCCTGAGGGTTCATGGGACGCCGCCCCCTTCATCCGGATTTTCGCGCGGAAGTTAGCACATATTCAGTCATGCGCATGTCTGCGTTGAATAGCCCAAAAGGGCCAGGACGGCCGGACCGGCGTTCGGCGGGTTTGCCTGGTCGGGGGCAGTGCGAGGCAGCCCGGCCGCCTCGAACCCATCGGCCTTGCGTTCCCCCATCCCGGCCCTGTCACGCCCGAGGGCGCAGCGACGTCGTGACTGCGTGGAGACAATCCCCTCATGACGAGTCGCGACCCGGTCGACGTCTTCGCGGAGCACCGCGCGGTCCTGGTGGACGTCGCCTACAGGATCGTCGGGCAGGTGGCCGACGCGGAGGACGTGGTCCAGGACGCGTGGCTGCGCTGGTCCCGGGTGAACGCGGAGGAGATCCGCGAGCCACGGGCGTTCCTCGTGCGGGTGACGACCCGGCTGGCCCTCGATCGGCTGCGCCGCCGCAAGTCGCGCCACGAGGCCTACGTGGGCGAATGGCTGCCGGAGCCGTTGCTGACGCGCGGGGACGTGGCGGACGACGTCGTCTTCGCCGAGTCCGTCTCGATGGCCATGCTGGTCGTGCTCGAGACGCTCTCGCCCCTCGAGCGCGCGGTCTTCGTCCTCCGCGAAGGGTTCGGCCTGTCGCATGCGGAGGTGGCCCAGGCGCTCGATCGATCGGAGCCGTCCGTGCGCCAGCTGGCCAAGCGCGCCCGTGACCATGTCGACGCTCGTCGACCTCGCTTCGACACGAGCCCGGCCACCCGACGAGCGGTGACCGAGCGGTTCCTGGCGGCGAGCGCGACCGGCGACCTCGACGCGCTCCTGCGGGTGCTCGCGCCGGACGTCACGCTGGTGGCCGACTCGGGCGGGCTCGTGCGGGCACCCCGCCTCCCCGTCAGCGGCGCGGACAACGTCGCCCGGCTCCTCGTCGCGATTGCCGGGCGGCCGGTACCGGACGGGAGGATCGACCTCGTCGATCTCAATGGCGGCCCGGGCATCGTCGTTCGTTCGGGCGAGGCGACGGTGGCCGCGATCACCCTGGACGTCGTCGAGGGGCGCGTCGCGCGCATCTACCTCGTGGGCAATCCGGCCAAGCTGACGAGGCTCGGCGGCCGATCGGTGGACTGACGGGCCGGCCCGATGTCACGCATCGCGGGCAGTCTCGCGTCGAGGGTTCAGGACCAATCCCGAACCCCGAGGAGACTGCCGTGTCGACCGCCACCGAGCTCCTGCGCCCCTTCACCGACCAGCCGACCGTGCTGCTGACGACCTTCCGGCGCGATGGGCGCCCCGTCGGAACGCCGGTGAGCATCGCCGTCGATGGCGAGCGCGCGTTCGTGCGCACGTACGAGAGCTCCGGCAAGTTCAAGCGCCTCCGCAACAACCCGCGGGTCGAGGTGGCGCCCTCGACGTTTCGCGGCGAGGCAACGGGTCCCACCGTCCAGGCGCAGGCCAGGATCCTGGGCGGAGAGGAGGCGCTGGCGGCCCGCCGCCGGATCGAGCACAAGCATCCCTGGCTCCACGGCGTGCTCGTGCCCCTCAACCACCGGCTGACCCGGAAGCGGACCGTCTACCTGGAGCTGCGGCCGCTCGAGGCGTGAGGCGCGACGCGCATGGGCCTGACGTCTGCTGGCCTCGTCGCGGCGCCGTCGGCTGACCCGTCCTGGGCCTCGTCAGCGCTGCTGCAGGGCGGTTGCCGTCCGGGTCGCGGAAACGGCCTCGGCCCCCCGGCCAGCCTGGGAAGTCCTCCCGTTCAGCGCCGCGCCGCGTCAGAACACGAACACGACTGTTTGACTTACGCAGTGCGCCTGTGACATCATCCCTCGCGTAACACGTACGGATATGTACGAGATAGCGAGGGACTTCGATGCACCACGGATTCCGCGGCACGCCCGACGAGGCGGCCGTCCAACCCAGACCGCCTGCCGGCCAGGCGTCCCCGCCGGCGCTGCCGGATCCCCGCCGCTGGCTGATCCTGGCCCTCCTCGGCGCCGCCCAGTTCATGCTCATCATCGACGTCACCGTCGTGAACGTGGCCCTGCCGTCGATCGGTCGGAGCCTGCTCCTCGATCGCGGCCAGCTGACCTGGATCGTGACGGCCTACACCCTGTTCTTCGGCAGCCTGCTCATGCTTGGCGGCCGCCTGGCCGACACATTCGGTCGGCGGCGAGTCTTCATGCTCGGACTCGGCCTCTTCGTCGCCGCCTCCCTGGCGTCGGGCCTCGCGCCCAACGGCAACGTGCTCATCCTCACCCGCTCGCTCCAGGGGATGGCGGCCGCGCTCCTGTCGCCGGCTGCGCTCTCGATGGTCACCACGATCTTCCAGGGCGCCGAGCGCAACCGGGCCCTCGCGGTCTGGGCAGCGCTGGGCGGAACGGGCGCCGCCGTCGGCGTCATCCTCGGTGGGGCCCTCTCGTCGGGTCCGGGATGGGAGTGGATCTTCTTCATCAACGTGCCGGTCGGCGCCATCGTCGGGCTCGGCGCGTGGAGGGTGATCAAGTCCGCGGCGCCGCCGCGCGCCGGGATGCCCATCGACCTGCTCGGTGGGCTGCTCATCGCACCCGCCATCGGGCTCGTGCTCTGGGCGGTGATCGACGCCGGCGAGAGCGGCTGGACGTCCACGGCCACCCTCACCCGGGTCGGCCTGGCCGTCGTCCTCGCGGCCGCCTTCGTCTGGCGGGAGTCGACGACCCGGGAACCCCTCGTCCGCGTCTCCCTGCTCAAGCAGCGCTCGATCTCGATCGCCCTCGCCCTCCTCGTGAGTGCCTCGATGCTCCTCGCGGGCATGATCTTCCTCGACTCGCTCTACCTGCAGGCGTTCGCGGGCCTGACCGCCTTCGAAACCGGGCTGCTGTTCGTCCCGATGGCCCTCGCGGTCATCGTCGGGTCACAGGTCGGAGCCGGCCTGATCGCGCACGCGGGTGGCCGGGTCGTCGCGTTCGCCGGCCTCGTCGTCGTGGCGCTGGGAATGGCGTACCTCACCCGCCTCCCGACCTCCGGCGACGTGCTGATCGACGTCCTCCCCGGCCTGGTCCTCGTCGCATTCGGGCTCGGCGGCGTCCTCGTGGCGGCCCAGACGACGGCGTTCAGTCGCGTCGCAGACGCAGATGCGGGCCTGGTCTCGGGACTCGTGAACACCTCGCACGAGGTCGGCTTCGCCCTCGGCGTGGCCGTGCTGTCCACGATCGGCGGGGCGAGCCTGACCGCAGGGCCGGGCGCCGGGGGCGGAGGCTACAACGCGGCCTTCATCGCCGCGGCCAGCATCGCCCTCGTGGCGGCCGCCGGCACCCTGCACCTGCTGCCATCCCTCCGGCCGTCGGTGTCGGGACGTCGGATGTTCGCGCACTGAGGCGGCAATGGCGTCGCTCCATCACAGCTCTCGCGCGCTCCCCTCCACGCTGGCATCATCCGATCTCATGAAGCAGCCACCCGCCACCCGCCGGCGCCGGGCCGACGCCCAGCGGAGCATCGCCTCGATCATCGATGCGGCCACGCAATGCTTCGGCAGCCACCCCGACGCCAGCATGAGCGAGATCGCGAATGCGGCCGGCGTGGGCAGGGTGACGCTCTACGCGCACTTCCCGTCGCGCGAGGCAGTCCTCGGGGCGGCCATCGATCACGCCGTGGCCGACCTCATGGTGACCCTCGATACCGCGCGCATCGAGGAGGGGACGGCCCCGGAGGCGCTCGGCCGCCTGGTCCGGGCCGGGTGGCTGGCGCTCGACTGGTTCTGGGGCCTCCACGTCGCTGCCCACGGCCAGTCGCCGAGCTGGGTGCACGAGCACGGCGCCCCCTTCCTCGAGCGCGTCGCACGGCTGATCGAACGTGGTCGGGCCGAGGGGTTGTTCCGTGACGACCTGCCGACCGACTGGCTCGTCGAGGCCTTCTTCGCCCTCATTCACACTGCGGGGCAGGAGGTCAACCAGGGCCGCCTGGCGCCCCACGCCGCCGCCGACGTCCTCGAGGCCACGCTCCTGGGCATCCTCGCGGCACCGGCCGAGCGTGCCGCAAGGGGCGCGGATGCGCATCGGCCACCGAGCACCACTCCGCCCGGGCAACCCTGAGCACGCCTGGTCCTGGGCCTCCGCGCCGGGCCGGGCTCGAAGCCGCGCACGGGCCACGCGCGCGGCTCACTATGATTTGGGCGGGAGGGCAACGTCCATGGACCAGCCTTCAAGCTACTTCGGCCTGCTCGTCGCCTTCATCCTCGTCCTCGTCAACGGCTTCTTCGTGGCCGCCGAGTTCGCCATCGTCAAGGTCCGCCGGACCCGGCTGGCCGAGCTCGCCGCGCAGGGCAACCGGCTGGCGCCGCGCGCCCAGCGGATCGCCGGGCGTCTCGACACCTACCTCGCGGCAACGCAGCTGGGCATCACGATCGCCAGCCTCGGCCTCGGCTGGATCGGCGAGCCGGCGGTCGCGGCCCTGATCCATGCGCCGCTCGCAGGGCTCGGAATCGGCGAGGATGCGATCCAGGTGATCGCGTTCGCCCTCGGGTTCGGCGTCATCACCCTGCTCCACATCACCCTCGGTGAGCTCGCCCCGAAGTCGCTGGCGATCCTGCGCCCCGAGCGAACGGCCCTCGCCGTGGCCTGGCCGCTGGACGCCTTCTACTTCGTCATGCGGCCCGCGATCCTCTTCCTCAACGGCACGGCCAACCTCCTCCTGCGCCTCGTCGGGCTCCATCCGGCGACGGAGCTCGAGGCCGCCCACTCGGACGCCGAGCTGCGCCTGCTGCTGGCGTCGAGCGGCGAGCACGGCGTCATCGACCCGGTCGAACAGGAGCTCGCCAGCCGCTCGCTCACGCTCGGCGACCTGTCCGTCCGCGACGTGCTCGTGCCCCGGACCGCCCTGGACGCGATCGCGATCAACCTGTCGGGCGAGGAGGCACGCCGGCAGGCGCTCGCCCTGCGCCGGACGCGCCTGCCCGTCTACGCCGAGTCCATCGACGACATCCGGGGCGTCATCGAGTGGCCCGATCTCTTCGCCGAGCCCGCGGACGCCTGGGCGAGCCGGGTCCGGCCGCTCCTCGCCCTGCCCGAAACGATCACGGCGTCATCGGCGCTGGCCCGGCTCCTCGACGCGCGGATGGACGTCGCGCTCGTGCTCGACGAATACGGGGGCACGGCCGGAATCCTGACCTATCGCGATCTCGTCGGCGAGATCGCCCAGCGCGAGGTGATCTCCGCGGGCCACCTGCCTGGCGAGACCGCGGTGCGCCTGGTCGAGGAATCCCTGGGCATCCGGCTGGGCGCGAGCGAGGCGACGACGATCGGCGGGCTCCTGGCGGAGCGCCTCGGTCGAATGGCGCTGCCCGGCGACGAGGTCGAGGTCGGCGACTGGCGGTTCCGGGTCGTCGAGGCGGACGGCCACCACGTCGTACTGGTCGCGGCGACGCGACGCAGCTGACCCGACGCCGGGCGGCGCCTCGCCGCGGACGGGGACCCTGCAGCGGCGACTCCCCGCGCCGGCCGGCGGAAGGGCCCATCGCTGCCGCAGCCCACCGCGTCAGTCAGGCGTGCCTGCCAGCCAGCCGCCTGCGAATCCGGCGCGGCGCAGCCCCCTGACGAGGTACGGGCAGTGCTTCATCAGGTTCCACAGGAAGCCTGACCGGTGGTTCTCGATCATCAGCACGACCGGTCCCTGCTCGAGCCCGTAGTAGCCCGGCGAATGCCAGCTCCCGCCATCCCGGGTCCCGACCCTGAATGTCTCGTTGAAGCTGCCCAGCAGGCCATAGGTGCCCTTCGGGTGCGGGTGGGCCTGCTCGAAATGCCGGATCGTCGGCAGCACGATCTCCGGCGCGAACGGCAGCGAGGCGACGGCCGCCCACGGGGCGAGGGTCCCGTCGTCCGGCCCGAACGGGATGCTCCGGGCCCGGTAGTCGTAGAAGCGACGCTGAGCGCCCTGGATCCGGCGGGTCGCGGGGCCGGGGCCGTCGCAGGCCGTGAGCCCCCAGCAGCATTCGCCGTAGCCCTCGAATCGCCGCGGGTTGCGGATCGCGTACTGCCTGCTGCGCGAGCGTGGCGCGCCGGCTGTTCTCGAAGTAGTCGATCCCGCGCTCGCCCATGTACTCGTCGCGGATGCCCCGGAAGTCGATCCAGACGTGCGAGAGCTGGTGGATGAAGAGCGGCCCCGCGTACAGGAGCTCCTGGTCGTAGAGCTTCTTCCAGCGATAGGTCCGGGTCCACGCTGCGAAGCTCGCGGTCCGGGAGCGGATGGGTCGGCGATCCGAGGCCCAGGACGTAGAGGAGGAGCGCCTCGCTGTAGCCCTCCCAGCGGGCCTTCAGGAAGCCGTGCCCCGGCTTCCAGGCGTGGGCGACCGTCAGGCCACCGTCCTGCGCCCACGGCCAGTCGACCCGCCGGTAGAGCGCGTCGGCAAGGCTCGCGATCTCGCGCTCGTCGGCCGTATCCCGGTCGAAGCAGGCGGCGGCGGTCAGCACCCCGGCGAGCAGGAAGGTCGTGTCGATGGTCGAGAGCTCTGACTCCCACGCGCGCCGACCCGTCTCCATGTCCAGGAAGTGATAGAAGAAGCCCTTGTGCCCGGTCGCGTCCCTGGCCGTGCCCTGGGGGCTGGCCAGGAAGAACCTGAGCGTGGTGAGGACGCGCGCGATCGCCTCGGAGCGCTCGATGAAGCCGCGTTCCACGCCGACGACGTAGGCGGCGAGCCCGAACCCGGTGGCGGCGATGCTCGACGGCGCCCCCGGCCGGGTGCTGTCCCGGACCAGCCCGTTCGCGGGGTTGGCCTCGGCCAGGAAGTAGCCGAAGGTGTCGCGCTGCAGGTCCTCGAGCGCGACGTCGTCCGGCAGCGTTCCATTCATGCCGACAGGCGCGGCGGGAGCAGACGCCCGGGGCTGCCCCTGGCCCCTCGATCCGCACCGGATCGTCCGCCGAGGATCACCGGCCGGGGTGGTCGAAGCGGTAGCGCAGGAACAGGTGGTCGGCGGCCCGTCGGACCGACACGAGCTCGGCCCAGGGCGCGTCGGCGACGCCGAAGGCCCTGCCCGCGACGAACCCCAGGCGCTGCGCCCTCTCGTCGCGGCCGGCGACCTGCGGGGCGATCGTCAGGAAGAGCTCGTCGAGCAGCCCGGCATCCACGAGATCGCCGATCAGGTGGGGCCCGCCCTCGCACAGGATCAGCCGTGCGCCGGCCCCGGCGGCGATCTCGACCAGCTGGTGGGCCGTGACCCGGTCCCCCGCTCCGGGGACCTCGACCGTGACGTTCGCGGCCAGCCCGGCGGACCTGGCCCGGGTCGCACCGACCGTGGTCGTGGCCACGATCACCGGGACATCGGGGGCCGACAGTCCCGGGTGGTGCGGATCGAGCCCGCCGCTCGCGGTCGCCACGATCGTCGTCGGCTGGGGGCCCTCGGCGCCGATGCGCCGGCGCCACTCGGCGTAGAGGGCCGCCGAGGCCGGATGGACCCGCCGGGCGGTCCATTCGTGGGTCGGCGCGGCTCGAACGGTGCCCGCCCCGACGAGGACCACGTCGGCCATCGCCCGCAACAGGCCCATGACGAACCGGTCGGGGTCGAAGAAGCCACTCACCTCGCCGCCGCCCGAGCTGCCGTCGGCGTCGAAGGCGACCACGCCATCGAGGGTGGACACGAAGTTCGCCACGACGGTCGGTCGGTCGGGCCGGAGGGGGATCCCCAGCTCGCCGGCGTAGCCGTGGCGGAGGCCGGCCGGGAATCCGCCACCCCGGGATGCCCCCGTCGAGCGGGCCGGCCCCGCGTCCCACAGCCGCTCGAGGCGGACCTGCCCGGGCCGCTCGGCCGGCCCTTCGCGCCGGGCCGTCGTCACGAGGCCCCGCGACGGAGGCCGGCGATGTCGAAGAACTCGCTGCGGAGCTGGGGGCTGTCCACGTAGGCGCCCCGATACGAGGTCGTCCGGGTCTTCGGATGGAGCTCGCGCACGCCGCGCATCTGGGTGCACAGGTGGTGGCCTTCCGCGTAGACCGCCACGCCGTGCGGCTCCATCATCCGGTCCAGCTCCTCGCCGATCTGGAAGGTCATCCGCTCCTGCACGCCGAAGCGGCGGGTGATCACCCGGACCAGCCTGGTCAGCTTGCTGATCCCGATGATCCCCTCGTGGGCCACGTACCCCACGTAGACGTCGCCGAAGAACGGCAGGGCGTGGTGCTCGCACAGCGCGAAGAACGGGATCGGGCCCTCGACGACCTGGGCGATCTCGCAGTTCGCGCCGCCCCGGCACTCGGTCGGGAACGCGGTGAGCAGCTTGGGATCGCCCTCGTAGCCCGACGTGGAATCGAACAGCGCCTGGAGCAGGCGTCGCGGGGTCGGGCTCGTGCCGGGCGTGTCGAGATCCAGGCCCAGGGCCGCCAGGATCTCCGCGAGATAGCCTTCGAACCGCTGCCGGTCCGCGTCCGAGACGTGCCTCGGGTGGTCCGGCGCCAGGCGGGGCTCCAGCTCGTCGTCCCGCGCGTGCTCGCCATGGGCGTGGATATCCATCATGACCTGGCTCCGCTCATCGTCCGCCTCCATCTGTCCATTGTCGCTACGGGCGACCCGGGGCGTCGGATTTGGGCCGCCCGGTCGGGCCGGCCCAGGTTGCGGCCGCGGACGGCGGCCGAGGTGCCCGACGGACCCTCGCCCGGGACAGGAGGGTGGCGAACTGGATCAGGCGGCTCCGCCGCCGGCGCCCACCTCGACGGGTGCGCCTCCATTGGCGGCCGCGTGCTCGGCGCGCAGGTGGCGCCGCAGCACCTTCCCGAGGAACGTCTTGGGCAGCTCGTCCCTGATCTCGATCGCCGTCGGGACCTTGTAGCGGGACAGGTTCTCGCGGCAGTACGCGATGAGCTCGGCCTCCGTCGCGTGGGCCCCGGCGTCGAGAACCACGAACGACTTGACGACCTCACCCCGCACCGGGTCCGGCACGCCGATCGTCGGCTGCCTCGAGGACGGCCGGGTGGCCGATGAGCACCTCGTCGATCTCGTTCGGGTAGACGTTCGCCCCGGAGACGATGATCAGGTCCTTCAGGCGGTCGACGATCCGGAAGTAGCCGTCCTCGTCCATCGACGAGAGGTCGCCCGTGCGCAGCCAGCCGTCGCGCAGGACGCCGGCGGTCTCGTCCGGGCAATCCCAGTAGCCGGCCATCACCTGCGGGCCATGGACCCAGAGCTCGCCGATCTCGCCCACGCCCAGCGTCCGTCGGCCGGTCTCCACGTCGCGCACCTGGGCGTCCGTCGAGGGCAACGGCAGCCCGACGGTGCCCAGCCGATGCTCGCCGTGGACGGGGTTGCACATGGGTGACGGGCGCCGCCTCGGTCAGCCCGTACCCCTCGCTCACGCGGCCCCCGGTCAGGGCCTCGAACTGCTCCTGGACCGGGCCCGGGCAGGGGCGCCGATCCGCTGATGCAGGCCTCGATGGAGCTGAGGTCGTAGCGCGCGAGATGGGGGTCCTTCAGGAGGCCCGCGTAGAACGACGGCGCCCCCGGGAACAGGCGGGGCCGATGCCTGCGGATCGCCTTGAGCGTCTCGGGGACCACGAAGCGGGGCAGCAGGATCTGGGTGAAGCCCAGCTGCAGGGCAAAGTCGAGGGCCACGGTCAGCCCGTAGATGTGGAAGTACGGGAGCGCGCACATGATGGCGGCGGGCTGGCCGTCATCGTCCTTGACGAGCGTGCTGGTGCACTGGATGGCGTTCGCGACGAGGTTCCGGTGGGTGAGGGTCGCCGCCTTCGGCGTTCCCGTCGTCCCGCCGGTCGGCTGGAGGACGGCCGGGTCCGTGGGGTGGGCCACGGACTCGACCCGGATCGGGGCCTGCGCGCGCAGCGCGCGGAAGAGGTTGGGCATGCTCGTCGAATGGGCGACGGGGTGCCAGCGGTGCTCGCGGCGCATCTTGAGCGGATAGAGCCAGCGGATCGGGATCGGCAGCGAGTCCTTGATGCCCGTCGCGATGATGCCGCTGGCGACTGCGCCCCCCGACGGCGGGGCGAGGAGGTCGCCGAGGGCCGTGCGTGCGCCCGCGACGCGGGGGACGAGGAGGTCCATCGCCACCGACAGGCGCGGACGGGTCTGCCGGAAGAGGACCTCGACCTCGCGCTCCACGAGGAGCGGGCTCATCGGGACCGCGATGCAGCCTGCCCGGA
Source organism: uncultured Chloroflexia bacterium (assembly GCA_963801445.1). Classification (GTDB taxonomy): domain Bacteria; phylum Chloroflexota; class Limnocylindria; order Limnocylindrales; family CSP1-4; genus CTSoil-043. The sequence goes on along the minus strand of CAWDEW010000009.1, from coordinate 1,013,138 downwards.
GCGTGCCGAGGAACGCGATCACGAACGCGGGACTGGTCGGGAGGTGCAGGCTCACGCGGTCGCCCGGCACGAGCCCGAGCGCCGCGAGGTAGCCGGCGAACCGGTCCACGGCCTGGTCGAGCAGGCGGAAGGACGTCCGGGCGCCGTAGAAGATCAGCGCGTCGCGCTCCGGAAACCGCTCCGCGGCCCGGCGCAGGAGCCCGTCGACCGTCACCTCCGGGATCTCGACCTCGGCCGGGACCCCTGCCTCGTAATGGCCCAGCCACGGACGATCCGGGCCAACCGTCACCTCACCGACCGATGCCGCCATTGCCCCTCTCCCTCGGCTTCCTGCGTCCTGGTCGTGCCCGCCGAACCGCGTTACCCTCGAGGCCCGCCCTGGACCGGGTATCCGACCGCTGCCGTGACCCGGGCGGCCACGCGTCGCACGAGCTCGATCGAGTCGACCGGGATCGCTCCGCAGGAACCGGCGGATCCCCGACAGGAGCATGCGTGCCTCATCCCCGTCCGCCACGCGCGCCGCGAGCGCCCGGCCCGTCAGCTCGACCGGACCGATGCGATCGGCCACGACGAGCCTGGCGAGGTCGACCAGCGCCTCGGGATCGCCAGCGCGGCTGACCGAGGCTGCTTCGGCGCGCAGGACCGCGCTCTCCATCGTCAGCGTCGCGATCGCGAGGTCGGCGAGCCCGGCGAGCAGCTCCTGCTGCTCCTCGAGCGCGGTCCCGAACCGCTGGACCGCGGCACCCGCGAGGAGGAGGGTGAGCTGGCGGCTCCCCTCGACGAGGCGCCGCTCGGCCGCGAGCGGTCCGCTGCCTCCGTCCTCGTCGCCCGTCGGACCGGCCAGCAGCGCTTCCTGCGCCCGGCGCGCCGGGCCGAGGAGGTCGAGCCGGCCGGACATCGCCCGCTTCAGGAGCGTGCCGGGGACGAGCAGCCGGTTGATCTCGTTCGTGCCCTCCCAGATGCGGTTGATCCGGCTGTCGCGGTACGCCCGGGCGGCCGGGTAGTCCTCGATGTAGCCGTACCCGCCGTGGACCTGGACGAGCTCATCGACGACCGCGTCGAGCTCCTCGGACGCGAGCACCTTGGCGATCGAGCACTCGACCGCGTAGCTCCTCGAGCGCGGCCTTCACCTCGTCGGGCCCGGCCGACTCCGTCGCCGGCGAGCCGCTCGTCGATCAGCCCCGCGACGCGGTACACGACCGACTCGACCGCGTAGGTGCGGGCGGCCATCCGGCCGAGCTTGGCGGCCACGAGCGGGAACTCCGCGATCGGCCGGCCGAACGCGACGCGGTCGCGCGCGTAGGCCGCGGCGGTCGCGATGGCCGGCTTCATCGCCCCGAGGCACGGCGGCGGCAAGCTTGAAGCGCCCGACGTTCAGGACGTTGAACGCGATCCGCTGGCCCTTGCCGATCTCGCCGAGGAGGTTCTCGGCCGGGATCCGGGCGCCGTCGAGGACGAGCGCGCAGGTGGAGGTCCCGTGGATCCCGAGCTTGTTCTCCTCGGGCCCGATCTCGAACCCCGGCGTGCCGCGTTCGACCAGGAACGCGCTGAACTGCTCGCCGTCCACCTTGGCGTAGATCGTGAAGAGGTCGGCGAACCCCGCGTTGGTGATGAACTGCTTGGTCGCCGTCGAGTCGCCAGCGAGCCGTCGGCCTCGCGCGTGGCGCGGGTGCGGATCGCCTGGGCGTCGGAGCCTGCGTTCGCCTCCGTCAGGGCGTAGGCGCGACCGTCGTCCCGGCGGCGAGGCCCGGGAGGTAGCGGGCGCGCTGCTCGTCGGTGCCGAAGAAGACGAGGGGAAGCGTCCCGATCCCGGTGTGGGCCGCGAAGGTGACGGAGAACGATTCGGCCGAGCCCAGGGCCTCGGTGACGACGACCGACGCCGTCTTGTCCAGGCCCGCACCGCCGAAGGCCTCGGGCACGTCGATGCCGACGAAGCCCGCGCCGCCCGAGGATCGCGAGGAGCTCGCGATGGGTCGCGTAGTCCTTCGCCTCGACGCGCTCGGCACGCGGCCGACCTCCCGCGCCACGAACTCGCCGACGGCCTCGCGGATCGCCCGGTGCTCCGACGTGAGCCGCTCCGGCGTGAAGATGTCGCCGGGCGTCCGTGGGCGCCACGAGGAAGGCGCCGCCGGCGCGATGGACCCGGGTCTCGGCTGTTCGAACGTCCGCCGTCATCGCGATGCTCCCGTTGCAGCTCCGACCGCCCGCTCGGGCTGGCGCCCGCCGAGCCACTCGATCACCCCGGCAGCCCCCTGGCCGCCGCCGACGCACATGGTCACGAGGCCGTAGCGGGCGTCCCGCCGGGCGAGCTCGGAGAGGACCTGGACGGTGAGCTTCGCCCCGGTCGCCCCCAGCGGATGCCCGAGGGCGATCGCCCCGCCGTTCGGGTTGATGCGCTGCCTCGTCGAGCCCGAGCTGCCGGACGACCGCCACCACCTGCGAGGCGAACGCCTCGTTCAGCTCGATCGATGGCGATGTCGTCGAGGGTCAGGCCCGCCTTCGCCAGCGCCTTCGGGACCGCCTCGACCGGGCCGATCCCCATGATCTCCGGGTCGACGCCCGGCGGTCGCGAAGCTGACGAGCCGTCCGAGCGGCGTGAGGCCGAGCGCCGCGGCGCGCTCGCCGGTCATGACCACGAGGGCGGCGGCGCCGTCGCTCGTCTGCGAGCTGTTCCCGGCGGTCACCGTGCCGCCGCTGCGGAAGACCGGCCGGAGGGCCGCGAGGCGCGCCGCGTCGGTGTCGCGGCGGATTCCCTCGTCGGCCTCGAAGATCGAGTCCTGCACGGCCGGCCGCCCGGCCTCCAGCGCCGTCCCGTGCGCCATCACCGGGACGATCTCGTCGCGGAACCGACCGGCATCCTGGGCCGCGGCCGCGCGCTCGTGGCTGCGGAGCGCCCAGGCGTCCTGCGCCTCGCGCTCGATGGCGTACCGCTCGGCGACGGCCTCGGCCGTCAGGCCCATGTTCACGAAGACGCCGGGGAAGCCGCCGGCGAGCCCCGGATCCGGGTCGAAGTGCCAGCCGGTCATCGGGACGAAGCTCATCGACTCCATGCCGCCGGCCACGACGACGTCCGCGATCCCCGGACGCGACCGCCTCGCTCGCGATCGCGAGCGCCTGGAGGCCGGATGCGCAGAAGCGGTTCACGGTCATCGCGGACGAGCACACCGGGAGGCCGGCGCCGAGCGCGACGTGGCGGGCGATGTTCAGGCCCTGCGCGCCCTCCGGCATCGCGCAGCCGAGGACGAGGTCCTCGACCTCGGCCGGATCGAGGCCGGGAGCGCGGGCGATCGCCTCGCGGACCGCGGCCGCGGCGAGCTCCGGCGGCGGCGTCTCGCGGAGGGCGCCCTTCGACGCCTTCGCGACCGCCGTCCGGGCGGCGCTGACGATCACGGCATCTCGCATGACGGCCATCCCTCAGTTGCGCAGCGGCTTGCCGGTCTTGAGCGTGTGGCGGATCCGGTCGCGGGTGAGGCGCTCCCCGAGCAGGCGCAGGAAGGCCTCCCGCTCGAGGTCGCAGGAGGTGGCCTCGCCGCGACCTCCGTCCCCTCGGCGACGTCGCCCCCGCTCATCACCCTGGCGAGGGCCAAGGACGACGGTCCGGTCGTGCTCGCTCATCGCGCGGGCGAGGACCTGGTTGTAGGTGAGCGCCTCGGCGGCGGCGATCCCGCGCCTTCCGGCGACCCGGATCGGCGCGTCGACCGGTGGGCGGTAGCCCTGCTCGGCGAGGAGGCGCGCGGTCGCGGCCGCGTCGGCCCACTGGCGGTCGGGGTCCGCCGTGATCGCGTCGCCCGGGGTCAGGAACCCGAGGGCGATCGCCTCCTCGGCCGAGGTCGCGACGCGGGCGATCGCCATCGTCTCGAGCGCCGCCTGGAAGAACGCGAACGGATCGGCGTGGACGCCGTCCGGAACGCGCTCCGCCGCGCGGCGCGCCATCGCCGTCGTCCCGCCGCCGGCCGGCAACAGGCCGACCCCCGTCTCGACGAGCCCGATGTACGTCTCGGCGAGCGCCTGCGAACGGTCCGCCGCCAGGCAGAACTCGGCGCCCCCGCCGAGCGTCCGGCCGCGCGGCGCGACGACGACGGGGAAGGGTGCGTAGCGCATCCGCCCCGCGATCCCCTGGAAGAGGCGGACCACCCGGTTGAGCTCGTCCCACTCGCCCTCCTCGGCCTGCATCAGGAGGAGGGCGATGTTCGCGCCGGCCGAGAAGTCCGCCGCGCGGGTGCCGATCACGAGGCCGTCGTAGGAGGCGGCCGCGAGGTCGAGCCCCCGCCCGATCAGGCTGAGCGTGTCGAGCCCGATGACGTTCAGCTTCCCGTGGAGCTCCAGGCCGAGGACGCCCTCGCCGAGGTCCGTCAGCGATCCGGCGGAGTTCGAGGCCAGCCCGGGAACCGCCCGGCGACGGGCGTCGAGGTCGAGGTCGCCGGGTCGCACGGGTACCGGGCGGAGCTCGAGGGAGGCGAACTCGAGGGTTCGCCCATCGTCGTGGAAGCGGCCCGGCCCCCCGGGTCCGCCAACCCGGGCTGCGAGCGGCGGGACGGCCAGGCCCGCACCCGGCAGGCGGTCGGCGAGCCGGTCGACTCCGATCGTGTCCCACGTCTCGAACGGTCCGCTGCCCCAGCCGAACCCCCAGCGCATCGCCCGATCGACGCTCTCGGCGTCGTCGGCGACCTCGGGCGCCACCGCGGCCGCGTAGGCGGTCGTGGCCGCCAGCAGCCGCCAGAGGAAGGCGGCCGCGCGGTCGTCCGGGGCACGCCCGGCCGCATCCGGGAGGGCGGCGAGGCGGCGGCGGAGATCCGGCTCGGAGCGCAGGAGGTCGACCGCGGGAGAGGCGAGGCGGCGGCGAGGCCGGTACTCGAGGGTGTCGAGGTCGAGGGCGAGGATCTCGCCGTCGACCTTCCTGAAGAACCCGGCGCCGCTCTTCTCGCCCAGCCGGCCGTCGGCGAGGAGGCGCCGGAGGACCTCCGGGACGGCGAACCGCTCGCGCTCGGGATCGTCGGGCAGGTCGGCATGGCAATGGTCGGCGACGGCGACGGCCACGTCGATGCCGACGAGGTCGAGCGTCCGGAACGTCGCGCTCTTCGGCCGTCCGATGAGCGTGCCGGTCAGGTCGTCCACCTCGTCGACGCCGAGACCCAGCTCGCGGGCGAGCTCGAGGGCCATGAGCAGCCCGTAGACGCCCAGCCGGTTCCCGATGAAGGCGGGGCGGTCCTTGGCGCGGACGGTCCCCTTCCCGAGCTGCCGGGTGCCCACGCCTTCGATCCAGTCCAGCCAGGCCGGGTCCGTGTCCGGCGTCGGGATCAGCTCCAGCAGGCGGCTGTAGCGCGGCGGGTTGAAGAAATGGGTCCCCAGGAACGCCCGACGGAACGCCGCGCTTCGACCCTCGGCGAGGGTCGCGATCGGCAGGCCGGACGTGTTCGAGGAGACGAGCGGGCCACGTCGGCCCGGTGCGGAGGCAGGTCCGGCGCCGCCGGCGCCGTCCGGGCCGAAGGCCGCGGCGTCGATCCGGGCGAAGAGCGCACGCTTCGGCTCGAGCTGCTCGAGGACGGCCTCGAGGATCCAGTCGGCCCCCCGGATCGCCGTCTCGAGGTCGTCGAACCCGCCCGGAGCGATCCGCCGAGCGTTCGCCGTCGCCCGGAGCGCGGCGGGCCGCATCTTCGTCGCCCGCTCGAGGCCCTTGGCCGCGGTGGTTTCGTCGAGGTCGAGGAGGGCGACCCTCGCGCCGGCGTCGGCGAGGACGCAGGCCAGCTGCGCACCCATCGTCCCGGCCCCCAGCACGACCGCCGACCCGATCCGCGGGATCATGCACGTCCCTCCCCGCTCGAATTCGCCAGTGGGTCCCTCCGCCGTCCCTCCGACGGATCGCCCAGGTAGAGCTCCCCGAACGCGTCCGCGATCTGCTCGACCGTGAGCCGACCGTCCGGGCGATACCACTGGGTGAACCAGTTGCAGGCCGAGAGGATCGCGATCCCGGCCAGGCGGACGTCGGTCATGCGCAGCGCCCCCTCCGCGATCGCGTCCTCGATCGCCCCGCGCCAGAGCGCCTCGTAGGCGTCCCGCCGTTCGATCACCGCCCGCCGGCGCTCGGACGAGAGCGAACGGAGCTCGATCTGGACGAGGGAGAGCTCATCGCCGTTCGCGGCCGCGAAGGCGAGGTGGGCGGCAATGCCGGCCCGGACGCGGATGGCGGCGGGCGCATCCTGGGTCAGGGCCGGGGCGACCCGGTCGCGCAGCCGGTCGAGAGCGACCGTGACGATCGTCCAGAGCAGGTCGTCCTTCGAGTCGATGTAGTGGTAGAGGCTCCCCCGGTTCATCGAGAGCGCCTCGGCGAGGTCCTGCATCGACGTCGCGTGGAAGCCGCGCTCGCGAAAGAGTCGCGTCGCGGCGCCGAGAAGCTCGGCCTCGCGCGGCCGCGTCAGGCCGGCTGCGTCCTCCGCGGACGGCGCGGGTGCTGCATCCCGCATCGGCTCGACCGCTCCTCCGACGTTCCTCGGCGGCGGGGCCCGTCCCGTCGCCTCCCAAACGAACGTTTGGTTGGAAGGCGGCAGCATAGACGACGACTCCGCGGCGAACAAGGGATGGTTCCGCGATGCCTGCGGGATCGTGTGCCGGCGCGCACCGACCCGGCGGGGAGCGTCAGGCCCCGTACCGGAAGCAGGTCGGGAGGTGATCGTCGACCAGTCCGACCGACTCCATGAACGCGTAGGCGATCGTGGAGCCGACGAAGCGCATCCCGCGCCGTCGAAGGTCGTGCGGAGAGGGCGTCGGAAGCGGGAGTGCGCGCCACCAGGTCCTCCTGGCGCGTCCCCGCCGGGAGCGGGCCGCGCACCGGGACCATGGCCGCCAGGTACGCCTCGAACGAGCCGAACTCGCGGGCCAGGGCCAGCACGACGGCGGCGTTGCCCACCGTGGCGTCGATCTTCGCCCGGTTGCGCACGATCCCGGCATCGGCGAGGAGCCGCGCCCGGTCGGCCTCGTCGAACCGGGCGACGGCCGCCGGGTCGAAGCCCGCGAACGCCGCCCGGAACGCATCGCGCTTGCGCAGGATCGTCGCCCACGAGAGCCCGGCCTGGAACGATTCGAGGGCGAGCCGCTCGAAGAGGGCGGTGTCGTCGTGGACCGGGACCCCCCACTCGTCGTCGTGGTAGGCGACCATCGGCGGATCGGGGCGGCCATCGCCGGCGGCCCACCAGCAACGCGGGCGGTCGGGCACGCTCGGGTCGGACGTCACGCTCGGCACCCCGTTCGTCTACGTGCCGAAGTGGCGGACCCGGGGCAGCAGATCACCCCGCGGACGCCCCTCGGCGCAGGCCGCCCAGCCCACGAGATCCGGCCTCCTGCCGAACAGCACGATCACGGCCTCGGTCCGCCGGGGGCCTGGCCGCAGCCCGCGCGTCGGTGCGGAAGCCGCTGGCCCCGCCGGGCAGGAGGGCGGCCGACGGCGCGCGCAGGCCGGTCGCACCGCGTCCCCGGATGCGCCGGGCCTCCGCCTGGCATTCCTCGTAGCTCGTCGCGTCGCCGGTCAGGACGGTCCATTCGAGCCGCGGTCGCACCCGTGGCGGGTCCGGCACCTGGATGGCCCAGATGGACCGCGACACCCCCTCGAGGTCGGCCGGATCGCTGATCTCCTCGTGGCGCAGGAACTCCGCCCAGGCCCCGTCCGGGGTCTCCGCGAAGTAGTGGACCGGTCCCTCCCCGGGGCCGTGCCAGCGCGCCGGCGGCTGGCCGCCCGTCTCCCACAGGAACGGGAAGCGCGGGTCGGCGTGACGATAGACGATCATCCGGGCGATCCGGTCGGCTACGTCGCGGCGCCGATGCCCGCGACGACCGCGGCGAGCGAGCGGAGCTGCTCGGCCTGGGGACTCCCCGGGTCCCAGTCGGAGCCCAGGAACGCCCGCGGCGACGCGCCGCCGAGCTGTGAACGCGGTCGCTCGAACCAGCGCCGGATGCCCAGCTCGTTGTAGCCACCGGCAAGGTCGGACACGATGAGCGCCAGCACGTGCGAACGCGCGGCCACGATGTCCGGCATCGTCCGCGCGCCGGCACCGTACCGGCGCAGGCTGACCGCCGAGACGCCCAGGAGCGAGGCGAGGCCCTCGGCGTCGAACACGTCCAGCAGCGCCCGCAGCTCGCGATCGGGGAACGGCGAGTCGTTGAGGGCAGCATCGAGCCGCGCGATCAACGTCGCCAGGCGCTGGCCCGGTCGCGAGGGCTGCCGCTCGACCCCCAGGATCGCGGCCGCGGCATCCTGCCCCACCCCCTCCGCCGAGGCGGCCCGAGCGATCCGGTAGACGACCGGCAGGCCCAGGCGGCTCACCGGGTCGTCGCCCAGCATCCCGAGGGCCGCCGCCCGGCGGACCAGGCTGACCGTCGGGGCCAGGAACCGCACCGAGTTCAGCGGGGCATCGACGGATTGGATTCGGATCGCGGTCATGATCCAATCGTATGCCGCGTACGATCCGGCGTCAACCGTCGTCCGGCCCGGCGCGGTGCAGGCTGGAGCGCCCGCCTGTAGTCTGTCAACGGCCTCCGTCGTTTCCCGACGGGGGCCTGTCCTTGCCCGGACGCCTGGCAGGCCGCAGCGCCCTGATCCCGGCTACCAGAGGTGCCAGACCGCCTTCGGGCCGCCGGCCGGGAAGTAGACCAGGTCCACCTGCTGGGCGTCCGCCGCGACCTCGAACGTGAGCCACCCACCATCGTCCTGGCCCTGGGCGAGGGTGTGCTTCGCGTAGGTGCCCTTCTCGCAGGTGACGGTGGGCGTCGCGGCAGCCATTCGCTTCTGCGAATTGACCACGACCCAGTCGGTCGGCGAGATGTCCACCGACCCGGAGTCGGCCGAGTAGCCGACCGAGGCGGTCACGAAGACGTCGCCTGCAGAGGGCGTCGCCGCGCCGCAGGACGTCTCCTTGCGGAAGTCGACGACGCCGACGGTCGCCTTGCCCCCGCCCGTGGTCGAGACGGAGAGGCCGGTCCCGAGCTGGACGATCGGCGCGGACGCGATCGAGGGGCCGGTCGGCACGGGTGCCTCGGTGGGCGTCACGGTCGGCTGGTCCGTGGGCACGCTGGAGGCCGACGGTGCGGATGCGGCGGGGCTGGCGACCGACGGCGCGGATGCGATGGGGCTGGCAGCCGGTGTCGCTGCCGGGGCCGCGGTCGAGGCGGCGGCGCACCCTGCGAGGAGGGCCGGAACGAGGATGAGGCTGATCCGGCGCATGAGTCACCTCGATGGCGGTCGGGCACGGCTCGGGACGTCGGGGCCGGGACCCGATTCGCGGATGATGACCGACTTGCCCGCCGTCGGCTACGACGATCCTCCGGCCCGTGCCACGGCCCGGGTCGGATCCCGTCCGGTCAGGCCCGCAGGAGCGTCACCCGGACGCGATAGAGGCCTCGCCTGGGATCGAGGCCGAGGCGGAAGAGCACCGTGGCCGAGAGGTCGACGACCCGCGAGTGCCGGCTTCCGGCACGGCAGGCGCAGGCATCGACCACCCGGACGATCACGCACCTCTTCCCGGCGCAGACCCGGGCCCGCGGCGACGTCCGGCCCCGCGGGAGGTAGCGTGCCCCGGGCATCGCGACGTGCGCCGAGCCTGCATAGCCGCGCGTCCCCGGGTACCAGCTCGCGGTGCCGGTCACGGTCCAGCCAAGGCGCAGCTGGTGCCACAGCGTCGCCGTTCGGGGTGCGGCCGGCACGACCACGGGCCGCGGGGTGGGCCGAATTGGGGACGCCACGGTGGGTGGCGGAAGAGGGGCCGGCGTTCCTGCAGGCGCTGGCGACTGCGTGGGCGCCGGAGACTGCGTGGGCGCCGGCGAGGCCGGCACCTCCGACGCGGGCGCGGGTGATGGGAGCGCAGCCGACGCGGGGGCAATGACGGAGGAAACGGCGAGCGTGCCGGAGGCCGGAGACAGAGTCACGACGAGCGCGAGCACCGCGGCCACCACGACGGCCCGCGCGGAGCGGACGGTGGGGTACAGGGTTAGTTGCCTCGTAGGGTCGCGACCCGCGCTGGGGGGCCGGCGGCCAGGGGTCTTGACGGACCAGCAGGTGGTCCGCCGCGCCGGGGATCTCCCGGGCGGAGTCCGGCGCGACATCGCGCACCAGGGGCTCCGAAGGCATCGACCCTACCAGAGTCGGCCAGAAATGTCCTCGGAAGCGGTCCGACCGGGGAGCCTGACCGCCCGCGACCTCAGGGTCGGTCCGGGTCCTCCGCGTCCTCCGCGTCGGTGGTCGTGGCCGCGCGCCCGACGGCTCGCTCCACGGCCTCGCCCGCGATCATGCCGGCCGCGGCCCCGATGATCACGCCGACGGCGCTCCCGACCGGACCCGCGACGGCCGTCCCGATCGCCAGCCCGGCGGCGATCCCCGCGCCGACCTCCACCAGCTCGAAGCTGCGGTCCTCCACCGGCCGGCCGTGGATCAGGCCAGGCTCGCCGGTCGCCTCCGGGCTATCGTCGGCCAGGTCCGGTGGCCGCTCAGCCACGGTCGAGCTCGACATCACGATCTCCTTTCGACGCGCTCCCGCCCTGCCGCGATCGAACTCCCTGGCGCGGCAACCTGCGAGTGCCGAACGACGCGAGTTGCGCTGCCATCGGGCGCGGCGGCACGCCCTCGGCCGCGGAGCGCCGCCCCGGCTGTCGCCAAGGGTCCGGTCGGCGGGAGCGACCTTCGGCCCCATTGCGTAATTGCGCAATCACGCAACCGATGCAGTAGAATGGCGGGGCCGGATCGCCGCCCGTCCCCGACGCGCCCGGCGTGGAGCCCGCCCGACGCTCCCTCGCCCGGGCTGCCCGCGCGCGATTCCCCGGGGCCGGCCGGAGCCGCTGAAAGGAATCCTTCGTGAACATCAAGACCGCGACCGTTGCCCTGGCGAACGACGACATGCGCTTCACGGCGACGGCCGGGAGCGGCCACACGATCGTCCTGGACAACAGCCGGGGCGACGGCGGCATGTCGCCGGCGGAGCTCGTGCCCGTCGCGGTCGCCGGCTGCACGGCGATGGATGTCGTCTCGATCCTGCGCAAGAAGCGCCAGCCGTTCACGGCCTACGAGGCGCGGGCCACCGGTGTCCAGCGCGAGGATCCGCAGCCGGCCGTCTTCACGCGGATCGACATCGTCCACGTGGTCGATGGGGACGTCGAGACGGCCGCCGTGCGCCGGGCGATCGAGCTCTCGGCGACGAAGTACTGCTCGGTCGGCGCCACGCTGGCGTCGGGGATCACCGAGGTCCGCCACGGCTACCTGATCCGCCGGCCGGGCCAGGCGGACGAGGCCGGGGAGGTGCTGGTCGAGGGTCCGCTCGGGGCCCTGCGCGTCACGGAGGCGGTCGCGCTCGACCCGGCGACGACCTAGCCGCCGGAGCCCGCTCCGCCCCCGGACCACGCTTCCCGCGCCCGGACCGGGACACCCGGCTTCGCGAAATCCACGGGTGGTGCGTTGCCCCGGCTGGCAGTACCATGCCGGGGTCCCGGGCATCGGGCGTGTCGGGCCCGGTCGTCCCACCGGCCTGCGCGACCAGGCCGAGGCGGCCCCGATGGTCGGATGCCCGGGACGTCGCGCCTCGCCCGCCCGGGACCGTCAGCTGGCGCCGGAACCCGCCAACGCCGCGGTCACGAGAGCCTGGGCCTCCTCGATCACGCGGCCCAGGTGCTCCTCGCCGAGGAAGCTCTCCGCGTAGACCTTGTAGACGTTCTCCGTGCCCGACGGCCGGGCCGCGAACCAGCCGTTGGCCGTCCCGACCTTGAGCCCGCCGATCGGCGCGCCGTTCCCCGGCGCGGTCGTGAGGACCGCCGTGATCGGATCGCCGGCCAGCGATGACGCGGTGACCTGCGAGGGCGAGAGCTGCGCGAGGACCGCCTTCTGGGCCGGCGTGGCCGGCGCATCGATCCGGCGATACGCCGGTGCGCCGAATCGGTCGGTCAGCTCCGCGTAGGCAACCCCGGGATCACGGCCGGTGCGCGCAGTCAGCTCGGCCGCGAGGAGACAGGCGATGACCCCGTCCTTGTCGGTCGTCCAGGCGCTGCCGTCGCGCCGCAGGAACGACGCCCCCGCGCTCTCCTCGCCCCCGAACCCGATCGACCCGTCCACCAGCCCGTCGACGAACCACTTGAACCCCACCGGCACCTCCACGAGCGTCCGGCCGAGATCGGCCACGACCCGGTCGATCATGGCGCTGGAGACGAGCGTCTTGCCGACGCGGACCGACGGGCCCCAGGTCCGGTTGCCCCCGAACAGGTAGGCGACCGCCGCCGAGAGGAAATGGTTCGGATTCATCAGCCCGGCACCCGGCGTGACGATGCCGTGGCGATCCGCATCGGTGTCGTTGCCCAGCGCGACGTCGTACTGGTCGCGCAGCGCGACCAGGCGGGCCATCGCATACGGCGACGACGGGTCCATCCGGATCCGGCCGTCCCAGTCGCAGGTCATGAAGCTGAAGGTCGGGTCGACTGCCTCGTTCGTGACGGTCAGGTCAAGGCCGTAGCGGTCGCGGATCGCGCCCCAGTACGCGACGGACGCGCCGCCCATCGGGTCCGCCCCGAGCCGCAGCCCGGAGGCGCGGATCGCGGCCATGTCGACGACGGCGTCCAGGTCGGCGACGTAGGTGCCCATGAAGTCGTGGCGGCCGGCCTGCGCCTGGGCGCGCTCGAACGGGACCCGCCGGATGCCGGGCGACCCGTCCGCACCGGCCCCCGCCAGGAGGCGGTTCGCCTCGTCCTGGATCCAGCCGGTGACGTCCGTGTCGGCCGGCCCGCCGTTCGGCGGGTTGTACTTGAAGCCGCCGTCTTCCGGCGGGTTGTGGGAAGGGGTCACCACGATCCCGTCGGCCAGGCGGTCGCGCCGGCCGCGGTTCGCGACCAGGATCGCGTGCGAGACGGCGGGCGTTGGCGTGAACCCGTCCGCGCTGTCGATTCGGACGTCCACGCCGTGCGCGACGAGCACCTCGAGCGCGGTCCGGGTCGCCGGCTCGGAAAGCGCGTGCGTGTCGCGCCCCAGGAACAGGGGGCCGTCGTAGCCGCGCGAGGCGCGGTAGCGGCAGATCGCCTCGGTCGTGGCGAGGATGTGCGCCTCGTTGAACGAGGCGCTGAACGCCGAGCCCCGGTGGCCGGACGTCCCGAAGGCCACCCGCTGGGCAGCGACCGACGGGTCCGGGCGAATCTCGTCGTAGGCGGCCAGCAACCGGTCCACGTCCACCAGCATCGAGGGCTCGGCCGGCTTCCCCGCGCGTTCGCTGACCGCCATTCATCGGGCCTCCGTGTCGTACGACCGTCGAGGCGAAGGCTACGCCCTCGGCCGTCGTCAGGCCCGGGGGCGCGGCGGGCCAGGGCGCTACGATGCGGCCAGGAGGTGTCTCGTGCCCTCGATCGTCCGATGGGTGCTCCGGCGGCTCGGGGTCTTCGTCGCCGCGGCGCTCGCCTTCGGGCTGGGCAGTGCGCTGGTCGCCGTGCTCGCGCGCCGCAGGGTCGTCAATAAGGGCGGCGCGTCAAGCGCGTCGGTCGCCCTGGCCGCGATCTTCGATGGGGCGGAGCTCCAGAGCGAGGCATCCGCGTTCCGCGGCGGCAGCCTGCTGGCCTGGTACGGCGGCATGACCCTGGACCTGCGTCGCGCCACGCTGGACCCGGCCGGCGCGACGATCGACGCCCGGGCGGTATTCGGGGGCGTTGGCGTGCTCGTCCCGCCGGGCTGGCGGGTGGAGGCCCACGGCTGGGGCCTGTTCGGCGGCTTCGGGAGCGGCGTCGATGCTGCAGGACTTCCGGAAGATGCCCCGACCATCCGGATGCGGGGCTTCTCGATCTTCGGCGGCGTCTGGGCCAGCAGCGTGCCCGCGGATGCGCCGGCCGACGTTGGCGGAGCCGCGCTCGCTCCCACGCCTGGCACCCTCGAGGTCGAGCCGGCCTGGGGCGCAGCCGTCCACCTCGCTCGAGGCGCCGGCGACGGCGGCCCTACACTCCGCCCGTGACCACCGTCCTGCTCATCCGCCACGGCCTCACGGCGCTCACCGGTTCCGTGCTCTCCGGCTGGACGCCGGGCATCCATCCTCGACGAGCGCGGGGCCGCCCAGGCCGCCGCGCTCGCCGAGCGGCTCCGGCCGGTGCCCGTGGCCGCCCTGGTCTCGTCGCCCCTGGAGCGCTGCCGCGAGACGGCCGACGCGATCCTGGCGGGCCGTGACCCGGTCCCGCCGTTGCACGTCGACGATCGGCTGGGCGAGGTCCGCTACGGAGCATGGACCGGTCGCGAGCTGAAGTCGTTGCGCAGGGAGCCGCTCTGGCGCGTCGTGCAGGCGCATCCGTCCGCCGTGGTCTTCCCGGATGGCGAGGGCCTGGCCGACATGGCGGCGCGCGCCGTCGCCGCGATCCGGGGGTGGAACGCCCGACTCGGGCCCGACGCGACGTATCTCGTGGTCAGCCACGGCGACGTCATCAAGGCCCTGGTCGCCGACGCGCTGGGCCTCCACCTTGATGCCTTCCAGCGCATCGCGGTGGACCCCTGCAGCCTCACGGCGATCCGGTACACGGAGCTGCGACCGTTCCTGCTCCGCCAGAACGACACGGGCGGATCGGTCGACGCCTTCCTGCCCCAGCCGACGCGCCGCCGCGGGCGCGGGCACCGCGCCGCGAGCTCCGACGCCGTCGTGGGCGGGGGCGCCGGAGCCGGCGTCGCTGGCCCGTCGCGGGCATCCGATCGCCCGGCACGGTAGAGTCGGAGCATGGTGAGACGGATCTTCGACTACGGCGTTCCGGACCGGTTCGTGGCCGGCACGATCGGGCAGCCCGGCAACCGCACGTTCTTCCTCCAGGCCCGTCGCGGCCCGGGGCTCGTCTCGGTCGTCCTCGAGAAGATCCAGGTCCAGGTGCTCGCCGAGCGGATGGGCCTGCTCCTTTCCGAGATCGCCCGGCGCGGCGTGGTCGTGCCCGAGGCGCTGACCCCCGCCGACGACGACACGGCGGCGCTGGACGAGCCGCTCGTCGAGGCGTTCCGGGTCGGGACGATGACCCTGGGATGGGACTCCGAGGGCGAGCAGATCGTCGTGGAGGCGCGCGCCCAGGTCGACGAAGAGGAAGACGAGGACGAGGTCGAGGACACCGAGGCCGACGCCGAGGATGAGGTCGACGAGGATGAGGTCGACGAGGACGAGGAGGAGATCCCCGACGACGACCCGGACGGTCCCGACCTCATCCGGGTGCGCCTCTCCCTCCTGCGGGCCCGGGCGTTCGTGGAGCGCTCGCTGCGGACGGTTGCCGCCGGACGGCCGCCCTGTCCGTTCTGCGGGCAGCCCCTGAACCCGGAAGGCCACATCTGCCCGCGCAAGAACGGGCACATCCACTGAGCGATCGCCGGCGCATGGGCGGGCGATGAGCGACGAGCGCATGGAGCCGCCGGACCCGGTCGGCGACGCCGCGCCCGACGACGGCGGAGGCTCCTCCGGGCAGGAGCCGACCCTTCCGGCCGGCGCCAACGGAGGCTCCTCCGGGCAGGAGCCGACCCTTCCGGCCGGCGCCAACGGAGGCTCCTCCGAGCAGGAGCCGACCCTTCCGCCCGCCGTCGACCTCCGTCCCGCGGTCGCGCTCCCGTTCCTCGCCGCCGCCGAGATCGAGATCGTCGGTCGGCTGGTGTCCGCGTCCAACACCACCCTGCTGGTCGCCCTCCATGGGGAGGTCCCCGGTCGGGGCCCCGTCGTGGCCGGCGCCGTCTACAAGCCCGTCCGGGGCGAACGGCCGCTCTGGGACTTCCCGGATGGCACGCTGGCCGGGCGCGAGATCGCCGCCTACATCCTGTCGGAGGAGCTGGGCTGGTCCGTGGTGCCGCCGACGATCCTGCGCGAGGACGCGCCGGTTGGGCCGGGAATGCTCCAGCTCTGGGTGGAGACGCGCGACGACGTCGACATCGCGGAGCTCGTCCGGGCCGGGGACCCGCGGCTGCGCGCCATCGCCCTGTTCGACGCCGTGGCGAACAACGCCGATCGCAAGGGCGGGCACCTGCTGGTCCGGCCGGACGGACGGATCCAGGGCGTCGACCACGGCGTGACCTTCAACGTGGAGCCCAAGCTGCGGACGATCCTCTGGGGCTGGCGGGGCACGAAGATCGCGGACCGCGAGCTGTCGGTGCTCGCCCTGCTGCGCACGCGCTGGCCCGAGGTCGCGGACAGGCTGGCGCCCCACCTCGGTGCGGACGAGCTGGAGACAGCGTTGGCGCGCCTCGACCGGCTCCTCGGGACCGGGCTCTTCCCGCAGCCGCACCCGGACTGGCCGGCCGTTCCCTGGCCCTGGTACTGAGCGTCCGCCTCGTGCGTCGGTGACCGGCCTGCGCCGCACCCTGGCCGCGACGCGGAGCGACGGGCGCCAAGGGCAGCTGCCGGGACGGCCGCGTTGCGCTCCCGGGTCAGGACGCCGTCACGGACCTGTCGCGCGGCCGCCGTCCTCGAAGGTGATCTCGTAGGCGCCGTTGCTCGTCGTGAACCCAACCCCGGCGACGTCCCGGCTGGGGAAGCGCGACCCGAGGTCCTGTTCGATCGCGAAGAGTCGCCCAGAGTCAGTGCAGGCGTTCACGGGCATCGGCCCGCACGAGAGCGCGAACCCGGCGAACGGGGGCTGCAGCTCCAGCGCGCCGGCCCCGTCCACGCCACAGGCCCCGTCGACGAAGTCGCCCTCGCGCAGGACGACCCTGCCGGTCTCGTCGAGCACCTCGAGGGCAGGGGCGAACCGGGCCGAGTAGCCGATCGGCCACACGACGTCCGTCCGGCCCACGCCCTCGAAGGGGGTGAGCCAGGCCAGCCTCGGGTCGCCCGGATCGCCGTGGAGCACCGACGTCAGCCCGACGCCCGCGCAGCCCAAGGGCGTTCCCGGCGGCAGGGGCAGCGCGCCCCGGACGGTCGGCAACGGGCGCGCCCCACCCGGTCCGAGCGTCCGGCCGCCCGGAACGATGGTCGGCGCCGGAGCCGTGGCGACGACACGGCCGGTCGCGGGCGGCGCCGGCGACGTCGGCGACGCGCACCCGGCGAGAAGGAGCGCCGCGACCAGGCCGAGGACCGTCGCAGGACCAAGCACCCGCGAATTGTACGCCCGGCCCGGGCCGCGATCAGGCCGGCGGCGGCACCGTCCCGACGTGGATCGTCACGATCCCGCCGGACATCCCGGTCCAGCGCACGCCCACGAGGCCGGCCCCGCGCATGACCTCGGCGATCCGCTCGGGCGCCGGGTAGCTCTGCACGCTCCGCACGAGGTACGTATAGGCGCTCCCCTGGCCGGCCAGGCGCCCGATGACCGGCACGATCCGGTCGAACCACCAGCGCAGGAGGCGCGCCAGCCGGCTGCGGGGCCGGGCGATCTCCAGGCAGACGACCCGGCCGCCCGGGCGGACCACGCGGGCCATCTCGGCGAAGCCCTTGCCGTAGTCGGGCAGGTTGCGCATCCCGAAGGCGATGGTCGCCGCGTCGAACGAGTCGTCCGGCGCCGGCAGCGCGAGCGCGTCCCCGACGAGGTACTCGAGACCGGGCCGACCGGCGTACCGGTGCTGGGCGACTCCGATCATCCCGGGGCTGATGTCCACGCCCAGCACCTTCCCGCCGGGCTGGACGCGCCGGTGGAGGTCGGCCGCCACCTTCCCGGTGCCCGACGCGACGTCGACGGCGCGGCCACCGGGACGGACCCCTGTCGACGCGACCGCGCGCTTCCGCCAGCGCGGCTCCTGGAAGGCGCTGATCAGGAGGTTCATCAGGTCGTAGCGGCCGGAGATCCGATCGAACATGGCCCCGACCTCGGTCGGCGTGGCGGCATTGCCCCGCTCTGTCGCGAGGCCGGAGGGCGCGTCGTCGCGCGGGGCGGTCATGTGGTGGGCTCCTCCGCGTCGGGGGCTGGGGCGATCGCCTGCCGGGAATGCGCTGCGGGGCGGGGACGGGAAGGTGGGCCCGGCACCGGCCGAGACCCGCGCCGGTCGTCGAGGGCCGCCAGGATCGCCGCCGCCACGGCGACGGGGTCGGTGATCGGGGCCGGGTGGCGCAGGCCGTCGAGCACGACCAGCCGGGAGCCCGGAATGCGGGCCAGCAGGGCATCGACGAGCGGGCGGTAGAACGGCTCCGAGGCGCCGCCGGCCAGGAGCGTGACCGGCGCGCTGATGCCGCGAAGGGCGTCGGGATCAAGGCCGCGCAGCGCGGAGTCCACGGCCGCTCCCCCACCCTCCGAGGCCAGGAAGGCACGGCTCCGCTCGGGCAGGTCGGCCCATGTCCCCGGTCCCGAGACCCCCTCCATGAACGCCTCGGCGGCGCCCGCGGGGCCCCGTGAGCGCAGCGCCGCCGCGGTCGCGGCCGCGACGCGCCGCAATCCCTCCTGCACCGCGGGCGGGCCGACCGGACCGTACGGCGGCTCGTAGGCCACGACCCCGCGAACCCGGCCGGGGATCCGGGCCGCCGCCTCCAGGGCGACCACGCCCCCGAAGCTGTGGCCGAAGAAGTCGGCTGCTGCGATCCCCTCGCGGTCAAGGAGTGCCTCGATGTCCGCCACGTGGACCGCCGCGGGGACGGGCGACGGGTCGCCGAGGCGGCTGCCCCCGCTGCCCCGCCGGTCCAGCGCGATCACCCGGCGGGTCCCGGCCAGCGCCCGGGCGAGGCGAGCGAGCTGGCCCGCGGTGGAGAGCGTCGCGTGGAGCATCACCAGGGGTGGTCCGTCGCCGGTCACGCGGTAGGCGAGCCGCGTGCCGTCGGACGCGCTGACGTGGCGCTCGTCGGTCACGGCAGGGTTCCGTCCGTCGGCGCGGCCGCCTCCTGCGGGCCGCCCCCGATCAGCGCCCGGACCTCGGCCCGGCGCAGCTTGCCGCCCGCCGAGCGGGGCAGCTCCCGGACCCGGATGAACGCGACCGGCACCTTGTACGAAGCGAGGCGGGCGCGGCACCACTCCCGCAGCTCGTCGTCGGTAGGCTCCGACGCCTCGGCGCGCACGATGATCGCCGCGACCGGAACCGCGCCCCACGTCGGGTCCGGGCGTCCGGCCACGGCCGCGTCCAGCACCCCCGGGTGAGCCGCCAGGACGACCTCGACCTCGGCCGGGTAGACGTTCTCCCCCCCGCTGACGAGCAGGTCGATCCGCCTGTCCGCGACCTCCAGGCGTCCCTCGACGTCGATCCGGCCGAGATCGCCCGTGCGCAGCCAGCCATCGGTCGTGAAGGCGGCCGCGGTCGCGTCCGGCAGGCCGAGGTAGCCGGAGAAGATGGCCGGCGTATCGACCTGGATCTCTCCCACTCCGTCGGGCCCGGCGTCCACGATCCGGATGGCGACCGACGGAAGCGGCCGGCCGGCCGACCACGGCGCACGCGCGGCCTCGAGCGCCGGGAGCGCGGTCACGCCGGAGCTTGCCTCGGTCAGGCCGTAGGTCGGCACGATCGGCCAGCCCGCCTGAACCGCCCGCGCGACGAGCTCCGGCGGGATCGGCGCCCCGCCGATGGCGAGGGCCCGGAGGCCCGGGGGCGGGAATGCCATCCCGCCCGCCTCCGCGGCCTCGAGGAGTCGGGCCAGCTGCACGGGCACGAGCGAGAGATGGCTCGGCGGCGGCGCGGCCAGACCCCGCTCCGCATCGAGCCCGCCTCCGCCCGCGCCGAGCGCGGCGAGCACGGCGGCGGGCTCGAACGCCGGAAGCACGACCAGCGGCAGGCCGGCACCCAGGGCCCGCCAGGCAACGCCGAGCCCGGCCACGTGGGCCAGGCCAAGGCAGAGCAGCCAGCCCGTCGCCGCGGGCAGGGCTGCCGTCCACGCCTCGGCGCTGGCGACGAGCGCGGCATGGGAGAGGAGCGCCACCTTGGGCCGCCCCGTGGTTCCCGACGTCAGCACGGCGACCGCCGGCGCCCGCGGGTCCAGGGTGATCGTGCGATGGGGGGCGTCTCGGCCGCGCGACTCGATCTCGGCGATGGTGAGGGCCGGCACGCCCGGGTCACCGGCCGACCCCGCGGCACCGTGAGGCACCCCGGACGAGGGGGCCGCGGCCGGGAAGGCGTCACGGATCACCAGGCGCGGGCGGCCCTCCGCCAGGGCGGCCTCGATCTCCGGCCCGGCGAGGCGCGCTCCCAGGGGCAGGGCGGTCGCCCCGGCCCGGGCGATCCCCACCAGCAGGGCGATCGCCCCTGCCGAGGGCGAGGCGAGGAGCGCGACCCGGTCCCCGGGCACGACGCCCGACGCGGCCAGGCCCGCCGCGAGCGCGTCCGCCCAGCGGTCGAGGGCGCCGTAGGACACCGTGGCGCCGCCCGCGCGGACCGCGATCGCGGCCGGGCGCGCGGCGGCATGGCGCCGGATCGCGATCGGAAGGAGCAGGCCACCGCTCATCCGGCCGCCTCCACGACCTCGGCCGTGAACCCCGCCACGGCCTTCGCGTCGAGCGCGACCCCGAGCCCGCCGAGGCCGCGCTCGACCGGGCCCATCCGGCCATCCTCGACCGGGATCGGCGACACGAGCAGGTCGTGCTCCAGGAGCCCTGCGGTCGCCAGGCCGTGGGCGAGCGGCGCGGCCGGCCGGGCTCCCAGGGCCGCCACGGCCGGCAGGAGCGTCGCGATCATCAATCCCGCCGCGATCCCGACCCCTGTCTCGAAGAGCGTCGAGATCACGACCGGAACGCCTCGGCGGGCGGCCGCCTCGGCGATCTCGAGCACCGCGACCGGCCCGCCCACGCGGACCGGCTTGACGACCAGGACGTCGGCGGCACCCGTGTCGAGGATCGCGCGGGCCATCGAGGGCGTGGCGACGGACTCGTCGGCCGCGATCGGGACGGCGACCCGCTCGCGGAGCTCCGCGGCGCCGGGCAGGTCGTCGGCCACGAGGGGCTGCTCCGCGTACTCGATCCCGAACCGCGCGATCGCCTCGAGCCGGTTCTCCGCCGTGGGCAGGTCCCAGGCGCCGTTGATGTCGAGCCGCAGCCGGACGTCGGGCCCGACCGCGGTCCGGATCGCCCGGACCCGGGCGACCAGGTCCATCGTCTCGCGCTCCGCGCCCGCCTTCAGCTTGAGGGTCGTGAACCCGGCCGCCACCGCCTGCAGGGCCGCCTGCGCGCCCGCGACCGGCGCCCCGAATCCGATCGTGCCGTTGACCGCGACGTCATCGCGGCTCGCCGCGAAGGCGAGGTCCAGCCGCGCCGCGTCGATCGCGGCCCGGAACGCGCGGCCGGGCGTGCCCAGCAGCGCCAGCTCCTCCGCGTCGGGCAGCTCGCCGTCGCGAGCCCGGCCCGCCGACTCGCGGATCACCCGGTCGAGGATCGTCTCCTCGACCTCGGTCGCCGCCGGCTCGAGGACCGCCTCGCCGAGGCCTGTCCGGCCGTTGGGCGTGCGGACCACGATGATCCAGGCCTCCCGATGGAGCCACATCCCGGTTGCCGTGGCGAAGGGGCGCCGGAACGGGACGCGGACTCGGAACGCGGTCAGCCCGGCAACGGGCACTGCCTCGATCGCCGCACGCAGGGCCACGGCGTCGGACGGGGGGAGGCCCGGAGCCCCACCCCGGTCGGCAGCGTCGCCGCCGGAGCCCGGGCCGGTCACGCGGGCCACCCGCGCAGGGCGAGCGCGACCGCGAACGCCAGGGCGAACGCGAGGTCGAGGCGGGCCGTGCCCTTGAGCACCGGGTTCAGCTCGCGCGGCTCCACGAAGCCGCGGACCGTGCGCAGGAGCGGGGCCGCGAGCGGGATCGTGGCCAGCGGCAGGAGCTGGAGGACCCCGTGCCCGGTGAAGAGCAGGGCGACCGGTACGACGTAGGCGAGCGCGACCAGCCCGGCGTACTCGACGGCCGTGCGCTCCCGCCCCATGAGCACGGCCAGCGTCCGCTTGCCGGCCGCCCGGTCGGTCGGGATGTCGCGCAGGTTGTTGACCACCAGGATCGCTGCAGTCAGGGCGCCCACGGGGATCGCGGCGACCGCGAACAGCGGATCGAGGCGAAGCGCCTGCAGGTAGGCCGTTCCGGCAACCGCGACGAGCCCGAAGAAGACGAACACGAAGACCTCGCCGAGACCGCGGTAGCCGTAGGGCCAGGGCCCGCCCGTGTAGGCGAGCGCGGCCGCGACCGCCATGATCCCGAGGGCAAGGAGCACCCACCCGCCGATCCAGACGAGCCAGAGCCCGACGATGCCCGCCGCGGCGATCACGAGCCCGATCGCGACCTCCAGCTGGCGCTCCGTCACCAGCCCGGCGGCTGCCACCCGGGTCGGGCCCGCACGATCCGGCGTGTCGGCCCCCTTCCTGAAGTCGGAGAGATCGTTGGCCAGGTTCGAGAGGACCTGGAGGAGCAGGGCCACGACGAGGCAGCCCAGCGCGGTGGCGGGGCGGAAGGGCGCGCCGGTCGCCAGCGCCGCGCCGAGCCCGACGACGACGCCCGCGGTCGAGGCGGGCAGCGTCGCCGGCCGGATCGCGAGCAGCCAGACGCGCAGCCGGGAAGGGCGCGGGGCGGCGACGCCGATCGGATACGTCATCGGTGGCGAACGGTCAGCACGAGCTCACGGACGGCGCGGGTAGGAGCGGTAGGCGGGCCGACGCTTCTCCAGGAATGCCCGTGAGCCCTCGTGGGCCTCGTCGGTGGTGTAGTACAGCCCGGTCGCATTGCCGGCGAACTCCTGGAGGCCCGCCAGCCCGTCCGTGGCCACCAGGAAGGCCGACTTCAGGAAGCGGATCGCGGTCGGGCTCATCTCCAGGATCTCGTTCGCCCAGGCCACGCCTTCGGCTTCCAGGTCGGCGAGCGGCACGACCCGGTTGACCAGGCCCATCGCCAGCGCCTCGCCCGCGCCGTACTGGCGGCACAGGAACCAGATCTCCTTGGCCTTCTTGTCGCCGACCAGGCGGGCCAGGAGGCCCACCCCGAACCCGGCATCGAAGCTGCCCACGCGCGGACCGACCTGCCCGAAGATCGCGTTGTCGCTGGCCAGCGAGAGGTCGCACACGATGTGCAGGACGTGGCCGCCGCCGATCGCGTAGCCGTTGACCAGGGCGATGACCGGAACCGGCAGCGAGCGGATCTGGCGCTGCAGGTCCAGCACGTTCAGGCGGGCCAGGCCGTCGCCGCCGACGTAGCCCCCGGCGGCGCTCTTGTAGCGGTGGTCGCCGCCGGAGCAGAACGCGACGTCGCCCGCTCCGGTGAGGAGCACGCAGCCGATCGACGGATCGTCGCGAATCCGGGCGAAGGCGTCGATCATCTCCGCGACGGTCTCGGGGCGGAAGGCGTTGCGGACCTCGGGCCGGTTGATCGTGACCTTGGCGATCCCCGTTCCCGAGTGCTCGTAGCGAATGTCGGCATACTCGATGACGGGCGTCCAGGCGATCGCCGGCGGGATCGCCGGGCCGCTGCCCGAGGCGTTCTCCGTGGTCATGGGGCGGGGTCCTCCTGCAGGAACTCGAGGACGGCGGAGCGGAACACCCCGGGGGTCTCGAGATGCGGCGCGTGTCCGGCGCCCGGAACGACGACCAGCCGGGCGCCGGCGATCCCGGCCGCGACCGTCTCGGCCCGGGCCCGGGCAGGGTCGTTCGCGCCGACGATCACGAGCACCGGCGCGACGATCTCGGCCAGGCGTCCGTGGAGCGGCTCCATCGCGCCCTGGCCGGATGCCCGGAGGCTCGCCGCGAGGCCCGCGGGCTCGTGCCCCAGCCGGATCGCGCGGACGCGGGCCGCGGCGGGAGCGGGCAGCGCCCCGATCCCGGCCAGCACGGGCTCGCGCTCCCACGCGGCGACAAACGCGGCAAGCCCGTCCAGCTCCAGGGCAGCCGCGCGCGTCTCGTCCGAAGCCCGGCGGGCGGCCCGCGCGGCCGGGTCGGCGATCCCGGCCGACGGCGCCTCGAGGACCAGGCGCGCCACGACGGTCGGCTGCGTGATGGCGAGCCGGAGCGCGACTCGCGCCCCGAGCGAATAGCCCAGGACCGATGCGGGAGCGGCGTCGAGCCTCCGGAGGAGGGCGGCGAGACCGTCCGCGGCGGCCTCGACGGACGGGCCATCGGGCGGCGTGCCGCCATGCCCGGGCAGGTCCGGGGCGATGACGCGTCGGCCCGGGACGGCGAAGTCGTCCCAGGTGGCACCGCTGCCGGTGAACCCGTGGAGGACCAGCAGCGGCGCGCCCGTCCCGCGCTCCCTGACCGCCCACGGGCGTCCGCCGGCGATCACGAGCTCCGGGATCCCGACCTCGGCGGTCACGCGACCGGCCCCGGGAGGAGCGCCAGGGCCCGGGCGACCAGCTCCGCGGATTCGCGGTGGAGGGCCACGTTGCGGGCCCGGTCGGTCCGCAGCTCGAGGACGGTCACGCCGGGCGCGCCGCTCGCCGCGGCGAGCGCGGTCCGCAGGGACCCGCCGTCCACGAGCCGATGGGATGCCCCGAGGGCGGTCACGACCGCCCCGAGGTCCACGCCATGGGGCGTCCCGAACAGCTCCTCGAAGTGCTCGGGGAGGCCGGCCGTGGGCGCCTCGGCCGTCGCCTGGGGCAGGAAGGAGAAGATCCCGCCGCCGTCGTTGTTGACCAGCACGATCGTGGCGGCAAGGCCCAGGCGGCGGGCCGTGACGAGCGCGTTGAGGTCGTGCAGGAAGCTGATGTCGCCGACCACGAGGGCCACCCGTCCGGACGCGGCTGCCGCGCCGAGCGCCGCGTGGACGACGCCGTCGATCCCGTTCGCTCCGCGTGAGGCGAGCGGCCGGATCCGGCGCGGGCCGCCGGGCAGCCACGCATCCATGTCCCGGACCGGCATGGAGCTGCCCGCCCAGAGGATCGCGCCCTCGGGCAGGAGCTCGCCGAGGTGGACGAACGGGGCCGCCTCGAATGGCTCGCCCCGCGCTTCGAGCTGGGCCAGCCAGGACCGGAGTGCGGCGTCGGCGGCCCGATCGGCGGCGAGCCAGCCGTCCAGCCAGCCGGCCTCCGCGTGCGTTGCGCCCGGCTCGCTCGGACCACCGGGACCGCCCAGCGCGTCGGCCAGCGCTTCCGCCGTCCGGGCCCCATCGGCATGCACGAACGTCGTCGGCAGGAGCGCCGGCTCGCGCCATCCCCCGTCCCCGTCGACCACGAGCTGGGCGGGCGCGGCCGCCTCCAGCAGCTGGAGGACCGGCTTGGAGGTCGGCAGCGCGCCGAACCGGACCACCAGGTCCGGCAGGTGGGCGTCGCGCCACGGCCCGGCCCGGACGAGGAGATCGGCGCGGCCGAGGACGTGGCTCCGGTCGTGCGGCCCGACGCGCAGCCCGGAGAGCGGGTCGGCCAGCACGGGGAAGCCGGTCGCGCGGGCGAGCCGGGCGACGGCCGCGGGCAGGTCGGGATCGTCCTGGGGCCCGGCGATCAGCAGCCCGCGGCCCGCGGCGGCGAGGCGGCCGGCCAGGACCTCCAGCGCGTCCGCGGCCAGCGTCCGGGCGCCCGCGACGACCTCGCTGAACGGCGGGGCGCCGGCGCCTCCGGACGCCCTGTGCGGGCGGAGGTCGCCCTCGGGGATGAGCGGCTCACGGAACGGCCAGTTCAGGTGGACGGGCCCGGCCGGGCCGGCAAGCGCCGTGGCGACGGCGCGCCCCCCCAGGGAGCGGACGTGGCGGCGGGTCGCCGATGCCCCGTCGAGGAGGGGCACCTCGGCGAACCACTTGGCGTGCCTCCCGAAGAGGCCGGCCTGGTCGATCGTCTGGGGCGCGCCCCGGTCGCGCAGCTCGGCCGGGCGGTCTGCCGTGAGCAGGAGCAGCGGGACGCGGGCCAGCGACGCCTCCACGACCGCGGGCAGGAGGTTCGCGGCCGCCGTGCCGGAGGTCACGACGACGGCCACGGGCCGACGCGATGCCCGGGCCAGCCCCAGCGCGAAGAAGCCGGCCCCGCGCTCGTCGAGCACGACCCTGGTGCGGAGGCCCGGGTTGGCGCGCAGGGCGAGCGCGAGTGGGGTCGAGCGCGAGCCCGGGCAGATCACGGCGTCCGTGACGCCGGCCCGGACGAGCTCGTCGGCGAAGGCCCGCAGGGCGACGGCGTCCGTCATCGATCGACCTCGGCCATCCGGCCGAGCGCCGACGACAGCGCCCGCAGCTTCAGCCGGGACTCCTCCCACTCGGTCCCGGGATCCGAGTCGGCCACGATCCCGCACCCCGCGAAGAGCGTCGCCTCCTGGCCGGCGACGATCCCGCTGCGCAACGCGACCATCAGCTCGCCGTCCCCGTCCGCCCCGACCCAGCCGATCGGGCCGGCATACCAGCCGCGCTCGATCCCCTCGTGCTCGGCGATCAGCTCCAGGGCCAGGTCCCGGGGCTCGCCACCGACGGCGGGGGTCGGGTGGAGGCGCTCGGCGAGGGCCAGGAGCCCCGCCTCGGCGCGCAGCATCCCCCTGATCGGCGTCACGAGGTGCTGGACGGTCCGCAACGGGAGCACGGCCGGGCTCGGCGCCACCTCCAGGCGCTCGGCGAGCGGCGCCAGGCTGGCCCGCAGCATGTCGACGACGACCGCGTGCTCCTCGCGGTCCTTCTCGCTGGCCAGCAGGGCTGCGGCGCGGGCGGCGTCCTCAGCCGGGGTCGCACCGCGCGGTGCCGACCCCGCGATGGCCACGGTCTCGAACGCGCGGCCGGCGGTCCGGACCAGCCGCTCCGGGGTGGCGCCCAGGAAGGTCCGGCCGCCCCGCACGAACGCGAAGACCGTGCTCTCCGGCGCGCTCGCGGCCAGGCGGCGCAGCGCGTTCTCCACGTCCAGCTCGATCGGGGCCCGCAGGACGACGCGGCGGGCCAGGACGACCTTGTCCAGCCGACCGCGCCCGACTGCCCCCGCGAAGAGGCCGACCAGGCGATCCCAGGCGAGGCGATCCGGACGCTCCCCGACGATCGCGAGCGGGGCCTCGACCGGGCGGGCGACGACGGCCCCGGCCGCCGGCGTTCGCTCGACCGCCTGGTCGGCCAGCTGTTCCCAGTGCCGCTCGGCCGCGCGGGTGCTGACCGGGTCGCCGGCCGGCACCACGCCGGCGATCGTCCGCCACGCCCCTTCGGGGACCCGGAGCTGGGTGAACGCCGGCAGGACCAGCGAGGCGGCCCCGAACGGCCCCCAGGCATCGTCGATCCCGGGCTCGCGACCGGAGAACCCGAGCCCGCCGATCAGCACGGGCCCCGAGCCGCGGGGCCCGGCGGCCGGGCCATCGACCGCCGCCGAGGCGAGCAGGGCGCGCCAGGCCGCATCCGCCACGGCGAAGCGATCCGGGCCGGCCGGCTCGCTGGACCACGCCCGCCCGACACCGACGATCGAGAGCCCCTCGGCTGGCTGGAGCCAGAGGGCAGCTTCGAGGTCCGCCTCCCGGGCGGCGGCGAAGAGCGCGATCGGGTCGACCGGGCGAAGCTGCTCGGTCGTCGCGACGAGCTGGGCCGCGCCCCGTTCCACGGTCGTCATGGGGCGCGGCGACCACCGGCCGAGCCGGCGGAGCCGACGGAGCCGGCGCGCCCGGTCGCGGGGCCCTCGGCGATCCGGTCCTCCGGCACCCCGACGCTCCGCAGCAGGAGCGCCCGGAGCGCCGGGTACTCGTCCTCGAGCCGGCCCGGCTCGTCGGCCATCAGCCAGCGGGCCACCACCTCGTTGAGGGCCCCGAACCAGGCGACCGACGTCAGCCGCGTGTCGAGTGCCGGGATCGCCCCGGAAGCCGCCGCATCGTCGAGGTATCCCGCGATCATCCGGCTGAAGCGGTCGTGGAGGGCGTTGGTCTCGGCCGCGAAGACACGACCGGCACCGGCCGCATCGAGGAAGAGGAGGCGGGCCATCGTCCGGTGGCCGGCGAACGTGCTGAGCACCGCGTGGAGGGCCGCGTCGGCGCGGGCGATGGGCTCCGTCTCGACGGCCACCGCGCGCTCGACCTTCGCGGCCAGCCGGTCCGCGGTCGTCCGCATGAGCTCGCGAAAGATGGCCTCCTTGGTCGGGAAGTGGAAGTAGACGCCGCCCTTGCTGGTGTCCGCTGCAGCCGCGATCTCGTCCACCGCGGCGTCGCGGTAGCCTCGTCGGGCGAACGTGTTGAACGCTGCATCGAGGATCTGCTCGCGCCGCGTCCTGCTCTTCTCCGCCTGGGTCGCCCGCTTCTCGTCGCCCATGCCGGGTTCTGCCTCCATGCCAGGGCCCGTGGTCGCGGCGCGACGCGCGCCTCGACGCCGGCTTGCCCGGCCGTCGGACAAAACCGACCGACTGGTCGGTTTGCTCATGATAGCCGTCCCCGTGCGCCGTGCAGCCGTCGCGTCCGAGATGGGACGCTGCGGATGCCGCCGGGGCGTCCCGTCGCGCCCGGCCGCCATTCCCCTACCCCAGGGGCAGCTCCAGGACGAAGCGGGCGCCGCCGCCGGGCGCCTCCTCGACAACAAGCGTGCCCCCATGCAGCTCGGCCAGCCTCCGGGCGATCGCCAGGCCGAGCCCGCTGCCGCCGCCACCCCGGGAGCGGCGTGGCCGGCTTCCCGACAGTCGCGCGAACGGCTCGAAGATCTGCTCGCGGGCGGCCTCCGGGACGCCGGGACCCTTGTCGGCAACGGCGACCTGCGCCCGGCGCCCAACCCGCTCTGCGGTCACGGTCACGAGGCCGCCCGGCGGGGAGTGCCGGAAGGCGTTGTCCAGGAGCACGAGGAGCAGCTGGACCAGCCGCTCGGCGTCGCCGTGCACGGCCAGGGCCGGCGCATCCTCGGCTGGCCCGACGAGGCCGATTCCATGCTCGGCGGCGAGCGGACCGGCCCGGCGAACCGTGCCCCGGGCGACTTCGGTCGCATCGATCGGCCGCCGCTCCACGCTCAGGCTTCCCCGTTCCGAGGCGGCGAGGGCGAGGAGATCCTCGACCAGCCGTCCGAGGCGGTCGGCCTCGGCGACGATCCCCTCGACGATCGTGCGCCCATCCTCGCTGACGAGGTTCTCGCGCTCGAGCACCTCGGCCGACGACCGGATGATCGCGGCGGGCGTCCGGATCTCGTGCGAGGCGTCGGCCACGAAGCGGCGCTCCGTGGCGAAGGCGTGGCGGATGGGCACGAGGGCTCGCCCGACGACCCAGAGCGCCACGAAAGCCGCACCGGCCAGCCCCAGCAGCCCGACGATCGCGATCACGAGGACCAGGCTCCGGCTCTGCTGCTCGTGGAGGCGCATCTCGAAGCCGGCCTCCAGCCAGCCGACGACCTTCCCGTCGTGGCTGATCGGCAGGGTGAGCAGCCGGATGGGCACCCCGGCGACCGGCTCGACCGTGCGCATGTCCTGACCGCCAGCCTGGGCCGAGGCAAGCGCACCCGGGTCCGGAAGGCCGGCCAGCGGCACGTTCGAGGGATTCGAGATGACCTTCCCGGTCGGATCGAGGATCAGGAAGAAGGTGTCCGAGGCCTGGGGGGCCCGCTCGTCGCCCTCGTCGCCCCCGACGTTGGGCAGCTCGCCGTGGAGCTGGGCGACGGCGCCTGCACCGGCCGTCTCGAGGGCCTGGTCCACGTCCTGGTCGAGGGCGCGCAGGCCGACGAAGGCGGACGCGGCGCCGATCAGGAGCACCAGCGCGCCGACGAGCCCCAGCGTGACCAGCGTCAGCCGGGTCCGGGTGCGCCGCAGGACGGGATCGGGGGCGCCGCTCACGGCCCGGTCAGGCGTCCGCCCGGAGCGAGTACCCGACGCCGCGGATCGTGCGCAGGACGCCCTCCCGGCCGAGGTCGCCCAGCTTGCGGCGGAGGTAGGAGATGTAGAGGTCGACCACGTTCGAGTAGACATCCGGCTCGGCGCCCCAGACCCCGTCGAGGATCTGCTGGCGGGTCAGCACGCGGCCGGCGTTCCTGATCAGGTAGGCGAGGAGGGCGAACTCGCGCGCGGACAGGTCCACGCTGCGCTCTCCGACGCGCGCCACGTGGCGCTCCTCGTCGAGCTCGAGGTCGCCGGCCACGAGCCGGGTGCTCGGCGTCGGGGCGGGCCGCCGGCCCAGGGCCCTGACCCGCGCGATGAGCTCCGAGAACGCGAACGGTTTGGCCAGGTAGTCGTCGGCGCCGGCGTCCAGCCCCGCGACGCGTTCGTCGACGCTGCCGAGCGCGGTCAGCATCAGGGCGGGCGTCGCGACGCCACGCGAGCGGAGCAGGCGCAGCAGCTCGAGGCCGTCGAGGTCCGGGAGCATCCGGTCGAGGACCAGCACGTCGTAGGGCTCCGCCCCGGGCGCCGAGAGACCGAGCGCCGTCACGCCGTCCGGCGCGAGGTCCACGACGTGGCGCTCGGCGACGAGCACGCGACGCACGAGCTCGCCCATCCGGGGCTCGTCTTCGACAAGCAGGATTCGCATGGCCGCCATCGTCCGGGTCGCCCGGCCTCCGCGTCAACGGTCCGATGGCCTTCCTGTGAGAACCCTCATGGTCGGCACATGGATGCCGCCGCGAGGCGGGCAGACACTTCGGGCATCGACATTCCGAGCCGGTTCACCCGATCCGGCCTCACGGGAGCACCCCGATGCCACAGCCTTCCACCTCCCGCCGGCCCGCGATCATCGCCGCCGGCATCGCCGCCTTCGTGGTGGTCGGGACCGCGGCCGCCCTGGGCGGCGCCGGCGCAGCCCCCGCGCCGGCCGCCGCGTTCGTCAACGCAGCCGCGCCGCAGGACCAGATCCAGTACGTCGTGACCCCGACGGCCGCCCCCCAGCAGGTTGTCGTGGTCCACCAGAGGGTCGGCGGAGACGACGAGGGCGAGGGCGAGGGGCACGGCGGGGACGACCACTGATGGCCCTCCGCGACGACCCCACGACCATCCGCGCCGAGGCTGGCCCCGGGCGGGTCCTTCCAGCCCTCCCGCTCGCCGCCCGACCGGCGGTCCCCGTCCCGCCGACCGCGCCGCTGCGCCGCGAGCTCCCTCCGCGTCCCTCGACGCTGGGAGCGGGCCAGCGCCCGCTTCCCCCGCGCCCCGGAACGGTCCCCGGGCAGCCGGGCGGCGTCCGACCCCCCGCATCGATCTCCGGACGGCCGGGAACTCCCGCCCGGCCGTCCGTTCCTCCCCCTGTCGGCGCCGCTCCTGGGCCCGTCCGCCCACGCCCGGTCAGGCCCGATCCGATGCCCCTCCGGGTCGCGATCCTGGCCGGCGGCTTCGCGACAGCGACGGCGCTGGCCGCGGCGATCGCCGGGTCGGCGCTGCCGAGCCCCGTTGCCGCCGCGCAGAACACCCAGGCCAGCGCGCCCCAGGCTGCGGTCCGGGTCCGCACGGTCGTGCTCCCGCCGGGCGTGACGCCGCCTCCGGGCGCCCTCGCGACGATCCTGCCGGCCCCGCAGCAGGCGCCCCAGCAGGTGGTCGTCCGGACCACCCAGTCGGGTAAGATCATTCCGTGATCCCGTTCCCGGCGCCGGCCCCGGCGGACGCCGCCGGAAGCCCGGCCCCGGCGCTCGCCGAAGCGCGAGCCGCCTCCCCCACGGCGGCTCCGGTCGTCGTCCGCTCCAGGGCGATGGGCGGGCGTCTCGAAGTCCACGTCCGGACTTCCCCCGGCCTGCGCGACGGCGGGACCGCTGAGATCGCAGCTGCCGAAGTCGATGCCGCGCGCGCGTCGGGCCGGGTCCGCGCCTGGGCCCGGATCCTGACCCGCCACGACCCCTCGTCGGAGCTGATGCTCCTCAACGGGGATGCCCGGGCGAGCGTGCCCGTCCGGCCGACCCTGGCCGCCGCCCTCGCCTGGGCGGCCGAGGCGGTCGCCCTGACGGGCGGCGTCGTCGACCCCACCCTCCTCGACGAGCGGCTCGCGGCGGAGTCGGGCGCCCCGCTTCCGGCCGTGGGCAGGCCCGCGCCAGCATGGAAGGTCCTCGGCTCGTCGGGAGCCGGCCGGCGGGCCATCGTCGACCGAGTGCCGGGCCTCCACTTCGACCTCGACGGCGTGGCCAAGGGCTGGATCGCGGACCGGGCCCTCCGAATGCTCGACCGCTACCCGGCGGCCCTGGTCGATGCCGACGGCGACATCGCGGCCCGCATCACCGGCGAGGAGGAGTGGCAGGTCGCGATCGGCGATCCCCGCGATGACAGGCTGGCCCTCGCGATCGTGCGCCTGGACCGCCTCGCTGCCGGCCGCGATGGTCGGGTGGGTCTCGCGACGAGCGGGACGAGCATCCACCGCTGGCCGAGCGCGCCATCGATGCCGCCCGATCGGGCGGCCGCCGGCGACGCCACGACCTCGGCCCGGCATCACCTCATCGACCCGCGAACCGGCCAGCCGGCCGCGACGGGCGTCATCCAGGCCACCGTCCTGGCCGGCTCGGCCGCGTCCGCCGAGGCCTGGGCCAAGACCGCCGTCATACTCGGTGCGACCGCGGGCCTCGACGCGCTCGACCGGGCCGGCGTTCGCGGTGCGGTCCTGCTCCTCGACGACGGCCGGACCGTGGCCCTGCCCCGGACCACGAGGTACCTGGCGTGACCTATCGCGGCTTCGACCCCGGCAGCCGGCTGCTGCGCTGGGCCCTCGTGGCGATCGCGATCGGGATCGTCCTCGGGGCGACGCTTCCGGCGGCCGCCTCCGCGCTCCTCGCAGTCGCCCAGGACGCCCCGAGCAAGCTGCCCTGGGTCGCCACCCGCCTGTTCGCCTTCCTGAGCTACTTCGCCCTGGCCGGCTCGGTCATCTACGGCCTGCTGCTCTCGACGAAGCTGCTCGACGCGATCGCCCACCGCCCGGTGACCTACGCGCTCCACCAGGACCTGGCGGCGATCGCGCTCGGCCTGGCCGGGATCCACGTCGTGCTGCTCGGCCTCGACAACTCCGTCCCGTTCTCGTTCGCCCAGATGCTCGTCCCGTTCGCGGCGCCGTATCGCCCGATCTGGATCGGGATCGGGCAGCTCGCCCTGTACATCACGGCCGTCGTGCTGGGCAGCTTCTACGTCCGCCGCAGGATCGGCCAGCGGGCCTGGCGTTTGCTCCATTACCTGACCTTCCTGGCCTTCATCGGGGCAACCGCCCACGGCGTGCTGAGCGGGACCGACTCGACGACGGCGTGGGCCTGGCTCTCCTACGTGGGCGCCCTGGGCGTCGTGACCTTCCTGACCGCGTACCGGATCTTCGATGCGATCGCCCTGCGCGGGGAGCGGGCCGCCCGCGCCGCCGCCCGCGGTGAGGCCCCGGACCTGCGCGGCCCGCTGGAGCGCCGGACGCCGACGCCGCGGGGCGCCACCCCTCACCGGCCCTAGACGCTCCGCAGCCGGATTCCGCGCGACATCGGCACCCGCGGCGCCCCGCGGTGGGGCACCATGCCCGCGTGCAGAGCGCGAACCTCTCCGCCCCGGGACGGATGGCGAGAAACCGCCCGGATGTCGCCCGTCTCGCCGCATGGGCGCCCGTGGCGCTCGTCGCCGTCGGCGCGGCGCTCCCGACGCTCCGCGTGGTCGCCGTCGCGGTCGTCGCGGCGGGAGCGCTCTTCGTCACCTTCCGGAGCGGCCGGCGGTCGGTCCTCGCCGGCGCCTGGCTGGGCGCCCTCCCCGCCGGGCTTCTCCTCGCCCTGGCGGTCACGCTCGCGCCTTCCGTCCCCCTCGCGGGCTCGGGGTCATGCACCGACCCGCTGTCGCCACCGGCCGTCGCCCGCGCCATCGAGGCGCTGATCGTCCTGGCGGCCGTGCTCCTGCTGATCCCGCTGACCGGGCGCGGCGCTGCCCTGCGCCTGCGCTGGCCGTCGGCGTCCGCGACGACCCTCGCGGTGCTCGCGCCGTTCGTGATCGTCCCGCTGACCCTCTGGATCGGGCCGCCCATCGCCGAGCCCTTCTTCGGCCGGATCACGCTCGCGACCGACGACCTCGCCGCGCTCCTGCCCGCCGCGCTGTTCGCGCTCTCGAATGCCGCCCAGGAGGAAGCCGCCTACCGGGGCGCCCTGCTGGGCTGGTCGGCGCCGGCCCTCGGCGTCCGTGGGGCGCTCATCGGGCAGGCGGTCATCTTCGGGTTTGCCCACATGGGCTCGGACGTCGAGCCGCTGAGCGCCCCGTTCCTGTGGGCGGGGATGGCCCTCAGCGGGCTGCTGGCCGGCCTGGTCGTCGTGCGGACGCGAAGCCTGTTCCTGGCCCTGCTGGCCCACGCCGCGATCGACGTCCCCCTCTACTACGCGCTCGCCTGCCGGATCGGGGCGTGAGCGGCGAGGACCGCGTGGAGCTGCGCTGGCCGGGCAAGGTCGACGCGACGGGCCGGCGAGTCCCCGAGCTGGGCGAGGTGGAGCCGCTCCTGGAGCGCGAGCGCTACCGGGCGGCCGACGGGACGGCCTCGAACCTCCTCGTCGCGGGGGACAACCTGGCCGTGCTCCCGGCCCTGCTGGAGCGCGTTGCCGGGCAGGCAGCCGTCCTCTACCTCGATCCGCCCTTCTCCACCGGCGACACCTACCGGGTCCGACGCCGGTCGGGCCGGGCCGGCGCACCGGACGACGTGGGCTCTGCGTACGAGGATCGGAGCACGGGCGGGCTCGGCGCATTCCTGGGCTTCCTGGCCCCGCGCCTGGAGCTGGCGCGGGAGCTGCTGGCCCCGACGGGCGCGCTCTTCCTGCACCTCGACGCGCGCACGGTCCACGCGGCAAAGCTCCTGTGCGACGAGATCTTCGGCGCGCGGCGCTTTCGCAACCACCTGGTCTGGGTCTATGCCGGGCGCGAGCGGGGGCGTTCCCGCTTCAGCGCGAAGCACGACGACATCCTCTACTACGCCCGGGGCGCCCGGCCGACGTTCCACCCGGAGCGCATCCTCGAGCCGCTCCAGGCGAGCTCCCGGCGGGCCCTCGGACGGAAGCGCGACGAGGAGGGCCGGCCGTTCGTCATCCGCCGCCGCACCGGGGGCGGGTTCGCCGCGGCCGAGGACCCCGACCTCACCTACCGCCAGTACCTGCCCGCCGGGTCTGCGCCGCGCGACTGGTTCTCGGTCGACTACGCCCGCAAGTCCGAGCGGACCGGCTACCCGACCCAGAAGCCCGAGGCCCTGGTCGCACGCCTCCTGGCCGTGGCGAGCGATCCCGGGGACCTTGTCGTGGACCTCTTCGCCGGATCCGGGACGGCCCCCGCGGTGGCGGCCGCGCTGGCCCGACGCTGGATCGCCGTGGATCGCAGCCCCGCGGCCGTTGCGATCACCCGGGCCCGCATGCTGCGGGCACCCGATGCCGGCGGCGGGTTCACGCTCGTCGAGGCGGCCGGGCCCGGCGCCGGGGATCCCCAGCCGCCCGACGCCTCCGACGAGGCAGGCGTCCTCGGTGCGCTGCGGGCCCGGCTCGCGCTCCCGGCAACGGTCAGGCTGGAAGGTCCGCCCGCCACGATCGCCGCCGTCGACGCCTGGGCCATCGGCGAGGCGCCCTGGCCGGGGGCGCCATTCGAGGCGCTCGCGTGGGCCGCGCGCCACCCGTGGACCAGGGCCCTCGAGGAGGCCGTGACCCTCCCGCCCGGCCTGGTTGCGGGCGGGCTGGAGCTGCGGGCCTGGAATGCGACCGCGAGCGCGGCGCGACGGGCCGTCGAGCCTGCCAGCTGACGTTCCTCTCGCCCGGCCAAACGGGGCCGATCGGGCCCTTCCCGAGGCGCTTCCGAGGCGCCATGATCGGCTCGGGACACCACGAGAGGATGGTTCGATGAAGGTCGCCGACGTGATGACGCGGAGCGTCGCCGCGGTCAAGGCGGAGACGCCGTTGAAGGATGTCGCCGCGCTGATGGTCGAGAAGGGGATCAGCGGGGTCCCGGTCGTCGACCCGGCGGGCGCGGTCCTGGGCATCGTCTCCGAGGCCGACTTCGTGATCAAGGAGCGGGGGCCGGAGGGCGTCCGCCACCGGATGCTGGCGGGCTTCTTCGGCGAGTCGAAGCAGACGCTCTCCGAGCTGAAGAAGATCGAGGCGCAGACGGCCGGCAGGGCCATGACGAGCCCCGCGATCACCGTTGACGCCGGCGACTCGCTCCGGCACGCGGCGCAGCTGATGACCGACCGGAGGATCAACCGGCTTCCGGTCGTCGAAGACGGGCGGCTCGTCGGGATCATCACCCGGGCCGACATCGTGCGGGCGTTCATCCGCCCGGACGACGAGCTGGCCAGGCTCGTGCGCGAGGAGGTCCTCGCGAAGACGGCCTTCTGGATGGAGCCGGATGTCTTCAGCGTCGGCGTCGAGGATGGCGTCGTGGCGCTGGCGGGTCGCGTGGAGCGCCGCTCGCTGGCCGATGCGATCGTCGAGGTGACTCGCCAGCTCGGCGGCGTGGTGGGCGTCGAATCGGCGCTGACGTGGGAGACCGATGATGTCGAAGGCCCGGGCGTGCCCGGGGAGCCCGACGTCCTGCTCACGCTCCGTCCGCACTGACGCGGCCGGGCGACGGCGCGTGAGCCCCGGCCGGGCCGATCCTGAGCCGGGCGGCACCGCCCGATCGCGGCTACGGGGCGGCGGCTGAGGCCGACGCCTCCGGGCTGGCGCCGGGCGATGCCTCGGTCGAGGGGGATTCCTCGGCCGAGGGCGACGGCGTTGGCGGCGGGGGCGGCGTCGCCGTTGGTGGCGGCGTCGGCCCGGGCGTGGGCCGAGGTGTCGGCCTGGGGGTGGGTCGCGGCGCGGGCGCCGGAGCGCAGGAGCCGACGCCACTCCCGGTGGTGCGCGCGGCCGCCGGGGCCGGCACGCGGAACGTCGCCGCGGGCAACGTCCCGGGCGGCGGGACGAGTCGCGCGATGTAGGCCCGGATCGCCTTGATGTCGGGCAGCTGGATGGAGCCCCGCGCATCGGAGCCGGCGGAGACCAGCGGGTGGCCGATCACTGCCCGGTAGGTGTGATCGCGCCCGATGCGGGTCGCGAGATCGGCGACCTTCGGGACGAGCTTCCGGGGAAGGTTCGTCCGGACGGTCTGGCCGACGGCCCGCATGAAGCCGACGGGGTCGCGCAGGAAGCCGCCCTTGACGACCGCGTCGCGGATCGCCGAGATGACCTCCTGCTGGCGCGCCTGCCGGGTGAAGTCGGACTCGCCGGACGCCTTCCGGACGCGGGCGTAGGCGAGCGCCTGGTAGCCGTTGAGGTGGTGGTAGCCGGCCGTGATCGAGAAGCCGGCCGTGAACCCGTACTCGTCGTAGGTCGGGTCGCAGAACGCGCGGGCAACGTTGACGTTGACGCCGCCGAGCGTATCGACGACGTTGACGAAGCCCTGCAGGTCGACCTCGGCGAAGTACTCGATGTCGAGCTGCAGGAGGGTCCCCAGGGCGGCCATCAGGACGTCCTCGCCGTCACCCGTGGAGCCCTTGAACTCGTTGGGGTGCCACCGGGCGTAGGCCATCAGCCCGTTGATCTTGCCGCTGAACTTCCGGCCGTCCGGCAGGGGCACGTCGACCATGTCGCGGGGGATCGAGATCAGGGAGACCGTCTCGGTCACGGGGTCCAGCGAGGCCACGATCATCGTGTCGGTCAGGAGCGTGTTCCGGCCGACCCCCGAGTCGACCCCGATCAGGAGCATGTTGACCCGGGGCGGGACCGGGGTCGCGCTGGGGCCCACGGTCGCCGAGGGCGAGGCACCAACGGACGGAAGCGTCGCGACCGCGGAGTCGCCGGGCGTCGGCGACGGCGTGACGTCGGGATGCCAGGCCCCGGATCCCTGGTCGGACGGGGCGAAGACCGTGTCGACGAGGCCGCGCGCCTCGTTGGTGAGGTACCCGGCATAGGCCTGCGGGGCGACGATCAGGGCCACCAGCAGGACGACCGGGAGCGCGTCCCGGGCCCGCAGCCGGGGCAGGCCTGGGTCCGCGAGGCTGGACGCGAACGCCGCGATCCGCCACAGGAGGAGCACGACCTGGAGGCCGACGACGCTCCACAGGACCCCGTCGTCCACCAGGAGGCCGCTGATGTCGCCCGCGCGGCCGCGCATCGCAAGCGCCGCTCCGGCGGTGACGCCGAGGAGCAGGACGAACGGGAGTCCGAAGAGCGCAGCGCGGTGGCGTCGGCCGGACGCCAGGTGTCCGAGCCCCGGGATGATCGTCTCGAGGAAGGCGGGGAGCCAGCGCCGGCGCACCAGCCCGGGCGCCTCCCGAGGTGGGGAATCCTTCACTGACCCTGACGATACCAGAGGGTGCACGGCGGGGCCGGGCGCCCCCGCGGCCCGCGGTCCGGATCGCGCGACGCGCGCGCGGGCCGTGGGCGAGTCCCGTACCCTCCGGAGAGCAGGGTTCCGCGCACCCTCCACGGGCCATGATTCGCGGGGGTCGGCCCGTCGATCCGGCGCGGGCACCCCGGGACACGCGCGACTCCGGCGCCAGCAAGGGGAGGCCCCCAGGATGGTCAGGACGATCGACCGGGCGCGGCTCGCCCGCCTCATGGCGGACGAGGTCGCCCAGTTCTCCGACGCTCACCCGAAGTCGAAGGCCCTGTTCGAGCGAGCCCGTGGCTCGCTCCTGGGCGGCGTCCCGATGAGCTGGATGACGAAGTGGGCGGGGCCCTGGCCGGTCTTCGTCGAGGAGGCTACCGGCGCCCATTTCCGCTGCGTCGACGGCCACGACTACGTCGACTTCTGCCTCGGCGACACCGGGGCGATGACCGGCCACTCCCCCGAGGACTCGGTCGGCCCGATCGTGGCCCAGCTCGTCCGGGGGATCACGACGATGCTCCCGGGTGAGGACGCGGTCATCGTGGGCGAGGAGCTCCAGCGCCGCTTCGGGCTGCGCTACTGGCAGTTCACGCTGACGGCGACCGATGCGAACCGCTTCGCGCTGCGACTCTGCCGCCAGGTCACCGCGCGGCCCTACGTGCTCGTCTTCGACCACTGCTATCACGGCTCCGTGGACGAGGCCTTCGCCACGCTCCACGATGGGATCGTCGGCCCGTCGGATGGGAACATCGGGCCGGCGGTCGACCCGCGCCTCACGACGAAGGTCGTGCAGTGGAACGACGTGGCCGCCCTGGAGGCCGCCCTGGCCCCCGGCGACGTCGCGGCGGTGCTCGCCGAGCCGGTCATGACCAACGTCGGGATCGTCCACCCGGAGCCCGGCTACCACGACGCGCTGCGGGCGCTCACGCGGAAGCACGGGACGCTCCTGATCATCGACGAGACCCACACGATGTGTGCCGGTCCAGGCGGCTACACGCGGGCCCACGCGCTCGACCCGGACCTGCTCACCGTCGGCAAGGCGATCGGCAGCGGCATCCCGGCCGGGGCCTACGGCTTCAGCGCGGCGGTCGCGGAGCGCATCCTCGGGGCGAATCATGACCTCGAGCTGATCGACGTCGGGGGGGTCGGCGGCACCCTCGCCGGCAATGCGCTGTCCGTGGCCGCCATCCGGGCCACCCTGGCCAACGTCCTGACCGAGGAGGCCTACGCCCGCATGATCCCCCTGGGCCAGGCGTGGACCGATGGCGTCCAGGCCGCGATCGCCGAGCTCGGCGTCCCCTGGCACGTATCTCGCCTGGGCTGCCGGGCCGAGTACCTCTTCCGCCCGGACCTCCCGAAGACCGGCGCCGAGGCGGCCGAGGGGATGGACTTCGAGCTCCAGCAGTTCATGCACCTGCACGCGCTCAACCGGGGGGTCCTGGTCACGCCCTTCCACAACATGGCCCTCATGTCGCCGGCGACGACGGCGAGCGACGTGGACCGCCACACGGCCGTGTTCCGGGAGGCCGTCAAGGCGCTCGCCGGGACCTAGGCTGGCCGGGCACGTTTGACAGATCAGGGCCGACGCCCCACTGTTGCGGAGTCAACGGCGTCGCGCCGTGCGCAGGTTCGAGCACAACAGTCCGCTCCCGCGCTCGTGACGCCAGGGCCGCTCCGGCACATGAGAAACCGCCGTCGAGAGGTCCGCACAATCGGATCGGCCGCCCGCCCATACCGCGGAGCGGCCCGGAAAGGCACTACCAGCTCAACATGACACTCCAGACCATGGTTCGGCGTCCCGCCGGCCCACTCTCTCTTGCCGCGCGCTCGGCCGACTCCCGTCGGCTCCGGCGCCGGCCCGGCCTCGACCCGCGCTTCTACTGCGGGACCAACGGCTGCCCGACGTCCCTGGCCTACGACGCCAGCTCCGGCACCGCGAGGTGCCCGATCTGCGGGTTCCGCCGAACCATCGCCTGACCCCCTGACCGCCGCCCGGAAGGGTCGGCACCGGCGGCCCGACGTGGACATTCCCGTGGACGCCCCGTGGATAACTGTCCCGGTAACGGCCAAAGTCGTGGACAGGTCCCCTTGCGCCGGGGCACCACGGGCGGCGATCATCTGGTCAGCCCGAAGGGGCCGAGGAACACGGAGTCGCGAAGCCGCCGCAAGGCGGCCGGACGGATCGCAAGGTCCGTCGGGTCTCCCGCAAGGGGGACCGGCCCTTCCGCAAGGGAGGCGCGCGAGTCCACCGGTCGCGACGTCACCGGTGACGGTGACGGGCCCGTCCGCAAGGATGGGGTGGCGCGCCGCAAGGTGCGTCCGCTCTCGCAAGGGAGCGGGTTCTCCGCAAGGAGAACTGGAGCGATCGGAACCGACGGTCACTTCGGGCTCTTGATTCCCAGCTGGACGTCCCTCCCCGACTCCTCGGGCGGCCCGATGTAGACTCGGCCCGAGTCGCGCGATCCGCACGGAGCCGCGCCGAACCCGGAGGTCCCGTGTCCGCGGAGTCGAGTGGCGCGCCAGAATCCGGGACGCCGGCCATTCGACTCGCCGGGCTCCGATTCGGGTTCCGGATCGACCGCGCACCGATTGCGGTGATCGGCGGCGCGGACGGCCTGGACCTCGAGGTTTCCGGCGGCTCCATCGTGGCCCTCGTCGGCCCGAACGGCTGCGGCAAGAGCACGCTGCTGCGCGTGCTGGCCGGCCTGCTGGTCGCCCGCGAGGGCACCGTCGAGATCGCCGGTCGTACGGTCGACGGCCCCGATCCCCGGGTCGGGCTCGTCTTCCAGGAGCCGCGCCTCCTGCCCTGGCGCACCGCCCGGTCCAACGTCGCGTTCCCGCTCGAGGTTGCCGGTCGCCCGCGCGCCGAGCGTGACCGGCGCGTCGAGGAGCTGCTCGGCCTGGTCGGCCTCCGGGACTGGGGCAACGCCCGGCCCGGCCAGCTGTCGGGCGGGATGCGCCAGCGCGTCGCGATCGCCCGGGCGCTGGCGCTCGAGCCCGCGGTGCTTCTCCTCGACGAGCCGTTCAGCGCCCTGGACGCGCTCACCCGCGAGCGGATGAATCTCGAGCTGCTCCGCCTGTGGGAGCGGATCAGCACGACGATCGTGCTGGTCACCCACTCGATCCAGGAAGCCATCTTCCTCGCTGACCGGGTCATCGTCCTTTCGCCTCGCCCGGCCCGGATCGTGGCGGACGTCTCGGTCGACCTGGCGCGGCCCCGCCTCCCGGGCGACCTGGATGTCGCGGCAGTCGGCCGAACCGCGGCCGAGATCCGGGCCCACCTCCTGGGCGCGACCGACGACGCCGTCGCCATCGCGGCCGGCATCGAGCGGCCCCCCGTGCCGGCCGGCGTGGTCGACTGATGCGGGCCAGGTCCACTCCGGGCAGCCGGTCGCGCGAGCGGCGGCCGTGATCCGTCGCGAGCGCGTCGTCCCGCCCCTGGTCGCCTTCGTCGTGTTCATGCTGGCGTGGGAAGGGCTGGTCAGGGTCGGCAACTACCCGGAGTACATCCTGCCCGGGCCCGCCGTCGTGGCCCGCAGCTTCATCGAGGCCTGGGCCGACGGGACGATGCTCCCCCACGCCACGGCCACGATCGGGGCGGTCCTCTCCGGGTTCGTCGCCGGCGGCATCGCCGGGCTGGTGGCGGGCTACGTGCTCGCCCGCTCGCGCCTGGCGAACCGAGTCATGTCGCCCTACCTCGTGGCAGCCCAGGCAGTCCCCATCCTGGCCCTCGCGCCGCTCATCGCACTGTGGTTCGGGAACGGCCTCCTGGCCCATGCGCTGATCGTCGCCGTGATCGACTTCTTCCCGATCGCGGTGAGCGCCATGGTTGCCTTCCGGTCGGTGGACCGGCGCCTCCTGGAGATGGCCCGCAGCTACCGCCTGACCGGTCGCCAGCGCCTGATCCTGATCGAGGTTCCGGCCGCGCTGCCCGGCATCCTGGGCGGTCTCCGGATCGGGATCACCCTGGCGGTGGTGGGCGCCATCGTCGCGGACTGGACAGGCGGAGAGGTGGGCC
Source organism: uncultured Chloroflexia bacterium (assembly GCA_963801445.1). Taxonomy (GTDB): domain Bacteria; phylum Chloroflexota; class Limnocylindria; order Limnocylindrales; family CSP1-4; genus CTSoil-043. Next base: position 971,215 of record CAWDEW010000009.1, on the reverse strand, counting down.
TGGGCGTGCTCATCAACCTGGCCCGGGGCAGCCTGTATGACATTCCCCTGATGTTCGCGACCCTGCTGACGATCGCCCTGATCGGGATCGTGCTGTACACCGCGGTCCTCGTGGTCGAGCGCCGGCTGGCCACGCCGGGCACCTGAGCGCCGGCGAAACGACGCCGCGTTCCGACCTCGCCGGACCAGGCTGCCGAACCAGTGCTAGGATCGCCATGCCTTCGGGGCAGGGTGGAATTCCCAGACCGGTGGTAGGACCCCGCCCAGGCGGGGTGAGCCCACGAGCGGTCCGCCGCGTTTGCCGGCGGGCGTCAGCAGACCCGGACGCGGCATTCGCCGCGTTACCGGGGCCGACGGTAAGAGTCCGGATGGAAGAAGGCCACGGGCAGGGTCCCGCGCGGGGCCGTGCGCGTGCCGTGCCGGCTCGAGGTCGAAAGGGTGGCCCGGGCGCAGGTCACGGGCAGGTCCCGGACGCGGCGAGGAGCGCCCTCGTGCGCAGCGGGTCCGCGTGACCGCGCCGATCGACCAGCCGAAGCGGAGCCCCACATGAACATCACCGACCAGGCCTCCCGGCCGTATCCGGCCGCCCCCGGGATCGAGCCGCCGCGTCGGCGGCGGCCGCGGCGGTCCCTCGCCGTGCTCGGCGCGCTCGCTGCCGTCGTGCTCTCCGCGTGCGGGGGAGCCGCGACCGGCGCCCCGTCCTCCCCTGCGGCGACCCCGACGAAGCTCGTCGTCGGGCTCGGGTACATCCCGAGCGTCCAGTTCGCCCAGTTCTACCTCGCCGACCAGGCCGGCTACTACCGCGATGCCGGACTCCAGGTCGAGTTCCAGAACAAGATCGATCCGGAGCTGGTCACGCTCGTCGGGCAGGGCGCCGTGGACGTCGGCATCGCCGACGGGACCAGCGTGATCCCGGCCGTCAGCCAGGGGATCCCCATCAAGTACGTGGCGACCGTGTATGCCCAGTTCCCGAACGTCGTCTTCGCCAAGGCGTCGAGCGGGATCGTGAGCGCGGCCGACCTGAAGGGCAGGAAGGTCGGGACCCCGGGCCGGTTCGGCTCGTCGTGGATCCAGCTCGAGGCCCTCCTGGCGAGCGTCGGGCTGACCCCGGCCGATCTCCAGGTGGTCCCCTTCCCCGACTTCGGCCAGCTGACCGCGCTGCAGAACGGCGCCGTGGACGCGGCGACCGGGTTCGCCAACAACGAGCCGGTCCGCCTCCAGCTGTCCGGCGAGCCGTCCGTGTCCCTGGCCCTGCCCGCAGATTCCCAGCTCCCCGGGCCCGGCCTGATCGTCGGGACCGCCACGCTTGCCGCGAAGCGGGCGGCGATCGACGCCTTCACGGCTGCCACGCTCCGGGCCATGTTCGACATCCAGGCGGATCCCAACAAGGGACTCGATGCCGCGATCGCACGGATCCCCGAGCTCGCGTCGCAGCGCGATGCCCAGCTCGCCGTCCTCCACGCGACGGTGGTCGAGTGGTCGAGCGACTACACGGCGGCCCATGGCCTCGGGACGGTGGACCCCGCCCTGTGGGACCACTCGATCACGTTCATGGGCTCGCTGCCGGAGAAGCTGCTGGCGAAGAAGATCGCCGCCGCCGACTGCATCGACACGACGGTCGTCCCGGGACGCTGACCGACCCGGGGAATCGAAAGGGCCGGGAGCCGTCGAGATCGACGGAGCCCGGCCCGGAGACGCCTGGAACCTAGGAGGCAGCCCCGGCAGCCGCGCCCTCGGCCACCGCGACCTCGTCGGCCGCGACCTCGAGGTCGATCGTGATCTCGTCGGAGACGAGCCAGCCGCCCGACTCCAGGCCGACGTTCCAGGTCAGGCCCCAGTCGGAGCGCTTGATCTTCGTGTGGGCCTCGAAGCCCGCGTGGCGTCGACCGTCGAGCGCCCTGACGATCCCGAGCTGCTCGGCATCGAGAGTCACCGGGCGGGTCACGCCATGGATCGTCAGGTCGCCGGTGATGGCCCAGCGATCGCCCTTCGGCGCGATCGCGGTGCTCGTGAAGGTCAGCGTCGGGAAGGTCTCGACGTCGAGGAAGTCGGCCGAGCGGAGGTGGTTGTCGCGCATCTCCTGACCCGTCTCGACGGTCGCCGCCGGGATCGTGACCTGGACGGACGAGCTCGCCGGGGTCGCCTCGTCGAGGTCGATCGTCCCGGTGACGCCCTTGAACATGCCCCGGACCTTCGTGACCATGAGATGCCGGCCGACGAAGCTGACGTCGGTATGGGCGGAATCGAGCTGCCAGATGCTCATCGTTGTGTCGTCCTGCTCTGCTGTTCCGGGAGCCCAGGGCCACCCGATATGGTTTGTTGACGGCGCAACAATAGCACGCCATAATTGCGCATGCAACAAATATGTAGGAGGACGCGGGTCTTGCGGATGGCGCAGGGTCGCGTAGCATCACTGCCCATGACCGAGACGTCGCCGCGTCCCCTGGACGTCGAAGCACCCACCTGGCCCCAGCCGGGGACGGATCCGCGCCTGCGCGCGTGGATCGCGTTCCTGCAGGCCCATGCCGCCGTCACCCGCCGCCTCGAAGCGGAGCTCACGGCCGAGCGCGGGCTTTCCCTCGCGGAGTACGACGCCCTGCTCCAGCTGGCGATCGCCGATGAGGGCCGTCTTCGGATGAGCGACCTGGCGGACCGCGTGGTCCTGTCGCGCAGCGGGATGACCCGCCTGGTCGACCGCCTCGAGGCCGACGGCTTCGTCCGGCGCGTGGCCTGCGCCAGCGATGCCCGGGTCGCCTGGGCGACGCTCACCGAGATCGGCCTGGCCCGCCTGCGCGCCGCTGCGCCCGTCCACCTCCGCGGCGTCGAGCAGCACTTCCTGGCCCTCGTCCCGGCGCCTGACCACGATTCGCTCGTCCGCGCGCTCGAGGCGATCGTGGGTCGGCTGCGTGGCAAGGATGCGGTGGCCACCTGCGCTTCCGCGGCCCGCTTCGAGTCGGAGGCCGCCGCGGTCTCCGCCAGCGGCTCGGGGGAGGCGCCGGCGACGGGGCAGCCCTCCTGACGGGCGGAACCAGGCCCATTCTCGCCGCGGCGCGCCCGCCCGGCCGACTGCGCACCGGGACGAGCGGCTTCTCGTATCCCGCCTGGGCGCCCGCCTTCTATCCGCGCGGCACCCGGGGCGACGCGCTCCTGCCCGCCTACGCCACGCGTCTCTCGACCGTCGAGCTCAGCGGCAGCTACTATCGCCACCCGACCGTCGGGCAGGCCGCCGCCTGGGCAGCTGCCGTCCCCGAGTCGTTCCGCTTCACCGTGAAGCTCCTGCGGACGGGTTCCCTGCGCGCGTTCGCCACCGATCCGGCAGGAACGCTCCCCTGGCTCACGGCCCCGCTCGAGGGCTTCGGCGATCGGCTCGGCACGGCCCTCTTCCGGATCCCCGCCGATCGGGCCAGGGACGATGAGCGCCTCGACCGGCTCCTCGCCGCCTGGCCGCCCGGGATCCCGCTGGCGGTCGAGGCCCAGCATGGCTCGTGGCAGGTCGACGAGACCTACGGCCGCCTGCGCTCGGCCGGGGCGACCATCGTGGTCACCGAGACCGACGAGGCGCCCGATCCGCCGCTCACCACGACCGGGCCGTTCCTCTACCTGCGCCTGCGCCGGACGGCCTACGGGACGGCCGACCTCGACTCCTGGGCCTCCCGCCTCGAACCGTTCCTGGCCGACGGGCGCGACGCCTGGGTCTTCTTCCGCCACGACGAGGCGGGCGCGACGCCCGGCCTCGCGAGGTCGCTGGCGGAGCGCCTTCCCGCGTACGCAGTCGTGCCGGGCCGGACCGGGGGCCCGCCCGAAGCGGGGCCGGCAGACGCTGCCGACCCCGCGCTCCGCTGACCGTACGGACGGTCAGTCGATCAGGTAGACCACCGCCACGGTGACGGTCACGTCGTTCGTGCCGACCTGGATCGGGGTCGAGACTGCCTTGTCGGGCGCGGCGCCAGCGGTCATGTAGGGCACCGGGTTCGGCAGCGCCACGTTCTGGTCGCTGATCGAGGCGACGCCCGTGATCGAGATGCCGGCCGCCTTCGCGAGCGCGTCGGCCTTCGCGCGGGCCGCCTTCACCGCCATGTCGCGCGCCTGCGCCTCGGCCTTCGTCGGGTCGTCGACCCGGAACGTCAGGCCGTCCATCGTCGTCGCGCCGGCGCCCATCGCGCCATCCACTGCGTCGTCGATCCGATCGAGGTTGCGGATCGTGGCGGTCACCTGGTTCATGACCTGGTAGCCGGTCAGCCGGGGCTGCCCGTTGACCGGGTAGTCGTACTGGGGCTGGAGCGAGAGGACGGTCGTCTGGATGTCCGCGTCGGCGATCCCGGCCTTCTTGAGCGCGGCGATGACCGCGGCCATCTGCGTCGCGGCCACCTGCCGCGCGTCCTTCACCTTCGGGCGCGTCACCGCGACACCGACGCGCAGGTCCGCGACGTCGGGCGCGATGGTGACGGTGCCGGTCCCGGCGACGCTGATCGTGTGCTCCGGCGGGGTCGTCGAGCCGGCCTGGGCGTTGACCGCGCGCGGCGCGAGGGCCGGGCCGATCACGACGGCGAGGACGAGTCCGGCCAGCGCGCCGGCGGCGAACCAGCCGCCCCGCGGGCGGATCGAGATGTCGAGCGACGTCATCGGGAAGCTCCTTGCTGGCCGGCGGTCGCCGGTTCGGGCTGGCGGCCGGTGACCCACGACCCGCTGCGCGGGAGGATCGACCGGTCCGCCCCGATGACGCCGGCCGCGCCGAACCGGTTCCCGACCGGCCCGTGCCCGGCGCCTACTCGAGGACGAGCGGGTCCAGCTTCTCCGGGTCGATCCCGAGGCGCTCGATCGCCGCCGCGACATCGCTGGCAGGGAGCGTCCCCGCGGCATGGAGCGCGGACAGCGCGGCGAGGGCGACGCTGGGGGCGTCGATCTCGAACAGCGAGCGGAGGGCCTCCCGGGTGTCGCTCCGCCCGAACCCGTCGGTGCCGAGGGCGACGTACCCGGCCGGGAGCCAGCGACCCAGGAGATCCGGCAGCGCCTTCAGCCAGTCGGAGACCAGGACGACCGGGCCACCGTCCGGGCCCAGCACCCGGGTCACGTAGGGCACCCGCGCCGGGGCCGTGGGATGGAGGCGATTCCAGCGCTCGGCCTCCAGGGCGTCGTTGCGCAGCTGCTGCCACGAGGTGGCGCTGTAGACCTCGGCCGCCACGCCGAGCTGCTCCGCGAGCAGCGTCCGTGCCGCGAGGGCCTGCTGCAGGATCGCGCCGGACCCGACCAGCCGGACCCGCGCCCGGGCGCCGCCGGCGATCTCCGGCGCCTCGAGGAGCCGGTAGATGCCCCGGATGATCCCCTCCTCCGCGCCCTCGGGGCGGGCGGGCATCGGGTAGTTCTCGTTGTAGAGGGTCACGTAGTAGAAGGCGTCCTCGCCCCGGCCGTACATCCGCTCGATCCCGTCGCGGATGATCGCGGCCAGCTCGTAGGCGAAGGCCGGGTCGTACGAGCGGATGCACGGGATCGTCGAGGCCAGGAGCTGGCTGTGGCCATCCTCGTGCTGGAGCCCCTCACCGTTGAGGGTCGTCCGGCCGGCGGTTGCGCCGAGCATGAACCCGCGTCCGCGGGCATCCCCGAACGCCCAGACCTGGTCGCCGGTCCGCTGGAAGCCGAACATCGAATAGAAGATGTAGAAGGGGATCATCGGCTCGCCGTGGGTCGCGTAGGAGGTCCCGGCCGCCTGGAACGAGGCCATCGAGCCGGCCTCGGTGATCCCCTCCTCCAGCACCTGGCCATCGCGAGCCTCGCGGTAGCTGAGCACGAGGTCCGAGTCGACGGGCTCGTACTGCTGGCCCCGGCTGGCGTAGATCCCGACCTCCTTGAACAGGGGGTCCATGCCGAACGTGCGCGCCTCGTCCGGGATGATCGGCACGATCCGGCGACCGAGGCCCGGGTCGCGCATCAGGTTGCGCAGCAGCTTGGCGAACGCCATCGTCGTGGAGACGGGCGTCGTCGAGCCGGAGGCGAACTCCCGGTCGGCTTCCGGGGCGGGGGCCGGGAGGGGCGCCGAGCGCACGATCCGCTTCGGCAGCGAGCCGCCCAGGGCGTGGCGCCGCTCCAGCATGTACTGGACCTCGGGCGAGCTCGCGCCCGGGTGGTAGTAGGGCGCCTCCTTCAGCTTGTCGTCCGGGATCGGCAGCTCGAGGCGATCCCGGAAGATGCCCAGCTCGGCCTCGGACAGCTTCTTCGCCTGGTGGGTGATGTTGCGCCCCTCCATGCCGGGGCCCAGGGTCCAGCCCTTGATGGTCTTGGCCAGGATGACGGTGGGCGCGCCCTCGAGCTCCGTGGCCGCCTTGTAGGCCGCGTACAGCTTGTGGTAGTCGTGGCCGCCCCGCCGGAGCCGGGTGAGGTCGTCGTCGGAGAGATGCTCGACCAGGCGCCGGAGGCGCGCGTCAGGTCCGAAGAAATGGCTTCGGATGTAGGCCCCGCCGGCGACCGAGTACTTCTGGAACTCGCCGTCGACGGTCTCGTTCATCTTGTTGACCAGGGAGCCGTCGACGTCGCGGGCCAGGAGCTCGTCCCACTCGCGGCCCCAGATCACCTTGATGACGTTCCACCCGGCGCCCCGGAAGATGCCCTCCAGCTCCTGGATGATCTTGCCGTTGCCCCGGACGGGCCCGTCGAGGCGCTGCAGGTTGCAGTTGACGACGAAGGTCAGGTTGTCGAGCCGCTCCCGGCCGGCCACCCAGAGCGCCCCGAGCGCCTCCGGCTCGTCCATCTCGCCGTCACCGAGGAAGGCCCAGACCCGCGACCCGCTCGTATCGGCGATGCCCCGGTGCTGCAGGTAGCGGTTGTAGCGGGCCTGGTAGATCGCGGCGATCGGGCCGAGGCCCATGCTGACCGTCGGGAACTCCCAGAAGTCGGGCATCAGCCGGGCGTGGGGGTACGAGCTGAGGCCGAGGCCCGGAAGCGCCTCGCGCCGGAAATGGTCGAGCTGGCCTTCCGTGAGGCGGCCCTCGAGGAACGCCCGGGCGTACATCCCGGGGGCGGCATGGCCCTGATAGAAGACCTGGTCGCCCGCCGAGCTGTCCTTGCCCCGGAAGAACCAGTTGAAGCCGACCTCGTACAGGCTCGCCGAGCTGGCGTAGGTCGAGAGGTGCCCGCCGATCCCGGGGAACCCGTTGTTCGCGCGCAGGACCATGGCCATCGCGTTCCAGCGCACGAGGCGCCGGATCCGCCGCTCCAGCGCCTCGTCGCCCGGGAAGTACGGCTCCTGCTCCGGGCTGATCGTGTTGATGTAGCGGGTCTGGGTGAGGGGCGGCAGGCCGATGTGGCGCTGGCGGGCGCGCTTGAGCAGCTTGTACATGACGAAGCGCGCCCGCTCGGGGCCAGCCTGGTCGAGGAGCTGGTCGAACGAGGCGATCCAGTCCCGGGTCTCGGTCGGGTCGACGTCGGGGAGCTGCTGCTTGAAGTCGTCGGAGTACATCTGGGCGGGCTCCTGCGTGGAGGCGCTGGCCGGGTCACCCGGCATTCGGGATGATCAGGCGGGCTGGAGTCGAACCGTCGTGGCCAGGATCTCCTCGCGGAGCATCGCCGGGGTGGCGGAGTCGCCGGCGTACTTGGCGGCGAGCGCCCGGCTGCAGCTCGCGATGGTCAGCGGATCGGTTGCCGGCTCGATCGCGACGGGGACCCGTCGGCCGCCGACGTGGACGGCGGCGGCCTCGACCGGCCAGCGCCTCCCGGTACCAGCGGGCGCCGGCCCCGCGATAGGAGCGCAGGAGGACCCCGCCGTCGGCGACGACGACCCAGACCACGGTGCGGTGAACGGCCGCGCCGGCGGCGGCGCGGGTCTCGATCTCCACCTCCCGCGTCGCATCGAGCGCCGCGAGGAGGTCCTGCGGGAAGGGCTTGGGCATCACCCGCGAGGGTAGCCCATCTCCGCCTCGGACGCGCCGGCAGTGGCAGGGGTAGAGTGGAACGCATGTACGGCGCCTACGACGCCTCGACGGCCCTCCTGGTCGTGGACGTCCAGAACGACTTCGCCGACCCGGCGGGCGGGCTCGCCGTCGCCGGGGGGGCGGCGGTCGTGCGGGTCCTCAACGACGAGATCGCGGCCGCGCGGGCGGTCGGCGCCCTCGTCGTCTACACGCAGGACTGGCACCCGGCTTCGACGCCCCACTTCGCGAAGGACGGCGGGCCGTGGCCGGTCCACTGCGTCGCCGGGACGTGGGGCGCGGCGCTGCACCCAGATCTCGTGGCCCGCGCCGGGCCGTCCGTGCGCAAGGGGACCGGCGGCGAGGACGGCTACTCGGGCTTCACGATGCGCGACCCGTCGACCGGGGCGGCCGTGCCCACCGAGCTCGACGGGCTCCTCCGGGGACACGGGATCCGGACGGTCGTGATCGGCGGGCTCGCGACTGACTACTGCGTTCGCGCCACCGCCCTCGACGCGCTGCGCCTCGGCTATCGGGCGCTGCTCCTCGTCGACGCCGTCCGCGCCGTGAACCTGCGACCCGGCGACGGCCAGCGCGCCCTCGACGAGATCGCGGCGGCCGGCGCGACCATCGTCGGGCGAACCGTCTCCGCCGCGACGGGAGCGCCGGGCGCATGAGCCGGCTCGTGAACCTGGCCCTGCTGGGCGCCGCCGGGGTGGCCGCCACGATCGCCGCCGAGCGCTGGGTCGGCTCCATCGTCGCGTCCGGCGAAGGGCCGGATCCCGAGATGAAGATGGCGATCGCGATCGACGCGCCGATCGCCGAGGTCTGGGCGGCGATCGCGGACCTCGAGCGCCAGCCCGTCTGGATGCACGAGATGAAGACCGTGCACGTGGTGACGCCCGGCCCGCTCCGGGTCGGCACGCGCGGGGAGGCCGAGGTCCGGGTCTTCCTCGTCGGCGTGGTCGACACGGTCGAGGTGGACGTGCTGGAGCCCCCGGTCCGGTTCGGCATCAGGCACGTCGGCACCTACTCGGGCTCGGGGCTGATCACGCTCGAGGCGATCGACGCCGGACGCACCCTCCTGCGCTGGGACGAGCGACTCGTCCCGCCCTTCCTCCCGAACATCGGCCAGCTGCTCCAGAAGCCGATCATGGGCGGCATCTTCCAGGCCGACCTCGAGCGGCTCAAGGAGATGGTCGAGGCGCAGCACGTCCAGGAGATCGCCGGCGCCGGAGCCGACGCCGGCTGAGTCGCGCTCGACGCGACGATCCCGGCGATCCGCCCGACGATTCGGAGCGCAGGCGTGCAGGTCCACCTCGTCGACGCCACGTACGAGCTCTTCCGGGCCTACCACGCGCCCCGGCCGCAGGTTCGCGGACGGGACGGAATGCCGCTCACGGCCGTGGCCGGCCTCGTAGGGACGCTCCTCGCGCTGCTCAGGGACGAGGGCGCCACCCACGTCGGCTGCGCCCACGACCGGGTCATCCGCTCCTGGCGGAACGACCGGTATGCGGGCTACAAGACCGAGGCCGGCGTGCCGGCCGACCTGCTGGCCCAGTTCCCGGTCGCGGAGGAGGCCATCGAGGCCCTCGGCCTGGTGCTCTGGGCGGAGACGGAGTTCGAGGCCGACGACGCGCTCGCCGCGGCCGTCCTGCGCTGGGCGGATGCGCCCGGCGTGGAGAGGATCGTGGTCTGCACGCCGGACAAGGACCTCGCCCAGGTCGTGCGCGGCGACCGGGTGGTCCTGCGCGATCGCCGGCGCGACCTGACCTACGACGACGCGGGCGTCCGGGCGAAGTGGGGCGTCCCGCCAGCCGCGATCGCCGACTACCTGGCCCTCGTCGGGGACGCTGCCGACGGCTATCCGGGCCTGCCCGGCTTCGGAGCGCGCGGCGCAGGGGCTCTGCTCGACTCGTTCGGAACGCTCGAGGCCATCCGCGCCGCCGACCCGGAGGCCTGGCCAGCCGGCGTCCGCGGCGCCACGCGTCTCGCCGCCACGCTTGAGGAGCGCTGGTCCGATGCCCTCCTCTTCCGCGAGCTGGCGACGCTCCGGACCGACGTGCCGCTCCCGCAGCACGCCGTCGACGACCTTCTCTGGCGGGGCACGGATCGCGCGGCCTGGGCGCGCTTCTGCGAACGCTGGGGCCTGCCCGGGCTGCGCTCGCGTCCGCACCGCTGGCGCGACGCGTAGCGGCGGCGGGCCGACCGGCCGCGCGGCCTGGCGGAACGGCCGGTCAGCCTTCGCGCAGCAGCTCGAGCAGCCGGGCGTGGTGGGCCGGCGGCGCGGCCAGCAGGCCGAGGGACGCCGGCGCCGCGTCGAGGTCGAACCAGGGCCCGCCGGCCATGTCCGTGACGACCGCTCCGGCCCGTTCCGCGATCAGCCCCGCTGCCGCGATGTCCCAGCTCGAGAGCCCCTCCGCCTGGCTGTAGGCGTCGAAGCGGCCGTTCGCGACGTAGGACAGCGCCAGCGCGGCCGAGCCCATGGACCGCGTGACCCGGATCTCCCGGCGGACCCGCCTCACCCGCGCGCCGGGGCGGCGACCCGCGTCGGCCAGGTGGACGACGCAATCGATGAGGCGCTCCTTCGCCGATCCCGAGATCGGTCGGCCGCCGAGCATCGCCGGGCCGCCGGCCGTGGCCGCGAACGTGTCGCCCCGCAGGGGGTCGCGCACCACGCCGACCACCGGGCGGCCGCCTTCGACGAGGGCCAGCGACACGCAGAAGAAGGGGATCCCGTTGGCGAAGTTGATCGTGCCGTCGACCGGGTCGCAGAGCCACACCCGTTCGGCCAGGGTCGCGTCGCGCCCGCTCTCCTCGCCGTGGAAGGCGTCGCTCGGCCGGCGTGCCGCGAGCTCGGCGCGGATCATCGCCTCGACGGCGGTGTCGACCTCGGTTACGACGTCCCGCGCGCTCTTGTGGATCACCGGGCCGACATCCTCGTAGCGGGCCGCGACGACGGCGCCGGCTCGAACCGCCAGGTCGACCGCGAGGCGGAGGTCGGCGGCGTGCTGGTCGGTCACCGGTAGCAGTCGACGGCAAAGGGTCGGACGGACGCTCCGAGTGCGGCCACCTGCTGCTGGATCGTGAGGGACTGGCCGGCCGGCACGGCCGGCGTGCGGACGTAGGTCTCGGCCGGTGGGCTGCCGAGGTCCTTCGGGTCGTACACGCGGCAGGTCGCCTGCCCGCCGCGCTGGCCGTCGTTGCGGACCTGGAGGGTCAGGAGGAGCCCGCTCCCGGCCGGCGCGGCCGCCGCAACGCGTCCCGTGAACGGTCCGACGCCGCCCACCAGGTTGAGGCCGATGACGAGCATCGCGACAACCGCGAGGGCGATCCCAAGGAACACGGTCCCGTGGGCCTGCGAGGCGGCCGGCTGGGGCAGGTCGGCCGGGTTGCACGCGCTGCAGAGGGCCTCGTGGAGCGGGATCGGGGCGCCGCAGCGGAGGCAGGGATGGGTCTGGTCCGTCGTGGCCGGACCGGTGGGCCTGCGCCCGGGATCGCGGGTGGGTGGGTCGGTCGTCACGTCTTCCGGGTGCTGGCGCCCGGGGCCGGGCGCTGGGACGCCGCGGCGCGGCCGCCTCATCGTCGCACGAACGGGCGGCGCGCGCCGACCGAGGGGCGTGGCGCGGGCTGCCGGTCAGCGCCGCCCGGCCGCCTCCACGAGGAGGTCGACGTCGCGCTCGGTCCGGGCGCCGACGACCGCGCCGTCCGCGCCGGCGCTGCGCCAGTGCGCCGCGGCCTCCGCGGGCCGGTTCGTCCATTCGCTGGCGGCCAGCGTCTCGCTGCGCCCGAGCTCGAAGGCCGCGTAGACGCGCACATCGGCGCGGGCCCGGCCCGCGGCCGCGAGCCCCTCCAGGTGGCGCGGCGCGCGATCGCGGAGGAGGTTGCCCGGGACCGTCCAGCCATCGCCCAGCCGGGCCGCAAGCAGGGCGCCGGTCACGGTTTCGGCTCCGACCAGGATCGGGGGCCGCGGGTCGGGCACCGGACGCGCCCAGGCGTCGCGGAGCGGGTAGTACGGGCTCGCGCGGGTCGCGGGGCCTCCGTCCCAGAGCGTCCGGAGCACCGCGACGGCGTCCTCGAGCCGGGCGATGCGCTCCGCGGCGGGCGGGAACGCGATCCCGTAGGCCGCGTGCTCCGCCGGATGCCCACCGATCCCGATTCCGAGGACGAGCCGGCCCTCGCTCGCGACCTGGAGCGTGGCTGCCATCCGGGCCAGGACCGCGGGGTGGCGGTTCATCACGTTGAGGACGAAGGTCATGAGCCGCAGGCGCCTCGTCGCGCCGGCGGTCAGCACGAGCGTGGTCCACGATTCGAGCACGGCATCGGTCAGCTCACCCCGGCTCACGAAGTGGTCCCAGACCCCGACGCCCGCGTACCCGGCGGCCTCGAGCCGGCGCGACTGCGCCACGAACCAGGCCGGGGTGACGCCGATCGAGCGCAGGTTGACGTGGACGTCGAAGAGACCGCCGGCCGACCAGCCGCGCGGCGGAGGGGCAACCTTCCGGTGGCGTCCCTCCGGATCCGGGATCACAGCCCGGCGGTCACCGCGGGCGACGTCGCGGCAGCGAGCGCGATCCGCAGGGTGGCCTCGGTCCGTCGCACGAGCTCATCGAGGGGCAGGTAGGACTCCTCGGTCGTCACGTTCGGGCCCAGGACGTCCGAGACCGTGAGGATCGTGGCCGCCCGGACGTCCCCGCCGGCTGCCGCCGCGCGCGCGGCCAGGAAGAACAGGGCCGAGCTCTCCATCTCGAAGGCGAGCACGCCGCGCGCCGCCCAGCGGCTGAAGTAGTCCTCGTCCGGGTTGTAGAAGACGTCCACCGTGCAGACCTGCCCGACGTGGTAGACCGCCTTCTCGGCCTCGGCCGCGTCGACCAGGGCCCGGACCAGCGTGAAGTCGGCCGCCGGCGCGTAGGGCTCACCGTGCAGGTAGGCCGCCGTCGTGCCGTCGAACGGCGCGGCCGCCGAGGCGATCACCTGCTCCCCCGTCCGGATCCCCCGTCCGATGCCGCCACAGGTTCCCACCCGGACGAGCCGGCGAGCGCCGAGACGGAGGAGCTCCTCGACGACGATCGCCGTGGATGGCGCGCCCATCGAGGTGGTCTGGACGCTGACCGGCACCCCCCGGTAGGTGCCGGTGTAGCCGTACAGGAGCCGATGGTCGTTGACCCGGCGGGTCGCGCCGAGCCCACCGTCGAAGAGCTCGGCGATGGCCGTCGCCCGGTTGGGGTCGCCGGGCAGGAGAACGATCGGGGCGTAGTCTCCGGGCTCGGCTCGGAGGTGGATCTGGGGCATCGGGCGGCTCCTCGGCTGGGGTCAGGGTGAGTGTACGGGCCCGGCCGGATCAGGGGGCGACCGTGGGTTGCCGCGCCTGGGCAGGGCTGGCTCGGGACCGGCATCCAGGGCACGACGCCGCGGCGGGCACCCGCGTGCCCCGGGACCCTGCCAACCGTAAACCGGTTCACTTGCTACTTGACATGGTGGTACCCGCGGGCGCAATGATCGTCCATCCCCTGCCGTGAAGCAGGGTCGACTGAACTGCATTGGAGGAGATGAGTTCGTGAAGCATTGTTTTGCGTTCGTCGCGATGGCGACGGTCGCAGTCGTCGCAAGCGCGTGCGGTGGGTCTTCGACGCCCGCGCCGGGTGGCATCGCGCTGCTCCTGCCGTCCGTCGACGCCGCCCGCTACGAGGCGGCCGACCGCCCGGACTTCGAGGCGAAGATCAAGGCGCTCTGCCCGAACGTGACCTACACGTACAACAACGCGGCCGGCAGCGCCACGACCCAGCAGCAGCAGGCTGAGGCGGCCATGACTAATGGCGCCAAGGTTCTCGTGCTCGATGCCCAGGACGGCGGCGCCGCCGGGACGATCGTGACCGAGGCAGCTGCCAAGGGCGTCAAGGTCATCAGCTATGACCGGCTGATCACCGGAACCGGCTCCAAGCCGGACTACTACATCTCGTTCGACAACGAGAAGGTCGGCGAGCTCCAGGGCACCGCGCTCCTGGCCAAGCTCACGGCCGACGGCAAGACGAACGCCAAGGTCGTCTGGATCAACGGCTCGCCCAAGGACAACAACGCCACGCTGTTCAAGCAGGGCGCCCACAAGATCCTCGACGGCAAGGTCAACATCGTCAAGGAAGACGCCATGGCCAACTGGAAGCCTGAAGAGGCCCAGTCGATCATGGAGGCGGCGATCACCGCGCTCGGCAAGGACGGCTTCGACGCCGTCTACTCCGCCAACGACGGCGGCGCCGGCGGCGCGTTCGCGGCCATGAAGTCCAACGGCGTCGACCCGACCACCAAGCCCATGACCGGCCAGGACGCGGAGCTCGCTGCGGTCCAGCGGATCCTCCTCGGCCAGCAGTACATGACCGTCTACAAGGCGATCAAGCCGGAGGCCGAGGCGGCCGCCACGCTCGCCTGTGCGCTCGCGACGGGCGGGACGCCCACCGCGACGACGGCCACCGTCAACAACGGCACGATCGACGTCCCGTCGATCCTGCTCGTCCCCCAACCGGTCACCGCGGACGGGTCCAACGGCACCCAGTCCGTCCAGGCCTCCGTGGTCACCGACGGCTTCTACGGCGCAACCAGCGCCGCCACCATCTGCGACGCGAAGGTCGATCCGGGCCTTCCCGCCGCGTGCACGAAGTACGGCGTCAAGTAACCTGGCACGCCGTGCGCTGACAGTGCGATGATCGGACGGCGGGGAGCCGCAAGGCCCCCCGCCGTCCGGGTTTTCGGCGGGTGACTGGAGGGGTCGGCATGGCGGTGGCAGCGCGAGTCCCGCTGCTGGAGCTGCGCGGCATCAGCAAGGCGTTCGGAGCCGTCCAGGCGCTCTCCGACGTGCGCTTCGATGTCCACGCGGGCGAGGTCGTTGCCCTCGTCGGCGACAACGGCGCCGGCAAGTCGACGCTCATCAAGGCGATCGCGGGCATCTACGAGATCGACTCGGGCTCGATCCTCTGGGACGGCGAGGAGGTCGCCATAAAGTCGCCCCAGGATGCCGCCCACCTGGGCATCGCGACGGTCTACCAGGACCTCGCGCTGTGCGACAACCTGGACGTCGTCGCCAACCTGTACCTGGGCCGCGAGAAGGCGACCCGGGGCCGCGCCCTCGCCGTCGTCGACGAGGTGTCCATGGAGAAGCGCGCGATCGACGTGCTGCGCCGCCTCTCCGTCAAGATCCCCAGCGTCCGGACCCAGATCGCGATGCTGTCGGGCGGCCAGCGCCAGTCCGTGGCGGTCGCCCGCTCCGTGCTCTGGGAGAACAGGGTCGTCCTCCTCGACGAGCCCACCGCGGCCCTGGGCGTCGCCCAGACGCGAGAGGTCCTGGACCTCGTCCTGCGCCTGCGCGAGGAGGGTCACGGCGTCGTGATCATCAGCCACAACCTCGAGGACGTCTTCAAGGTCGCCGACCGGATCACGGTCCTGCGGCTGGGCCGCTACGTCGGGACCTACGACGCCCGGTCCGTGGGACGCGAGCAGCTCGTGGCCTACATGACCGGCGCGGTCCCGGGCGAGGCGGCGGGCCTCGACCCGACCGCGGCTGCCGGGGTCGCCGTGGCGCCCGCCTCCCTGCCGGGTGACGGCGAGGAGCCGGTCGTGAAGCATCCGGACACCGCCGAGCCGCCGCGCGGCACCCCCGGGGAGGTCGGGCGATGAGCACCATGGCGAACGACCCGCGCCTGATCGCGGAGCGGCCCGGGCTGGGCGGCTGGCTCTACAGCTGGCGCCGCCGGGTGGCCAACGGCGACGTCGGCCAGCTGCCGGTCGTCGTGGGCCTGATCGTCATCTGGGGAATCTTCTACTTCGCCTCGAACGGCAAGTTCTTCCTGCCGATCAACCTCGTGAACCTGAGCCTGCAGATGGCCGCCACCGGCACGCTCGCCGTCGGCGTCGTCTTCGTCCTGCTCCTCGGCGAGATCGACCTCACCGTGGGCGTCCTCAGCGGCCTGGCCGCGGCCATCCTGGCGGTCTTCAACGTCAAGATGGGCGTGCCCGCCCCGCTCGCCATGTTCACCGCGGTCGGCGCCGGCCTGCTGATCGGGCTCCTGCAGGGCGTCTGGATCACCCGCTTCGGGATCCCGGCCTTCGTGGTGACCCTGGCCGGCCTTATCGGCTGGCAGGGTGCGCTGCTCTACGTCATCGGCGCCAACGGGACGATCAACCTGCGCGACCCGTTCATCGTGTCGCTGGCCGGGACGTTCTTCCCGGGCGTCACCGGCTACGTGCTGGGCGCGCTCTTCGTCGGCTACATCGCCCTGACCGGCTGGCTGAACATGCGGCGCCGGGTGAGCGCCGGCCTGGCGGCCGAGGCGGCGAGCGTGCTCCTGTTCCGCGTCGTGGTGATCGGGGCCCTCGTGGCCGTCGCGCTCGTCGTGCTCAGCGGCGATCGCGGCCTGCCCCTCTCCCTCGTGCTCTTCGTCACCCTCGTCGTGGTCATGGACTACGTCGTCCGGCGGACCCGATTCGGGCGCATGGTGCTCGCCGTCGGCGGCAATGCCGAGGCAGCCCGGCGGGCCGGCATCCGGGTCACCTGGGTCCGGGTCGCGGTCTTCACCATCGCCTCGACCTGCGCCGCGTGGGGCGGGATGCTCGCGGCGTCGCGGTTGCTCGCGGTGGAGCAGTCGACCGGGACGGGCCCGGAGCTCATCAATGCCATCGCCGCCGCGGTCATCGGCGGGACCAGCCTCTTCGGCGGGCGCGGCACCGTGTGGGCAGCGCTGCTCGGGATCCTCGTGATCCAGTCCATCTCCAACGGGATGGACCTCCTGAACTTCGTCCCGGCGATCAAGCTCATGATCACCGGCGCCGTGCTCCTGACGGCGGTCACGATCGACGCCCTCGCCCGCCGCGGTCACGCCGCCCGCTGAGGCGTCGGGTCGCGCCGGTGACGATGCCGGCTGGCGAAGCGGGGACCTGAACTCGAGCTGTCGGGTCCCCGCCTCCGTGAGCGCGCCGTGGGGGCCTGGAGTCGCGGCCGACCGAGTCCGGGGCGGGCTGCGCGCCGGGCGGCTATGCGCCGGGCAGGCCGTCGTCGGGCCTGCTCCAGGAGACCAGCGTGATCGCGCCGCGCGGGCAGTCGTCGGCCGCCCGGGCCATGAGCGCGGGATCGGCGTCGACCGCCAGGGCGACCGACTTGCCCTCTCCGTCCAGCGAGAAGACGGACGGGAGGGTGTCGGCGCAGAAGCCGAACCCGAAGCATTCGTCGCGGTCCACGAGAGCCCGCACGCGCTGGTCGGGGGGCCGGGCGCTCACGCACCCACCTCGATCGGCAGGGCGTCGAAACGGGTCGGCACGCGCGAGCCGCCGACCTGGCCGAACGCGATCCGCGCTCCCTCGCCGAGGTGCCAGTCGGGCACGGCCGCGAGGAGCTCCTCGAGGATGATCCTGGCCTCTTGCCGGGCGAGATGCACCCCGATGCAGGTGTGGGGGCCGTTGCCGAACGCGACGTGGGGGTTGGGGCTCCGCTCGAGGCGAACCGCCCCGGCGTCGCTGAAGACGTCCGGGTCGTGGTTGGCCCGGGCAAAGCCGAGCAGGACGATCGCCCCGGCGTCGGCCTGACCCCACGTCCCGGAGACGGCCGTCGTGGTCACCCGCTCCATCGCCGGCAGGGGGCTCAGGAAGCGCAGCAGCTCCTCGACCGCGGGAGCGATGGAGCCCGGATCACGGGCCAGCCTGGCCCGCTCGGCCCGATCTCCGGCGAGATGCCAGATCGCCCCGCTGATCAGGGCGATCACGGTGTCGCGCCCGCCGGCCAGGATCAGGTTGCCCAGGCCCAGCATCTCGAGCCGGGTCAGCGGCCGGCCGTCGATCCGTCCGGCCGCGATGCGGCTGAAGGCATCGTCGCGGGGCTCCCGGGAGACCTCGTCGAAGACGCGCGCGAGGTACGCCTCGAGGTGCGCGCCGTCGCGCGTCCCGTCGGGCCGGACCTGCCACGTCTCGACCCCCCAGCCGCGCAGCTCGTCGATGTCGGCGGGTCGCCCGAAAGCGAGACCGATCGACGCGGCGACCATCGGGAGGGCCAGCTCGTGGACGGCCTCGGCGGTCCCGCGGCGGGCCAGGTCGGCCGCCAGGCCGGCGGCCACCGTACGCATCTGCGGCTCGAGGGCGGCGACTTCCTGGCGACCGAAGATGGGGGTCAGGATCGCGCGGTAGGCGCCGTGCGCCGGCGGGTCGACCTCCAGGGGCAGCTGGCGATAGGTCCGCACGTCGAGGTCGCCCTGCAGGTCGGACGAGAACGTGCTCCAGTCCCTGGCGGCGGCCTTGAGGTCCCCGTGCCCGCTGATCTCGGCCACCCCCGGCAGGCGGCGGACGCCCCAGCCGGCCCCAGCGACCGGCTGCCCGTCGTGGCTCATCGATGGCCCTCCGGGCCGTCCGTCGGCCCGGGCCCGCCCGGCTCGTGGGCGGCCCCGTAGGCAGCCAGGGCCCGGACGTTCTCGTCCGGCGTGGCCCGCGGGATCTCGCAGCCGGCGCCCACGATCCAGCGCGGTCCCGCGTCGCGGTGGCAGCCGGCCAGCGCCGCCTCGATCGAGGCCGGGGTGCCGTTCATGACCGCCGCGACGGGGTCGAGATTGCCCAGCAGGACCTGGTTCGGGCCGACCGCCGCGCGGGCCTCGGCGAGCGGCACCGGGTAGTCCAGGTCCACGATGTCGGCGCCCAGCGAACCGAGCCCGGCCGCGATCCGGCGGGTGTTGCCACAGACGTGGAAGCGCACCAGCGCGCCCATCTCGTGGATCCCGGCCACCAGCCTCGCCTCGTAGGGCCGGACGAACTCCTCGTAGATCTGCGGCCCCAGGAGCGACGCGGCCGCATCCCCGACCCCGATCTCGTCGGCGCCGGCCTCGACCTGGGCCCGGGCGAAGCGCAGCCCGACCTCGAGCGTGAACGCGAGGAGCCGGTGGACGAACTCCGGGTCGTCGTAGAAGTCGAGCATCAGCGTGTTGATGCCGCGCAGGTCGGCCGCCTCCGCCACCGGCCCCTCGACCCAGCCCTCGACGAGGAGCTCGTCGCCGACCCGCTCGCGGAAGAGCCGGACGGCCGCCAGGCGATCGGCCATCCGGCCGCCGGCGAGCGCATCCGGTGGCTCCAGGCTCGCCAGCCGCGCCATGTCGGCAAGAAGGGCGTCGGCCTCGTCGATCGCGGGTGGCTGGTCGTCGAACCACTGGATCGTGGCCCCCAGGTCGCCCGCCTCGCGGGTCGGGTCCGAGATGCACGATACGTGATCGAAGCCGAACGTCCGGGCAGTGCGGACCTGGGCGTCGACCAGGACGCGATGGTCGCGGCAGTAGGCGGCGTACGGGACGCCGGCCGTCCGCGCGGCAAGCATCATCGTGACGGGCATGACCGGAAGCCGGTCGACGGGATTGCCGGCGAGGTGGGCCAGGACGCGGTCGCGCGGGAGCATCAGGGCAAATCCTACTTCGGCAGGAGCAGGTAGCCGACCCACGCTGCCGCCGTCGAGGCCACGATGCCGATCCCGACCAGGACGAGGAAGCGCCCTCGCGCGATCGTGACGGCCAGGACCAGCTTGGTGACCTGGTTGGAGGTGAACGCGAGGGTGACGCCCAGGGCGGCGTCGGCCGGCGTGACCGTCCCGGCCTGGACGAGGGAGGCGGCGCCGATCGCCGTCGCGTGCGTGTCGGCGAACCCGGCGACGGTCGCAGCGAGGAACAGGCCGTTGGCGCCGAAGCGGTCGGTCAGGAACGCGGCGACGAAGGAGATCACCGTCACGGCGACCGCGAACCCGATGGCCGTGCGCAGGTCGAAGGCCCGCCCCCCGGCCGTGCCGCCTTCGGCCCCCGAACGGAGGGAGCGGAACGCGATCAACGCGGAGTACGCGACAGCCGCGCCACCGGCCGCGCCCATGGGGACCGCGATCGCCTCGAGCGCACGGGTGTTGGTTGCTGCAACCAGGGTGAGCAGGAAGACGATCGAGGCGACGCTCGCGAGGACGGCGCCGCCGACGGCCCCGGCCATCATCGTCGGGGTCCGCCGGACGATCCCGGCCATCGACGCGACGGCCGCCGCGCTCGAGACGAAGCCCGCGAAGAACCCGGCGACAGGGAGGCCCGTTCGCGGCCCGAAGAAGCGGACGGCGACGTAGCCGGCCCCGCTGATCGCCATGAAGAGCACGACCGTGCGCCAGGTGGCCGCCGGGTTCACGACACCGTACGGGTCGAGGGCCTGGCTGGGAAGGAGCGGGAGGATCACGAGGGCCGCGCCCGCGAGGACGAGCGCGTCGCGGACCTCGGTCTCGTTGAGCGTCGTGCGCACGAACGTGTGGATCGCCTGGCGGAAGGCGAGGAGGACCGCGACCACCACGCCGCCCGCGCCGGCCACGGCCGGCTCGGTGATCGCCAGCGCCCCGAGGAGGTAGGTCGCCACCGATGCCACCTCGGTCGTGATCCCGGGGCTCGTCGCCGCCGAGATGACGTAGGCCGCGGTCACGATCGCGCCGACGGCGAGGGCGCCGGCGACCAGCACGAGCTGGCCGCCCAGCAGCTGGGCGATCCCGCCGGTCAGGGCGATGAGCGCGAAGGTCCGGATCCCTTCGGCCGAGACGCCGCCGGTCTCGACCTTGCGCCGCTCGCGCTCGATCCCGATGAGGAGCCCGATCCCGACCGCAACCGCGAGCCGGAACGTCTCGGTCGGGACGTCGATCGGCATCCCTGCCACCTCTCGTCCGGCGGTCATCTGCCACCGGTCCCCTGCGGCGGCCCGCACCGGCCCGGCCGGACGGCACCGTCAGGGCGATCCTACCGCGGACTGCGCGCCGCGAGCCGGGGATCCGGAGATCGCCCGGGACTACGGTTAGGCCTTCCGCGAGTCCGCCAGGGCGCCCACGAGCTCCCGGCAGAACGCCGGGATGTCCTCGACGACCCGGCCCCACACGAACGTCCCGTCGCGGACCGCGGCCTCGTCGACCCACGTGGCGCCGGCGTTCACGAGATCGTCCCGGATGCCCAGGGAGCCCGTGGCGCGGCCCCCCGCGACGATCCCCGCGGAGATCGCGACGAGGCCGCCGTGGCAGATGACCCCGATGGGGCGGCCGGCTCCGTGGACCCGCCGGACGAGGTCGAGGACCGCCGGGTAGCGACGCAGCTTGTCGGGCGCCCAGCCGCCCGGGATGACCAGGCCGTCCAGCGTCGCCGGGTCGAGGTCGCCGGCCGCCATGTCGACCGGGACGGCCAGCCCGTTCTTGCCGTGGACCGTCCCCGCCGTCGTTCCGACGCTGGAGACCGTGGCGCCCTCTTCGCGCAGGCGCATGACGGTGACCCAGAACTCGAGGTCCTCCACGCCTTCGGCGGCGAGCACCGCGACCCGCATTCCCTCGAGCTGCATCGAGATCACCTCCGGGACCATGCGACCGCCGCCTGGCGATCGTTCCGAGACGGACGCCGCGCCGAGGATACCGCCGTTCGCGATCGTCTCGCGTACCATCGGGCAATGCCAGACACGACCGCGCTTCCCGACCACGTCGCCAGGTTCCTTGCCGGCCCCGGACGATTCGCCGCCCTTGCGACGGTGGACCCTGACGGTGGTCCGCGCCAGGCCGTCACGTGGTACACCTTCGAGGCCGACGGCCGGATCACCCTGAACAGCCTCCAGGGCCGGCGCTGGCCCGCGAACCTTGGTCGAGATGGGCGCGTCGCGCTGGCGATCATCGATCCCGCCGACGGCTATCGATTCGTCGCCCTCACGGGCGCGGTCGAGGAGACGATCCGGGATCAGGTCATCGCGCGGGCCGACATCGTGGCCATGGCCCGGCGCTACGAGCCGGACGATCCCGACGGCGGGGCCAGGTTCATGGAGCAGGACCGGGTGACCTTCCGGATCCGGATCACCGGCCTCCACGACCACCTTTCCTGATGGACGACCGGGGCGACGGGTCCCCCGCGCAGGTGGCGACGAGGCCCGGGGCCAGGCGCATCCGCTTCGGGGCCCAGCTCTGGTCGCAGGCCACGGACTGGCCGTCATTCCTCGCTGCCGCCCTTGCGGCCGAGGCGACCGGCTGGGACGACGTGTGGACCTGGGACCACCTCCAGGCGATCTTCGGGCCCCGGGAGCAGCCGATCCTCGAGGGCTGGATGGGCCTGGCGGCCGTGGCCGCGCGGACCGATCGCCTCCGGATCGGCCTCATGGTCGGCGCGAACACGTTCCGCAACCCCGGGCACACCGCGAAGCTCGCGGCGACCCTCGACCACATCAGTGGGGGTCGCGCAGTCCTGGGAATCGGTGGCGCCTGGGTCGCCCACGAGCACGAGGCCTTCGGGATCGACTTCGGGAGGTCGGTCGGCGACCGCCTCGATCGGCTCGACGAGGCGGTCGGGGTGATGCGTCGCCTGCTGGACGGCGAGCGCTTCTCGCATGCCGGCCGGTTCTACACGCTGACCGATGCGCTCATCGCGCCGAGGCCGGTCCAGGCCCACCTGCCGATCCTGGTCGGCGGCTCCGGGCCGCGCAAGACGCTCCGCACGGTCGCCCGCCTGGCCGACGGCTGGAACACCAGCGGGTCGCTGGAGCTGGTCGCGGCGCGCGATGCCATCCTCCGCGAGCACTGCGCCGCGGCCGGCCGTGACCCGGCAGCGATCGAGCGGACGGTCAGCTTCCCGATCGTCATCCGGGACGATCCGGCCGAGGCGGCCGCCGCCTTCGCGGCGCTGTGCGCCCACAACGGGACCCCGAATGCCGGGGAGGTCCCCACCCTGCTCGGGAGCCCCGCGCTCGTGGCCGACGCGATCCGTCCCTACGTCGCCCTTGGCTTCCGGACGATCGTGGTCCGCCTCCCGGCACCCTACGACGCGGAGACCCTCGCCCGGATCGGCGAGGTCCGCGCCGCCCTCGAGGCCTGAGGCGTGCCGCGCGTCGTGGCCCTCGCCGGCGGCGTCGGCGGGGCGAAGCTGGCCCACGGGCTCCAGATGGTCCTGCCCCCCGGCGACCTCGCCGTCGTCGTCAACACGGGCGACGACGAGGAGATCCACGGCCTCCCCGTCTGCCCGGACCACGACACGGTCATGTACACGCTGGCCGGCCTCGCCGATCGCGAGCGCGGCTGGGGCCTGGCCGACGAGACCTGGGCCGCCGCCGACCAGCTGGCCCGCCTGGGCGAGCCGACCTGGTTCCGGATCGGAGACCGCGACCTGGCCCTGCACGTCCACCGGGGCCGCCGGCTGCGCGAGGGCGCCCGGCTGACCGACGTGCTCCTGGACATCCAGCGCGCCCTCGGCGTGCGGACGCGGATCCTGCCCATGGCGGACCAGCCCGTGCGCACGCGCGTCCGGACGGCCGCGGGCTGGATCTCCTTCCAGGAGTACTTCGTGCACCTCCACCAGGCCCCGGACGTGCTGGGGATCGCCTTCGATGGCGTCGACGCCGCTCGCGTGACGCCGGAGGTGGCCGCCGCGCTGGCGGCGGCCACGCTGCTCGTCGTCTGTCCCTCGAACCCCTTGGTCTCGGTCGGGCCGATCCTGGCCGTCCCGGGGTTGCGCGACGCCCTCGGTGCCGCGCGGGCCCGCGGGGTCGCGGTCGTGGCCGTCTCGCCGATCGTCGGCGGACGGGCGCTCAAGGGTCCCGCTGACCGGATGCTGGCCTCGCTGGGCGAGAGCGCGTCGGCCGTGGGCGTGGCGAGGCGCTACGCCGGGCTGGTCGACATCCTCGTGATCGACGACGTGGATGCTGCGCTCGCCCCCGCGGTGGAGGCCGAGGGCATGCGGGCGATCGTCGCCCCCAGCGTCATGCGCGACGACGAGGACCGGGCCGCCCTCGCCCGCATCGTGCTCGGCGCGGCCCTCCCGATGACCCGCGGGTCCTGAGCTGCGCGGTCGCGGGAGGCTTCCGCATTCCGCGCACCGCCGGGGGTGCGGCCCGGCGCTAGGATTCCCCCCATGACCGGCAGCCCGGCTCTCGATCCGCTCGTCGCCCTGGTCCCGGTCCGGGGCCTGGAGGCGGCCAAGGCGCGCCTCGGCGATGCGCTCGACGCGGAGGAACGACGGGCCCTGGTCGAACGGCTCCTTCGGCGCACCGTCGCGGCCGCGCTGGGCGCGCCCGGCATCTCCGGCGTGGGCGTGGTCAGCTCGGACCCGGAGGTCCTCGCCGTGGCCACCGCCGCGGGCGCGGGCGCCATCGCGCAGGGCGGCGGTGGCCTCAACGATGGGCTCGTCGAGGGCCGGGCGTGGGCGATGGAGGGTGGCGCCCGGTCCCTGCTCGTGATCCCCGGCGATCTCCCGGCGGTCAGCGCGGCCGAGCTGGGCCGGATCGTCGCAGGGGTCCGCGCCCTGGCCGGCTCCGGTGCCACGAATCGCCGCACGGCCATCGTGGCCCTCGTGACGGACCGCGGGGGCGAGGGCACGAACCTGCTGCTGCTCGCGCCTCCCGACGTGATCCCCTTCCGGTTCGGTCCGGGCAGCCGGGCGCTCCACGCCGCGGCCGCGCGCGCTGCGGGCGCGATCTACCTCGAGCTCGACGGGCCGCTCACCCTGGACCTGGACACGCCGGACGACCTGCTCGTGGCCGAGGCCGCCGGCCTCGGGGCCCTCCGTGCGGAGCTCTCGTGACGTTCGAGCCGACCCGCCCGTCGGGATCCCTGCTCGTCATGCCCCTCGTCGGCCTGCCGGAGGTTCGGCCCGGAGATGACCTGGCCGCGCTCGTGGCCGACGCGCTGGCCGCGACCGACGGCGCGCTGCCGCTCCGACCCGACGACGTGGTCGTGGTCACCCAGAAGGTCGTCTCCAAGGCCGAGGGCGCGACCGTCGACCTGCGCACGATCGAGCCGCGCGAGGAGGCCACGGCGTTCGCCCGGCGCTGGGGGCGCGATCCCCGCCAGGTGGAGGTTGTCCTCCGCCAGGCCGTCCGGGTCGTCCGCATGGACAACGGCGTCGTGATCGTCGAGACGGCCCACGGCTTCGTGCTGGCGAACGGCGGCGTCGATGCCAGCAACGTCGGCTCGGCCGACGGGAACACGGTGCTGCTCCTGCCCGACGACCCGGACGCCTCGGCCCGCCGGATCCGGGTCGCCATCGAAGCCCGCTTCGGGGTCGCGCCCGGCGTCCTCATCTCGGATTCGCTGGGCCGGCCCTGGCGCTTCGGGATCACCGACCTGGCGATCGGCGTCGCCGGATTCCGGCCCCTCGAGGACCTGCGCGGGACCCGAGACGCCGACGGCCGCCAGATGGCGGCGACGGTGCGCGCCGTCGCCGACGAGATCGCCTCGGCCGCCGAGCTGGTGCTGGGCAAGTCGGCCCGACGGCCCGCGGCGCTCGTCCGCGGCGCGGCGCCGCCGCCGGGCGAGGGCAGCGTCCGGGGCGACGTCCTGATGCCCCCCGAGATGGACCTCTTCAGGTAGCGGGGCGGCCCGGTGTCGGGCCGGGACCCGGGCCGGCGCGACACCGGGCGCCGGGCGGGCCGCGGGCCCCCTGCCGTGCTGCCGGTGTACGCTCCGGGCTCCGCGCGCCCCATCCCCAACCCGTGCCTGCCCAGGAGCCTCGCCCGTGAAGATCGGCCTCCAGCTCAATCGCTTCGACTACCCGGGCGGGACGTCCGCGATCGGGCCGACCCTGGCCCGCGTGGTGAGTGACGCGGACGCGGCCGGGTTCGATTCCCTGTGGGTGATGGACCACTTCTTCCAGATCCGCGGGATCGGGCCGGCCGAGGACCCCATGCTCGAGGGCTGGACGACGCTCGGCTTCATGGCCGCCCACACCCGGCGGGCCAGGCTGGGCCTCATGGTCGGGGGCGTCCACTACCGGCTGCCCGGGCTCTGGGTGAAGGCGGCCACGGCGCTCGACGTGCTCTCGGGCGGGCGCGCCTACTTCGGGATCGGGGCGGCCTGGAACGAGGAGGAGAGCCGAAGCCTGGGATTCCCGATGCCGCCCCTGGCGACCCGCTTCGAGATGCTCGAGGAGACGCTGCGCTATGCCCACGCCATGTGGTCGGGCGAGCGCGGCTCCGAAGAGCCTTTCGAGGGCGCCCACGTCCGGGCGACGCGCCTCCTGAACGCTCCCCAGGCCCTCAGCCGGCCGCGCGTCCCGATCATGATCGGCGGCGGTGGCGAGCGGAAGACGCTCCGCCTCGTCGCCCAGTACGCCGACGCCTCGAACGTCTTCGGTGGCCCCGACGTGATCCGGCGCAAGTACGCGATCCTGCGCGCCCACTGCGCGGACGTCGGTCGCCCGTTCGAGGAGATCGAGCGCACCAGCCTGCAGTCGACGCGCCTCTCCCGGGCCGGGGGCGAAGGCACGGAGTCGCCCGAGGCAGCGGCCGGCCGGTTCGCAGCCCTGGCCGAGGCCGGCGCCCAGCACGTGATCCTGGGGATCCAGAACATCGAGCTGCCAGGGGTGGGCGACCTCGCCGCCCGCCTGGCCGAGCTGGTCCACGAGATCCCGGTCAGCTGACCGCGACACTCCGGACGGCGCGTCCGCCGGGCGCGTCGCGATACTCCCGGGGTGTATCGAAGCCGTGCTACGATTACGTCCGCCCGGCCTGGCCGGCGACGCGGAGGACGAGACCCACGAGATGAGCGACACGAACCTGAATCCCTTCGGCGGCCTGGCCATCGACTTCGGCGCAGGAGCCGCGGGCCCGGATGGGGCGCCCGACGCAGCCTCGCCGATCGGGGGCCCGCGCGAGGCGAAGGTGCTCATCCTGGGTGCCGGGCCGGCCGGGCTCACGGCGGCAATCTACGCGGCCAGGGCGGGGCTGGATCCGATCGTCCTCGCCGGGCACCAGCCCGGCGGCCAGCTCACGATCACCACCGAGGTGGAGAACTACCCCGGCTTTCCCGAGGGCATCCAGGGACCCGAGCTGATGGTCCGCTTCCGCCAGCAGGCCGAGCGGTTCGGGGCGCGGATCTTCGACGTCGAGGCCGAGCGGGTCGACTTCGCGGGTCGGCCGTTCCGGGCATGGGCGGACGGGATCGAGTACCGCGCGGATGCCGTGATCGTGGCGACCGGCGCCTCGGCCCTCTGGCTGGACATCGAGTCCGAGACGCGCCTGCGCGGCCGGGGCGTCTCGGCCTGCGCCACGTGCGACGGCTTCTTCTACAAGGGCAAGGAGATTGCCGTCGTCGGCGGCGGCGACACGGCGATGGAGGAGGCGCTCTTCCTCACCCGCTTCGCCCCCAGGGTCCACCTCATCCACCGGCGCGACGAGTTCCGGGCCAGCCACATCATGCAGGCGCGGGTGGAGGCGCACCCGGCCATCGAGATCCACCGCAGCACCGCCGTGGACGAGATCCTCGGCGACGCGTCCGTGAGCGGCCTCCGCCTGCGTGACACCCGGAGCGGCGCGACCAGCGAGCTGCCCGTCGAGGGGCTCTTCGTGGCGATCGGCTACCGGCCGAACACCGCGCCGTTCGAGGGATGGCTCGAGAAGGACGAGAAGGGCTACCTGGTCGTCCGGGACGAGACCCGCTCGCAGATCGAGGGGATCTTCATCGCCGGCGACGTCCACGACCATCGCTACCGCCAGGCGGTGACCGCCGCCGGCGACGGCTGTCGCGCCGCGATCGACGCGGAGCGCTGGCTGGAGGAGCAGGAGGTCCACCAGGTCGCGTCGGCCGCCAGCCGGTGAGTGACCGCCGCGAGGCCATCCTCACCCGCCTGGGGATCCGACCCCCGATCGCCGAGCTCCTCCGCGCTGCGCTCGACGCCGCGTTCGACGCCGCCGACCAGGCGGCCGCATCCGGCCCGACGGCCGTCGCGGCGCTTGACGCAGGCTGCGGCCGTCTCTCAGCGCTGGTGCCCTATCGGCCCCGAATCGGTCGCTTCGTCGGCGCTGACATCCACCCGCCGGCCCCCGGGTCGCTGCCCCACCTCGACGCCTTCGTGGCCGCCGACCTGTGCGCCCAGCGCGATGCGTTCGCACCGGCCTCGTTCGACATCGAGCTGAGCTCGTTCACCGTGGAGCACTTTGCCGACCCGGCTGCTGCGTTCGCGAACCTGCGGGCCTGGCTCCGGCCCGGCGGGACGCTCGTCCTGACGACCGTGAACAGGCGCCATCCGTTCGTGGCCGCCTACCTTGGATTCCCGGCCAGCCTCCGCCACAGGCTCCAGCGCCTCGTGAAGGCGTCCGCGGCGGACGCCCACCCATTGGTCGGGGCGTGCAACGACCCGACGGCGCTCCGCGACAGCCTGGCCGACGCCGGGTTCGTGGAGATACGGGTCGCGACGGTCGGTCACCTGGCCCGGGCCTGGCGACGGACCTGGCCGACGTTCGCCCTTGGCGCAGTGGGCGACGTCCTCGCCCGCGGGGCGCCGTCACGACGCTCCACGCTTGTGGTGACGGCGCGGGCACGCTGATCGGCCGGCGCAGGCGACCCGTCCCGGAGGGGCGCGCGGATCGTGGTAGCCTCGCCCGGATGCGCATCGACGAGCGCCCTGCCGGATGGTCCGGGGGACCGGGGTGATGATGGGGCGGGGCATGGGGCGGGCCGCCCGCGGTGGCGAGCGAGGCCCCGGGCGGGCCTTCCGGAACGCGGGCGCCGAGGTTCCCTTCATCGCCGCCGAGCGGCGGGGACCGACGTTCCGCAGGATCGTCGCCTTCTTCGGGCCCTACCGCATCCAGGTCGCGGTGGTGATCGTGGCGATCGTCGTCACGAGCCTCCTCGGTGTCATCAACCCGGTCCTGCTCAAGCTCCTGACCGACGAGGTGATCATCGGCCGGCGCTACGACCACCTGGCGCTGTTCGTCGGCCTGATGATCAGCATCCCGATCGTGTCGGGCCTCATCGGCCTCGGCCAGAGCTACCTCAACAACGCGATCGGCCAGAGCGTGATGCAGGATCTGCGCAACGCGCTCTATGCCCACCTGCAGCGGCTTCCCCTCCGCTTCTTCACCGAGACGCGGACGGGGGAGATCCAGAGCCGCCTGTCCAACGACGTCGGGGGAGTCCAGGCGGTCGTCACGGACACGGCGACGAGCGTCGCCGCGAACGTGGCCACGGTGCTCTCGACCGTCGTTGCGATGGTCCTGATCGACTGGCGGCTGACCCTCCTCTCGCTGGGCATGCTCCCGTTCTTCCTGTACGTGACCCAGCGCGTGGGACGCGTCCGCCGCGCGGTCTCCACCGAGACCCAGAAGGCGCTCGCCGACATGACCGCGATCACCGAGGAGACCCTGAGCGTCTCGGGGGTGCTCCTGACCAAGACCTTCGGCCAGCAGGAGACCGCCACCAAGCGCTTCCGGACCCAGAACAGGCGGCTGGCCGCCCTCCAGATCCGCCAGGCGATGGTCGGGCGCTGGTTCTTCATGATCATCGGGACGATCTTCAGCGTGATCCCGGCCTTCGTGTACCTGCTGGCGGCCCTGCTGGCGATGAACGGGGACCCGTCCGCTCCGACGGCCGGCTCGATCGTCGCCTTCACCACCCTGCAGAGCCGGCTCTTCTTCCCGCTCGGCCAGCTGCTCAACCTGCAGGTCGAGATCGCCGGCTCGCTGGCCCTCTTCGACCGGATCTTCGAGTACCTCGACCTCGATCCGGAGATCGTCGACGCCCCCGACGCGCTGGACCTCGAGCCGCGGGCCGTGGGGGGCCGCGTCCGCTTCCGCCACGTCTCCTTCCGTTATCCCGCTGCGGCGGTGCCGCCGGGGGCACCGGCGGCCGATGACCTCCAGCGCGAGGCGTCGCCGACACCGGACGAGGCCGTCGCCGATGCGGTCGTGGAGCCGATCGCCGAGGAGGCCCTGGCCGACCGGCTGGGCGGCGGCCAGGCCGATGGGCCGAGCCAGGCCAACGCGGATCCGGGCGCTGCGGGCGCCGAGGGCGCGCCGAGCCCGACCGGACCGCTGGCCCCGTTCGCGCTCGAGGAGATCGACTTCGAGGCGCTCCCGGGCCAGCTCGTCGCCCTCGTCGGGCCGTCAGGCTCGGGCAAGACGACGACGACCTACCTCGTCCCGCGCCTCTACGACGTCGACTCGGGAGCCGTGGAGATCGACGGCGTGGACATCCGGGGGATCACGCTGGCGGCGCTGGGGCGGGTGATCGGCGTGGTGACCCAGGAGACGTACCTGTTCCATGCCTCGATCCGGGACAACCTCCTCTACGCCCGCCCGGAGGCGACCGACGCCGAGCTGGAGGCGGCGGCTCGCGCCGCGGCGATCCACGAGCGCATCGCGGAGCTCCCCGAGGGCTACGAAACCATCGTCGGCGAGCGCGGGTACAAGCTCTCGGGCGGCGAGAAGCAGCGGATCGCGATCGCCCGGGTGCTCCTCAAGGATCCCCGGATCCTGATCCTCGACGAGGCGACGTCCGCCCTGGACACCGTCTCGGAGCGGCTCATCCAGGCCGCCCTCGAGCGGCTCATGGAGGGTCGCACGACGATCGCGATCGCCCACCGCCTCTCCACGATCCTGCGGGCCAGCCAGATCCTGGTCTACGAGCGCGGCCGGATCGTCGAGCGCGGGACCCACGACGAGCTGCTGGCGATGGGCGGCCTGTACGCCCGCCTCTACCACGAGCAGTTCGAGACGCCGCCCGAGGCGAGCGCCGAGGGATAGCCCGAGCGCCTCGACGCCAGGGTCCCGTGTCATTTGACGCCAGGTCCCGTGGGCGGGTCGGTGAGCCCAAACGGGCCGCCCGGCTCTCGCGCGA
Source organism: uncultured Chloroflexia bacterium (assembly GCA_963801445.1). Classification (GTDB taxonomy): domain Bacteria; phylum Chloroflexota; class Limnocylindria; order Limnocylindrales; family CSP1-4; genus CTSoil-043. The sequence goes on along the minus strand of CAWDEW010000009.1, from coordinate 940,727 downwards.
CCCGCTGCCCCTGGCTGGACGGACCCGCTCGCACGCCCGCGCCCGCGAGCACGCCCTGAGCAACGTGGCCTCCACGCGCCCCAAACCGTCGACCGCACCCGTCGTCAGGCGCGGGGAAGCGACGTAGAGAGGCAGGGATCCAGTGTCAGCCGGCACCCAGCGGGCCCGATGGTGGTACGCCCTCGCCATTGGCGGGCTTGCCCTTGCTGCGATTGGCACCGGTGCCGTCTTGCTGTTCACCAGATTGGTGACGCAGCCGGCCCTCGACGACCCCGTCGGCCGCACCGCTGTCGTGGATGCGATCAATCGAGGCGAGATCGATGTCGGCCGCGCCCCCCCTGAGGGTGGCTACATCACCCTGCCCTTGCGATGGAGCGCCCTGGCCTCTGACGGTCAGGTCTGGGTTCACGAAGTCGGGTCTGACACAACGGTTGTCTTCAACATGCGCACTGCCGGACCTGACAAGTACGAGGCGTACGTGTTCTCGTCGACTGGACGACTGCCTGACCATCTGCTTCTCGGTGGCCCGATCAGGACGACGCGGCTCTCTTCCGCATGGTGGTACGTCGTCGGTGGGTGACGGTCGTCGTGCCGGTGCCGAAGCCGTGCGCTGGGCCCGTGCCCACGGGTCCACGACCCGGTCTGACGGTCGGAACCGCTCCCCGGTGGCCGCGAGGCTGATCTCGGTGGGAGCAATCGTGTCGGCGCTTGTCGTGGGCGCATGTGTCGCCGGGCCGGAGGCTTCGACTATGAGCAGCGTGGCGGACCTCGGATCGCAGAGGCAATCCGGGCCACCGGGTCGCCGATCGTCGTGAGCGTGGATTACGTGGCCGGCGACTTCATGGACTCTGCCACGATCCACGTTAGGGTGCGCGATGATGCGACCCGGGACCAGATCAGGGCGTTTGCGTGCGGATTCGTCCTCCCGGCGATGGACTCGGGCGATCCGCCGCGCGGACTGAGCGTCGACTTCTCCGACTCGCACAGCACCGTGGCGACAGTCGAGGGGTTCGCCTGCCTTCGGCCCAAAGGCCCGTCGGCACCTCCCGGAGCTGGGTAGCCCGTCGTGTCCACGCTCACCGGCCACCCGTGAACGGAACGTCACCTCGGCGCTCTGGCTCGATGGCCGCTGACTGGCACCTCGTTGCCGCGGGGCGTTCCGCGGCCCGCATACCCAGCTCTGCTGCCGGAGGGATTCCGCCCGTGAGCAGAGCCCTGGGATGGTGGCTGGTCTTGCTCGCCGCCTCACCGGCCGTGGCGGCCTGTGCGCTCCTCCAACCCGCCCCCGCGCGCCAGATCAGCCTCCCGGGGACTTCATGGACGGTAGGTGAGATCGATGGAAGGCCGCCGGGCGGCGGCCCGTACACCATCGCGTTTTCATCGGCCCCGGAGACCGCGACCATTGACGGACCGTGCGGCAGCATCGTCAAGGGCTTCACCTACGACACCGACGGTGATGCGCTCGGGTTCGGCGATTCGTCCAGCACGCAGTCACGCCCCTGCACGAATGAGGAAGGGGTGATCCAGACCGAGCTCCTCAGCGAGCTCGGCGCCGTTACGGGCTGGCGGGTGGCATCCGGATCGTCGATCTTCCTGCGCGCACATGGAGTGGACGTCATGCAGCTTCGCCGCGCGGACACTCCGTGAGCCCTGCTCGGTGCTGTTCCTGAGCCGCCGGCACTCGTGTTCGAACCGGGCGTTGCCGCGACGGACGCGCTCGCCGGCCTGTGCCCTTGTCGTCCGCGCCTCGAGGACCTATTCTTGACTCATGGCAGGGCGAGTCAAGCACAGGCGACGGGGCTATACGCGCGTGAGCGCGAAGCACCAGGTGACCCTCCCGGTCGAGACGCTCCGGCGCGCTGGCATCCGGACGGGGGACACGTTGCGAGCCGAGGTCCGCGGTCCGGGTGAGGTGCTCCTCGTCCGTGATACCGACCCGGTGGCGCAGTACGCGGGCGCCCTGACAGGCGTCTACGCCCCGGGCGAGCTCGACGACCTCCGGCACGAGTGGGACTGACCGTCCTCGACGCGGGCGTCGTCATCGCCCTGCTCGACGCCGCCGACATGCACCACGCGGCCGCGGTCGCGGCGGTCCGCACCGCCAGGGATCGCGGGGATGTCCTGGTCCTGCCGGCGTCCGCGTACGCGGAGTGCCTCGTATCGCCGCACCGGCGCGGTCCCGATGCGGTCGCCGTCGTGGACCGGTTCCTCGACGCGCTGCCCGCGCGGGTTGAGCCGGCCGACCGGTCGATCGCAGGCGCGGCGGCGGCGCTCCGCGCGGCGCACGGGACTGCGCTGCGGTTGCCCGATGCGCTGGTGATCGCCACGGCGCTCGTCCGCGGCGCGGACCGCATCGTCACGACCGACGCCGGCTGGCCGGCCGTCCCCGTCCCGGTCGAGGTGCTCGCGACCTCGTAGAGCCAGCTCGGTGACTGAGCGTTTGCATGACTATGCAGGCCTCGTGTATAGTCATGCACATGGACAGCACGGCAACCCGGCAGGCATCGGTTCTTCGCGTGGCGCGGCCCGCGAGCCGCCCGGCGCGACCATGAGCGCGCGCGCCGGAGAGGCGCCCGTGTCCGGGCCGGGGCGACGGGCCGTGCCGCACCCGCGTGGCGGGCACGCGCCGGCCGACCGGGGCGGCGCCCGGATCCGGGTCGCGATCGTCGGCGCGACCGGCTACGTCGGAGCGGAGCTGGTCCGGCTCCTGTCGCGCCACCCGAACGTGAAGATCGAGGGGCTGGTCGGGCGGGGCCGGAGCCAGGAGCCGATCGGGGGCACCCACATCCACCTCGATCGCACGGGTCTCCACATCGATGCCACCGTGCCCGACGCCGACGCGGTCTTCCTGGCCCTGCCCCACGGCGCCGCCGCCCAGATCGTGCCCGAGATCGCCGCCAGCGGGATCGCGATCATCGACCTCGGGCCGGACTTCCGGCTCCGGGACGCCGCCGACTACCCGCGCTGGTACGGGTTCGAGCATCCTCGCCCGGATCTCCTCGCCGCCGCCGTCTACGGCCTGCCCGAGCTGCACGGCGATGCGCTCCGGGCGCTCGGCGACGCGCGGCTGGCCATCGTCGGCGCGCCGGGCTGCTACCCCACGGCCACGCTCCTCGCGCTGGCGCCGCTGGCCCGGGAAGGGTTGATCGGCGACCTCGTGGTCGACGCGAAGTCGGGCGTCTCGGGCGCCGGCCGCGAGGCCAAGCAGGACCTGATGTTCGGCGAGGTCAACGAGAGCGTGAAGGCCTACGGCGTGGGCGGCCATCGCCACGTCGCCGAGATGGAGCAGGAGCTGGCCCTGATCGGCGCGGCCCGCGGGGCGGACGCCAACCCCGGGGTTCGAGGGGTGGACTTCCTGCCCCACCTGATCCCGATGACCCGCGGAATCCTCTCCGCCTGCCACGTCCGCCCGACCCGGCCGGTGAGCCAGGCCGAGCTCGACGAGCTGTATGCGGACGCGTACGCCGGCGAGACGTTCGTCCAGGTCGTGAGCCAGCCTCCGGCGACGAAGCACGTCCTGGGCAGCAACACCTGCCGGGTCCACGTGCGCCTCGACGAGCGGACCGGGCGGATCCTGGCGATCGGCGTGATCGACAACCTCGTCAAGGGCGCCGCCGGCCAGGCCATCCAGGCCTTCAACCTCGTCCATGGGCTCCCTGAATCCGCGGGGCTCGAGCAGTACCCGCTGGTCCCGTAGGAGCACAGGAATGACCGACACGATCGCCGCGGGCGCGACCACCGCCACCGGGACCGGCAGCCCCGTCGAGATCCCGCTTCCCGTGACGCTGCCGACGGCCGACGAGGTCGCCACGCTCCCGGCCGGCTTCCATGCCACGGGGGCGGCGATCGGCATCAAGCGCTCCGGGCGGCCGGACTTCGCCGTCGTCGCCACGACGGCCGGCCCGGCATCGGCCGCCGCCGTCTTCACCCGCAACGGCTTCGCGGCCGCGCCCGTGCGCCTGAGCCGTGCCCACCTGGCCGAGACGGCCCCGGAGGGCGCCGGCGGTTACGGGCTGGCCGAGGCGCTGATCGCCACGTCCGGCTCCGCGAACGCCGCCACCGGAGCGCCCGGCGATGCCGACCAGGGCCACATCGCGGCCGCCCTCGCGACCGCCCTGGGCACCGTGCCCTCACGGACGCTGGCCATGAGCACGGGCCTGATCGGGACCCGCCTGCCGGTGGACCTCGTGACCGCCCAGATCGCGGCCCGCATCCCGGCCACGCTGGTTGCCGCGGACCGCGCGTTCGGGGACGTCGCCAGGGGGCTGATGACGACGGACTCGCGCCCGAAGTGGGCGACCACCCGGACGAACCTTCCCGGACCCGGCGGCGGCGTGCCGGTCACCGTGAGCGGTGTCGCGAAGGGGGTCGGGATGATCCACCCGGGCATGGCCACGATGCTGGCCATCGTCCTGACCGACGCAGCGCTCGATCCCGCGACGCTCCACGGGCTCCTCCGCCCCGCCGCCGCCCGGACCTGGAACCAGCTGAGCGTCGACGGCGACACCTCCACGAACGACACGGTGATCGCGCTGGCTTCCGGGGCGGCCGGCAACGCACCCGTGGTCCCCGGGAGCGCAGCCGCGGCGGCCCTGGGCGCCGCGATCGAGTCGGTCGCTCGCTCGCTGGCCCGCCAGCAGGCCGCCGACGGCGAGGGCGCGACGGTGCTCCTGACCGCCCAGGTCTCGGGCGCGACAGACGACGCCGATGCGCGGGCGGTTGCCCGGGCCGTCGTGGCCAGCAGCCTCGTGAAGGCGGCCGTGCACGGCAAGGACCCCAACTGGGGCCGCATCGCGGGGGCGGCCGGCAACGCCCGCCTTCCGGAGGCCGCGCTGCTGGAGGCGGCGGGCTTCGCCCCGTCGGTCGCCAACGACCGGGCCGGCCGCGCCGCGCTGGTCGCGCCCGAGCGGATGCGGATCGCCATCGCCGGTCAGGTCGTCTACGCGGGCCAGCCCCTCGCATTCGACCGCGAGGCCGCGCGGGCCGCGATGGACGCCCCCGAGATCCTCGTCCGCCTCGACCTCGGGCTCGGCGACGGGACCGGCGAGGCGTTCGGCTGCGACCTGACCGAGGCGTACGTGCGCGAGAACTCGGAGTACTCGACGTGAGAGGGCGCGGCCGGGCCGCCGTTGCGGAGGACCGGGCCCGATGAGCGAGATCGTCGTCTGCAAGCTCGGCGGAACCACCCTCGCGGACCAGCGCCAGGTGCTGGCCGAGGTGGCCGCCGTCGCGCGCCGGCGACCGATCGTGATCGTCCACGGGGGCGGCAAGCGGATGACCGAGTGGCTGGAGCGCCTCGGCGTCCCGACCCGCTTCGAAGGAGGCCTGCGGGTGACCGACGCGCAGTCCATCGAGGTCGCCGCCGCTGTCCTGCGCGGCGTCGTCAACAGCGAGCTCGTGGCGGCCCTCCGGGACCTCGGCGTGGATGCCGTCGGGCTCTCGGGCGTCGACGGCGGGCTGCTCGTCGGCGAGCGAGTCCCCGGCATGGGCCTCGTGGCGACCGTGGTCGGGATCAAGCGCGACCTGCTCGACGCGCTCCTCGTCACCGGGCAGGTCCCCGTCGTGGCGCCCCTGGCGCGGGACGACCAGGGAATCGTGTGCAACGTCAACGCCGACGACGCCGCGGCCGGGCTGGCCTTCGGGCTGGGCGCCCGGCAGCTCGTGCTCATGACCGACGTCGACGGGATCCGGGCGGCCGACGGCACCAGGCTGGCGACCATCTCGGCATCCGATGCCGCGGCGCTGATCGCCGACGGCACGATCTCCGGGGGGATGGTTCCCAAGGTCCGGGCCGCCCTGGCGGGCCTGACGGCGCCCGGCAGCGAGGCGATCATCTGCGACTCCGCCGTCCCGGGCGCCCTGGCCCGGGCGCTGGACGACCCGACCTTCGGAACCCGGGTCACGGCCGGCCGCGACGCGGCCGTCGGGGCCCGGTGAGGGGCGCCGCGATGGCGACCGACAGCCCGTCCCGGCACTCGGAGGCGGCCCGCGCCGCCCGTCGCCGGACGATCCTGGAGCTCGTGGCCCAGGTCCCGATCACCAGCCAGGAGGACCTCGCCACCCGGCTCCGCGACCTCGGGTTCGCCGTGACCCAGGCGACCGTCAGCCGCGACATCGCCGACCTGGGCCTCGTCAAGGCGAGCCGGGGAGAGCGCCACGTGTACGTGACGACGCGGGCGCTCGCCGATGCGGGCGGCGCGGACGCCCGTTCGAAGGCCCCCGGGACTGTCCCTGCGCGGGCGGGACGGACCGCCGGCGCGACGGGCGCCGACCTCGACCACCCGGGTGAGCTGCGGCTCCGCCGGATCCTCGCCGACTACCCGGTCCGGATCGCCCGCAGCGGCCTCTCCCTCGTCCTGATCAGCACTCCCGGAACGGCTGCGGTCATCGCCCAGGCGATCGACGAGTCCGGCTTCGGCGAGCCGGTCGGCACGCTGGCCGGCGACAACACGCTCCTCGTCCTGTTTGCCGACGAGCCCGCGCTCGAGCGCTGGCGGACCCGGTTCGGCAAGATCCTCCTGCAGACGGCGGCCGGGCTCGACGGCGCCGATCTCGCCGGCACGTACCCCTGAGCCCGAAAGGCAGGCAGCAGCAATGAAGAAGGTGGTCCTCGCGTATTCGGGTGGCCTCGACACGTCGGTGGCCGTCGCCTGGCTCCGCGAGCAGTTCGGCGCCGAGGTCGTCACGCTGACGGTCGACGTGGGCGGCGGATCCCTGCGCGAGGGCGTGGAAGCCCGCGCGACGTCCGCCGGTGCCTCGCGCGCCTACGTCGTCGACGCGAAGCCCACCTTCGTCCGCGACTTCTGCTGGCCCAGCCTCCAGGCGAACACCCTCTACCAGGGTGCCTATCCCCTGGCCACCGCGCTGGCCCGCCCCCTGATCGCCCAGCTGCTCGTGGAGGTCGCCCGGGTCGAGGGCGCCGACGCGGTCGCCCACGGCTGCACCGGCAAGGGCAACGACCAGGTCCGCTTCGACGTCGCGGTCCATGCCCTCAACCCGGCCCTCGAGGTCGTGGCCCCGATGCGCGTCGGGATGGGCCTGACCCGGGAGCAGTCGATCGACTACGCCGCCGCGCGGGGGATCGAGCTGCCGATCACCAAGGCCAGCCCGTACTCGATCGACGTCAACATGTGGGGCCGTTCCTGCGAAACCGGCGTGCTCGAGGACCCCTGGGTCGCCGCGCCGCCCGACGCGTATGCCTGGACGGTGGCGCCGTCCGATGCTCCCCACCCGGTGGACGTGATCATCGCCTTCGAGGGCGGCATCCCGGTCGCGCTCGACGGCGAGCGGCTGGACGCAGTCGACCTCGTCGAGCGGCTCAACGCCGTGGGCGGCGCCCACGGGATCGGCCGGGTGGACCACGTCGAGGACCGCCTGGTCGGGATCAAGAGCCGCGAGATCTACGAGGCTCCCGCGGCCTCGATCCTGCACGCGGCGCACCGCGGGCTGGAGGGGATGACCCTCTCGCGCGACACGCTCCGGTTCAACCGCTTCGTGGCCGATGAGCTGGCCCGCCTCACCTACGACGGGCTCTGGTTCAGCGCGCTCCACCGCGACCTGCGGGCCTACGTCGGCAGCAGCCAGCGGGTCGTCTCCGGCGAGGTCCGGGTCCACCTGGACCACGGGAGCGCGACCGTCACCGGCCGGCGCTCGCCCCTCTCGCTCTACGAGAAGAGCCTGGCCACCTACGACGAAGGGGACGCCTACGACCACGCCGCGGGGGTCGGGTTCATCAAGATCTTCGGCCTGCCACTGCGAGTCGAGGCGGCCCGGCACGGGGCGGTCGGGGCCCAGTACGGGGCTGCCTGGACCTGGACCGACCCGCTCCTGGAGCGCCTGGAGACTCGCGTCTCCGACGCGGTGCCGGCCGGCTCGAAGTCCTGACCCAGCCTCGTCCCGGGCGGGGAGAGCGGGTTCGGGCCGATCGCGCGAGAATCGGCCCGATGAGCCCCCCGCTCCGCGCCTGGAGACCACCGTCGTCGGCCCCTCCGTCCCGCTGCCGGGCGTGGACGACGACACGTCGCGCACCCTGCGCGAGCTCGCCTTCCTGCACGAGTTCGCCCAGCTCGCGACGCAGGCCCGGACCTGGGACGAGCTGATGCTGACCCTCGTGGAGCGCACGACCGAGGCGCTCCACGTGGAGGTCTGCTCCTTCTACCTCCTTGATCATGCGTCCGGCCGGCTGACCCTCGCGGCCACGAACGGCCTCGACCGGGAGCACGTCGGCAAGGTCAGCCTCGCCCTCGGCGAGGGCGTCACCGGCACGGCTGCCGCCACGCTCCAGCCCATCGAGGTGCCCGACGTCCAGCTCGACCCGCGCTTCAAGTTCCTGCGCGGCTTCGACCTGGCCGGCCTGACCTCGATGCTGTCCGTGCCCCTGAGCTGGAACGACCGCGTCGTCGGCGTGCTCAACGTCCAGACGGTGGCGACCCGCCGCTTCACGCCCCGCGAGATCAACTTCCTGGGGACGATCGCCGCCCTCCTGGCCGGGATCGTGGAGAAGGGCCGGCTTCAGCGGGAGCAGGAGCGCCAGCTCGAGGAGCTCCAGGCCCTCGACCAGGCCCGGGCCGAGCTGCTCTCCGTCGTGACCCACGAGCTGCGGACGCCGCTCTCCGTCGTGCGGGCCTACGTGGACCTCCTGGCCGATGCGGCCGCCGGGATCTCCGAGGCGCCGGCCCGCGCGTCCGCCGACGACTGGCGCAACGCGGCGATCGACCAGATCACCCGGATGGACCGGCTGGTCGACCAGATCCTCGTCTCGGTCCGGGGCGAGGGCCTGGGTGCGCTGGCGCGCACGCCGTTCGACGTGAACCGCGCGCTGGACGAGACGGTGGACCTGCTCCGACCGCTCCTGCGCTACCACAAGCTGCGCTTCGAACCCCCGACCTCGGTCCTGGTGGGGCTGGGTGACGAGGCGCGCTTCCGGCAGGTCCTCGAGCTCCTGCTGGAGAACGAGGCGAAGTACGCGCCCCGGAGCTGGGGGGTGTCCGTCGGCGCATGGGCCCAGGCCCGCGAGATCCGGGCCTACGTGACCGACGATGGACCGGGCGTCGCGGCCGAGGAATGGGAGTCGGTCTTCGAGGCCTTCGTGCGGTCGTCCCGCCGGCGCGGGCGCGGCTCCGGGATCGGCCTGTATGCCGCACGGCGCCTGATGGAGGCGATGGGCGGACGGATCTGGATCGAGGGCAATGGCTTCGGGGGCAGTCGCTTCGTCATCGCCCTCCCGGCGAGCCTGCCGGGGTGAAGGCCGGGGACGTGCGACACTGCGCTCAGGAGGGAACGAGCCGATGACGATCTCCCAGCCCCCCGGGCTGCGGATCCTCGTGGTGGACGACGAGCCGGCGATGGTCGGCGCGATCAGCGCCCTGGTCGGCACGGCCGGCCACCAGGTGATCACGGCCTACGACGGCGACGCCGCGCTCCGCCGCTTCGAGGAGGAGGCGCCGGACCTGGTCCTGCTGGACCTGGCCATGCCCGGCCGCGATGGCGTCGACGTCTGCCGGGAGATCCGCAAGTCCAGCCGGACTCCGGTCATCGTGCTCACGGGAGAGGCCGACGAGCTGGCCAAGGTGGAGGCGCTCGATGCCGGCGCCGACGACTACGTCACGAAGCCATTCGGGAAGCAGGAGCTGCTGGCCCGGATCCGGGCGGTCATGCGCCGCAACGAGGGCGCCGACGTGCCGGCGGGCGGCCTGCGCGTCGGGGCGCTCGTGCTCGACACCGGGCGTCACGAGGCCTCGGTGGATGGCCGGATCCTGGCCCTGACCCGCACGGAGTTCGCCCTGCTCGCAGCGCTCGCCTCGGCGCGCGGACGCGTGGTGGCCCACGACCGCCTCCTCGCATCGGGCTGGCCTGGCGACCCCGACCCCGACCCGCAGTGGCTGAAGCCGCACCTTGCCCGTTTGCGGGCGAAGCTGGAGGAGGCCGGGGCCCCGCTTCCGACCTCCGTGCGCGGCGTGGGCTACCGGCTGGAAGCCGGCCCAGAGGAGTAGCCCGGCGCCGCCCGAGACCGGGTCCGGGGCGCCACCGCGGCGCAACCGGGCCGCCGACCCGGCGACCGCTGAGCACGCCCAGGATTGGAGGATCGTGGCCTCGCGCATCCCGAGCGCGCACCTTCGCATGCTCGTCGCCGCGCCGTCCCCCGCCGACGTCGGGACGATCGCCCACGCGCTCGGAGGTGCGGGCCACGAGGTGATCACGGCGTACCGGGCGGCCACCGCCCTGGCCCGGGTGGCCGACGAGCGACCGGACCTGGTCCTCCTCGACCCGACCCTCCCCGACGGGGACGGGGTAGCGATCGTGGCCCGGGTTCACGCCCGGACGGATGCCCCGATCATCGTGGTGGCGGACGTGCGAGACGAGATGGCGGTCGTGGCCGCGCTGGACGCCGGCGCCCTCGACGTCGTCGGCCGGCCGATCCGGATGGGCGAGCTCATCGCCCGGGTCAACGCGGCGATGCGTCGGGGCGTCCCGAGCGGGAATCTCTACGAGCCGAGCCTGGACGGGCTGCGGATCGACATCGGGCGGCGCGAGGCAACCGTCGCCGGCCGTGCGGTCGCCCTGACCCCGACCGAGTTCGAGCTCCTCTCGGTGATGGCCGCCCGGGGCGGAGATGTGGTGGACCACCGGGCCCTGCTGCGGGCCGCGTGGCCGGGCCGCCTCGACGTCGACCCCGAGACGCTCCGCTCGCACCTGACCCGGGTCAACGCCAAGCTGGTCGCCGAGGGCCATCCGGGCCTGCGCAACGTCCGCGGCCACGGCTACGGACTGCGCGTCGAGGGGAGCCGCCGGGCCGGGAGCTGAGGACTGCGGGCCGCCGGGCCGGGCCGTGCGATCGAGCGAGCCGGGCGCCCGCGGCCGCTGCCCCCGGGGCGGATCGCCGGCCGTGCTCAGTGATGCGCGAGCAACGCGGCCAGCAGGACGAACAGGGCGCTGGCGCCCAGGAAGCCGAGGCTGATCCCCGCCACGAGGAGGATCGGCCCGCGCCGGCCCGGCGCCCCGGGCGGGTGCTCCTCGGCCGCGAACACGAAGCGCGAGAGGTCCAGGTCCTTCCACGACTCGAGGTCGGCCGCCAGCGCCGCGGCGTCCGGGTAGCGCTCCCCCGGGTCCTTGCGGAGGCACTTGCGGACGATCGCATCGAGCGGCGGCGGGATGGCCGGATCCAGCTCCCGGAGCGAGGGAGCCCGGCGCGTCACGGCCTGGTTCATGATCGCGAGCGGGTTGTCACCCTCCCATGGAACCCGCCCGGCCAGCAGCTCGAACAGGATGATGCCCAGGGCGTAGACGTCGGTGCGCGCGTCGCCGCGCTCGCCCTGGACCTGCTCCGGGGCCATGTAGTCCGGCGTTCCCATCTGCGAGGTGAGCCAGCGCCAGGTCAGGCGACGGGCGCCGGTCATCAGGGCGATCCCGAAGTCCGTCACGACCGGGCGCCCGTCGGGCGTGACCAGGACGTTCTCGGGCTTCAGGTCGCGATGCGTGACCCCATGCCGGTGGGCGTAGCCCAGCGCGTCGGCCAGGCCATCCACGAGGGCGACCGCCTCCGCGATGGGCAGCAGCCCGCGGCGCCGGAGGTGCTCGCGAAGGGTCTCGCCCTCGACGTACTCCATCACGAGGTACGGCCGGGTGCGGTCGCCGCCGGGATCGAGCGAGTGCTGGATACCCGGGTGGTCCAGCCGGCGGGCGATCTCCATCTCGCGCCGGAACCGGTCGAACGTCGCGACGTCGCCCATGATCCCTTCGTGGGGGCACTTCAGGACGACCCGCCGCCCCTCCGGATCCGTGGCCAGGTAGATATCGCTGAAGGCCCCGTGACCGATCGCCTCGACGATCTCGAAGCGGTCGAGCCGCTCCCCCGGCGCCAGGGCCGGCGTCACGTGCGCGGGCCGAGGAGCCGGCGCCACAGCGGGCGATCGGCCGCATCCCCACCGGCCGGGGACCCCACGGAGTCCACGCGAATGATTGCCACGGTCGCATTATCGTCACCGTCCGCCGCGATCGCCCGCTCCACGAGGCGCCGGGCGCCCGCTGACGGCTCTTCGGCGAGCGCGGCCTCGAAGTCCTCCTGCTCCAGGGCACTCCAGCATCCGTCGGTGCAGATGGCGTACGCGTCGCCAGCCCGGACGGCCCGCGTGACGGAGTCGGGACGAAGGGTGAGCTCGGCCCCGACTGACCGGGTCAGGAGGTGGCGACCCGGGTGGGTGCGGGCCTGGTAGGGCTTGATGATCTTCATCCGGACGAACTCCGCCGCCTGCGAGTGGTCGCGGGTGAGCAGCTCGACGACGTCGTCCCGCATCCGGTACAGGCGGGTGTCGCCGACGTGGGCGACGTGGACCACGTCGCGGGAGAACACGAGCACCGCGGCGGTCGTCTGGGGACCGGGCCGGCGTTCCGAGGTCCCGTCGAGCTCGCCCGCCAGGAGCGCCGCATTGGCCAGCTCGAGCGCGCCGCGCACCTCACCCAGGCCCGATCCGGGTCCCGCGGCGAGCGACTCGAGGACGATGCGCGTCATGGTCCGGCTGGCGAGGTCGCCCCGGCCGTGCCCGCCCAGGCCGTCGCCCACGACGAGCCCCGCGACGGGGCCGGCCAGCGACACGGATCGAACGACCTCCCCGGGGGTGCCGGCCCGGTCCACGCCGCTTCGGTCGAACCAGCCGAGGTGGTCCTCGTTCGTCTCGCGGACCGGCCCCCTGACCGACAGGGCAGCGACGCGCAGGGACGTGCCGAGGGCCGGCGAATCTCCGTCCCCGGCGGAGGGCGGAGACGGTGACGGCGCCCCGACGGGCGCCATCAGCGCGCCGCCATCTGCGCGGAGGGAGCCGGGAGGCTCGCCCACGTGGACCCGGTCTCAGCCGGCCGCCTCGGCGGCCCCACCGCCCGGCCGGGCAACGAGGATGGAACGCCGCGTCGCGCGCGAGTTCGCGAGGAGCCAGGCCGCCCCCACGACGATCCAGGCCAGCACGACCGCCAGGGCGACCAGCGTGTCCGCCTGGGTGGTCCCGCCCGCCGAGATGCTCATGACGACCACCGCGCCGAGCATCGCGAGGTTCGCCAGGAGCCCGAGGGCCGGGATGAAGATGTGCTTGAGGGCGGAGCGCTCGGGCCGGGCCCAGAAGGCGACCATCACGAGCAGGTTCGTCATGCCGTAGACGAGGAAGGTCCCGACGTTTGAGGCCAGGATGATCTGGAGCAGGTTGTCCGAGCTCAGGACGCCATACGCGCCGAGCAGCGCCGAGACCGTCGCCAGGACCAGGATCCCGAAGTGCGGGGTGGCGTAGCGGCCGTGGAGGAGCCCAAGCAGGCCCGGGACCTCGCGATCGCGACCCATGACGTAGGTGATCCGGACCCCGGTGTTCAGGCAGGCGAGCGTCGTGCCGATCAGCGCGACGAGGACCGTGGCCGCGAGGATGAGCGCGAGGGCCGTCCCGGTCCCGCCCAGCATGGTGTCGCCGATCAGCTTGATGAGGTCCCCGATCGGCGCCCCGGAGGCCGCCGCGGCCGCGTAGCCGGTCACCGCCGTCGTCCCGCCGGAGGCGCCCGCGACCGTTCCGGTCAGGGCATCGCTGACCGCGAAGTTCGCCGCGACGTACTGGATGATGTAGGCGAAGATGCCCTGGATCGCCAGCGACAGGAGCACCGCTCGGCGCACGTCGCGCTTCGGGTTGATCGCCTCGGCACCCAGCGCGGTGACCGACTCGAAGCCGACCAGGAGCAGGATCGCGATCGTGCCCTGGAAGAGGACGTTCGTGAGGTCATGGGGCAGGACGACCGACACGACGTCACTGTGCGCGTAGGCCAGCTCCGGGTGGGTGACCCGGAAGGCGACGGCCAGGACGCTGAACGCGACGAGCGCGGTCAGCTGGATCACGTTGATCACGATCGCCGTCATCGTCGACCCCGAGATGCCCCGGAAGGCGATCAACCCGGTGCCGGCCGCGAAGACGAAGACCAGGCCGATCTCGAGCGGGGTCGTCAGCGAGATGCCGAACAGGCCGAGGATGTAGACGGCCAGCGTGCCCGTGAAGGCGACCATGATCCCGGGGTAGATCCAGTAGTACAGGTGCGAGATCCAGCCGACCACGAACTTCGCCAGGCGCGCGAACCGGTAGTGGATGGCCTCCTCGCGCTCGAGGAACGCGGCCTCCGCGAAGTAGTAGGACGAGCCGGCGCCGGCGGACGGGTACAGGTTCGAGAGCTCCGCGTAGCCCCAGGCGGTGAGGAAGGCGAGGCCCAGGGCGAAGAGCAGGCCGGGCACCATGTCGAGGGCCGTGGTTCCCTTGCCGGTGGCCTGGAGCGCCTGGGACTGGAAGGTGGTCCAGAGGAAGGCGCCCGGGGCGATCAGGGCCATCGCGTTGATCGTGAGCCCGGTGAGGCTGAGGGTCCGCTTCATCTCCGGAGCGGCGGTGCTCGCCATGTGCATCTCCTCCAGGGCTGTCGGGTGGCGGGCGACGCGCCGCATCCGGCGCACCGATCCATCGACTCTGGAGGCCCTCCCGGACGACGGCCATGGCGCCGGTCGTGATGCCCGGGATCAGATCGGTTGCGCCGGGGTGGCGATTCGCGGCCGAGCGTCCGCTGGCCACGGACGGGGCAGAATGGGGGCATGCCCAACGACGCGCCCTCCACTCCCCTCCCGGATCCGGCCACCCCCCACCCCAGCCGGGTCGCCGTCGTCGGCACCGGCGCGGTCGGGTCCACCTTCGCGTTCGCGCTCCTCCTCTCCGGCCTGGCCAGCGAGATCGTCCTCGTCGACGCGAACGCCCGGAAGGCCGAGGGCGAGGCCATGGACCTGCAGCACGCGGTCCCGCTGGCACGGACTGCCCGGGTCTGGTCAGGCCCGATCGAAGAGTGTCGTGGGGCGGCCGTGACCGTGATCGCCGCCGGCGCCTCCCAGAAGCCCGGCGAGTCCCGGCTCGACCTGCTCCGGAAGAACGCCGGCATCTTCGCCCAGATCGTCCCCGAGGTGGCCCGCGCGAACCCGGACGGGATCATCCTGGTCGCCACCAACCCCGTGGACGTGCTGGCCTACCAGACGTGGCGGATCAGCGGCCTGCCCGCCAGCCGGGTGATCGGCAGCGGCACGATCCTCGACACGGCCCGCTTCCGGGCGCTCCTCGCGGAGCATTACGGCGTCGACCCGCGCTCCGTGCACGCCTACATCGCCGGCGAGCACGGTGACTCCGAGGTGCCGGTCTGGTCGGCCGCCAACATCGCGGGGATGCCCCTGGCGGACTTCGCCGAGGCCAACGGGATGGGCCATGACCCGGGCGAGCTCAGGACGATCTTCGAGTCCACCCGCGACGCCGCGTACCAGATCATCGACCGGAAGGGCGCCACCTACTACGCAGTGGCAGCCGGCCTGGTCCGGATCGTCGAGGCCATCCTGCGCGACCAGTCGACCGTCCTCTCGGTCAGCTCGCTGATCCGCGACTACTACGGGATCGACGAGGTCTACCTGTCGGTGCCCGCGGTGGTGGGGCGGGGCGGCATCGAACGCACGCTCCGGCTGGCCCTGTCGGCCGAGGAGGCCTCGGGGCTCCGCCGCTCCGCCGACGTCCTGCGGTCCACGATCGCAGCGCTGGAGCTGGACCGGGCGTAGCGGCCGGGCCTACAGCAGGGTTGCCGCGTGCTCCTCGCGCAGGCGCGCGTAGCCCGGCTTGATCGCCCAGTTGATGAGGCGGAGCCGGCTGTCGAACGGCTCGAACGCGCTCTTCATGGCGTTCAGGGTGAGCCACTCCATCTCGTCCAGCCCGATCCCGAACGTCGCGGCCAGGGCGTCGAACTCCGACGAGAGCGACACGTTGCTCATCAGCCGGTTGTCGGTGTTGACGGTGACCCGGAAGCGGAGGCGCCGGAGCAGGTCGATCGGGTGGTCGCCCACGCTGGCGACGGCTCCGGTGTGCACATTCGAGGTCGGGCACATCTCGAGCGGGATCCGGCGATCGCGCACGAACGAGGCCAGCCGGCCCAGGTGGGTGCGCCCATCGGCCTCGACGGTGATGTCGTCCACGATCCGGACGCCGTGTCCGAGGCGGGCGGCACCGCACCACTGGAGCGCCTCCCAGATCGAGGGGAGCCCGAAGCTCTCGCCGGCATGGATCGTCGCGTGGAAGTTCTCCCGCTGGACCAGGTGGAAGGCGTCGAGGTGGCGGGTGGGCGGATAGCCCTTCTCGGGCCCGGCGATGTCGAACCCGACGCATCCGGCATCCCGCCAGCGCACGGCCAGCTCGGCGATCTCCACCGAGCGTGCCGCCTGGCGCATCGCGGTGCACAGGAACCGGACGACGATCGGGTGGTCTTCGGCTGCCGCCTCGGCCATCCCCCGCTCGAAGCCCGCCAGGACGGCCGCCACGACCTCGTCGAGGGTCAGGCCGCCCTCCGTGGAGAGCTCGGGCGCGTAGCGAACCTCCGCGTACACCACCCCGTCGGTCGCGAGGTCGACGGCGCATTCCGCCGACACCCGCTCGATTCCGTCCTTCGTCTGGAGGAGGGCGACGGTGTGGGCAAAGCCCTCGAGGTAGAGCTCGAGGGACTTGCGGTCCGCGCCGCGGGTGAACCAGGCGGCCAGCTCGGCCGGGTCCGTGGTCGGGAGCCCGGCGTACCCCGCCTCCCGGGCGAGGTCCACGACGGTCGCGGGCCGCAGGCCGCCGTCGAGGTGGTCGTGGAGGAGCACCTTGGGCGCGCGCCGGATCGTCGTGTCGTCGAGCATGTGCGGATCGTAGGATGCTTGGGCACGGTTGTGCGAGGGCCGAAGGTTGGTGGCTTGATGACGCAGGACTTCGGAAGCCGGATCGGACGCCGGGCGGGCGTCCAGCTGCTGGTGATGGGCGCGCTCTGGCTGGTGATCGCGGGCGGCCTCTACCTGGCCCTCGGGAGCGATCCCCTCGCGGGCGACTCGGTCCGCCCGCTCGCCATCCTGTTCGGCCTCATCGGGCTGGTGATGCTCGTGGTCGGCATCTTCCTCTTCCGGCGCTCGGGCGGACGAGCCCGCGTCGCGGCGGAGGGCCAGGTCGGCACCGCCCGGATCATGGGCCTCTCCCAGACGGGCATGAGCCTCAACGACCAGCCGCAGATCGGGATGGACCTGCAGGTCTCGGCGCTGGGCCTCGGGACCTACCGGGTGGAGCACAAGGAGTTCGTCCCGCTCCTCCTGCTCTCGCGTCTCCAGCCGGGGGCAGTGCTCGCCGTCCGGGTGAACCGGAACAACCCGAAGCAGATCGTGATCGACTGGAACGCAGCGCCGGTCGCCCCGGACGCCGACGCGGCGTCGCCGGCAGATCCGACGGCGTCGCTTTCGCAGGTCG
This sequence comes from uncultured Chloroflexia bacterium, assembly GCA_963801445.1. GTDB lineage: Bacteria > Chloroflexota > Limnocylindria > Limnocylindrales > CSP1-4 > CTSoil-043. The sequence goes on along the minus strand of CAWDEW010000009.1, from coordinate 923,427 downwards.
CTGCCGCGCTCTCCGCGGCGGGCCGGGCCGGCGCTGGCGTGGCCGCTCCGTTCGCCTCGGCGGACCAGTCAACGCTGACCATCGACCAGCTGCGGGCCTGGCTGAAGGAGAACGGCATCGAGGCGACCGCGCGGATCGACCGCCTGGAGGACAGCGGGCAGACGATCGGCACCGACCGGCTCTTCACGATGCAGACCACGCTCCAGGTGCCGGGCCGGGCGCCGTTCCAGGGGCCCGCCTCGGCCGCGATGGTCCCCCTCGACAAGATCGGCCGGATCGCGGTCGGGGTCGTGCTCCCGGTGAAGGTCGCCCCGGACAACCCCGACCTCACGATGTTCGAGTGGGATCGCGTCTAGGCGGCGAGCGCGCGGAGCCCCGACTGGCCGGGTTCGGATCCGGTACGCCTCAGCCCCGGGCCGCCAAGTGCCGGGCCGTTACCTCCCCGGTACGGCCAGGCGTTCGCGGGCTGCGGCGAGGGCGGCCGCCACGCGCGTAGGCGCCGTCCCCCCGACGACGTCGCACGATCCCAGGGCGGCCTCCAGGGTCGCGGCCTGCCGCAGCGCCGCGCCCAGCTGTGGGTCGCCCGCCAGGCTGGCGGCCTCGTCGGCCTCCCCGAGCACGCCCGATATCACCGCGTCGGGCAGGTCCGCGAGGCCGACGCCCGCCCGTTCCGCCTCGGCCACGAGTCGGCCGACGACGTGGTGGGCCGCCCGGAACGGGAGCCCGCGCCGGACGAGCGCATCGGCCACCGCGGTCGCGGTCGTGAACCCCTCGTCGGCCGCGCGGCGCATGGCGGCCCGGTCCACGGCGAGGGTGGCGATCATCCCGGCCAGCACGTCGAGCGACGCCTCCAGCGTGGCGCACGCCTCGAAGAGGGGTGGCTTGTCCTCCTGGAGGTCGCGCTGGTAGGCCAGGGGCAGGCCCTTGAGGAGGGCGAGGAAGCCGGCCAGCGAGCCGACGACGCGCGCCGCCCGGCCGCGCACCAGCTCCGCGGGATCCGGGTTCTTCTTGTTGGGCATCATCGACGAGCCGGTCGAGAACGCGTCGGCTGCGCGGACGAAGCCGAAGCGCGGGTTCGACCACCAGGTCAGCTCCTCGGCCAGGCGCGAGAGGTGGACCATCGCCAGCGCGCAGGCGAACAGCAGCTCGGCGGCGAAGTCGCGGTCGCTCACCGCGTCCAGCGAGTTCGCGGTCACGCCGTCGAAGCCCAGCTCGCGCGCGGTCGTCTCGCGGTCGAGCGGGTAGCCCGCCCCCGCCAGCGCCCCCGAGCCGAGCGGCGAGACGTTGGCCCGTCGGCGGCAGTCGGCGAGGCGCCCACGATCCCGCTCGAGCATCTCGACGTAGGCCAGCAGGTGGTGCGCGAACAGGACCGGCTGGGCCGGCTGGATATGGGTCGCGCCGGGCAGGATCGCGTCGCCCTCGCGGTCGGCCAGGCCGACGAGGGCCCGCTCCAGCCCGACCGCCGCGCCGTCGAGCGCGTCGATCGTGCGCCGGCTCCAGAGGCGCAGGTCCGTGGCCACCTGGTCGTTGCGGGAGCGGCCGGTGTGGAGCTTGCCGGCGACGGGCCCGATCCGGGCGGTCAGGGCGGCCTCGAGGTTCATGTGGACGTCCTCGAGGGCCGGGTCCCACGTGAGGGTCCCGGCGGCGACCTCCTCGCCCAGGCCGGCGAGGCCGGCCACCAGCGCGTCGACCTCACCCGGGGCCAGCAGCCCCGCCCGACCCAGCCCCCGGACGTGGGCGATCGAGCCCGCGATGTCGTCGGCCGCGAGCGCGGCGTCCACCTCGATCGAGCGCGTGAAGTCGGCCGTCCGGGCGTCCGTGCCGCCCTCGAACCGCCCGCCCCAGAGTCGCATGGGCCCTCCATCCGGCGTCGAACCCGCGACGCGCCCGCCAATGGTAGCGAGCGCACGGCCCCCGGCGTCGCCGACTCCCGGGCGCGCGCGGCGCGGGGCGGGGCGGACGCGCCGCGGGCGTGGTCGGTCGTGCGTCCGCGCCGCGGGATCCCCCGCCCGGGAGGCCCGGGGCCGTCAGGATCCGCGGTCGGCGTCGGCCTCCGCGCTCAGCTTGAGGGCGGTGAGCTCGGCCTCGAGGCTGCCCGCGAGGCCCCCGCGCTCCAACCGGAGCAGGGCCCGGCCAAGCCGGCCGCGACCCTCGAGGTGGATCGACGTCGCCACCCGGGTTCCCCCGGCGGCCGGCACCAGCTCCCAGCGTCGCTCGCCGATCACGCCGGAGCCGACGATCCCGACCCGGAACCGGCGGTCCGGGCGAGCCTCGAGGCTCTCGACCGTCGCGGGCAGGGCCACCGGCCCCAGGCGAAGCCGGGCGGCTCTCCGCGCGCCGGCCGCGGGCCAGTCGGGGCCCGGCGCGGCGAGCTCGACGGCACCGCGCACGCGCGGCGCCGGGGCGTGCAGGGCGCGCCACACGGCCGCGGGCGGGGCGTCGACGAAGAGGCGACGCTCGACCGCTTCGCGGGGCAGGCGCGGCGCGGAGGGTCCGGCGGCCATCAGCGGCCCCGGTCGGTGACGTTCACCCGGCGATTATGCACCGGGGCCGCATCGATCCCGGCCCCTGGCTATTTCCCGGCCCGGTCCCTGGGCAGCGGCGGCAGGTCGCGCCGGCCCGCCACCAGGTAGTGGTCGAACCAGGCCCGGATCTGGACGAGGTTCTCGGCGCGCCGGAACGGCGTTCCGGAGCGCGTCAGCTCGTGCGTCTCGTGGGGCACGCGCATGAACCGGACGGGGCGCCGGAGCGCCCGGAGGATCGCGAAGAGCGCCTCCGCCTGGCTGATCGGGCAGCGCAGGTCATTCTCGGCGTGCTGGATCAGGAGCGGGGTCCGGATCCGATCGGCGTACGTCAGGGGCGAGAGTCGCCGGTAGAGCTCCGGGTCCTCCCAGGGCATCTTCCCGAACTCCATGAGCCCGAAGGTCCCGCCGGCGAGGTCGCCGGTGAGCACGAGGCTGGCGAGGTCGGTGACGCTCCGGCAGGTCAGGGCCGCCGCGAACCGGTCCGTGTGACCGACGATCCAGTTGGTCAGGTAGCCCCCGTACGACCCGCCGGTGACGCCGAGGCGGGCGGGATCGGCGATCCCGGCCGCGACGATGGCGTCGACGTGGGCGAGCACGTCGCGCATGGGCCCGTCACCCCAGTCCGGGAGGTTGGCCGCGTTGAAGTCCTCCCCGTAGCCCTCGGAGCCGCGCGGGTTCGCGTAGACGACGCTGATCCCGGCGGCCGCCAGGACCTGGAACTCCCAGCCCGGTGACCACCCGTAGAGGGTGTGGGGCCCACCGTGGATCTCGAGGACGAGGGGCGCCGGACCCGCATCCGTCGCAGCCGCGCGGACCAGCCAGGCCTGGACCTCGCGCCCGTCCACGGTGCACCAGCGTTCCTCGGGCATGCGCAGCCCGAGGTCATCGACCACGTCGTCGTTCAGGTGGGTCGCCCGGGAGAGCCCTGCGCCGTTTCGCCCGGCGGCGTCGAGGTCGAGCACGGCGACCTCCGACACCTCGACCGGGGTGGAGCGCACCGCGGCGACGCGGAGGCCGCCGTCGGGGCGGCTGACGGCGTGCCACCCGGAGAGGTAGTGGCGATCCTCGGTCAGGCGCTCCACGTCGCCCCGTTCCAGGTCGACCCGCCACAGCTCGTAGCTGCCGCGGATCGGGGCCGTGAACAGCAGCGCGCGGCCGTCGGGCGCCACCTGGAGCCGGGCCGGCTCGCCGGGCGTGAGGTCGCTGCCCATGCCGGACCCGGGCATGAGATCGTGCTGCCCGGTAAGGTTCCGGCCGCCCCGGGGTCCTCCGGCGGAGCCGTCCGCGGGGAAGAGCCACAGGTCGTTGCGGCTGCCACCGCGGCGCGGGAACCGCGAGCCCATGACGGCGAGCGCGTCGCCGCCCGGCAGCCAGGTCGGACAGGAGAACGCCCCACCGGCGCCGGCGACCCGAGTGACGACGCCGGAGCCGACGTCGACGACGCTGACGTCGTGGCGCCAGCCCAGGTCGGGGTTGCGCCCGGCCTGGGCCGTGAACGCGATCCGGGTGCCGTCCGGGGACCAGGCCGGCTCGTCGTGGCTGGTCGGTCCCTGCGTGAGCCGACGAGCGGCCCCGGTCGAGACGTCGACGATCCACAGGTTCTGGACCTGGTCGTAGATGAAGCCCGGCCCGTTGAGCATGTTCTGGAGGCGGTCCAGGTAGCGGAAGTCGGAGACCGGGGGCTGCCCGGGCTGCGGCGGCGGGGTCGTGCCGCGGGCGCGGGCGTCCTGCGCTCGCGTTGCGCCGTGCGAGGCGGAGCGAACCACCAGGCGGGTCCCGTCGGGCGACCAGGCGAAGCCGCCCACGCCCCTCGGGAGGTCCGTGAGGCGGCGCGCCTCGCCGCCGTCGATCGGCAGCAGGTGGACCTGCGTTCCATCCTCGCGGTCCTTCGGCGCCTCCGGCTCCTCCTCCACGATCGGGCGACGATCGGACAGGAAGGCGAGCGTCCGGCCGTCCGGGGAGAAGCGCGGGTGCGTGTCGTTGCGAACGCCGATCGTGACCTGGCGGGCCGGCGCGCTCCCGTCCGCGGGCGCGAGCCAGACCGCGTGGCGGTAGGCGTCGCGGCCGGGGGCCACGGTCTGGACGACGAACGCGACCTGGGACCCGTCCGGCGAGAGCTGGGGATCGGTCGGGATCCGGAAGCGGAACAGATCGTCGGGTGTGGGCGGACGGTGCACGGCTCCCCTTCCGGATCGCGCCGCTGCGGGCGGAACTCCGACCGCCCGCGCCCACAGGATCGGGAACGCAGGAGCGGACGGCCTCATGATGCCCGACCTGCACGGTCCCGCGCCGCCGCCCGGTGCGGGATGGCGCCCGTCGGCCCGTCGCCTTGGGGCCGTTCCGCCGTGCCGACCGTGCCCCCGCTGGAGCATGATCGGACCGTCAGCAGCATGGAGGTCCACTCGTGCGCATCCTGCTCGCCGTCGACGGCTCCCCTTCCTCGGATCGCGCCCGCGACCTCGTGGCCGCCCTGGCCTGGGGTCCCGGCACCACCGTGCGCATCGTGGCCGCGCTGGACGTCGCCCCCGCCCTGTGGGGTGGCCCGTGGATCCCGGCGATCCCGGTCGACGCGGACGAGTACGAGCAGGAAGCGCTCACGGAGCTCACCCGCGTCCTGCAGGAGGCCGAGGGGACCCTCGGGAAGGCCGGCCTCGAGGTGGAGGCGGAGCTCCTCCGCGGCAGTCCGGCTCTGGCGATCGTCGAGGATGCCAGGCTGTGGAAGCCCGACCTTGCCGTCGTCGGAAGCCGCGGCCACGGCCCGATCGAGTCGGCCCTCCTCGGCTCGGTCTCGTCGGCGGTGGTCGATCACGCCGTCACGCCGGTCCTGGTCGCGCGCGGCGACCATGTCCAGGCGATCATCCTCGCCGAGGACGGCTCCGAGGCGGGCGCGGCGGCGCGCGATGTCGTCGCCTCGTGGCCCGCGTTCGCCTCCGTCCCGGTCCGCGTGGTCGGCGTCGTCGACGTCGCCGCACCCTGGCGCACCGGGATCGCGCCCACGATGTTCTCGTCGGCGATGGACGTCTACACGGAGATGCTGGCGGGCTCGCGGGCCACCTACCGGCAGGTCGTCGCCGCCACCGCGGCCTCGCTCACGACCGACCGGCGATCAGCCGTGGGCGAGCTCCGCGAAGGTGACCCGGCCGGCCAGATCTGCGAGTCGGTCCACGACGTCGCCGGCGACCTGCTGGTCATCGGCTCGCGCGGCCATACGGGCCTCAGCAGGCTCGTGATGGGGAGCGTCGCGCACAGCGTCCTGCTGCATGCCCATTGCTCCGTCCTGGTCGTCAAGCGGGCCCACCATCCGGCCTGACCCGGGCAGCGCCGGCGCGGCTATCCCCGGGGCGACCGCCGCACGAGGGCCACGAGCCGGCCGAATGTCGCCCGCTGCCCGGTCATGAGGATCGCGGCGCGGTACACCCGGACGGCCGCCACGAGCGCGAAGCCGATCGCGACCAGCATCAGGCCGGCGGCCAGCGCCAGCTCCCACGGTGCGATCGTGCCCAGGACGAGCCGCGTGACCACCAGGTACGGGCTGAAGAACGGGACCATGGAGAGCGGAGCGACCCACGGCGCGTCGATCCCCGTCGACGCGAAGAACGCGGCGAAGTAGGCCACGAAGGAGACCATCAGCATCGGCATCGCCACCTGCTGGACATCCTCCTGGCGGCTCACCAGGGCGCCCGCGGCCGCGTACAGGAAGGCCGAGAGCAGGAAGCCCAGGACGAAGAAGGTCGCGAACCCGAGGAGGATCCCCGGCGTCAGGCCGCCCGGGAGCGCCGGGGAAGCCTCGCCCAGGACCAGCCCCGCCAGGGGACCCTGGAGCGCCAGGGCGACGCCCGCCGACACCAGGATGGCAGCCAGCTGGGTCAGGCCGGCCGCCCCGACGCCGATGACCTTGCCGGCCAGGATCTCGCCGGGGGTCGCGGCGTTGAGGATCAGCTCGATCACCCGGGTCGCCTTCTCCTCGGCAACGCTGGCCGCGATCCACATGCCGTAGGAGACGGACGTGATGAAGAGCAGGACGAGCAGGACGGCACTCAGGATCGAGCGCCCGGCGGCGTCGATCGGGGATGGCGGCGGACCTTCCACGGTCGCTCCGACGGGCTCGACGATCGTTCGCCCGACGAAGCCGCGAGCCTCGTCGGCCCGCACGTTCGCCGCGATCGCGAAGGCCACGACGTTGAGCAGCTGGGCCACCCGGCCACCGGGATTGCGGGTGACGTAGGTGACGTCCAGGGCGGCGTTGGCGCCCTGCGAGACGATCACGAAGCCGTCCAGGCGCCCGTCCGCGACCTGCGCCCGGCCGGCGGCCGGGTCCGGCTGCTCGGAGAGCCGGTACGGCCTGGTTCCGCTCGGATCGAAGACCGATCCATTCAGCGTGAAGTCGAGCGCAGCGATGCTCAGCCGGGTCGTGGTCGCGTCGGGTCCGCTCACCGCGATCCGCACGACCACCGTGCGCTCGAGGGCACGGATGGCCACCGGGGCGACCCCCATGGCGACGGCCACGGCGGCGAGGATGGCCGTGGAGACGGCGAACGCGAGGCTCCGCACCCGGACCCTGTATTCGCGCCGGGCGACCAGCCCGGCGCTGCGGACGAGCTCGTGGAGCGGGACGGCCGGGCGCACGTGCCCAGTCTGCCTCACGGTACGACCCCCGGCATCGCCACCCCGGCGTCCCAGTGCCCCGGCGGATCCCGGGGCTCTACAATCGACCCATGACGTCGAGCTACCTGCGCGGCGACGACCTCGTGGCGCCGCTCCGGATCCATGCCGACCGTGAGGCACGATCAGTGCGGATCGACTGGGCCGACGGCCACGTCACGAGCTACGGCTTCGAGGCGCTGCGCTGGCTCTGCCCGTGCGCCTACTGCCGTGGCGAGATGGGCCAGCCCGGCTGGCTCGACACCAGCCCCGAGCTCACCGGCGAGCAGGTCCGGCTCGAGTCCCTCGAAGCCGTCGGCGGCTACGCCGTCGCGCCGACCTGGGGTGACGGCCACCACACCGGCTTCTACACCTACGAGTCGCTCCGCGCTCACTGCCCATGCCCGACCTGCGCCGCCCGGCGCGAGGCGGCCGGCGATCCCGATTCGGCCCGCACGCAAGGGGGTTCCCGATGATCGTCACGACCACGCCGTACATGTCCGGCTTCACGGTGACGGAGACCAAGGGGATGGTCTTCGGGCTCGTGGTGCGCAGCCGCGGCATCGGCGGCAACCTGATGGCCGGCCTCCGATCGATCGGGGGCGGGGAGATCCACGAGTACACGTCGCTGCTCGAGGATGCCCGCCGCCAGGCGATCGACCGGCTGGTCCGCAACGCGACCCTCGTGGGAGCCAATGCCGTGCTCTCGATGCGCTTCGACAGCTCGGAGCTGGCCGGCACGATGTCGGAGATCGTCGCGTACGGGACCGCGGTGGTCCTCGCGCCAGACGCTGCCGCAGCCCCGGCGCCCTCCACGCTCGAATAGCCCGGGATGGGCCTCTCGATCCTTCGTCTCCTCCTCTTCGGGCTGGGGGCCCTGCTGTTCGTGATGGGCCTGCTCGTCGCCGTGGCGGGCGGGCCCGAGGCGCTCATCGGGGCGTTCTGGCTGCTCGTCTCCGGGGGCGTCCTGGTGATCGCGGTCCTGATCGAGCGGATGCGCTACCGGAGCGAGCACGCCGAGCGGTTCGGCGACCCGCCCGGGCCCGGGGGCGGAGAATCCGGCGACGCGCCGATGCAGCCGGGCTTCCGGCGGACCGACGAGGTCTTCGAGGACCCCACGTCGCGCCGCCGGATGCGCGTCTGGCTGAGCGAGAGCACCGGGGAGCGGCGCTACCGGGCGGAGGACTGACCGGGAGACGCCGCCGCCTGCGAGGCGCCGGCCGCCGGCGGGCGCAGCCGGGTCCCGTGCTACGATCCTTGGTCAGCCGCCGGGACGGCGCGCTCCAGGAGCTCCACGCGCCGATGACCACGATCCGCCCTCGCCCCTCGCGCGCCGCCCGGCGCCGGAGCGCGGCGTCGCCCTACATCAACCGCGAGCTCTCGTGGCTCGACTTCAACGCCCGCGTCCTGCACGAAGCCCGGGATGAGCGCAATCCGCTGCTGGAGCGGGCGAAGTTCCTGGCGATCTTCGCGTCGAACCTCGATGAGTTCTTCCAGGTGCGCGTCTCCGGGCTGATGGAGCAGGTCGCCGCGGTCAGCGGGAAGCGCTCGCCCGACGGCCGGACGGCCGCGGAGCAGCTGGCCGGGATCCGGGAGCGGGTCCGGGAGCTCGTGCTCGAGCATTCCCTGCTGGTGCGCGAGGTCAGGATGGCCCTCGCGGCCGAGGGCGTGGAGATCGTGGACTACGCCGAGATCCGGGGGCACCACGCGGAGCTCCGCCAGCGCTACCTCGAGGAGATCTTCCCGGTCCTCACGCCCCTGGCCGTCGCCTCTGGGCACCCCTTCCCGTACATCTCGACGCTGAGCCTCTCCCTGGCGGTCGTCGTGCGCGACCCGGGAACCGGGGAGCAGCGCTTCGCCCGGGTCAAGGTCCCCCAGATCCTGCCCCGCCTCGTCGCGGTCGGCGAGCACGCCTACGTCCCGCTCGAGCAGGTGATCGCGGCCAACCTGGACGCCCTGTTCCCGGGCCTCGAGATCGTGGAGTCGCACCCGTTCCGGGTGACCCGCGACGCGGACTTCGACGTCGAGGAGGACGAGGCAGGCGACCTGCTGTCCGCGATCGAGCAGGAGCTCCGCCGGCGGCGCTTCGGCTCCGCCGTTCGCCTCGAGGTGGAGGACGGCATGCCGGCACCCGTCCGCGAGTTCATCCTCGACGGCATCGGGCTGGGACCGGACGACTGCTACGCCGTCCCGGGCATGCTCGACACGACGTGCCTCTGGCAGGTCGCCGGGCTGGACATCCCCGAGCTGCGTGACCCACCCTGGATCCCGGTCATCCCGGCCCGCCTCGCGGCCGCGGACGAAGGAGAGCAGGTCGACGTCTTCGCCGCGATCCGCCAGGGCGACATCCTCGTCCACCACCCGTACGACTCCTTCACGGCCTCCGTCGAGCGCTTCATCGCCCAGGCGGCCGACGATCCGGACGTCCTCTCGATCAAGCAGACGCTCTACCGCACCTCGGGCGACTCGCCGATCGTGAAGGACCTGATCCGGGCCGCCGACCAGGGCAAGCAGGTCGTCGTCCTCGTGGAGATCAAGGCACGCTTCGACGAAGAGGCCAACATCGTCTGGGCCCGCAAGCTGGAGCAGGCCGGAGCCCACGTGGTGTACGGCCTGGTGGGGCTCAAGACGCACAGCAAGGTCGCCCTGGTCGTGCGCCGGGAGAGCTCCGGCCTGCGCCGGTACGTCCACCTCGGGACCGGCAACTACAACCAGAAGACGGCCCGGATCTACGTCGACCTGGGGCTCCTGACCTGCCGCCCCGAGCTGGGCGCCGACGCGACCGACCTGTTCAACTACCTGACCGGGCTCTCCCACCAACATGCCTTCAGGCGCCTGCTGGTGGCTCCCGTGACCCTCCGCCCGCGCCTGCGCGAGCTGATCGACCGCGAGGCCGACCACGCCCGGGCCGGCCGCCCGGCTCGGATCGTCGTGAAGTGCAACGCGATCGTGGACCCGGAGCTCATCGACGCGCTCTACCGGGCCAGCCAGGCCGGTGTCGAGGTGGAGTGCATCATCCGGGGAATCTGCTCGCTCCACCCTGGCCTCGAAGGCGTCAGCGAGCGGATCCGGGTGCGCTCGATCGTCGGCGAGTTCCTCGAGCACAGCCGGATCTTCGCGTTCCAGAACGGCGGCCGCCAGGAGTGGTACACCGGTTCCGCGGACCTCATGGAGCGCAACCTCGATCGCCGCGTCGAGGCCGTCTTCCCCGTGGAGGACCTGGAGGCCCAGGCCCGGATGGCCGAGATCATCGAGGTCATGCTGGCCGACGACCGCCGCTCGTGGGTCCTCGGCACCGACGCCCGCTGGCGGCGGGTCGAGGAGATCCGCTCCGCGGCCGGCAGCATCGACACGTTCGCGACGCTGAAGGCGCGGGCCCTGACCGCGGTGCAGCAGTCGCAGCAGCCGCGCCGCCTGGCGCTCCCGGTGGGCTCGATGGATCCCCGGGCATGACGGCCGGCGATCCAGCCGAGGCGGTGGGCCGCCACGTGGAGCGGGAGCTCAAGTACCGGCTCCGCGACGCCGACCACGCCGGCCGCTACGCGGCGACGAAGGCGCTGGCGTCCCTGCGGGCGAGCGGGCGCGCCCGCCAGGTGCAGATCGAGGACCGCTACCTGGACACGTCCGACCGGGCGCTTGCCCGGGCCGGCTACGCCGCCCGCCTGCGCCACGGACCGACGATGACGATCCTGTCGGTCAAGGCCGCCGGGCCGGCAGGCTCGGCGCTCCATCGGCGCGACGAGCTGGAGGGGCCCGCCGACCTGTCGCTGGATCCCCACGCCTGGCCGTCCTCCGCGGCCCGGTCCCTGGTCCTGGAGCACGCCGGCGACGCTCCCCTGCGCGAGATCGTGACCATCCGGCAGCTGCGCCGCACCCGCGTCCTTGCCGACGGCGCGGCCGAGGTCGAGCTGTCCGTCGACGACGTGGAGGTCGTCCACGAGGGCCGCGTCATCGAGCGGTTCCTGGAGCTCGAGGTGGAGCTGCGGCGCGGCGACGAGTCCGTCCTCGAGGCCGTCGCGGGCGAGCTGGGCAGCGACCCGGACCTCGCCCCGGTCACGACCTCGAAGCTGGACCGCGCGCTGGCGGTCGTCGGCGTCTCCTCCGGGCGGGGCGGTCGGCGGCCGTCGCAGGCGGATGGCCCGGTCGCCGCCGATCCCGCCCCCGACCCGCCCGGCGCGCAGGGGCCGGCAGCGAAGCACGTCCGCTCCGCCGGCAATCCGAAGCGAGCGTCGGAGGGTGAAGCCGCCGAGGTGAGCGTGCGGGCTCCCTCGGTCGCCGATCAGCCGGCCCCGACGCCAGACAGCCCCGCGCCGGCGCCCGCCGAGCCCGTCCCGGACTCCGTTCCGAAGCTGATCGTGGGCCGGACGCCCGGCGTGACCCACGAGGACCTGCTGGCCGAGGCTGGCCGGAAGGTGCTCCGCTTCCATCTCGCCCGCATGTTGGCGAAGGAGGCCGGAACGCGCAGCGGTGCCCAGATCGAGGACCTGCACGGGATGCGGGTCGCGACCCGCCGGATGCGCGCCGCCTGGCGCGTCTTCGATGACGGGTTCAAGGGGGCGCGCACGCTCCGGATCCGGCGCCGGCTGCGCGAGGTGGCGACCCGGCTCGGGACGGTCCGGGACCTGGACGTCCTGATCGAGGCGCTCGAAGCGCATCGCGCCGCCGTCGACCCGGCCCAGGCAGCCGGCCTCGGTCCGCTCGTCGCCGCCTGGACCGACCAGCGTGAGGCTGCCCGCGTGCTCCTCGTGCGGGAGCTGGACTCACCCGGCTACGCGCGCTTCGTCGACGAGTACCGCGTCTTCGTCAGCACCGAGGGCGCTGCCGCGATCGCCCCGGCCAGCCCCGTCACGCCCCACCGCGTGCGGGACACCGCCGGCTCCCGGATCTGGCTGGCCTACGAGCAGGTCCGGGCCTACGAGGCCGTCCTGCGCTGGGCCGACGTGGAGACGCTCCACAACCTGCGGATCGCCGGCAAGTGGCTGCGCTACACCCTGGAGTTCTTCCGCGAGGCGCTGGGCCCCGAGGTCGACGTCCTGATCGCCCGGGTGACGGCCCTCCAGGACCACCTCGGCCTGCTGAACGATGCCGACGTCACGATCGGGCTCACCCGCCAGTTCCTGCTGGCCAACGCCGGGTCGCTGACGCTGACCGAGGTCGAGGCGATCGGCGACTACCTGCGGATCAAGGAGCGCGAGCTGGAGCGGCTGCGCCGCGCGGTTGGCGGGCCCTGGCGGGCCATCAGCGGCGCCCAGTTCAGGCGCCTGCTGGGCCGGGCGGTCAGCGCCCTGTAGCGGCGGCCGCAGCCGCGCGATGCGGCGCCTCAGCCGCGACGGCCCCAGCCGTGGGCCAGCGCGGGGAGCTGGTCGCGCCATCCTGCGCCGGAGTGGGCCAGCGCCAGGACCACGCCCTCGCGCACGCTGGCCTCGGAAACCTCGACGCGCGCGACGTCGAAGCGTTCCATCATCGCCTCCAGCAGGGCGGCCCCGCCGGCCAGGATCCGGGCGCGCACGGGGCGAACCCCGAAGCGCGCCGCGATCGCTTCGGCGGGCTCGGAGGCAAGCGTCGCGAAGGCCTCCTCGAGGCGCCCCGGCGTCATCACCCGGTCGGTTGACGCGTCGGGCACGACCTTGGCCAGGTTCGAGGCGGTGCCGCCCACGGCGATGACATCGGCCGGACGTTCGCGGGGCATGGCCGCGACGGCGGCGCGGGCCGCCCGGCGAAGCGCCGCGATCTCCGGGCCGGTCGGCGGATCGTGGGCCACGACAGCCCTCGTCAGTCGCGCGCCACCGACCCGCAGGCCGGCCGATCGCGGGGCGGAGCCGGGGGCAACCACGACGACCTGGCTGCTCCCACCCCCGATGTCCAGGACGAGGATCGTGCGCTCGAGCGCGCGCCCCGCCGTGGCGCCGACCAGGGTCAGGAGCGCCTCCTCCCGGTGGTCCAGGACATGGAGCGGGACGCCGGTCGCCCGCCCGACGGCCAGCACCACCGCGGTCGCGTCCGCAGCCCGCCGGAGCGGCTCGGTGCCGACGAACGCGATGCGCGCCGCTTCCCGCTCGCGGGCGACCGCTGCGTAGCCGGTCAGCGTGCTGACCAGGATCTCGCGCGCGGAACCGGCGATCAGCCCGTCGGCGTCCACGGTGTCGCCGAGCCCGAGGAGCGCGGACTCGTCGACCAGCGGCGTGACGAGGTGCCCGTCGACCGCCGCGACGAGCAGGTGGGCGGAGTTGGCGCCGACGTCGACGGCGGCGTGGACGGCGGGAACGGTCGGATCCTCAGCCGTCGGAGGGAGGCTCGGCGAGCGCCCGGGAATCGGTCGAGACGTCCGCCGGGTGGCGGGCGACGGCACGCTCCTGCGACATCGTCTCGTCCTCCTCTCCTCCGCGCATGCCCGATGTGTCGCGGGTCGGGACAGTCTGCCACCCGGGACCCGCCAGGTCCATGCGCCGGGTCCGGCCGGCCGTGCCGAGGAGGCCGGTCGGACGTGCCGAGGAGGCCGGCCGCGCCGTTAACACAACGGTAAAGCGGCGGCAACTACCGGTTGACTCGCGCGCTGGACCCTCGTGTTGCCAGTCAGCATCTCGGCCGCCCTGCCGCCGACGCACGGCATGGCTCGGCCCCAGGAGGATTGCCCACGTGATCATCAGCACCCCGCGGCCCCTCGCCGCGCTCGCCTTCGTCGCCGCGGTCGCGCTCGGCGCCTGCAGCAGCGGCGCGACCACCGCCCCCAGCACGGCCGCCAGCGTGGCGCCCAGCACGGCCGCCAGCGTCGCTCCGGCGTCGGGCGCCACCTGCGTGCCCGGCAGCATCACTGCGTCCGGCTCCACGGCACTCCAGCCGCTCGTCGACAAGGCGGCGAAGGCCTACACGGAGGCGTGCCCCGGCTCGACGGTCTCCGTCCAGGGCGGCGGCTCCGGCACCGGCCTGACGTCGGTCCTGCAGGGGACCGTCCAGATCGGCGACTCCGACATCTTTGCCACCGACAAGCTCCAGCCCGCGGACGCCTCTCAGCTCGTGGACCACCAGGTCGTGGTCCAGGGTTGGGTCATGGTCATGAACAAGAGCGTGACCGGCGTCACGAACCTCACGTCCGACCAGGCCAAGCAGATCTGGACCGGCGCCATGACGAACTGGAAGGCTGTCGGCGGGCCGGACCAGCCGATCGTGCTGATCCTGCGCCCGGCGTCGTCCGGTACGCGCGCCACATTCAAGAAGATCGTCCTCGGCGGAGCCGCCGAGGCATCCGGCCAGGCGCTCACCGAGGACTCGAACGGGGCCGTCACCACGGCCGTCACGGGGACGCCGGGCGCCACGAGCGTCATCGGGTTCGCCTACTACCAGCAGAACAAGGCCAACCTCGCAGCGGTCCAGCTGGACGGCGTCGACGCCACCCTCGACAACCTGTCCAATGGCTCGTACAAGCTGCAGGCGTTCGGCCACATGTACACGAAGGGCCAGCCGGACGGCCTGACGAAGGCGTTCCTCGACTACATGCTTGGGCCTGACGTCCAGACGAACATCGGTCCCTCGCTCTTCTTCGCCCCGATCAAGAAGTAACCTTGGTCCCGGTGCTCGGACCGGGACCTTCTATTCGACGGGCGCGGGTCCCTGTGGGCCCGCGCCCGTCGTTCCAGCGGGGGATCGCGTGATCTCGACCTCGATGCCGGAACCGCTCGACCTGCGTCGCCCGCTCAACCTGCGGGAGCGGGTTGACCTGTCCCGCCGCCTCACCATGGGCTCGGCGATGGTCGTCGTGCTCCTCGTCGCCCTCCTGCTCCTGTTCATCGCGGCCAACGGGCTCGCGCTCTTCACGCACTCGGGAATCCCGCTCGCCAAGGTCTTCAACCCGACCTGGAACCCGGTCAACGGCCTGGACATCCCGAACGCCCCGGACTACTCGTTCGGGATCCTGCCCTTCGTCGCCGGGACCCTCGGCGTCATGGTCGTGGCAGCCGTGATCTCTGCCCCGCTCTCCGTCGGGCTGGCGCTGTTCATGGCCGAGATCGCCCCTGGCTGGGCCCGCTCGATCACGCGGCCAGCGATGGAGGTGTTCGTCGGGATCCCGTCGGTGGTCTGGGGCTGGCTGGGGATCACCGAGCTCGTGCCGTTCCTGCGCAGCAACTTCGCCGGAGCCGGCTTCACGCTCGGCTTCTCGTGGCTCGCCGGCTCGGTCGTCCTGGCCCTGATGATCCTCCCGACCATCACCAGCGTGGCCTACGACTCGTTCCGCGCCGTTCCCGCGGACCTCCGGACTGCCTCGCTGGCCATGGGTACGACCCGCTGGCAGACGATCCGCCACGTCCTCCTCCCGGCGGCGCAGAACGGCATCGTGACCGCCATCGTGCTGGGGATGATGCGGGCGGCCGGCGAGGCGCTGGCGGTCCAGATGGTGATCGGCAATCGGCCCGTGATGCCCACCAGCCTGGCCCAGCCGATGACCACCCTGACCAGCCAGATCACCCTGGACATGGGCAACACGGTCAGCGGCGAGCCCTGGAACGAGGTCCTCTGGTTCATGGGCGTCGTCCTGCTCGTGCTCTCCTTCCTGTTCGTGCTCGTCGTCCGACGCCTGACCGGCGGAAGGGGCGTCCAGTGAGGCGCACCTTGGTCGCGGACCAGGTCGCGACCGCCGCCCTGTGGGCGATCGGCGGCCTGGTCGTGCTCGTCCTCGGCGCCGTGATCGCGCACTTCCTGCTCGCCGCAGTCGGTTCGTTCAGCCTCTCGTTCCTCTTCTCGGACCCTTCGGAGACCTCCCTCGGGGGAATCGGACCGGTCCTCTGGAACTCCGTCTACATCCTGGCCCTGACCCTGCTGATCACGGTCCCGCTGGGTGTCGCCGGGGGCATCTACCTGGCCGAGTATGCGAACCCGGGACGGCTCACCGGCGCGATCCGCTTCGCCCAGGAGCTGATCAGCGCCGTGCCCTCGATCGTCGTCGGGCTCTTCGGCCTGGCCCTCTTCGTGAATGCCACGGGCTGGAGCTTCACGGCCCTGGGAGGCTCGCTGGCGCTCGCGGTGTTCAACCTGCCCCTCATGTCGCGGCTGACCGAGCAGGCCCTCCAGGCGGTCCCGGCTGACGAGCGCAGCGCCAGCCTCGCGCTCGGCGCGTCGAGGTGGCAGACCATCCGGCACGTGGTCCTGCCCCTGGCGATCCCGGGGATCGTGACCGGGATCGTGATCACCTCCGGGCGGATCTTCGGGGAGGCCGCCGCCCTGATCTTCACCGCGGGCCTCTCGACGCCGACCGGGTTCGACTTCGGCAACTTCAACCTCGCCGACCCGCGCTCCCCGTGGAGCCCGTTCCATCCGGCGACGACCCTGGCCGTCTACATCTGGAAGCTCAATTCCGAGGGCCTGGGCGACTACGTCCGCCAGATCGCGGACACCTCGGCCGCGGTCCTGGTGGGCATGGTCCTCATCTTCAACCTGGGCGCCCGCGGCCTCGGCCGGGCCCTCCAGCGCCGCGTGACGGCGGCATGACCCAGATCGACCCCGGCAGGGTCCCCGCACGGAGCGAAGCCACCGCCATGACGACCCAGACAGCTGCCCCTGCTCGCGAGGACGCCCCGCGTCCGGGCGCGGCTCCACCACGGCCCGAAGCCACGGCCCCGGCCGTGGCGGCCGCGGACGTCGAGCCGAAGCTCGAGGCGCGCGACCTCTCGGTCTTCTACGGCGCCCGGCAGGCGGTCCGGGACGTCTCCATGCGGATCCCAGCCAACTCGGTGACGGCCCTGATCGGGCCGTCCGGCTGCGGCAAGTCCACGATCCTGCGCTGCTTCGACCGGATGAACGACCTGATCCCCACGGCTCGCGTGGCCGGCACGGTCCTCCTCGACGGCCAGGACATCTACGCTCCCGGGGTCCAGGCGGTGGACGTCCGGGGCCGTGTCGGGCTCGTGTTCCAGCGCCCGAATCCGTTCCCGATGTCGATCTACGAGAACGTGGCCTACGGGCCGCGCCGGCGGGGGATCCGCAATCGCGCCGTGCTCGACGAGACCGTCGAGCGAAGCCTGCGCTCCTGCGCCCTGTGGGACGAGGTCAAGGACGAATTCCGGAAGAAGTCGGGGCTCGCCCTGTCGGGCGGCCAGCAGCAGCGGCTGTGCATCGCCCGGACGCTCGCCGTCGAGCCGGATGTCATCCTGATGGACGAGCCGTGCTCCGCCCTGGACCCGATCGCCACGCAGCGGATCGAGGAGCTGATCAGCCAGCTCTCGGCGCGCTACACGATCGTGATCGTGACCCACAACATGCAGCAGGCGGCCCGGGTCTCGACGACCACGGCCTTCTTCAGCGTCGATCCCGATCGAACGGGCTACCTTGTCGAGATGGACGCGACCCACCGGATCTTCACGAACCCGGCGCAACGGGTCACCGAGGACTATGTCTCCGGCCGGTTCGGCTGAGCGAGCAGGAGGGACCCCATGACGAACCCGCAGAACCCCGCCCAGATCTTCGACGACGACATCACCATCCCGCCCGCCGAGCGCGGGGACCGCCCGGCGCGCGCGCGCCCCACCCTCGATGCCGAGGAGCGGGCCATCAAGGACACGCTCCTGCGCATGGGCTCGCTGATCGAGGAGCGCATCCGCGACACGGTGGACGCGCTGGAGACGCACGACGCGGCGAAGGCCCTGCTGGTCATCGAGGGTGACGTCCAGGTCAACGCGCTGCAGGATGAGGCCCTCGACCTGATCATCACCACGGTCGCCACGCAGGCGCCGGTCGCCCGCGACCTGCGCTACCTGATGACCCTCGACCACATCGCCTACGAGCTCGAGCGGATCGGCGACTCCATCGCGAACGTGGCGAAGCGCGTCCGGGAGATCGCCCCCCACGCGCCGCTCGACGCCCACGTCGGGCTCGCCGACATGGGCCTCCTGTGCGCGGACATCCTGGCCGATGCGATCCGCGCGCTCGTCGACGGCGAGCCCGACGTCGCCCGCGGGGTCGCCCTGCGCGACGACCAGATCGACGCGCACTACCATCGGGCCACGGACCGGCTCGTCGAGCTGGCCAAGCAGGATCCCGGGAACGTGGAGCGAGCCGCGAAGCTGCTCATCGCGGCGCATTACCTGGAACGGATCGGCGACCGGGTGACGAACATCGCCGAGGACGTCGTGTACCTCGCCACCGGCCTCCGCGAGGACCTCAACCCGTGACCGGCACCCCGGCTCCGCTCAGCGTCCTCGTGCTGTGCACCGGCAACAGCGCGCGCAGCCAGATGGCCGAGGCGCTGCTCCGGCGGGCGGGTCGCGGCGCGATCGTCGTCGCCTCGGCGGGCACGGTCCCGGCCGGCGTCCATCCCCTGACCGTCCAGGTCCTCGCCGAGGTGGGAATCGATTGGACGTCCGCGCGCTCGAAGGCCATCACCGAGTTCCTGGACCAGCCGTTCGACGTCGTCGTGACCGTCTGTGACCGGGCCCGCGAGGCGTGCCCCTTCTTCCCCGGAGCCCGCGAGCAGCTCCACCACGGCTTCGACGACCCGGCTGCGATCCCGGGCAGCGACGCGGAGCGGCTGGACGCCTTCCGCCGCGTCCGAGACGAGATCGAGGGCTGGGCGCGCACCTTCGCCGCCCAACGGGTCGGCGCGCAGGTCGGTGCGTGAGCAGGGATGAGGGTCCAATGGCCGGCCACGTGGAGCTCCTCCTGCTCCGCCACGCCCATGCCGGGGACCCGGCGAGCTGGCAGGGCCCGGACGACGTTCGGCCCCTCAGCGGGCGCGGCCGTCGCCAGGCCGAGCAGATGGGCCGGCTCCTCGCCGAGGGCGGCGTTGCGCCGTCGATCTTCCTGACCTCGCCCCTGGCCCGCGCCCGGGAGACGGCCGAGATCGTGGCCGGGATCGTGGGGGCGCCCGTGCGGCTCGAGCCGCGCCTCGTCGGCGGCCTCGACCTCGGCGTCGTCGAGGAGATCCTGCGCGATGCCGGCGATCCGCCCCGGCCGGTCCTGGTCGGGCACGACCCGGACTTCAGCGAGCTCCTGGTCACGCTGGTCGGCGCGGACACGCTCCGGATGCGGAAGGGCGCGCTGGCCCGCCTGGACGGGGTGCGGCCGCTCCAGCCCGGCGGTGCCGAGCTGCGCTGGCTCGTGCCCCCGGACCTGCTGGGCCGCTGAGCGCTGCCCCGGCTCAGGCTCCGGGCCCGGCCGCCCGCCCGGGCGCCGGTCCCGCGGCACGCTTTCGCCTGGGCCGGGCCGGCGCCTTCGTGACCGACCACCAGTCGCACGGGCAGAGGCCCCTCGGGCAGCCCTCGTGGGGCAGCCTTGGCGTGCGCAGCTCGTCGGCGATCCGGAAGACCTGCTCGCTCTCGGCGCGGCAGGCCCGGCAGCAGGTCGAGCCGGCCAGCTCCGCCTCGCGCGAGACGCGGGCGAGCGATCGGAGGGTGGCCGCCAGGCCCTCGCGGTGGAGGGCCACGATCTCGGGTGCCGGCGGGCCGCCGCCGGCCTCCTCGTGCAGGGCGGCGGCCTGCGCCCGGCGGATCCGGGCCACGTCGCCCCAGCGCTTCTCGCGTCGCGCGGCGCGGACATCCTTCTCGGCCGACGAGAGGTAGAGCGCCCGGGCATCTCGGACCACGGTCGCGGAGATCGGCAGGCCCGCCAGGTGCCGGCGGCGCTCCACCGGCGCCCCGACAAGCCGGGCCAGGTGGAGCCAGCGCCCCCGCTCGTCCGTCCAGCGCTGCTCATCCTCTTCCCGACGGCGCTCACCCTCGAAGATCGGGACGGCCTCCTCGGTCAGGTAGACGGCCCTTCCCTCGACCGACCGGACCACGATCCGGCGTCGACAGGACGGGCAGAGCCGCGTACGGGTCGGCGGCGGATCGATCAGGACGGCGCAGCTCGGACAGGCGATCCCGGTCGGGGCCGGGGGGGCCTCCTCGACAGGAGGCGGCGGGGCGATCTCCTCCGGTTCGGGGGCCGGGCCATCAGCGCGCCGCCCAAAGCCCAGCAGGCGCAGCAGGAACGCGATCGGGACCACCTCGCTTCGTCTCGCGCCCGGCGAGGGTTCCGGGCGCGCGGGATGCGCGCCTCAGGGTACTCCGAGCCCGGCGTTCGGGAGACGGGCCTGTCTCGTCGGGAGACGGGCCTGAACCTGCCCGACCCGGCCTCGAGCGCTCAGCCGATCTCGAGCCGGGCGAGGATCCCCCGGTGGTCCGAGGGGAAGAGCGTCGGGTCCTCGGCCGCCGGGCGATCGAAGCAGAGGCGGGCGCCCTCGACCCGCACCGCGCCGCGCACGAACACGTAGTCGAGGCACGCCGGATCGCCGTCGGTGTCCATCGCCGGGGCCTGGAGGCCCGACGGCCAGGTGACGGCGGGCTCGACGCCGTTTGCCTCGCGGTAGGCGGAGCGGAACCCGGCGCCGGTGACGAGGCCATAGGCCGGCTCGGCGGGAGCGGCGTTGAAATCGCCCATCAGCACCTGCGCGGTCGTGGCCGGGGCGGCGGCGAGCCACTCCAGCAGGGCGGTCGCCTGGCCCGCGCGCAGGGCGGCGTCAGGGACGAGGTGGTGCAGGTGGGTCACCGCGACCAGCACGGTCTCCCCGCCGGGCAAAGGCACGACCACCCGGTGCGCGGCCCGCCCGGCTCCCAGGTCGAGGCGTTCTCCCGGGCCGTCCGGGACCAGGGGCGCCTTCACCAGCAGGCTGTTGCCGTACTCCGGGCGTCCCGCCCAACCGCGCACGGCGCGGTAGTCGGCCGGACCGGCGGCCCCCAGGATGCGGTCCTGCTGGAGCACGTAGACGCACTCCTGGAGCCCCATCAGGTCCGGCTGGAGCGCGGCGGTCTCGGCCAGCAGGAGCGGGAGGCGCTCGTCCCAGCGGTCGGCGAGGTTGAGGATGTTGAGCGTGACGACCGAGACGGCCACGCTCACCGGCCGGCTCCCGGCTGGATGACCGGGAGGGGTCGGCGTCCGGCGCGGGCCCGACTGCCGCCCGCCGGTCCGGCCGCCGCGCCGCCGAGCGCCGCGGCCGGGAGCGGCGTCCCGGGCCGGAGCTGCCCGGCCAGCGCCGCCAGCCGCTCCCCCACCCCGGGCAGCAGGCCGTACCAGATCCAGGTGCCCCGGCGCTGTCCGGCCACGACACCTGCCTCGCGCAGGACCCGCAGGTGGTGGCTGATCGTGGGCTGGGCGAGGCCGGCGGCCGGCGCGACGTCGCACGCACAGACCTCGCCGTCGGCGGCGAGCTGGCGGACGATGGCCAGGCGGGCCGGGTCCGCGAGCGCGGCGAGGAGCAGAACGTCCGGATCGGCGCTCTTCGACATGGCCCTATAATATCGTCCGACATCTATATTGACAACAATCAATCTAATGGCTAGTCTTCTCCCTGTCGAGATCCCATAGGACGGCGGCCAACCGCCGGGAGACCAGACCGATGACCATGCAGATGCTCCTCGCCGAAGCAGCCCTCCGTGATCGCGCCCGCGAGGCCGAGCATGCATCCCTCGTCGCCCGCCTGCGGGCTGCCGCAGCCCGCTGCTGCGCGGCCGCGGCCCGGATGGGACGCGTCGCCCGCATCGCCGCCGCGCTCGACCGTCCGTCCCTCCTGCGCGCCTGGCCGGGCGACACGCCCTGCTGCTGAGCGCTCCCATCCACCCGTCACCGCGCGCCGAAGCACGCGCGACAATGGCCACGCGCCGGCCTGGCCGGCGCACGATGAACCGGAGGCCCCGATGACCGACCAGCTCCGCGAACAGGTCCGCGACCACTACGCCCGCGCCGCGCGCGCGACCCTCGACGTCCTGGACACGGCACCGGCGCAGCGCGGACCCGACTGCTGCGGCGAGCCGATCGGCGACCCCGTCTTCGGCCCGGGCCTGTACACGCCGGAGCAGATCGCCGCGGTCCCCGACGCGGCTGCCCTGGCCAGCCTCGGCTGCGGCAACCCGACGGCCGTCGCGGAGCTTCGGCCCGGGGAGGTCGTCCTGGACCTTGGCTCCGGGGGCGGGATCGATGTCCTCCTGGCCGCCGGTCGGGTCGGTCCGACGGGCACGGCCTACGGGCTGGACATGACCGACGAGATGCTGGAGCTCGCCCGGCGGAACGCCGCCGCGGCCGGCGTCGGCAACGCCGTCTTCCTGAAGGGCGAGATCGAGGCGATCCCCCTGCCCGACGCGTCCGTGGACGTGGTGATCAGCAACTGCGTGGTCAACCTGAGCGGGGACAAGCAGCGCGTCTTCGGCGAGATCGCGCGCATCCTCCGGCCTGGCGGGCGCATCGGGATCTCCGACATCGTGGCCGACGACGCGCTCTCGGCGCCGGACCGGGCCGCCCGGGGCGACCATGTCGGCTGCATCGCGGGCGCCCTGTCGTTCGGCGAATACGCCGACGGGCTGGCCGCGGCCGGCCTCGAAGGGATCGCCCTGACGCCCACCCACGCGGTGGTCGACGGGATGTTCGGGACCATCGTGGCCGCCCGGAAGCCCGGCGTCGACGAGGCGCGCCAACCGGACGTCGCAGCCGGCCCGCGGCGCTCCCCTGCCCTCTCGGCCGCCGTCGAGAAGGCCCGGCATGCCGGGCGGGCGCTCCCGGCGGCCGGTACGGTCACCCTCGGCCGGGTCGGCGACGCGGACGACGCCGGGTGCTGCTCATGACCGACGCGCCGTTCCCGGTCATCGAACGGGCGGATGCCGCGCAGGCGGGCGCGATCGAGGATCTCGTGACCGGCGCCGGCCTGGAGCCCGACGGGCTGGCCGTGCTGGCGGCGTCCGGCAACGTCCTGGTCGCGCGCGCCGACGACGGCTGCCTGGTGGGCACCGTGGCCCTCGAGTGGCATGACGACGCCGTGCTCCTGCGCTCCCTGGCGGTCACCGCCGGGGCGCGCGGGCACGGGCTGGGGAGCGCGCTCGTGGAGCGCGCCCTGCACCTGGCTCGCGAAGGCGGCACACCGGAAGCGTGGCTCCTGACCGAGACGGCTGAGCCCTTCTTCGCCGCGCGCGGCTGGACGGTCGCCGAGCGGGCTGCGGCGCCCGCCGGGATCGCCGCGTCTGCCCAGTTCGCCGGGGGCTGCCCGCAGACCGCTCGCGCGATGCGCCGGACGCTCTAGCC
The DNA here is from genome assembly GCA_963801445.1 of uncultured Chloroflexia bacterium. Classification (GTDB taxonomy): domain Bacteria; phylum Chloroflexota; class Limnocylindria; order Limnocylindrales; family CSP1-4; genus CTSoil-043. Next base: position 900,229 of record CAWDEW010000009.1, on the reverse strand, counting down.
GGAGCGTCTCACCCGCCCAGCGCGGCCCCCTCCACGCAGGCCGCCACGACGCCCAGCGCCGCCAGGCGGCGGAGCGTTGGGCGCCGGCGGACCGTCCACGCCGCGAGGTCCAGCCCGGCCTCCCGGACGAGCGCCGCAGTGCGGGACGTGATCAGGCGCCAGTCGGCAGCGATCGCCGGGCAGCCCAGGGCGAGCGCAGCGTCCACCTCGGCGATGCCGAGCGTTCCCTCCACGTTGAGCCAGCGGGGCCAGCTCGGGGCGAGGTCGCGGGCGGCGCCGAGCGCGATCGGGTCGAACGAGGACAGCACGACCGCAACCAGCGTCGCCCTCCGGATTCCCCCGGGCGGAGCGCAGGGGCGCCAGGGTCGCGATCGTCGGGACCTCCTTGAGCTCCACGTCCAGGAACGCCCCTGGTGGGCAGATCGCCAGCAGGTCGGCGAGGAGCGGGACGCCGAGCACGGCGAGCTCGGCCGCCGGCAGGTCCGCCGCTCGTTCGGAGCGACCCTGCACGCGGGCCAGCGACCGGTCGTGGAGGATGACCGGGAGGCCGTCGGCGGCGTGGCGCACGTCCAGCTCCAGCCCGTCGCATCCGGGCCGGGCAAGCGCCGCCCGGAACGCGGCGAGGGAGTTCTCCGGCGCCCGCGCGTGGTCCCCGCGGTGGGCCAGCAGCAGGGGGCCACGAGGGACCGCTGGCCCGGCGTTCGAGGCCCTGCCGCGGTCGGGCATCGTCAGGCGCCCGCCGTGGCCGCGATCTCCGGCCCGGCCAGCGGGATCGCGAAGGTGAAGGTCGACCCCTGGCCCTCGTCCGACTCGAGCCAGATCCGGCCGCCGTGGCCCTCGACGATGTGCCGGGCGATGGCCAGCCCCAGGCCGGTTCCGCCGTGGGCGCGCGTTCGGGCCCGGTCCACCTTGTAGAAGCGCTCGAACACTCGCGCCTGGGCAGCCCGGGGAATGCCCGGGCCACGATCCTCCACCTCCACGATTGCCTCGCTCTCGGCGGCCGCGACCCGCAGCGTGACCGCGGCTCCGGACGGGCTGAACTTCACGGCGTTGTGGAGGAGGTTCAGGATCGCCTGGCCGAGGCGATCCGGGTCGCCGCGAACGTTCGGGCCGGCTGCGGGAGCCTCCGTCTCGATCCGGACGCCCTGGCGCTCGGAGAAGAGGGCCAGGCGCGCGGCGGTCTGCGCCGCGATGCGGCCGAGATCGACCTCCTCCACGACGAGCGTGGCGCTGCCGCTCTCGATCCGGGAGAGGTCGAGGAGCTCGTTGACCATCTGGACCAGGTGGCCGGTCTCCACCTCGATCAACCCGATCCGCTCCGCGGTCTTCGCGGGCAGCTGCTCGGCGTCCCGCCCGAGCGTCTCCGCCAGCAGGCTGATCGTCGTCAGGGGCGTGCGCAGCTCGTGGGAGAGGTTGTCCACGAACTCGGTCCGGATCCGTTGCAGGCGGCGCAGCTCGGTCACGTCCTCGAAGGCGACCCAGGCATCGCCGCCGTCCGTCCGGCGCGCCCGGACCAGGAGCGTCGGGGCGTCCGAGGTGCGCACGACGACCTCGCCCGTCGCCGCGCCCGTCTCGAGCGCGGTCCGGGCGATCTCCTCGATGCGATGATCCGTGAAGGCCTCCATCGCGCTCCGCCCATCGAGCGAGCCCGTCCGCCGGCCGAGCAGGCGCGCCGCCGTCTCGTTGGCGCTCCGGACCACGAGGTCGGGGGCCAGGCGCACCACGCCGATCCCGACCAGCTCTACGAGGACGTCCAGGTCCCGGTTGCCCGCCGGCGCGGGCCCAGTTGCGACCGGCACGGTCGAGACCTCGGTCGACAGCGGCGCGGGGCCGGTCGTCAGGAGAGCAGCGGAGCCGCCGCGGGCGGGCGCGCGACCGAAGGCCAGGCCAACCCCGACGCCGACCAGCGCCGCGACGACGAGGGCGAGAGCTGTCGGCAGGTCCATCGCCTCGATCAGGACCCGCGCAGCCAGGCCTCCACGGCCTCGAGGGGCTCGACACGGCGCTCGCCGGTCGCGCGCTCCGTCACCTCCACGCCGCCGGCCGCGAGCGAGCGCGGGCTGACCGTGAGGATCCGGGGCATCCCGAGCAGCTCCGCGTCGGTGAACTTGACGCCGGGCGACTCGTCGCGGTCGTCCCACAGCAGCTCCCGGCCGCTGGCCGCCGCGAGCTCGTGGAGCTGCTCCGCGACCTCGTCGACGCGGGGATCCCGTGCGCCCGAGACCGTGACGAGGTGGGCGACGTAGGGTGCCACCTCCGCGGGCCAGGCGAGCCCCTTCTCGTCGTGGTGGGCCTCGACCACGCAGGCCATCGCCCGGCCGACGCCGATCCCGTAGCTGCCCATCACGATCGGGTGGCGCGCGCCGTCCTCGCCGAGGTACTCCGCGCCGAGCGCGGACGTGTACTTCGTCCCCAGCTTGAAGATGTTGCCGACCTCGATCCCGTTGCGCAGGATCACGGGCGCGCCGCAGCTCGGGCAGCCGTCGCCCTCGCGAGCGCTCGCGAGGTCCGTCACCAGGTCCGCCGCGTAGTCGCGCGGGACGTTGACGTTGCGCAGGTGGAAGCCGGCATGGTTGCCGCCCGCGACGAGATTCGTGGAACGAGCCACCAGGTCATCGACCACCACGAACGTGCCGTGGGCGCCGATCGGCGACGCATAGCCCGGAACCATCCCGGCCGCCTCGATCTCCTCGACCCGGGCGGGGCGCAGGTCGACCGCCTTCGCGGCGTTGGCGAGCTTCGTCTCGTTGACCTCCATGTCACCGCGCACGATCGCGCTGATCAGGCGGCCGTCGCGATCGGCGAAGAAGGTCGCCTTGGCGGTCTCCTCGGGGCTGATCCCGAGGTACGCGGCCAGGTCCGCGATCGTCGCCGTCCCCGGGGTCGCGACCTCCTCGAGCGGCAGCGGCTCGGACGCCGGGGGCTCGGAGACGCGCACGCTGGCCACCTGGCGGTTGGCCGCGAACCCGCACTTCTCGCACAGGACCAGGACGTCCTCGCCGTACGGGTTGAGGACCATGAACTCGTGGGCCTGGGAGCCACCCATCATCCCGACGTCCGAGGCGACCGGGATCGCGTGCAGCCCGAGGCGCTCGAAGATCCGGGTGTAGGCCTCGTAGTGCAGCTCGTAGCTGTGGTCGAGCCCCGCCTCGTCCAGGTCGCAGGTGTACGAATCCTTCATCACGAACTCGCGGACGCGGATCAGGCCGCCGCGAGCCCGGGGCTCGTCCCGGAACTTGGTCTGGAAGTGATACACCATCATCGGCAGCTGCCGGTAGCTCTTGACGATGTCGCGGAGCAGGTCCGCGACGACCTCCTCGTGAGTCATCGCGAGGACCATGTCGCGGTTCGCCCGGTCCTTGAAGCGGGCCATCTCGGACCCGATCGCGTACCAGCGCCCGGTCTCCTTCCAGAGCTCCGCCGGGTGGACGACCGGCATCTCCATCTCCTGGCAGCCGATCCGGTCCATCTCCTCGCGGATCACCTGCTCGACCCGCTTCGAGGCCCGGAAGCCGAGGGGCAGGAGGGAGTAGATCCCGGACCCGAGCTGGCGGACGTAGCCGGCCCGGACGAGGAGGCGGTGCGACGGCATCTCCGCGTCGGCGGGATCGTCGCGAAGCGTGGTGAAGAAGAGGTGACTCAGGCGCATGCCCGAAGGATAGCGGGGCGGACGACGAGGCCGCGGGCCGGCGACCGACCAGCGGGCCCGGCGGCGCTGGACGCCACGCGTGGCCCGTGCCCGCGCGTCAGCCACCCGGCTCCCCGGGTTCGGCCGGGACGCCGTCGAGGATCGCCAGCCACGCCGGCAGGCTCCCGCCCGGCGGGCCCAGCTCCATCCAGCGGATCGCGTACGCAAGGTCCATCGCGCCGGCCGCCGGCGGCGGCCGGGTCGGGTCCGCGGCGAGCCGGCGGAGCGTCGCGAGGTGCTCTCCCTCGCGGTCGTAGGATGCCGCCAGCATGTCCCGCGTGGACAGGGGACGCAGCTGGCGACGCACCTGGTCCAGGTCGGCGGCGAACCCCGGGAGCCGCCAGTGCGCGGGCGCGAGGCCGGCGGCCACCCGCTCGCGGATCTCGCGGGCCCGCATCTCCAGGACGGTGTCCGGTCCCGGCACCGGCGCGGCGAAGCGCCGCCACCGCCCACGCGGATCGGCTGCCCGGGGCGAGCCGGCCCGACCGGATTCCGGGATGTCCCGGGCGGACCCCGGCGCGGGCGAGCCGCCGGCCGGAAGCTCCGCGCGACGGCTCGGAAGGGTCATGGCCGCATCCTGCCCGGCCAGCGTGATCGGGAGATCGGCGCGCGATTAACTATCGTGACCGGGACCCTGCGGAGGGACCCGCGGCGCGGCCCGTCTGCGCCCCCGCGGGGCCAACGGTCGGCGCGCGGCAGTCATACTTGGGGCCGTGACTTCCAGCCGGAACCGGCGCCGCTCAAGCGTGCGCCCGCGATGACCCTCGCCCTCCTCGCCGTCCTGGTCCTCGCCGTCTTCTTCGACTACATCAACGGATTCCACGACACGGCGAACGCGATCGCGACGTCGGTGGCCACGCGGGCCCTCCGCCCGGCCTACGCGATCGGGATGGCCGCCGCGTTCAACTTCATCGGCGCGTTCGCCGGCACCGCGGTCGCCAAGACGATCGGGGCCGGGCTGGTGGTCGAGGCGACGACGACCCAGGTGGTGGTCATGGCCGCCCTCCTGGGCGCGATCGCCTGGAACCTGGCCACCTGGCTGTGGGGAATCCCCAGCTCCAGCAGCCATGCCCTCATCGGCGGCCTTCTCGGCGCGACGATCATCGCGGCCGGCACCGGCGCCGTGAAGTGGGACGGCCTGGTCAGCAAGGTGCTCGTACCGCTCATCACGTCGCCCGTCCTCGGCTTCGTGATCGCGTTCCTCCTGATGATCTGCCTCTACTGGATCTTCCGGCGCGCGGATCGACGGCCCCTGTCGAGGCGCTTCCGCCGCCTGCAGGTGCTCTCGGCCGGGTACATGGCCTTCAGCCACGGCTCGAACGACGCCCAGAAGACGATGGGGATCATCACCCTCGCCCTCTTCTCGGCCGGGGTCATCCCCACCAATGACGTGCCTGCCTGGGTGATCGTCGTATCCGCCTCGGCGATCTCCCTGGGCACCGCGGTCGGCGGCTGGCGGATCATGGCCACCATGGGCCACCGGGTCGTGGACCTGGAGCCGATCCACGGCTTCGCGGCGGAGACGACGGCCGCCTCGGTCCTCCTGGCGACTGCCCACCTCGGGATGCCGGTCTCGACGACCCACGTGATCTCCAGCGCCATCATGGGCGTCGGGTCCAGCAAGGGGCCGCGCGGCGTGCGCTGGGGCGTCGCCCGGAGCATCCTCATCGCCTGGATCGTGACGATCCCGGCCACCATGATCGTGGGTGCCGCCGCCTGGCTGGCCCTCCACCTGGTTGGCGTCCGGTGACGCGTCGGAAGGGAGATCGATGGTCCGCCTGATTCCCAGGGACGATGCCTTCTATGTCGACTTCCTGCGCGATGCGGAGAACCTCGTCACGGCGGCGCGCGAGCTCGACGACCTCGTCACCGCGTACGACCATCTCGACGAGCGGGTCGCCTCGATCCAGGCCCTCGAGCACGAGGGCGACGTGATCGACGCCGCGATCTCGGCCCGGCTGGAGAAGGCCTTCATCACGCCGTTCGACCGGGAGGACATCCACGAGCTGGTCAACCGGCTCGATGACGTCGTCGACGGGATCCAGCGGACGGCGGAGACCTTCGTGATCTACGGCATCGAGCAGCCGACGCCCGAGGCCCGCCGCCTGGCCGGGATCGTCGCCGCCCAGTCCGCCCAGCTGCTGGAGGCGATCCGGCAGCTGCAGAAGCAGGATTCGATCGGACCTCATCTCAGGGAGATCCACGACCTGGAGCACGAGGCCGACGGGCTCTCGCGGGCGGCGATCGGACGTCTCTTCCGCGACCGCATGGACCCCCTGGAGGTCATCAAGCTGCGCGACCTGTACACGGCGCTCGAGGACACGATCGACGCGGCCGAGGATGCCGCCGAGGTGATCGAGCGGATCGTGGCCAAGGGGGGCTAGGCGGGGCGGATCCCGTCGCGTCCCTGGCGCCGTGCGCCGTCCCCGCCGCCCGTCGGGCGGTACGCGTCGCCCCGGCTCAGCCCGCGCGTCGAAACACGTAGCCGACGCCGCGCACGGTCTGGATCCAGGCCGGCTCGGCCGGGTCCGCCTCGATGGCCGAGCGCAGCCAGTGCACGTGGACGTCCACCGTCCGCGATTCGCCGCCGTACTCGTAGCCCCAGACCTGCTCAAGGAGCTGGTCGCGCGAGAAGACCTGGCCCGGATTGCTGACCAGGAAGGCAAGCAGCTCGAACGCCTTGGGCTTGAGCGGGACCGCCTGCCCGTCGCGGAGGAGTCGATGACCGGCAAGGTCGACGACCAGGGGGCCGAGCTCCACGGTGACCGCCGGCGCCGTCGCGGCCTGCTCCGTCCGGCGCAGGATGGCGCGGATGCGAGCGGTCAGCTCGCGAAGGCTGAACGGCTTCGTGACGTAGTCGTCCGCACCCAGCTCCAGGCCCACCACCTTGTCGACCTCGCCGGTCTTGGCGGTGAGCATCAGGATCGGGACGCCCGACTCCTGGCGGATGATCCGGCAGACCTCGATCCCGGAGAGCTCGGGCAGCATCAGGTCGAGCACGACCAGGTCGGGATGTACCTCGCGGAAGCGGGCCAGGGCCTCGCGGCCGTCCGCGGCGGTCACCACCCGGAATCCCTCCGCCTCGAGCGCCTCCGCGAGCGTCTCGCGGAGGGTCGGCTCGTCGTCGACGAGCAGGATCGTGCGGGCCATCGCATCCAAGGATAGGCGCCCGCGTTAACACGGCGTTTCGGCAGGGTCAACCTTCCCGGCTGCTCGCGAGTTTCCCCGCGGCATGCGGGCCGATCAGCTCGGCCCACGACCGCCCGCCAAACACGGCGCGTCGCTACGGCTCTTCGGGCGGCTCGCCCGCCGCCGGCTGCGCGGCGGCCCCGGCCGGCCCCAACGCGCCGCGCAGCAGGGCCAGCTTGCCCTCGAGAGCCTCGCGCACCACCCGGGCAGACTCCAGTTGCCGTGCCCGACGCGCCTCGAGGTCGCGGATCATCTCGATGTCGCGCTCGAGGCGGCGCAGCCGGCGCTTCGCGCCCTTCGGTCGAGCCCCCGCCTCCGACGAGCCGCCCGGCTTCCTGGTGCCCCTGGCCATGGTGGCCTCCGATCTGTTGTTCGCCACGGTCTCGCCCGGTTCCTCGACAGCCCGGTCCGTGAGGCCGGACCGTTGATCAGGTCCCGCCTGCCCCGAGGATCAGGCAGGCCTCGGTGGAGAAGCCAACGTTCACGGCATCCCCCCGCGCGGGAACCCGAAGGTGCGGGTTGTTGAACGTGTCCACGGCAACGGCGTCGCCGCTCGGGAGCCGGACGCGGATCCGCACGACGGCCCCCAGGAACGTCACGTCGTCGATCGTGCCCGCGAACCGGTTGGGACCTGCCGCCGCGTCGCCGAGGGCGAGGAGCTCCGGGCGCAGGGCGACGGACACGGGGCTGCCCGCCGCTCCGTCGAGGCGCTTGCCGGACTGGAGCTCGCTGCCGCCCGCCGCCACCCGGCCGGTCGCGGCGTCCACGATCTTCCCGTCCAGGACGTTGAGCGTGCCCACGAAGCGGGCCACGAACGCCGTCCTGGGGAAGTTGTAGATCTCGAAGGGCGTCCCGATCTGCTCGATCCGCCCCTCGCTCATCACGACGATCCGGTCGGAAAGCGAGAGGGCCTCCTCCTGGTCGTGGGTGACGTAGATCGTGGTGATGCCCAGCTTCCGCTGGATCGAGCGGATCTCCTGGCGCAGGCTCACCCGGATCTTCGCGTCCAGCGCCGAGAGCGGCTCGTCGAGCAGGAGCACCTGCGGCTCGAAGGCCAGGGCTCGCGCCAGGGCAACGCGCTGCTGCTGGCCACCGGACATCTGCCACGGGTACCGGTTGCCCCGACCGGGCAGGCCGATCAGCTCCAGGAGCTCTTCGACCCGCGTGTCGATCGTGGCCTTGTCGCGCCCGCGGACCCGGAGGCCGAAGCCGATGTTCCTGGCCACCGTCATGTTCGGGAAGAGGGCGTAGGACTGGAAGACCATCCCGACGTTCCGGCGGTTGGGCGGCTTGTTCGTGATATCGCTGCCGTCCAGGACGATCGTGCCCGTCGTAGGCTGCTCGAAGCCGGCGACCATGCGCAGGGTGGTCGTCTTGCCGCAGCCGGACGGCCCCAGGAAGGAGACGAACTCGCCCTTGGCAACGCCCAGGTCGAATCCCTCGACGGCCACGACTCCGCCGGCGAACCGCTTCTGGATTCCGTTGAGGGTCAGGTAGCTCATGCGGCGGTCGTCTCCGTCAGCGACATGGGTCAGTGGGCTCCGGTCAGCTCGATCTTTTCCTGGCTGCCCCGGCCGACCACGGTGATCACGCCCATCGCCGCCCACGTGATGGCGAAGCTCATCAGGGCCACGGCGGCGGCCTGGTAGGCGCGGTCCCCCGAGATCAGCTGGAGGTACGTGGCGAACATCGGCCGGGCCAGGAAGTTGGCGACCGTGAACTCGCCCACGACGATCGCGAGGGTCAGGAAGGCGCCGCTCAGGATGGAGACCCGCAGGTTCGGCAGGATGACCCGCCAGAGGATGGTGAACCAGCCGGCTCCCAGGCTCTGCGACGCCTCGGTGAGCGTCCGGATGTCGATGGTCCGCAGCCCGGCGTCGATGGCCCGGTACATGTAGGGGAACGACAGGATCACGTAGGCGCAGGTGAGGAGGAGATCGCTCCCGAAGTTCGACCCGGTGAGCGCGAGGGGTGGCCGGCTGAACGTGCTGATCAGGCCGAACACCAGGACGATCGGGGGGACGACGAAGGGCAGGAGCGTGACGAACTCGACGATCGGTCGCAGGCGGGGCAGCCGGAGCCGCACCCAGAAGGCGGTCGGGACCAGCAGCACGATGCTGAGGACGATCGTGACCAGCCCGATGACGAACGAGTAGAGCAAGCTCGACCAGACCTGCGGGTCGTTGACCATGTCCGTGTAGGCCGCGAACGCCGGCTGGGCTCGCAGCGAGAACAGGAGCGTGCCGGCCAGGGGCAGGAAGAAGTAGGCGACACCGAGCGCCAGGATGATCCAGGACCCGACGGTCCTGGGTCGGGGCCGCCGGCGCACGGGCGGGTCGCCCAGCTCCGGCCGCGCGCCCACGCTCCCGGCGGCCGCGCCCGCCCGGTCCGTCATCGCTGCCAGCGCTCCGCCCGCCGGGTCAGCCAGGAGTACGCGACGAGCGTCACGCCCATGATCGCCACCATCCCCATGGCCAGGGCGTAGCCCAGGTTCTGGTTGCCCAGCGTGTCGCCGGACAGCTGGCTGCCGATCAGGATCGTCACCAGGTTGAGGAAGCCGCCGGTGAGGGCGAAGGCCGTCGCCTGGGCGCCGAAGGCGTTCCCGAAGAGCAGGATCATGGCGCCCAGGAGCGACGGCAGGAGCACCGGCAGGCCGATGTAGCGCCAGTACTGGAACGTGCTCGCCCCGGCGTTCTCCGAGGCCTCGCGCCACTCCGTCTTCAGCCCGTCGATGGCCGGGGCGATGATCAGGACCATGAGCGGGAGCTGGAAGTACAGGTAGACGATCTCCAGGCCGATCTTCGAGTAGATCGTGAACCCGGAGTCGTAGACGTTCCAGCCCACGGCCTTGAGGAGGACGGTCACGAACCCGGTCCGCCCGATCGTGAAGATGAAGGCGAGGGCGAGGGGAACGCCGGCGAAGTTCGAGGCGACGCCGGAGAAGGTCATGATCCCGGTCCGGATCGGCCTGGGGAGCCCGCCCGCGATCACCGCGTAGGCGAGGAGGAAGCCGAAGACCCCGGCCACGAGCGACGTGACCAGGCTGATCTCGATGCTCGACAGGTAGGCGTTCGCGATCCGGGGCTGGGAGAGATCCAGGTAGTTCTGGACCGTCCAGGCGCCGGCCTCGTCGCGGAAGCTCCCGACCACGAGGTACGAGGTCGGGACCACCAGGAACATGATGGCAAAGAGGAAGAACGGGACGACCCCCAGGACCGTCCAGGGCGCGCGTCGACGCCCGGGCCGCGACGGTCGCGGGTCCCGGGCGTCGATGGCAGTGACCAGGTCGGTCACCGTCGCGGGGGAGAAGCGGAAGGCTTCCCCGACTACTTGACGGGGACGCCGACGACGGTCGGCCAGCCCTTGGTGATCACGTCGTTGGCCTTGGTGATCTGGTCGAGCGTCGGGAGAGGCCGCGCCGCTGCTCTCGGGCAGCTTGGCCGCCACGTCGGCGGGGATGGCGTTGGCCTTGACCATCGCGTCGTACCGGATCGGGCTGCAGTAGCCGTTCATCCAGCCGATCTGGCCCTCGTCGGAGTAGAGGTACTCCATCCAGAGCTTCGCCGCGTTGGGATGGGGCGCGAAGGCGCTGATGGCCTGCACGTACATGCCGCCGAGGCGCCCGTTCTTCGGGACGACGACGGTGATGGGCGGGTTGCCCTTGAGAGAGTCCTTGTCGGCAAGGGCGTTGTACGTCCAGCGGAGGACGATCGGCGTCTCGCCCGTGGCGACCGTGGCCTGCTTCCCGATCACCGGGACGAAGATCCCGGCGTCGTTGAGCTGCTTGAAGAAGTCCAGGCCCGGCTGGGCGTTGTCAAGCGAGCCGCCGTTCGCGAGGGCCGCGGCCCAGACGGCCGAGACCGCCTGGTTGGAGCCGGTGGGGTCACCGGCCAGGGCGACCTGGTTCTTGCCCGCCTTGAGCAGGTCGGGCCAGTCCTGCGGGACGTTCGTGACGACCGACGTGTTGACCTCGAACGACATCACGCCGTAGTAGTCGCCATACCAGTAGCCCGTGGCGTCCTTCGCGGAGTCCGGGATGTCGCTCCACGTCGAGACCTTGTAGGGCGCGACGAGCCCCTCGCTGACGGCCTTGGGGCCGTAGGACAGACCGACGTCGATGACGTCCGGTGCCGCCGGACCCGTGTTGCCCTTGTTCGCGGTGATCGCGTCCAGCTCCTGCTGGGAGCTGCCGTCCGGGTTCAGGCTGTTGATCGGGATCCCGTACTTGGCCGTGAACGCGTCCAGCATGGCGCCGTATCCGCACCACGAGCGGGGCAGGGCGACGACCGAAAGGCCACCCTCGGCCTTGGCGGCCGCGATGAGGCTGGTCAGGTCCGTGCCGGCCGACGGGGCCGCGGACGCGCCGGTGGACGCCGGCGCCGAGGCGGCGACCGACGGGGCCGCGGACGGTGCGGCCGACGGGGCGGTCGTGGCACCCGATGAGCAGGCCGCCAGGACAACCGCGGCCACGGCACCAACCGTGGCGATGCGGAACGAGGATCGTTTCGTCAGCAACTTGCTCCTCCAGAGCTGTCGCACGACCGGCCCGCTCATGCGAGGCACGGTGCGTCCCTCCAATGGCCCGGACCAAACGGTTCGCCGGGCGCCCAACGGGTCATCCGCGCAGCGACAGACCCGCGCCCAACAGTGCACCCGACCGTGCCCAGGACGTCCACCGCGCGACCGTTAACGCGACTATAACGCCTGTTCCGGCGAGTTCCACCATCTGCAACAGGACGTCATGCCGGCGACTCGACCTCGAGGGCGCGGGTGGCCCGGTCGAGGCGGGCGAGGGTCCGCTCGCGGCCCAGGGCCAGCATCGATTCGAAGAGGGGGGGAGTCGCGGTCCGCCCGGTCAGCCCGACGCGCAGGGCCATGAAGAGGTCACCGGCCTTCCAGCCGTTGGCCTCCGCGACCCCGCGCAGCGTCGCCTCCAGGGCGTCCACGGTGAAGCCCGCGGCGCCCAGCGCGTCGATCGCCCGGCTGGCGGCCGCGAGACCGGCCCGCGCCGTTCCCCGGTCCCAGCGCTTCGGGACCAGCAGGGCCGGATCGAGCGGGATCGACTCGGTGAACAGGAATCCGACGAGCTCCCCGACGGCGCCGAGCACGGGCAGCCGCTCGCGGATCATCGGGAGGATCGCCCGGATCTCGTCCGCGGTCGGCACCCGGTCGATCAAGCCGGCCGCGGCCTCCGCCTCGAAGAACGGGGCCAGCCGCGCGGCCAGGTCGTCGTCGGCCAGGCGGCGGATCCACTGCCCGTTGAGCCACTCCAGGCGCTGCCGGTCGAAGACGGCTCCGCCCTTCTGCACGGCGCGAAGGTCGAACCGCTCGATGATCTCCTCGAGCGAGAGCACGTCGTCCTCGGTCCCCGGCGACCAGCCGAGATAGGCGAGGTAGTTGACGATCGCCTCGCGGACGAAGCCCTCGCCGATGTAGTCGCGCACCGCGGTCTGGCTCTTGCGCTTGCTCATCTTCGACCGGTCCGGGTTCAGGATCAGCGGGAGGTGGGCGAAGGCCGGCTCGGGGTGGCCGAGGGCGCGGAACAGCAGGATGTGCTTGGGCGTGTTCGAGAGGTGATCCTCGCCGCGGATCACGTGGGTGATCCCCATCGCAGCATCGTCGACCACCACCGTGAAGTGGTAGAGCGGCGTGCCGTCGGCCCGGACGATCACCAGGTCGCCGCCGAGCGCGCCGGCGTCGATCTCGACCCGGCCGCGGACGAGGTCGTCGAAGGCGACGACGCCGGGCGGGATCCGGAATCGGAGCGCCGGCCGCCGGCCCTCGGCCTCGCGCGCGGCTCGCTCCTCGGCGCTCAGCCCCGAGCAGCGGCCGAGATAGCGGGGCGGCTCCTTCGCGGCCTCCTGCGCCCGGCGATCCGCCTCGAGCTCGGCGGGGGAGCAGTAGCACGGGTAGGCCTGGTCAGCGGCCAGCAGCCGCTGGGCCGCCTTCCGGTACAGGCCGAGGCGGGCCATCTGGCGATAGGGCCCGAAGTCCCCCCGCTCGGGCCGACCGGTCACCGCCGGGCCCTCGTCCCACTCGAGGCCCAGCCAGTCGAGGTGGTCGAGGATGTCCTTCTCGAAGTCGGCCGTGGAGCGGGCGACGTCGGTGTCCTCGAGGCGGAGGATGAACGTCCCGCCGACGTGGCGCGCGTACAGGAAGTTGAAGAGGGCCGTGCGCGCGGTCCCGATGTGGAGCGGTCCGGTGGGGCTCGGCGCGATGCGAACGCGGGCGGTGGTCATGCGGCCGATTGTACGGGCCGGCGGCCGCCGGCCGGGACCGGGCCTGGGACGACTCCCGCCGACGGCCGATGGCCCGCGACGCGCACGACGCCGCTCAGGCGGCGGCCGCCGCGGGCAGGGCGCGACTCCGTCGCGGCTCGAGGACCGGGCGCAGGCAGAGGGCTCCGACCGCGAAGTACAGGACGCCCAGCGCGACCTCCAGGCGGTCTCCCGCGCCGATCCCGAGAGCCCGGTTGAACGCGTCGATCAACGGACCGCCGATCGCCACCGCCAGCGTGGTGGACGACGCCGTCACCACGTTCGAGAGGCCCATGTACCGACCCGACGCCGCCCGCGGGATGATGTCGGTCATGAGCGCCCAGTCCACGGCGAGGAACGTGCCCTGGGACGCTCCGAAGAAGGCGGCGCCGATCGTGGCCACCAGGATCGAGGGCGCGCTCGCGATGAGGCCCACGCCCAGCGCGCCGAGCGCGGTGCAGGCGTAGATCACCGGCTTGCGGCCGACCCGGTCGGACAGGCGCGACGCCGGGACGATCGCCAGGAGGCTCGCGACGACCAGGACGGCCAGCATCTGGAGCATCGCGGCCCCCGATGCGGCCTGGTCCAGGCCGTGCGCGTCGCTGAGGTACAGGTAGATGAAGTTCACCGTGGCCGCGCCCCCCATCAGGATGAACAGCCGCGAGGCGAGCAGCCAGATGTAGCTCCGCTCGCGCAGGATGTCCGTTCCCCAGGTCTCCTTCGCGATCGACAGCCATGACCGCCCGTTGCGGGGCCGCGCGGGAGGCCCGGCCGGCACCCGGATGACGACGCTCAGCATCGTCCCGATCTCGACCGCGGCGATCGCCACGACCGCCAGGCCCACGTTGCCCTCGGTGTTCGCGACGGCGGCCAGCGCGAACCCGAGCACGTTGCCCAGGACCTGCATCAGCCCGACCATCGCGCTGGCCAGCCCGACCTGCCGGTCCGGCACGAGGTCCGGCACGTAGCCCTGGAACGGCCCGCGCGCCACGTTGGTGCTGAACGAGAGCAGGGTGACGAACGCGGTGATCGCGAGCAGCGAGTTGGAGCCGGCGATCCCGACCAGGAAGAGGGCATCGAACAGGGCGCCGCCCAGGATGTAGGGCTTGCGGCGACCCCAGCGGCTGGTCGTGTAGTCGCTGATCGACCCCATCGTGGGCTGCACCGCGATGGCGAACACGAACTGCGCGATCGCGATGATCGCCAGGGACGTGCCCTCCGTGCCGGGCAGGACGAGGTGGTCGAACTTGACGCGGGACTGGACGGCCGCGGTCACGACGGCGTCGATCGAGGTCAGCCCCAGCCAGAACGCGGAGATCCGCAACAGGGCGGTCGTCGGCAGGGCCATCGTGGGTCGTGCGATGTTGCCCGTCTCGTCGCTCATCGAAGCCCTCCCTCCGGTCATGTCCGCTCGCGTGTTCGACGCATGTCGGCGGCGGATGTTGCAGCCGGCGTGTGCCCGCCGGCCCCGCCGTCAGGAGCGGCGCACGCGCTCCGGGACGCGGTGGAAGAGCGCCGGATCCGGGTCGCCTCGGAGAACGCGCACGAATGCGGCCGGCCGCAGCCCCAGGGTGGCCCGCCCGATCGGGCCCTCGAGCGTGACGGCATCGAGCGACTGGGAGCGCGCGAGGACCTCGATCCGGGCGCCCGGGGTGAGCGCCCGGGCTTCGAGATACGAGAGGAGGGCCGGATCGTCCTCGGCGGCTTCCGTGATCCGGTAGATGGTCGCCGACTCGCCCGCCTCCAGGTCGGCCAGCGGAACGCCGTCGGGGCGCCGGGCGGCGGTCGCGGCATCGATCGGGTTGCCGTGCGGGCACGTCTCCGGATGCCCCAGGAGGTCGTCGAGGCGAGCCTCGACGCGCGGCGAGATCGCGCCCTGGAGGCGGGCCGCCTCCACGTCGGATTCGGCCCAGCCCAGGCCCACGACCGTCGTCATCAGCCATTCCAGCAGGGCGTGGCGGCGGAAGATCCCGTCGGCCGCGGCTCGCCCGGCCGGCGTGAGGCAGAGCTCGCGCGCCTCGCTCGCCGTGACGAGCCCATCGGCGGCCAGGCGCCGGAACATCTCGCTGGCGGCCTGCGGAGAGACGCCGAGGTGCCGCGCGACGGCGGTCGCGGTGGCCCGCGTGCCGCCGCTCGCCGAGGCCCGGAGCGCCAGCAGGTACTCCTGGGCGGCGCTCGAGAGGTCGGACGACCTGCTGCGGTTCACGCGGCCGATGGTAGCGCCGGCCATCAGGCTCGTTTGCGCCACGGGGGGGCGACGATCCGACCGCCGGCGGCGAGCACGGCCCCCACGGCCCAGGCCGCGATGGCCAGCACGACCATCGAGAGCGGTGCCGGCCCGCCCGGCCGGATCGGCTCGCCCAGCGCGGCGAGCACGGCGACGCCCGGGACCGCGCCCACCACCACGGCCACGAGCCCCCCGGCGGACGACCAGGCGAAACGCGGCAGGCGGGTCATCAGGACCGCGCCGGCGACCTGGACCGGGAGCGTGGCGATGAGCCCGCCAGGCAGCCCGACGGCTGCGGCCAGGGCGAGTCCGAGCGGCGCCCAGCCGGCAGCCGCCAGGAGGCCGCGAACCACCGGCGACGGGTCTGCGCCGCCGGGCCCGGACCGTTCGGCCGGCCCGGGGCGAACCGGCGCTGGGCCGGGGACCTCGCCGGGCGACGGTCCCATCCGCCCGGCCGGCGCGGACACCGATCGGGATGGCGGCGGGGCGGAGGCAGCGCGCCCCGTGGCGCCGGGTTGGGGACCAGGCCCCTGGACCGGCTCGGCGGCGGTGCGCGCCCCGGTCTCGCGCGGCGGGCGGGCCTCGGGCGGCGCCCCGGTCTCGCGGGCCGCGGCCGACGCGGTTCGGTCCGGACGGGCCGGGCGTGGGCCTCCGGCAGTCCGAGGCCCGCGACCGGCCTCGCGCGCCGCCCGGCCGGCGCGCTCCTGGTATTCGGGACCGTGCTTCCGCGGGTCGGCATACTCGCGCGGGTTGATCGTCCAGTAGGTCCCCGACGACGGCCCGTACCAGCTCGCTCCATCCCACGGAGGAGTCAGCGCCTCGCCGGCCTCGTCGTAGGTCGTCGAGCCGAGCGTCGCCTTGCGCGACCAGCGCTCGCGCCTCGACCGCCGTTCCCGGTGACCATCGCCCGCGGTGCCAGCCGTGCCGGCCCCGGTCGAACCTCCGGCAGGGCCGCCGGTCGGACCAGCCGGCCCGCGTGCCCCCGCCGGACCGCTCCCCCGCGCGCGGTTCGGGCCGGCCGTCGTCCCGCCCGCCGTCGTCCCGCCCGCTGGGTCCTCGGGCCGCCCGGCGGCCTCGGCCCGGTCGCGCGGCCGGCGCGCCCATTCCGTCCCGGGCCGCGGCGGACTCCCCCACCCGGCGCCGGTCGACCGCCCGCCGGGCTGGGCGGGTCGTCGAGACGATCGGGCGGAGTCGCCCGCGGGCCCGGCCCGCCCGCGGCCCGCCCCACCGACGAGCGCCTCGTAGGCCGCCTGGATCTCCAGGAAGCGGGGCACAGAGCCTCGCCCCGCATCGGGATGGTGCTGCTTCGCCAGGGCGCGATAGGCACGCTTGATCTCGTCGAGCGTGGCATTCCTGGCCACGCCGAGCACGCCGTGGGGATCAGCTCCGCTGGCCATCGATCGGGGGTCCTGGACCTCGCGTGCGGCTCGTCCCGGCCTGGGTCGCCGGGATCCCGGACGGGCTCTCGGACGCGGCCGCAGGACGGATGGCGGGCTCATTGTCGTCCGCGGCCGCCGGACGCGCGTCGGGCAGGAGCGCGGCCGCTGCCCGGGCGGGCAGCCGAGAGTCCGGGCCGGCGCCGGCGAGCTCAGCGGCCTGCCGCGACCAGCTCTCCGACCGGCGCCAGGTCGAACGAGGCGATCGTCTCCGCGGCGACCTGCCCGCGCGGGTCGAGCAGCACGGGCCGGTGGTAGCGGCCCAGGATCCGGAGCGGCTGCCCTTCCAGGATCCCCGCCAGCCGGAGGGCCTCGATCGTGACCGCCCAGGTCGCCCGCTGGTACCCGCCGCCATCCTCGATCTTGATCGCGAAGGCCGACGCCGGCGTGCCGGCCTTCGGGTCCGGCAGGACCGCGATCCCACGCAGCGCCTCGGCGCCGCCTTTCGCCACGACGCGGCCGGGAAGCGCCTTCATGAGCGAGGTGTCCAGCCGCTCGCGCGTTCCGCCGACCTGCTCCGGGTTCGCCAGCATGGCATCCCGGATCGAGCGCAACGGGGCGGCCAGCGAGCGGCGCGCGTCCGCGGCCGGGATGCCATCCGGGTCGGCGAGCAGCGCGAAGGCCCGGGCGACCGCGCGGAGCGTGAACGCGTACGTCTCGATCCCGCATTGGTCGGTCGCCGTGAAGAGGCGCTCGACGGAGGTCCCGAAGGCCCGGGCGACGACCGCCCGCGTGGCGACCTGGACGGGATGATCGGGGCGCCAGTAGTCGTCCAGCGTCCAGTTGCCCAGCCGGGCGAGGAGCAGCTGGGCCGCGTGCATCCCCGAGCAGTTGTGGCGGATCGGGCCCGGGCGCTCGCCGTCGCGCGCCAGCCGGGCGGCCGTCAGGGCGTCCAGCGGCGCGCCCTCGGTCCCACAGGCCAGCAGCGCCTGGGAGATGCCGGCCCGCCTGAAGACGCCCTGCAGGGTCCGCACGTGGAGGTCCTCGCCGGAGTGCGAGCTGGCCATCACGGCAAGCTCGACTGGTCCGAGCTCGTACTCCGCGATGCCGCCCGCCTCCAGGAGCGCCACGAGCGCGAACGGCTTGACGCAGGAGCGTAGCGAGACGACGGCATCGGGGTCGCCGGCCACGCGCATCAGCGCCCCGGCGGCATCGACCTGGACGACGTGACCCCGGTGCACGCTCTCCAGGATCTCGCCCCGCACGTGGGTCGCCAGGACCGGGGCGGCGCGCCGGGGAGCCCGGGGTGCGGCCGTGGCGGGGCGGGGGGTGCGGGCGGATCGGACGGGTGGCATGCCCGTAGCGTAGCGTTCCCGGCGGCGCCGGAGGGCGCCCCGGGGCACCCGCCCAGTGCTAGGATCGGCGGGGTCGGGGCCCCGCTCGGAGCGGTGGCCCGACCGGCCGAACGCCCGCTCAAGCCCGAGGTGCGCGCCGTGACCGACTCCCCCGCCCCGACCGCCGGCATCGCGCCGTCCCTGACCGTCTCACGCCACCCGGCGGTCCTGCACAAGCTGGCAATCCTGCGCGACGAGAAGACCGAGCCGAAGAAGTTCCGCGAGGTCGTTCGCGAGCTCTCGTGGCTCCTGGGCTACGAGGCGCTGGCCGATGCCCGACTCCGCCCGCGCCGGGTGCGCACGCCGCTCGAGGAGATCGAGGCGCACGAGCTGGGCGACCGGATCGGGCTGGTCCCGATCCTGCGCGCGGGGCTGGGCATGGTCGACGCGATGCTCGAGCTGATGCCCACGGCCCAGGTCTGGCACCTGGGGCTCTTCCGCGACGAGCGGACCCTGCGCCCCGTCGAGTACTACAACAAGCTGCCCGACTCCGCGACCGTGGACGTCTGCCTGATCCTCGATCCCATGCTGGCGACCGGCGGCTCGGCCACCGCCGCCATCGACGTGCTCAAGCGCTGGGGCGCGGTGCGGATCAAGCTGATCAACCTGATCGCGGCCCCCGAGGGCGTCGCCGCCGTCAGCTCCGCCCACCCGGACGTGACCATCCACTGCGCCGCCCTGGACCGCGGGCTCAACGAGAAGGGCTACATCCTGCCCGGCCTCGGCGATGCCGGCGATCGCCAGTTCGGGACGGGTCGCACGGGCTGAGGACGGGCTCGCGCGCGAGCGGACGCTGCCGTCGCGCGCCCCTGCAGCCTCAGTCGGCCCATCGGACGCGGATCCGCCCCTGGACGCCCGGCAACGGCAGGGACTCCGCCTCGGCCTGGACGGCGTCGCGCTCCTCGCGCGTCAGACGGCGCCAAGGCTGGATCGTCAGCTCGGTGTCCGCGCGGCGCCAGGTCCCGACGATCTCGCCCCCCACGAGGGCGGCGCCCGGCCAGACGCGCGGGGTCCAGAGCGCGTCACGACGGTCGGCCTCGGGCACGAGGAGCGCGCGATCCGCTCCCCGATGGAGGAAGTACGCGTCGCCGCTCGGGAGGAGTCGTGCCCCCGCGACCGGCCTGGCCTTGGCCCGGAACGTCGGCTCGTCGCTGGCCAGGATCCACCCGTCACCGACCGGGGTTCGAACCGGCGTCAGCGATGCGTCGAGCGCCTCGAAGGCGGAGCGGCCCCGTGCCGGCTTGATCCCGGCCCACTGGGCGAATGCCGAGGGCGTCGTCGGACCGAAGACATGCAGGTGCCGGCGGGCAAGCTCGAGGCGGGCTTCGACCGGGTCGACGTCCGGTGGCGGGACCGTCCACACGGTCGGCTGACGGGCGCCGTCCCAACGGATCAGGAGCCTGCCGGTCGGCGCCGCGTACCTGAGCATGTTCGGGTGGACGCCCAGCCCGCGACCTGCCTCCCCGTAGGTCATCCTCGTGCCCCCGAGGTAGGCGTGCAGGCCGCCCGCCATCTCCGCCGCGAGCCGCCGGCGGGCGTCATCATCCGGCAGCCTCCCAAGGGAGAAGACCGCCAGGTCTCGCTCCGCGACAAGGTAGGCGCTGAATCGCGGCCCCCAGAGCTGGACGAGCGATCGATCTTCCCAGGTGGACGGTTGCGTGCCCTCGACGCGCGCATGAATCGACAGGAGCGCAGCTCGCGGCATGCTGTCCTGCAGGCCGGCCCACGCGGCACGCCGCAGCGACCGTGGGCCGGGCGGGAGTCGCTCGTCGAGCCCACCGACGGTTCGTCGATAGGCCAGGATCTGCTCCCGGGTGAGGTCCAGCGGCAGCCTCTTCACGGCACTCGTCGCCTCCTCGATCCGCCAGCGCGGAATCGGCTACTGCGCGTCGAAGCGGATTGGCTCGCCTTCCCCGGCGCCCGGACTGACGTCCGCCCCGCGGATCACGGGGGACGGGGTTGCGGACGGGGCCGGCGACGCGGCAGGATGCAGCGCGCGGCGGCCGCCGAACCACGCTGGGGCCGGCACCGCCCAGTAGGCCGCCATCGACTCGAGGCGTTCGGCGTAGCTCGACCGCGCGCGGCGGAACATCGGCCACGCCTCGTCGACCGGCACCAGCCGGTACCCGGCCGCGGCGAGACGCGCGTAGACCGCGTCGAACGAGGCACGATCGACGCCGTCGGACCCCTCAGCGCGGAACCCGAGATTCGTGATGTCCTCGACGAGGTGGGCGCCCAGCTTCTTCGCGAGCTCGGCCTGGCCACGGGGCACGCCCTCGATGGTGGTGAGGACGAGGCTGGCCGTGTCCAGGACGGTCCCGAGCGCGCTGATCCATGAGACCTCGTCGTGGCTCGACCGGAAGAAGCCGAGGAGCGGGTACGCGACGTGGGAGTCGAGGACCTCGGCAATCCACCGCTCCCACCCCCCGAAGAAGTCGGGCAGGTGATCGACGAGCTCGAGCCGGGCGAGCGACTCGAGCAGCACGACGGCGGACGGCGGCGCGCCGGCTTTGGCCATGAGCGTCACGACGGCCACTTCGCGCCGCTGGTACGACCCGAAGAGCGAGAACAGGAACGTGACGACGAGCGCAACGGTACCGAGCCCGGAGAGGGCCGCACCGGCCACGACGAAGCGCGCGGGACCGCCGACGGGGACGACGTCGCCGAAGCCGAGCGTCAGGACCGATGTCGCCCCGAAGTAGATGGCCGTGCCGAGGTCCACCGGGGCGGGCCGCAGCTCGTCCCGGATCGCGAACAGGACGAGCCCGTATCCGAGGACGAGCCCACCGAGCCAGGCGACGAGGAGGGCGATCGTCGCCGCCGGGGCGAACAGGCCGAGCAGGCGCTCGTGCCGTCCGTCGCTGCGCGTGCCGATCGCCCGGACCACCCGCCACGACCCGCGCACGATGACTCGCCCGATCCGGAAGACGCCGGGCGTCGGTCGCGGGACGACGATCGTCTCGAAGACGTCCCAGAAGACGGCGCCCAGGAGGACGATCCCGATGGCGAAGGCGACGATCTCGATCATGGAGTCCGATTATCCCGCCGAGCCGAATCCTGCGCCGTGACAGGTTGACTGCAGATCAGCCACGCCATCGATGGCGCTCCGCGCGGCCTGAGCCTGAGCGTCGACCGCGCGGCCTCCGCCGGCAGCTGCGATCCGTCAGGCCACCCAGGCGACACGCCCCCGCCCGAGCGTCCGGATCGCCTCGGCGACGGCCGCCGGGATGACCGCGACGATGGCGACGAGCGACCCACTCGACGGCGTCGAGCGGGACCGCCCGGAACGCCTCGGCGAGCACGGGCACGTACGGGATCAGGACCTGCACCGCGACGGCCGCGAGGCAGGCACCGAGCAGGAAGCCGTTGTGCCCGAGGCGGTGGATCGGCGCGCGGACGCTCCGGTTCCAGTAGGCCCGGACGCATTGCCCGACCACGAGCACCGTGTACGCGAGCCACGCCGCATGCTCGAAGGTGCCGCCGTACGTGAGCATGACCACGAGGGCGGCGACCGCGGTGAACGCGCCGGCGAGCACGATCCCGCCGAGGATCCGGTTCGTGAGGAGCGGTGCCGTGGCGGACCGGGGCGCCCGGGTCATCAGCTCGGGCTCCGGTGGCTCGCGCTCGAAGGCGATCGAGGTCGAGAGGTCGATGAACAGCTCCATCCAGAGGATCTGGAGCGGAAGCAGCACCTGGCCCTGCGTCACGAAGACCGTCGAGATGAAGATGAAGCCAAGGAATGCCATGTGCGTCGAGAGGAGGAAGACGAGCCCCTTCTGGACGTTGTCCACGATCCGCCGACCCTCGGCGAGGCCGTACATGAGCGTCGCGAACGAGTCGTCGCCGAGGACGAGGTCCGACGCCTCGCGCGCGACCGCCGTGCCGCTGCCCATGGCGACGGCGACGTCCGCGCCGTGGAGGGCCGGCGCGTCGTTCACCCCGTCGCCGGTCACGGCGACGATCCGGCGGTCGGTCCGGGCCGCCGTGACCAGGCGGCGCTTCTGCTCGGGCGTCGAACGCGCGACGACGTGGAGGGCCGGGAGCTCAGCGGCAAGCCGCGCGTCGTCCCAGGACGCGAGGTCCTCGCCGGTGACGATGCGTTCGCCGTGCAGGCCCGCTTCGGCGGCGATGGTCGCAGCCGTTCCCGGGTGGTCGCCGGTGACGACGACGACCTGGATGCCGGCGCCACGGGCAGTCGCCATCGCGTCGGCGATGCCCGGCCGGATGGGGTCCGCGAATCCGACGAGCGCCCGCATCTCCCACGGACCGCCGTCGATCCGCCGGGCGAGCGCAACGAGGCGTTCTCCCGCCGCCGCCGAGGCCCTGATGAGGTCCGCCCAGCGCTCCCGCTCGACCGGGCCGCCGGCGTGGGAATCCACCTCAGCGAGCACGACCTCGGGGGCCCCGAGGGCGAGGCCCTCGAGGTGGCCGTCGCGCCGGGCGTCGGTGCGCGTCACGGGGTGGCGGTGCGATGCCGGGGCGGCCTCCACGAGCGCGGCTGCGTCGAGCTGGCTGGTACCGCCTGCCTCGATGACCGCCGTCCGAAGAGCGCGGGTGAACGACCCCGGAGCGATCTCCTCGCCCGGCCACGCGTCCTCCTCTGCCCGCAGGGCCTGCTCGAGGATCTCGCGGCGTTCGACCGGGTCGTCGACGGATCCGTCGGGTGTCCGGACCGAGGAGATCGCGAGGCGGTTCTGGGTGATCGTCCCGGTCTTGTCGGTGACGATGAGGTCGACGGCACCGAGCGTCTCCTCGGCGTTGAGCCGCCGGACGAGGACGCCCCGCCGGAGCAGCCGGTAGGCCCCCAGGCCGAGGATGACCGCAAGCAGGACCGGCGGCTCTTCTGGGATCGCGGCGATCGCCGCGGAGACGCCGGCGAGGATGTTCTCGCCGAGCGGATGACTGCGCACGAACCCGATCCCGGTCGTGAACGCGATGAGCGCGAGGGCGACGACGAGCAGGATGCGGACGAGCCGATCGAGCTCGCGCTGGAGCGGCGAGCGGCGCCGTTCCTCGGACGCGAGGCTCCCCGCGATGCGGCCGAACTCGGTCGCCGCGCCGATCGCGACCACGATGCCCTCGCCTCGACCGCCGACGACGCTGGTCCCGGAGTAGGCGATCGAGCGGCGGCTCGTGAGCGGCGCTTCGGGGAGATCCGGCTCGACGCGTGCCTCCTCGGGGATCGATTCGCCGGTGAGGATGCTCCGGTCGAGCAGGAGCCGGTCCACGCGGTGGACCCTGAGGTCGGCCGGCACGACGTCGCCGGCCTGGACGAGGACGACGTCGCCGGGGACGAGCGCGGCCGCGTTGGCGACCACGACGGCGCCATCGCGACGGACACGGGCGACCGGGGCCGACGCCTCCCGAAGCGCCTCGAGCGCCCGCTCGCCGCGGTATTCCGTGACGACGTCCGCGCCGACGATCGGCAGGAGCGCGACGAGGATGAGGACGCCGTCACGCACCTCGCCGACCGCGATCGCGAGGACACCCGCGATCACGAGCATCACGATGAACGGCTCGGTGAGCGCCTCCACCACCATCCGCCAGACAGGCCGGCGGTGCGCTTCCTCGAGCGCGTTGGGACCGGCCTCCACGGCCCGCCGAAGAGCCTCGCCCGTGGCCAGGCCCTGTGACGGGTCGACCCCGAGCCCGGCGGCGACGGTGGTCGCGGCCAGGGCGTGCAACGGCGTCATGACGGCCGAAACCCGTCCTCGAGGCCGCGCAGACCGACGTCCAGGATGCGCAGCGCGGCGTCGCGCCCGAGATCCCGGTCGGCCGACCAGGCGGCGATCCCGACGCCGACGACGCCACCGGACGCGGCCTGGACCACCGTGTCGTGCGGATCGCGTCGCCACCGGTCGCCGATGAGCTCGGCGTAGAGGCCGACGGCCCCGGTCATCTCGCCCTGCACCGCCTCGCGCGCCTGGGCGAGCGTCGCGGCTGCATGCCCGTCGTCCCCGCTCCAGCCACGATCGACGATCACCAGCTCGTCGAAGCTCGTGCGCATGGCGGCGTTGATCGCGGCGAAGACCGACGCATCGGGCCCGAGGGTGGCGAACGCGTCGCGCACGAGGGACTCGAGATCGAATGGCAGCGCCAGGCGCGCCTTCGTAGGGAAGTACCGAAACAGGGTGGACAGCGACACGTCAGCGGCGTCGGCGACCTGCTGCACGGTGGTCGCCTCGTAACCCTGCTCCAGGAAGAGTCGAAGCGCGGTCTCGCGGATCTGGACGCGCGTGCGGGCCTTCTTCCGCTCGCGGAGGCCGAGCAGCGCCCCGTCCTGGGTCACGTCCATCGTGCGCTCCTCCTGCTCTGTCCTGCATGGCGAGGCCCGCCGTGGGAGACGGCGGGCCTCCGGTGGAGCGCCCGAGCTGGTGCTGGTCGCCGACCTGGCGTTCGACTGATGTGCTATCAGTCGCATGCGATAGTACTACCAGAAGACAGTGAGGTCAATACTCGATCCTGGAGGCCCCTGCCGATGCGGAGCGGGCACGGGTCCGGCGCCCAACCGTCAGGACTCCGCCGCCTCCGGGACGTACGGCGCGTCCGTGTCGATGCTCCCGACGAACTGCGGAAGGCGGCGATGCCCGAGCGCCTGGCGGATCGCGGCGTTCTCGCCCGTGTGGAACCAGTAGTGGTAGATGACCCGCTGCAGCCGGCTCCCGCGTTGCCTGTCGAACGGCTCGCCGTGCCGTTCGAAGCGGTCGGCCAGCATGGCGCTCGTGAGGCCGTCGAGCCACGGATCCGCGTCGGCCGTGATCGCCTTCCAGGCGGCCATCACCTCCTTGAGCGGCGGCGCGCTCGCGGGGGCGCCATAGGCGAAGTCGCGCCGGATCTCCGGGTACAGCATGCGTTCCTGGGCGATCCACAGGAAGTACTCCTGCTCCTGCCAGGCCAGGTGCCCGACGTTCCAGGCGAGGCAGTTCATCGGCTCCAACCGGTGCCGCGCATCGGCGTCGGTGACGCCGCGCAGGCCGCGCATGAACTCGCTCCTCGTGAAGCGAAGCTGGGCAACGAGCGGATGGGGCATCGGCGGACTCCCGGCTGGCGAACCACGATCGCCGAAGGGTAGCGCGAGGCGCCGTCAGCGGCCACGCTCGTCGACGGGCCAGCGTCGCACGCGACGAGCGGGTACGCTCGGAACGACAGGGACTGGTTCAGGGGCACCGGAGGGT
Source organism: uncultured Chloroflexia bacterium (assembly GCA_963801445.1). Lineage (GTDB taxonomy): Bacteria > Chloroflexota > Limnocylindria > Limnocylindrales > CSP1-4 > CTSoil-043. The sequence continues at coordinate 874,923 of CAWDEW010000009.1, read as the reverse complement.
AGGAGCGTGGGCGCGTCTGGGGGCCGCTCTCCGGTGTCGGCAACGTCGGCACGGCCCGATCCCGCCCTCGTGGCTGAGCTGGCGGCCCTCGAGCTCGCCCTCGCGCGGCGCGAGCTCGCGGCGCTCCCGGGCGGCCTCGAGCAGGTCCTCGACGACGGCTTCCTCGAGATCGGGGCAAGCGGCCGGCGCTGGGACCGGGCGTCCACGATGAAGTCCGTCGAAGCGGCGCCGCCGGGGGACGTCACGATCGACTCGCTCACAGCGACATCGGTCGCGGCGGACGTGATCCTCGTCACCTACCGGGCGTTCGTGCCGAGGCCTGACGGCGAGGCCCGGGTCGCGCTGCGGTCGTCGATCTGGGTCCGGCGCGGCCAGCGCTGGAGGATTCGCTTCCACCAGGCCACGCCGCTCCCCGGCTGAGCGAGCGCCGTCCCGGGAATCGACGGAGGCCGGTCCTCGCGGGCCGGCCTCCGTCATCGATCCTGGGGTACCCGGGGTCAATTACCGCCGGGCTGCAGGGTGACGGACGTCTTCGTGAAGCTGGCACCCTTCGTATCGACCGACGACCCGAGCGCAGCGAGCGCCTGGGTGGCCAGGTCGGTCCGGAACGCGTCAGCCGACGGGGCGGCCTTGAGGACCCCGTACTTGACGGCGATGTCGGCGGTCTGCTTCCAGGCAGCCGGGTCCAGCGTGCCGATCCCGTTCGGCGACGGCCAGATCAGGGCGTTGATCTCGTTCATCATCCAGGTCTGGTGGCTGGCGCCGAGCTTGGAGCCCGCCTTGAGGACGGACTGCACGCACGAGTCGGCATGGTCACGGCAGTAGATCCAGCCCTTGAAGGAGGCCTCCAGGAACTTCTCCGCGGTGGCCGAGTTGGTGCCCGTGCCCAGCCACTTCGAGCTGGCGAAGATCATGTCCTGGAGCATCGCCGTGCCGTCCTTGTTGAAGTCGATCACGTTGATGTCGGACGGCGAATAGAGCTTGCCGCTGGCCGGGTCCGTCGCCTCGAGGACCTGCGCGTACTCGTTGTAGATCATGGCCTCGGCGGCGTCGGTCTGGCTCGTGAGCATCTGGGACATGTCGAACGGCTGCTGGACGATCGTCACGTCAGCCGGGTTCTTGGGGTCGATGTCGTTCTTGGTCAGGTCGGCGTAGAGCTCGGGCTCGTTGCCGCCGAGCCAGGTGCCCACCTTCTTGCCCTTGAGGTCGGCGATCGAGTTGATGTTCTTGTTCTTGAACGAGATCTCGAGCGTCCCGGAGCGCTGGAAGATCTGTCCGATGTCGACGAGGTCGGTGCCGCCCTCGCGTGACGCGAGCATCTTGGGCACCCAGGTGGTGCCGAGCTCCGCCCCGTTCGAGGCGACGACCTGCATCGGGTTGATGTCCGGTCCGCCGGGGACGATCTGGACGTCCAGGCCGGCGTCCTTGAAGTAGCCCTGGTCGGCGGCCGCGAAGTAGCCGGCGAACTGTGCCTGCGGAACCCACTGCAGCACGAAGCGCACCTTCGTGAGCGGAGCCGAGCTGGCGGGCGCAGGTGTCCCGCCCGATGAGCAGGCCACGACGGCGAGCGCTGCCACGGCGGCGAGCGCGATGCCCTTCCGAGCAATCTTCATGAGACCCTCTCCTCCTCCTCTGGTTCGACGCCGAACCGACGTCAGTACCGCGCGGTCTCGATCGTTGCCTCTTCGATAGCGGCTACCTCCTCCTGGTGCGGGACGACGCGGCCGTCCGTGGCTAGGTCAGCGCCCGACGGTTCGACGCGTGCCACGGAAGCACGAGCCGCTCGAGCACGACGACCGCCACGTACAGCCCGATGCCAAGGAGGCTCGCGATGATGATCGCGGCCCAGGCATTCATGTAGCGGAACACGTACGCCTCGGACTTGATGTACACGCCGAGGGCGTACTGGGGGCCGCCGAAGTACTCGCCCACGACCGCCCCGATGACGCTCAGCGTGGTGGAGACCTTCAGGCCCGTGAACACGAACGGCAGGGCGTTGGGGATGCGCACCTTGGCCAGCACCTGCCACGAGGACGCGGCGCTGGCCTGCATCAGCTCGAGCGCCGCAGGATCGACCTCGGTGAGGCCGCGGACCACGTTGACCATGACCGGGAAGAAGACCATGACGGCCACGATCGCCATCCGCGACACCTGGTTGTCCGAGCCGAACCAGATGTTGGTGAGCGGGGCGAGGGCGATGATCGGGATCGAGTTGGCCGTGATCGCCACGGGCAGGAGGGCCTGGCGGGCGCTCGTCCAGCGCGACGTGGCGAAGGCCGCCCCGATCCCGAGGAGGGTTCCGATCAGCAGCCCGCCGATCGACTCGGTCGCCGTGTAGCTGGTTCCGCGGGAGAGGGTCGTCCACTGGTCGACCAGGGCGGTCGCGATCACGCTGGGGCGGGGCATGAGGAACTGCTTGACCCCGAGAGCCTGGAGGGAGAACTCCCACGACACGACCACGACCACGAAGACGGTCACGATGGGCAGGGCGTCGTGCAGTCGCCGGCTCCAGGCCGACGGGCCGGACCGCGCCAGCGCGGCTGCGGTCACGCGTACCCCTCGACGCGGATCCGGCTCGTGGGATCCGTGCCGGGCTCGTCGCCGACGGCCCCGTGCTGCTGGCGCAGCGCCTCGCGCACCTCGGTCACGCGCCTGGAAGTAGCCCTCCGTCTCGCGCGTCTCGAAGGTTCGCGGCTGGGGCAGGTCGACATCCACCACGCGTGTGATCCGGCCGGGTCGCGCGGACATCACGACGACCCGGGTCGAGAGGAAGACCGCCTCGGGGATCGAGTGGGTCACGAAGACGACCGTGGTCTGGGTCGTCCGCCAGATGCGCATGACCTCGAGGTTCATCCGCTCCCGGGTCATCTCGTCGAGCGCCCCGAACGGCTCGTCCATGAGCAGGAGCTTCGGATCGATCGAGAGGGCGCGGGCGATGGCCACCCGCTGCTGCATCCCGCCCGACAGCTGCCACGGGTACTTGTGGGCGAACTCGCCGAGCTCCACGAGGCTGAGCATCTGCGCGGCCCGCTCCCGCCGTTCGGCCCGCGCCACGCCCATGATCTCGAGTGGAAGCTCCACGTTCCGATCGACCGTCCGCCAGTCGAACAGCACGGGCGCCTGGAACACGATCCCGTACTCCCGCCCGCGGCGGGCCTCGGCCGCCGTCTTCCCGTTGACCCGCACGGTCCCGGCCGTGGCCGCGGTCAGGTCGCCGATCAGGCGCAGGAGGGTCGACTTGCCGCATCCGGACGGGCCGATCAGGGACACGAACTCCCCGGGGGCGATCGAAAGGTCGATTCCGTCGACGGCGGTGAGGCTCGTCTGTCCCGTGCCGAACACCTTGCCGGCGCCGATCAGCTCCACCACCGGCGCGCTCCCGCTCATCGGGGCCGGCCGGGCCGCCCGAGCGGAAGCGGCGATCGGATCGATCTGGGACATGGGGCTGGCCTCGCTCACGAAACGGGTCGACGGCGACCGCCGAGCAGGACAGTCTCGGCGAGGCTGACCAACCCGACGAACATGATCCCGAGCAGGGCGGCGGCGATGATCGTCGCCCACAGCTTCTCGGGGCCGGTGATGTAGTACTGGGCGTTCTGCAGGATCTGTCCCCCCAGGCCGTCCTGGATGCTCGAGGGAAGCTCGCCGATGATGGCCCCGACGACGCTCGCGCTCGCGCTCACGCGGAGGGCCGAGAAGAGGTACGGGACGGAGGCCGGGAAGCGGAGCTTCCAGAAGACCTGGGTCTCGGAAGCCGCGGCCGCGCGCATCAGCTCGAAGGCCCGCGGGTCGGCGGACTTGAGCCCGCGCAGGGCGGCCACCGTGACCGGGAAGAAGGTCAGGTAGGCAGCGATCATGGCCACCGAGGTCCAGCTGGCCCCGAGGTAGATCACCACGATCGGGGCGATCGTGATGAGCGGGATCGTCTGGGAGGCCACGACGTACGGGACCAGGGCCCGCTCCAGGAGCCGGAACCGGACGAAGACGACGCCGATCCCGAGGCCCAGCACGCCTCCGACCACGAAGCCGGTGAATGCCTCGGCGAACGTGAAGAGCGCCGCCCCGGCGAGGACCTGCCAGGTGGGTGGCCCGAAGCGCTGGGCGGGCTCGAAGAACGCATTGGCGATGGACCACAGGTGGGGCAGCGCGAGGTCGGTGGCCACCGACCAGTGCAGGGGCGGGAAGTGCTCGTAGTTGATCGCGATGCCCAGGATCGATCCGTGGAGCCGCCACGGATCGCCGAAGAGCCACTTGACGATTTCCCAGGTAACGAGCAGCGCGACCACCACCGCAGCGACCGCGATGCCGCGACCACGCGGCGACAGGCCTTCCGCGACCGGGGATGCGGCCCGCCCGCGCGCGCCCGCGACAGGCGGCCGGGCGGGGACTGCCGTCATCGGGACGCTCCGGGGGCCTGGGGGGACGCTCGGCCAGGTATCAGCTGGTCACCGCCTCGTCCGCGATCTCGAGCGCGCGGTCGATCATGGCGAAGCCCTGGGCCATCTCGTCCTCGGTGATGGTCAGCGGCGGGTTGGTGTGGATCCCGTTCCACTGGTACATCGTGTAGAGGCCCTGCTCGCGGAGCGACTTCTGGATGGCCTTCATCTCGTCCGAGGAGCCGTTGTAGCCCGCCATGGGCACCCACGGGTCGCGGCTCCGCACGAGCTCGATCATCCCGAACATGCCGATGTTGCGGTGGGTCCCGACCGACGGGTGCTTCGCCGCCAGGGCCTCGTGGTGACCGCGGAGCAGCGCGCCCATCGTGCGCGCCCGCTCGATCAGGCCGTCCTCCTCGTAGACGCCGATGGTCGCGAGGGCCGCGGCGAGCCCGACAGGGTGGCTGTTGTAGGTCAGGCCGCCGTAGTAGACCTTGCTCTCGAAGGCCGCGGCGATGTGCGGCCGCATCCCGACGGCCCCGAGGGGCAGGTAGCTGGAGGTGAGGCCCTTGGCCAGCGTGATGATGTCGGGCACGACGTTCCAGTTGTTCACGGCGAACCACTCGCCGGTCCTCCCGAAGCCGGCCATCACCTCGTCGGCGATCAGCACGATGCCGTGCCGGTCGCAGATCTCGCGGACGCCCTGGAGGTAGCCGTCGGGCGGGATGAGGATCCCGTTGGTGCCCACGACGGTCTCGATGATGAGAGCCGCGATCGTGGACGGCCCCTCGTACATCACCACGTCCTCGAGGCCCTGCAGCGCCTCGGCCGCCGAACGAGGCTCCTTCTCGCCCCAGCGGTGCGTGTCCGGGAAGCGGACGACACCCGGGATCCCGGGCTCGTTCGCCCAGCGGCGCGGGTCGCCGGTCAGGGTCATGACCCCGGCCGTGGCACCGTGGTAGCTCCGGTAGCGGGCCAGGATCTTGTGCCGACCCGTCGCCTGGCGGGCGAGCTTGATCGCGTTCTCGTTGGCCTCGGCCCCACCGAGCGTGAAGAAGACCTTCTCGATGTCGCCGGGGAGCAGCTCGGCGAGCTTCTGGCCGAGCTGGGCCCGGATCTCGGTGACGAAGCCCGGCTGGACGTACTGCAACCGCTTCGCCTGCTCCGTGATCGCGTCGATCACCCGGCGGTCGCCGTGGCCGATGTTGACCGACATCAGCTGGCTGTTGAAGTCGAGGATCCGGCGCCCCTCGGGCGTATAGAGCCAGACGCCCTCCGCCCGGTCGATCGCCACGGGCGCGACGGCGCCCTGGGCGGCCCAGGGGAAGAACGTGTACCGGCGGGAGAGGCGGACGATCTCCTCGCTGGAGAGTCGGTTCGGGGCCTTGACGCTCATCGATCACCTCGATGCGGCGCGTGCCCGGCACGCGGCCGCGATCCACTGGCACCGCGGCACCCCTCTGCGGCGACGGGCCGCGGTGGGGCGGGACGACAGCGGGGCCGTTTCGGTCTCGCGGCCGCCCGGGAGGGATGCGCCATTAGACCACATCGAGGAGGCCCGATGGAGCGCTGTCGCGAACGCCTCGGGCTGCCCCATCCGGCGGGCTCCGGTCCGGGCGCGACCACGCTCCACCCCCGCCGCGCGCCGAGCGCACGAGGTCAGCTGGGTTGGCCCGCCGGGAGGACCGCGGTCCGGGCTTCGAAGGCGTCGGCGGCCATCGGCGCAGCCGGCCACGGGCCGACCAGCGCGATCCGGCCGCCAACCTCCACCCGGGCATCCCGGGGCGCCTCCGCCCGGACCGGGAGCACGGCGGCAGCCCGGCTCCCCGGCGCCAGGCGGGCCGTGCCATGGAGGCCGTCGACGAGGTCGCCATCCGGTCCGATCAGGCCGATCGGCAGCGGCCCCACGCCCTGGCGCTCGCCCTCGCCGTTCGCCTCGGAGAGGGAGAGGACGAAGGCGCCGGGATCGAGGACGAATTGGACGGCCTGCTCGCCTTCGCCTTCGACGATCAGGGCGAACCCGCCCACCCCCGTGTCCGGGACGCGCGCCAGGACGAAGCGGGCGGCCGCGACCGGATTGCGGACCGCCTCGGCTGTCAACGAGTCGAGGAGCGCCAGCAGCGCGGCGCCGGGTCCGGGCTGCCCGGCGAACAGGGAGAGGAGTGAACCGTCCGGGCCGGCGACCGTCGCTTCCGGGCCGTGCACCGATGCCGCGGCGTCGGGCGCCGCCGCGAGGGCGGCCCATAGTGCCTCGGCCTCCTGGATCCGGCGGCCATCCACGGCGGCGCGGAAGCTTCCCACCCGGTCTGCCCGCCCCGGATCCGCCGCGGCCTGCACCCACAGCCAGGCGCTCCTGTCCGAGTAGAGCGCCAGCCGCTCACCCAGGCGCAGCCCGCCGGCCCCCCGGCGCTCCCATGCCACGCGCGGTCGGGGCTCCCCTGGCGCCGCGGGCAGCCCGCTCATCGAACCACCGCCCGGAACTGGCCCTCGTTCGACCGGTGCAGGCCGTTTGACGGGTCGTTGAACAAGTTCGCGAAGTCGGCGAACTGGTCGGTGCGGATCTCGCCCGAGTTGTCGCTCATCATCCCGGTGTTCGAGTAGGTGACCTCCTGGGCGGGGACCGCGGCCCCGGTCGGGTTGTTGGCCGGGCTGCCCGGGTTGGCCGCCGGAGCGTTGCGATTGGTGGCGTCCGCGCCGGCCGGCGTCGCCGACGCCAGCCGGGCCTGCATCGCGGTGACCACGGCCCGCAGGTCCGGGTCGGGCGGTGCGGCGGCTGCGACCGTCCGCGCCGGGGTCGCCATCACCTGGGTGACGTCGGCAGAGACCTGGCCCTGGAGCGCCGAGACGTTCGCCGAAAGGGCCGGGGCGATCTGGGCACCCACGAAACGACGCACCTCCGACCGGGCCGCAGCCCGGGCCGACGATCCGACGAGCGCGAGGGCACGATGGTACGCCTCGACGACGCTGCCGATCGGGCCGTCGCCGCCCGAGACGGCCCCGCGAGCCGTGATCGCGGCCGACATGGCGGCGGACAGTCCGGCCGGCGTGATTGCCGCAGCGAGACCTCCCGCCGCCGTCCGCCATGTCGCCGGGATTCCCGCCACCTGGGAGACCAGCGACGAGGACGGCCGGACCGGCGGCACCGGGCCGGCGGAGCTGTCACCGACCACCTGCTGGGCGAGGGCCGAGGCATTCCCCGCCAGGGGTCCGCTGCCAGCAGCGCCCCAGATCCCGGTACCGGAGCCGGAGCCGGCGCTGCCGTGGATGTTCACCGACATCCGCCCGCTCCCGCCGCCGCCGACGTCGACCGGTTGGTCGTGGGGCGCGAGGAGCGCCTGGAAGTAGGCTCCCGCCACGAGGTCGCCGAGCGCGTCGGGCGCAAACTCGGTTGCGACCGCTCCCCGTGCCAGCGCGAGGTTCGAGAAGTTCTCGCCCGCCTCGAAGTCGACGATGCCCGGGAGGCGGCCGGCGAGCCGTGAGCCGGCATGCGCCTCCAGCCTGGCCGTCGCCGCGGTGCGGACGGCCGGATCGGCGGCGGCCGCCCGAAGCGCCGCGCCGAGGCCGGCTTCCAGCGGCGCACGACCGGCCATGAACGAGGCGGAGAGCTCCTCCTTGGCTGCCGCGAAGCGGAAGAAGAGGGGACGCGTCAGCGCCGCCAGGACCATCCGCTCGACGGTCGCCCGGTCGAGGGCGGCGCCGCGCCCGCCGCCGAGCCGCGGGGAGACCTGGTGGAGCAGGACGTGCATCTGGAAGTTGCTCTGGTCGTACTCATCCTGCAACCCGAGGAGGTGGCCGTACTCGTGCGCGTAGATCGCGGCCGCGTCGGCGCCATACCGGCTCGTGTTCAGGTAGTAGTTGCCTGCGTCGATCGGGTTCCCGGCAGCCTGGCTGGCGACCACTGACGCCGGGTAGAGGCGGACCGTCGTGTGGTGCGACTCCCCCATCCCGAACACCGCCTGCGACACGAACCGGACCGGCAGGTCGACGTCCTCGTCGTGGCCGCCGATCTGGTACCAGCGCGGGTGCGCCACTCCCCGGAGCCGGATCCGGCCGTTCCAGCGATCGGTCTGGTGGCGGGCGATGTCGCTGGCGCGTCCGCGCCGCTCGTCGGACGCGGGGATCTCCGTCTCGGCGCCGCGGTGCCCGAGATAGTTCGGGTTGCTCGTTCCGTCGGGCAAGGTCTGGCGCGTGTCGCGGTCCTGGTTCACGAACAGGATGCGGACGGTCGCGACCACCTCGGTGTCGGAGCGGGTCATCTCGAAGTGCCGGGTCCCGCCGCCGTAGTGCATGGCTCCGGCCGTGCCCGGCGTGACCGAGGCGTTGAACGACGGGTCCTGGTTGTAGAGCGTCTCCCCGCGATCCGTGTAGGGGATCTCGCTGCGCTGGAGCGCGCGGGCGACGATGGCGCTGACCGCCCGGTTCCCGGCCCGGTCCTGGAGGGAGAGCAGGATGCGCGGCTCGGAGCCGGGCGCGCCGCGACGGCCCTCGATCGCGGGTGGCATCCCGTGACGGGCGATCTCGGAGACAGCGTGCTCGTCGACGCCGGCGGCCCGCCGCGAGGGGGCCGACGGCGTTGCGGCAGACGGGCTCGCCGGGGCCGCCTGGTGCCGCATCGCGGCGAGCGACCTGCCCATGGGGCCGACGGTAGCGCGGCGTCGGAGCCCCGTCAGCAGGGGATCGGGCAGACCTGGTGCCCGATCGGGCAACCCCGGCGCTGACGCGCCGCGCCCCCGTTCCGTGCCGCGCACGGAGCGCGCGGAGGTGTAGCATCCGGCGCAATCCATCGACCGAGCCCCGTGGCCCGGTTACGCCGTCGTTCCTGCGACCCCACCGGAGGAGATCCGATGCCGCGAATTGTCCGAGGCGCGCTCGTCCAGGCCACCTGGACCGGCGACAAGGAATCCATGATCCAGAAGCACGAGCGGTTCGCCCACGACGCCGCCAAGCAGGGCGCCCAGCTCATGCTCTTCCAGGAGCTGTTCTACGGGCCCTACTTCTGCCAGGTCCAGGATTCCCGGTACTACTCCTACACCGAGCTGATCCCGGACGGCCCGACGACGAAGCGGATGCAGGACCTCGCGAAGCAGACCGGGATGGTCCTGGTCGTGCCGATGTACGAGGAGGACACGACCGCGTCCGGCATCTACTACAACACCGCCGCCGTCATCGACAGCGACGGGAGCTATCTCGGCAAGTACCGCAAGACGCACATCCCGCACGTGAAGGGCTTCTGGGAGAAGTTCTACTTCCGCCCCGGGAACCTGGGCTACCCCGTCTTCCAGACGGCTGTCGGCAAGGTCGGCGTCTACATCTGCTACGACCGCCACTTCCCGGAGGGCGCCCGGGCGCTCGGCCTCAACGGCGCCGAGATCGTGCTCATCCCGTCGGCGACCAGCCGCGGCCTGTCCGAGTACCTCTGGCGGATCGAGCAGCCCAGCCACGCGGTGGCCAACGGCTACTACGTCGGGACGATCAACCGGGTGGGGATCGAGGCCGAGATCGGCGACGACGACTTCTACGGCCAGAGCTACTTCTGCGACCCGCGCGGCCAGGTCGTGGGCGGAGTCGCCAGCCCCTACGCCGAGGAGCTCCTCATCCGGGACCTCGACCTGGACCTGATCACGGAGGTTCGCCAGACCTGGCAGTTCTTCCGGGATCGCCGCCCGGAGGCCTACGACGACCTGGTGCGGCCCTAGCCGGGGAAGCGGGGGCGCGCACCGATGCAGTTCGGGTTCACGATCCGGCCCGGCTTCTCGATCGAGCGCACGATCGCGCTCACCCGCCAGGCGGAGGCCGCCGGCTTCACCCACGGATGGCTGTTCGACTCGCACGTCCTGTGGCGGGAGCCCTACCCGCTCCTGACCCTGATGGCCCAGGCGACGAAGCGGATGCGCTTCGGGACGTGCGTCACGAACCCGGCCACCAGGGAGCCGTCGGTCACCGCGTCCGCCCTGGCCGTGCTCCAGGAGCTCTCGGGCGGACGGATGGACCTGGGCATCGGGCGGGGCGACTCGGCCCGGCGCGTGCTGGGCAAGGCGCCCACGACGATGGCTGCTCTCGAGGAGGCCGTCCACGTCATCCGGGCCCTCGCCGAGGGTCGGCCGATCGAGTACGAGGGTTCGACGCTCCAGCTGACCTGGGCGGCGGACCACCGGCTCCCGGTCTGGATCGCGGGGTACGGACCCGTGGCCCTCAAGCTGACCGGCCGGGTCGCCGACGGGGCGATGCTCCAGATCGCCGATCCGGACCTGATCCGCTGGTTCGTCGGGCAGGTCAGGGCCTCGGCCGGCGAGGCCGGACGGGACCCCTCATCCGTGAAGATCATGTCCGCCGCCCCGGCGCACGTCGGCGACATCGCGGACGGCCGGGACCGGATCCGCTGGTTCCCGGCGCTGGTCGGGAACCATGTCGTCGACCTCGTCAGCAAGTACCAGGGCGAGCTCCCCGAGTCGCTCACCCACTACATCGCCAGCCGGCAGGGCTACGACTACCTGCACCACGCCGAGGTCGGCTCCTCGAACGCCGAGTTCGTGACGGACGACATCGTCGACCGGTTCGGCCTCGTGGGCGACGTGGCGGCCCACGTCGCGAAGCTGCGGGTCCTGGCCGACGCCGGGGTCGACCAGTTCAACCTCTACCTCATGAACGGCGACGAAGAGGAGCAGCTCGAGATCTACGGGCGGGAGATCATCCCGGCCCTGCGGGACGTGCCGGCCGGGAAGGCCTGAGGAGGAAGCGCATGCGCACGCTCATCGCCAACGGGACGGTCGTGACGGCCGACGGCTCGACGCCCGCCGATGTCCTCGTGGACGGCGAGACCATCGCCCTCGTCGGGGCGCACCTGGCTGCGAGCGGGGTCGCGGCCGACGAGACGATCGACGCGGCAGGCAAGTACGTGGTCCCGGGCGGGATCGACGCCCACACGCACATGGAGCTGCCCTTCGGAGGCACGTTCGCCAAGGACACCTTCGAGACGGGGACGAGGGCGGCAGCCTTCGGCGGGACGACCACCATCGTGGACTTCGCGGTCCAGTCGAAGGGCAAGTCCCTGCGCGAGGGACTCGAGATCTGGATGGCCAAGGCCGAGGGCAACGCCCTGATCGACTACGGCTTCCACATGATCATGTCGGACGTCACCGACGCGTCGCTGCTGGAGATGGACCAGCTCGTCGCCGAGGGCATCCCGGACTTCAAGCTCTTCACCGCCTACCCGGGCGTCTTCCTGAGCCCCGACGACCACATCTTCCGGGCGCTCCAGCAGACTCGCAGGAACGGCGGGCTGATCATGGCCCACGCCGAGAACGGCCCGGTGATCGACGTCATCGCCGCGGACATGGTCGCGGCCGGAACGACGGACCCGATCGGCCACGGCCTGGCCCGCTACCCGATCCTCGAGGGCGAGGCCACCAACCGGGTGATCCGCCTGGCCGAGGCGGCCGGGGTGCCCATCTACATCGTCCACCTCTCGGCCCGCGACGCGCTCGAGGTGGTCCACGCCGCCCGCGGCCGCGGCGCGATGGCCTTCGCCGAGACATGCCCGCAGTACCTCTTCCTCTCGCTCGACGACATGGGCAATGGCTTCGAGGGGGCCAAGTTCGTCTGCTCGCCGCCGCTCCGGGAGAAGTCCCACCAGGCCGCCCTGTGGACCGGGCTCCGCAAGGACGACCTCCAGCTGGTCTCCACCGACCACTGTCCGTTCGACTTCCATGGCCAGAAGGAGCTGGGGCGGGGCGACTTCCGCAAGATCCCGAACGGCCTGCCCGCGGTCGAGGACCGGGTCGACCTGCTCCACGACGGCGGCGTGGTCGGCGGGCAGTTCTCGCGCGAGCGCTGGGTCGAGGTCATGTCCACGGCCCCGGCGAAGATGTTCGGGATGTACCCGAAGAAGGGCGCCATCGCGGCCGGATCGGACGCGGACATCCTCGTGTACGACCCCAACCGGCGCCACACGATCAGCGCGACGACGCATCACATGGACGTGGACTACTCGATCTTCGAGGGTCGGCAGGTCCAGGGCGGCTCCGACGTCGTGATGAGCCGGGGCACCGTGGTGGTGCGCAACGGCGCGTGGACCGGGCCCGCCGGCCACGGCCGCTTCCTGCGGCGCGGGACCGCGGACTTCGCCCGGCTCTCCTGACCGGCGCCGGGCGGCCCGACGGCGCCCGCGGGCCGGCTCCGGTCCGGGATCAGGCCGTCGCGTCCGGGACGGTGACGTCGCGCGTCTCACCCGCCCGGGCCAGGATGCCGACGCCGGAGAGCACGAGGGCGAACCCGGCGAGGTCGATCAGGGTGATCCGCTCGCCCAGGAGCAGCGCGCCCGAGAGGAGGCCGACGAGGGGCACGGCCAGCAGCGCCGTGCTGGTCGCGAGGGGGCCGATCGCCCGGGTCACGGTCTGGCTCGCCCAGTACGCGAACGCGGTCGCCAGCGGGCCGCTGTAGAGCAGCACCCCGATGGTCAGCGGCTCCCAGCGCACCTGCGGAGCGGGTTCCAGCAGGAGCGTCATCACGGCCAGGGTCAGGAACGCGCTGAGCACCTGCCAGGGCTGGAGCGAGAGGGGCGTCCCGATCCAGCGGTGGCGGCGGACGTGGATCGTGGTGACTGCCCAGATCACGCCCGCGACCAGCAGGCCGACACTGCCCAGCAGCTGGCCCGACGACGTCCAGTCGATCGCGATCGGGTTGAGCAGCGCGATCACGCCCGCGAGGCCCAGCCCAAGCGCCACGACCTCGCCCCGCCGGATCGGGACGCGCAGCACGAGCGTCTGGATCGCGGCAACCCAGAGCGGCATGGTGTACATCAGGACCGACGACCTCCCGGCGGGCACCACCTGGAGGGCCAGGTTCGCGATCACGATCGTGCCGGCCATCTGGCCGACGCCGATCGAGAGGATGATCGGCAGGTCGGCCCGGGCAGGGAGGCGCAACGCGCGCCGCATGGCCAGGAGGACCGCCAGGGTGGCGAACCCGCCGGCCGCCCGGAGCGTCCCGTAGGCGAACGGCGACATGACCCCGAGGCCGACCCGGATCACGGCCCAGTGGACGCCCCAGACCAGGGCCACCAGCCCGAGGAGGACGGCGGCCGGGCGCCGGCCGATGATGCCGCCCCCGAGGGGGTCGGGGGAGGTCGACGGGCGCGCGGGGCGGTCGGGATCGGGCATGGTCCGCGGTCGTCGGTCAGGCGCCGGGGATGGCGGGTCGCCGCCCGCGCCGCCGGGCGAGCCAGGCGAGGGTGGCGAGGCCGAGCGCGAGCAGGCCCACGGGCAGCGCGATGAGCTGCTCGGCGGAAAAGGGGCCAAGGACGGACACGTCCCGCCACGTCGTCGCGACGAGGCCGCGACCGAGGGCCCACAGACCGAGGCCCACCCCGAAGAGGCGTCCGTCCGGGCGCCGGAGCGGGGTGCGCCACCCGAGCCAGCCGACGAGGGCCAGCACGAGCAGGGTCAGCGCCGCCTCGCCGAGCTGCGAGGGGATCGCCGGAAGGTCCGCGGCCGCGCTCCCCCAGGGGCCGGGGCCCGCATAGGCCGTCGCATACGACGTCCCGGCCGGGACGAGCGCGCCCTGCCCCGACCCACCCAGGACCCCGGCCGCCTTGCCCAGCGCGAGGGCGATCAGGAGCGGGCGGATCGCCGCGTGCAGCCAGCGACCGACGGGCGCATCGAGGAGCGCCGCGACGTAGATCCCGGTCAGCGTCCCGCCGACGACGGCCAGGGTGAGCTCGGCGCTCCCGGATCCCGGGTCCAGGAGCCGGCGGAGGTCCATCCCGTAGTAGTCCGCGTGGAGGAGGCCGTACCCGATCCGCCCGCCGAGGACGGCTCCCGGCACGGCCCCGACGGCGATGAACAGCAGGTCGTCGCGGCGCAGGTGCCAGGGTCCGGCCAGGCCGGCCTCCTCGTCCGCCGCCGTGTCGCCGATCCAGTCGCCGCCCGGAGTCCGGCCCGTGATGAACGCCACCCAGACGAGGCCGATGAGCAGCGCCGCGGCGATCCCGAGGGTCTCGGCCCGGACCTCCAGGCCGGCCAGCCGGACGATGGGGTCGAACGCGAACGTGAGGACCGCCGCGGTCACGGGCGCCTCGCTCCCCGGGCCCGCGGTCGCGCCCGCCCGCCGACGCTGGGCTCCACGACGAGCGCGCCGGCCGCGACATCAGTCGGACCACGATCCAGCGGTTCGAGGGCGGCCAGGTCGCCGGCCACCACCCGCCCGGCCACGAGCGTCGCGACGACCGCGACCCCATCCTCACCGGCTGCCCAGGCCCCGGGCGGGAGCGCGGTGGGATCGACCGTCAGGATCGCGAGGTCCGCCCGGGTCCCTGGCTCGAGGCGCCCCGCCTCCGCGCCGATCCCGGCCGCGCCGGCAGCCCCGCTCGTCCACGCATGGAGCGCCTCGGCGGGGGAGACGGTCGGGCCCTCGGCCAGCCGTCGCCCCGACGGGCCCGCATGGCGGAGGGCTGCCCGGATGCCGTCGAGCGGGGCTCCGCCCACGATGGGCCGGTCGCTGGAGAACGCCAGCGGGACGCCTGCCTCGAGCAGCGTCGCATAGGGCAGCAGGAGGGCAGCCCGGGACGCGTCCAGGCGCCGGACGTACATGTCGCCGGCCCAGCGGGTGAACTCCGGCTGGACCACGACCCCGATGCGACCCGCGGCCAGGCGGGCCACGAGCGCTGGCGTGAGGAGCATCGCGTGGTCGATGCGGTGGCCGACCGGCCGTCCGGCAGCCCCGGCGGCGGCCTCGTAGGCGTCGAGGACCGCCCCGATCGCGGCGTCCCCGATGGCATGGGTGGCGAGGAGCCAGCCGCGGTCGGTCGCCCGGCGCACGCGCTCGGCGAGCGCACCCGGCCCGTGGACGGGCCGCCCCGCGCCCGGGGCATCCGCATACCCGGCCGTGAGCCAGGCCGTGCGAGTCGTGAGCGCCCCGTCGGCGTAGAGCTTGGCGCGATCCAGCAGGACCAGGTCCCGGACGGCAGCGGGCAGGAGCGCCGCGACCTCCGGGGGGGCGGGCGGGTCAGACTCGGGGGCGGGCGCCAGGCCGGCCAGCCCGGGCAGCAGCCCCAGCCCGATCGGGAAGGTCCCGGCCTCGACGGCCGCGCCATAGGCCGCCAGCTCGTGCTCGAGGCCATCGGAGGACCCCGCGTCGGCGTCGGCAACCCAGGTGACCCCATCCCGGGCCAGGCGCCCGGCGGCCAGGCGGAGGGCTGCGGCACGTTCCGCTGGCCGCCGCGCCGGCATCCCGGCCGCCACGAGCGCCCAGGCACCCGGGCCCTCGATGAGGCCGGTCGGCTCGCCGTGCTGGTCCCGGACGACGGTGACCCCGCTCGCAGCGTCGGCGGGACCGTCCACGCCGATCCCGGCCAGGACAAGGGCCAGGCTGTTCGCCACCACGGCGTGACCCGATCGATGGCCAAGCAGGACCGGCCGGTCGGGAACGACGCGGTCGAGGTCATCGCGGGTCGGCGACCGGCTCTCCGGCCAGGAGCCGTCGTCGTAGCGCGCAACCAGCCAGGCGTCGGGACCCAGGTGCTCGCCGAGCCCGGGGACCGAGCGCAGGAGGGTCCGCAGGTCCGGCGCCGCGACCAGCGACGGCACGGCGGCCGCCAGCCCCTCGGCGTACGGGTGCGCGTGGGGATCGATGAGCCCGGGCACGACGCACCGGCCGCGGAGGTCCACGAGCGTGCTGTCGGGCCCGGCGAGGGCCAGGACGGAGGCATCATCGCCCAGGGCGAGGATCCGATCCTCCGCGATGCAGATGGCCGTGGCCCGCCGACCGGCTGCGTCGGGCACGGTCGGGTCGCCGGCCCGGCGGGCGCGGGCGTCGGATGGCGGCGCCCCGGCGAGCGTCAGGACCGTCCCGCCGTGGAGGATCGTGTACCGATGGGTCATCGCGGGCGAGTCTACCGGCCCGGCCGCCCCTTCGGGGCGCGCCCGACCGGGCGAGCCGCGGTCCGGGTTACCCGGGGCCGGGGCGCAGACACGCGAAGGCCCGCCGGGTTTGCCGGCGGGCCTTCGCGCTGATCGGGCCGGCGAAGCCGGTCCCGGCTATCGGTCAGTGATGGCCATCGTGGTGATCGGAGTGGTCTTCGAACTGCAGCTCGTCCGCCTGGGCGGCGCCGTTGGCGTCGTCGAGCGCCACGACCATCCAGCCGAGACCGGGCTGCGCGGCCAGCTTCGACCCGTCGACCGACAGGCTGAGCGTGGCGTTGTGGCGGGGGTCAAGCGGGATGAACTGGCCCTGCGAGAACGCCGGAGCGAACGCGTCGAAGGAGGCCCAGCCGGAGACCAAGTCGGGCGTGTAGCCCTGGAGGGAGAAGGCCTGGGCGCCGTACTTGAAGAGACCGCTCGCGGGCGTGAGCCCGAGATCGGTGGCGAGGGTGGGGAGCTCGGCCGTCGACCCATTCATCGGGGCGGTCGGGATCCAGATGTCGATGATGTTGAAGCCAGCATCGGTGGTGAACGAGGCAAAGCGTCCGTCGGGCGTCCCGGTCATGAAGTAGCCGTAGTCGAACCCGATCACCCAGAAGTCGGGGGTCCCGTCCCCGTTCTTGTCGATCGGGATCTCGAGGTCGGTGTCCGAGGCGTTCGACCAGCGGCCGTACGTGTTCATCGCGAACACGAGAAGCTGGTCGCCGGGCACCCCGGCGAGCGCGCCGTCGAGCGACTGGACGCCGACGTCGCGGATGTCGTTGGTCGGCCCGGCGTCGCCCTTGCGGTCGTGCAGGCCCCAGGCGTACACGTCGGCGGCGCCGGCATGCACGCCCTTGTTGACGACCTGCGAGGAGAGCGCCACGACGCTGCCGGAGCTGCCCGTCACGTGCGGATCGGATGCCGAGATGTCGGACAGGCCGCGCGGCACGACCAGGTACGGGACGGCCAGCGGGTAGAGCCCGCTGCCCGACCGCGTCGGCGTGGCCGTGAAGGTCCCGCGGATCGTGACCAGCGAGCCGAAGTTGCTGCTGTCCGCGCTGGGCAGGGCGGCGACGGCCGCCGTCGAGAGGGTGAGCTTGACGTTCACGGTCCGCGACGAGCGCGCCGGAACGGTGATCTTGGAGGGGCTGGCCTTGAGCACGGCCCCCAGGGCCGGCGTCGTCCAGCTGAAGGTGTAGGAGATCGCCTTCCTGCTCGAGTTCGTGATCGTGAGGTCCTTCGAATCGACGACGTTCGATCCGGAGGGGTCATAGCCGAACGAGAGCGTGTCGAGGCCGTCCTTGGTCCAGGCCATCGCGGCGGTGGTCGTCGCCTTCTGGACCTGGACGACGCCGGCACCGGCGGTCCTGACGTTGTAGCCAAGGATGTGGGCCGCGGTGTTGTCGGCGGTGCTGATCAGCGCGCCCTTGATCTGGGCCGGCGTCCAGGTCGGGTGCGCCTGCTTCACGAGCGCGGCTGCGCCGGTCGTGAACGGGGCGGCCATGGAGGTGCCGGAGAGCCGCTCGCCCTCCGTGCCGCCACCGGCCAGCGTGGAGAGCGTGCTGACGCCGGGGGCCGTGATCTCGGGCTTGATGGCGCTGCTGGCGCTGCCCGGACCGCCGGAGCTGAACGTCGCCAGCATCTGGTAGCCGGTGTTGGCCAGCGTCCCGCCGGCCGAGATCGTGGTCGATGTTCCGTCCGCGGCCAGCAGGGCGGCGCCTGCCCCGCCGGCATCCGCGATCCCGATGAACGGGATCGTCACGCCGGGGATCGTGCCCTCGAAGGGCGGCAGGTCCGAGGAATTGTTGAGCATGATCACGGCCGCGGCGCCGTGGGCCTGGCCGAACGTCGCGCGGTCCACCCGGGCGCAGACGCCGCGGAGGGCGACCACGATGTCACCGGGAGCGACGGACGCGTAGTCGCTGTCAGCGCAGCCGAGCGAGATGACGCCCGGCGAATCCTGCAGGACCTTGAGCGGCCCCGTGATCGCCGTAGCGAGGGAGGCGCCGTTGGCGTCGATGCCGGTCAGCGCCGGGCCGCCCGTCAGGGTGACGAGGGCGCCGGGGAAGGTCGAGATCGGATCGAGCGCCGCGACGGAGAGCGCGCGGGCCGCGGTGGAGGGCGATCCGACGATGTAGGCGTTGGGGCCTTCGTTGCCCGCCGATGCCACGACCGTGATGCCGGCCAGCGCCGCGTTGTTGGCGGCGACGGCGTCAGGCGAGTCCGGGGGCCCGAACGGGGAGCCGAGCGACATGTTGATCACGTCGACGCCGTCCTTCATGGCCATCTCGATGGCATCGACGACGACGTTCGTGGAGCCGGTGCAGCCGAAGACGCGATAGGCGTAGATGGTCGCCTTGGGAGCCACGCCGGGGCCGATCTTCCAGCTGTTGGCCGCGAGAGCGCTCGCGGTGTAGGGGCCGGCGTAGGTGGAGCCGTCGGCGAGGACACCCTCACCCGCGGCCGTGCCGGCCGTGTGGGAGCCGTGTCCACCACCGAGGCTGGCGGCGCAGTCGAGAGGGTTCGGGTCGGGCTTCGGGACCGAGTTGGGGTTGGACGAGGGGAGGTTGGCGTCGTAGGCGTCGCCCACGAAGTCGTATCCGCCGGCCACCTTCGCGCTCGGGAAGGCCTGGGTGGTCCCGTCCGCGTTGAACGCGGGGACCGTCGTGCTGTGGGCGGCGCCGTAGGCGAAGTCGGGGACCTGGCCCGACCCACCGAAGTTCGCGTGGTAGAAGTCGATGCCGGTGTCGATGTCGGCGATCTTGACGCCCTGGCCCGTGAGCCCGGAGTCGGTCCACGCCTGGCTGCCGCCGATGTAGGGCACGCCGACCAGGTTGTCGCGCTGGAACACCGTCACCGGATGCACGGCGACGACGCCGGGGAGCGCGGCGATCTCGGCGATCCGGGACGCGGCCACGCGGATGCGGATCCCGTCGTACGCGTCCTGGTACTGGGCGAGGGGCCTTGCCCCCATCCCCCGGAGCGTCGGGATCAACTGGTCCTGCGACGACTTGACGGTCGCGCGGACCCGCGACTTCTCGGTGCTCGTGAGCTTCCGCCCGGTCGCGAGTGCCGCGGCCTGGGAGTTCGCCACGGGCGCGGCCGCCAGCTGGACGATCACGGTCGTCTGGGCGCGAGCCGCGATCAGGTCCTTGAGGCGCTGGCTGTCGAAGCCGGCCACCGAGAGCCGCTGGAACCGGGTCGGACCCTGGGCGGTCGCGACGGACGGCAGCACTGCCAGCAGGAGCGCCAAGGCTCCCAGAACAGCGACGAGCTTCCTGGACATGATCCTCCCTTCAGGCGGCACCGGACCGGGCCGCCTCCCTCCCTCGGGCCCCGGGGGCCCTCGCGCATGTTCGCTGCATTTTCCGGCACGAACCCGGTGGGCGCCAGCCCTCGTCGCGCCCGCGGCCGGCCATCTCGCGCAGAAAGCTGGCCGTCGCGGCCCCCCGACGCTCGTTCGTGGTGCGCCCGGGCACCGGGACGCCGCTCAGGCCGGCAGCTTCGCCACGAGTTCGCGGACCGCGTCGGCCGAGTGGTCGAAGGCGACCCGCTCCTCGTCGGTCAGCTCGATCTCGATGACCCGCTCCATCCCGTTCTGCCCCAGGACGACCGGCACGCCCACAAAGAGCCCGTCGATCCCGTACTCGCCCTGCAGGAGTGCCGCGCAGGGCAGGATCCGGCGCCGGTCCAGGAGGATCGACTCGGCCATCTCCACGACCGAGGCGGCCGGGGCGTAGAAGGCGCTCCCGGTCTTGAGCAGGGCCACGACCTCGGCACCACCGTTGCGGGTCCGATTGACGAGCTGCTCGATCCGATCGGCCGTCATCAGCTCCGTGATCGGCACGCCGCCGACGGTCGAGTAGCGCGGGAGCGGAACCATCGTGTCGCCATGGCCGCCGAGCACGAAGGCGCGGACGTCCCGGACGGAGACCTCCAGCTCCTCGGCGATGAAGGTCCGGAAGCGCGCCGAGTCCAGCACCCCGGCCATGCCGATCACCCGTTCGCGCGGGAAGCCGGACGCCTGCTGGGCGACGTGGCACATGGCGTCGAGCGGGTTGGTGACCACGATGATGATCGCTTCGGGGCTCACGGCCGCGGCCTGGCGGACCACGGACCCGACGATTCCCGCGTTCTTGAACATCAGGTCGTCGCGGCTCATCCCCGGTTGACGGGCCAGGCCGGAGGTGACGACGATGATCTTGGAGCCCGCCGTATCCGCGTAGTCGTTCGTGCCGGTGACCCGGACGTCGTAGCCCACGACGGGGGCCGCCTCGGCGAGGTCGAGGGCCTTGCCCTGGGGCAGCCCGTCCACGATGTCGACGAGGACGACGTCGGCCAGGCCGGTCTCGATGATCCGCTGGGCGGTCGTGGCGCCCACGTTGCCGGCACCGATGACGGTGACCTTGCGGCGGGGGATGCGGTTCATGGGGCTCTCTCCTGGATGCTGCGGGGCGAAGGGTCGGGCGGGGACGCCGGGCCGGTCAGGATGCCCTCCGGTAGGCTGCGGCGAAGGTGGCCTCGAACATGAGAGGGCTCCTCGGCACACGTCGCCTGGCAGACCGGCCGCGCGTGGGTCGCGAACCGCCGGTGCGGTCGGCGACGGAGTCGGCATTCGCGGTCCGTGGCCGGGCAATTCTAGCCTGCCTGCGGGCCCGGTTGCGGGCCGGTCGGGGGCGTCCGGCAGGGTGCGCGGGCCCCGCGGGCGAGCCTTCCGGGCTCTCGCCGGGGCCCCGCAGCCGGGGACCGCGCGCACCGGAAACAACCCGCCCGCCCACCGGGACGATCGTCAGGCCTGGTCGTTGGCGCTCCCTGGGCTATCCTTGACGCCCCGGACCGCGAGGCGCGGGCGGGTCACACGCACGAGGTTCCTGCCGATGTCGTCCCTGCCAGGCGCCGTGGCGCGCCGCACCGTCGTCGCCGTCTTCCTGGTCCTGTTCGCCGCCGGCTCCGCCTTCGCGGCAGCCGGTGCCGTCCATCCCGCGGCCCTGGCCGAGGCGGCGAAGCCGGCCGAAACGGCCGAGCCGAGCGAGGCTCCCGATCCGACCGAGGCCGCCGACGCGACCAGGGCGCCCGAGGCCACGAGGGCACCCCGGGCCGCCGACGCGCCCGACGCCAGCAAGGCGACCCAGGCCGGATCGAACGCGGCGCCCGCCTCCATCCCGATGTTCGTCGCCCGCCTGAAGGCCGCCGGGATCACGATCACCGAGGCCGATCTCGCGGCGCTCGCCGCAAAGGTCGGGGTCGGCGGCGCCGTGCGGGCCGTGCTCTTCGCCCAGGAGTCGGGCAAGCCCGTCGCGGACATCGTGGCGATGTTCCAGGGCGGCAAGGGCTGGGGCCTGATCGCTCGTGAGCTGCAGCTCACCCACGGACCGGGCATCGGCCGCGTCGTCGGCCAGGGGCACGGGAACGGGCACGCGAACGGCAAGGGGAACGCGCACCCCTGATCCGAACGGCCGTCGTCCGGCGGGGCCGGGCTGCTTCGCCGCCGAGCGCCGGTGGGCTCCCCGCCAGGCGCGGGCTGCTTCCCCGCTAGGCCTCGTCGAGGGCGCGCAACAGGTCGGCCGTGAGGTCGGCGGCGTCCTCGATCCCCACCGAGAGGCGAACCAGGGCCTCGGGCACCTCGAGCGGCGAGTCGGCCACGGAGGCGTGGGTCATCACGGCCGGCACCTCGAGCAGCGACTCGACGCCGCCGAGGGACTCGGCCAGGGAGAAGAGCCGGGCTCCCTCGCACAGGGCGATCGCGCGATCGCGGGCTGAGCGGCCGTGCCGGCCGCCGGGCGCGGGCACGAAGCTGACCATCCCGCCGCCCGCGCTCATCTGGGCGGCCGCCGTGGCCGCCTGCGGGTGCGCAAAGCGGCCGCCCGCGAGGCCCGGGTAGCGCAGCCACGCGACGTCGTCGCGGGCGGCCAGGGCCCGCGCGACGGCCAGCGCGTTGGCCGCGTGCCGCTCGGCCCGGAGGGCCAGCGTCCGGATCCCGCGCAGGACCAGGAAGCAGTCCTGCGGGCCCGGGACGGCCCCGATCGCGTTCTGGAGGAAGCGCAGTCGATCCGCCACGTCGGGCCTCGACGTGACGACCACGCCGTTGACCGTGTCGCTGTGGCCCGCGAGGTACTTCGTCGCGGAGTGGAAGACGATGTCCGCGCCGAGCGCGAGCGGACGCTGCAGCGCCGGCGAGGCGAAGGTGTTGTCCACGACGACCAGGGGCGCCTCACCCCGCGCCCCGCGGTGGGCGTGGGCCGCGACCGCGACGGCGGCGATGTCGGTGACCTTGAGGAGCGGGTTCGAGGGTGTCTCGAACCAGACCACGCGGGTCCGCTCCGTCAGCGCCCTGGCCAGGGCCGCCGCCGGATCGGTGGCCAGGTCCACGTAGTGCGCGTCGAGGCCGCGCGGCCGGCCCACCCGCTCGAGGAACCGGAAGGTGCCGCCGTACACGTCGTCCCCCACGACCAGCTCCTCGCCGGGGGCCACGAGCTCCGCGAGGTTCGCCGTCGCCGCCGAGCCGGAGGCGTAGGCAACCCCGGTCGCGCCGCCCTCGAGGTCCGCGACCGCGCGCTCGAGCCGCTCGCGGGTGGGATTCTGCGTCCGGGCGTACTCGTAGCCGCCGCGGGGTCGCCCGACACCGGCCTGGGCGTACGTGGAGGTCTGGTAGATCGGCGGGCTGACCGCGCCGGTCGCCTCGTCCGGCTCCCCGCCCGCGTGGACGGCCCGCGTGGCGAACGCGTCCGCTGCCGGATGGCCCTGATCTCCGGGCCGCGTCTGGGCTGGCACCGCCGGACCCTCCCTAGAGCCCGAGCCGGGGATGGTGGGAGAGGTACTCGAGCAGGTCGAGCTTCGTGATCACGCCGGTCGGCCGGTCGCCGCGGGCAGCGAGCACCGCACCGGCTCCGCCCGCCAGCAGGGCGAACGCCTCGTCGAGCGGGGCGCCTTCCGCCACCACCGGGAGGGGCGCGTCCATCACCTCGCCCACGGTGCGCTCCACGACGCCCGGGTCGCGATACGCCCGCTCCAGCAGGCCCTTCTCGTTGATCGATCCGACCAGTCCGACGAGCGCGTCGCCGGCCGCGGCTTCCGAGACCGGCATCTGGCTGATCCCGTAGTCCTCGAGGCGCCCGATCACCGTGCCGACCTTCTCGGTCGTGCGCGCCAGCACGACGTCGGGGATCTGCTCGCCGTGGTGGCGATCCTCGAGGACCTCGCGGACGCGGACCACCGCCCCGGCCGAGGCGAGGAGGCCGTTCGCGCGCATCCACTCGTCGCTGTACAGCTTGGACAGGTAGTTGCGCCCGCCGTCCGGCAGGACCACGACCACGACGGAGCCGGGCCCCCGGCCCTCCGCGGTGAGCTCGCCCGCGACCTCGAGCGCCGCGACCATCGCAGTCCCGCACGACTCCCCGGCGAGGATCCCCTCCTCGCGCGTGATCCGGCGGGCCATCGCGAACGCGTGCCGGTCGGAGACGCGCACCCAGCGATCCACCAGCGCCGGATCGAACGTGCCGGGCATGAAGTCCTCCCCCACCCCTTCGGTCAGGTACGGCCGGGCGGAGTCGCCGGAGAGCACGCTTCCCTCCGGATCCGCGCCGATGATCACGACGTCCGGCCGCCGGGAGCGGAGGTGGCGAGCGATCCCGGTGATCGTGCCGCCGGTCCCCACGGAGGCCACGAGATGGGTGACCTGGCCGCCGGTCTGCTCCCAGATCTCGGGTCCCGTGGTCGCCTCGTGCGCCCTGGGGTTCTCCGTGTTCCAGTACTGGTCGGGCTTGAACGCGCCCGGGATGTCGCGAGCCAGGCGGGCCGCCACGGAGTAGTAGCTCTCGGGTGACTCCGGGGCCACGTTCGTGGGGCAGAGCACGACCTCGGCACCGTAGGCGCGCAGGATCGCCTGCTTCTCCGCGGACTGCTTGTCGGCCATGACGAAGATGCAGCGATAGCCCTTCAGGACGGCGGCGATCGCGAGGCCATGGCCGGTGTTGCCGCTGGTGGGCTCGATGATCGTGCCGCCCGGCCGGAGGAGGCCGTCCCGCTCGGCCGCCTCGATCATCGGCAGCCCGATCCGATCCTTGATCGAGCCACCGGGGTTCAGCGTCTCGAGCTTGGCCAGGACCAGCGGCTGGCGTTCCAGCGGCCCGATCCCCCGGGTGATCCGGTTGATGCGGACGAGCGGGGTCCGACCGATCAGGTCGAGGATCGTCGAGGCGTACTCCATCGCGGGAGTATCGCATGCGACCGCCCGGCGGCCGAGCGCCGGCGGTGCGATCCGCGGGCGCGGATGCGCGGGCGGCGCGGATGCGCCGGCCGGAGCGATGGGCGGCGGCGCTCCAGGCGGTCCTACGGGAGCGCGACGGAGACGGTGCCGACGCGTCCGACGACGACCTCGATGTGCCCGGCGCCGCTGCCCTTCCTGACGGTCCCCTCCTTCACGTCCGTCTGGTAGTCGACGACGACCTTCAGGAGCCCGCCCGTCGCCTGGTCGACCCAGACGGTGCCCCTGGCCGAGGTGATCGGGAAGCCGAAGCTCGACCACATGCCGGTCGTGTCGTCGGCGAGCGAGCCCTCGATCGCGTAGACCTCCGCGGTGCGGCCGTCCAGCGTCGCGGTCCCCCCGGGAGTCGTGCCGAAGGAGCCGATCCCCAGCGCGACGACCACGTCGAGCGGCCACATCGTCCAGGCCAGGGCCTCCATGTCGGCGCCTTCGGTGACCTTGCCCTTCACGACCGCGTAGCTCTTGCCGTCGATCGTGTAGATCTCGCTGGTCGTCGTCCTGCCGGCCTTCGTGTCCCGACTCGTGAAGTGGACGTTCCTGCCCGCCACGTCGGCCGAGATGGCGCTCTTCTCGATCGCCACCTTCGTCGCGGCCCAGTACGGCGAGCTCGTGGCCAGCTCCAGGTGGTACGACGGGAACACGGACGGCGTCGCGTCGCTGCCCAGGAGGAGCGTCAGGGACTTGACCACCCGCAGCATGCCGGCCTGTCCGGGGGTCGTGGGCTGGGGGGCCGGAGAGGGGTTCGGGGCGTCCTTGCCGGCCTGCCGGGTGATCCGGACCGTGGTGGGCGTGCCGATCGCGACCGAGATGCGGACAGCGTCGGACCCCTTCGTCCAGGCGAGGGAGGCCGCCAGCGCGCTCACGTAGGGATCGCCGACGGCGCTGAAGCCGACCCCGGGCATCTGCTTCCCGTAGAAGTCGGCCACCGCCGCGACGTCGCTCGTCGTCTCGTAGGAGAGGTAGCCCGGGAACCGCAGCACGTTCGCGGCGTTGGCCATGAGCGGGATCTCCGGGAGAGGCGTCGGGCAGTCGGCCGGGACGGCCGAGGCGCCGGCCGGGTCGATCGGCTCCAGCCTGTACGCCCAGGTCATCGTCCCCTGGGTGTCGGCGTCGAAGACGTCCGCGCCGCCCGTGAGCTGCAGGTCCAGGCTCAGGACGAGGTGGGAGTCGCGGACGAGCAGGATCCTGCCCGCGGCCTGGCCGGAGCCGCCGGTGACGACCGCCGCCGCGTCGAACGTGAACGGCTCCGCGGTCATGCCGGCGACCTGTTGGGCGGCGCCCGCCGCGGTCAGCGTGCGGATCCTCGGGAGGAGGCTGGCGGGCTCGATGAACGCGGCCGGGTCGGCGCCCGCCTCCAGGAACGCCCCCGTGCACGGCTCGCCGGTCGCCCGGCGGAGGTAGTGGACGGTGCCCGCATGGCCCTCCAGCGCCGCGTAGGGCGCCGGCGCGTTCCCGAGTCCGGCTTGCGTGTAGGCCAGCATCCGTACCCTGGACGCCGCGATGGAGGTCAGGGAGTACTCCTGCGACCAGCTGGCGGGCTGGCCGGCCTGGGTGCCGGCGAAGGAGACCGAGAGGCTCGCGCGGTAGGCCGGCAGCGAGCCGAGCCCGGCGGCGGGGTCCTCGACGGCTCGCGGTCCCCCGACGACGGCCGAGCCGGCCGGGCCGGCAGGCGGCGCGCCGGATCCGGTCGGGGAAGTAGCCGGGCTCGTCGGTCCGGGACCGCCGCAGGCAGCGGCGAGGATGGCCAGCGCGAGCGGCGCCGCGACCCGCGCCCGGCGGTACCGCGTCACCGCAGCGGATCCGCGAGAGCGAGGGACCCGGATGTGGAGGCGGGCAGGTCCCTCACCTTGTAGAGCATGATGTCGAGGGAGTAGGCCGTGCGGGTGTCCGTCCAGAAGAAGGTGGACATCCCGCTGGAGAGGCTGATGTTGCCGCCGTCCGCCGGGAAGGTCAGGTTGTTGAGCTTGTTGGCCTCCAGGAACGCCCCGTTGCCCCCGATGTATGGGGCAGGCGGCTTGTAGTTCACCTGGATGTTGCTGGGACCGTAGTCGGTGACCTTCAAGGTGACCATCTTCGGGTACTGGCCGGGCAGGACGGCCCCGATGTTGAGCTTGACCGTCTGGCTGTCCGCGCTGCCATCGCCGTTGAGCCCCCAGTCTCCGGAGACCGGCGGGTCCACGCTGATGTGGATGGGCGCCTGGATCTTGTCCGAGGCATAGAAGCGGTAGCTGCCCGAGCCCGTGACCGTGAGCGTGCTCGTCCCGCTGTCCGCGTTCGGGGGCCCCGCGGAGACGTATCCACTCCAGTCGACGTAGGCGCCCACCACCAGCTGGACCTCCGCGATGATCGCGAACTCCTCGTGGTAGTTGACCTTCAGGACCCACTTGCAGGGAACGACCTGGACCTGGAACGTGAGGGGCCTGGCCGCCGTGTAGTACTGCTTCTGGGCGTCCACGGTGAAGCGGAGCTGGCCCGCGGTCTCCGCCGGCCAGGAGACCTCGGCGTAGCCATTGCCCCGCGTGATCAGCCTCTGGGTGGCCCCCTTGTCATCCTGCACCGTGATCATCGCCTCGACGACCGGAATCGGGACCTCGACGCCGGGCGAGACGTTGTTGACGATGAACCCGAGCGTGACCTGGCCGAACTGGCAGACCTGGCCGCTGTGCGGGTAGCGAGCCATCGTCAGCCCCAGGATCCCGTCCTCGCGGTAGGACGTGGGCGCCGCGGTCGGTGCGGCATTCGGCTCGGGACCACGGACGGCGGCCGCCGGCGCGCTGAAGGCCAGCGCGAGGACGAGCAGGAAGCGTCCGAGCTGCCCCATGGCTGTATCCCTCCGCAGGAGGCCGCCGGTCAGGATGGGACGCTGGGCGAACAATACGCCGCCGCGGCGGGCGCGAGAGCGCGCGCGTCGCGGCGGGCCGGGGCGGAGTGCCCGCGCGGCGGCCCCGGGCGCGCGATCAGCCGGCCGGTGGCCCTCCGGCGTCCACGTCGTCGGACGCGGTGGCGTCGGGGGCCGCGATGGAGGCTCCCGGGGCGGCGCGGCCGCCCCGGCGGGGGCGTGGCCGGCCCAGCAGCAGCCCGGTCAGCCACGGCCAGCGGCGCGAGCGGCCCGCGGGCGTGACGGTGGCCCTCGACAGGTCGGCGATCGCCGGCGCCATGAGCGACTCGAGGCGCTCGGCGGCGAGGCGGGCTGCCGTCAGCTCCTCGTGCGAGCCGGCTTCGGGCTGGCCCACCCACTCGGCGCCGAGCAGGGCGGGCACGGTGACCGGGGAGAGGATCCGGGTCGCCATCCGCTTGCCCCGGTGGAGCTCCTCCGTGCCGGCGACTGCGAGCGGCACGATCGGGAACCCGGTCCGCAGGGCGATCAGCAGCGCGCCGTGGCGATACGGCGTCGGGCGGTCGGGAGGGCCCCCGATCGTGCCCTCGACGAACGTGGCGAAGACACCACCCCGCTCCAGCACGGCCCGTGCCGAGGCCACGTGCACGTCGATCCCGAGGCCGCCGCGCCACACCGGGAGCACGCCGCCGATCCGCCGGAGGAGCCATTCCTTCCACGGCCGGTCGAAGGCCGACGGGCCGCTCCCGAGGAACCAGACCCGGGGCTCGACCGGCAGTGCGTCGATCGCGAGGAAGGGATCCATCCAGCCCCGGTGCAGGGCGCACAGGAGCAGGTAGCCGCCGCCCCTGGGCAGGAGCTCGCGGCCCTCATGGCGGATCCGGAACCGGAAGATGCCGAGGAGGACGATCCGGGCCACCGCGCGCACGAAGCGGAAGGCGAGGCGGGCCCGCACCTCGGGCGGGCGGCGCAGCCAGGCCAGGCCCTCGAGGGTCTCCCGCCCGACTGCCAGCTCCGAGGGCCGGATGTTCGCGGCAGCCCTGCGCCGCCCTGGGCTCGGCGGGTCGCCCGCTCCCGGTGCCGGCCCCGGGGAGCTCATCCCTGGGCGGGCTCGGGCCGTCCCGCCGGGTCCGGCCCGGCCGGCTCGTCTCCCGGGGCGTCGCCCCCAGGGCCGTCGTCGTCGCCGACGGAGGGCTCCTCGCCGCGGGCCGCCCCCGGGCGGTGGCGCCAGGCGAGCAGGAGGAGCGCGCCGGCCACGACGGCCGCCGAGATGTACGAGGCGGTCGGGATCCCGCCGATCAGCCAGTTGTTCGTGCGCAACGGCTCGAGGAGGAAGCGGGTGGCCCCGTACCAGGCGAAGACGAGAAGGGCCACGTCGCCGGGCCGCAGCCGGGTCGTCCGCCGGGCCAGGAAGAGCAGCACGGCGGCGCCGACGAGCCCCGAGAGCGACTCGTAGAGGAAGAGGGGCTGGAAGTGGGCGTCGATCGGCGTCGTCCCGACCGGGGGCAGGCCCACGTCGCCGTCCGGTTGGCGCACGTGATCGCGATCCCCCAGGGGAGGTTCGTCGGGGGACCGTACAGCTCCTGGTTGAAGAAGTTGCCCCAGCGCCCGAAGGCCTGCATGACCAGGATGCCCGGCGCCGCGACGTCGGCCCAGGTCGGGATGCTCTGGCGCTTCCAGCGCGCGTACACGACCCCGGTGAGCACGCCGGTGAGGATGCCGCCGTAGACGCCCAGGCCGCTGTAGGGCGGCAGCACGATCGCCAGCAGGTTGTCCCTGTAGAGCTGCCACTGGTCGATCACGTGGTAGAGGCGCCCGCCGATGAGGGCCGCGATGGCGACCATGATGAAGCCATTCGCGAGCAGGCCGATGTCGAGTCCGCGCCTGAGCACCTCGCGGCTGACGACCCAGTAGGTGGCCGCGAGCCCGACGGCATACATCACGCCGTACCAGTGGACCGCGAGGGGGCCGAGGGAGAGGGCGATCGGGTCGGGAGTCCAGTTGATCATCGCCGGGAGTGTAGCGCGACGTCCCGACGGGACTCCCTATACTCCCGGCCATGCTCCCGGAGCCGACCCCGTGAACCTCGAGTTCCTCGTCTGGCTCGCCATCCTCGTCGCGGTCGGGATCGCCGCGCTCGTCTGGATGGCGACCGGTGAGCTCGCCGAGGTCGAGCCGCTCCCCGACGACTGGATGGACCCCGCGCCAGCCGGCGGGTCGTCCGGGTCGGGCGAGCTCGAGCCGGCTCCCGCCGAATCCGGGGCCCCCGGCCGGGCGGGCGCCTAGGACTCCTCGACCGGCTCGGGCTTCCTGCCCGGATCGTGCGCCCGGATGGGGAGCGGCCGGCGCTCGAACGGCGTCGAGAAGACGATGTCCGTCTCGGTCCGGTAGACGTTGGTCGTGCCCTGGACCTTCCGGACGACCCGCTCCAGGTCCTGCGTGTCGGCCGCCCGGATCTTGAGCAGGTAGTCCCCCTCGCCCGCGATCCGGTGGCAGGCCTCCACCTCGGAGATCGCAGCGAAGTCCGGCACGAGGTCGTTGGCGATCGTGCCGGGTGCCTGCGTGACCCACATGAACGCGGTGACGCCCAGGCCCACCTTCGTGGGGTCGACGGAGGCCATGTAGCCGCGGATGATCCCCCGCGACTCGAGCTTCTTGACCCGCTCATGGGCGGAGGGCCCGCTCATGCCCACGTCGGCGCCGATCTCGGCATACGAACGGCGCCCGTCGACCTGGAGCGCCTCGAGAATCCTGGCATCGACTTCGCTGATCTTCGGATCTACGCCCATCTGATCCCACTATGTTAGGCAATGTAGCGTTGACTACCGCACTTTGTTAGGCTACTATGCATACGTACTCGATATTCGTCGAGTCGACCCAAGCAGGTGGAGGGACCGCACGATGCTACTCGTGACCGGGCTCGGCCTCCTGGCGCTCTTGTCCTTCGTCAGCATCCTGCTGAGTGGCACCGATGAGAAGCCTCAGGCCGATCCGCGCGACGAGCTGCCCTTCTGGGCACGTTTCGGACTGCGCTGACAGTCTGCCGCCCCGGCATCTCCGGGGCTGATCGACAGCCTACACGACGACCCCCGGGGCTTCCCCGAGGGTCGCTCCTTTCGTTCCGGCGGGCGCCCTACCAGGTCCCTGCCGGTCGGTGCCGGGTCGAAGGCGCGAGCTGCCCCGCGGGAAGGTGCGCCTCGAGACAGCTGACCCCGCGCGACCCGACGACCGCGTCGTGCGTCGTGCCCGCCGGCAGGTCGAGGCGGTCGCCCACCTGCAGCGTGACCCGATCGCCCTGCCCGGGGAGGCCGAAGGTGATGCTTCCGGCCACGCAGGCGAGCACCTTGTCGTAGCCGTGGACATGGGCGGCGTAGACGTCGCCGGGACCGTTGCTCCAGCTGCCGGGATCGAGCCCCTCCGCCCGGAGCCGGTCCGCGGGGCTGCCGGCCTGCGCCGTTGCCCGCTCCCCTACCCGCCGGTCGCGACGCCGATGACGCGCCCGACCAGGAAGGTGACGATGGACGCCAGCGCGCCGAGCCCCACCTGGCGCGCGCCCGAGAAGAGCAGGCTGCGGCCGGTCAGGAGGCTGACGAGGGCTCCCACCACGAACAGCGCCATCAGGCTCACCACGAAGCTCAGCACCAGGATGGTCGTGCCCCCGCCGAACAGGTAGGGGATGACGGGGATCACCGCGCCAAGGCAGAAGGCCGCGAACGATCCGCCGGCCGCCTTCCAGGGAGACCCGAGCTCGTCAGGGTCGAGGCCCAGCTCTTCGCGGACCATGGTCTCGAGGGCCGTCTCGGGGTCCTCGAAGATGTGGTCCGCCACGCGGCGGGCGTCCGCCTCGGGCAGCCCCTTGGACTGGTAGATGGCGACCAGCTCGGCCTTCTCCTCCTCCGGGATCGCCTCGAGCTCGGCGCGTTCTAGCGCGATCTGGCGCTGGAGTACCTCTCGTTGCGACTGGACCGAGATGTACTCGCCGGCGGCCATGCTGAACGCGCCGGCGAGGAGGCCGGCGATGCCCGACAGGAGGATGAACGATGGCTGGGCGTTCGCGCCGGCCACCCCCATGACCAGCGACAGGTTGCTGACCAGCCCGTCGGAGGCGCCGAAGACGACCGCCCGGAGCGTGCCGGCCCCGCCGCGATGCCAGCGCTCGGCCCGGGTGATCTCGCCGGCGCCGGTCACCCGTCGGGCGCGCCGCTCCTCGTCCACCCGGGTCGCCTCGTGCAGGCCAAGCCCGCCACCCCGGGACGCCCCAGCCGCGGCGGCGCCTGCGTCCGCCGCGGCGGCGCCCGACACGGGCTCCTGCGGCGCGGCGGCGGGCGGCAGCGACGACTCGATCTCGTGGGGTGCCGGTGGCGTGCCCTCCTTGAGCCGCTCCCAGGCTTCGAGGTGGACCCGCTCGTCGGCGGCGATCGTGTCCGCCTCGGCCGAGCGCGGGCGTCCCTGGTAGATCCGCTCCTCGTCGCCCTCGAGCGCCTGGACCAGGTCGGCCACGGCCCGGGTCCCGAACACCCGGGCCAGCGCGACGATCGCCCGGATGCGCATGCGCGCCCGGCCCGCCGGCGGCACCGTCGCTCCCAGCGCCTCCAGCCGCGCCGCCCACACGGCCGCATGCCGTCGCTCGTTCTGGGCGATCGCCCGGAACATGTCGGCCCGGCGGGGATCGCGCTCGATGCCCGAGAGCCGGTCGTACAGGACGATCGCGTCCTGCTCGAGGCGAAGGTTCGCGAGGCTCTCGGCAAGGTCGGCCGGCCGAGGTCCGCTGGGCGTGCTCACACGTCGATCGTAGCCGGACCGCCGTCGACGCGTGGGGCGGGCGGCGCTCCCTCCGGTCGACAGGCCCGGGGAGCCGCGCGATGATGCGTCGGTGAGTGCCCCCAGGCCGCCCCTCCCGCCGCTCCGCTGGCTGACCGCCGCCGACGTCCTGGCGGCCATGCCCCCGCTCCCGGTGCGTATCCAGCTTGCCGAGCGGACGCTCGTGGGCCTGGCCCGGGGCGCCGAGCTGCCGGCCAAGATCGGGATCCACGCTCGCCCGCCGGAGTCGTTCGCCCACGCGATGCCGGCCCACCTCCGGGGCGACGACCCGACCGGGCGGGCCGATCTCGTGGGCATGAAGTGGATCGCAGGCGTGCCGGGCAATCGCGCGGCCGGCCTGCCGGCGCTCCACGCCATCGTGCTCCTCAACGACCCCCTGACCGGCGTGCCCATCGCGATCGTCGACGGCGCGCCGATCACGGCGGAGCGCACGGCGGCGATCTCCGGGACGGCGATCGCTCGATGGGCACCGCCCGTGAGCGGCCGTCCGCCCCGGGCGGCCGTGATCGGGGCGGGAGTGCAGGGCCGCAGCCACCTCCCCGTCCTGGGCTTCCTGCTGCCGGGCGTCGAGGTGGCGATCCACGACGTGCTGCCCCAGGCGGCCGTGGCCATGGCGGCGGACGCCTCCGCCGTGGGCGGGATCGGCGCTGCCCGGACGGTCCCCACGGCCCGCGAGGCCGTCGCCGATGCCGACGTCGTCGTGACCTGCGTCTCGTTCGGGCCGATCCGCCAGGTCATGGCCGGCGACTGGTTCACCCCGGACGCGCTCGTCGTCGCGGTCGATTACGCGACGTCGGTTGCGGCCGACGTGGCTCGCACGGCCGGACTGTTCCTCACCGACGAGCGCGCCCAGTTCGCCGCGAACCGGGAGGCCGGCCTCTTCGACGGCTATCCGGATCCGCAGGCCTCGATGGGTGAGGCGATCCTCGCGGGCACGCCCCGGCCCGCGCACGGGCGGGTCCTGGTGACCCACCTGGGCACGGGTCTCGCGGACCTCGTCTTCGCGGACGCGGTCCTGCGCGCCGCCGCGACGCTGGGAAGGGGCACGATCCTCCCCCGCTGACGGGGCCATCCGCCCGGTCCCTGCCCGTGGCGCGCGTTGCGGGAATCGGCGTGCCCGACGGCGCCGGACGGGGCACACTCCCAGAGTCGGTCCGGACGGTGAGCGCGGGGCTGGCCAAAGGAGGGAGTCGGAGCGTGCGTCTCGTCGGTCGCCTCGCGGCGGTCCTGGTGGTCCTGCTGGTCGTCGTGGTCCTCGCCGTCGGCGGGCTCATCGGGTACGTGGCCGGGCGGGCCCTGCCGACCACCTCGGGCACGCTCCACGTCGCGGGCCTGACGGGGCCCGTCACGGTCTACCGCGACCCGGCCGGGATCGCCCAGATCGTCGCGGACACTCCCGACGACCTCTTCTTCGCCCAGGGCTGGGTCCACGCCTCCGAGCGCATGTGGCAGATGGAGATCTGGCGCCACATCGGTGCCGGGCGCCTCTCCGAGCTGTTCGGCAAGAGCCAGCTCGATACGGACGCCTTCATCCGGACGCTGGGCTGGCGCCAGTCGGGCGAGGCGGACTACGCGGCCGCGAGCCCGGGCACCCGCCGCGCGCTCGAGCGGTACGCCGCCGGCGTCAACGCCTGGCTCGACGCGAACAAGGGGAAGCTCGGCCTGCCCTTCGTCGTCGCCGGGCTGGTGAGCGGCAAGGGCAGCGGCCTCGACGGGTACCAGCCCGAGCCCTGGACGCCGGTCGACACGACGACGTTCGCCAAGCTCCAGGCCTGGTCGCTGGGCGGCAATGTCACGACCGAGATCTTCAAGACGCTGGTCGACGCCAGGCTCGCGGGCAACAGGGCGCTGACCGACGCGCTCACCCCGCCCTACCCGTCGACGAACCCGACGATCCTGGACTCCGGGACGGGCGCCACCGCGCCGGCGGTCACGGGGACCTCGGCGGTCGGCGGGCCGGCGGCGAGCAGTCCGGTCGCGGCGTCGACGTTCACGCCGGCCGTTCGCACGGGCCTCGCCCGGCTCTCCGCCCTGGCCGGGTCGCTGACCGCGCTGGCCGGGCTGGCACCGGCGACCGACGCGATCGGCATGCGCGGCGTCGGCTCCAACGACTGGGTGGTGGCACCATCGAAGAGCGCGACGGGCACGGCCCTCCTGGCGAACGACCCGCACCTGGGGATCCAGATGCCCAGCATCTGGTTCATCAATGGCCTGCACTGCCGGGTCGTGTCGGGCGCCTGTCCGTACGACGTCCAGGGCGTCACGTTCCCGGGCACGCCCGGCGTCATCCTCGGCCACAACGCGAAGATCGCGTGGGGCGTCACGAACGTCGGGCCCGACGTCGAGGACCTCTTCGTCGAGACGCCGGACCCGCACAACCCGGCCAACTACCTCTACAAGGGCCAGTCGATCCCGTACACGACCCGCCAGGAGACGATCAAGGTCGCCGGCGGCGAGCCGGTCACGCTCACGGTCCGGAGCACCGTCCACGGTCCCGTCGTCACGGACGTCTTCAGCGACCTGAAGGGATCGGGGATGGTCTACGCCCTCCGCTGGACTGCCCTGACCGAGCCCGACGGCGTGCTCGAGTCGTTCCTGGGGATCGACGTCGCGAGCGACTTCCCGTCCTTCCAGGCGGCGATGAAGGGCTACGGCGCACCTTCCCAGAACTTCGTCTACGCGGACGTTGCCGGCAACATCGGCTGGCAGGTTCCGGGCCGGCTCCCGATCCGCCCCAAGGGTGACACCGGCGACCGCCCGGTCGACGGGGCGTCCGGCGCACACGACTGGCTGGGGTACGTGCCGTTCGACGAGCTCCCCCACCTCTACAACCCGCCGTCCGGCATGATCGTGACCGCCAACAACCAGGTCGTTGGCCCGAGCTACCCGTACTTCCTGGGCTCGGATTGGGACGCCGGCTGGCGGGCCGCGCGGATCACCCAGATGCTGAAGGAGGCCGCCGCCAGGGGCGGCGTGACGCTCGCGGACCTGGGCGCGATCCAGACCGACACCCGGCTGCTCCGGGCCGACAGCGTCGTGCCCGCGTTCCAGGCCGCGAAGCCGGCGACGACCGACGGCCAGCGCGTCCAGGCGCTCGTCGGAGCCTGGAACCGTCGCTGCGACACGGCCAGCCAGGGCTGCGCCGCGTACGAGGTCGCCGAGTGGCGGCTCCTGCGGGCGGTCTTCGACCCGTGGCTGGGGACCCTCTCCCAGCAGTACGTGGGCACGGACCCCTCGCGCGTGGCCCTGCGCGTCGCCCTCGCGGACCCGGCGTCCCCCTTCTGGAACGACCCATCGACGGTGGCGACGGAGACCCGTGACGAGCGGCTGGCCGGGGCGCTCGATGCTGCCGGTGCGGACCTGCGCGCCGCGCTGGGCGACCCCTCGCGCTGGACCTGGGGCAGCCTGCACCTCGGTCGCTTCGAGGAGCAGACCCTGGGCACGAGCGGGATCGCCCCGCTCGAGGCGCTCCTCGACCAGGGTCCCTTCGGCTTTCCCGGGACCTCGGGCGCCGTGCTGAACACGACGACGACGTTCGGCGCCTTCTATCCCGACCCCGCCAAGCCGGATTCGACCGCGTGGGCGAAGCCCGGGACCCTCTTCGCGGCGTTCCAGGCGTCCACGATCCCCTCGTACCGCTTCACCATCGACCTGGGCAACATGGATGGGGCCCGGATCGTCCAGACGACCGGCCAGAGCGGCAACCCCTTCGACCGCCACTACGGCGACATGATCGACGACTGGATCGCCGGCCGAACGTTCGCCTTCCCGTTCACCTTGGATGTCATCCGGAAGTCGGCCGCCTCCACGCTGACGATCGAACCGTAGGCCCGCCCACCTGCTCAGGCCCTGGGGCGCGCAGCTCGGGCTCGCCGCTGTCGCGCGGCACTCCCGTCGTTCCGCGGCACTCCCGTCGTTCCGCGGCACTCGCACCTTGTGATGCCGCGCAAGGCATCGGGTTCCGAGAGGCGCTTCGGGCGCCGGGGCTCGGCCGCAGCGCCGCACGGGCGCAGCGCCGCACCTTGTGATGCCGCGCAAGGCATCGGATTCCGAGAGGCGCTTCGGGCGCCGGAGCTCGGACCCACGCAGAGGCCCGGGCGCAGGAGCTCGGCCGCGCACCGGGGCGCCGAGCGGTCAGGCCGGCCAGTCCACCAGGATGCGCCCGTCCTCCACCGCGACGGGGTAGGTCGCCAGCGGCTCGTCGGCCGGCGGGTCGAGCGCCTCGCCGGTAGCGAGGTCGAAGCGTGAGAGGTGGAGCGCGCAGGTGACCGACGGTCCCGTCAGGAAGCCGCGGTCCAGCTCGAAGTACTCGTGGGAGCAGACGCCCTGCAGGGCGAACAGGTGACCGCCCTGGTTGACGACCAGGACCGCCTCGGTGCCGTCCACCCAGACCATCTGCATCGTGCCCGGCGCAAGGTCGGCCACGGGCCCGACGTCGATGCGGCGGCTCACCCGACCGAGGACGCCGCGGCCGCAGCGTCGAGCGCCGCGCCGACGGGCACCGCCGCGCCGGGGCTCGCCCCGACGGGCGCCGCAGCTGCGGCCGCCATCTCGTCACGGTGCGCGTCCCACTTGGCCTCCAGGAGGCTCCGGAGATGATCGCGCTCCGCCTCGAGGGGCACCCGCGCGACGACCGGCTCGAGGAAGCCGAGGGTGATGAACTTGCGGGCCTCGTCCGGCGGGATCCCGCGACTCTCCAGGTAGAACATCTGGGCCGGGTCGATCGGGCCCACCGAGCTCGCGTGGGCCGCCCGCCGGCAGTCCGGCTGGTCGATCTCGAGGC
This sequence comes from uncultured Chloroflexia bacterium, assembly GCA_963801445.1. Taxonomy (GTDB): domain Bacteria; phylum Chloroflexota; class Limnocylindria; order Limnocylindrales; family CSP1-4; genus CTSoil-043. The sequence continues at coordinate 837,947 of CAWDEW010000009.1, read as the reverse complement.
TGGGGACGGTCACCGAGCGGCTCTGCTTGTCCAGGAGCATCCCGAACTCGCCCAGGAAGCTGTCCGTGCCGCGGGCCGTCTTCTCGATCGAGATGAGGCCCTTGATGTAGGCCCGCGAGCCCTGCTGGAGGACCGCCTTGCTGAGCAGGTTGCCCGTGGTGTCCTTCCCGATGTGGCGGGTGTAGGCGGTCAGGTCGAAGAGCTGCTGGTTGCCGCCGAACACGATCTCGACCTGCTCGACCTCGCCGCCCGCCCCCTCGAGGCGATTGTCGATCCGGGAGCGCACGATCCGGGCGCCCAGCTGGGCGATCGCGAAGCGGAGGCTGGCCGAGGCGCCGATCCGCGCGGCGCGCTGCTGGAACGCGACCGTCCCGGCGGGCAGGTCCTGGATCGAGGCGAACCGCAGGACGGCGCCCGAACCGAGCTCGATCTCCGACGTGCCGCCGAAGAGCGCCTGGGGCACCGGCTCGCCGGCAGCGCAGGCGACCGGCGGTCCGGCCGCGACCAGCTCCTCGACGAGCGAGGCCTCGGCGTCGCTCCCGAGGCGGATCAGCGTGCGCGTCAGGAGCGCGCGCTCGGGCGTGCCCGCCGCGATGCGCAGCATGATCGGCGCCTCGATGCGGACCCCGTCCGGGACGTGGAGGTGGATCCCCTGGCTCCAGAAGCCACGCGAAAGGTGGGCCAGCTTCTCGTCGGCGGGCAGGGCGGTGCCGGTGAGCGCGGCCCGGACAGCGGCATCGCCACGGGCGATCGCGGCGCCCAGCGTCTCCAGGACCACGCCGCGCGCGGCGACGTCGGGGGCCAATGCCAGGCGGACGATCGCGTCCTCGCGCAGCTCGATGATCCCCGCGGTCCCCTCCGGGACGTCGCCGGCGACGGCCGACCCCGCGGCAGTGGTGACGTACGGCCGGGCCGCGAACAGGTCCGCGGCGCGCAGGTCGACGTACGTCGTGTAGAGCTGGTTCGTCTCGACGGGGAGCGCCGCGAAGGCGTCCGCGGCAGCCAGCCGATCCTCGCGCAGCCAGGCCGGCTCGGCCCGCGCCTCGGACAGAGACTCGGCCAGCGCGCGGTCGGCGAACGAGAACGGCAGGTCCGCCGGAGCGCGTCGCGGGCTCCGGGCCGGCGCTGCGGGCCCGGAGCCCGGCGCGGCGACGGGGTTGGCAGCTGGCGTCGATTCCGCTGGGGACGCGCCCCCCTCGGGCGCGGGCGTCGAGCCGGGGACGGCCTCCGGCGGGCTCGTCATCCCAGCGAGCCCTCCATCTCCATCTTCACCAGGCGGTTGAACTCGATCGCGTACTCCATCGGGAGCTCCTTCGTGAAGACCTCGAGGAAGCCCTGGACGATCAGGTTCGTCGCCTCGTTCTCGGTCAGCCCGCGGCTCATCAGGTAGAAGACCTGGTCCGCGCTGACCTTGCCGACGGTGGCCTCGTGGGTCATCGTCGTGTCGTCCTCCTGGATATCGATGTAGGGGTACGTGTCGCTGCGGCTCTCCTCGTCGAGGAGGAGCGCATCGCAGCGGACGCTGGCCACGACGCCGGTCGCGCCCGGAGCCACCTTGAGCGTGCCCCGGTAGGTGGAGCGCCCGCCGTCCTTGGAGACGGACTTGCTGACGATCCGGCTGCGCGTGTTGGGAGCCAGGTGGACGGCCTTCGCGCCGGTGTCCTGGTGCTGGTCGTGGCCGGCGAACGCGACGCTGATCACCTCGGCCGTGGCGCCCTCGCCGCGGAGGTAGATGGCCGGGTACTTGACCGTGGAGCGCGAGCCCGTGTTGGCGTCCACCCACTCCACCGTGGAGTGCGCGTGGGCGTGGGCCCGCTTCGTCACCAGGTTGTAGATGTCACGACTCCAGTTCTGGATCGTCGTGTAGCGGATCTTCGCGCCGGGCAGGGCGATGACCTCGACCACCGCCGCGTGGAGCGACTCGGTCGAGTAGATCGGGGCCGTGCAGCCCTCGATGTAGTGAACCTTCGAGCCCTCGTCGGCGATGATCAGCGTCCGCTCGAACTGGCCGGTGTTCTCGCCGTTGATCCGGAAATAGGCCTGCAGCGGGAGCGGGACCTCCACGCCCTTCGGGACGTAGACGAATGATCCGCCCGACCAGACCGCGCTGTTGAGCGCCGCGAACTTGTTGTCCTCCGGCGGGACGACCGTGCCGAAGTACTTCTTCACGAGCTCGGGGTACTCGCGCAGCCCCTGGTCCATGCCCATGAAGACGACGCCGATCTTGGACAGCTCCTCGCGGACGGAGTGGTAGACCACCTCGGAGTCGTACTGGGCGCCGACGCCGGCGAGGAACTTGCGCTCCGCCTCGGGGATCCCCAGCTTCTCGAACGTCTGCTTGATCTGGTCCGGGACGTCGTCCCAGGACTTCTCCTCGCGCTCGGACGGCTTCCGGTAGTAGATGATGTTGGAGAAGTCGATGTCCTGGACGTTCTGCGGGATCCAGGTGGGCATCGCCCGCTTCAGGAAGTGGTCGTACGCGCGCAGCCGGAACTGGAGCATCCAGTCGGGCTCGTCCTTGAAGTGGCTGATCTCCTTGACCGTCGAGAGCGTCAGGCCGCGCAGCGTCTGCGCCAGGTACGTGATCTCGTCGTGGAACCCGAACTGGTACTCGTCGGAGACGATCTCGCCGCGGGTCGTGGTCATCATCGGTCCTCGTCGGACGGTTTGGCAGCCTGGGGCCGGTCGTGGCAGGGCTGGAGTTCGGTCGGGGGGACGCAGCCGGACCGCGAGACGGCCTCGCGGGGGACGCTGCCGGTGCCCGACCGAATTCCGAGTCAGATTGTCGGATATCCGGGCCGGTCCGTCAAACGCGCTCGCGCCGCTGATGCGACTCGTGTGCGTCAGGACGCTGGTCGTGTGCGTCAGGACGCTGGAGCGCGGGCCAGGCGCCGGTGGACCACCAGCCCCAGGGTGGCGCCGTACACGAGGTGCGCCGCGAACGAGATCGTCTGGAACTCGGCCACGAAGGCGATCGAGAAGAAGCCGGGGAAGAGGGCCAGCTGGAACGTCTCGAGGACGAGGCCCCAGGCCATGCCCAGCCCGAGCGCCCAGCGCGGTGAGCGGGCGGCCGCCGGACCGAAGAACTGGGCGAACGCGATCGCGAAGGTGACGCCGTTCAGGAGGTGGTAGCCCGCACCGACGACCCAGGTCAGCGCCGGTGGCGCGCCGTCGCCGATCAGCAGGACGCCGAAGATCCGGACGGCCTCGAACGGGTTGTAGGGCGACGGGTCGGCCACCGAGAGGATCGCCTTCGACGCGTCGTAGGCGATCGTCGCCAGGACTCCTGCGACCAGCCCGGTCCGGGCGACGCGGATGATCAGGTCGCGCTGGGCGGGGGGCGTCCGGGAGGCGAGGACCGCGAACGCCAGCGCGACGACCAGGATCGCCACGGTCAGCGCCAGCAGGAGCGAGGCGCCCAGGACGATGGTCGCCAGGAGCGCCGCCCCGCTGCCGAGCGCGAGGAATCCCGCGTACCACGCGAGCGCACGCTTGATGCGACCGGACAATTCGCCTCCCAGGGTCTTCCGTCCGACTCGGGTCGGCTGGCATGATACCGTCCGTCCCGGCGCATCCGTGGGGTCCCCACCCGGAGGTTCGAGAATGGGCGAGCGCGCTGTCGCGAACGGTCCTTCCCCGCTCCAGGGCCGCGATCGGGACGTCGGCCTGCGGGCCGGCATCGCCCTCGACCTGGGAACCGCGGCGGCCGCCTTCCCGCTCGGTCGCCTGGTGATCCCCGTCGTGGTGCTCGCGATCGGGCTGGGCTTCGGCCTGCTCCGACCCGGCTACGTCACGGTCTACAGCGAATCCCTGCTGTTCATCGTCGTCGCGATCGCGGTCGGTGCGTTCGGCCGGACGACGGGCGCCCTGCTGGTCATCGCCCACGGTGCGGCGGACATGGCTCGCTTCCTCCAGAACCAGGACCACACGACCGGGGCCGCGGTCAACCGGGACACGATCGTCGGCCGGGTGGTCATCGAAGGGGTGCTCTGGCTCGTGGTGGTCATGGTCCCCTCGATCGCCAGGCGCGCGGAATGGATCGTCGAGGACCGGGCCGGAACGTCCCTCCCGGGTCGTACGGTGGGCGCCGTGGCGGCCGCGGCCGTCGCCGGGCTGGGCACCTATCTCTGGTCGGAGGTGATGCCCTACCTGATGCGCGCCGCGTACATCTACTCGCCGCCGCCCGTGACCCTGCAGCCCCAGCTCCACCCCGAGCAGCTGGCCGTCGCGGCCGCGGTGGCGGTGCTCCTGGTGACCCTGGTCGTGCGCCGGCGCGCCGTGGCCCCCGCGGAGGTCGGCCCGTTCGTCGCCGGGCTGCCCTCGACAGGCCCGGGCGGGCTGATCCTGCGGGTCCTCGGATATGCCGCCCTGATCCTCCTCGTGTCGGGGATCCTGGCCGGACCGGGCGACGCGCTGATCCTGGCCGCCGGGTTCGTGCTCGGTGAGGTCGGGGCGGCGCTGGCGGACCGCGCCGGGTCGGCCGTGGCCAGGATCCCGGCCGCGCTCATCTCCGCGGTCGGGCTCCTCCTCGCGATCGCCGTGGCGTTGGGCCTGGCCAGGATCATCACGGCCCCGCCGTCCAACGTCGTATCCGCGTCGATCTTCCTGCCCATCGTCGCCGCGGCAGCCGGCGCGTTCGCCGTGGCCAGGACGACCACCGCCCTCGCCCGACATGGTTCCCGGGGCGCCGTCCGGGTCGCGCCGGCGGCCGGAGCGCTGGGCCTCCTGGGCGGGGTGCTCGCCGTCGCGCTCCTCCTCGCGTTCGTCTTCCCGACGGTCGCCCTGGCCGACAACTGCTCCAACCTCGGCGACTGCGGCTTCAGCCAGCGCTTCCTGCTCGTGATCTCCGGGTTCGCGGCGTTCTTCGGGGCGGGCGCCGGCGCGATGTCCGGGGGTGGCGGCCAGGGCGGCGATGGGGGCGGCGGAGGAGGCGGGGGCGGTCGAGGTGGATCGCGCTCCCCGAAGACGCCGCCGCCACCGCCGCCACCGCCGCAGAACGACGAGTACTGAGCGCGAGCGGCTCCGCCCGGTCCGCTGGTCCGACCGCGACCGGTCAGCTCACGGGCGCCGCTGATCCGGACCTCGGCCTCGATCTCGACGGGGAAGTCGAAGGGCAGCTCGGCCATGCCCACCGCGCTGCGGGCGTGCGCCCCGATCTCGGGCCCGAAGAGCTCGAGGATGAGGTCCGAGAAGCCGTTGATGACGCTCGGCTGCTGGTTGAACCCCGGCGCGGAGTTGACCATGCCGAAGACGCGCCCCCAGGCCAGGATGCGGTCGAGATCGCCGAGCGCGCGCTGGAGGCTCCCCAGGATCGCGAGCCCGGCGAGGCGCGCCGCGAGGTAGCCCTGCTCGACCGTGAGATCCCGGCCCAGCTTGCCGAGCGGCCGCGCGAAGGAGCCGTCGGCGGCCCGTGGACCGTGCCCGGCGATGAACGCGCGATCTCCGACGAGGCGCACGAACTGGAACGGCAGGAGGACGCCCGGCGGCGCCTGGACCCGCGGCGGAAGGGCCAGGCCCAGGGCGGCGAGGCGAGCTTCGACGTTGGCCATGGTCAACCTTCCTCTCCGGTGGGATCCGGGACACCGCCGCCGAGCGATTCGACGAGGGTGTCGATCAGGGGCGCCTGGGCGCCCTTGATCCGGCGCCGGGCCTCGTCCAGCCCGAACCACGCCACCCGGTCGAGCTCGGGGATCTCCGCGAAGCGGCCGCTGGCGGGCGGCCACTCCAGGACGAACGTGTTCGAGCGCGCCGCGGCCGGATCGAGGTCGCCCTCGACGGCCCAGGCGTGGACGATCTTGCCGCCCTTCTGGACGATCGATCCGAGGGCGGTCGCCGGCCCGTCGGGAACCGGGTGGCCGGTCTCCTCGGCGAACTCGCGGCGGGCGACCGCCTCCAGCTCCTCGCCCTCCTCCACCTCGCCCTTGGGAATGGACCAGGCGTCGAGGTCGCGGCGCGCGAAGTGCGGGCCGCCGGGATGGCCGAGGAGCACCTCGATGGCGCCGGCCGCGCGGCGCCAGAGCAGGATGCCGGCAGACGTTCGGCTCAGGTCAGGCCCTCCACATCGGTTCGGCGGTCGCGGCGCCCGGCGCCGGCGGCGTTCGTGGCAACCGTCACCGAGCCGATCGATCCACGCCGCCCTCGGGGCGGCCGTCCGCCCGTTCCCCGACCAGCATACGGGGGTCCCGCCGGCACCCGCGCCGCCCGGTCGCGATCTGCCCGTTTGTCCCTCTTCCCAGCGCGCGCGCCACGCCGTAGACTCCGCCCCGTCGCGAGCCAGCATGGGGGCGGCTCGGCGTGAGGTGCAGGCGTGGCAGGACTCGGCGCTGGGGGCGCTGGTGGTGGCGGGTCGGTCGGCGGGCTCGGCTCGCTGTTGTCCGGCGCAAGCCTGCTCGCCATCGGCACCGGGCTCGCGGTGGGGATCGTGGGGAGCACGGCGCTGGTGGCCAGCGGGGCCGTCCACTTCACCGGCAGCCCGGCCGCGTCGATCGCCCCCGGGAACGGGCTCGCCCTCGTCCCCTGCCCGGACCAGGGACCGGTGGTCGGCTACATCACCCGGGGCACCCAGGTCCTGATCACCGGCAAGAGCGCAGACGGGCGATGGGTCCAGGTCTTCTCCCCCGGCCCGGGGTTCGATCACACCTGGACCCGGGCCGGCGCGCTCCGGCTGGTCAGGGCTCGCTCGACGCGCTCCCCGTCACCGCCTGCGACGCGCCCTCGGTCGCGCCGCGCGACACGCCCGAGCCGACCGCGACGCCTGCCGTCACGGCCCCGCCGTCCGTCGAGCCCAGCGCGCCGCCCAGTGCGCCGCCGAGCGCGCCGCCGACGCCGACGCCCACGCCCAACGCCAGGCCCGCGGCCTCCGGGCTGACGGTCTCGACGAGGACGGTGAGCTACGACCAGGGCTCCTACTGCCCGACGGCTCCCAAGCAGGTCACGTTCACGGTCACGGCGAGGGACAGCGGCGGCGTGGCCGGCGTCACGCTCATCTGGCGCAAGCCCGGTGCCACGACGGACTCCCAGTCCCCGATGACCCGGACCGGCGGCACCCCGACGAGCGGCACCTGGACGGTCACCCTGGACTCCACCGCGAACGGCCTCACCAGCGCGGGCAGCCTCCCCTTCTACGCGCTCGCGAAGGACGCCTCCGGCCTCACGGCCCGGGTCCCCACCAGCGGCGCGAACGCCATCACGGTCGCGGTCTGCAAGAACACGGGCCCGAAGATCACGTATCTGCGCTCGGACGTGGTCAACCTCGAGACAAACCCGCTTCGCACGGGCACGTGCAGCCGGGGCTACGCGCTCGGCACCGACATCACCGCACGCGCAACCGACGTCGACGGCGATCCAGTCGATCACGCTGTACTTCAAGGGTCCGGGCATGACCGCTACGAAGTCGCGGTGCGATCGAACCAGAACGGATCCACCTGGAACGGGTTCATCAATGCGGCCAACGACGGCATCATCGGGACCGGAACGATCTCGTGGTGGGTCGTGGCCGCTGACTCGAAGGGCGCTACGACGAAGTCCGGCCACCAGGTCGATCAGGGTTTACCGGTGCGACACCGCGGCATCTTTGCGGCCCTCGCCGGGGTGCCGGTTGTCTCGGATGCTGGCGGTCGATTCCCGACTACAACGGCGCCTATCCCAGCTACAACATCGCGCTCACCGTGACCGACCCGGACGGGACGCCCGCCGTGACCGTCTATTGGACGGTGCAGAACGAACGGACGAACCAGGTGGTCATCCAGGGGCACGCGAGTCTGACCTTGCGATCGGCCAGCAGTGGCTACTACGCCGGGAGCATCCCAACGAACCCGACTTGGGTCTCATTCGGTCGGCGGCCGCGGTACCGCCGGCAGGGTCACGTTCTGGTTCGTCTCACGTGATCCATTCGGCGGCACCACCGACTCACGGACCCAGCAGTTCTCCTTCGTGCAGTACTACAAGACCCAATGAGCGCCCTCCTCAACCTCGGGATCGTCATCCGCTTCCTCCTCGCCGGGATGATCGGCGCGGGCGGCGCGCTCGGCGTGGCCGCCGTGACGGCCCCGCCCCAGTCGAACCTGCTGCCGGCCTCGCAGACCTACAACCTGACCGCGGACACCGGCGACCAGCCCGTCCAGTTCGGGCTCACGGCGATCCCCGACAAGCCGCCGGTCGTCCTCCAGGCGCTCCCGGCCGACAAGCAGATCGTGCTCGTGGCCTACTCGGACACGCCGGCTCCCGACACGGGCGGCAACACCAACATCCGGCCCAACTGGCTGAGCGCGGTCGGGTTCCCCCGGGTCGTCCCGATCACCCAGTTCGACGGCGGCCCGCTGGGCAACGCGAACTGCACGATGGCCTCGGGCGCGATGCTCGCCCGGCTCGGCTTCGGGATCGTGACCACCGGCTCCCAGCTGCGGGCGCTCCAGCCGGACCAGGAGGGCGGCACCTCGATCGCTGACCTCGAGGTGGCGATCGAGAAGTTCGGGGTCTCGTTCAGCCGCGCGGCGGTCACCCCGCTCCAGCTCCGGGCGCTGCTCTATGCCGGGGCCGGGGCCGTGGTGCAGGGCAACTACGGGGACATCCCGGTCGAGCTGCGCCTCCAGAAGGACTTCACCGGGGGCCACGCGATCTACCTCGACGGCTTCCGCCCGGCGAGCGCCGACGGGCCGGCGGCCTACTACGTGCTCGACCCGCTCGGCCCGGTCTGGCGCGGCTACAAGGGCGGCTGGTGGCCGGCCGACCTCGTCGAGAAGTTCGGGCTGGACTTCGGTGGCGGCGCGATCTACACCGCCTGGGCGTTCCCGGGCGGGCACACCCCGCTGACCTACCCGCAGCTCCCGCCGGAGGCGTTCCCCTCGGCCTCCCTCGAGCCCGGCGCGACGCCCACCCCGGTGCCCTCGGCCGCGGCCTCCGCGCCGCCGCTGCCCTCGCCCGATCCGAGCGCCTCGGTCCCGCCGGCCGGGGACAGCCCGGCCCCCAACCCGTCGGGCTGGTGGAAGTTCCCAGACGTCCCCATCTCGGCCGGCGGGCTGAACCTCGCCTTCCTGACCGCCTGCGCCGGCTCGTCCCCGCCCTCCTGGTGCCCGGGCGGCGTGATCGCGGTCTTCCCGCCCGACTCGGACCCGGTCCCCACCCTGCCGCCGCTGGCCCAGACGGTCAAGATCACCCTGCTCTACGCGAACGCGATCTCGCCGGGCACCATGCAGGTCATCTTCGAGGCCCCGCCCGGCTCCGTCCCGGCGCTCCAGTTCTGGGACCAGAACGCCACCGGCGGCTCGATCGGGGTCGCGCCCCTTGTCCAGACCGGGCTGCTCGACGGCAAGGTCGTCCAGATCGCCCAGTTCCCGATCGAGCAGGGCGGCGCCTACAACTTCGTCGCCTCGGCCGCCGGGACGGGCTTCGCCGGCCTGAGCGACGTGGGCACCGCGGGGCCGTAAGGGGGAGAGCGGAGCGGGGGGCTGCAAGGGCTGCGGAGCGGGGGAGCGGAGCGGGGGGAGCGGCCTCAAGGGCTGCGGGGCGGCCGCCAGGGCTGCCGCGGCGCCGCGGCGCCGCAGCGCGGCGACGGCGCGGCGCCGCGGGGCGGCCCCGCCCCCGGCGAGGCGACGTGACTGGCGGTCAATGTTCCGTGCACTCTCGCCGTGGCGACACCCCGGGGAAGGACGCATGGGGCAATCCCGAGCCCAGACGGCGCGCCGAAGGGACGCTCCCTCGGCGCTCGAGCCCAGCCGCAGCGGCCCCGCGGCCGATGGACGGCGCGCCACGGCCCCACTCTCGTGCCCGCGCCGTCACCGGATCCGGTCTGGGCCGCCAGAGTGCACGAATTATTGACGCACCGGCATGCGGGCCGCGGCGACGCCAGGTCGGGTCAAACGCCGAGCGGCAGGCTTCGCGGACTCTGACTCTTCCGATAAGCGCCCCGAAAGCGTCTCGTGCTTCAATCGGCACATGGCCGGTTGTTCTCGCCATTCAGTCTCGGTGGAGCTGCGGCGAGGCGAGCTCGGCCGGGCCGTGGGCCTGCAGATCCGCCGTGTTCGCGAGGAGGCTGGCGTCTCGCGCGCGGCGCTGGGTCGCGCTGCCGCCATCGACCCATCGGCCATCAGTCGGTTCGAATCTGCGCGGCGCGAGCCGTCGCTCGCAGCGCTCCTCGCCATCGCCATCGCACTCGACGGAGACCTCCAGGTCCGGCTCGTCCCGGGGTCGGGATCGCCGCTGCGTGACCGGTTCCAGGCTCGGATGGTCGAGTGCCTGATCCGGTCACTCCATCCGCAGTGGGCGCCCTTCCCGGAGGTGGCCGTGGTGCGCCCCGGACGGGGCTCGATCGACCTCGTGATCGCGGACCCCTCGAACGGCCTGCTCATCGCGGTCGAGGTGCACTCTGAGCTTCGCGGCGTCGAGCTGGTACTTCGGCGAGCCGCCGAGAAGGCCGCCTCGCTCGCCACGACCGAGCTGGCCGCGTTTGCCCGGGCCGGCGGCACGCTCGCGATCTCTCGACTCCTGGTCCTGCGCAACACGGCCGCCACCCGCGAGGTCGTCAGCGACTTCAAGGCCACGATCGGGGCAGCCCATCCGACGGCGCCGGGGCAGGCCGTTGCCGCTCTCCGAACCGGAGGATCGTGGCCCGGCCCGGCCGTCGTGTGGATGAACGTCCGGGGCCGGGACGCGACCCTGCTGGCCGGACCTCCGCTCGCGCTCCGTCGGGCGCCCGTTCTCTGATCCAGGCCGAGACCAAACTGAACGGGCCACGGGCGTCACGGCCGACATCGCCGCGGGCAGGCGCGCGCATCCGACCGCGGCAGGCGCGCCGACCGCTCGCCGCACGTCGGCGACGGGCGTCACGGCCGACATCGCCTCGGGCAGGCGCGCCGACCGCTCGCCGCACGTCGGCGACGGGCGTCACGGCCGACATCGCCTCGGGCAGGCGCGCCGACCGCTCGCCGCACGTCGGCGCCGGGCGTCACGGCCGACCTCGCCTCGGGCAGGCGCGCCGACCGCTCGCCGCACGTCGGCGCCGACGGAGTGGTGCTCGCAGCTGCCCCGTCCACGTCCACCCGCGGAGCGCGATCCGACGACCGCGGCGGCGTGACAGTGCGTCAATGTTTCACACACTTTGGGTGCGACGAGACTCCTGAAGGTGTCGGCGACCCAGTCCCGGGTGCTGCGGAGGCCTCGAACAGGTCGGCGGGATCGAGGGGATCGAGAAAGTGACCGCCAACAGCCGGCGTTGGCCGCCTCCAGTCGGGCGGAGGCTGGCTGACTGCACGAATCATTGCCCCCCAGTCACGGCCGAAGCGGACACGGGCGACCGCCCCCCAGTCACGGCCGAAGCGGACACGGGCGACCGCCCCCCAGTCACGGCCGAAGAGGCCCCGCGCCCCGCGCGGCCCGAGCGGCCGCCTGCCACGCCCCGAGCGGCGGCCTGCCCGCTGTCACGGCCGCCTGTTCCGCGGCCGAGCGGCCACGGCCGAAGCGGCCACGGGCGACCGCCTGCCCCGCCCCGAGCGCGGCCGCGGCCGACGGCCGCCTGTTCCGCGGGCCCGAGCGGCCGCCTGCCCCGCGGCAGCGTCGCCGGAGGCAGCGGCCGGCCGCGGCCGACGGCCGAAGCGGCCACGGCGACCGCCCCCCGTCACGGCCGAGCGGCCGGGCGACCGCCCCCGTCACGGCCGAGCGGCCGCGGACGACCGCCTGCCCCGCGGCCCGCCGGCCCGGGGACCGCCTGCCCCGCGGCCGCGTCGCCGCTCGCCACGGCGACGCGCCCGCACTGCCCCGCGCTACCCGGCCGGCGCCTCCGCCGCCGCGTCGGTCGGTTCGGCCAGCGAGAAGCGCCGCCCGAACCGGACCTTCACCCCATCGACCAGCGAGTAGACGATGGGAATGACCAGCAGGGTCAGGAAGGTCGACGAGAAGAGGCCGCCGATGACCACCGTGCCCAGCTCGGCGGCGATGATCGACCCCTTCGACAGGCCGGCCGCCAGCGGGATGAGGGCCAGGATCGTCGCGATGGCGGTCATCAGGATCGGCCGGACGCGGGTCCGCCCGCCTTCGACCAGGGCCTCCGTCGTGGACATGCCGCGGGCACGGAGCCGCTCCACCAGGTCCAGGAGGACGATGGCGTTCGTGACCACGATCCCGATCAGCATCAGGAAGCCGATCAGCGCGCTGACCCCGATCGGGCGGCCGGTTAGCAGGAGCGCCGGGAAGGCCCCGATCGTCGCGAGCGGAAGCGTGAACAGGATGATGAACGGCGTGATCAGCGAGTTGAAGGTCAGCACCATCGCGACGTAGACGAGCAGGATCGCGATGGCCATCGAGAAGAACAGGCCGCCGAAGGCCTCGTTCATCTGCTGGGTGACGCCGGCCAGCTCGACGGTGACGCCCGCCGGGATCCTGCCGTCGGCCTTGAGGCCGTCGATCGTCTTCTGGACGTCCAGCGACACGGCCCCGGTGTTCACGCTCGCGATCTCGGCCCCGATCGAGGCCGCCGGGGACTGGTCGATCCGGGTGATGCTGCCCTGGGCGTTGGCCTGGTCGACGCTGGCGATGAGGCTCAGCGGGACCGAGATGGGCGCCCCGACCGGGAGCGCCCGGAGCTCGTCGACGTTCGTGACCCGGGCAGGGTCCAGCTGGACGAAGACCGGCACCGCGTCCTTCGCCGGGTCCGGCTGGATCGAGATCGTGTCCGTCCCGACGAGCGCCCTGCGGACCTCGCCCCCGACCGAGGCCGCGTTGAGCCCGGCGTAGACGGCCTTGTTCGGGTCGACCACGACCTGGACCTCGGGCGTGCCCTTCGAAAGGTCCGTCTTGAGGTTGAGGAGGTTGGGATTGCCCTTCAGGGCCGCGATGATCACGTCCGTCGCCGTGGCCACGTTCGCGGCGCTCGTGCTGCTGACGATCACGCTCAGGCTGTTCGAGGTGAACCCGGCGGTCTGGGCGACCGCCACGTCGAACCCGTCGGTCTTGACTGCGCCGAGGTCGCTCGAGAGCTTCTCCGCGTAGGTCGTCAGGTCGACGTCGTCGGCCAGCCGCACGGTCAGCGTCGCGCTGTTCGCCGGGCGCCCGCTGAGCGCGGCCTGCAGCGTGCCGAATCCCGTGTCGCCCTCGGCCGGGACCGACGTGGTCACGTGCCGGACCTTGGGATCCTTCATCAGGATCTGCTCGGCCTTGATCGCCCGGGCCAGGACCGCCGCGGACGAGGTGCCCGCCGGCGGGGCGACCGTGACGCCCAGGATCTTCTCCGATCCCGCGTTGATGAACTGGGTCGGCAGGAACGGCGCGATCGCCATCGAGCCGACGAACAGGGCCAGCGAGAGCGCAAGGATCGACGCCTTGGTCTTCCGGCTGCGCAGCGCGAGCCGGATCGACGGCGTGTAGACCCGGATCCAGAACGAGTTCTTCGGCTCGCCATCCTCGTCGACGTTGAGCTTGACCCGCCCGATCAGGAGGTAGGCCAGGACGGGAACGACGGTGAGGGCGCAGACCAGCGACGCCACCAGGGCGAAGGTCACGGTCAGCGCGAAGGGCAGGAAGAGCTGGCTGACGATGCCGCCGACGAAGCCGAGCGGAAGGAAGACCGCGACGGTGGTCAGGGTCGCCGAGGTGATCGCACCCGCGACCTCGCGCGGCCCGGCCAGGACGGCGGTCAGGCGGTCGTCGCCCAGGGCACGGTGCCGGTAGATGTTCTCGAGGACGACGATCGCGTCGTCCACCACCCGTCCCACCGCGACGGCCAGGCCGCCCAGGGTCATGACGTTGAGCGTGGTGCCGGTGACCTGCATGACCACGAGCGCGGTCAGGACGGAGAGCGGGATGCTGACCGCCGCGACGAGCGTGGACCGGAGGCTGAAGAGGAACAGGAAGATCGTGAGGACCGCGAACAGCGCCCCGAGGCCGCCCTCGCGAAGGAGGCCGTCGCGCGACTCCTTGATGAAGCCGGAGAGGTCCGAGACGACGGCGACGGCGATGCCGGGGTTGTCCTTCTGGATCTCGGCGAGCTTCGCGGTCACCTCGTCGGCGACGGTCACCGTATTGGCGTTCGAGCCCTTCGAGACCGTGATCGTGATGGCGGCGTTGCCGTCGTAGCGGGCGAACCCGCTCGCGTTCGTGCTGGCCGGCGCGACGGTCGCGATGTCCCGGAGGAGGATCTTCGGCGGCAGGACGGCCGGGATGCCCGCCGAAGGTGTCGGACTCGGGGCGGGGGCCGGGCTGGCGCCGGGGGTCGGCTGGCCCGGGGCGCTCGCCGCGGGCGGCGCGCTGGAGGCGGGTGCCGCGCCGGCTCCTGCAGCGGCCCCGGAGCCCGCGCCCGTGCTCGCCGGCCACTTCACCGCGACCACCAGGTTCTGCACCTGGTCGATGCTCGTGAGCGAGCCGATCGTCGAGACCGGGATGTTCGTGCCGTTCGCCGAGATCTGGCCGGAGGGCAGGGTCAGGTTGTTGGCCTGGAGGGCGTTCGTGACCTGGCCGAACGAGACGCCGGCCGTGGCCATCTTCTTCGGGTCGAGCGTGACGACGATCTTGTCCTGGAGACCTCCCGCGAGGTCCACGGATGCCACGCCGTCCAGGCCCAGCAAGTCGGGGACGATCCGGGTCCGGGCGATCGTCCCGGCCGTCGTCAGTCCCGCGTCACCGGATGCGGAGATCGAGGCGATGATCACGGGCGCGGCGTTGATGTTGAGCGCCGAGACCTTGGGCGTGACGGAGGCGGGCAGGCCGGCGCCCTGGACGTTCTGCTCGATCGTCGCCAGGGTCGCCTTGACGTCGCTGCCGAAGGCGAACTGGGCGACCACGATCGAGATCGAGTTCGCCGACGCGGATTGCAGGCTCTTGAGGCCCGTGACGTTCGCGACCGCCCGCTCGATCGGCTTGGAGACCTGCTCCGCGACGTCGGCGGCGCCCACGCCCGGGTACGGGGCGATCACCGTGATCACGGGGAACTGGATGTCCGGCAGGAGCTCCTGCTTGAGGCTGCCCCAGGCGCCGATCCCGGCGACGAAGAGCGCGGCTGCCAGGAGGAGCGCGACGCTCCGCTTGCTGACGGCCAGCTCGCTGATGCGACTCACAGGGCGCTCCCTTCGGAGGTGGGATGGTCGAGGAAAGGCTGGCCGGCGCCGGCGACGTTCGCCGCGGCCTCCAGGGCAGCGGCGTCGGCGAGGAGGGCGAACGCCCGCTCGAGGTGGACCAGGTCCGCGTCGGCGACGCGGGAGAGGATGGAGCGCAGCTGGCGATCCCCCAGCTCGCGGAACCGGTCGAGCTGGAGGCTGCCATCCGGGGTGATCGAGACCACCACCTGCCGCCGGTCCGCCGGGTCGTCATGACGGTCCAGCAGGCCGTGGTCGACCAGCCGATCGACCACCCCGCTCGTCGTCGAGAGCGAGACGCCGAGCTTCGCGGCCAGCTCGGACATCCGCGTGCCGCCCGAGGCGAGGACCACGTACAGGACCTTGGCCTGGGACATCGTGAGCGCGACCTCGAGGAACTCGGGGGCGTGCGCGATGGCGACCTGCTGCATCATCAGGTCGTAGCCGCTGATGAGGCGCTCGACGCGGACGGCGTGGTCCGTCGCTCCGGGGCTCGTTTCGTTGGGTTCCACGGTGTCAGGCAAGTCCTTCGGTCCATACAAAGCATTCGTGTGGCGCTGAATATATCGCGGAACAGGACATTTCGCCTCGAGTCGAAGGTCCGGTTCCGAAGGGCCTTCGGGCCCGGCACCGGTACCATCCCCTGGTGACGAAACCGGCATCTCCTCCGCAGCCCGAATCCGGGCCCCGATCCACGCACGACCGCCATGGGCGCCGTCGACCGCGCCGTCGCTCGCCGGTTCCTGGTGCTCCGCCACCTCCTGGCTCCGCCGCGCGCCCTGCCGCCCGGCGAGGCGAGCGTGATGGACGTGATCGGCCGTCTCGGCTCGCTCCAGTTCGACCCGCTCGAGATCGCCGGCCGCAACCACGATCTCGTGCTCCAGGCGCGCGTCGCCGGGTACCGCCGGGCGATGACCGACTCCCTGCTCTACGACTCGCGCCGGCTCTTCGAGGCCTACAACAAGGGCCTCAGCATCCTGCCCACGGACGAGCTGCCCTGGTACCGGATCACCTGGGACCGGGCCCGCCGCGAGCACGAGGGCGAGGCGTTCAAGGCGCACGCGCCGCTCGTGGCCGAGCTCCTCGACAGGATCCGGGACGAGGGCCGGCTCTCCCCCACCGACGTCGCGCCGCGCAATGCGATCGACTGGTACTGGCGCCCCACCAACCAGGTCCGGGCGATCCTCGAGGCCCTCGCCGAGGCCGGCGTCATCGGCATCGCCCGGCGCGACGGGAATCGCCGGATCTACGACCTCGCGGAGCGGCTCTTCCCGGCGGACCTCCTGGCCAGCCGCCCGTCGGAGCGCGACCAGGTCCGCCATCGGCTGCTCTCGCGCCATCGCGCGAACGGGCTGCTCGGGACCGGCGGCCAGTCCGAGCTCTGGCACGGGATCGGCCCGGCCGCGCCCGACCCGGACCGCCCGGACCGCCCGACCCGGACCGGGATCCGGTCGGAGCTGGTGGCCGACGGCGCCCTCGTCCCGCTCGCCGTGGAGGGGCTTCGTGGACCTCGCTTCGTGGTGCGCGACGACGTCCCGTTCCTCGAGCAGGCGGCCGCCGAGGTCTCCGGCGGGCTGGAACCCGGGGGCGCCCCGGCGGGCGTGAGCCTCCTCGCCCCACTCGACCCGCTGTGCTGGGATCGCGACCTCCTGCGCGGCCTGTTCGACTTCGACTACGTGTGGGAGGTCTACGTCCCCGAGTCGAAGCGGCGCTGGGGGTACTACGTCCTGCCGCTCCTCTTCGGCGATCGCCTGGTCGGGCGCATCGAGCCGCGCTTCGACCGGAAGGCACGGGCGGTTCGCATCCTCGGCCTCTGGTGGGAGCCGGGCGTCGATCCCCTCGCGACGGAAGGCCTGGTCCCGGCGCTCGCGGACGCGCTGGACGCGTACGCGGCGTTCGGAGGCGCGACGACGGTCACCTTCCCGCGGGACCGCCCGGGCCGCCTGCTCGCGGGTGCGATCCGCCGGGCGCGCTGAGGGAGGGCCGGTCGCCGGCAGGACGGGCCACGAGACCTGTGCGACGATGACGCTCGACCCCGATCGCGAATGGCGCTGGCGCCCGGACACGCGGCGGGGCACCAGCCCTGTGGAGGATTCGATGGCCGCCGTTCGCACCGCCGAGGTCAGCTGGACCGGGTCCCTCGCCGAGGGCTCCGGCTCGATCAACTACGTCTCCAGCGGGGCGTTCACCCGCCTCCCGGTCAGCTGGGCCTCGCGAACCGAGGCATCCGACGGACGGACGAGCCCGGAGGAGCTGGTCGCGGCCGCCCACGCCTCCTGCTACTCGATGGCCTTCTCCGGGGGCCTCGGCCGCAACGGCACGCCGCCCACGAGGCTGACCGTGCGGGCCGTCGTGACGTTCGACAAGGTCGAGGCGGGCTGGAAGGTCGTGTCGTCCGCCCTGACGGTCGTGGGCGTGGTCCCCGGCATCGACGCGGCGAAGTTCACCGAGCTCGCGGAGGCCGCCAAGGACGGCTGCCCGATCTCCGGGATGATGAAGGGGAACGTGGCGCTGTCCGTCCAGGCAACCCTGGAGGGCTGACGGTCGACGTCCGGGCCGCCGGCCGGGCGCCCCACGCGGCAGGGCCGCCGGTCCGGGGGGACGAGCCGGCGGCGCGCTCCCCGGTCAGGTCCGGCTGGTCCGCTCCAGGGCCACCCGGAGGAGCCCGATCTGGCTCATGGCGTCGGTGATCTCGCCCCGCTCGATCATCGCGAGCGCCTCGGCCAGGGGCACCCAGCGAATCGCCAGCTCCTCCGTGCCCTCGGGGTGCGCCTGGCCCGGCTGCAGCCCGGTCGCGACGTAGAGAACGCCCTCCTCGTCGGTGATCGAGTTCGAGGTCGCGAAGCGGATCAGCTCCCGCCAGGCGGCGGCCCGATAGCCGGTCTCCTCGGCCAGCTCTCGGCGGGCCGACTCGAGCTCTGACGTGCCGAGCGGGCCGCCGCCCTCGGGGATCTCCCAGGAGTACGACCCCAGCGTGTAGCGCCACTGGCCGACGAGGAGGACCCGGCCCGCGTCGTCGATGGCCACGACGCCGATCGCGGCGTTCTTCATGTGCACGACGCCGTAGATCCCGGGGCGCCCGTCGGGACGGATCACGTCGTCGTGGTGGAGGGTGATCCACGCGTTCTCGTAGGCGACCCGGCGCGCCATTCGCCGCCACGGGTCGCGCGGGGCGCCCGGATCGGGGGCGCCCGCGTCACCCGGGGCGCCCGGGGCGACCCCCGCCTCGGCGGCCCCGGCGCCGGTTCCGCCGCTGCCCGAATCGCCCGCTGGCCCGGCCGACGGATCCGGCTCCCCGGCCACGTCGCGCTACGCGATCGAGAGAACCCGGCGCGGGTTCTCCACGGTCATCTGGTTGATCTCCCCGTCCCCCACCCCGGCCTCGCGGAGCCGCGGCAGGAACGCCTCCTGGAGGTACGTGTACCCGTGGCCCTCGTAGGCCCGGAGCTGCTGGTTGTGGCAGACGTCCTGGGAAAGGAGGACACGGTCGGCGAACCCCCGCCCCAGCAGCTCAAGGAGCTGCCGGATGACCCGCGGCTCGCCCTTCCGCTCCTGGGGCGTGAAGTCCATGCCCAGGAAGTCGAGCTCGATCGAGGCGCCCCGCTCGACGATTCGGAGCCAGTGGGCCAGCTCCGGGTAGGAATCGGCGTGGCCGATGACGACCCGGCCGGGATCGACCCCCGCATCCTGCATCACGGACAGCTGCTCGAGCCCGACCGCGGACATGACCGCGTGGGTCGTGACCGCGAGCCCGGTGGCGCGCGACGCGCGGGCCACGGCCCGGAAGACCCGCTCCTCGCGGCCGGTCAGCCACGGCTTGTCCGTGCCGATCTCACCGATGATCCCGGGCCGGATGCCCGTGTCGCCCGCGCCCTCGAGGATCTCGCCCACCAGCCGGTCCGCGAGCGCCTCCGTGGAGGTCGCGTCGATGGCCTCGGTCGCCGGGTAGTACGCGTCGCGGTACCAGCCGCAGCCCATCACGAGATGGAGGTCGGAGGCCGTTGCCAGGCGGCGCAGGCGTTCGGGGTCGCGGCCGATGGCCGGGGGCGTGACGTCAACGAGGCAGGTCCCGCCGAGCTCGCGGAAACGGGCGAGCTCGGGGAGGATCAGCTCATCCTCGCCGGTCAGCTCCCAGTAGTCCCAGCGGGCGGGGATCTGCCAGAGCACGCAGCGGGTGTGCTCGTGGGGGAGCGTGAAGCCGATCACCTCGGGTTCGATCGCGCCGAGGACGGTCTGGATGCGGGCCATGACCCGATCATAGGCCGGCCCACGGACCGCGGTTCGCCGTCCCGGCAGCACTGCCACGCCGGTGTCGAAGGACGCGCCGAGCGTTGTGGCGGGCCCCAATTCATGCCATAGTCGGCGCCACCGAGCGGGGGCGAGGGGGGCGCCCGTTCGATGCTGGAACCGTGCGTCCCAGTGCGGCCGAGTCGCCGCGAGGTCACAGGAGGAGGAAGGTCCAGTGCAGACGACCCGCCGGTTCGCGGCACTCGTCGCAGTCCTCGGGCTCGCCCTTGGTGCGTGCTCGAGCGGAGCGACGACGGCCCCGACCGCCGCCCCGAGCCAGCCGGCCTCGCAGGCTGCCTCGAGCGCACCGACCACCGCGCCCAGCGTGGCGCCGACGCCCGACCCGAACGGTCTGCTGGGCAAGATCCTGGCTGCCGGCAAGATCCGAATCTCGACGGACCCGAACTACAAGCCGTTCTCGTACCTCGACGCCAACCAGCAGTACGACGGCTTCGACGTCAAGACCGCCGAGGAGGTCGCCAAGCGCCTGGGCACGATGTTCGGCAAGACTCTCCCGATCGAGTGGGTCACCCCGAACTGGGACCTGATCACCGCCGGCAGCTGGGGCGGCCGCTGGGACGTCTCGATCGGCTCGATGTCGGTCACCAAGACCCGCCAGAAGGTCGTCGACTTCGCCGACCCGTACTACTACGACTTCGGTGGCGTGGCGGTGCCCAAGGATTCCACCGTGACCGCCCTCGACCAGCTGGCCGGGAAGACCTTCTGCGTCGGCGCCGCGACGACCTATGAGCAGTGGCTCAAGGGCACCCTCGAGATCGTCGATCCGAACATGCTGACGCCCCCGGCCAACGCCCAGGTCACGTCGCTCGACACCGACAACCTGTGCGTCCAGGCGGTCCAGTCGGGCCGCAAGTTCGACGCGATCGCGGCGAACTGGAACGGCCTCCAGGACGCCGTCAAGCAGAACATGCCGATCAAGATGCTCGACATCCCGCCGACCTTCACGGTCTCCGTGTCGTTCGCCCTCGACAAGAGCGGACCGCCCACGGCCGACATGATCACGGCGCTCAACAAGATCGTCGCGGACATGCACAGTGACGGGACCCTCTCCAAGCTGTCGCTCCAGTACCTCAGCCGGGACGTCAGCGTCAAGCCATAGCGGATGACCGACGAGACCCCGCCGCCGGAGGGCGACGGGGTCTCGCCATTCCGGCCCATCACCGCGCAGGGAGAGGCGGATGTCGTTCGGATCCGGGGCAGGCATGTCGGCCCAGTCGGTCCCCGACCTGGGCAAGCTGATCATCGACAACGACCGGCGCCGGGGGGGCGTGTGGCGCATCAAGTTCATGGTCATGTGGCTGTTGATCCTGGCCGGCATGGGGGCGTTCCTGGGGCTGACCATCAAGATGGACAGCGCGTTCATCAGCCACTCGATCCCCTACATCCTCGGTGGCGCCGGGATGACGATCTTCGTCTCGTTCGTCTCGATCACCCTGGCGATCATCCTGGCCGCCCTCGGCGCGCTGGGGCGCCTCTCGCGGAACCCCTATGCGAACGGGATCGCGAGCTTCTACGTCTCGCTGGTCCGGGGCACCCCGCTCCTGCTCCAGATCCTGTTCATCTACCTCGCCCTGCCCCAGGCGGGGATCGTCCTGCCCGAGCTGGCCTGCGGGATCATCGCCCTGGGCTTCAACTACGGGGCCTACATGACCGAGATCTTCCGGGCAGGAATCCAGGCCGTGCCCCACGGCCAGACGGAGGCGGCCGAATCGCTGGGCATGAATGGGCGCACGACGTTCATGCGGGTGATCCTTCCCCAGGCCTTCCGCGTCGTCACCCCCGCGATCGGCAACGACTTCATCGCGATGCTCAAGGATTCGTCCCTCGTCTCGACGATCGGCGTCCAGGAGCTCCTGTGGCGGGCCCAGACGGTTGGTCGCCCGTCCTTCCAGACGATGCAGACGCTGCTCATCGCGGCCGGCGTCTACTGGGTCATGACGATCCTCTTCTCCTACTTCCAGAGCCGCCTCGAGAAGCAGCAGGCGACCGGCGACCGCGCCAGCGGAGCGCCCCGGTGAGCGCTCCGGGAGGCCACACCGTTCCGGCCCACGTCATCCACCCCGCCGAGATCCCCGGGGCGCTCGTCAAGCCGGGCGCGGAGCCGATCCTGCGGGCGACCGCGGTCGAGAAGTACTTCGGCACGAACCACGTGCTGCGGGGCTGCTCGATGACGGTCTACCCGGGCGAGACGGTCACGATCCTGGGTCGCTCCGGATCGGGCAAGAGCACCTTCCTGCGCTGCATCAACTTCCTCGAGGAGCCCAGCGCCGGCGCCGTCGACATCCACGGCATCCAGGTCGTGGGCGACCCGCTCCGCCCGCGCTCCAGCCACACCAGGGAGCAGATCCGCCAGCTCCGTCTTCGGGCCGGGATGGTCTTCCAGGAGTTCAACCTGTTTCCGCACCGCTCCGTGCTGGGCAACCTGATCGAGGCCCCGATCCACGTGAAGGGGATGGCCAAGGCCGAGGCGATCTCGATCGCCGAGTCGTACCTCGAGAAGGTCGGGCTGGCCGACAAGCGCGACGAGTACCCGGCCCGTCTCTCCGGCGGGCAGCGCCAGCGCGTGGCAATCGCCCGGGCGCTGACGATGCAGCCGGACATCCTGCTCTTCGACGAGCCGACCAGCGCCCTCGACCCGTCCCTCGTCGGCGAGGTCCTCAAGGTGATGGCCAGCCTGGCCCATGAGGGCCGGACCATGATCGTGGTGACCCACGAGATGGCGTTCGCGAAGGAGGCCGCGGACCGCGTCTACTTCATGGAGGAGGGGGAGTTCATCGAGATCGGTCCCTCGGCCCAGGTCCTCGACAAGCCCCAGGACGAGCGCACGCGGCTCTTCCTCTCCCGATTCCTGAACAGCTGAGCCGGATCCGGCGGGGTACGCTTCCCGGGACATGGCCGCCAGCCCTCCGACCGACGACGAGATCGAGCGACGCCTCCGGGCGCTGAAGACGCCTGCGCTCAGCGGCGAGGTGATCGAGCCGGCACGCGGGCCCGCGGGATCCGCCGCGCCGGGCCGGGTCCCCGGCTTCGACCCGGGTGCGGCCGACGCCGCCTGGCGCGCAGGCGGTGGTCCGGGATCCCCGGGCGTCGGGACGCGAGTCGTCGGCTGGTCCCTGGAGCAGGCGCTGGCCGGGCGGCTCCGCCTCTGGATCGGGATCGTCCTGGTGGCGTTCGGCGCCTACCTCGTGGCCGCCCAGTTCTTCCCGGGCGTGCGCCTGGTCGGCTCGCTCGCGATCGCCCTGCTCGGGGTGGCGCTCGTCGTGCTGGCCGCCCGTGGGCACGCCGGCGGCTGGGCCCGCACCAGCGGCGCCATCCTCGCGGGCTACGGGGCGCTGCCGTTCGTCGCGGGCGTCCTGGGCCTCGGTGGGGGCGGCTGGGGATCGCTCGGCGTCGGGCTGGGGCTCCTGGCGCTCGCCCTCGCCCGCGCGCTGCAGGGCCGCGGGGCGGGCTGGCAGGCCTGGCTGGGCGCCCTGCTCACGATCTGGGGCGGGTGGGGCGTGATGGGCAACCTCGTGCCGGGCTTCCCCACCCTCGGCGACATGGTCGTGCCGGTGCTGCTGGTGGCGCTCGGCGTCGTCCTCGTCCGCCGCGGGTTCGCGCCGGCGCGCTGACCCGTCCGCCTCGCCGGACGGCCGGCGCCCCGCACGGGCGCCGGATCGAGGCTCAGGCCACGGTCGGCGCCCCCGTCGCCGCGACGATCGCCCCGGCGACGCCGTCGGCGATCCGGACCAGCTCATCCTCGGTGGTGACGAAGGGCGGCCCCAGCAGGATGAGGTCCCCGTCGACGCCGTTCGCGTTGCCGGTCCCCGAGTAGACCAGGACGCCGAGCTCCCGGGCCGCCGCCACGATCGCCTCGGTCCGGCGCTCCGCTCGGGGGAACGGGGTCCGGGTCAGGCGGTCGGCCACGATCTCCAGGCCCACCATCAGGCCGCGACCGCGGATGTCGCCCACGGCGGGATGCTGGCCGATGCGCTCGCGCAGGAGTGCGAGCAGCGTGGCCCCCTTCGTCGCCGACGCGGCCACGAGATCCTCCTCGCGCAGGATGCGGAGCACCTCCCCGGCCACGGCCGCGCCCACGACGGAGTGGCTGTAGGTGAAGCCGTGGGTGAAGCCGCCGCCGGCGATCGCCTCGTAGACGGGGCCGGCGGCCGCGGCGAACCCGAATGGCCAGTAGCCCGAGGTGGCGCCCTTGGCGGCCACGAGCAGGTCGGGCCGGACGCCCCAGTGGTCCATCCCGAACCAGCGCCCGGTCCGCCCGAAGCCGGTCATCACCTCGTCGGCGATCAGCAGCACGCCGTGGCGGCGGCACACGTCGGCGATCGCCGGCCAGTAGCCGTCCGGGGGCACCGCGGCAGCGAGCGTCGCGCCGACGATCGGCTCCCCGACGAAGGCGGCCACGGTCCCGGGCCCCGCGGCCTCGATCGCCTCCTCCAGCTCCGCGGCGAGGACGCTCACCTCGCCCAGGGCATGGGCGGCCCGCTCACCCGCGCGGTACGGGTAGGCCGCCGAGACGTGCCGGAAGCGGCCAAGCCAGGGCTCGTAGGGCCGCCGGAGGGGCACCCGCCCGGAGAGGTCCAGGGCACCGAGCGTGTTGCCGTGGTAGCTGCTCCAGCGGGCGATGACGATCGAGCGATCCGCCTCGCCGCGGGCGAGGTGATAGGCCCGGGCCATCTTCAGCGCGGTCTCGATCCCCTCGGAGCCACCGGAGACCGGGTAGATCGCCGGGTCGTCGAGCGGGAGGATCGCGCCCAGCTCCGCGACGTACGACTCGAGCGAGGCGCTCGTGAACGCCGTGCCGTGGGCGTACGCGACGCGCCCGGCCTGGTCCGCCATGACCGAGGCGATCTCGCGGCGGCCGTGCCCGACGTTGACCACGACGGCGCCGCCAGCGGCGTCGAGGTAGCTGCGCCCATCCGCATCGACGATCGTGGCGCCCTCGGCGCGGGCCACGACGGGGAGCGTGCGCCCGAACACGCGCGGGAACACGTGGGAATGCTGCGTCATGGGTCGATTGTAGTTGCATGAGGCTGGCGACCCGGCGGCTCGCGCCCCATCGGGCCGCCCCGGCACGCGAGACGCGGGGCGCAGGCCCGCAACCGGCCAGGGGAGCGGTGGCACATCGCGCCGGAACGTGAACCGCGCCCGGGGCATGCCCCGGGCGCGGCCTCTGCCGGCGGTACCGGCGTCGTTCTCAGACGCGTCCGCGGGGGACGGTCCGCCAGTAGGTCTTGTTGAAGGCGATCTTGCCGAGATGCCAGACCTGGTTCGGCTTGGGCGGCTTCGGCGGGTGGTCGTAGTCGAACGAGAGCAGGGTGCCCTTCCCGTCGCCGACCTCGAAGAAGCACATCACCTTGCCCGTGTAGCTGCCCTCCTTCACCTTCGGCTCCTCGCCCTTGACGGCCGCCGAGACACGCTCGGCGACGATCGGCGCCTCGAAATGGGCGGTCGAGCCCGCCTTGGAGAGAGGAAGGTCCGTCGCGTCGCCGAGCGCGTAGATGTTCGGGTAGCGCGGGACCTCCTCGTCCTTCGTGCCGGGCGGAGGGCTGGCCATGGTCTTGACCTGGAGAGTGTGCCTGTCCGTGGGCAGCCAGCCGGACTTCGGGGCAAGGCCGGAGTCGATCACGACCTGGGCGCCCTTGTGGGGCGGGACGCAGATCAGGAGGTCGTATGGGTACTCCTCGAGGGCGTCCGTGATGACGACCTTCCTGGCCGGATCGACCGAGTCCACGCCGGCCAGCAGCTGGAGGTCGATCCCCTTCTCCGCGAGGATCGGCGTCGCCATCTCGCTGACGCTCTCGATCGTGAAGGCGCGGTTGATCGGCGAGAGGAACGAGAGCTGGGTCTTCTCACGCAGCCCGCGCTCGCGCAGCTCCGCCTCGACCAGGAAGGCAACCTCGAGGGGCGCCGGCGGGCACTTGTAGGGGATTCCGGCGATGCCGATCACGATCTTCCCGCCCGTGAAGGCGTCGAGCGCCGTGCGCAGCCGGGCCGCCGCCGCGGCCGTGTAGAAGTGATGGGCCTCCTGCGCGAAGTCCTTGATCGCCTCGGGCAGGATGCGCGAGCCGGTCGCGATCACGAGCTGGTCGAAGTGGATCCGCTCGCCCGACGAGAGCTCGACCAGGGACGTCGCGGTGTCGATCCCGGTGATCGTGTCGACCACGAGGTCGACGTTCCCGTCGAGCAGGGACTTCTCCGGGCGGACCAGGTTCTCCGGCTTCTCGTTGCCCATCGCGATGTACATGTAGCCGGGCTGGTAGGCATGGGCGCCGGTGGCGTCCACGACCGTGACCTTGACCAGCCCCTTCGCGATCTGGCGCCTGAGCTTGCGGGCGACCAGGTTCGCGGTCAGGGTCCCGCCGACCCCGCCGCCGAGGATGACGACGCGCTGCATCGGGCGGCCCTAGCGGGTCCTGGTGACGATGATCTCGTCGTAGCCTTCGCGGGACTCGACGCCCACGAGCGTGTGCCCGGCCTTCTCGACCCACTTGGGGATGTCGATCCGGCTGCCCTTGTCGGCCGACAGGACGGCGATGGTATCGCCGACCTCGCCTTCCTTGATCGCGCGGATGAGCTCCATCAGGGGCCCCGGGCAGAAGCTGCCGCGGGCGTCGATCGTCCGGGTGATCTCGACGGTTGCCATGACTGCTACCTCTCGGTTCGGGGGCGGCCTCGGCCAGGTCGCCGCCGCGGGGCGGCGACGACGGCCGGCCTGGTCGCGTGAGGATCAGATGAAGAGGGGCGCGTTGCCCTCGGTCAGGAGGCCGATGACGGTGGCAGCACCGACCGGCTCGCCCATGCCCTCGATCATGTCCTCGGGCTTGAGGCCGAACAGGTCCATGGTCATCTGGCAGGGCATGAGCTCCACGCCCATCGCCAGGGCGACCTCGAGGAGCTCTTCCGGGCTGGCAGTCTTGTACTGCCTGGCGAGCGTGCGCATCATCCACGGGCCCATGCCCATGAAGTTCATCTGGCTGAGCTTGCGATGGGAGATGCCCGGGCGCTGCATGAACGCCAGCATCTTCTGCATCCAGTTCTTGCCGGTGATGCGGCGCTTGTTCTTGACGAACGTCTGGAGGCCCCAGAACGTCAGGAAGACGCGCACCTTGACGCCCATGGCGGCGGCCGTCGTGGCGAGGATCAGGGTCGCCCAGGTCTTCTCGAGGTCGCCGCTGTAGGCGATGATCAGGAGGTCCCGGGTGGCCGGGCTGCCACCACCCTCGGCGGCCGGCTCCGGCGCGATGACGGGCGCGTCGGCGGCGACCATCGCGGGCTCTGCGATCGCGGTCATCTCTTGGACCTCACTTCTTGCGGAGGACGAAGCGGAAGACGCCGCCGTCCGCCGCGCTCTCGACGATCTCGTTGCCGGTCGTCTTCGCCCAGGCCGCGAAGTCCTTCACCGACCCGGGGTCGGTGGCCAGCACCTCGAGGAGCTGGCCGGCCCCCAGGCCCTTGATGGCCTGGGCCGTCTTCACGATCGGCATGGGGCAGCTGAGCCCCTTGGCATCGATGCGCTGCGCGATCTCGAGCGCCATGCGCGTGTCCTTTCTGCTGGGTGGTCCGGCGGGCGCGTCGCGCCCGGGGGGATCAGATGAAGAGGATGTGGCCGTCCCCGGCGTTGAGGTAGAACGCGGTCACGCCCTCGACCCCGTCGACGAGCGGATCCAGGTCGCTCTCCTCGATCTTGAGGACGTCCATCGAGAGCGAGCAGGCCTGGATGTCGACCTGGCCCAGCTCCTTGGCCATCCGCAGCGTCTCGTGCCACGGCGCGTTGCCGGCGGCGGCCGCCTCGGCGACCAGCCGGGCTCCGGCCTCGCCCGCCTCGGGGGCCAGGCCATGGCTGGCCGCGATGCGGTCCTTGCGGAACGCGTCGAGGGCCCAGTACTGCAGGAAGATGTTGACCTTGCGATCGAGCGCAGCCGCTCCGGCGGTCATGACCGCGGCGGCCGAGAGCCGGTCGTCGGTCCCCGAGAAGAGCACGATGTTGAGGGGTTCGTCCATTCGATCACCTCAGCCGGCGGCAGTCGAGGCGGGGGCAACCCGCTCGTCGGCGGCGGTCGGCCGATCGGAGAGCTCGCCGAGGCGGGCGAGTCGGCGCATCAGGACCCCGCGCATCAGGCCACAGGCAATGATCACGTCGGGGTCGGTCAGCCGGTAGTGGACCTCCCGCCCGTCGCGCGTGGCCTCCACGATCCCGGCCGTGCGCATGACGGCGAGGTGCTGGGAGACGTTCGGCTGGCTGATCCCCATCTCCTCGGCCAGGCGGCCGACCTCCTTCGGCTCTTCGGCCAGGAGGTGGAGGATCTCCAGTCGGCGCGGGCTGGCGAGGATCTTCATGACCTCGGATTGCAGCGTCCAGATCGGGTCCATGCCCGCAGGATGGACCCATGCACATTTGCGCATAAGTATCGAATGGCCCGTCGGCGCGACCGCCCGGCAGGTGCCGCCGGGGCCGATCGGCAGGGGGTCGTGTTGCGCACCGCTGGAGCTCCCCGACGTCAGCCTCACGGCAGGGGGCGCCACGCCCTCCCGAGGAGCAGGCGACACCCGCGAGGAGCACCCCGATCGCGACGAACCCGACGCTGAGCTCCACCACCTCGTGCTTCGTGATGAGGTTCGTCGGCAGGCTCGGAAGACGCCCTCGAGCTGGTCCGCGCTCTCGGCCGGGTAGTACTTCGCGCCGGTCAGGTCGGCCACCTGCCTGAGGGCCTGGTCGTCGATCCCGCGGCGGAACCCGCCGCCGCCGCCAAAGCCACCCCCAACGGCTGCCCTCCCGGGGTCCTCGCCCGTGGAACTGCCTCGCGCAGACGGGTCGAGCTCGCCGCCGCTCGCCGTCCCGAAGCCGATCGTGTAGACGCGGACGCCGCGGGTGGCGGCCTGCTGGGCCGCGTCGAGCGGCAGCGGGCCCGGTGTTGTTGGCCCCGTCGGTCAGGAGGACGATGATGTCCGGGGCGTAGGCGCCCTTCGGCACCGGTGGCGGCTCGACGCCGGGCTTGCCGTTGCCGGTGCTGGCGGGCGACGGACGGATCGATCTCGGCGATCGCGTCGATCGACGCCAGGATGCCGCTGCCGATCGCCGTCCGGCGGCCGGTCGTCAGGCTGCGGAGCGCGCCGAGGAGCGCCTGCTGGTCGTTGGTCGGTGCCTGGACCACCTGGGCGAAGCCGCTGAAGGCCACGATCCCGATCTGCGTCGTCGAGCGCCTGGTGCTCGATGAACGCCGCGGCGGCCGCCTCGGCGGCCTGCAGGCGCGTCGGCGCGATGTCGCTCGAGCACATGCTGCCCGAGACGTCGATGGTCAGGATGATCGTCGTCTCGTTGGCCGGGACGCTGGCGATCGCGATCGGCCGGGCGAGGGCGACGACGAGGCGGCGATGCGCGAGCAGCGAACAGGGCGAACGGCAGGTGGCGCCGCAGGCGTCCGCGATCCGGGCCGGGCCTCGCGGATGAGCGCCAGGCTGGAGTAGCGGAGCCGCGCCGGCCGTCGCCGGCGGAGGCTCCAGGCGTAGACGGCGACGAGGACCGGGACGAGCGGCGAGCGCGAGCAGCAGGCCGGGCCACAGGAACGACATCTACCGGCCTCCTACGGGTCCGCCGGGTCTCCATCCGGCGCGTCACGGCAGGCGCCCCAGCCAGGCGAGCGAGCCGACCGCACCCAGCGCCAGGAGCAGGATGCCGGCCCCGGCGAAGAGCGCCGTGAGCTCGATCTGCTCCGGCCGGACGATGAGCCGCGTGTCGAGGTTGTCGTAGATCGACTTGAGGCTCTGCGGCGTCGTCCGCGCGCGTAGTAGGTCCCGCCGGTGACCTGCGGCGATCTGCTGGAGCGTCGCCGCGTCGAGCTGCGTGTGGACCTGGAAGCCGTTGAGATCGAGGGTCGTGCCCGGCCGCGCTGCCGATGCCGACGGTGTAGATCCGGACCCCCCGGTCAGCCGCCGCCTGCGCCGCGGCGAGGGGATCCGGCGACTCGTTGTTCTCCCCGTCGGTGAGCAGGACGATGACGGCCGGCGCGTGGGTGCCCGCCGGGACCGGCGTCGGCGACGGCGTCGGGGCCGGCGATCGGTTGCTGTAGTAGTCGACGTTCGGGCCGGCCGCCGGCGCCGTCGCGATCGCGTCGAGCGAGGCGAGGATGCCGCTGCCCGACCGACGTCCCGCTTGTGGGGTGCCAGGCGGTCGATCGCGGCGAGGACCGTGGCCTGGTCGTTGCTCGGCTGCTGGACCGCGACGCCCGAGTCGCTGAAGGCGACGACGCCGATCACCACGCTCGCCGGCTGGCGCTCCACGAAGCTCTTCGCGGCCGCCTTGGCCGCGTCCATGCGGGTCGGCGCGAGGTCGGTCGCGGCCATGCTGCCCGACACGTCGAACGCGAGGATGACCGTCCCCTCCTGCCTCGGCAGGTTCGACCATGCCCTGCGGGCGGGCCAGGGCGACGGTCAGGACGGTCAGCCCGACCACGAACAGCAGCGGCGGGACCCGGTCCCGGAGCGCGGCGTCGAGCGAGGCGCCCGGGCCAGGCCCAGGCCGCCGAATGCGGCCGACGCGGTGCCGTTGCCGACGCTCGACCAGGCGGTAGGCCAGGATCCCGAGCGGAATCGCGGCGAGGACGAGCAGGAGTGCCGGGGGCCAGGTGAACGTCATCGGCCTACCTCCGGCGGCGGCGGCGCAAGCGTCGCCATGCGCACGATCGCCCGAACCAGGTCCTCGTCGGTCGAGAGGGAGAGGGCGTCGACGCCGGCTCGCTTGAAGGCGCCTGCCGATCGCCGTCTCGCGGGCCGTCGCGGCTGCCTGCGAATCGATCCCGGAAGCCCCGGTCACGGGTGTCGACGTAGAGCTGCTCACCGGTCTCGGCGTCCTCCAGGATGAGCGGGCCGACATCGGGCAGCTCGACCTCGCGCGGGTCGACGAGGCGCACCGCGACCACCTCGTGGCGCCGGTTGAGCAGGTCGAGCGAACGCTCCCAGCCCGGGACGCTGATGAAGTCGGAGATGACGAAGACGAGCGAGCGGCGCTTGATCGCCTGGCGGCCCGGCGTCGAGCAGCGGGCGCCAGGTCGGTCGAGCGGCGCGCCGGCCAGGCGCGGCTGGCGCAGCAGGTCGTTGACGAGGCGGAGGACCTGCACCCGGCCGCCGCGGGCCGGGACCGTGTGCTCGACGCGGCTGCCGTAGAAGACCGCGCCGACCCGGTTGCCCCGTCGCGTCAGCAGGCGGGCCAGCGTCGTCACGAAGTCGACCAGGACCGTCCGCTTCTGGCGGTCCGTCCTCGGCCGTCCCGAAGTCCACCGACGGGCTGAGGTCCAGCAGGAACCAGGCGTTGATCTCGCGGTCCTCGGTGTACTCGCGGACGTACGGACTGTCCATCCGCGCGGTGACGTTCCAGTCGATGTACCGGACGTCGTCGCCGGGCTGGTACTCGCGCAGGTCCGCCAGGTCGACGCCGTTGCCGTGGAACAGGCTCCGGTAGTCGCCCTGGAGGATCCCGTCGAGCCGGCGGATGACCTGCCAGTCGAGGCGCTGGAGGATGCGCTCAGGCGCTGGCGGTGTACGTTGGACCGCTCCCTGGTCGGGGCCGCCGGCAGCGGGATGCGCCGGAGGATCGTCGTGAGCATGTTGTCGCTGGTCACGTTGTCCGACAGCGCCTCGAACGAGAGCACGAGGCGGTGGCGCATGACGTCGCGGGCCATGTCGAGCACGTCCTGGGGGATCGCGTAGCTCCGCCCACGGATGAAGGCCAGGGCCCGGGCCGTGAGCATCAGGTTGATCGAGGCACGCGGGCTGGCCCCGAACGTGATGTACGCGCTCGAGCTCGGGCATCCCGTAGGCCGTCGGGTTCCGGGTGGCCGTCGCCAGGCTCACCGCGTACTCGATCAGCGACGGGTCGACGTAGACCTGGTCGGCCTCGCGCTGGAGCGCCAGCAGGTCGTCGGTCGAGAGCACCTGGCTGCACCGCGTCGAGCCGGCCGGTCATCCGCTCGACGATCACGAACTCCTCGGTGATGCTCGGGTAGCCGACCAGGACCTTGAGCATGAACCGGTCGACCTGGGCCTCGGGCAGGGCGTACGTGCCCTCGGTCTCGATCGGGTTCTGCGTCGCCAGCACGAGGAACGGGTCGGGCACCTTGAACGTCTCGCGCCCGATCGTGACCTGGTGCTCCTGCATCACCTCGAGCAGCGCGCTCTGGACCTTGGCGGGCGCCCGGTTGATCTCGTCGGCGAGGAGCAGGTTCGTGAACACCGGGCCGAGCGAGGTGCTGAACTCGCCGGTCTTCTGGTTGTAGATGCGGGTGCCGACCAGGTCGGCCGGGACCAGGTCCGGCGTGAACTGGATCCGCTTGAACTCGCCGCCGATCGACGACGCGAGCGTCTTGATGGCCATGCGTCTTGGCCAGGCCGGGCACGCCCTCGACGAGGAGATGGCCCCGCGCGAGGAGAGCGACGGCGAGCCGCTCGAGCAGGTGGTCCTGCCCGACGATGACCTTCTTGACCTCGTAGAGCACCTGTTCCATGGGCTCGTGCGTCGTGTCCGGGTCGCTGTGATCCACTGGCTTCACCTCGCTGCGCTGCTGTTCCGTGCGACATGCCGGGCGTCGGCCCGGACCTAGTACTGCGGCAGGCCGGCGGCACCGCCCGGCGACGTCGATCGGGACCGCGAAGCCGATCCCGACGAACACGTCCTGCTTGGTCGGGTTCGACCAGCCCGGTGACGATGCCGATGACCTGGCCGTCGCGGTTGACCAGCGGGCCGCCCGAGTTGCCGGGATTGACGGCGGCGTCGATCTGGAACGAGGCCGCTGAGGACCGGGCCGCCGTTCGGCATCTGGAAGGTGCGGTCCAGGCCGGAGATCGACCCCCGCGCTCATCGAGCCGTAGAGGCCGAACGGGTTGCCCACGGCATAGGCGTCGCTCCCGACGCGGACCGCGCCGCGGATTGCCGAGCGTGGCCGGCACCGACCGTCGCCGGCAGCTGTGCCGGCCCGCAGGACCGCGATGTCCTTGTCCGGCTGCCGGGCTGGTGACCTGGGCCGCCGACTGCGTGCCGTCGGCGAACGTCACCTGGATCGTCGCCGGGCGCCGGCGACGACGTGCAGGCTGGTGAGGATGTCGCCCGCCTGCGTCGACGATCACGCCGCTGCCCGAGCCCGGCCGGTCGCGCCGCTCGCGCTCGCGGCGTCGGCCTGCGTCTGGATGAGCACGAGCGAGGGCTGCACGGCCGCAAAGGCCAGCTCCGAGAGCGCCGGCCCGGGCGTCTGCGACGCCAGCGCCTGGGCGATGCTGTCGTTGACGTCCGCTGGGTCAGCGGGGCCGCCCCCGGGAAGAGCACCCCGACGAGCGCCATCGCGACGAACGTCGCCAGCACGCCGGCGCCGAACAGGCCAAGCGGTCCGCATCCGCGCTCCGGGGCGTCGGATCCCGTGGGACGCGCGGCACCGCCCCCGAACGGGGCAGGTCGGCGTTCTGGTCGGTCATCTGCAGCGTGAGCTCCAGTCCGTCTCTCGGCCAGCTTGGGACGCGCCCTCCCGTGCAAACGGCCCGCGGAGGCGGAGTCTGACGGTCGATCCTGAAGGAACCCTGATAAACGGGCACCATGAGAGAGCGCCGCGACCCGTGACCGTCGTGGACCCCGCCGAGCTGTCGTGGTCCCCGCAGAAGGTTTCATCGCCGGGCTCGACGGACGACCGGACCTCGCGCTCGCGCTGCTCCGCTCGATCGTTGGCCGGCTGCGCGACGCCGACCGCAAGCGGGTGGAGTTCACGGCGCTCGACGTGGTGGGACGGGTGGCCCACCGGCTGGTCGAGCTCGCGGAGCGCTACGGGGAGCCCTCCGGCGACGGGATCCGGATCGGCCTCCCGATCTCGCAGCGGGAGCTGGCCGGCTGGGTGGGCTCCTCGCGCGAGGCGGTGAACAAGGCCCTCCGGCAGCTGGAGCGCCGCGGGCTGATCGCCATCGAGCGCCGCCACCTGGCCGTCCTGGATCTCGACGGCCTCCGCGGGCGCGCCAGCTGATCGGCTCAGCAGATCCGGGGCAGCTGCTCTCCCACCAGCATGTCCACGATCCGCTCGCTCCCGACGATGGTGCGCAGCGTGACCATCCCGGGATGATCGGCCACGACCTGCCCGATGACCGCCGTCTCGGCGCCCTCGGGCAGCGCCCGCATCGCAGCGACCAGCGCGGCCCCCGAAGCCGCCGGCACGATCGCCACGAGCTTGCCCTCGTTGGCCACGTGGAATGGATCGAGGCCCAGCATCTCGCAGGCCGCCCGGACGGGGCCCGGGACAGGGATCGCCGGTTCGTCGAGGATCATCCCGACGCCCGACGCGGCCGCGATCTCGTTGAGCGCCGACGAGAGCCCACCCCGCGTCGGGTCGCGCAGCACGTGCACGTCCGGCTCGACCGCGAGGATCGCGGCGACCATCCGGTTGAGGGCCTGCGTGTCCGAGGCGATCTCGACCTCGAACTCGAGACCTTCGCGAACGCTCATGATCGCGATCCCGTGCAGGCCGATCGGGCCGGACAGGACGATGACGTCACCGGGCGCCGCCCGGTCCGCCGCGGGAGCGACGCCGTCCGGGACGATCCCGATGCCGGCCGTGTTCACGAACAGGCGATCGGCCGCGCCGCGCCCGACCACCTTCGTGTCGCCGGTCACGATCCGGGCCCCGGCCCTCGTCGCGGCGGCTGCCGCGGAGGCCGTCAGGAGGCGGAGCTCCTCGAGGGGCAACCCTTCCTCGATGACGTAGGCGAGGCTGATCGCCAGCGGCTGCGCGCCCATCATGGCCAGGTCGTTGATGGTTCCGTTGATGGCCAGCTCCCCGATGTCGCCGCCCGGGAAGCGGAGCGGGCTGACGACGAACGAATCCGTAGTGAACGCCAGCCGCCCGGCCGGCACATCGACAACAGCGGCGTCATTGAGCGGCCCCCCTGGGGCGGCCGGGGCCAGGGCCGGGCCCAGGACCTCGCGCATGAGCTGGGTGGAGAGCTGGCCGCCGGAGCCGTGGCCGAGGATGACCCGCTGGTCCTCCGGGATCGGCGCGGGGCAGGCGACATCCCCGGCGTCGATCGTCACCCCCGACGAACCGATGGCTCCGGCGAACGGATTGTTCGGTCCGCTCATCGTCCGACCTCCCCGGCCGGGATCGGCCCTGGCGCCGGCGCGAGCGGCGAGACCTGGACGAGCGGCGCCGGCAGGGAGAACCCGCCCCCGGCGCCCAGGCCCCGTCCGGCCGAGAAGAATGCGGAGCAGGTGCCCTCGGAGCTCACCATCGGCGCCCCGAGCGGCTTCCTGGGCGAGCAGAGCGTGCCGTAGGCGCTGCAATCGAGAGGCGTCCGGTCGCCGGTCAGGATTGCGCCCGCGATGCAGGCCGGGTTCTCGTTCGTATGGATCTCCTCGACGTCGAACCTCCGCTCGGCGTCGAAGCGGGCATAGGCGTCCCGGAGCCGATAGCCGGACGAGGGGATGGGGCCGATCCCCCGCCACTTGCGCTCGCCGACCTCGAAGACCTCGAAGATCTGGCGCTGGGCCAGCGGCACGCCCTCGCGCCTGACCGCCCGGACGTACTGGTTCTCGACCTCGGCCCGACCCTCCTCCAGCTGGCGGATCGCCATCAGGATCCCTTCGAGGAGGTCCAGCGGCTCGAAGCCGGTCACCACGATCGGCACGTGGTAGCGGGCCGCGATCGGCTCGTACTCCGTCCAGCCCATGACCGCGCAGACGTGGCCCGCGGCGAGGAACGCCTGGACCTGGTTGGTCGGCGAATCGAGGAGGGCCGTCATCGCGGGCGGCACCAGGACGTGCGAGACGAGGACGCTGAAGTTGTCGATCCCGCGGCGCGCCGCCTCGGCGACCGCCATCGCGTTCGCGGGCGCGGTCGTCTCGAAGCCGACCGCGAAGAAGACGACCTGCCGGTCCGGGTTCGCCAGGGCGATCTTCAGGGCGTCGAGCGGGGAGTAGACGATCCGGACGTCGGCGCCGCGGGCCTTGAGGGCGAGGAGGTCGGTGGTGGAGCCGGGGACCCGGAGCATGTCGCCGTAGCTCGTGAAGACCACGTCGGGGCGGGCGGCGATCGCCAGCGCCTTGTCGACCTGCTCGAGGGGCGTGACGCAGACCGGACAGCCTGGCCCGTGGATCATCCGGACGCCGTCGGGAAGCGCCTCGTCGATGCCCTGCTTGACGATCGTATGGGTCTGGCCGCCGCAGACTTCCATGAGGGTCCACGGCCGGGTCGTGATCCGGCGGATCTCCGTGACCAGCTTCCTGGCGAGCACGGGGTCGCGGTACTCGTCGAGGTACTTCACGGGAGCGCCCCCGGATGCCCACCCGACGGCGCCCGGGCCGTGAGCGGGCCGCCGGCCGGGCCGCCGTCGTCCGACACGACCGTCGGCTCGTCCATCCCGGGGCCCATCGTGGCGAGCTCCGCGCGGACCAGGTCGCCCATCGTGGCCAGGATCTCCAGCGTCTTGAGCGCCTCGTCCTCGTCCACCCTGGAGATGGCGAAGCCGACGTGGACGATCACGTAGTCGCCCAGCTGGACCTCGGGGAGGTAGGCCAGGCAGGCCTCCTTGCGGACGCCCCCGAAGTCGACCTTCCCCATCGCGAGCCCCGCGTCGTCGCGGATCTCGATGACCCGCCCGGGAATGCCGAGGCACATCGTGCTGCCTCCACCTAGCCGCGTCCGGCGGGCGGCGCGCCACCCGCAAGCCGGGCGGCGGCCACCGCCGCCTGGCCGTAGCTCACGCCCCCGTCGTTGACGGGGACGCGCCGATTGATCCTGACCTCGAAGCAGTCCCGGGCCAGCCGCCGCAGCAAGGTGGACGCGAGGCGTCGATTCTGGAAGACCCCGCCGGACAGGCAGACAGTCGAGAGGCCGGTCGTGGTCCGCGCGGCGGCCAGGAGCTCGGACGTCACGCTCGCGATCGTCTCGTGGAAGGCGGCCGCGAGAAAGCCGGACGGACGCCCGGCCGCGATCCCGGCGAGCAGCGCGGCGAGCGTCGGGCGGGGGTCATACACGAGCAGCCCGTCCGCCCGGGCGAGCCGATACGGCAGGGCAGGGGCGGCCCGATCGCCGGCCGCGAGCTCAAGGTCGATGGCCGCCTGGGCCTCGTACTCGGCCACGTCGCGCAGGCCGAGAAGCGCGGCCACGGCATCGAACAGGCGACCGGCCGACGAGGCGAGCGGAGCATTCAGGCGCCGCGCAATCTGCACCCCCACGGTCGCCACCTCGCGCGGATCGAGGCGTCCGATGAACGCCGCGGCGGCGCCCTCAGCGATCCCGGGGATCTCGCCAGCGGGCAGGCCGGCCGGGCCTCCGACAGCCTCGGCGCCCAGGAGATAGCCGAGCGCCATCCGGTACGGGCGCCTGACCGCGAGGGCCCCACCGGGCAGCGGCGCACGGCCGAACCGGGCAAGCCGCCGGAAGCCCACCAGGTCGGCCAGGAGGATCTCCCCGCCCCACAGGGTGCCATCGTCACCCATGCCCAGGCCATCGTAGGCGACGCCGAGGACGGGGCCGGTGATGCCGTGCTCCGCGGCGCAGGAAGCGACGTGGGCGTGGTGATGCTGGACCGCGACCCGTCGCTTGGCCGGGAAGCGCTCCAGTGCGTACTTCGTGGAGAGGTACTCGGGGTGCAGGTCGTGGGCCACGACCTCCGGCTCCAGGGCCAGGAGCCGGCCGAGGTGGGCCAGGCCGTCCGTGAAGGCGTGATGCGTGGCGAGATCCTCGAGGTCGCCGTTGTGCGGGGCGACGTGGGCCCGGGCGCCCCGCGCGAGCGTGAAGGTGTGCTTCAGCTCGGCCCCCACGGCCAGGAGCGGAACGGGCGTCGGGACCGGCAGGATCAGCGCCTCGGGCGCGTGGCCCCGGCCGCGCCGGACGATCGACTCCCGGCCGCCGACGACCCGCGTGACGGAGTCGTCGTAGCGGGCCCGGATCTCGCGGTCGTGGGTCAGGAAGCCGTCGGCGAGGCCGGCAAGGCGTTCGGCGGCGTCGGCATCGTCGGTCGCAAGCGGTTCGTCGGTGAGGTTCCCCGAGGTGAGGACGATCGGCCGGCCCATCGCCTCCAGGAGCAGGTGGTGGAGCGGCGTGTACGGCAGGAAGATGCCGAGGCGCAGGTTTCCGGCTGCGACCGACGGGGCCAGGGCCGGCCTGCCGCGGCCCCGCGACCGGAGCAGGACGATGGACCGGGCGGGCGCCTCCAGGAGCCGGCCTTCGCGCGCCCCGACGTGGCAGAGCGCCTCGGCGGCGGCGCGATCGCGAACCATGATCGCGAAGGGCTTGGCCCAGCGCCGCTTGCGGTCGCGGAGCCGGCGCACGGCGGCCTCGTCGGTCGCGTCGCAGGCCAGGTGGTAGCCACCCAGCCCCTTGACGGCCACCACCCCGCCCGACCGAAGGACCGCCACGGCTGCGGCGAGCGCCCTCTCGGTCCGCGCGATGGGCGCGGGGGCGGCAGTCGGTCGCCAGGCGAGCGTCGGCCCGCAGGCCGGGCAGGCGACGGGCTCCGCGTGGAAGCGCCGGTTCGCCGGGTCGCGGTACTCGGCCGCGCAGGCCGGGCAGAGCGGGAACGCGGCCATCGTCGTGCGGGCCCGGTCGTAGGGCAGCTGGTCGATGATCGTGGCCCGCGGACCGCAGTTCGTGCAGTTCAGGAACGGGTAGCGGTAGCGTCGATCCGCCGGGTCGAACAGCTCGCGCAGGCAGTCGTCGCAGGTCGCGATGTCCGGCGGGAAGAGCCGGTCGACGGCGGCCACGCTGAACGCTCTCGTCGATCTCGAACGGGACCGGGAGGTCGGCCGCGCGCCCGCAGTCGAGGGCAGCGACGGACACCCGCTCGACATGGGCGCGCGGTGGGGCGTCCGTGCGCAGGCGGCGGGCCAGCGCGTCAAGGGCGCCGGGCTCTCCGGCCGCCTCGATCTCGACCCGGCCGGCGGCATTGCGGACCCGTCCGGCAAGGCCGAGCTCGGTCGCCAGCCGCCAGACGAACGGCCGAAAGCCGACGCCCTGGACCACGCCTTCGACGGTCAGGGCGCGCGCAGCACGGCTCCCCGTCCCGGCGGCGGGGACGCGCGCGGCCGGCCCGACAGATGCGCCCATGCCATCAGGGTCCTGAACGGGCCGGGAGGTCGGATGGGCCGAACGGCCCGTGGATGGCCCTTGCCCGACCCGGCCGACGACATGCCCGACCCGGCCGACGACATGCCCGACCCGGCCGACGACATGCCCGACCCGGCCGACGACATGCCCGACCCGGCCGACGACATGCCCGACCCGGCCGACGAGACGCCCGACCCGGCCGACGAGATGCCCGACCCGGCCGACGAGACGCCCGACCCGGCCGACGAGACGCCCGACCCGGCCGACGAGACGCCCGACCCGGCCGACGAGACGCCCGACCCGGCCGACGAGACGCCCGACCCGGCCGACGAGACGCCCGACCCGGCCGACGG
The DNA here is from genome assembly GCA_963801445.1 of uncultured Chloroflexia bacterium. Taxonomy (GTDB): domain Bacteria; phylum Chloroflexota; class Limnocylindria; order Limnocylindrales; family CSP1-4; genus CTSoil-043. Next base: position 799,160 of record CAWDEW010000009.1, on the reverse strand, counting down.
CCCGGCTCACCCGGCCCACCCGCGCGCCGCGGGGCTCGTCCGCCCCCCACCGAAGGACTGCACCCTGCTCGCGGTCGTGGTCATGGGCACGGGAGCAGGCAACCTGCCGCCCATCCACCTCAGCGGTGCCCTGGCGCCATTGAGATCGAGGCGCGTGGCCGCCAGGTGGACGCGAGCGGGACGCGGCTGAGAGCGCCGCTGCCGGCGGATCGCCCGACGCCGGGGGCCAGGTGCCGGGTGGCGACCGTCGTGACAGCCGGTCAATGATTCGCGCACTCCGCCTGCGCGGAGCGCTCCCGCGGGTCGCATCGACCCCCCGCGCTGGGTGTTTCCGCCGGCGATCCGGCCGGCTGGGGTCCGGCAGGCGAACAGAGCGAGCCTCGAGCGGTCGTGCCCCCGGGAAATCGGGCCCTGGGGAGGCGACGATCGGCTGTCCGGACGCCGCCGAGTGCACGGAAGATTGACGGTAGGTCACGACGCGGCCTCCGCGGCCCGCGGGTGGGTCACGACCCGGCCTCGGCGACCCGCGGGTGGGTCACGACCCGGCCTCCGCGGCCCGCGGGCGGCTCACGACGCGGCCCTTCATGACCCGCGGCCCTGTGCCCGGACGCGCGTCGGGCGCACGATCCGGGCACGTGCCGCCTGGCGAACCAGTGGCGGCGCATCACCGAGGAGGCGATCCCATGCCCCTCCACCACGGCCACGGACCCCGACCCGTCACGCTCGCCTGGCTCGATGCCGACGAGGCGATCCTCGTTCGCTGGAGCCCGCTCGACGGCGCGGTCCAGCAGCCCCCGACCAGGCTCGTCTCCGACGTCCCGTCGCGCCATCGGGCCACGGGAGGCGCCCGCCACGACCCGCAGGTCCGGGCCGGGGGCGGCAGCGTCGCCGACGATCGGATCGACCGGCGGCGAGAGCAACGGATCGAGCGCTACCTGCGCACCGTGGCCGACCAGATCCCGGCCGATGACCGGGTGATCCTCCTGGGACCCGGAGCGGTCCACGAGCGCCTGGCCGTGGAGCTGCGCCAGGCGGATGGCCGGCACGGCCACTCGCGGCCGGTCGAGACGGCGCCGGCGCAGTCCATGACGGAGCGCCAGCTGTTCGCCCTGCTCCGCGAGTATGCCGGCGTGCCGGCCGAGCGCCGTCTCCCGACCTCGGCCCCGGCGGGGCCGGCACGGGCGGGCTGACCGGGGTCCCGGGCTGGCCCGGGCGGGCCCCCGGCACGGCCGTCGCGGGACGTTCGGATCATGATTCGGACTGGTTCGCGGGGCCGATAATGGAACCCGATCGCAACCTTTGGCTCTGTCCCGGCCGGGGTGCCGGGCCGACCCTCCGGGTAGCTGGGCGCACCACCTGACGCACGGGAGGCATGGGCTTCGATGACCACCGCCACGCTGGGTTCCCTGGCGTTACCGGGCGCGGAGTCGCCGTTCACGGTCGGCCCCGCGCCCGGGAGATGGACCCCTCTCCTCATCGCATCGGAACGCTGCAAGGGCTGCTCGCTCTGCATCGGCGCCTGCACCAGGGATGCCCTCGCCCTCGACGAGCGGCGAGTAAACGCGCTTGGGTATCACCCCGTCGCCCTCATCGACGCGGGAGCCTGCACGAGTTGCGCCCTGTGCGCGAAGGTCTGCCCGGACTGCGTGCTCACGGTCCTTGCCGCACCGCGGAATCGGAAGGCCGAGCGACCGCGCGGCACGGCACAGGTCACGGGAGGACCCTCGCGATGACCTCCGTGCACCACCATCCGTTCACCCACGAGGGTCATCGCACCTTCGCCCCTGGCCCCCTCCACCACGGCCACCGTGTCCTCATGAAGGGCAACGAAGCCATCGCCGAGGCCGCCATCCAAGCGGGCTGCGACGCCTACTTCGGCTACCCGATCACGCCCCAGGCGGAACTGCTGGAGTGGATGGCCCGGCGCATGCCCGAAGAGGGCCGGGCATTCGTGCAGGCCGAGTCGGAGCTGGCTGCGATCAACATGGCGCTCGGGGCCGCGGCGACCGGCGCCCGCGTGCTCGTGTCCTCGTCGTCGCCGGGCATCAGCCTCATGGCCGAGGCGATGAGCTACATGGCCGGGAGCGAGGTCCCGGTCGTCCTCGTCAACGTCATGCGTGGTGGTCCGGGCCTTGGCAGCATCGGGCCGTCCCAGGCGGACTACTTCCAGGCCACCAAGGGCCACGGCCACGGCGACTACCGCGTGCCGGTCCTCGCCCCCTCCTCGATCGGCGAGGCGATGGCCCTGGTGGCCGACGCCTTCGAGATCGCCGAGCGCTACCGCACGCCTGTCTTCATCCTCGCCGACGGGGTGCTCGGCCAGGCCATGGAGCCGGTCGAGCTGTCCTTCCGGGAGCCGCCGCGAACCGCCCGCGAGTGGGCCGTCGGAGGCGCCGATGGGCGCCCGCCGCGGGTGGTCCGGTCGCTGCACCTGCAGCCCGAAGCACTCGAGGCCCACAACATCCACCTCCAGGCCAAGTTCGCCGAGATCAGCGCCCGCGAAGTCCGCTGGGCCGGCGAGCGGCTCGACGATGCCGAGCTGGTGATCGTCGCCTACGGGACGGCCGCCCGCGTCGCCCGGAGCGCCATCGCGCTGGCCCGCGAGCGCGGGATCCCGGTTGGCCTGTTCCGCCCCGTGTCGCTCTGGCCGTTCCCGTCCGCGGCGCTCGACGAGGTCGCCCGGCGGGCCCGCGGCGTCCTCGTGGTGGAGCTCTCCGCCGGCCAGATGGTCGAGGACGTCCGCCTGGCCGTCGAAGGCCGGGTCCCGGTCGCCTTCGAAGGCCGGACGGGCGGGATGATCCCGACCCCCGGGCAAGTCGTCGATGCGCTCGACCTGCTCTGGTCGACGGCCGGATCGCGGGTCGGCGGACCGCTGGCGTGGGGATCCGGGGAGGCCCCGCCGAGCGCCGCCCCGCTCGAGCTCGCGGAGGTCCGGCGATGACCGTCCAGCTGCCGGACGACGCCCGGGTGATCTTCGGGCGTCCCGATCTGATGATCGATCGTTCCACCCACTACTGCCCCGGCTGCGGGCACGGGGTCGTCCACCGCCTCATCGCGGAGGTGCTCGGCGAGCTCGGGGTCGGGCCCCGCACCATCGCCGTCGCACCCGTCGGCTGCGCCGTGTTTGCCTACGACTACATCGGCGTCGACTGGGTCGAGGCCCCGCACGGTCGAGCGCCCGCCGTCGCGACGGGCATCCGGCGAGTCCGTCCCGACGCGTTCGTCCTGACCTACCAGGGCGACGGGGACCTCGCCGCCATCGGAACCGCCGAGATCGTCCATGCGGCCGGGCGCGGCGAGCTGCTGACGGCCGTCTTCGTCAACAACGGCATCTACGGCATGACCGGCGGCCAGATGGCTCCGACCACGCTGCTCGGCCAGCGCACGACCTCCTCCCCCGGGGGTCGCCAGGCCTCCCTCCACGGCTACCCGGTCCCCATGACGGAGATGCTCGCCATCCTGCCCGGGGTCGCCTATGCGGCCCGCGGGTCCGTGGCGGATGCCGGGTCCATCGGGAAGACGAAGCAGTACCTGCGCCGCGCCTGCGAGATCCAGCTGGAGGGTCGTGGATTCGCGATCGTCGAGGTGATCAGCAACTGCCCGGTCGGCTGGGGCATGACGCCCCTCGAGTCGATGGCGCGCCTGCGCGAGGTCGTCGCGGCCGAGTACCGGCCCGGCGTGATCGTGGATCGGACAAGGCCGGCACCCGCGCCAGCGGCCGGCGCCGGGGAGGGCTGACCGTGGAACGCTCGGTGGTCCTCGCCGGCTTCGGTGGCCAGGGCCTGCTCTTCGCCGGGCAGATCCTGGCGCGTGCCGCGATGGAGGAGGGCCTGGAGGTCTTCTGGATCCCGGCCTACGGGCCCGAGATGCGGGGCGGGACAGCGTCCTGCACGGTCCTGATCGGCGACGAGCCGATCGGCTCGCCCGTCGTCGATCGGACCTGGGCGGCGGTCGTCCTCAACCCGCCCTCGCATGCCCGCTTCGCACCGGTCGTCGCCCCGGGAGGGATCCTCGTCGTCAACGACACCCTGATCGAGTCAGAATCCGGCCGCTCCGACATCGAGGAGCTGCGGGTGCCCTGCACGCGCCTCGCCCGTGAGGCCGGCGACGACCGCCTGGTCTCCGTCGCGGCCCTCGGGGCCCTCGTCGGGCGGACGGAGATCGTCGACCCGGAGTCGGTCCGCCTGGCCCTCAGGGAGATCGTCGGACGGAAGCACCCGGAGGTGCTCGACGCGGACCTCGCCGTCTTCGAGCGCGGCCTCGCGTTCGGGGCCGCGGTGACGAGCGCGGCCGGGTAATCGTCCGATCCGGTCAGGCAGTCGCCGGGGAGCCCGCCGACCCGCCGAGCAAGGGAACGAAGCGAGACAGCCGCGGGGCGTGCCCGCGGCTGTCCAATTCCGGTGCGGGTCAGGCGAGCGGCACGTCGCGCGTGGCGCTCCACGAGCGGAGAGTCCGCAGGTAGTTGGCCCGCTCGAAGGCCGATGGGTCCTCGACGCCGGCCTGAGTGGCGCTGCCCCTCAGCTGGTTCACCGATTCGTACTCGTGCTCGGTCATCCAGTTGACGAGCTCCGCCTCAAGGGTGCGGAAGTGCCCGGGCCCGTGATGGAGCACGGCCGAGGTGCTCATGACGACGTCGGCGCCCGCCATCAGGAGCTTGAGCGCGTCCGTCCCCGCGTGGACCCCGGAGGTCGCGGCGAGCGACACGTCGGGGCCCAGCTGTGGCCGCAGGATCGCCATCCAGCGGAGCGGCAGGCGCATCTCCCACGGGCGGCTCAGCTCGAGGCGCGGCACGACCTCGAGCAATTCGAGATCGAGGTCAGGCTGGTAGAAGCGATTGAACAGGACGAGCCCGTCGGCGCCGCGTTCGACGACCTGGCGGGCGAAGCTCGCCAGGGCCGAATAGTAGGGGCTGAGCTTCACGGCCAGCGGGATCGTGATCGCCGCGCGGACGGCGGCGACCAGCTCGAGGTCGGCCGACTCGAAGTCGCCGGAGGTGCGCCGCGGGTCCGCCGCGACGCGGTAGAGGTTGAGCTCCAGCGCGTCGGCCCCGGCCTCCTGGATGAGCCGGGCGTAGCGAACCCAGCCGCCGGGCGTCGTCGCGTTGAGGCTGGCGATGACCGGCACGTCGACCTGCGCCTCGATGCGCTGCAGGCGCTCGAGGTACCGCTCACCGACGCCGGCGAACGGCCCGATGGCCGGGAAGTAGTCGAGGGCCTCAGCGAACGCGTGGGTCCCGGCCTCGAGCGATCGACTGAGCTCGACCTCCTCGTGGACGATCTCCTCCTCGAAGAGCGACGGCAGGACGATGGCTCCCGCGCCGGCGTCGACGAGCTGCCGCACGGATTCCGGCTCGCGCGTGAGCGGGGATGGCGAGGCGACGAGCGGCGAGCGCAGCTCGAGGCCGAGATAGCGGGTGCGGAGATCGACGCTCACGCCTCGTCTCCCTCGGGGGCCGCCTCGCCGGCGCCGTCCGCGGGCCTGGGCAGGGAACCCGGACCGTGGTGGACGTGGGGCACGCTGCGGTGCATGGTCGAAAGCTGCTCGTAGTAGCGCCAGCGCTCGTCGACGTCGGCCTGGGCCAGCGCGGCGAGCATCGCGGCCCGCTCCGGGTCCGTGCGGGACAGGATCGCGAAACGGGTCTCGTCGGCCACGAACTCGGCAACCTGCATGGTCGGCGCCTTCGAGTCCAGCTTGAACGGCTGGCCCTCTTCCACCTCGCTTGGCTGGAACCGGTAGAGCGGCCAGTAGCCGCTCTTCACGGCGTCCTTCTGGTGCGACATCGACTTTGACATGTCGATGCCGTGGGCGATGCAGGTGCTGTACGCGATCACCAGCGACGGCCCGGGCCAGGCGTCCGCCTCGAGCAGCGCCTTCGCGGCCTGCGCGTCGTTGGCGCCCATCGAGATCTGCGCGACGTAGACGTCCCCGTAGGCCCTCGCGACCGCGCCGAGGTCCTTCTTGCCGCGGGACTTGCCGGCAGCGGCGAACTTGGCGACCGCGCCGCGCGGCGTGGCCTTGGAGGCCTGGCCGCCGGTGTTGGAGTAGACCTCCGTGTCGAGGACAAGGACATTGACGTTCCGGCCCGAGCCCAGGACGTGGTCGAGCCCGCCGTACCCGATGTCGTAGGCCCAGCCGTCGCCGCCGACGATCCAGACGCCCTTGCGGACGAGGTCGTTGGCGAGCGCCAGGAGATGGCGAGCGTCCGAGGCGAGCTCGCCATCGACCGTCGCGAGGATGCCCCGGAGCCGCGCGATCCGCGCTCGCTGTGCGTCGATCCCGGGTTCTGTCTCCTGGTCAGCCTCGAGGATCTCCGTCACGAGCTCCATGCCGACGGCCGGGGCGAGCTTCGCGAGGAGCAGGCGGGCGTGGTCGGTCTGGGCATCGAGCCCGAGCCGCATGCCGAGACCGAACTCCGCGTTGTCCTCGAAGAGCGAGTTGTTCCAGGCCGGTCCGCGGCCTGCGGCGTTCACCGTCCACGGGGTCGTCGGCAGGTTGGCCCCGTAGATCGATGAGCAGCCCGTCGCGTTGGCCACGATCATCCGATCGCCGAAGAGCTGGGAGACGAGCTTGAGGTAGGGCGTCTCGCCGCAGCCGTTGCAGGCCAGCGAGAACTCGAACAGCGGCTCGAGGACCTGGGCGCCCTTGACCGTGTCGTGGGCGATCAGGCTCCGGTCGAGCGGCGGGATCGACTGGAAGAACTCCCAGTGCGGTCGCTCGATGTCGCGATGCTCCACCGCGGGCTCGAGGTTGATCGACTTGTGCTTGACCTCGGTCTTGCTCTTCGCCGGGCAGACGTCCACGCACACGCCGCAGCCGGTGCAATCGTCCGGCGCGACCTGGATCGTGAGCCGATGGTCCACGAGCTCGCGGGACTTGAACTCCTTGGAGAGGAAGCCCGCCGGCGCACCGTCGACGGCAGCCGCGGGGAAGACCTTCATCCGGATCGCGGCGTGCGGGCAGACCATCGCGCACTTGCCGCAGTCGATGCAGATCGTGGGATCCCAGATCGGCAGCTCCAGGGCGATGGCGCGCTTCTCGTATTGGGTCGTGCCCGACGGGAATGTCCCGTCGATCGGGAAGGCGCTGACCGGGAGCTGGTCGCCGCCGCCGGCCATGAGGACGGCGGTCACGTTCCTGACGAAGTCCGGGGCGCTGTCCGGCACGATGGCTGGCAGGGCGTACCCGGTCCCGGCCCGGCCCAGCGTGACGTGACCGAGGCGCTCGATGGAGCGGTCGATCGCCGCGTAGTTGCGGTCGACGACCGCCTGGCCGCGCTTGATGTAGGTCTTCTTGACGAAGTCCTTGATCCGCTCGATCGCCTCTTCGGACGGCAGCACCCCGGACAGGTGGAAGAAGCACGGCTGCATGATCGTGTTGATCCGGTTGCCCATGCCGGTCTCGGCCGCCACGGCCAGCGCGTCGATGACCCAGAAGTCGATCTGCTTCTCGACCAGCTGCTTCTGCACCTCGGCCGGCAGGTGGTCCCAGATCTCGTCGGGGCCGTAGGGCGAGTTGAGGAGGAACGTCGCGCCGGGCTTCGCGAAGTCGAGGATCTTGATCTTGTCGAGGAGCCCGAACTGGTGGCAGGCGATGAAGTCGGCCGCGTCGATGAGGTAGGCCGACTTCGTCGCGACCGGCCCGAAGCGCAGGTGCGAGACGGTCGTTCCGCCGGACTTCTTCGAGTCGTAGACGAAGAAGCCCTGGGCGAAGCGGTCGGTGCCCTCGCCGATGATCTTGACCGAGGCATGGTTCGCGCCGACGGTGCCGTCGGAGCCCAGGCCGAAGAACAGGGCCTGGACCTCGCCCTTGGGCCGCGGGGTCCGGTAGTCGACGTCGATCGGCAGGCTGAGATGCGTGACGTCGTCGTAGATGCCCACGGTGAAGTGGCGCTTCGGCCGGGCGGCCGACAGCTCGTCGAAGATCGGCCGGATCATGCCCGGCGTGACTTCCTTGGAGGAGAGGCCGTACCGGCCGCCGACGATGTGGGGCATCGCGGCGAGGGGCGGCTCGTCCGCGTCCATCCGCTCGGCGACGGCGGCCACGACGGCCTGGTAGAGCGGCTCGCCGACAGCCCCCGGCTCCTTGGTCCGGTCCAGGACCGCGATCGCCCTGACCGTCGACGGGAGGGCGGCGAGGAGAGCGTCCACGGGGAACGGCTGGAACAGCCTGACCACGAGCACGCCGACCTTCTGGCCGGTGGCGTTGAGGGCGTCGACGGTCTCCTGCACCGCGCCCGTCGCGGAGCCCATGACGACGATCACCCGATCGGCGTCGGCGGCTCCGTGGTATTCGACGAGGCCATACCGGCGCCCGGTTTGGGCTGCCAGCTCGTCCATGATCTCGGTCACGATGCCCGGCACGGCGTCGTAGAAGCGGTTGGCCGCCTCGCGCGCCTGGAAGAACGCGTCGGGGTTCTGGGCGGTGCCCCGCACGACCGGCGCGTCCGGGCTCAGGCCCCGGGAGCGGAACGCCAGGACATCCTCGTCGTGCACGAGCGAGCGGATGACCTCGTCCTCGATGAGGGTGATCTTGTTGATCTCGTGGGAGGTCCGGAACCCGTCGAAGAAGTGCAGGAACGGCACTCGGCTGCGGAGCGTCGCGGCGTGCGCCACGAGGGCGAAGTCATGGCATTCCTGGACCGAGCCGGCGGCCAGCATGGCCCAGCCCGTGGCGCGCGCGTGCATGACGTCGCTGTGGTCGCCATAGATCGAGAGCGCATGGGTGGCGACCGTTCGGGCCGCGACGTGGATGACGGCCGGCGTGAGCTCGCCGGCGATCTTGAACATGTTCGGGATCATCAGGAGGAGGCCCTGGGAGGCCGTGAAGGTCGTGGCCAGGGCACCCTTCTGGAGCGCTCCGTGCATCGCCCCGGCCGCGCCGGCCTCGGACTGCATCTCGATGACCGATGGAACCGAGCCCCACAGGTTCGGCTTCCCGGCCGCCGCCCAATCGTCGGAGTGCTCCGCCATCGGAGAGGCTGGCGTGATCGGGAAGATCGAGATGACCTCGCTCAGCTTGTAGGCAACGAGGGCGGCGGCCTCGTTGCCATCCATGCAGGCGCGCCTCTGTTCAGACCGCGGCCCCGGGGATCCCCCGGGGCCGTCGTCCGCTGGTGCGGGTGCGGTGCCCGGAGCCGATCGGTCCGGGAGCGCGTTGAGGGTCATGCGGGGCCTCCGATTGCCCGAAGGCGGCTCGCCAGGCTGCCGCCTTCTACGTGCTTGAGGATGGTTGCGCCAATGCCCGCGGCGCGTGCTTCTTTCGCCTCGTCCGCGCCGAGGTAGGCGGCCAGGACCACGATACTCGTCCGCGGGATGGCACCGTCGAGGGCGGCTGCGACGGCCTGCCAGCCGCCCCGCAGCGCCCCGTCGACGATCACCAGGTCCGGGGCGCAGGTCCGGGCAGCGAGCGCAGCAGAAGCCGCCGAGCGGACCTCGCCGACGACGGCGAACCCGTGGCGGTTGAGGTGCGCGGCCAGCGCGTCGGATGACCCGACGTGATCGCTCACGATCAGGACCCTGCGCACGGTCGGCGGACTCACCTTGGGCATGCCGGTAGGGTCCGTCCCTCGGCGAGGGTCGGGCACCCTCCCGCCGGCCCATTGAAGGGGGCCGTTCGGCCCTCCCACCCGTTGCAGTTCGGGGACGAAACTATCCGCAGTGGTGGACGTCGCAGGGGACGCGCGGCGTCCATCACTGATTCTGGGGGCCTTTGCCCGACGTCGCCGCCCGTAACGCCCGGAGCAGGGCGAGTCCGCGAGGTCGGCCGCGGCAGGACGCGCCCCAGCTTCACGGGTCGGCCTACAGGTAGTGCGTCCTGCGGGCCTGCGCCGTGAGCTCGTCCCGGAAGTCAGGATGGGCGATGGCGATCAGGGCCTGGGCGCGCTCCCGGATCGACTTTCCGTAGAGCTCCGCGATCCCCCACTCCGTGACGATCGTCCGGACGTGGGCGCGGGTCGTGACGACGCCCGAGCCCTCGGCCAGGAACGGGGTGATCCGGGAGACCGTTCCACCGCTGGCCGTGGAGGGCAGGGCGATGATCGGCCGACCCTCCGCTGCGAGGGCCGCGCCGCGGATGAAGTCCATCTGGCCACCGACGCCCGAGTAGAGGTGGCGCCCGATCGAATTGGCGCAGACCTGGCCCGTGAGATCGATCGAGATCGCCGAGTTGATCGCGGTCATCCGGCGGAACGACCGGATGACGTGCGTGTCGTTGGTGAAGTCACCCGCCCGCATCTCGACCATCGGGTTGTCGTGGACGAACCGGTAGAGCTTCTCGGTGCCCATCATGAAGGTGGCCACGATCTTGCCCCGGTTGCGCTCCTTGGCCAGCCCCGTCACGACGCCGCGCTCGACCAGGTCGACGACGCAGTCCGTCATCATCTCGGTGTGGATCCCGAGATCCTTCTTGTCGCCCAGGAACATCGTCACCGCGCTCGGAATGGCGCCGATCCCCATCTGGAGCGTCGCGCCGTCCGGCACCAGGTCGGCCACGAACTCGCCGATGCGGCGCTCGATGTCGCCGATCTCCGGGTCCGGGTACGAGTAGGGGGGCTGGTCGACCTCGATCGCCAGGTCGATCTCCGAGACATGCACGAAGCTCTCGCCGAGCGTCCTGGGCATCGATGGGTTGATCTGGGCGATCACCGTCTTCGCCGCCCGGATCGCGGCCTGCATCGCGATCAGCGATGTCCCCAGCGAGCAGTAGCCGTGCGCATCCGGGGGAGACACGTTGCAGAGCACCGCGTCGAGCGGGAGGATGCCCGCGTCGATCAGGTGAGGGACGTCCGAAAGGAAGACCGGGATGTAGTCCGCCCGACCCTCGTTGACGGCCCTGCGCGCGTTGGGCCCGATGAACAGGGCGCGGTGCCGGAAGTGCCCGGCCATCTCGGGGGCGAGGTGGGGACCCGGCCCCTCCGTGTGGAAGTGGACCATCCGGACATCCTGGAGCTCGGGCGCCCGGGCGACGAGGGCGTCGAGGAGGAATGACGGCGTGGCCGAGGCGCACTGGACATAGACCTGATGGCCGGACCGGATCCCGGCGACGGCCTCCTCGGGGGTCACGATCTTCATGCCGCCAGTCTAGGAAGCCACCCCGGGTGGACCGACTGTGCCGACCGGCCCGAAGGCTCCGCCCATCCGACACGATCGCCCCCGCGGTGGGCCCGGAGGCCGCCGCGGGGGTTGTGCCCTGCCCCGGGCGGACGCCAAGTCGGGCGCGTGACACGCCCGAATGTTGCAGAATCATCACCGCCCCTTGGTTGCGCGCGGGCCCCGGTCGGGTATCCTCGCCGTCGCTTCCTAGTGGTGGCGCCCATCCTCGGGCGTAGCCTCGATCTGCCTCAGGAGGGCAAATGGGACCGGGCCTTCACCGCGCGTCCGTCGCCGACCATCGCTCGGGGATGACGCGCATCCTTCTCCGCATCGCGGGCGCGATCCTGGCTCCGCTCCTGCTCACCCTGTCGCCGGGTGCGACGCTCGCTGCGGGCGGTGCGCTCAGCGTGACGACCCCCTACCCGCTGGTGGCCGTGGAGCCGGGAGCAAGCCTCACGTTCCCGATCACGGTCACGGCGGCCACGTCGCAGGTCGTGGCCCTCTCCGTGTCCGACCTGCCGACGGGATGGAGCGCGCGGTTCACCGGGGGCGGCTTCACGGTGGACGGCGTCCTGGCGGAATCGGGCAAGCCCGGCACCGCCGACCTGAACGTGACCGTCCCCGCCGATGCTTCGGGAACGACCAGCCTCTCGGTCCGCGCCTCCGGCCCCGGCGGCAGCGACCGGCTCGACCTCACCGTCCGCGTCTCGACGGCTGCGGGCGGCAACGTGAACCTCGCGGCCAGCTACCCGAGCCTGCGCGGCGCGGCAAGCGCCACGTTCCCGTTCGACGTCACGCTGCGCAACGACACGCCGCGCGCAATGACGTTCGCGCTCTCCGGCCAGGGTCCCACCGGCTGGACGGTCGATGTCCGGCCAAGCGGGTCATCGCAGGCCACCAGCCTGCCGGTCACGGCAGGGTCGACGGGCGGGATCAGCGTGTCGGTCACGCCGGCGGCGGACGCCGCGGCCGGCACCTACCCGATCATCGTCGTCGCGGACGGTGGCGGCACGCCGGCCCAGCTCCAGCTCGCGGTCATCATCACGGGCTCCTACACCATGACCCTCTCGACGCCGGACCAGGTGCTCTCCACGAACGCGTCCGCGGGCCAGGGCAAGCCATTTCAGCTGGTCGTCACGAACACCGGGTCCGGGGCCCTCTCGAACGTCGTCGTGACCGCCACCCCGGCAACGGGCTGGACCGTCACGTTCGACCCCGTGTCGATCCCCTCGATCGACCCCGGCAAGAACGTCACGGTGACGGCCACGATCACGCCCGCCTCGAACGCGGTCGCCGGCGACTACAACGTCTCGTTCCGCGCGGCCGCGACCGAGACCTCGGATGCCCAGACGATCCGGGTGACCGTGGACACGTCGCTCAGCTGGGCCCTGGTGGGCGGTGCCCTCATCGTGCTCGTGCTCCTGGGGCTGGGCTGGGTCTTCTCCAAGTACGGCCGGCGCTGACGGTCGTGGACCGCCCGATGACGGCGTCCGCGCCGGGAGTCCGGGAGCGGACGGCCGCGAGTCCCGCCGCGTTCGATGACGCCCCGGTCATCGAGGCGCTGGGGCTGACCAAGCGCTACGGCTCCCGGACGGCCGTCCGTGACCTCACGTTCGAGGTCCGCCCCGGCGAGATCTACGGCCTCCTGGGTCCGAACGGGGCGGGCAAGACCACGACCGTCCTCATGCTCCTGGGACTGACCGAGCCGACCGGGGGCTCGGCCCGGGTGGTCGGCGTCGACCCGACCCGCGACCCGTTGGCCGTCAAGCGACGCGTCGGCTACCTCCCCGACAGCGTCGGCTTCTACGACGGCCTGACCGGGCGGGCGAACCTCGCCTACACGGCCCGCCTCAACCGGATTCCCGCGTCCCGCTGCCGCCGAGCGGATCGCCGCGCTGCTCGACCAGGTCGGTCTGGCCGAGGTCGCCGACCGGAAGGTGGAGACGTACTCGCGGGGCATGCGCCAGCGCCTCGGGATCGCCGACGCGCTCGTCAAGGATCCGGCGGTCCTGATCCTCGACGAGCCGACGGTCTCGCTTGACCCCGAGGGCGTGGCCGAGCTCCTTGCGCTCATCGACCGGATCGCCGCCGAGCGCGGGATCGCGATCCTGCTCTCCAGCCACCTGCTCGACCAGGTCCAGGCCGTCTGCCACCGGGTCGGGATCTTCTACGCCGGGCGCCTCGTCGCCGACGGCACCGTCGCGGAGCTGGCTGGCGGCGGAGATCCCGACGACAGCGTGGAGCTCGAGGTGGCCGGCGCCCGGGACGTGGCCGGCTGGCTCGATGCGCTGGGCCGACGTGCGCGGCCTGGAGCCGGCGTCGACGCGGTGCCCGGTCGCCTGCTCGTGCGGCCGCTGGCCCCGCGAGCGGGCATCGCCCGCGCTCGCCGCCGCGGTCGCCGCGGCCGGCTTCGCGCCGACCCACGTGCGCGTCCGCGAGGATCGTCTCGATGCGATCTACCCCGGCTCGTGCGCGCGGCCGCCGAGCGCCGAGTTCGCGCCGCCCGCGCGCGGAGCACGATCGGCGAACCGGTCGGGCGGCGCGCGCCGCGCGGGGCCCGCGAGTCGGCCGGAGCATCGCGGACGAGGCGCCCGCCGAGGGTGACGAGCTCGACGAGCCGGACGATGCGGAGATCGAGGGCGCCGGCGAGGGGCGCGGCCGACGACGAGCGGCCGGACGACCGGGGGCGATGCGCGCCGCGAGCGCCCGGGCACCCGCCGGCATTCTCGCGACGCTCCATTCGCCGGGCCCCCGGACGGCGGCGCCCCGACCCGGGCCCGGGAGCGAGCGAAAGCCATGACACGGGCAGCGTCCCGGCGCCGCGACCCGCGCCCCCGCGGGCGACCGCCCGCGCCGCGACCCGAGGATCGGCCGGCCGCCGACGGATGGCGGATCGTCGGCGGCAAGGAGCTGGCCGACCACCTTGGAAGCGTCCGCTTCGTGCATCCTCTTCGCCGTCCTGGCGCTCGCCGGCGTCTCGGCCATCTACTCCATCGCCCAGGTGATCCGGGGCATCGCCCCCGACGTCGCCTCGACCGGAGCCTCTTCCTCCTGCTGTTCACGCGCAGCGCGTCCGACGTCCGACGGCGACCCAGCAGACGGCCACCACGCCGCTGCCCTCGTTCGTGGCCCTGATCTCGTTGCTGGCACCCCTGCTCGGCATCGCGTTCGGCTTCGACGCCGTCAACCGCGAGCGGTCGGAGCGGACGCTCCCGCGGCTGCTCGTCCCAGCCGATCTACCGGGACGACGTGGTCAACGGGAAGTTCGCGGCCGGCCTGGCTGGCCATCGCGGTCGTGCTCGGGGCGATCGTCGCGCTCATCGCCGGGATCGGGCTGATCAGGATCGGCGTCATCCCTTCCGCGGAGGACGTCATCCGGCTCGGCCTGTCGGTCCGATGTCGCGTCGTCTACATCGGCTTCTGGCTGGCCCTCGCGACGTTCTGCTCGGTGCGATCGCCGGCGCTCCGCCTCGTCGGCGCTGATCGCGATCGCGCTCTGGATCGGGCTCTCGCTCTTCGGCGGCTCCTCGCCCACGGTCGTGGCCGACCTGTCAGCCCGACCGAACCACGACGGTCGACGCGCTCGCGAACCTGCGCCTCGCGAGGTCCTGGCGAGCGTGAGCCCGAACGCGCTGTACATCCAGCGCCACGCAGGCGATCCTCGACCCGCCGGATCACCGGCTTCCTGACTCGACTCAGCGCTGGCCCGGCCGGCCCAGCAGGGCGACTCCAGACCTCGATCCTCTCGCCTGGACCAGAGCCTCCTGGTGGTCGGCCCACAGGTCGTCGCCCTAATGGCGTTGACCGTGGTCTGCTTCGCGATCGCGTACATCGTGTTCCTGCGCCAGGAGGTCCGCGCCTGACCCGGGCTGACGCGGGCTGACCCGGAATCGGACCGCGGGCGCCCGAGGCCGGCCGAGCGCGCCAGCCCCGGCGCGCGGGGTTGACGCGGGTTGCCCACGCCACCCACGATTGGGGCGATGGCGCCGATCGACCCCTACAAGCTGCTTCAGGTCGACCCGCAGGCGGACGCGGAGATCATCCAGGTCGCCTATCGGAAGCTCGCCCAGCGCTACCACCCGGACATCGCCGCGGGACCCGAATCGGCGCGCAGGATGGCCGACCTCAACGCGGCCCGGGACCTGCTCCTCGATCCGGCGCGGCGAGCCGCCTTCGACCGGTCGCGCGACGCGCGCGGCGGGCCGGCGAGCGACTCGCCGACTCCCGGCCAGCGTCCGCCCGATTCGAGCGGCCGGGGCGCAGAGTCCGCGGCGGAGCAGCCGCCCGGGAATCCCTCGGGCAGCGTCCTGACGTTCGGGCGCTACACGGGCTGGTCGCTCGGCGAGATCGCCCGGCGCGACATCGAGTACCTCGAATGGCTCGACCGGATGCCGATCGGGCGGACCTACCGGGCGGAGCTCGACGCGATCCTCCGGAAGGCGGGGCGTCGTGAGCCCGGACGGCGCGAGGAGCCCCATGGCCTCTTCCGCCGTCGCTGAGCCACCGGCAGGGCCGGGAGCGGCTCCCCGGCCTACGTTCCGGCGCCGGGGAGCCGGTGCTTCGCGACGAACGCGGCGGCCTGTGCCCGCCGCTGGAGGTTCAGCTTCGAGAGGATCGAGCTGACGTAGTTCTTGACCGTCTTGTCCGAGAGGAAGACCTCCTGGGCGATCTCCTTGTTCGTCTTCCCCTCGGCGACGAGCTGGAGGATCTTCTGCTCCTGGGCGGTCAGCTGGGCGAGCTCGTCCGTGTACGTCCCGGAAGCGATCCGCCGGACCCGCTCCAGGACCTTCTCGGTGACTGCCGGGTCGAGGAGCGACTCGCCCCGGCCGACGGCCTCCAGGGCCGCAACCAGGTCCCGGGCCCGGATCTGCTTGAGAAGGTATCCCGAAGCCCCGGCGATGATCGCGGAGAGGACCGCCTCCTCGTCCGGGTAGCTGGTCAGCATCACCACGCGGGTCGCCGGAAGCTCGGCCCGGATCTCGCGACAGGCCTCGATGCCGGATCCGTCGGGGAGTCGAACATCCATGACCACGAGGTCGGGCTGGAAGCGCCGCGCTGCGTCGAGCGCCTCTTCGACCGTGCCGGCCTCCGCGACGACCTGGAACTTCTCCCGTCGCTCGATCAGGGCGACGAGCCCCTGGCGCACGACTTCGTGGTCGTCCACGACAAGCAGGCGAAGGGGACGCGATTCGGGCTGCTCCGTCATGGGCGCGCAGGCTCCCTCGTCATTCCGGCGCGTAGCTCCCGTCGGTTGCGTCTGCTGGAGACGGTTCGCACGGCACGTTCAGGATGATACGCGTCCCGACCCCCGGAGTGCTGTCGATCGCCAGCGTCGCGCCGATCCCGCTGGCCCGGCCCCGGATGTTCCGGATGCCCTGGTGCCCGAGCCCGCGGGGAGCCACCGGATCGAAGCCCTTCCCGTTGTCGGCGATCTCGAGCACCAGGCCGTTGTCGTCGGCTTCGCGCATGACCGTGATCTCGGCTCTCGTCGCCTTCGCATGGCGGGCGATGTTGCTGAGCGCCTCGCGGGCGATCGACAGCAGCTCGAGCGTGCGGACGTCGTCGAGGTCCGAGGCGTCGACATCCGGGCCAGCCCGGAGCTCCACGTCGACCATCGTGTTGACCCGGAACTCGTCCGCCAGGGCGGCCAGGCCCTCGACCAGCTCCACCCCATCGAGCAGCTGCGGCCGCAGGCCGAAGATGAAGTTGCGGATGTCCCGGATCGTCTGGTCGAGGCTCTCGATGGCATGCTCGACGCGGCGGCGCGCCTCGGCCGGCTCGTCCTCCATGAATTCGGGCACATCCTCGAGGGAGAGGCCAACGGCGTAGATCGACTGGATGATCCCATCGTGGAGGTCCTTGCCGATCCGCTCGCGCTCCTCGACGATGGCGAGGCGCTGGACCTGCTCGTGGAGGCGGGCGTTCTCCATCGCGATCGCCGCGTGGCCCGCGAACGTCTCGACCAGCGCCTGGTCATCCACGGAGAATCCGCCCTCGCGCTCGGTGAGGTACAGGTTCCCGATCGTCCGGCCGTGGACGGTGACGGGGACGCCGAGGAAGCTGTGCATCTCGGGATGACCCGGCGGCATCCCATGGCGGCGCGGGTCGGTCGCGAGGTCGTCCAGCCGGAAGGAGCGGTTCTCCCTGGTGATCAGGCCCAGGATGCCCAGGCCGCGGGGCGGGGCCCCGATCCGGATGCGCTCCGCGCGACCGAGCCCGCTCGTGATGAAGCGCTCGATCACCCCGTCCGCGTCGTGGATTCCGAGGGCCGCATAGCGGGCCCCGATCAGCTCGCGGACACGATCGACGATCACCTGCAGGACGCGGTCGAGGGACAGGACGCCGGCCGTCGCGCGAACCGCCTCGTCCAGCGCCGCGACGCGGGCCGCGGAGGAGACGAGGCGCGCGTGGGCGCGCGCGCGATCGAACGCCAGGCCGAGGATCCGGGCGATCGACTTCGCGTCGGCCGCCGGGCCGTCGAGCCAGAGGGTTCCCGAGCAGTCCTCCATGCCGTCGTGCGAGCCCCGCAGGTCGACGGTCACGAGGGCAGGCCGGCGGGTCCTGGCGGGTCGTTTGAGGAGCGAGCCGGTGCCCGCCGAGATCGCCGGCAGCGGTGGGAACGTCGCCTCCAGGAAGGCTCCTGCCGCGCCCGCCGAACGGGCCAGCCCTTCGAGCACCCGCTCGAGCGCGGGGTCGCTGCGACCAAGCTCGGCCGCCCATGCGTCGAGGGCGGCGAGGGCCTCGATCAGGCCCTCGAGGTTGGTGCCCCGGGGCCGGGCGTCCTGCGTCATCACCGGCAGCGTAGCAGGCGTCGGCCCAGCGGACGTGGGGCGTTCGGGGCCAGGCGGGGCGGCGGCGTTCCACGGAGCGGGACGCCCGACCGTGCCCCGGCGCGGTGGGGGCGCGAATGTCGGGCCGCTCGGGCGCCGCGATCCATTCAAGATTGCGCACATCCGGCCGGGAGGATGGCGCGTTCATGACAAACGTCACATCGGACCGGTGCCCCGGACGGGTAGCATCGCGGACCATGGATACGCCGACGACCCCCCAGGACCCGTCCATCGCTGCCGTCGACGCCGGGCCGTCGACCGCCGTCACTGACACGGCGGTCTCGCGGCGCGGGTTCCTGCGCGGCGCGGCCCTCGCCGGGGGCGGCATCGTCGCGGTGACCGTCGCAGCCTGCACGCCCGCGGCCGCGCCCGTCTGGGAATACGCGACGTCGAAGCCCGCGGGCAGCGGCGCGCCGGCCAGCGGCGCCCCGGCCGCGTCCGCTGCCGCCTCGGCCGCGGCCTCGCCCGCCGCCAGCGGCGCGGCGACCCCGATGCCGGGCATGAGCGCTGCACCCGCGCCGAGCCCGGCCCCGTCGGCCGGCCTCCCGGCCAACACGCCCGCCGGCTGGAGCGCGCACGACGTCAACGCAAGACAGGTGATCCGGCGCTACGTCGGCGCCCTCGCTCCCGCCCTCAAGGGCATCTTCGACCCGGTCAGCCCGGTCATCTTCACCAAGCTGGCCGACATCCTCGGGGTCGCCGACAACTACCCGGAGCTGACGGCCGCCCCGTCGTTCGCCCAGGTCCCGCAGCTGTACCTGAGCGACATCCTGACGCCCCTCAAGCCGACCGTCACGGGCGGCGTCAAGGTCTTCAACCTGACCATCGACGAGATCCAGCAGAAGGTCGACGAGCTGAAGGCGCCGGTCGCGGCGCTCGGCTACAACAAGCAGTGGCCGGGCCCCACCATCCGGGTGACCGAGGGTGACAAGGTCAAGGTCAACTTCACGAACAACCTGAAGGAGACGACCGGGGTCCACTTCCACGGCGTCGACGTCGCGGACTTCTTCCAGGACGGCGTGCCGTTCGTGACCCAGAAGCCCATCACCCCGGGCGAGACCTACTCGTACGAGTTCACCGCCTCGCCGGCGGGCTCGATGATGTACCACTCGCACCACAACGCCACCGACCAGGTCGGCCGGGGCCTCCTCGGGGCGCTGATCATCGATCCGAAGGACGCCCCGGATCCCAAGGTCGCCTACGGCAGGAAGTACGGCATCTCGTACGACCGCGAGTACATCTGGGTCTCGAACGACACGCTGGGGGGCTTCACCATCAACGGCCACGGCTTCCCGGCCACGGTCCCGGTGCTCGCCGCCGTCGGCGAGAAGGTCCTCGTGCGGTTCATGAACGAGGGGATCATGATGCACCCCTGGCACAGCCACGGGATGACGATGCAGGTGGTCGCCCGCGATGGCCGCGCCCTGGGCAGCGCCTCGTTCGGCTGCGATACCCTCGGGGTCAACCCGGGTGAGCGCTGGGATGCCGTCATCTCCGCGGACCGCCCCGGCATCTGGGCGTTCCACTGCCACATCCTGCCCCATGTCGAGGGCCCGGACGGCATGTTCGGGATGGTGAACACGCTGATCGTGCTCCCCACGGCGAAGGACGTCGACACGGTCGTCGGCGCCGTCGCGAAGGCCTACACGGGCGCCTAGCCCGACCGATCCCCCGCCTGCCCGGAAGAGGCGACCGTGTCGCGTATCGAGACCATCCTCCTCGCCACCGACGCCTCACCGGCCTCCGAGGCCGCCGAGGGGCAGGCGATCGAGCTCGCCGCCCGCCTGGGCGGGCGGCTCGTGATCGTCTCGGTGATCAGCGGGCCGCCGTCGGCACGGTCGGCCCGCCAGCTCGCCGTCGAGGGGCTGGTCCAGCGCGCCAGGGCCGCCGGGGCGCAGGCCGAGGGCCTGACCTGGGAGGGGGACGCCGGCGAGACGATCGTGGAAGCGGCCCAGGCTGAATTGGTCGACCTGATCGTGGTCGGCACCCACGAGCGGGGCGCCGTGGGGCGGCTCTTCCTGGGCAGCGTGTCCGATCACATCGTCCGCCACGCCCGGTGCCCCGTGATGGTGGTCCGCCCGACCCACGTGGCTGCCCTCGCCGGTTGACCGGCGCGGAGTCCGGCGGCGGGCGGCGTCCGGGCGGCGGCCGCGCCCGCTCCCCTACCTCGTGTACATCCCCTCCGGATCCAGCTCGCGACGGATCAGGCGCAGCTCGGTCTCCGTGGGGGCCGGCGTCTCGGGCAGGGGGTCGGAGATCCGGGGCTCCCAGCCGATGGTGGCGCGGATCTCGTCGAGCGTCGCCCCGGGGTGCAGCGAGTCGAGCCGCATCTCGCCGGATTCGTCGAAGTGCCAGATCCCGAGATCCGTGACGACGACGGACGGCCCGCGGCCGAGCCAGCCCTGCTCGCGCCGGATCCGCTCCGCCTTCTCGGCCCCGCCCAGGTTCCCCGGAGAGGTCCGGAAGTCGATCCGCTCCACGAACGAACGCGCCGACTGGCGCATGATCACGAAGATCTGCTTCGCGTTGATCGCGATCTCGCAGGCCCCCCCGCTGCCGGGCAGGCGCGTCCTTGGCCGGGCATAGTCGCCGATCACGGTGGTGTTGATGTTGCCGAACCGATCGATCTGGGCGGCCCCCAGGAAGCCGACGTCGATCAGGCCCCCCTGGAGGTAGAAGGCAAAGAGCTCCCACATGCTCGTCACCGCGGTCGCGCCGGTCACGATGGTGGGGTCGCCGATGGAGAGCGGGAGGCGGGCCGGCCGGGCGCCGAACACGCCGGCCTCGTAGACCAGCTCCATCTCGGGCGCGACGGTCCGCTTGGCCAGGTTCACCGCGATGTTGGGCAGGCCGACCCCCACGAAGCAGACGCGCTGCCCGGCCAGCTCCCGGGCCGCCGCCACGATCATCATCTCGGACTTGCTGAACGCCCTCTCCGCGCCGGCCGGCGCGGCGCCGGAGTCGGGCCCGGCCATCAGCGGTACTCCCCGTAGTCGATGGCGCCGGACGGAGCCGGACCCGTGGGCCGCAGGTCAGACAGCCGTTCCGCCCCGAGCTTCTCGGCGTAGGCGGCCCGATCCGGGAGGTCGTGGACCCATTCGCGGAGCCAGGCTTCGGTGGCGACAGGATCGCGGCTGATGGGGTCCCACTCGCGGTAGAAGCGGTTGTCGCGGTCGTAGGCGCCCTGGACGTACGACGGATGGGCACCCCAGGGCTCGACGACCACGGCATCGACGATGATCCCCGGGATGATCGTCCGGTTCGGGTCCGCCCGGATCACCGCTTCGTCGACCAGCTCCTCGACGACCACGATGACCCGGTCGGCCGCGAAGGCGGCCTCCTTCTGGCAGCCGAGCAGGCCCCAGACCTGCGTGTTGCCGGCTGCGTCGGCACGCTGGGCGTGGACGACCGTCACGTCCGGGTTGAGCGGCGGCACGGCGTAGACGACCTCCTCGCCGAACGGCGAGCGGACCTGCCGGATCCGCGGGTTGACGACCGGCATGTCCGTCTCGAAGTAGGACCGGAGGGGCATGAACGGCAGCTTGGCCGCGCCGGCCGCATAGCGCGCGACCATCCCGAAGTGGCTGTACTCCTCCAGCTCCAGCGAGGTGTCCGCGCCCTCGGTCACTCTTCGGATCGCGTTCAGGCCGCCGACGCCGGGGTTCCCGAGCCAGCTGAAGATGAGCCGGCGGGCGACGCCCGCGGCGACCATCTGGTCGTACACGAGGTCAGGGGTCATCCGGGCCAGGACAAGGTCGCGGCGGCGCTGGCGAATGATCTCGTGGCCCGCCGCGAACGAGATCAGGTGCGTGAAGCCCTCGATCGCGACCGTGTCGCCGTCGCGGACGAGGTCCGCCACGGCATCGCGCATCGAGGCGACCTTGGAGGCTGCCATCGCGAGATCCTAGCGGGCAGCGACGGCGGCGACGGCCTCCGAGAAGACCCGCACCCCGGCGTCGGCCTCGGCCTCGGTGAGGACCAGCGGCGGCGACATCCGGACGACGTCGTCGCCGGCGGTCAGCACGAGGAGCCCGCGCTCGAAGGCCGCATGCTCCACGGCGGCGGCCGTCGAACCGGAGTCGAACTGGATGCCCACCAGGAGGCCCCTGCCGCGCACGTCGCGGACGATCTCCGGGTAGGCCCCGAGGAGCGGTCGCAGCCCGGCCATGATCTGGTCGCCCCGGACCGCGGCGTTCTCGATCAGCCCCTCTTCGAGCAGCTTGATCGTCGCCAGGGCCGCGGCGCAGGAGACCGGGTTGCCTCCGAACGTGGAGCCGTGGGCGCCCGCCGTCCAGGTCATGACGCTCTCCTTGCCGATCAGGGCCCCGATCGGCATCCCGGAGGCCAGCCCCTTGGCGGTCACGAGGATGTCCGGCTCCACCCCCCAGTGCTCGATCGCCCACATGGCGCCGGTCCGGCCCATCCCGGCCTGGACCTCGTCCGCCACGAGGAGGATCCCGTGCTGGTCGCAGATCCGGCGCAGGCGCGGCAGGAAGTCGTCGTCCGGGATCACGATCCCGCCCTCGCCCTGGATCGGCTCGACGACGATCGCCGCGACCTCGTTGGCGGGCACGAGACGGTGGAAGACGCGCTGCTCCAGCTCATCGAGGCCGGCAGAGCCGAAGGGGACGTGGTGGATCCCGGGGAGGAGCGGCCCGAAATGGGCGTGGTACTTCGCCTTCGACGCCGTCAGGCTCACGCTGCCGTAGGTCCGGCCGTGGAAGGCGCCGAGGAAGCCGACGATGTACTGGCGCCCGGTGGCGTACCGGGCGAGCTTGATCGCGGCTTCCACGACCTCCGTGCCCGAGTTGCCGAGGAAGACGCGGGTGGGGCCGGCCATCGGGGCGATCCGCTGCAGCTCGGCGGCGAGGTGGGCGTAGATCGGCAGGTAGAAGTCGGACGCACTGTAGTGCAGGAGCTCCGCGGCCTGGCGCTGGATCGCCTCGACGACGCGCGGATGGCAGTGGCCGGTCACGTTGACCGCGATCCCCGCACAGAAGTCGAGGAAGCGGTTGCCGTCGATGTCCTCGATGACCGAGCCCTCGCCGCGGACCGGGACGATCGGGTAGGCGCGGGGCAGCGACGGCGAGGTGACCTGCTCGTCGTAGGCGATGTGGGCGCGGGCCCGGGGGCCCGGGATGGCCGTCACGAGGTGCGGCGCGGTCAGCGGGACGGCACCATCGGCAGGACCGGTCGCGACACGCGCGGCGGGCAGGGAGGCGATCGGTCGGATCGTCGCCTGGCTCATGGTGCACCTCTCGGAAAGACTGCCCGTTCGCCGGCGGGCCGACGGCGACCGTTCGTTCGACGCATAGAAACTATGCAGACTGGATATTGGAGCCAGTATAGCGGGCCGGAAGGGCGTGGGAACCCCCTGCGCGGCATCCGGCGGGCCCGCGCCCGGGGCGCGGAGCCCGTGACTGCGGTGTCGGCCCGAGGCCGTCGCCGGCCCGATCAGTCGACGATGGTGTGGCTCTGCTCCCGGAGGAACTGGGCCGGGTAGTAGAGGCTCAGCCCGGCCTTGCCGGTCGAGCCGGAGCCCTTCCAGCCGCCGAAGGGCTGCACGCCCGGCCAGGCACCCGTGGTCGCACCGGCCCGCCGATTGACGTACAGGACGCCGGCGTGGACCTCGTCGAGGAAGCGATCGACCTCGGCCGGATCCTCGCTGTAGACCCCGGCGGTCAGGCCATAGACGCTGTCGTTGGCGAGCCGGATCGCCTCGTCGAGCGAATCCACCTGGCCGACTGCCGTGAACGGCACGAACAGCTCGTCCTGGAACAGGTGGTGGCTCGTCGGGAGCTCGACGACGGTCGGCTCCACGTAGAAGCCGCGGGCCAGGGGGCCATCGGCGAGGCGCTCGCCCCCGATCAGGACCTGGCCGTCGCGGCGCGCCTCGGCGACGGCCGCCTGGTAGCGGTCGACTGCCTTCTGGTCGATGACCGGGCCCAGCCAGACCTCGCGGGGGATCGGGTCGCCGATCGTGATCTTCTCGGTCTTCTGGACCAGCAGTCGGACCAGCTCGTCGCGGACCGGACGCTCCACGTAGACCCGGCTGTTGGCCGAGCACTTCTGCCCGCCGAAGCCGAACGCGGAACGCATGATCCCCTCGGCCGCCTCCTCGAGGTCCGCCCTGGCCGTCACGATGGCCGGGTTCTTGCCGCCCATCTCCACGATGCACGGCTTCGGGAAGGTCGACGAGAACGAGCGGAAGAGGCCCATCCCGACCTCGAACGAGCCGGTGAAGACGACCCCGTCGATCCCCGGGTTCTCGGTCAGCTCGGCGCCCACCGTGGCGCCCGGGCCCATCACCAGGTTGAACACGCCGGCCGGCACGCCCGCATCGCGATAGGCCTCGGTCAGCAGGACGCCGCACATCGCGCCCTGGCTGGCGGGCTTGAAGACGACCGTGTTGCCGGCCATCATCGCGGCCCCGCTGGGGCCCGTGGAGAGGGCCATCGGGAAGTTGAACGGGGCGATCACGGCGAAGACGCCGAACGGGCGCAGGATCGACTTCGTGTGGACGGTCGCGTCCCCGAGGTTGTCCATGCCGTGGACGTAGCCGTCGTTGCGCTCGTAGACGTCCGAGTAGTAGCGCAGGAGATCGGCGGCCTCCTCGACCTCGCCGAGCGCCTCGAGGCGGTTCTTGCCGACCTCGAGGGCCATCAGCGCGCCGTACTCCATCTGGCGCTCCGAGATCAGCTCGGCGGCCTTGCGCATGATCGCGAGGCGCTCGCGCCAGGGGGTGTGGCGCCAGGCGGCCTGGGCGGCGCGGGCCGCCGCGATCGCGGCCTGCACGTCGCGGCGCGTGCCCTTGGCGAACGTCCCGACCAGGATCTCGCGGTCGATCGGCGAGCGCAGCTCGAACGTGCCGTCGCCCCCGGCGACGGCCTTCCCGCCGACCCAGTTCGGGTGCTCCTGCCCGAGACGGGCGCGGGCCCGCTCGACACCCGCGTCGTACAGGGCGTGCAGCTCCTCGTTGTCGTTGCGGAGCGTGGCGTAGGTGATCTTGATCCGCTCGGCCATCCGTGGATTCCTCTGCGTTCGCGCGCGACTGGACCCGGTCGCGGCGGGGCCGGCTGCCGGCGAGGGGGCGCGCCTGGCGCGACCCCGGTGCGCTTCAGTCTAGCGCGGCGACGACCTCGCCCAGGGCCCCCGCGACCGTCCAGGGGAGGGCCGCCGACGGGCGTCCGCCGCGCCGGGCGGCGCCTGCCCGGAGCGCCTCGGCCTCGGCGGCGGATGTCTTGCCGGTCAGGACGAGCGCGCCCCGGAGGCCGGCCCGGTGAGCGCCGGCGATGTCCTGGCGCAGATCGTCGCCGACCATCGCCACCTCGGCGAGGCGCAGCCGGCGACCGCCGCTCGCCCGGATGTCGGCCCGCAGCCCGGCGAACGCGGTCCGGTACATGATCGGGCTGGGCTTGCCGCAGACGCGCGCCGGTCGCCCGGTCGCGAACTCCAGGGCGACGACGAATGCTCCCGCATCCAGGGTCGGGCCCTTGCGGGTCCACCACCAGGGGTTGCGGTGCATCGCCACGAGCTCCGCACCGCCGCGCAGCAGGCGGAACGCCCGGTCCATCGTCGTGTAGCCCAGGTCGTCGTCCGCGTCACCGAGGACGACCGCGGCGATCGGCCCGTCGGTCGGGTCGGGGTCGTCGGGTCCGACCAGCCGCTGGCCGGCGAACTCGCGACGCCCGTCCGCGCCGGTGAGCACCAGGATCGGTCGGTCCCGGTAGGCGACGGCGGTCCAGCCCGCGGTTGCGCTGGCAGCGGTGACGATCCGGTCGATCCCGATGGCCATGCCCGCCTGCCCGAACCGATCCGCGATCGTCGAACGGTGCACGGACGAGAGGTTCGTCGCCACGCGGAACGGGATGTTCCGGGCATCGAGGGCGGCGATCGCCTCGATGGCGCCGGGCAGGGGCAGGCCCGTGTGAACCAGCACGCCGTCCGCATCGAGCACGAGGGCGCGAACCCCGGCCAGCGCCTCGCGGAGCGCGGCGGGGTCGTCCGGGACGGACGCGGATGGGTCGGAGGGCGGTCGGCGGATCACGCCGCGACGGTACTCGAACTGCGGTCCGCGCGTGCGGCGGGATCGCCCGGCGGGCCCGGGTGCACGATCGCCGCGACGGCGCCGTCGGGCGGGCGGGTCCAGGAGCCGAACGCGCACGGGGCGCTCAGAATGGGACCGCGAAGGCCAGGGCGACCAGGGCGACGGAAGCGGCCAGCTCGACCATGCCCACCTGCACCGGGCGGAGCGGCCTGCCCGCAGCCGCTCGGCGGCGCCGGACGACGGGAAGGGCGACGGCGCGAGCGGCGAGGACGGCGGACAGGATCGCATACGCCCCCGGGAGGAGCACGGCTGCCGGCGCGATGAGGCAGAGGTGGAACGCGGCGGAGAGCAGCGCAAAGGCGGCGTTGTCCCGTTCGCGGATCACCGACCGCACGACCAGGACCGAGCCGGCGAGCTCGGCGCCGGCCAGGCCCGTCGCGAGGGCGACGACGCGCACGTCCACCGGGCCGGCCAGGAGGGCGGTCGCGGGCACGAGGACGGCGGCGAACGCCACCTGGGCGAGGCTCGCGGCGAGCTCGCGGGGCGTGCCCGGCCGGGCGCCCGCGATCGTGATCGCGGCCGCGGGCAGGAGCACGATGAGCGAGGCGAGCAGCACCGGGTGGACGGCGACGAGAAGGACGGCAGGGACGGCCGCGACCACTCCGTAGACCGCGAGCGACGGCCCGTACGACGGCCGGCGCCGGGCCCGCAGCCAGGCCTGCGTCGTCGCCACCAAGAGGTAGCCCGCGACCGCCGTGACGACCAGGAGGAGCTGGAGCGGCGCGAAGCCGGCGGCGGCGATCCCGAGCAGGATCGGGACGGCCAGCATCGCCCACGCGCCATGCTGGCGCGGGATCCACAGGCGGGGCCGGGCGCGATCCACGGGGGCGGCGGACAGATGCACCGCGGGATCGTAGACGTTTCCGTTCCCGCGCAGGCGCGGCTAGCATTGCCCGGCATGAGGCGAGCGCACGAAGCGATCGCACAGGATGAGGAGCGCGATGGGCCTGCTCGACGGCAAGACGGCGCTGATCTTCGGCGTCGCCAACGACCACTCGATCGCCTGGGGGATCGCGAAGGCCCTTCACGAGCACGGTGCGACCGTGGGCTTCAGCTCCGTGGAGAGCCTGATCGAGAAGCGCGTTCGGCCCCTGGCCCAGGGCATCGGCAGCACGTTCGTGGAGCCCTGCGACGTCCGGGACGACGCGGCGATCCGGCGCGTGTTCGATCGCTGGGGCGCGGAGGTCGGTGGGCTCGACATCCTCGTCCACGCGCTCGCGTTCGCGAACCGCCAGGACCTCGAGGGATCGTTCGTCGACACGTCCCGCGACGGGTTCGCGCTGGCCCTCGACGTGTCGGCCTTCTCGCTGGTCGCCCTCGCGCGGGAGGCCCGCCCGCACCTCCGGCGCGGCGCCAGCATCGAGACCCTGACCTACTACGGCGCCGAGAAGGTGGTCGCGAACTACAACGTGATGGGCGTCGCCAAGGCGGCCCTCGAGGCATCGGTCCGCTACCTCGCCGCCGATCTCGGGCCGGCCGGGATCCGGGTCAACGCGATCTCGGCCGGGCCGGTCCGGACGCTCGCCGCCCAGGGGGTCGCGGGGTTCAAGAAGATGCACGGGGCGTTCCGGGAGATGGCTCCCCTGCGCGAGACGATCACCATCGAGGACGTCGCCGGCGTCGCGGTCTTCCTCGCCTCGGACCTTGCCCGGCAGGTCACCGGAGAGACGATCTACGTCGACGGAGGCTTCAACGTCCTGGGCGTCCCCAGCCCGGACGCCCTCGGCTGACCTCCCCGACGGGCGAGACCACCCGCCGTGCGAACGGGCGCCGCCCGCTCAGGGAAACGGGATGACCAGGACCTGGCCGACTTCGATGTTGTTCGGGTTCACGATCCCGTTCGCATCCTGGATCGCCTTGACGGTCACGCCGAACTTCGCCGCGATCTGGGTCAGGTTGTCGCCCGCCTTCACGATGTAGGTCCTGGGCGTCGGTGACGGCTGGGCCGTCGGGCTGGCCGTCGGGCTCCCTGCGGGCGTCGGGCTGGCCGTCGGGCTCCCTGCGGGCGTCGCGGTGACCGTCGGAGCGGAGGCCGACGCGCCGGACGAGGGCAGCGGAGAGACGGGCGAAGCGGACGGGGATTCCGCGGGACCCGCAGCCGGGAGCGGCAGCAGCATCGGGAGGGCCGTCCCGATCCCGAACCCGGCTGCTCCGACGACGGCGAGGACCACGAGGCCCACCACGAGCGAGCGGAGGCGCGAGGCACGGCGGTGCTTCACCTCATCCAAAGGCGGCGGCGGTAGGGCCCGGTAGACCGCGGACCACTCGGCGGTCGCCTCCTCGTCGTCGCCGGTTGCCTCGGCCACGTCGGCGGCTGGCGCGGCCGCTTCCTCGGCCTCGTTGCCCGCCTCGAGGGTCTCGTCGGCAGGGTTCGTTCGAGCAAGCCGTCGCTTCCTCGACCTCGGGCGCGTCTGCGGCGCTTCGGTCGTCTCGCCGGGGCTCGAGCCGTCGGCCTCCGCGGCCGGAGCGGGCTCGGCGATGGGCAGCTCCGACGCGTCGGGGGGCAGGGTCTCGACGACGCCCGGGGCCTCCTCGACCGGAGGCTCGGCCGGCTCCTCGGCGGCCTCGGCAGCCACCGGGACGGTCGCTGCCTCTTCGGCGGCGCTCGCGACCGGGGAAATCTCCTGCTCGCGGAACCAGCCCCCGGCCATCTCGTCCCTCTCGGCCGTCCCGCGGTCGACACGTTCCGGCTCGGCCGTCCCGGGGCCAGCCGACGCGGGCTCCGCGGTCCCGGATTCGGCCGCCTCGGTCGCGTCGGCCGCCTCGGATGAGCCTGCGGGCTCTCCCTCTTCGGGGTCGCTGCCGAGCGCGTCGTCGCGGAACCAGCCGGGCGCTGCGCCCGGGTCGGGGGAGGGGCTTGGGTCGGGCATTGCGCCGGATTGTACGCGGGCGGCGCGGTCGGGCGAGCCCCCATGGCGCGGGCGACGTCGAGCCATCCTCGGGCTACCCGGCGTCCGAGATCTCGAAGCGCCGGAGCCGGATCACCGCGAGCCGGAACGCGATCGCCGTCACCGCACAGGCGAGGAGGATCGCCGCCCCACCGCTCACGTCGGAGGCCAGGTCGCCCGCGTCCGATCCGGCGAGCGTGGCGGCGATCGCGCGCGCGTACTCATGGATGGAGAGGAGCCTGGTCCCGGCGAAGAACGAAGCCACGAACCCCTCCCACAGGAGCACGTAGGCCAGCCCGCCGACGAGCGCCCGCGAGGTCCAGGTCGAGACGGACACGAACACCGTGGCATACGCCACCGACGCCACGAGCGCGGCCAGCAGCATCCCGAGGAGGAGCGCCGGCGCGTCGAGGCCGAGGAGCAGGAGCCCCGCGATGAGCGTGGACGTTCCGCTCAGCAGGGCCGTCGCCCCGGCGGCGACCACCACCTTGGCCAGCACGATCCAGCCCCGACCCACCGGCTTGGTCATGAGGTGGAGGAGCGTTCCATCGTCCGATTCGCCGCCCAGGGCGGTCGTGCCCAGGATCAGGGCGACGAGCGGGACCACGATCGCCAGCAGCAGCGTGTCGTAGACCGCCCTGGCCAGCGCGGCCGGCGTGCCGACCCCGCCGCCCATGGCCAGCACCGCCGAGACGAGCACCGGTGCGGCGGCCAGGAGCGCCACCAGGACGAACCGGCGACGCCCGAGCAGCCCGCGGGCTCCCTGCTCGACGAGCGCCGGCATCGCCGCGAGGCCGAGCGTGCGCCCGGACGCCCGGTAGCGCGGGATGGGAGCCGCTCGGGGCTCCGGAGCGGGCCAGCCAGAGACCGGGCCCCTGCCGGACGTGCCGCTCACCGGGTCACCAGGTAGTCGAAGACGGACTCGAGCGACTCGTCCATCGGCGCGAGCTCGAAGATGCGGACGCCCGCATCACGGGCGATGACCGGCAGCTCCCGGGTGAACGTGGCGAAGTCGGCGGCCCGCACCGCGAGCCGGCCATCCTCGAACGTGAGCCCCGCGACGGTGGGCCGGGCCGCCAGGCGGGCCGCCAGGCCGCGGTCGTCCGACGTGCGCAGCGTGAAGGCGTGCGGCCGGTCGGTCATGAGGCGCCGGATCGCCCGGAAGTCGCCCGACGCGGCGAGCCGCCCGGCGACGACGACCAGCACGCGCTCGGCGACCCGCTCGACCTCCTCGAGGATGTGGCTCGAGAACAGGATCACCCGGTCGCGGGCGGCAAGCTCGCCGAGCAGGTCCATCATGTGCAGCCGCTGGCGCGGGTCCATCCCGTTGAAGGGCTCGTCGAGGATGAGGATCGCCGGGTCGTGGACCAGCGCCGCGGCGACCTTGGCCCGCTGGCGCATCCCCTTCGAGTAGGTCCCGATGGCCCGGTCGCCGGCCGACTCCAGGTCCACCATCGCGAGCGCCCGGTCCGCCGCGGCCTCCGGCCGGGCAAGGCCGTGCAGGCGCGCCGCCAGGAGGGCCAGCTCGCGACCCGTGAGGTACGAGAAGAGCTCCTCGCGCTCCGGGACGAGGCCGACCCGCCGGAAGATCGCCGGGTCGCCGAACGTCGGAAGCCCGTCCAGGGTGACGCTCCCCGCCGAGGGGGCGAGCAGGCCCGCGACGAGGTGGAGCAGCGTGCTCTTCCCGGCCCCGTTCGGGCCGAGCAGTCCGGTCACGCCGGGCTGCAGGGTGAACGAGACGTCGTTGACCGCCACGACGTTGCCGTACCACTTGGCCACGTGGTCAAGGGCGACCACGGGTCCGGCGGGCGGAGTCGGAGCGCCGGGCGCCGGCGCGCCGGGACCGGGGGCCCGCACGTCGTCGGGGCCGGCCGCGCCCGTGCCGCTCATGCCTGGATCCGCCTGTAGCGCAGGACCAGGATCGCCAGGCAGAGCGCCGAGATCGCGATCGCGGAGAGCCCGAAGACCTCCGGGGCGAGCCCGCTGCGCAGGACCACGATGCGCGGGTCGCGGCCGAAGAACCATGCCGACAGGCCGTCGACGAGAGCCGAGGGATCGAGCAGGGCGACGACGCGGAAGGGCCCGGCGATCCCCCGGAGGACGAGGACCTGGACCACGCCGGAGAGGACCAGGAAGACGGCCACGATCGCGCCCGCGGCGAACGCACGACGCGGCGTGAAGGCGGAGATCGCCAGCCCGATCCCGCCCAGGAGGGCGGCCACGAGGACCGACGTGGCGAGCGTGGCCGGCACGGTCGGGAGCGTGTCGCGCAGCCCTGCCACGAGGTCGGTCGAGGCGAACACCGTGCCCAGCACGAGCACGGTTTCCGGCACCAGGATCACCAGCGCGATCGACGTTACGAGGGCCAGCCACTTCGCGACGGCATAGTCGGTGCGCTGGAGCGCCCGGCTGAAGTAGAGGGTCAGGCTGCCGTGGCGCTGGTCGCGTCCCAGCAGCTCGGGCGCCTGGGCGATCACGAAGAACGCGAGGAGGGTCTGGATGTCCGTCGGGTAGGTCGCCGGGCCGATCGGCACCAGCTCCTCGGCCCGGGGGCCGCCGAGCGCACGGACGCCCGAGACGACGATCGCGGGGAGGAGCGCGAGGGCCGTCAGCGCGAACGGGGCGATCTTCGCCCGGCCTCCCCGGCCGATCCCCCAGGTCCACTTGAGCGAGTGCACGTAGAGCGCCCGCACGGCGTGGCGCCGGCCGAGCCGGGGCCCGGTGTAGCCGCGGTAGCCGAGGTCGTAGATGCTGCCGCCCGCGTTCCCGGCGAGGAGCTCCGGGCGCTCGGCGGGCTGGGAGGACTGGCTCATGGGCCCACCCCCGCCGCGGCTGGGTCGAGCGCGCCGTCGCCCACGAGGTCATCGCGGAAGAGGTCCTCGACGCGGTGGCGCGCCGCTTCGACCCGGGTCAACGCCAGGCCACGGGCGGCCGCGCTGTCGCGGATCACGTCGAAGGGCTGGTCGTCGTGGACCTCGACCAGCAGGCGACGCGGCCCGTCCGTGGTCACCCGGATCCCGGCTGCGACGAGGTCCGCGGCCATCTCGCCTGCCCGTTCGTCCACCTCGACGATCAGGCTGCCGGTCCGCATCGTGAAGCTGGCCAGGGGGGCGCTGCGGAGCAGGCGGCCCCCGTCGATCGCGACGACGTGGTCGCAGACGCGCTCGATCTCGCCGAGGAGGTGGGAGCTCACGAGGACCGCGATCCCGAATTCCGTGCCGGTCCTCCGCACGAGGTCCAGCATCTCGTCGCGGCCGGCCGGATCGAGGCCGTTCGTGGGCTCGTCGAGGAGAAGCAGCCGGGGGTCGTGGACGAGCGCCTGGGCGAGCTTCACGCGCTGCTTCATGCCGGTGGAGTAGCCGGCGATCGGCCGGTAGCGCTCTTCGAACAGGCCCACGTGGCGCAGGACGTCGGCGGTCCGTTCCCGGGCGGCCGTGCGGGGCAGCCCGCTCATCTCGGCGAGGTGGGCCACCAGGTCCGTGGCCGAGAGGTCGGGGGGCAGGACGTCGTGCTCCGGCATGTAGCCGACCAGCTCCCGGATCCGTGGCCCGTCGTGCCGCGTATCGAGGCCCATGACCGTCGCCCGGCCGCTGCTGGGCGCGAGGAGTCCGAGCAGGATCCGCAGAAGCGTGCTCTTGCCGGCACCGTTGGCGCCAACCAGCCCGATGATCCCGGGCTCCACCGCGACGGTCAGCGCGTCCAGGGCCGTGACCCAGCCGCCGCCGACCGGGTAGCGCTTGGTGAGGGCCTCCGTCGCGATCAGCGGCGTCACGTCGGGCTCGCCCAGGGTGCGTCGACCAACCGGTACACGACGTGCGCCGAGCCTTCCTCGCGGTAGGCAACCGAGATCGGGGCAAGCGTCACGGCGTGCTCTGCGAGGTGGGCTGCCGGAAAGGCCGCGCCGTCGGTCTCGAGCTGGCCGATCTCGAAGGTGAGGACCTGGCCGTCCGTGCTGCGCAGGGTGAAGGAATGGACGGTGCCGCTGCTGGCGTCAAGGGCGATCACGACGCCGGCGGCCGTCTTCCCGGCGCCCTGGCCACACGCCACAAGCACCACGGCGAGGACCGCGGAGGCGGCTGCCCGCCTGAGCTTGGCGAATGGTCGAGGGGCGCGACCACGGCGCGCCGGCGGCTCCATCGGCCGAGCGTAGCAGGGGCGCCGTCGGCGTGTCGCGTCGGAACGGGCGCCGGCAACGTCGTCGACGATCAGCGGATGCCCGTGTCGTAGGACAGGTCGACCCTCGCGAAGGCTCCGGCGCCGGCCGGCACGACGGCCGGGGCTGGCGCCGGGATCCCGAGCAGTCCCTGGACCGGCGAGGCCACGATCGTGTAGGAGCCTGCGGGCACCGCGACGCGATACACCCCGGCGGCATCGGTGACCGCGGATCCGACCTGGTTGCCCGCCGCGCCGCGCACGACGATCGTCGCCCCGCCGACGACCCGGGGCTCACAGGCGGGGTCGGGGGGGTTCGACTCGACCGGGCAGACCGGGCTCGCGGTCACGCGGCCCACCAGCCATGGACCCCCGTCTGTCGGGACCTTGATCGGCCACCGATTGCCGGCGGGCAGTCCGTTCGATGCCGCCGGCAGCTCGTCGCCGGACTGGCTCACGAGCGAGGGCGCGCCGTCGCCGGCAACCGCGTAGACCCAGGTACGGTGGTTGATGCAACCTGCCGGGCAGTCGCCCCAGCCGATGCTGATCGTCACGGTCCAGCCCACGGTGCCCGGCTTCACGTCGTACCACGAGGACTGCCCGACCATCTTCAGGTCGCGTGGCCCGATCCCGGCGAAGCGCGGATCGAGGGCGAGGACACGCCGGACCGCTTCGTCCGCGGAGATCGGGGAGGCCGCGCCGGACGGACCGGTGGTCGCGGCCGGGCCACTCGCGGACGGCCCGATGGTCGCGGACGGGCCACTCGCGGACGGCCCGCCGCCCGGCGCGCTCGCCGAAGGAGCGGCAGCCGAGCAGGCGGCGAGCACGAAGGCGCCGAGCAGCACGAGCGCGGCAATCGGAGCGCGCGAGCGAGCGGCGACGGCAAGCGGATCGACCTGCATCGGCATGAGCGTACGACGCCCGGGCGGGGCACGCGGTTCCTTCTCCGCATCGCGGTGACGTTCGGCGCCGGATCCGATCCGAACGGCTGTCGCCCGGCGCTCGCGCCCCGATCTACCGTGAAGCTCCGGAGGAAGCACCAATGCACGGCCGAACCACGATCCAGCCTCCCGAGCCGGCGCCGGCGGGAGCGCCGGCCCCACCGGCCCCCCCGGGCGAGCGGACGACCAGCCCCGGCGCCGTCACGGCGACGACCGCGACGCTCCCGCACGAGGATCTCGGCGGAGCCGTCCTGCTGCTCGGCGTCCGTGAAGCCGTGCTGGCTCGCCGGCGCCGCGACGGACGCGACGAGGTCGTCCGGGTCCGCCGGACATCGCGCGCCCTCGGTGCGGCACCGTATCTCGTCCGCATCTTCGACGCGATCGGCCGGCGCTCCCCGGTCCTGATCCTGGGGCGCGCTGACGAGCGCACCGCGTTCGAGCGCGAGTTCGTGCGGATCTCCCATCGGCCGGATTGCCTGCTCGAGGACCCGGAGGTGCACGACGCGCACCCCGAGGCGCTCCTGGCCCGCCTGCGCGCGCTGCGGAGCCACCCCGGCTGAGAGGGCCTTTCCGCGGGGTGCGCCCCCGGAACGCGGTCGGCGTCATGACGCGGGCGCCCGCTATCATCGAGCCCGGGCAGGTGGGGGCTGGACCCGATCGGCCCCGGGCGCGACAATGCAGCCTCCCGGACACGGATCGGGGGACGGTGCCGGGGTACGGAGTGCACGATCGCCAGATGGGGACGGCGACAGGATCCCTGGACCACGGCTCCTCCGGGCGTGCCGGTGGGGCGGACCGGGTGGTGCCGGCGAAGGTTCGCGCGCCCCGGCTGCGCTGGCTTCCACGCGAGCGCCTTGACCAGCTGCTGGGCCAGGTCTGGGAGCATCGCCTCTGCCTCGTGACCGCACCGGCCGGCTCGGGCAAGACCACGCTCCTCGCCGGCTGGGCCGGGATCGCCGATTGCCCGGTCGCCTGGTATCGGGCCGAGAGCACGGACGGGGCGGAGCGCTCGCTCGTCGCGTGCCTGGAAGCAGCCCTCGGCGCAGCGATCCCGACGCTCGGCACTGGCTGGACGACGGTCGAGGATGCCGTCGCAGCCCTCGAGGCATGGGACGGTCCGCGGGTCCTGCTGATCGTCGATGACCTGCACGCGCTGACGGGCACGCCGGCGGTGGCCGCGCTGGAGCGCTTCCTCGACTATGCCCCGCCATCCCTCGCGATCGTGGCCGGCAGCCGGACCGCGCCCGCCTTCAACCTCCCCAGGCGGCGCGTCTCCGGCGGCCTCATGGAGATCACCGGCGATGACCTCCGCTTCCGGTCATGGGAGGTCGAACGTCTCTTCCGCGACTTCTACGACGAGGCGCTGCGGCCCGACGAGCTGGCCCGGCTCGCCCGCCGGACCGAGGGCTGGGCCGCAGGCCTCCAGCTCTTCCACCTGGCGACGCGCGGGAAGCCCCCGGACGAGCGCAGCCGCATCCTCGTCGGGCTGGGGTCGTCGTCGCGGTTCGTCCGCGACTACCTGGCCCGCAACGTCGTCGAGGAGCTCCCCGACGAGCTGCGCGAGTTCCTCGTCGGCACGAGCGTCCTGCGGCGGCTCAGCGGCCCGCTCTGCGATGCGCTCCTGGGCAGGACCGGCAGCCGCGCGCTCCTCGAGGAGCTGGAGCGACGAAGCGTCTTCACGGTCGCGCTCGACGACGAAGGCACCTTTCGGTACCACGAGGTCCTGCGCAGCCACCTCGAGGCGATGCTCGTCGAGTCGATCGGGGAGCCCCAGGCCCGGGCCCACGCGCGACGTGCCGGCGCCCTCCTGGAGGCGCGGGGGGCGCTGGCCGAGGCGCTGGCGGCCTACAGCCGCGGCGAGGATTGGGCCGCCGTGGATCGCCTCGTGGCGGCCCATGGCGAGCAGCTCGTCGCCGGCGACGGGGCGTGGATCGACACGCTCCCGCCCGCGCTCCTTGTCCAGGATCCCTGGCTGATCCTCGCCTCTGCGCGCCGCCACCGTGCCGAGGGTCGCTGGAACCAGGCGGTCGATGCCTATGGACGGGCGGAAGCGCTCTTCCCGGCGGGCGAGGCGGGAGCCGTCTGTCGCGCCGAGCGGGTGGGCCTCGCCGCCTGGCTCGACCCGCTCCCGGCACCCGGGTCGGACTGGACGGGGGCGCTCCGTGCCGCCGTGGCGCGGGATCCGCTCGCCCGCCGCTCGGGCGGGCCCGCCGCCCTGGTCGCGGGCGGAGGCGGCCCGGCAGATCGTGCGGGGGACCGGCTCGCCGTCGGGCTGGCCGCCCTTGCCGCCGGCCGCGTGCGCGAGGCCCGACTGCTCCTCCGCGATGCCAGCGAGGCGGACGACGCGACCGCCACGCTCGCAGCCGCCGCCTGCCTCGCGGGTGCCATCGCCGGGATCCTCGCCGGCGACGCGCGCGCCACGGTCGAAGCCGAGGGTGCAGTCGCGGCGGCCGAGCGGATCGGTGCCGGCTGGCTGGCCCGCGTGGGCCGGGCGGCCCTCGCGATCGCCCGGACGCCGGCCGGGAGCGAGTACGGGCGCGCCGATGCAGCGGCCGTGCGGGCGACCGCGGCCCGCGAGGAGGACCGCTGGGGCGAGGGGTTGGCGGCGCTCGCGGAGGGATGGGCCGCTCTCGGTGAGCCGGACCTCGCCGTGGCACCGCTCGAGGTGGCCGTGACGCGCTTCCGGGCACTGGGCGCCGGGGCGCTCGAATCCTGGGCCCGGGCCCTGCTCGCGGGCGCGATCGGGCGATCCGGCGGCGTCGATGCCCGGGAGGCGGCGATCGGCGCGGAGGCATTCGCGCGGGCCGTCGGTACGCCGGGGCCGCACGCCCTGGCCCACCTCGCCCTCGCCGAGAGCGACCCGGTGCACGGAGCGGAGTTGCGAGCGATCGGAGAGGCGCTCCTGGACGAGACCGGCCTCGCGCTGCCGGCCGGACTCGCGTCCCCGGCGCCGGCGCCGGTCCCCGCCGGATCGGACGCCGCGGCCGGGCCGTCCGATCCCCGCGACCCGGGGGGTCCGGCTCTCGTGGTGACCTGCTTCGGCGCCTTCTCCCTCGCCCTTGCCGGGCGACCTGTGGACCTCGCTGCGCTCAAGCCACGCCCCCGGGCGGTGCTCCGCCTGCTGGCGCTCCAGGCCGGCCGACCGGTCCACCGCGAGGTGATCCAGGAGGCGCTCTGGCCCGACGCCGACCCCGAGACCGGCGCCCGGAGCCTCCACGTCGCCCTCTCCGCCGTGCGCCGCGAGCTGGAAGCGGCAGCCGGAGCCGCCGCGTCGTCGCTCCTCGTCCGCGACGGTGACGCCTACCGCCTGGCGATGCCAGCGGGCTCGCACGTGGATCTCGCCGACTTCGAGTCCGCCATCGTCGAGGCGCGCTCCGCGCAGGCTCGGGGAGACCGGCGCGCTGCGATCGCTGCGTACCGCCGGGCCGTTGCGTCGTTCACGGGCGAGCTGCTGCCCGAGGACGGCCCGGCAGACTGGGTGGTGGCCCGCCGTGAGCGCGCCAGGGCCGACTTCGTGGACGCGTCGCGGGCGCTGGCCGAGCTGCTCCTCGACGACGAGCCCGCCGAGGCCGCCACCACCTGCACGGCGGCGCTGGGCGTGGATCCCTACCACGACCCGCTCTGGCAAATCCTCGTCGATGCCCGCGAACAATCCGGCGATCGCGCCGCCGCGTCCAGCGCCCGCGCCGGGTACGCCAGGATGCTCGCGGAGCTGGGGGTGGCCGCCGGCGACCGGCCGGGCTGAATCCGGGCGACGCCGAGCGAGCCCATCCCGGGCGGCGGGCGACCCGCCAGGCGCCTACGGGGACGGCACG
The DNA here is from genome assembly GCA_963801445.1 of uncultured Chloroflexia bacterium. Classification (GTDB taxonomy): domain Bacteria; phylum Chloroflexota; class Limnocylindria; order Limnocylindrales; family CSP1-4; genus CTSoil-043. Next base: position 761,337 of record CAWDEW010000009.1, on the reverse strand, counting down.
GGGCTCGCGGCGGTGCCCGAGGCGCCCCGGAACTCGACCTCCGTGAGGGCCACCGGCGCGCTCGCGGAGGGCCCGGGCCAGACGGTCTTGATGGTCAATCGCAGGCCGAGGGCGTCCTTCACGCCGACGTCGTACGCCTGCAGCGCCGCCGCGTCCTGCAGCGCGTAGTCCTTGGAAGCGAGCACCTTCCCGGTGGAGTCCAGGAAGTCGATCGTGACGTCCCTCGGTCGAGCGTACGTCTTGTAGTCGGCCCCCGGCGCGCCGGAGGTGAACAGGATCTTGTTGATCTGCGCCGGGGATGCGAAGGCCGCGGTCGCGACCGGCGGGGCGCTCGCCGTGTAGGGGGCCGCCCAGAAGGCGGTCGTCAGGTCGAACGCGGCGTTCGCCGGGTGACCCTTGACCGCGGGCCCGGTCGCGACGCCGGACGTCTGGACCGGGTCGTTCGGCGGGATGACCGTGTTGACGATCCCCTGGACGAACGTGGTGACGGCGTTGCGCCAGTTCGGCACCACCGCCATGCCCACGAGTCCGAAGACGAGGCCGGCGACCACGAGAAGCTGGATCCCCTTGGAGAGGACCCAGGCGATCCCCCGCCCGCCGCTCGGGGCGCCCCGATCCGTGCGCATCGCCTTCGGCCGCTCCCCGGCCGCGACCGCCTTCTTCGGGCCGCGCCGGAAGATGCGGCGATACCAGGGGACCTTCGCGGCCGTCGCGACGACGGCGCTCGCGAGCGACTGACCGCACCGTCGGCAGAACTTGCGGCCCGGGTCGTTGCCGATGCCGCAGTTGCCGCAGACGAGGTCGCCGGGATTGGGCTCTGGCGTCTCTTCCTGCGCCGGTCGAGTCGCCCGAGGCCGTTCGGGAGCCGGCTTGACGGCCACGGGCTGGCGCGACCCGGGCTGGTCCGGGGGTGCCACGGGCACGACCGCGGGGGGCTGCGTGACCGCGGCGGCCGGCGCGCCCGTGACGGGAACGATCGCGGGGGGCATGGGCCGGCGGGCGGGCGTCGGCTGCGCGGTCGGGCGGGCCGCGGGCGGCTGGGCCGGCGGCTGCGGTGCTCGCTGAGCCGGCTCGACCGGGGCCGAGACCGGCGGCTGGAGCGTGCTCGGCGGGGCGGTCACGGCGGGCGGGATCGCGGCCGGCACCGGGGCCGGGCGAGCCAATTCCACGAGAGGCCGCGAGCGGGGCGTCGACGAAGCGGCGCCCGGGAACGCGGGGCGAAGGCGCGGGGCAGCCGGCTGGGCCGGCCGGATCGGCGGTGGCGCGGGCGGTTCGGGTGCGACCGGCGGAGCGGGTGGCTCCGGAGCAGGTGCCTTCGGGGCCGGCGCGGCCGGAGGTTCCGGCGGCGCAGCCGCGGCCACCGGCGGGGGCGCATGGACCGGCTGCGGCGTGGGTGGCCCTGCTACGGGCGTGGTGTCGGGCGACGCGGGCGGGGACGGCTCCGTCCCCGCGATCGGTCCGGGGGCCGGTGGCTCGGCTGCAGCGAGCGGCGCGGGCTCGACGGCCGGAGGCTCGGGCGCGAGCGCGGGCGGCTCGGCTGGAGGCGGCTCGACTGCCATGACCGGCGGCGGCTCCAGGGGCGCGACTGGCTCGGGCGCGATCTCGGCGGTGGGTTCGGGCTCGGGGGCCGGAGGCGCGATCGGCGGCGCAGGGACGGGCGCGAAGGAAGGCGCGGGCTCGGGGGCCGGAGGCGCGGGCGGGGCGATGGGCGCGGGCTCGGGTGGAGCCGGAGGCGCGGGCTCGGGGGCCGGGGGCGCGGGCGGGGCGATGGGCGCGGGCTCGGGTGGAGCCGGAGGCGCGGGCTCGGGGGCCGGAGGCGCGGGCGCGGGCTCGGGTGGAGCCGGAGGCGCGGGCTCGGGCGCGACGAAGGGCTCGGGCTCCGGCGGCTCGGGCGCGATCACGGCGACGGGCTCGGGGGCCGGAGGCGCGGGCTCGGGCGCGACTGGCTCGGGCGCGGGCTCGGGTGGAGCCGGAGGCGCGGGCTCGGGCGCGACCAAGGGCTCGGGCTCCGGCGGCTCGACCGGCGCGGGGGCGGCTTCGGGCAGCACCTGGGGTGCGGCGGGCTCCGGGAGCGGCATCTCCTCCGGCTCCGACATGCGATAGATCCGCTGGCCGGAGACGATCACGGACGCGGGCGGCGGCGGCCCGGCCTCCGACTCGGCCGGCTCCGTGGCCGGGCCCGCGCCGGTGGGCGCCGCTCCCTCGTAGCCCGCATCGCCGATCGTGCCAGGGGCACCTGCGACGCCCGGCGAGCCGCCTAGGCCGACGGCGTCCCGGACTCGATCCACGAGCCCGATGCGCGTCGGCTCCGGGGCCGCGGCGGGGATCTCAGGCTCGGGCGGTGGCGGTGCGTCCTCCGCGACCTTCGAGCCGGTCCACTCGAGGAAGCTTCCGCAGGACCCGCAGAAGCTGTCGGTCTCCGTGTTCTGGAACCCGCACTTCGTGCAGACGATCACGTGGTGCTCCCTCGATGTCCCTGCGAACCGGCGATGGCCTGCCCGCGCACCGGTGCCTGTCCGGCCAGCGCGCCGGGAGCCCTGTGCGACCGCGAGCGTGGGCGCATGGTAGCGCGCGCCGTGGCGGGTGCGGAACGGCCCGCACCATGACTCACGCCTTGACCACCTCGAGCCGATGCGGCACGTGGGCCGGCTTGGAGGCCTTGACGAGCGCCTCGAGCGCGGCGACGGACACCGACCCCGGATTCTTGACCCGGACCCGGACCAGGAGGTCCGCCTCCGTCCCCGCCGGGATCGCCGCGCCCGCGTCATGCGACCAGGCGCACGCACCCGGCTCGCCGATCTCGACCTCCCCGCCCGTGAAGATGGCGACGTGGGCCGCGAGCCCGGCCGCCGTGCCGCGGAGCCGGAAGAGGTCGACCGCCGAGGCGACGAACGCGCGGCGCCGTTCGATGGGCCACGTCTCGTCGAGCGCCGCCCCGACCCAGCCGCCCAGCCAATCGAGGAAGTCCTCCGGTGCGAGCGCCGGGTCGAGGTAGGCGGGGAAGCAGTCGAGCACCTGGATGGCGCCGGCCAGCACCTCGTCGAAGGCCGACGTCAGGCGCTGGGTGAACTCGTCGTCACGGTAGAGGCCCGGCAGCTGATCCCCCAACGGGTGGGGCGAGGGCAGGCCCGGAACGTGGCCACGCATCTACGCGCCCTCGACGAGGAGCTGGTGCTCGTAGCTGAAGACGAGTGCGTGGGGCTCGAGGTCGAGCCGCTGCGTCGCCTGGCCGCGCTGGCCGGTGATCGGATCGGCGCCGAACAGGCGAACATCCTCGACCAGCTCGACGCCGCGGACGGCCTGGAGCACCGCGTAGACCTCGCCGACCTGTACCGGCCGGCCGAAAGGCCAGCCGGTCTTCTCGGGCCCCCCGTCGATCGGGTGGAAGTAGTCGAACAATGCCTGCATGGCCGCTTCCTGGAGTCGCGTCGGGTTGACCCGGGGGCGCGCCTTGAGGCGGGCGACGATCGTGATGCCCCGGTACGAGGGCGGCTCCACGACGACCCGAGTGCCGACGACGCGGCATTCGTCCAGGCGCGCCGCGACCCGCTGGAGCGTCTCGTCGGACGGCACCAGCTGCTCGAACCGGAGGCGGCCCGCCTCGGAGATCGCCGTCGGGACCACGAGGACTCGCACGGACCCCGCGTCGGCGCCATCCCCTGCGGAGACGGCGCGGACCCGGGCGAGCTCGGGGGCCGCCTCCTTGGCGATGTGCTCGAAGTCCTCCGTCGTGACCGCCCGGCTGCGCGTCCGAAGCGTGATCGGACCGCGTTCCTTGGCGTTCTCGATCTCCTCGCCGTCGACGCCGCCGGACATGGGGTGCCGGTTCTCCACCCGCGAGATGTACGGGATCGACGTGCGCAGCACGCTGATCGTGCGCGGGGCAAGGTTCCCCGCCCGCCCTCCGCCCGTGAGGTAGGCGTCGACGCGGATTCGGGCGCCCTTCGGCGGGATCGCCCCGTACTGGCGGATGGTGCCGTCGGCTTCGCGGACACCCGGCCCGAGCTGGATCTCGCCGGCCACCGGATCGAGCACGAAGTGCCGGTCGTCGGGGCCGGAGCCGCTGAAGTCGGAAACCTGGGTCCATTCGATCCAGCCGTCGTCATCGTCGGCGACCCGGACCGTCATCGGGCGATCGCCGGGGACGACCGGCCGGCGGCGCAGGAGGAACCGACCCCCGGCGACGCCCTCGGCCGCGCCCAGGGCTTCGTCCGTGATGACGTCCGCGTGCACGGCCCCTGTCGTGCCGCCGATCGTCGCGGCCTCGATGCCCCGGATGTTCGGCGACGAGGAGTAGAACGGCTGGCCCTCCTCCGCCTCGGTCACCCGCGCCCGGATCCAGGCGGCCCGCGTCTTCTCGATGACGGAGGCGGCATGGCCCGCCGGCACGTGCAGGACGACATCGCCGTCGCGGTTGAGGCCACCCGTCCCATCGCTGTCGAGCTCGCAGGGCGACCAGCCCTCCCCCGTCCAGGCCTCCCAGGCCAGGGGCGGCCAGGTGGGATCCACGCCCACGCCCTCGATCGTGCACCTGAAGCGGAGGCGCACCGCGTTCGATGGCGCCGCTTCCGAGAGCCCGACGAGGAGCAGGTTGCCCGGGGCCGGCTGGGCGTCGAAGGCGGCGAAGTCGCGGCTGTTGAGCGCCTCGACGGAGCGGTCCACGGACTTCTTGCCGTCGACGGAGGTGAATGCGTTGACCACCGTGACCGGCACGATGGGCAGGTCGTCGAGCGTGGTGAACACGATCGCTTCGTCGGTCTCTGTGCGGATCGTCGCCACCTGCGTCCCGCCGCCGACCTTGAGGACGTCCGGCTGCGGCCCCGAGAGCCAGAGCGTCACGTCACCGCGGGCTGCCGAGGGCGGGAAGAGCCGCACCCCGATCAGCTCCAGGAACTTCACGTAGTGCCGGTCCGGGACGCGGTTGAGCCGATAGAGGAGCTGGTCCGTCATCCAGGCGAACAGCTCGATCATCGTGACCCCGGGGTCGTGGACGTTGTGGTCGGTCCACTCCGGGCAGCGCTGCTGGACGAGCCGCTTGGCGTCGTCGACCAGGTCCTGGAAGCGGCGATCGTCCAGGTTCGGGACGGGCAGGGCCATCGCTCACTCCTCCGCGGGAATCAGGTAGAAGGGGAAGACGAGGTTGCGCGGGTCGTTGGAGGACCCGACCACGTAGCGGATGTCGATGTAGAGCGTCGCCGGCTCGTCGGGGTCCTGGGTGACGTCCACGTCGTGGACGCCGATCCGCGGCTCCCAGCGGCGGAGGGCACGGCGGACGTCGGCGGCGACCCGCCCGAAGGTGGAGGAATCGATCGGGGAGAAGATCTCGTCGTGGATCCCGCATCCGAACTCGGGCCGCATGGGCCGCTCGCCGTAGGCGGTGCCCAGGATGATCCGGATGCTCTCCTCGATCTCGCGCTCGTGGGTCACGAGGGCGATCCCCCCGGCCGCGTCCGTCCGAACGGGGAAGGCCCAACCGGCACCGATGAACTCGTCGTTGATCACGGTCGCTTTCCTCCGTCAGCCCAGCGAGACCTGGGAGCCCTTGACCGTCGCGACGCCGCTGGCTTCGACGTCGACTGGTCCGCCGGCCTTGAGCTTCGCGCTGGCCGACGCGCTGACCTCCACGTTGACGCCCTTGATCTTCACGTCGCCCTGGGACTCGATCGTGAAGTCGCCACCCGACTTCATCTCCACGGTCCCGCCCCCGTCCGAGAGGAGCACGACCTTCTTGTTGGCGACATCCACGTGGATCTGCAGGCTGTCGTCCTTCGAGGAGATCACGATCCCCTCCTTGCCCGACTCGTCGGAGAGGACGATCTTCAGGCCGGTGCTGCTGACGAACTTGCGGGCCTTCAGCTTGCCCCCGTCGACCTCGATCGGGGGGTGCTTGTCCTTGCCGTTCCACAGGCCGCCCAGGACGTACGGCTCGCTGATGTCGCCGTGGTGGAAGGCCACCAGCACCTCGTCCTGAACCTCCGGGATCCACACGAATCCTCGGTCCGGTCCGTTGCCGGGCGCGACCACCCGGGCCCAGTCGGTCACGAAGTCGGACCCGAGGTAGGGCATCTGCACGCGCACCCGGCCCAGGTCGTCGGGGTCCTTGTTGTCGGTCACGAGGCCGACCTGGACGCCCCCGAAGCTGCCGGCCGCGCCACCGCCGCCCGATCCGCCCGAGGCGAGCCCGAGGAGCGTCCGCTCCTGGCGGCCGCTCACCTCGAAGTGGGTCGTGTAGCCCTTCTTGTCGAACACGTGGCGCGTGTGCGAGAGCGTGAACCGACCGGCGAACTGCGCGGCGACCTTGGAGACGTTGACGGCCACGCCGGCCTTCAGCTTGGGATTGCCCCTGGCGATCCCGCTGGCCTCGGCGAAGGCGCTGCCGAGCTGCTCGGCCAGGCCCTTGGCGGCATCCTCGACGACGGCCTGCCTGGTGCGCGGGCGGTTGCCGGTCACGAACTTCGGCGAACCGAACGCCGCGGCGATCGAGGCCGGCGTGTCGGGGAGCTGGACGCTCGTCGTCCCGGCCGGCTGCTCCGAGGTCAGCGCGGTCTTGCCCTTCATGTCCCAGCCCAGGACGGTCACCTTCGCGACCTGGCCCCCGGCGGTCACCCGGGGCCGGAACTCCTGGAGGTCCTGCTGGCCGAAGACCAGCTCCCGCGGGTTGGTGCTGTCGAGGTCGCCCGCGCCCGGGCCCTCGGAGGCCGGCGGCGGCTGGCCGAAGTTGAACTTGCCGTCGGTGACGGCGACCTGGAAGCGGTCGCAGCGACTCGCGAGGTCATTGAGGAACTCCCAGTCCGTCTGGTTGGCCTGCAGGACGTAGGGGAAGACGGTCCGCGAGTCCTGGACCGTGCCGATCTGGAGGCCCACCCGGGACGCGATCGCCTGGGCGATGTCCGAGCACTTCTGCTGGGTGTAGACGGCAGAGCGCTTCCCGTGCATCAGCCGGTGGCCCTGGTCGTAGCCGCGCACCACGAGGGTCGGCGCCTTCGTGGCCCGATACTCGCCCTCCAGGGACGTGATCTCGCCCGTGATCAGCGTCGAGGGCGCGCTGTCCGCCTCCGCCTTGCCCGAGATCACCACCTTCGCCCCGACCTTGGCGTGCGCCTGCGTCGCCACGTCCCGGGCGTCCGTCTCCTGGAGGACGACCTCGAACGTGTCGGGGAGCAGGAGGTGGTCGTCCACGATGACCTGGAGCACCTTCGGCAGCAGGGCCTCGGGAAGCGGCTGGCCGTCGATCTCGATCCGGTACGAGGTGGAGACATTGGCGTCGGGCATCGCTCAGGACTCCCGACCCGAGAGCTGCATGGCCTCCAGGATCGAGGGCACCAGGATGCGTGTCCCGGGAGCCACCCGGAGGGGATCGTCGATCTCGTTGAAGGCCGCGATCCCACGCCACAGGTTCGGGTCGCCGTACTCCCGGAAGGCGATCGCCGCGAGGCTGTCGCCCTCGTTGAGGAGGTGGCTGCGCCGGCTCTCGCGGGACCCCGAGGTCGGGTTCTGCTGGGGCGTGTCCTCGGGGACCTCCTCCAGGGTGATGTTGCAGGAGGCCCGGAGCGGCGTCCCGTCCGGCGTGAACAGGACGTACTTGGCCGAAACCGACTTCAGGAAGCAGCGGTAATCCTGGAAGACCTTGCTGGAGCCCCAGAGGATCGTCAGGATCGGGGGCTGCGGGGCCTTGCTCATGGACGCCTTCGTCGGCTTGGTCCAGTCGAAGAGCGTCCGCACCTTCGCGGTGATGTCCGCGTCGGGCGTGTCCCAGGCGTCGAACCAGATCTCCATCTGGACACCCTGGGGCCCGGCCCCGTGGAACTCGGGCTTGCCCGCCGACCGGGCGCCGCGCGCGGGCGGGCGGTTCCAGTTGGCGGTCTTGTTGGTCGTGATCTCGGCCGGGTTGTACATGAACTCGAGCGACTCGACGGCCGGGCCGTCGTCGGCCGGGGCCTGGGCGCCGCCCTCGACCTTCAGGCGCGCCTTCGCGAGCTGGCCGCCGGTGAGGGTCATGACGCAAACCCGTTGTGAACGAGCTCGAGCGACTCCATGGCGACCTGGTTGGCACCCACGTCGAGCGTCGGCCCGGTCCACTTCGCCGGGTAGACACCCTCGAAGCGCCAGGTGACGACCTCGGTGCCGTTCGTGTCGAGGATCACGATCTGGGCTGTGGAGCGCTTCGGCTCACGGGCGATCGAGGCAAGCCAGTCCGCGACCTTCTGGGTGTTCTTGTCGATCGCCCGGGTCAGCTTGAGGTTCTGGTACTTGGTCCGACCGGGCAGGCGATGGAGGTAGTCGTTCTGGCCGCCCTCCTTGATCTCCTGGAGGTCGTACTCGACGGACAGGCCTTCGCACTTCGTCCACGTGCCGAGGTCGGTGTGGTCGTCCAGCGTGACCTTGAAACGCAGGGAGAGCCCGTACTCGGGTTCGTTGCTGCTCATCGATCCACCTACCCGTCCACCAGGAGCCCGGCACGTTCGCGATCGAGGAGGAGCTCGCTCGCGATCCGCTCGCGGATCCGGTCGTAGACCTGGTCCGCCATCTTCTCCACGTCGCCGCCCTCGGCCCCGCCGCCCGCCGCGGCCGCGCCAATGGTTCCTCCGGCGCCCCCAGCCTCTACCTCGGCGCCCCCGCCAGCTGCCTCGGCCCGCTGGACCACCGGCCCGCCGGCGGCCCGGGTGAACCCGGATGACGGGCGCCACTCCACCTGCCCGCCGGGACCGCCGATGCCCGCTTCGGCGGCGCCGATTCCGGTCGCCTCGCCTCCGGGCACGGCGGCGTCCGACTGGCGGGCCTCGACCGCCTCGGCGCGCGACCCCACCTGGCTCCCGGCGAGGCGCGCGACGACCGGCATGTCCGAGCCTCCCCCGGCGGGGCGACCTCGTACGACCGGCGCCACCGCGCGCGCCAGGCCCATCCCGGACGAGCCTGCGGGCACCGTCGCGCCGGCGCCGCCGGCCGACACGGAGCCCGGCCACGGCATCGCACCGCTCGGGGCGCCGGGGCGAACGGCGCCGACGGACCCGAGGCTGGACGACGGCAGGCTCGCCGAAGAGGCACCGGGCAGGGCCGAGGGGGAGCTGCGCTGCACGACGGGCGCGTTGCCGGCGCCCGGCCCCGAGGACGGGCGGCCCACGGCGAGGCGCGCGACCACGGGCTGGGCCGCCCCGGACGGCAGGAGGCCGAGCGTCGTGGGCGCCGCGGCCTGCGACGCGGCCAGGCGGCGGGAGGTCGCGAGACCGGTGACGGCCGGCGCCAGGGGAAGGTCGGCTCGTTCTGCAGGCGCGCCGCCAGCCGCGGCCGCCTCGCCCGCACCAGCGGCCGATCCGAGCGCGGCCGCGGCCTCGGGGGAGGATGACGGTCCATCGGCCATGGGCACCGGAGCCTCCGTGGCCGGCGCGGCCGAGTCGGCGGCGCCGGACCCGGGGATCGCCGTCCTGGCCTCGAAGCCCGGCCCGCCCGTCAGGCCCGTCGCCGACGGGAGTCGCTGGAGCGGCAGCGCCGGCAGGTCGCTACCTGCGACCCCGGAGCTCCCCCCGGCATCCGGCTCGTCGTCCTCGTCGCCGGCTGGCGGGAATCCGGCGATCGCGCGGCCGGGATCGCCAACCAGCGGTCGCCCGGCCGCGCTCGACGGTGCGCCGGCGGCGGAGCCTTCGGCCTCGGGCGCCGCCGGAAGGGCTCGCGCTGCGGGGGCCGGGGCGGCTGCGGTCTCGCGCTGGAGGGGTTGCAGGACGGGCATGGGCGCGGCTGCGGCCACGGCGGGCGTGATCGGCGGCAGCTGGAGCGCGGCCGGCTCGGGCAGCGCGCCGCCGGGCCCCGTTGCCGCACCGGGCCTGGCCAGGCGCGCCAGCGGGAGCGCGGAGCCTTCGGCGTGGGCAGGAGACGGAATCGGCTTCGCTGCGAGTGGCGCGCCGAGCCCGAGGCGGCGCGACTCGCCGAGCGTCCGCCGCGCCGGGCCGGCGAGGGACCCGTCCGGCGCGTCGACTGCGGGGGGTGCCGACGCGTCGAGCGCCGTTCGCTGCACCGGAGCGGCCGCGGCAGGGGCGCCCGTCCCCGAGGCATCAGCTCGGCCACCGACGGCGGCCTCCTCGGCCGCCTCGTCGACGTCCACGTCGGGCACGGGCATCGACGTCGCGTCCCAGCCGCGGGCGTCGGCCAGCCGGGCGACGACACGGGCCGGCGCGGGAGCGCTCGCGTCGGCGACCCGTGTCGCGACGGGCGGCCGCGGCGACGGGGCCACGACAGGGAGGGGACGCGGCGGGAGCGCGAGGTCCTTGACGACGCCCGGTTCTCCCGCGTCCGCGAGCGGGACCTCAGCGAGCCGGTCGTCCTCGCCCCGGGCGCGCAGGTCCGCGACGGATGCCCGGGAGCCGATCGCGCGGCGCTGGAGCGCCCGACCGGCTGGTCCCGTTGCCCGCGGGGCGGGCGTCGGCGTGCCCCCGGACACGGGCACGGCTGGCGCCGGGACCACGAGGGGGACGGCGATTCCGCTCACGAGCCCCCCGGGGCCGTCGGCCGCCACGTCGTGTCCCAGCGGGCGCAGGATCGGGTCAGGTCGGCGCTGCGTCGCCAGCGCCCGCCCGAACGGGATCGCTGGCGCGATGAGCGACGGGGCGCCCAGGGCGCGCTGGACGACCGGCAGGGTGCGCCACGCCGCCGTCGCCGCCGGAGCCGCGGCGGCGACGGGTCCGGCCGGTCCGGCGCCGCCTGCGGCACCGGTCCCGCCGGGCAGGCCGGCGCCCGCCGGGCCTCCGGGCGACGCAGATGCGTCGTCGGCGGCCCCGCCGCGGGAGAAGATCGAGAATGGCCAGCGCACGACGAGCTCACTCCTCTTCGGTCAGGCGCCGGTTGATGGCCGCGATCTCCGCGACGAAGCGCGCCCGATCCGGGTGCTCCAGGTCGAGGATGTCGTCCATGGACCAGTGGAAGTGGTAGGCCACGTACGCGACCTCCTCGAAGAGGCGGTCGGCCGCGTACGTCAGGACCCCCCCGGCGAGCCGCCCCCGATCTCCACGGTGAACTCGTGGTGGCATTCGGGACACGTGACGGCCGCCTGCGAGGTTCCCTCCTGGTTGACCCGCCGATAGAGGTCCTGGAGGAACGCCAGGTCCGAGGCGAACATCCCCTCGATGACCTGGGGCGTGATCGACGGCAGCGTCCCGAGGCGAGTCACGACCCGCCCCAGCAGCAGCACCGTCAGGTACGCCTCGTTCTCCCGGACCCGCGGATCGCGCAGGGGGAGGATCTCGTCACGGGCGGTCGCGAGACGCATGGACCCTTCGCGATGAAGGGTCCCGGCGTCGTCGACGTAGCCACGCGGCAGGACGAAGGGGAACTCGGTACGCAGGCCCGCCGGCGCGGGACCGGGCGCGCGCACGGCGGCCGGCCCCGCGATCAGGTCGAGCACCACGTCAGCCCGCCACCTTCTCGATTCGCTCGCAGACGATCGTCACCTCTTCGACCGCCGGCGAGTTGTCGCCGGCCTTCATCCCCGACGCCGTGAGCTTGGAGATCCAGGCGTCGAAGAAGTTGTAGCGGGCGACCTCGCTGCTCGTGAAGTCGAGCTGGACGATCGACCCCTCGCGGCGAGCGCCGGCGAGGTCGCCGTCCAGGGCGGCCTTGTGCCAGTTCCAGAGGTCCATGCTCGCGTCGGCGGCCCGCTTGAGGGTGATCGTGGGCGGCTTGTGGGCCCCGATCATCTGCTTGATGATCGGCTTCCCGGCAAAGTCATTGGCCTTGAGGGTGACCACCTCGATCTCCGAGGTGATGCCGCTCACCTCCTGGAAGGTGGCGATCGTCGTGCCCTTCACCTCGATCTTGAAGCGCTGGGCAACGAGGGCGTCCTGGGGCAGAGTCGGCAGTCCGGCTGGCATCGGTCACGTTCCTCCGAGAAGGTCTGTCGTGGATCGGTCGGGCGTCACTCGGAGAGCGACGTGCCGCCGGAGAACTGGGCCAGCCGGAAGATCACGAACTCCGCCGGCTTCACCGGCGCGACGCCGATGTCCACGATCAGCTGGCCCGCGTCGATCGTCTCGGCCGTGTTGTTCTCGCCGTCGCACTTGACGAAGAAGGCCTCGCCGGGCGTCGCCCCGAAGAGCGCGCCGTCGCGCCAGGTGCGGACGAGGAACGCGCTGATCGTGCGCTTGACCCGCTGCCAGAGGTCCATGTCGTTCGGCTCGAAGACGACCCACTGGGTCCCCAGGAGGATCGACTCCTCCATGTAGTTGAAGAGCCGACGCACGTTCAGGTAGCGCCAGGCCGGGTCGGACGACAGGGTGCGGGCGCCCCACACGCGGATGCCGCGCCCCGGGAACGTGCGAACGCAGTTGACGCCGATGGGGTTGAGCTGGTCGTGCTCGGCCCGGGTGAGGTTCAGCTCCAGGGCGATCGCGCCGCGGACGATCTCGTTGGCCGGGGCCTTGTGGACGCCCCGCTCACCGTCGCTGCGGGCCCAGATGCCCGCGATGTGGCCGGACGGGGGCACGAACGTCGCCTGGCCCGCGATCGGGTCGAAGACCTTCACCCACGGCCAGTAGAGCGTGGCGTACTTGCTGTCGTAGCCGGCCTTGTCCTGGCGCCACTCCTTGACCTGCTGGGCGTTGTAGTCCGGCGGGGCATCGAGGATGGCGACCCGGTCGCCCATCAGCTCGCAGTGGGCGATCATCGCGAGCTGGACGGCCTTGAGTCCCTCGAGGTCGATCACGCCACGCTGGTAGAGCGCCATCAGGTCCGGCGCCGCGACCATCGTGATCTCCTCGACGGCCTCCAGGCCGCCGAAGCCCGTCCGGTCCGACGAGTTGCCGACGTACTCGCCGGGGGTCACGCGGGCCGGGGTCGCGCTGCCGCCGCCGGCCAGGGCCGTCTTGCCGACCACCGGGGCGAGCTCCGCCTTGGTGGTCTCCTCGAGGCGCACGAACTTCGAGGTCTTGGTCGCCGTGAAGACGTTGCTTCTTGCCCTTCTTGAGGGAGACGTTGTCGTAGACCTCGGTGTCGGCGCCGCGGGTGACGACGAGCTTGAAGACGCCCTCGGCCGGCTCGGACGCATCGCCGATCTCGACGCTGACGTCGTTGCCGGCGGTGCCAGCCTCCAGGGCGACGACCCGGAACGAGGACTGCGTCTTGTCCGTGGTGCTCGGCAGCTCGAGCTTCGCGGCGGGTCCGGCGGCGCCGTCGGCGCCGATCCGCACGACGTAGGCCGTCGTGCCGCCGTTGAGGAAGTAGCCGTACACCGCATGGGCGAGGTACGAGCCCTCCATGAAGTCACCGAACGCGCTCACGAACTGGGTCCAGTTCGTGACCATGACCGGCGTGTTCGCGGGCCCGTGCTGGGCCAGCCCGACGAAGGCGGCAACGGCCGTGCCCACGCCCTCGATTGGGCGCGAGGCGGCCTGGACCTCCTCGATATAGACGCCGGGGGAAAGGTAGTTCGGCATGCGGATCGCCCTCCCGGGCTGCGGAGGTAGGGACATTGCGAGGGTGGCACCGGGGAGGGATCGGGGCAACGGGCGGGAGGTCAGCCGAAGGGGCGGGTCGGAGTGCCCTATCGGGCATGGTCGGCAGCCCGATCGGCTGCCCCGCGGCGGCTTGCCCGCGCGAGCGGGGGCGTCGACCCTTGTGGAGCCGGAAGCGGCGGGCGTTCGCCCGTGCGCCAGTGGCCGGACGGGTGAGCTCGATGATCGAGGAAGTCGACGAGACCCTGCGGGCGATCGTCAAGGACGAGGCGCTCAAGGGTGCCCAGGTGGAGGTCTCCTTCGAGGCCCCCACCAAGGATTGGGCCTCCCGGCGCAACGCCCCCGTCGTGAACCTCTACCTGTACGACATCCGCGAGGACATGTCCCGGCGCGACGCCGCCTGGGCCCCCGTCTACGACGACGACGGCTTCGTCCGCGGTCACGCGCCCGCACCGCGCCACTACAAGCTCCAGTACATGATCACCGCCTGGACCCAGCGGCCGGAGGACGAGCACCGGCTCCTGTCCGCGTGCCTCTCGGGATTCCTTCGCCACGAGACGCTGGCCCCGGCGGAGATGGCCGGTTCGCTCGCCGAGCAGTCGCTGTCGGCGACCATCACGATCGCCCTCCCGCTCGGGCCCGACCGCTCGATCGCCGACGTCTGGTCGGCCCTCGGCGGGGAGATGAAGCCCTCGCTGGACCTGATCTTCTCAGCGCCCTTCGTGGTCGGCCGTTCGGTGGCCGCGGGCGCACCCGTCATGGAGCCGCCGCGCTTCTCGATCGGTCGTCCCGATGCCGCACCGGAGACGCCGAACCGCCCCGGCGAGAAGGCGGCCGAGATCGAGCGCAAGCGGCTGGCAGCCGAGGCCGCCCGCCGCGCAGAGCGCGGGGGCCGCGACGTCATGCGCCGGAAAGGCCCCCTGAGCCCGGCGGACCTGCCGGTCGCCCAGGACGAGACCGTCTACGCCGGGCAGCCGAAGAAGCCGGGCCGCGTCCTTCGGGTTCGCGGCTACCCGCGGTCCTGACGGGCGATGACCCTCGTCCGGCCGGAGGTCGCACCTTCCGCGCGCCATCTCGCCGCGCGCCTGGAGCTGGTCGAGGCACGGGTCGCGGCAGCGGTCGCGCGCCGTCGGGCGACCGACCCCGACCCGGATGACCGGTTCCGGGGCCTCTACGTGTCGGACGCCCAGGTGGACGCGATGCTGGTTGGCGGCAGCGACCTGATCGCACCGGCCCCGGACCCTGCCATCGCCGAGCGGCTGGCGGCCTGCGAGCGCTCGGCCGACCGGGCCGAGCAGGACGGCCACGACCTCCGGATCCGCCGTCTCGCACTGTCGTTCGGCCTGCAGCCGCTGGACGTCGAGCTCCTCCTCGTTGCCCTCGCGCCGGACCTCGATCCCCGCTTCGAGCGCCTGTACGGCTATCTCCACGACGACGTCTCCCGGCGGCGGGCCAGCATCGGCCTGGCCCTGGAGCTCGCCGGTGCCGGCGGCGCCTCGGGGGCGGGCCGGGCCAGGCTCGGCAGCGCCGGCCCGCTCGTGACCGGCGGCCTGCTCCTCGTGGAGGATGCCGAGCGACCCTTCCTCACCCGGGCCCTGCGCGTCCCCGACCGGGTGGCCGGACACCTCCTGGGCGACGACACGCCGGATCCGGCCGTGGAGGCCCTGGCGGTCGCCCCGTCGTCGGTCGACGTGCCCGGCTCGGGCGAGCTGGAGAACGGGCTCCGGGCGGGCGCCCGGCTGTCGTACGTGCGCGAGCAGACCGGGACGGCACCCCTGACCCTGGCGGCTCGGGCGTTCTCGCGGGTCGGTCCGCCACCGATCGTCGTCGACCTGGGGCGGCTGGCCCCGTCCGACGACATCCGGGAGGCGGCGACGGCCGCCGTCCGCGAGGCCCGCCTGCGCGGGACGGGTCTCGTCGCCGGCCCGATCGACGCCCTGGCGGAGCGCGGTGCCGCGTTCATCCGGGCCTTCGCCGAAGCAGACTGCGCGGTCGTGCTGCACGGCACGCGGGGCTGGGATCCTGCCTGGTCCCGGACGGTGCCGTTCCTGGTGGAAGCTGCCCTCCCGAGCGCCGAGGAGCGCCGCCGCGTCTGGCTGGCCGCGCTCGACGGCCGCGCCCCGTTGGAGGTCGCGCCCGCGATCGCCGCCCTGCCCTACCGGCTGGCGCCCGAGCAGGTGGAGCGGGCCGCCGAGGCCGGGCGGCTGGACGCGGCAGCCGCGGGCCGGTCGCTCGAGGTGCGCGACGTCGCGGCGGGAGCGCGCTCGCAGAACTCGGCCGGCCTGGAGCGGCTGGCGCGCCGGATCGAGCCGCGCGTGGAATGGCAGGACCTCGTGCTCCCGGGCAAGATCGTGGACCAGCTGCGCGAGCTGGCGGGGCGGGCGCGCCATCGGGACCGCGTCCTGGATGAGTGGGGCATGGCCCGCACGTCGCTCAAGGGTCGCGGCGTGACCGGCCTCTTCGCGGGCGACTCAGGCACCGGCAAGACGATGTCCGCGGAGGTCATCGCGGGCGCGCTGGGTCTCGACCTCTACGTCATCGACCTCTCGACGATCGTGGACAAGTACATCGGCGAGACGGAGAAGAACCTCGACCGCGTGTTCTCGGAAGCGGACCGGGTCAACGGGGTCCTCCTGTTCGACGAGGCTGACGCCATCTTCGGGAAGCGCTCCGAGGTCAAGGACGCCCGCGACCGCTACGCCAACGTCGAGGTCGCCTACCTGCTCCAGCGGATGGAGCGCTTCGACGGGATGGCGATCCTCACGACGAACCTGCGCTCCAACGTCGACGAGGCATTCCTGCGCCGCCTGGACGCCATCGTCGACTTCCCGGTCCCCGAGGCGGACGATCGCCAGCGGCTGTGGGTGCGCAACCTGTCGGCGGGCGCGCCCAAGGCCGACGACATCGACGTGGCCTTCCTTGCCCGGCGCTTCACCCTCACCGGCGGCAACGTCCGCAACATCGCCATCGGCGCGGCGTTCCGGGCGGCCCAGGGGGACAGGGCCCTCGGCATGGAGGACCTCGTGCGGGAGACTGCCCGCGAGTATCGAAAGCTCGGTCGGCTCTGCGTCGAAGCGGAGTTCGGGCCGTGGTACGGGACCATCGCCGGCACGTAGCCGGGCATTGACGGGAGAGCGACGATGGGCGATGACGGGTACGGAATCCGGGAGGAGACCGCCATGTATCGTCGCGAGCAGGAATCCGAGGTGGTCACCCGACCGCCGGAGCGCGCCCGGCGACGCGCCGACGAGGCGACCCAGGTGGGACTCGCGGCCCGCGCCGCTGTCGCCGGCCGGACCGACGCGCTCGGCCACGCGTCCGTGCTGCATCTCCAGCGGGCCGTGGGCAACGCCGGCGTGGCCCAGCTT
Source organism: uncultured Chloroflexia bacterium (assembly GCA_963801445.1). Taxonomy (GTDB): domain Bacteria; phylum Chloroflexota; class Limnocylindria; order Limnocylindrales; family CSP1-4; genus CTSoil-043. The sequence goes on along the minus strand of CAWDEW010000009.1, from coordinate 744,533 downwards.
CTCGAGAGCGACGAGCCGTCCCCGGTCCACGAGGTCATCGGGCGCGGCGGCGGCTCCCCGCTCGACGGGCCGGTCCGTCAGCGGATGGAGCGCAGCTTCGGGCAGGATTTCTCGGACGTCCGGGTCCACGCCGACGGCGGGGCGGCCCGCTCGGCGCACGCCGTGGACGCGCACGCCTACACGGTGGGCAACGAGATCGTGCTCGGCGACGGCCACGCGCCGGGCTCGGGCGCGTTCGAGCAGACCCTGGCCCACGAGCTGACCCACGTCGTCCAGCAGCGGAACGGCCCGGTCGACGGCACGCCTGCCGGCGGCGGGATCGCCGTGAGCGACCCCGGCGATCGGTTCGAGCGGGCCGCCGACGCCACGGCGCAGCAGGTCATGAGCACCGGCCGAGCCGGGAGCGCCTCCGGCGGCGGCGCGGCGGGTGTCCAGCGCGAGGCCATGCCCGAGGGTGAGGTACCCACGCAGGGCCTCTGGATCCAGCGGGAGCGGGGAGACGAGGAGGAGCCTGCCCCCGCCTCGTCAACTCCGACCGACCTGCCACGACCGGACGCGAGCAGCGAGCCCGCACCCGCCGGTGCGAGCTCGGAGAACACGGAACGGCCCGGGTCGGCCGGCGGGAGCCCCGAGAACACGGATCGACCCGGGTCAGCGGAGGTCCCGAGCACCGCCCAGTCCGGACCCTCGGAGACCGCGTCCTCGGAGGTTCCCGAGGAGGAGCAGACGGCCCAGGGCCTCTGGATCCAGCGGCTGGCCGAGGACGAGGTGCCGGGCCAGGAAGAGGAGGACAAGACCGCGTAGGGCCCAAGGGTCCCGCGCGAGTCGATCGTGGACGACGCGGCCGACCAGTCGGCCAGATGGCAAGGCAGCAGGCGTCCTAGATCAGGCCCTGGCGGATCGCGTACGCGACCGCGTGCGTGCGGTTGCGCAGGTCCAGGCGCGACGTGACGTCGTGGATGACGTTCTTGACGGTCCGTTCGCTGAAGTAGAGGCGCCGGCCGACCTCGGCCGTGTCGTGTCCTTCGGCCAGGAGGTGGAGCACCGCGATCTCGCGCTCGGTGAGCCCCGCGAACGTCAGGCCACGCGGGTGGAGAACCTGGCGCTGCAGCCGCCCGACCTGCGAGAGGAGGCGCCCGAGCAGGTCGGGCGGTAGGGTCCCCTCGCCGGCGGCGGCCGCCCGGATCGCGCCGGCCAGGTGTCCCGCGGTGGCCTGGCTGCGCCGCACGACGCCGCTCACGCCGGCCTCGACGGCGGCGAGGAGCCCGGCATCGTCCACCTTCGCGACCAGCAGGACGAGCCGCTCGCAACCTGCCGCCCTGATCTCCCTGAGCTCACGGCTGGTCGACTCGTCCACCTCGTCGGCGACGACGACGGTGACGTCGGAATCGGCGTGGGCGTCGTCCACCACCTCGATCCCGGGCTGATCGCGCAGCTGGGCGGCAAGGCCGGCCCGGGAGACCGGGTCCGCCGTCGCGATGGTCACCGCGATCGATACGGGACGGACGGCGGCAAGGGTCATCGTCATGGTCGGCCTCCATCGGCTCCGCCCCCGGTGCCCCCTGCGCCGGGTGGGAACGCTGACGCGGACCGTGACAGGCCGGTCCTTCCGGGCACTTAACGCCGGCTTAACGGGCGCCCGTTCGGGCAGGTCCCGCGGCTCCGGACCAGGCGGTCGCGACAGGTTCGCCCGATCGGGCAACCAGCCGGGCAATCTCGTGGGCAGGGCTGGCGGAGCGCGACCCTCGCCCCTACACTCGCGCCCATGGGAGCGCTCGTCACCCTCTCCGAGAAGCAGCCTGCCGTCGATCCCGGGTCCGTCGCGACCCTGACCGTCACGGTCAAGAACACGGGCACGGTCGTCGACCAGTTCACGATCGACGTCCTGGGTGATCCCGGCGCGTTCGCGCACGCGGAGCCGCCCACCCTGTCGCTCTTCCCCGGTGCCGAGGGGAGCGCGATCGTCTCGTTCGCGCCCGCGAGGCTCGCGACGACGCCGTCGGGATCGCTCCCCTTCGGCGTCCGGGCCCGATCCCAGGAGGATCCGGCCGGGTCGGCGGTCGAGGAGGGCGTGATCACGGTCGGCACCTATGTCGACACCTTTGCCGAGCTCGTTCCGCGCACCTCTCGCGGGAGCCGCGGCGGCACGCACGAGCTGGCCGTCGACAACCGCGGCAACGCCCGGCTCAACGCCTCCCTGACCGCGGCGGACGCGGACCAGCTCCTGCGCTTCGAGATCGAGAAGCCGGGGCTCGTGGTCGACCCGGGAACTGCCGAATTCAGCAAGGTCCGCGTCAAGCCCGTCAAGCGCTTCTGGCGCGGCCAGCCCAAGACGCGTCCGTTCAAGGTCGCGGTGGCGGGCGAGTCCGGATCGGCGATCGTGCTCGACGGGTCCATCCTCCAGGAGGCGATGCTGCCCCGCTGGCTCGTGCCGGCGCTGCTGGCGCTGCTGGGATTGCTCGTGCTCCTGGCCATCCTCTGGGCCACGATCCTGCAGCCCGCGATCAAGAGCGCCGCGACCCAGGCGCTGGCCGACGCCGGGATCACGCCCCTGCCGTCTGCGGCAGTCGGAGCGCCCACCCCGCCGGGCGGCGGCGCCGCGACCCCCGCTCCCAGCTCCGGCGGCGGCGCCGCGACCCCCGCTCCCAGCTCCGGCGGGGGGACGGTCACGCCGACGCCCGCAACCTCGACCGGGGGCGGCGGGATCACGGCCGGGACGCCGGCTGACGGCCGGCTGTCCGCCGATGGGTCCTACCCGAACTCCCAGACGTTCAAGGATCCGTTCTACCTGACCGACCTCGTCTTCGCGAACCCGAACGGGAAGACCGGCACGATCCTGCTCAAGCGGAACGATTTCGTGCTGATCACCCTGCGCCTGGAGAACTTCCGGGATCTCGACTTCCACTACGTCACCCCGATCGTGATCCAGCCCGGCCAGAACCTCGTCTTCGTGGCGTCGTGCACGTCGGGCGGCTCATGCGACCCGTCGGTCTACTTCTCCGGGTTCTACGCGCACTGACGGGCGCGCGGGCCGCGAACGTCAGCGCATGAAGCCATTCGTCCGCCGCCGCGCGATACGGCCCGACCCCGCGTCCCCGACCGGCACGCGCCCCCGGAGGGCGCGCAGCCGCAGGGTGGTCGCGTTCGCCGTCGCGGGACTGCTGGCCCTGCTGGCGGGGCCCGCCGGCGCCTCCGCCCCGGGCCCTGGCCCTGGCGTGCCCGGGCCGGCCGTCCCGGGCGCAGCCGAGGGGCGGGACGCCGCCCCGGTGCTCGGCGCCCACGGTGGCCCGGCCGCGCCCGCGGCGAGCGTCGGCGTCTCGCTCGAGGTGCCCGGCACGAACGAGCGGATCTCGGTCGACCCGCAGGGGGGCCAGCTCAGCCAGACCCAGAGCGGCACGCCCGCGATCTCGGACGACGGGCAGCGCGTGGTCTTCGCGGCGACGGCCATCCTCCCGACCGGCACGACCGGCTCGTTCATCCTCCTGCGCGACCGCTCGGTCCCGACGACGACCCAGATCTGGCCGGTCTTCAAGGTGCCGTTCGACCTGAGCCAGTCCAACGGCAGCTACCTGCACGACCCGACGATCTCCGGGGACGGCAGGTGGGTCGCCTTCGTCGAGTCGTCGGACGGCGCCAACACGATCGACCTGTGGAGCGCCGCGACCGGGCTCCAGCGGCCGTTCGGGCGGCGACTCGGTTTCAGCAACCTGTCCAGCCCGAGCCTCTCGCGCGACGGCCGCTACCTCGCCTTCTCGGGGGCACCGTTCGCCACGGTCGCCGCATCCGTGCCGTCCTACTACGTCGTCGACCTCACGTCCTTCGTCGTCACCCCGGTCGGCTTCGACGAGACGGGCGGGCGCATCGCCAACAACCTGGCCGGGGGCTCGATCCGGATCTCCGCAAACGGCACGTATGTCGCCATCGAGGATTCGCCGCTCAACGACAAGAGCAGCACGCAGGTCTGGCGCGTCCGCGTCGGTGCCAGGAAGGCGGATCTCGTGACCCGGAGCACGTCGGGCGGGCGGTCCACCGGGTACGCCCGCACCCCGGCGATCAACCAGGACGGCAGCGTCATCGCCTTCGCGTCGTCGGCAGCCGACCTGGTGAAGGGCGACACGAACAAGCAGGACGACGTCTTCACCTGGACCCCGACGGGCGGCGTCACCCGGATCTCCCTCGGGCCGGGCGGCAAGCAGGCCAGCGGCGGGAGCGACGAGCCCGCGATCACCGCGAACGGCCGCCAGGTCGCCTTTGCCTCCTGGGCCCCGAACCTCGTGCCGGGCGACTCGACGGGTCCCCTGCCCCCGGGGACGGACGCCGCGAACCCGACCGACATCTTCGTCCTGGATCGGCCGACCGGGCGCATCTCCCGGGTGAGCGTCGGCCTCGGCCCGTCCGAGCCGCAGGGGTCCAGCTCGGAACCGGCAATCTCGGCCAGCGGCCGGCAGGTGGCCTTCGCGTCGACCGCCCCGAACCTCGTGGACGGGGACACGAACCAGTTCGCGGACGTCTTCCTGCGCGAGCGCATCCCGGCCATCACGGTCGCCACCGACCCGACCAGCTTCGGCAACGCCCCCGTCGGGGGCCTCACCGGGGTTGACCGCACGGTCACCGTGACCAGCACGGGCGGCTTCGCCGCGACCGTCACGGGGGCCGTGATCGGCGGGGCGAACGCCACCTCGTTCCTGGTCAAGAAGAACGGCTGCGTTCGCATCTCCCTCTACCCGGGACAGTCCTGCACGATCCAGGTGACGTTCCTGCCCGACAGCGAAGGCCAGCTCGTGGGCACGCTGAACGTGACCAGCACGGCGCCCGCTGCGCCGGCGCCGATCACCCTGCTCGGCGGCGGCGGGCTCGGGAAGATCACGATCAACCCCCAGGTCGGACCGCCGGGCACGGTCACGATCGTGACCGGGAGCGGCTTCGCGATCGGCCAGGCGATCAGCTTCGCCTGGAGCGTCGGGCTCACGCCGACCCAGCTCGCGCCGACCGTGACCGACGGCAGCGGAAACTTCGTGGCCCAGGTCCTGATCCTGCCCAACGACCGCACGGGGTCGCGCCAGCTGAGCGCCACGCCCAGCCTGCCGACCGGGCTCGGGACGCCCGCGACAGCGACGTTCTTCGTCACCACGCCAACCGGGCAAGCCCCCATGTTCCACGTCGTCCAGGTGTTCAACGACCCGTTCGGCCGGGCCATCGTCCTGCGCCGCTGAGCCCGGGACCGCTCACGGTCTTCCCGCGGCTGAGCGGGTGGCCCACCGCCTCCGGGTCGGATACGATCCGGGCGGAGATCGAACGGGAGGAGCCGCTCGCATGAACTGCCCGAAGTGTGGGGCGCAGAACGCGACGGGCGACGCATTCTGCGGGTCCTGTGGCGCCTTCATGGAGTTCGCGGCCGAAGAGGCGGCGCCGGGTCCCGACACGCCGGTCGACGCGGCAGCCGCATCCGTGGCCGCGACGCCCGGGACCCCGGCGGAGGTGTCCGCGCCCGGCCGCGCCATCCGCGCCCGCGCCGACGCCCGCGCCGCTGGCCCCCGGCATCGCCGCCGCTCCCCTGGTGGCCCCTGGCCTCGCCGCCACCGGCCCGATCTGCGCGATCTGTGGTCGGCAGAACCCGGCCGGCCGCACATTCTGCATCTCGTGCGGCGAGAAGCTGGCGGCGGGCAGCGCCCGCGCCGCGACCCCGCCATCCGCGGCGATCCCGAGCTCGCCGCGGAGGCCGGCTCCGGCTCCGCCGGCCGGGCCCCGCCCCGGTCACACCGGCCGCTCCGCCTGCGCCCCCAGCGCCTCCGGCTCGCCAGTGGGAATTTCCCACCGCGCCCTCGCAGCCGGTGCCAACCCCGCTGGGGGTACGGGCCGCGGATGGCGCGTCCCCGGGGGCCGCGGCGGACAGGGGGTCCGGGCGGGGACGTGGAGTCCTCGCGATCATCGGGCTCGTGGTGATCGTGGGCATCGTCGCGACCGGCGGGGCGATCGTCCTCATGGGCAAGGGAGGTGGCACCGGGATCGCCACGCCGGCTCCCACCGACGCCACCGCGTCGAACGGCACCCCGACCCCGGCCGGATCCCCCGGCGAATCCGGCACTCCGGGCCCATCCCCGTCCGGCCCGGAGGTCACTCCCGATTCCGTCCTTCCCGGCCGGCAGCATCGTGGGCCTCAAGCTCACGGGGGCCAAGGCGTCCAGCCAGCTCGGCGCCAGCGCCGCTGCGAAGCTCGTGGTCGACGGCGACCAGACCACGGCCTGGAGGACCGGCACTCCCACGCCGGCGGACCAGTGGATCGAGGTGTCGTTCGCGCCGGCCGCCGTCAGCCGGATCGAGATCTGGAATGGGTGGACCCGCACGAAGGACCTCTACAACGGGAACGCGCGGCCGCACAACGTCACGATCCGCTTCACCGGTGGTGACGCCTTCCCCGTCGCCCTCAACGACGTGTTCGGGCCCCAGAAGATCGACCTGCCGCCCGAGGTCGGGGCGATCGGCGTGACCTCGCTCCGGATCACGATCCTCGACTGGTACCCTGCCAAGAAGACCGCGGCGGCGGGGAGCCCGACGAAGTGGGCCGCGATCAGCGAGATCCGCCTCTACGGGATCGCCACCACGCCATGAAGGGTCCCATGTCGACCGGCCGCTGCGTGAGTCGCCGCCAGTTCCACGTGACGGCCGCATCCCGCGAGCGCTTCCGGATCGACGAGGACCTGTTCGAGCTCTCCGGCAACCACATCCTCCCGAACCTGCGGGCCGTCCGGGAGCTGGCCGCCGCGATGACGCTCGCCCGCCGGGCGGACGGCCACCCGACGCCGATCGTCGACCCGGGCTCGCTCAACGCCATGGGCCTGATCGACGAGATCCTGCACGCGATCGTCGCGATCTACCGCGAGAACGAGGACCCCGAGGCGCTCGACGATGCCCTCGACCACCTCGACGAAGCCCTGGGCGCGGATGCCGTCGACGAGACGCTCCTGCGGTTCTGCACGGTCTTCCCGCCGCTCGTCGCCCATCGCGGCGAGGTCACCCCGGCCGGGTATCTCGCCGGCGAGACGGAGGGCACGCCGAACCGCGAGATCGCCCTCGAGGAGCTGGCCAACTGCTGGCTCGCCAACGCGAACCCGGCCTTCGCGCCGTTCCGCGACCTGTTCGACGACGTCGAGCTGGAGGACACGCGCTACCGCGACGTGCTCGCGGAGCTGGCCCGCTTCTTCGCCGGGCGTCCCCCGATCGGCCCGGACCGCCAGGACCTCGTCACGATGCTCCGGGCGCCGGCCGTCGCCGAGCCGACATCGCTGGGCGGGCAGCTCCGCTGGATCCGGACCCGCTGGGGCGAGTTCCTCGCGACGTTCCTCGGGGATCGCTTCAGCAGCCTGCTGGACCGTCTCGTCACCGGGCTCGACGTGGTCGCCGAAGAGGAGCGGGCGCGCTGGATGCGCTTCCATCCCAGCGCCGGCGACGGCGGCTCCTCGAATGCGCCGTCGTTCAGTGGCCTCGAGGCGGAGCTCGAGCGGTTCTCCGCGGACCGCGACTGGATGCCCCGCGTGGTGCTGCTCGCCAAGAGCACCTACGTCTGGCTCGACCAGCTCTCGAAGTCGTACGGGCGCGCGATCCGGACCCTCGACGCGATCCCCGATGAAGAGCTGGACCGGCTGGCCCGCTGGGGGTACACGGGGCTCTGGCTGATCGGCCTCTGGGAGCGCAGCCGCGCCTCCCAGGAGATCAAGGTCAGGCGGGGAAACCCGGACGCCGTGGCCTCGGCCTACTCCCTGCGCGACTACGCGATCGCCGCTGACCTGGGCGGCGAGGCGGCCTACGCGAACCTGCGCGACCGGGCCTGGGGGCGCGGGATCCGGCTCGCCTCGGACATGGTCCCGAACCACATGGGAATCGATTCTCACTGGGTCATGGAGCACCCGGACTGGTTCCTGGCCCGCCTGGATTCGCCCTACCCGGCCTACTCGTTCAGCGGGCCGGACCTGTCCGACGATGCGCGGGTCGGCATCTTCCTCGAGGACCACTACTGGGACGCGACCGACGCGGCCGTCGTCTTCAAGCGCCTCGATCGCTGGACCGGCGACGAGCGCTACGTCTACCACGGCAACGACGGCACCAGCATGCCCTGGAACGACACGGCCCAGCTGGACTACGTCAAGGCCGAGGTGCGCGAGGCGGTCATCCAGACGATCCTCGCCGTGGCGCGGCGGTTCCCGATCATCCGCTTCGACGCGGCGATGACGCTCGCCAAGAAGCACGTCGAGCGGCTCTGGTACCCGGAGCCGGGGCACGGAGGGGCCATCCCGTCGCGGGCCGAGGCGGCGATGACGAAGGCGGCCTTCGACGCCGCGATGCCGCAGGAGTTCTGGCGGGAGGTCGTCGATCGCGTGGCCGCCGAGGCCCCGGACACGCTCCTGCTCGCCGAGGCGTTCTGGCTCATGGAGGGCTACTTCGTCCGGACCCTGGGCATGCACCGGGTCTACAACAGCGCCTTCATGAACATGCTCCGCGACGAGAAGAACGCGGCCTACCGGTCGGTGGTCCGGAACACGCTGGAGTTCGACCCGGAGATCCTCAAGCGCTACGTGAACTTCATGAACAACCCGGACGAGAAGACCGCCGTCGAGCAGTTCGGGACCGGCGACAAGTACTTCGGGATCGCGACCGTGATGTCCACGATGCCCGGCCTCCCGATGTTCGGGCACGGGCAGATCGAAGGCTTCGCCGAGAAGTACGGGATGGAGTTCCGGCGCGCCTACTGGGACGAGCAGCCCAACGAAGGGCTCGTGGCGCGCCACGAGTGGCAGATCTTCCCGCTCCTGCATCGGCGCCGCCTCTTCGCCGAGGTCGCGGACTTCCGGCTCTACGACGTCGACGACGACGCGGGGTTCGTCAACGAGGACGTCTTCGCCTATTCGAACCGGGCGGCTGGCGAGCGCGTGCTGGTCGTGTACCACAACCGTTTCGGATCCATGGCCGGCCGGGTGGGCCAGAGCGTCGCCTACGCCGTGAAGGGCACGGACGGCGAGAAGCACCTCGTTCGCCAGTCCCTCACCGAGGGCCTGGGGCTGACCGACGAGCCCGGGGCCGTCGTCGTCTTCCGCGATGCCACGGCCGGGCTCGAGTTCGTGCGCGAGATCGGGCAGGTCCGCGACGCCGGGTTCCGGGTCGAGCTGGACGCCTACGCGCTCCACGTCTACCTGGACTGGCGCGAGGTGACCGGGGAGGCCGCGGCCCACTACCGCGCCCTGGCCGGCGAGCTGGCCGGCGTCGGCGTCCCGAGCATCGAGCGCGCCCTCGCCGAGCGCCGGCTCCGGCCGCTCCACGACGCGGCCGCGATCCTCGTGAACGGCGGGCTCCTGGGCGACATCACCGACGCCGTCGCGCGGACGCTGGCCGGGCGAGAGCGAGCCGCGGGGCCAGCCGCTGCTGCGCCGCACGCCGAGGCCCGCGTCGCACCCGGTGCCGAGCCGGCGCCCGGTGCCGAGCCGGCGCCCGGTGCCGAGCCGGCGCCCGCTCGGGCGCCGATCGACGCTCCTCACGCGGCGCTGCCCGACCTCGACGCGCTGGCCCGCGCGGCCGGGTCTCGCTGCCACGATGCGCTCGCCGCGGTGCGGTCCGTTGGCGGGTCTGCGACCACCGACGCGGAGATGCAGACCCTTGCGGCGCGCTTCGAGGCGCGCCTCGCCTCGGCCCTGCGGATCGCCACCGACCCGTCGCTGGGGGCCGGTCCGGTGCCGGCCGGCGGGGTGCCGGGCGCCGGGGAGCCGACCGACCGGGTCGAGGCGACGAGGCAGCTCGGCGCCGCCCGGGCTTTCGCGGCAGCCGGGCTGCCGCCCGAGACCGGAGCGTGGGCCGCCCTCGTCGGATGGCTGGCGGCCGATGCCCTGGCGGGCGTGCTGGAGCCCGACGAAGAGGCTCGAACGGCGACCGGCTGGTTCGATCGACTCGCCCTCGGACGGGTGCTCGCCGATGCCTGCCGCTTCCGCGGCCTCGACGAGGGGGCCGCCTGGTGGACCGTCGACACGGTCCGCCACCTGCTGCGCCGGCCGGGCGCTGGTGCGCTCGCCGGCCCGGCCACGACGAGGGCCGGCCGGCTGGTCCGGGCCTGGTTCGCCGACGAGGAGATGGCCCGCTGGCTGGGCCTGAACCGTCACGAGGGGATCGCGTACCTGAACCGCGAATCGTTCGAGTCGGCGCTGCACTGGCTCGTCGTCGTGGTCGCGGTCGTCGGCCAGGCGGACACCGCGGCGCCGGACGGCCCGGCCGCGGCTGGCGTCATCGCCGCGCACGAGCTGGCGGTCCGGCTGGTGGACGATGCCGCGGCGAGCGGCTACCAGGTCGGCCGGCTCATCGCCCGTGCCACGCGCTGACGACGGTCACCTGGGAGCCGGAACGACGCCAGCCATCGACGCCTTCGGCGCCCAGTCCATGACGGCGCCGTTGCGCGACGTGCTGGTCCAGCGACCGGCTGCCGCGTTCGGGCGAGCCTTCGACGACCCGGCCCACGGCTTCCTCCACGAGGTCGACCTGGGGGAAGCGCAGCGGGAACACGAGGCCCTCTCGGACCTGCTGGCCGGGCTCGGCGTCCGGGTCCACGAGCTGGGCGCCGGGGAGACCGCTCACCCGGACCTGTGCTACACGTTCGATCCGCTCCTCGTCACCGACCGAGGGGCGATCCCGCTCCGCTCGGGCAAGCCGACCCGTCGGGGCGAGGAGCTGGAGCTGGAAGCGTGGACACGTGGGTCCGGGGTCCCGACCCTCGGTCGGATCGAGGCGCCCGGCACGGTCGATGGGGGCGACACGTTCTGGCTCCGGCCCGACCTCTTCTGCATCGGCCGCACGTTGCGGACCAACGGCGCCGGGGTAGGCCAGCTGGCCGCCCTCGTCGGCGGCGACGTGCGCGTCTTCGACGTCCCGTACTGGCGCGGAGACGCCGAGCTCGTGCACCTCCTCTCGGTGGTATCGCCGGTTGCCGACGACCTCGCGGTCGTGTACCTGCCGCTGCTGCCGGTGGGGCTGTGGGAGCTGCTGACCGACCTCGGGATCCGGACGATCGAGGTCCCCGACGACGAGTACCCGACGCTCGGCTGCAACGTCCTGGCGGTCCGGCCGGGCGTCTGCGTGGTGGCCGACGGCAACCCGGTGACCCGGGCACGCCTCGAAGCCGCCGGGTGCGAGGTCCACGGCTTCGCCGCCCGCGAGATCGGGGTCAATGGCTCGGGTGGGCCGACCTGCCTGACCCGGCCGATCCTCCGGCGTTCCTGAGGTGGCGATGGGGGGGCCTGCCCTGTTCGCGTGCGAGCGTGCGGCGGTCGCGGCGGTCGATCAGGCGGCCCTGATCGAGGACCTGCGGGCGCTCGTGGCGATCCCCTCGATCACGGGCTCCGAGTCGGAGGCGCGCGATGACCTGGCCGGTCGCCTGCGTGCGGCCGGGCTCGACGTCCACGCCTGGGATGCGGACCCGATCGCCCTCGCCGCGGACCCGGCGTGGCCCGGCAGCGAGATGCCCCGAACAACCCTGCCGCTGGTCGCCGGGAGCCTTGCCGGGTCGCGCCCGGGCCGGCGGCTCCTGCTGGTCGTCCATACCGATGTCGTGCCGCCGGGCGATCCCGCGACCTGGACGACGCCGGCGTTCTCGCCGGTCGTCCGCGACGGGAAGCTCTACGGTCGCGGGGCCTGCGACATGAAGGGCGGGCTCGCGGCCGCGCTCGCCGCCGTGCGGGCGGTCGCTGGCGCTCGCCGCGCCGGTTCGCTCGGCCCCGGTGGGATCGCGGGCGAGGTCGTGCTGGTCGGCGTCCCGTCCGAGGAGGACGGCGGGGCAGGGACGCTGGCCGCGATCCGGGCCGGCTATGCCGGCGACCTGTGCATCATCCCGGAGCCGACCCGGCTCGAGGTCGTGACCGTCCATGCCGGCGCGATCACCTTCCGGCTCGACGTGCGCGGGCGAGCCGCCCACGCGAGCACGCGGCGGGAGGGTGTCTCGGCCTTCGAGAAGCTGGAGATCCTGGCCGCGGCCCTGCGCGTCGACGAGGCTGCCCGGAACCAGTCCGAGACGCGCCCGGGGCTGCGGGCGCTGGGGCTCCCCTACCCGACCATCGTGGGCATCGTGCGGGGCGGCGACTGGGCGTCGACGGTCCCGGACCGCGTGATTGCCGACGGGCGCTACGGTGTCCGGGTCGGCCAGCCGCCCGCCGAGGCGGAGGCCGAGCTGCGCGCCGTGATCGCAGCCGCCTGCGCTTCCGACCCCTGGCTTCGCGAGCACCCCGCCACGGTGTCCGTGTCCGGGGGGCGCTTCGGATCGGGCGAGGTCCCGTCCGACCACCCGCTGCCGGTCGGGCTCTCCGACGTCGCGGGCGCCGTCCTCGGCCGCCGGCCTCCCACGGTCGGCGTCCCCTACGGCGCGGACATGGGGCTGATGATCGCGCAGGGCCGGACCCCGACCGTCATGTTCGGCCCGGGCGACGTTCGGGCGGCCCATGCCGCTGACGAGCATGTGGACCTCTCGGAGGTCACGGACTGCGCCGGCGTCCTTGCCGCATGGATCGTCCGGGAGCTCGGCTGCGGCTGAAGAGCGGTGCGCGCCAGGTTCGCCTCGGACTGCGCGCTCCGGCAGTGGGGCGCCTGCGCGCTCCAGGTCCGCCTGACCTTCCGCGACCCGTCCGGTCCGCCTGACCTTCCGCGACCCGATGCCTTGCCCGGCATCACCCGGGACTGGGCAGGGACACCGAACCCCCCCTGTCGCCCGTCGGGGTCCGTGGGCGGTCCGCGCATCCCTGGAACGTCACATCAGCCGGACCCGAACGGGGCCGGCGTCAGAGGGCAACCCGCCAATCGACTCCGGGTCGCCGACACGCCATCGATGCCGCGACCCGGCAGCCCTGGCGCCGCGAACCGGCACGGTCGCCAAACCCGCCTGGTGGGGCGCTCGAGCGCCGCGGGCGGCTGGCCCCGGGGCGCTCGACGACCGGTTGATGCCGCGCAAGGCATCGCCTTCCGGAAGACGCACTCTCAAGGCCTCGCGGCCGCGCGGCGCTCGGCGGGCGCGGGGTCGGCGGGCGCGGTCCGGGTCCACGGGCCCGCTGGTCGGCCCTACTTCTTCCCGTGCTTCTTGTGCTTCTTGCGGTCCTTCGCCGGGCCGACAGTCGGCGCGCCGTCGGCGACGGGCGTCGCCCCGGGGGCGGACTGCGCGGGGCCCGCGGCCGACATGGCCGACGCGGCCGACGCGGCCGACGCGGCCGGCGCGGCCGACGCGGCCGACGCGGCCGGCGCGGCCGCGGGGCGCGCAAGGGGCGCCGAAAGCGATTCGATCCAGGCGCGCATGGGCTCGAGCCCGTCGACGTCGAGCCGGTAGATCCGACGCGTCCCGACCCTCCGCGCGCCCACCAGGCCGGATGCCTTCAGAACGGCGAGGTGTTGCGAGACGGCGGGCCGGCTGATCGGCAGACCGGCTGCGATCTCGCCGACCGACGCCGGTCCACCGTGCAGTCTGTCCATGATGGCCCGACGGGTGGGATCACCGACAACGTCCAGGGGGCTCTTCGTGCTCATGGCGTAAGCAGACACGAACGGTAAGGCAATGTCAAGGTTTGGCTGTGCTCTCGGGACGCCGACCCCGCGCGGCCGGGATGCTCGCCCGGCTCGCGCGTGGCCTATCGTTCGGCGGTGGCTCCCGAGATCATCCAAGCCGGTCGCCGGATCCCGCTCGTGCCGGGACGCTCTCTGTTCGACGCGGCCGACGAGCTGGCCATGGTCGTGCCCGCCTCGTGCGGTCGGTCCGGGCGCTGTCGCGAGTGCGTCGTCGAGATCCGGCGGGGTGCCTCGGCCCTGGGGCCGCGAACGCCCGAGGAGTCCTTTCTCGTCGATCCGTTCCGGCTCGCCTGCCGGACCGTCGTCGGCGAATCGGACGACGACGTCGAGTTCGCCGTCCTCCGCCGTCGGCTGCGGATCCTCATGCCGCCGGAGGGGCCCGCGCTGCCCTTCGATCCGGCGGTCCGCGAGGTCGCCGGGCGGGTCCGCACCGACGATGTTGACCTCGGCCCGGCGGGCCGCCACCTCCTGGGCATCGCGCTCGACGTCGGAACGACCACGGTCGTCCTGGAGCTGCGGGACCTGCGCACGGGCGCAGCGGTGGCAACCGGCGCATTCGAGAACCCCCAGCGCTTCGGCGGCAGCGACGTCATGCATCGCGTCTCGTACGAGGCGGCCCATCCGGGCGAGCTGCGCCATGCCCTCCGGCGCGCGCTCAACCACGAGCTCCGGCGCCTGGCCGATGAGCTGGGCGTGGAGCGCCGCGAGATCGTCGAGATCGTCGTCGTCGGGAACCCGACGATGCGGGACATGCTCTTCGGGTTGGACGTCGCTCCGCTGGGGCGCTCGCCGTTCCGGTCGGTCACCGAGACGGCCCACCGTGCCGGGCTCGCCCGGACGACCGCGCTGGAGCGGCGCGCCCACGAGCTCGGGATCTGGATGCACCCACAGGGCCGGGCCTGGGGCGGGCCGCTGATCGCCTGTCACGTCGGCGCCGACGCTGCCGCCGACCTCCTGGCCACTGGCTTCGCGGATGCCCTCGACGGCGCCGCGCCCGCCATGCTCCCCCGGATCATGATCGACGTCGGCACGAACACCGAGGTGGTCGCGACGGACGGCAGGCGGGTCCTCGCCTGCTCGTCGCCCGCGGGGCCCGCGTTCGAGGGAGGCCTGGTGCGGTTCGGCATGGCCGGATCGGACGGCGCGATCGAGGCCGTTCGGCACTGGGGCGGCGGGTTCGAGGTCCGGACCATCGGCGATGTGGAACCCCAGGGCATCTGCGGCTCGGGGCTCGTCGACCTGCTCGCCGAGCTTCGCCGGGTCGGGGCAATGCGCGCCTCCGGCGCCTTCGTGGACGGCGCCCGGGCGTTCCAGGTCGCCCCGGAACAGGGCATCGACTTCTCGCGCGCGGACGCGAGCCACCTCGCCCAGGCCAAGGCCGCGAACACCGTGGGCGTCCGGATCCTGCTGCGGACGCTGGGAATCGGGGCGCAGGACGTCGCGAGGCTGGACCTCGCCGGTGGCTTCGCCAGCCACCTGAACATCCCCAATGCGCAGGCGATCGGATTTCTGCCGCCCGTGCCCGCGAAGCGCGTCGTGAGCCACGGCAACGCATCCGTGCGCGGCGCCGCCATGCTCTTGCTCGATCGACGTGCCCGGGATCGGCTGGAACGCATCGTCGCCCGGATCGAGCACGTCGAGCTCGAGGGCGAGCCTGACTTCTTCGACCTGTTCGTTGACGGCTGCCTCTTCGAGCCGCTCCCCGGGCGGGCAGAGGTGCGGGCGTGACGAGCGACGGGCCGGACGACGTGGCGGGCGGCGCGACGCCACGCGCGACGCCTGGCGCGACGCGCCCCGGGATGAAGCCGGGGCTGCGCGAGCGGCTGGCCGCGGGCGAGTTCGCGGCCGTCGCCGAGCTGGTGCCCTGGCGCGGTCATGCCGCGGACGCCGCGGGCCTGGCGAGCCTCGCCGCGGCCGGCGACCTGGTGGACGATCCCCGGATCGCGGCCATCTCGATCACCGACAGCGCGGGCGGCCACGCGATGGCCAGCCCGGCCCTCCTGGCCGGCGATCTCGTCGCGGCCGGGCAGGACGTGATCGTCCACGTCGCCTGCCGGGATCGCAGCCGGAACGCGCTCCTCACCCTGGCCTGGGAGCTCGAGAGCCGAGGCGTCAGGAACGTCCTGTGCGTGAGCGGCGACCATCCCACCGAAGGGTTCGGCGGTCTCAGCCGCCCGGTCTTCGACATGGATTCGGTCGGCCTGCTGACGCTCTACCGGCACCTCGTCAACGCGCCCGCGGCAGGCACCGGGGGAGGGAACGCCGCCGACGCCTCCGCCCGTCCCGCCCCGGGGTTCTTCCTGGGGGCCGCCGTCTCGCCGTTCAAGCGCCTCGAGGCCGAGTTGATCCCGCAGTACCTCAAGTTGGGCCTCAAGGTGCGCGCGGGCGCCGACTTCGTGATCCCCCAGCTCGGGTACGACGCCCGGAAGTGGGACGAGCTGCTGCGCTGGATGCGCCTCCACGACCTGAGCGTGCCGGTCTTGGCCAACGTCTACGTGCTGTCCCGGACCATCGCTCGCCTCTTCCACGCCAACCGGATGCCGGGCTGCGTGGTCTCGGACGAGCTGCTCGCACGGGTCGAGCACGAGGCGGCCGGCGCGGACCGCGGCCGAGCCTTCTTCCGCGAGCTCGCGGCTCGGCAGGTCGCGGTGGCCCGCGGCCTCGGCTTCGCGGGAGTCTACCTCGCCGGCCACCGCAACGCGGATGACGTCCGGGGCGTCCTGGCGGCCGCGGACGCGTACGGGCCCGACGACTGGAAGGCGTTCGCGCGCGACCAGCGCTGGTCGCCGCCGGGCACGTTCTTCGCCTACCGGGAGGACCAGGCCAGCGGGCTCCTGACGGACACGCCAGCGCCCGCCTATGCCCGGACGCTCACGCCGCGGGCCCGCGCCCGGGGCCGTCGCCGCGCCTCGCCCTGGTATCGGGCGAACCGCATCGTGCACGCCCGCGTCTTCGAGCCCGGCTCGCCCGGGTTCCGCCTCTACCGGCGCGTCTACGGAGCGGTCGAGCGGGCGCGCCTGGGTCGGGCGCTCCACGTGCTCGAGCAGGCCGTGAAGGTGCCCCTCTACGACTGCCGGGACTGCGGAGACTGCTCGCTGCCCGACGTCGCCTATCTGTGCCCCGAGAGCCAATGCCCGAAGGGCGAACGGAACGGACCGTGCGGCGGGAGCCACGACGGGATGTGCGAGGTCGAGCCGAAGCGCTGCGTCTGGGTCCGCGCCTACCAGCGGCTCAAGCCCTACGGCGAGGAGCTGACGATGCTCGACCGGCCGCCCGTCATCGTCGACAACGGGCTGCGCCGGACGAGCGCCTGGGCGAACACGTTCCTGGGGCGGGACCACTTCGCCGCCCGACCGGCGCGCCCGACGGCGACCGCCGGGCCACGTCCCGGGGCGCCCGCCCGCCGAAGCCGACCAACCCGACCAGACCAGCACCAGCAAGGAGCGCCCATGACCGCCACGCCGCGCGGCCCCTTCATCGTGATCGGCGAGAACATCCACGCCACCCGCGTGCTGGCCATCAGCGGCGCCCGGGTCACGAGCATTGCCGGACGGCCGCCCCGGCCTCCCGTTCGAGGACGAGGATGGCGTCGCCCGGGTCCTGCCCGTCGGCGACGCGGCGATCGTCGGGAGCGGCGAGCGCGCCCGCGTGAAGCACGTGGCTGCCGCCCTCCACGCCGGCTTCGAGGGCGGGGCGGCCGGCGAGCTCGGGCGCGGCTACGTCCGGGCCCTCGCCCGGCGCCAGGCCGCGGCCGGGGCCGACTACCTGGACCTCAACGTGGACGAGGTCTCGACCGAGACGGACCGTCGGGTGGCCGCGATGGCCTGGCTCGTCGGCGCGGTCGAGGACGCCACGTCCGTTGCCCTCTCGCTGGACTCGTCGGCCGCCGAGGTGCTCCGGGTGGGTCTCGCCACCGCCCGGCGAACGACCGGCGCGCCGCTCCTCAACTCCGCCTCGCTGGAGCGTCTCGACGTCCTGGACCTCGCGGCCTCCGAGGGTTGCCCGGTCGTCCTGTCGGCGACCGGGGCGGGCGGGATGCCGACCTCCGCGGACGAGCGGTTGGCCAACGCGCGGCCGCTCGTCGAGGCGGCAACCGGCCGTGGCCTCGCCCTCGGCGAGCTCCACGTGGACCCCCTCGTCCTCCCCGTGGGCGTCGATCCCTCCGCCGGCGACGCGTACCTCGGCGCCGTGCGCGCGATCCGGGCGGCCTGGGGGCCGGCCCTCCACATCACCGGCGGGCTCTCGAACGTCAGCTTCGGGCTGCCCGCGCGCCGGCTCCTCAACGACGTCTTCATCGACCTCGCCGTCGAGGCCGGGGCGGACAGCGGCATCGTTGACCCGGTCGCGAGCGACCTCCGGCGCGCGCTCTCGGCCGACCGGACGGCGCGCCCATGGCGCCTCGCCGCGGACCTCCTGACCGGGGCGGATCCCTACGGCATGGAGTACCTCACCGCCTTCCGGGCGGGCGAGCTGGGCTGACGGCGCGCGGCGGCGGCGCCGGCCGCACAATCAGCGACACCGACGAGCGAAGGAGCACGACACGATGGCGGACCTGGCGGCACTGACCGCGGCGATCGAGGTGGGCGACCGGGCCACGGCCGTCCGGATCACGACCGAGGCGGTCGCCGAGGGCCTCGACCCGCGCACGATCCTCGCGTCCATGAGCGCGGCCATGGACGCCGTCGGGGGGCGCTTCTCGCGCAACGAGATCTTCATCCCCGAGATGCTCATCGCCGCCCGCGCGATGAAGGAGGCGACGGCGGTCCTCGAGCCGCTCCTCACCGCCTCGGGGATCCACCCCGAGCACACCGCGGTCATCGGCACCATCAAGGGCGACCTCCACGACATCGGCAAGAACCTCGTGGCGATGATGTGGAAGGGCGCCAACATCGAGGTCGTCGACCTCGGCACCGACGTCTCCGCGGAGCGGTTCGTGGCCGCGGCGAAGGAGCACGACGCCCACCTCGTCGGGATCAGCGCCCTGCTCACGACCACGATGGTCGGCATGAAGGACGTGGTGGCCGCGATCCGGGCGGCCGACCTCGGCGGCGTCAAGGTGATCGTCGGGGGCGCTCCGGTCACGAAGGAGTTCGCCGAGCAGATCGGCGCCGACGCCTACGCGCCCGACGCGGCGAGCGCCGTGGAGGTCGCCCGCCAGACGCTCGGCGTCGCCTGAAGCCGGGCCACCGGACGGCCGGACGGGCGTCAGCCCTCGCCCGCGGCGCTCAGCCGGGCGGCGCCCCGTCCGGCTCGGCCCGGATCACCGTCTCGTCGTAGGCCATGGCGAGGCGCTCGCCGGGCTGCAGGACGAGGAAGTCCGCCGGGTCCCAGTTCCCGTCCAGCAGGCGCTTCACGAGCACCAGGTTGCCGGCCAGCTTCTCGAAGCGCCAGCCCCGCCGGTCGGCCTCGTCGCGGGCCTGCGCCTCCACCGCGGCCGCCTCGCCGCCGATGCCCAGGTCCACGAACGCCGCCCGGTCGTAGTGGTCGCGCCAGGCCCCCAGCGTCTCCATGAGGTAGGCCGCGTTGTCCGCCCCGTACTTCTCGACGTACTCCTCGTAGGTGGCCCGGGCGACGGCGTCGGAGACCGCCCCGACGCCCGCGAACGCGCTGCCGTCGCTGGTGCGCTCCAGGTAGTCGCCCACGTACCAGTACGTGCCCGGATGGTCGGCGAACTCGGTCGCATAGCGCGCCCGCGAGCCCAGGAAGAGCGTGATGCAGTCGTGGGCGCGCGGGACCACCAGCGGGATGGCCCCGGCGCGCAGCCCGGCCGTGGCGCCGCCGCACAGGCCGTAGGCCAGGGCGACCGCCTCGTACGGGGCGCCGATGCCGTCGATCGCTTCCTGGAGGACGGTGCGCAGGTTCGGCGGGTCGTCGTGCAGCCCGCGCCGGTTGAGCCGGACGTCGACCACGTGGGGCGAGCGCGCCGCGCCGAGATAGACGGCCCGGGCCAGGACCTCGCAGGTGAGGGCGAGCAGGCGCATCGGACGAGGGTAGCGGGTCGCGGGCCGGTCCGCGCCCGTTGTGTCCGCCCCCGTTGTGCTCGTCCGCGCCCTGCGCGTCGGCCCGCGCGCGGCGCGGCGCCGTCCCGGGACCTCCAGCCGCCATGGCGCCCGGCACGCTAGAGTTCAGGCGCCGACCCTGAACCGCTGGAGATCACCGTGGCGCTTCCTTCCCTCGTGCGCTTCCCCGCCCCGCCGGACCCGATCCTCGGGCTGGCCGAGTCATACCGCTCCGATCCGCGGTCCGCCAAGATCAACCTCTCGTCGGGCGTGTTCGTGGACGAGTCTGGAACGACCCCCGTGCTGCCCTCCGTGACCGAGGCCGAGCGGCGGATCCTGGCCAAGGGGGCGACGAAGCTCTACCGGCCGATCGACGGTGACGCGGCCTTCCGGGCGGCGGTCCGCGACCTCGCCTTCGGTCCCGACCACGAGGTCGTGCGCAGCGACCGCGTCGCGGTGAGCCAGACGCCCGGCGGCACGGGCGGGCTGCGGGTCGCCGCCGACTTCCTGCGCCAGGCCGGCGCCTCGGGCACGATCTGGATGAGCGAGCCAACCTGGCCGAACCATCCCCAGCTCTTCCGCCTCGCCGGATTCCGGATCCAGACCTACCCGTACACCGACGCCACGGGTCGCCGGATCGAGGACGGGGCCCTGCTCGATGCGCTCCGCGGGGCCTCGCCCGGGGACGTCATCCTGCTCCATGGCTCGTGCCACAACCCGACCGGCGTCGATCCCAGCCCGGCGCTCTGGCAGCAGATCGGGGACGTCGTGGAGGAGGGGCGGCTGCTGCCCCTCGTCGACTTCGCCTACCAGGGGTTCGGCGACGGCCTGCGGGAGGATGCCGACTGGATGGCCGGCCTCGTGCGGCCCGGCGCGGAGATGCTCGTCTCGACCTCGTACTCGAAGAGCTTCGCGCTCTACAACGAGCGGGTCGGCGCGCTCCTCCTCGTGGCCCACGCGCGGGACGCCGCGCTGGCCGCCCAGAGCCACGTCAAGATCGCGATCCGCGCGAACTACTCGAATCCACCCTCGCATGGCGCCGACATCGTCACCACGATCCTCTCCGACCCGCAGCTCCGGGCCCAGTGGGAGGGCGAGCTGGCGGGCATGCGGGCGCGGATCAAGGACAACCGGGCGGCGCTCGTCGCCGCCCTGAAGGCGCGCGCGATCCCGGGCGACTGGGATCCGATCGCCAGCCAGCGCGGGATGTTCGCGCTGCTGGGCCTCACGACGCAGCAGGTGGAGCGCCTGCGCGTGGACCACGGCGTCTACGTGGTCGGGCGGGGCCGGATCAACGTGGCCGGCTTCACGTCCGCCACGTTCGAACCGTTTGCGGACGCGCTCGCCGCCGTGGTCGCGGGCTGAGGTGCGACCCATGCACCGCCCGGACCTCGCGCCGGCGGCGGCCCTCGGAGCGCCGCCGTGCCACTGACCGCCGCCGAGCTCTTCCGCGCCGTGGGCCTCCAGCCCGACGGCCCGGCCCGCTGGGGCACGCCGGTCCGGGAAGCCGGGGCCCGGCGTGTACATCGTCGAATGGGCCGCGGCGCTCGACCGCGCGCCGATCGACATCTCCGCCGTGGGCACGTGGCTGAGCCGGGTTCCGACGCTCCTCGTGGACGGCGAACGCCCGACCGGCAAGGGCCTGGCGGCCCGGCTGGGAGCGTGGTGGCTTCCCGGCGAGCGGGTGGTCTTCATCGGCAGCACCACGAAGTCGGTCGGCCGCCGGGTGGAGGCATTCGTCCGGACGCCCCTGGGCGACGCCCGCCCGCACGCGGGTGGACAGTGGCTCAAGGCACTCTCCGGGCTGGACCGCGCCCGCGTCTGGTGGGCATCCACGGGCGCGCCGGAGGAGTACGAGGATGCCTGCTTCGAGGCATTCGCCGCGGCGGTTCCGGCAGCCGCCCGGGCCGCGCTCCCGGGTGGCGCGCTCGTGCTCCCGTTCTCGAACCGCCGGCGACCCGGCGGGGCCCCCCGTCCGGACGGCGTGACGGGGTCCACGGCCGAGCCCGCCGAGCCGGCCGCGGCCCCGCCGAAGGCTGCTCCATCCGCGCGGCGATCTCCCTCGACGATCTCGGACGAGGACGTGGCCCGGCTCAACGTGCTGCTCCAGGACCTGGCCTGTCGCGAGACAGGTCTCGAGATCACGCCCAGCCAGGCCAATCGCGAGGGAGCGATCCGGCGGCTGCTCGGCGAGGATCTTGCGCGCCCTCCCGCGGCGCTCTCGCAGCTGCTCCGGGCCGGGCGCGTCGAAGGGTCCCACCAGGACCTCGACGGGCGCTGGTCGATCCGCTGCACGCGGCGCTCCTGAGGCACCCGCCCGGCGATCTCGAGCGCCGCTGAGCGGTGCCCGGCGCCGCCGGCGCGTCGGCAGCCGCGAGGCACCTTTCAGGACTCCTTCAGTCGGGCGATCGACGATGCCCTTCTCGATCGGTCGTACCAGCACGGGAGTCACATGCGAAATCCGGACAGTCGGGGCAGGCGGCCTCATCGTCGTCGGGGTCGGCGCCTTTGCGTTCGCCGTGGTCGGGCCCGGCTTTGGCTCGAGCAGCTCGACGACCCAATACCTGACGTCCCAGGCCGCCGTCACGGACGTCGTCTCGCAGGTCGCGGCGACCGGCTCCGTGCAGGTGGCGTCGGCCTACAACCTCGCCTTCGGCAGCGCCCCCGCCGCCGCAGCGGCGTCGTCGAGCAGCAGCTCCAGCGGATCGGGCTCGGGGAGCTCGTCGAGCTCCGGCTCGAGCTCGTGGAACGTCACCGCCGTGAACGCGACGCCCGGCCAGGCAGTCAAGGCCGGCGACGTCCTCGCCGTTGCCGACGGCACGACGGCCACGCTCGCGGTGACCATTGCGACGGCCAACCTCGACGCGGCGACCGCCAAGCTCGCGCTCGACAAGCGCGGCCTCTCGGCGAACGACAAGGCCGCCGCGAAGCTCCAGGTCACCCAGGCGCAGACATCCCTGGCCAACGCGCGGACTGCCTATTCCCAGACCGCGGCCCAGAACTCGCTGAAGCTCCGCCAGGCCCAGGCCGCGCTCGTCCGCGCTAGGAACCAGCTGGCCGCCGACCAGAAGGCGTCGCCGGCCGTCCCGGCCAACGTGATCGCCTCCGACACGAATGCCGTGACCCAGGCCACGGACAGCCTCGCGTCGCTGCGTCTCCAGGTCAGCCAGTCGAACGGGCAGGCGTCGAACCAGATCACGTCGGCCAGCCTGGGCCTCCAGTCGGCGCAGCTGGCCTACAGCACGAAGGTCGCCCCGACCTCGGCCCAGACGATCGCGTCGGACCAGGCCCAGGTCGCGCAGGCCCAGCAGTCCCTGGCCACGGCCCAGACGGCCCTCCAGTACGCGACCCTCAAGAGCCCGGTGGACGGGTTCGTGGTTGCCGTGAACGTCACGGCGGGCGCCACGGCCCCGTCCGGCACGGCGATCTCCGTGCGCTCGGGCGCGCTCCAGGTCGGCGCAACGGTGGCCGAATCGGACCTCCCGAAGATGCAGCTTGGCCAGGACGCCACGGTGTCGATCACCGCGCTGGGCGCTTCGGTGACCGGCAAGGTCGTCGACATCAGCCAGACCGGCTCGTCGTCCGGCAGCGGCGGGGTGGTCAGCTACGCCATCGTCGTCTCGCTGCCCCAGCCCCCGACCGGCGTCGCCCCGGGGATGAGCGCCCAGGTCAACGTGACCACCGCCTCCGCCACGGGCGTCCTGGCCGTGCCGTCCATCGCCCTGCAGGGCTCCGCGGGCTCCTACTCGGTTCGCGTGCTGGACGCGGGCGTGCCCCAGGCCGTCTCCGTCGAGGTCGGGCTCGTGACGTCGTCCCTCGCCGAGATCAAGTCGGGCATCTCCGCCGGGACGGCCGTCGTCGTCGGCACGACCAGCTCGCGGATCTCGACGAGCGGCACCGGCACCGGCAACGGGACCCGCATCCCGGGCGTCAACCCCGGTGGCTTCGGGGGCGGCTTCGGCGGCGGCACCCGGGTGGTGACCGGCCCGTGAACGTCGCCGAGCTGCCGAGCGCGCCAGGCCACCCGCCGGTCAGCGCCCCGGACCCGGGGGTGGCTGCTACCTGGATCCCCACCGACGGGACGCCCGTCATCGAGCTGCGCGGGATCACCCGCGTCTATTCGACGGGGCGGCTCGAGGTCACGGCCCTGGCGGGCGTTGACCTCACCGTCGCGCCGGGTGACTTCCTCGCGATCGTCGGCCCTTCCGGGAGCGGCAAGTCCACCCTGATGAACATCATCGGCTGCCTCGACCGACCGACCGGCGGAACCTACCGCCTGGCCGGAACCGCCGTCGAGTCGCTCGACGACGACGACCTCGCCCGGGTGCGGAGCAAGGCGATCGGGTTCGTCTTCCAGTCGTTCAACCTGCTCCCCCGCACGACCGCTCTCGAGAACGTCGCGACGCCGCTCCTCTACCAGGGCGTCCCGCGCAAGGAGCGGCTGGCCCGGGCCCAGGCGGCTCTGAAACGGCTCGGCCTCGGGGATCGGATCGACCACGAGCCCTCGGAGCTGTCCGGCGGCCAGCAGCAGCGCGTCGCCATCGCGCGGGCGCTGGTCACCCGGCCGGCCCTGATCCTGGCCGACGAGCCCACCGGCAACCTCGATTCCGCGTCCGGCCAGGAGGTTCTCGACCTCCTCCACGATCTGAACGCGGCGGGCACGACGATCGTCCTGATCACCCACGATTCCGACATCGCCGTCGCGGCGGGCCGGCAGGTCCACGTCCGCGACGGGAGGTTCGTCGAGTGAGGTACCTCGAGCTCGTCCAGCTCGCGATGTCCCGCATCGCGGCGGCCCGCCTCCGGGCGGTGCTGACGATGCTTGGCGTGATCATCGGCGTCGGCTCGATCGTGGCCCTCGTGGCAGTCGCCGAAGGCGCGACCAGCGGGATCACCAGCCGGATCCAGGGCCTGGGCACGAACCTCCTGACCGTGACGCCTGGCTCCACGACGACCGGCTTCGTGCGGAGCGCCGCCGGGTCCGCGACGACCCTGACGCTGGCGGACGCCACGGCCCTGGCCAGCGTCCAGGGCGTCGGCGCGATGGCGCCCGAGGTGTCGGGCCAGGCGATCGTGATCGCGGGCACCAAGAACACGACGACCTCGATCGTGGGCACGACGGCAGCGTACCCGACGGTCCGGGCCTACTCGATGTGGGTCGGGTCCTTCCTGACCGACGCGTCCGTGGCCAGCTCACTGCGCGTCGCCGTCCTGGGCTCGACCACCGCGGACGACCTGGGCCTCGACCAGGGCTCGCTCGGCTCGGACATCCTGGTCGGCGGGATGCCCTTCCGGCTGGTCGGGATCCTGCAGGCGAAGGGCACGGGCGATGACCAGGTCCTGATCCCGCTCTCGACGGCGCAGCGCTACTTCGTGGGCGGCACCTCGGTCCGCTCGATCGACATCAGCGTCGATACGGCCAGCGACATCACCCTGACCCAGGGCTACCTGACGGCCGCCCTGCAGCAGCGCCACGGGACGAACGGCACGAACAACGACTTCACCATCCAGAGCCAGGCCCAGCTGCTCTCCACCTTCTCGTCGGTGACCGGCCTGCTGACCCTGCTGCTGGGCGGGATCGCGTCGATCTCCCTCATCGTCGGGGGGATCGGGATCATGAACATCATGCTCGTGAGCGTCCGAGAGCGGACCCGCGAGATCGGGATCCGCAAGGCGATCGGCGCCCGCGGCTCCGACATCCTCCTCCAGTTCCTCGTCGAGGCCCTGGTCCTCTCGCTCGCCGGCGGCCTGATCGGGATCCTGATCGGCGTCGGCGTCTCGGCCGTCGTCGGCCAGCTGGCCGGCTGGGGCTTCATCTTCAACCCCGTCACCGTCGTCGTCGCCGTGGGCTTCAGCCTGGGCGTCGGCGTGATCTTCGGAGTCTGGCCCGCGCGCCAGGCCGCTCGCCTCGATCCGATCACCGCCCTCCGCTACGAATAGGAGACCCCTGGACGTGACCACGCAGCCCCAGAACCCGACCCCGGCCGGCCGTCCCCTTCCGGAGGACGAGAGCGACCCCTTCGCCGCCACGCGGCCACCCCTGAGCCCCCTGCTCCCGCTGAAGCCGAAGTCGCGGGCTGGTGGCGGCTCGATCCTGCTCGTCATCGCCGTGATGGTCGCGGCGGCCGGCATCGCGTTCGCGGCCGGTCGATTCACCGCGCCGGCGGCGGCCGCCGCCACCGGGCGCACGTTCGGCAACGGCGCCAACGGCGGGTACTTCCCGAACGCCGGGAACGGAGCCGGGGCGCGTGGGTTCGGCGGCGGCGGCCTCACCGTCACTGGCACGGTCACCGCGGTCGGCAACGGCACGATCACGATCACGACGGCCGACGGCGCCTCGACCACCATCGACACCACCGCTGCGACGACCTACCACCGCTCGACCGCCGCGTCCGCCACGGACGTCACGACCGGGGCCACCGTGCAGGTCCAGGTCACCGGCGGGCAGCGGTTCGGGGGTGGCGCGCCCGGCGGCTCGCCGGCACCTGCCGCTTCCGGCACGCCCGCGATCACCGCGTCAAGCGTGACGATCACCACCCCCTGAGGCCCATGGCCGGCCGGCCCCTGGCAGACCGAGGAGCATTCACCCGTGACGACTCCCCCCGAGCCGAGTGACTCGACCCCGCCGGGTCTGGCCGGGGCGCAGCCGGAACCGACCGACGTCGCCACCCGGCCGGACTGGAACGGGCTCGCGACCCACCCGGACGACGACCCCTACGCCGCGGCGATCGCCCCGGTCGCCACGGAACACCTGGTCGCCGAGCGGGCGAAGAGCGGCCTGACGGGCTCGCTCCTGCTCGGCTTGGCCGCGCTCGTCGCGGTGGGCGGGGTCGCCTTCGCCGGCGGACGCCTGACGGCCCCGACGACGGCCGCCCCGATCACCCGCACGAACGGCGGCGCGTTCCCGGGCGGCCAGGGGCCGGGCGGGCTCCCCGGTGACGCGGCCGGCCAGGGCGGGGGCTTCCGCGGCGGGCTCCCGGGCGGCGGCGGGGACGACAACGGCGGGCTCGGGGAGCGCGGCGGCTTCGGCCGGGGCGGGCTGGCCATCTCGGGAACCGTGACCGCGATCGGCAACGGCACCATCACGATCACCACCTCCACTGGGGCAAGGGCGACGATCGCCACGTCCTCCTCGACGACCTACCACCGCCAATCGGCCGCGAGCGCGTCCGACATCACGCCCGGCGCGACCGTCTCGGTCCGCCTCGGGTTCGGCGGCGTGGGCGGCCCGAGCGCGAGCCCCGCGGCCGGCGGGAACGGGGGCGCCCGACAGGCCCCCGGCGCGACCGACGTGACCATCACCACGCCCTGAGGTCATCATTCGCCCATGCACCTCCTCGTCGTCGAGGACGACCCGCACCTGCGCAACCTGCTCCGCCGCCTCCTGCTGGACGACCGTCACGTGGTCGAGACTGCCGCCAGCGGCGAGGAGGCCCTCGAGATCGTCGAGAGCACGACCGGGATCGAAGGCCTGATCCTCGACCTCGGGCTGCCCGGGATCGGCGGCCTCGAGGTGGCCCGCCGGCTCCGGCGCCGCGGCGAGACGCTCCCCATCCTGGTCCTGACCGCCCGGGACGCCATCGAGGACCGCGTGGCCGGGCTCGACGCGGGGGCTGACGACTACGTGGTCAAGCCGTTCGCGTACGAGGAGCTGGCGGCCCGCCTCCGGGCGCTCTCCCGCCGGAGCGAGCGCACCCGCCCCGAGGCGATGCTGCGCAACGGCCCCATCGAGCTGGACGAGACGAAGCGGGCGGTCGCGATCGACGGGGAACCGCTCCGGCTCAGCGCCCGCGAGTTCAGCCTCCTCGAATGCCTCCTGCGCCACCCGGGACAGCTGCTCACCCGCGACCAGCTCCTCGACGCGGCCTGGCCGTTCGGGGTGGCCGTCACGCCCAACACGGTCGATGCCTACGTGCATCTCCTGCGGACCAAGCTGGGGCCCGCCGCCGGGGCCCGAATCCAGACGGAGCGGGGCGCCGGCTACCGGATGGCAGAGGCGTGAGCGAGGGGACAGGGAGTCGCGGTTCCGACATCGGGGCGACCCGCGGCGAGGTTGCGACGACGGTTCGGCGGCCTCCCCGGCTCCTGGGTGGTGACACGCTCGTCTCCAGCGGGACGCCGAGCGCCGACCGGGCGCTCCTTCGGCGCGTTCGCCGCCGGCTGGTGGTGTGGAGCGGAGGCGTAACGCTCGTCATCCTGATCGCGCTCGGCAGCGCGATCTATCTGGGTGTCGCCAGCTCGCTGCGGGCCAGCGGCCAGGCGCAGCTCCAGCAGCGCGCGGAGCTGCTCGCCCAGCTGATCGCCCGGGCGCCGACCTCGCCCGACGGCGACCGGCCGGGCCGCTTCGGGCTGGGCTTCGCGATCGGCGGCCCGGCCTCCGGGACGATCGCGCTCCTGGTGACGCCGCAGGATCAGCTCGTCGGCGCCCCCGAAGGCATCGTCGAAAGCCCCGACCTCGCCGGCGCCCGGACCGCGCGGGCAACGGGAGCCACGGTGTTCACGGAGACCACGTTTGCAGGCGTGCCGGTCCAGGTGATCAGCGTGCCCACCGTCCACGCGGGCATCCCGTACGTCGTCCAGGTGATCGCCGACCGAACCGCCGAGGCGCGCACGCTTGCCCAGCTCGCCCTCGTGCTGCTGATCGGCGGCCTGGCGGCGCTGGCCCTGGCCGTGATCGGTGGCTGGATCTACGCGTCCCGAGCGCTCCAGCCGATCCGTGAGTCGCTGCGTCGCCAGCGCGAGTTCGCGGCCGACGCCAGCCACGAGCTGCGCACGCCGCTCGCGGTGGCCCGGGCCGGGATCGACCATCTCGCCCGGCACCCGGAGCGCCAGGTCGCCGAGATGGGCGACACCGTCCGGGACGTGCAGGCCGGCCTCCAGCACATGACCGCGCTCGTGGACACGCTCCTGCTGCTCGCCCGCGCCGACTCGGGCTCCCTCGATATCGCGCGGAGCGAGGTGGACCTCGCCGACATCGCCGCGACGGCCCTCGCCGGCCTGGAACCCCTGGCCCGTGAACGGGGCGTGGCCCTGCGGCTGGACGCCGAGCCGGCCGAGACGCTCGGCGACCCCCTCCGCCTGCGCCAGCTGGTCGGCATCCTCGTGGACAACGCGATCCGGCATGGCCGGGGCGCGGGGGGATCGGTCTGGGTGGCCGTCCGGTCGGCCGACGGCGGATCCGGCCCGCAGGTCGAGGAAGCGACCCCGTCCGGCCCGCCCGGCGGCGCTCCCACAGCAGCCCCCGTCGAGGGGCGCCCGGCCTCCGGCGTCTCGCTGATCGTCGATGACGACGGCCCGGGCATCCCGCCCGAGAACCGGGCCCGGGTCTTCGAGCGGTTCTGGCGCGGCGAGGGCGCCCCGCCCGGCGGGGCCGGCCTAGGCCTGCCCATCGCCGCCTGGATCGCCGAGCGCCACGGCGGGTCGGTCTCGATCGAGGATCGGCCTGGCGGCGGAACCCGGGTCCGGATCCGGCTGGACTAGCCTAGGGGCGGCGCCCATGGGGCTGTTCCGGGTTCACGACGCCCCGGCGGCCACCCGTCCGAGGCCGCGTGAACCCACCTGCTGGGGCGCAGCCACATCCACGAGCGCCACCTCCCCGATGGGGCGCCAGGTGACCGGCGGGCGGCCTCAGCGAAGCCGGCAGGCAGCGGCTCCCTCCCCGGACGTCGATGGCCTGCCATCGGGGCAGGTTGTCCCGGGCAGGAACGTAACCCGGGTCAGCACGCCGCCCTTGACCTTCGCCCCGGTGAGGTCTCCGCCGAATACGGTCGCGTACGACGTGATCCCCGACAGATCCGCTCCCGCGAGCTTGCCGGTGATCGTCGCGTACCCCAGGCTGGCTCCGGCAAGCTTCGCCCCCGAGAGGTCGCCGTCGACCACGGCGCCCGTCAGGTTCGCTCCCGACAGGTCCGCCCCCGCCAGGGCAGCACCGGTGAGCCTGGCGCCGCTGAGATCGATCCCGGGCCAGATCACGGCGGGCTGGCCCGGTGCCGACCCGACGGCGGCCATCGTCACGAAGGCGCAGTTGGCCTGCGGACCCGGGGTGCAGCGATCCCACTGGCTGACCGGGCCGCCGGTGCTGACCAGGTACGAGCCACCGGGGTTCGGGGTGACAGGCGCATCGATCATGAAGTAGAGCACCGAGCCGTCCGAGCGCACTCGGAGGGAATAGAAGCCGCCGCTGCACGCCTTCACCGGTCGTCCGGCCACGCCAGCTACCCAGGTCACCCCGTGGTCGGTCGACCGCCACCAACGGACCTCGCAGCCGTACGGCAGCTGCGCGCCCGCCGCGTCCCGGCGGTGCTGGAGGGATCGCAGGATCCACGCCGACGCGTCGCTCGTCATGAGCGACGCCAGGGGGCTCTTCGCCGGCATACCGTCGGGTCCGGGGGCGGCGATCGCGCCGGGGACAGGTGCCAGCGTCCATGTCGAGAGGTCCTCCGAGGCAACGGCCAAGGTGCCGCCGTCCTCCGACACGGCCACCAGTCGGCCGTCGACGAGGCCGACGACCGATCCTCGCGTCGCGAACCGCTCGTGGAATGCCGTGTAGCCCGCGGCGGGATCCGGGCAGGCCGATGCGTTTGCCGGACCCGGCTCGCCCGCCGCGAGCGCGGGGTCTGCCCCTGCCAGGTCCACCGCGATCCATGTCGCCCCGTCGTCGGGGCTCTGCCACAGGCGCGTCGCCTTGGCCATGATCGTGCCGTCGTTCGGGCCCCCGTGCGGATCGCAGGTCGCCTCGTATCCCTCCAGGACCAGGCGCGACCCGGCGGCCCGGATCGCGGTGGCGCCCAGCGACCACCTGGCGGAGAGCCGCGAGGCCACGGACCATGTCTTCCCGTCGGTGGACCGAAGCACCACGAGCTCCGACGCCTGCTTCGATCTCACCGGGACGACGCTGCCCACCGCGACGAACCCATCGGCCGTGGCGGTGACGTCACTGAGAAGGACGGAGACGTTCCGCCCGCCCAGGATGTCGCGGGGGTCGAAACGCCCCCATGTGACGCCGTCGGTTGTGGACCAGATGAACCCGATCAGGACCTGGTTGCGCCCCGCATCTTGAGCGTGCCCGACCCCGGTGGCGACCATCACGCCATCGCGGGTGGCCGTCGCGCCGACCTGCATCTCCAGGGCAGGCTTCGCGCCGGCCGACCAGGAGTAGCGGCTTGTCCCCGACGGAATCGCGATCCCGGACTCGTCGTCGATCCGGGCCACCTTCCAGGCGCCGCCCACCAGGCGGGCGGCCATCGCGTTTCCCTTGCGGATCCCGAAGAAGACCGTCTCGCTCCCGATCTCGCCGATCACGCTGCCGAACAACCCCGGGAGCCTGGCGCCACCGGAGAACTCGACGCCGGCCGGCAGGATCGGGTCCGGCGTCGGCTCGGGTGCAACCGACGCCGGCGGCGTTGCTGGCGCGGGGGTCGTGCCCGGCGCGTCCGAAGGCGCGGGCTCGGCCGTGGTGCCCGGCGAGGATGCGGGCGTGGGCAACGGCGGCTGGTTGCCGCACGCGAGGAGCGAGACGAGCAGCGCGGCTACCAGGAGCATGGCGGCAGGGCGAAGGAGCGGTCGGCGGTCACGCATGCCGCTCAGTATGGGGACCGGTCGGCGGCGCTGATGCCCCATTCGCCGAGCCCTCTTGCCGGACGCCTCGTTGTTCCGCCATGCCAGTCGGTTGCGGGACCAGGTCGAGGGGCATCGGATCCGACAACGCGTGCCGGGTGGGAGACAGCGGGCCGGCCCCCGTTCGTCCCGGAAGTCGGGGCCAGACATCAGCGGCACGGGACACCAGGAAGCCGGCCCCTCGGCGGCGCACCCCAGGCGGGACCGGCCCCTCCGGCGCTCGTCCTCAGGCCGGTCCGGCTCCCTTTCCCGGCTCTCCTGCTGGCGGCGAGGCAGGGATCGACATCGTGACGGTCTGTTCGCTCGTGCCGGCGCCGGTCGTGGCGGCCGGGCCGGCACCGGCCGAGCTCGGGCCCGCGGGCGCGGCCCCCGTCGGCGCCGCGGTGCCTCCCACGCGCCCGGCCTTGATGCCGGCGGTCGCCGCATCGAGGATCCGGCTGCGCATCGCGTCGACCGTGTCGTCGTGCCGCCCGCCGGCCGTTGGCTCGCCGGTCAGCCGCTCGGTGGCCAGGAGGGCCATCAGGAGGGCGAACGCGTTCGTCCCGCCGCCGACCCCCTGGCCGTCGCCGCCGCCCATCTCGACGACGGTCTGGGGCACGATGGGGATCCGCCCGTTCTCGACGGCCGTTGAGAAGCGCTCCATGACGGACTGGGTCAGCACGAAGTTCGGGCCGCCGTAGGCCTCGACGTTCTGCTCGACGGCGATCGCCTTGCCGATCCCGACCTGGGCCTCGCGCACCGAGTCCGCCTCGGCCAGGAACTTGATCTGGTCCGCGTTGGCGCGGGCCAGGGTCCGGATCTTCTCGCCGTCCTGGACCGCGCGGGCGGCGTCGGCCTTGCCCACGTTCTCCTGGATCGCGATGTTGATGTTCGACTGGGTGAGGGCGGTCTGCTGGACCGCCGTCGCCTCGGACTGCTTCAGCTCGCGCTGCTTGTCGGCCGCCTCGCGCTGGGCATCGAACGTGGTCAGCTGCTCGCGGGCGATCTGGCGGTCGCGCAGCTGGGTGAGGATGTTCTCGATCCTGGTGTCCCCTTCGGCGCCGCGCGGCGTTCCGATCAGGACCTCCTCGAGCTCCAGGTTGTAGTTGTTGAACTTCTCCTTCATGTCCAGCGAGGAGTGCTGCTGGATCTCGGAGCGCGACTGGATCAGCTCGATCAGGGTCTTCTGCTGGCCGATGTTCTTGAAGTAGGCCCCCACCATCGGGTCGAGAGTCTGGTTGACGAGCAGCTTCACGTCGCCGAAGCGCTGGATCATCAGGGGCGCCTTGCGGTAGTCGATGTGGATGACCACGGAGAGCGGGAGGTAGGGCTCGAAGGCGTCCTTCGTGATCAGCCCGATCTCGGCGAGGTTCTCGTCGAAATGGTGGGCCCCGGCCTCGCCGCTGATCCACTTCAGGATGATGTTGGTCGTGGGGACCTGGACGACCGCCCCCGCGTAGGTGTTGAAGGCGTACTTGCCCGGCATCAGGGGGTCCTTCCAGACGCCCCGGAAACCGTTGGCCACCAGCTCGCCATGGCTGTACTCGTCGCCCGAGAGGTCCTCGCCCTTGCCTCCCACGTAGCTGATGACGACGCCCGCCCAGCCCACGGGAACGATGGTCTTGGCGATCGGCTCCACCGTGGCGAAGAAGCGGTTGATGAAGTACGTGCCCTCGGTCAGGACCTGGAGCTGGCGTCCGCGGAACCCGCCGGCGGCGAGGAACTTCTCGGGGTCCTGGAAGTTGTTGTGGAAGTTGGCGCCGTCGGCGCGGTCACCGACCGTGGGGGCGATGATGTCGCCCGTCGCCAGCGACGGCCCATCGTGGACCGTCACGATCCCGCACAGGTCGTCCTTGTCCCGGATCACGACCGGCGTGAAGCCCAGGACATCGGTCAGGTGCTGGCCCATCGAGTCGATCGTCGCCCGCTCCGACGGGTCGCCGAGCGGATGGTAGAAGGCGCCCTGCTCCGTGATCACGATGAACTGGGCCAGGTTGAAGGCGTATGTCCCTTCGCGGAGGATCGCCCGCTGGGGCCCCTTCTGGCCGCTGGCCTGCAGGAAGGCTCGCGTGTCCTGGAAGTTGGCGCATTCCACGACCTCGGCCAGCGTCTGGTCGGGCCGCAGGGCGCGGCCGTCGCGGGCGAACACGTAGCCGATCTGACCCTGGGGGATCGTCACCAGCGGGTAGCGGTGGACGCGATAGATGAGCGGGCTGAGCAGGTGGACGCCCGCCCGGAGCACGTCGGGCTGGAACCCGGCCTCGCCCTTGTCCGCGATGATCCGGTCCTTCAGGGAGCCGTGGCGCGACCACCACTTCTCGACGACGCCCACCTGGCCAGGACCGATGATCCGCACGCCGACGATGATGAAGACGAGCCAGGCGGCCACCAGGATCCCGGCGACGACGGCGAGCGGGGCCAGCAGCCCCGAGGCGCTCGAGAGATCCATCGTTCCTCCTGGTCGTCCGGACGCTCGCCCGGGCCGCTGCACGCCAGCGGGCCCGACGCGTCCGGGCCGGGCCCGAACGGCGATCCCGATTGTGCGCCCTCGGAGGAGCGATCGGCGGCACCGCCCGCATCGCGGCGCTGCCGGGCCCGCCGACCCTAGGCGGCCTTGCCCTTGAGGTCAGACCCGGCGGCGGGGATCGCGACAAGGTCGTCGTAGCCCTTCCAGCGGTAGACCAGGGTCGAGACGACCCAGCTGCCCAGGAGGACCACGATGATCGCGATGCCGATCAGCCCGAAGTCGAGGCCCGCGACGAGGTCCCAGATCCCGCCGGTCAGCCTGAACTCGGTGGCGACGATGCTGAGGATCTCGATCCCGCCGATGACGAACGCGATGATCACCGACACGAGGGTGATGTTCAGGTTGTAGTAGAGCTTCCTGATCGGCTTGACGTACGCCCAGCCGTACGCCCCCAGCATCAGGATCCCGTCGGTCGCGTCGATCGTGCACATCCCGGCCGCGAACAGGGCGGGCAGGATCAGGATGAACGCGACCGGGATGTGGCCGGCGCCTGACGTTGCGGCCAGGCCGAGGAGCGCGACCTCGCTGGCGGTGTCGAAGCCGAGCCCGAACAGGACGCCGAGCGGGTACATGTGCCAGCTCTTGCGGATCAGCCGCAGGGCCGGGCGCAGGAGGCGCGCCAGCAGGCCGCGGTTGTTGAGGAAGTCCTCGAGCGTCTCCTCGTTGTAGGACCCGCCGGTCCGCACCTCCCGGAACATCTTGTAGATGTCGAGGAGGACGACGAGGTTGATGAACCCGATCGCCAGGAGGAACGTGCCGGAGATCGCCGTCCCGATCAGGCCGCCGACCTGCTGGAGCGAGGGGATCTCGCTGATGATCCCGGCCGAGATCGCGACGAGGACCGTCAGGGCCACGACGATCGTCGAGTGGCCGAGCGAGAAGAAGAGGCCCACCCCGACCGGGCGCTGCCCGTCCTGCATCAGCTTGCGCGTCGAGTTGTCGATCGCCGCGATGTGGTCGGCGTCCACCGCGTGGCGCAGGCCGAACGTGTAGGCGAGGAACGCAGTCGGGAGCAGGATCGGGTACGCGACGGAGGCCCCGAG
The DNA here is from genome assembly GCA_963801445.1 of uncultured Chloroflexia bacterium. Lineage (GTDB taxonomy): Bacteria > Chloroflexota > Limnocylindria > Limnocylindrales > CSP1-4 > CTSoil-043. The sequence goes on along the minus strand of CAWDEW010000009.1, from coordinate 709,794 downwards.
GGCCACGCCCCACGCGACCAGGTTGAACAGGAGCAGGAACGCGTAGACCCCGATCACGCGGTTGCGTAACGGGCTCGAGGTGCCGATCAGGTTGCGGAGCGTGGTCAGCATCGCAGGTCTCCTGGGGACGCAGGGGAGAGGCTCGACGAGCCTACCAGCAATCGCGTGTTATTGCATGAACGCGCATCTGGGCGGCGGCGCAGCGATCCTCGCCAGGCAGTACGGAATGGGGGTCCCGTCGGATGTACGATCCGGGCTGATGACTCCACCGAACCCGGCCGTCGACCAGGACGTCGTCTCGTGGACCCGGACCCAGCTCCACGATCGCGGGATGCGCTGGACGCCCCAACGCAGGGCCCTCGTCGAGGTCCTGGTCGCGTCGAACGGTCACGTCACCGGCAACGAGCTCCTGGATCGCTGCCTGGCGATCGACCCGGAAACGACACCCTCGACCGTCTACCGGACCCTCGACGTCCTGGAGGAGATCGGGCTTGTCCGGCACTCGCACGGCCACGACGGACGCGAGGAGTTCCACGTCCTCCCGACGACCGAGCACGGACATCTTCGCTGCGAGACCTGCGGCGCGATGTGGGAGATCGAGGCAGGCGAGGCGCGTGAGCTGACGCGGACGCTGGCAGGGCACCGCAGCTTCACGGTGAACCTGTCGCACCTCACGATCGTCGGCCGCTGCGCGGCCTGCTCGACCGGGTAGCCGGGAGCGAGCGGCCCGCTCGCCCCGTCGGCGCGGCGCTCACACCTTGCAGGCGTAGTCCCCGTCGTAGGGATTCCCGAACCACTGGGTGATCGTGACGACGCCCGTGAAGCCGGCCAGCGAGCAGTTGGACTGGGCCGACGAGAGCCTCCGGGCGCCCGGAATCCAGTCCTGCAGGCCGGCGAGGTTGCCGGCCCGGGAGCCGCCGGTGATCTGGTTCCACTGGTATGAGGTGGAATAGACGCCGACCGTCGCCCCGCGGGCCCCGAAGGCGGCGACCATCCCCTGCAGGTCGGCGACGTTGTTGGCCAGTCCGCTGTGGCCGGTCTCCCAGCTGTTGGCCGTCTCGACGTCGAGCCACCAGCGGTACGCGGACGGGTCGCTCGGGACCCCGACCTGCGCCCCCGCCAGGGTCAGCCAGGACATGTCCTGGACGGCTCTGTTCCAGCCGTACTGCCAGGCGCACGCCTGGCTATCGCCGCCGGTGCAGGGCGCGGCGTACGGCTCGCCGGTGGCGTTGCCATTGGGGTCGATGTTGCTCGTCGGCCAGTCCGCCACGCCGGGGCCGGGGTCGGCGGTGTTGACGTACAGCGCAGCCCTGGGCAGGACGCCGGGCGCGGACGCGCCGGTCGACCGCCAGGCCCAGGCCAGCTCGCTGGTGGCCAGGGCGCCGCCCTTGTACGTGCCGAGGCACGGGTTCAGCGTGTTGGCCAGGCCCCCGTTCACGTCGACGATCCCGAACGCCTGCCCGGACGGGAACGCCCGCCGCACTGCGGCCAGGATATGTCGTTCCCGGTCGTCGAGGCGGGCGCGGGCTTCGCGGCCGTCGTGGTCAGCGGGGCGGCCAGGAGCGCCACCGCGACCGTGGCCGACAGGACGAACGAGGGTGCGAGCCTGGGCATCGGGACTCCAATTCGGGCAGGATCGGGGATGGGCGCGCCCGCGTCGGTCGGACCGTTGTCCCGGCAGAGTGTGCGCGCGTTCGCCTGGAATCGATAGCCGGAAGATGCGGGGATCGGCAGGGCCGGCCGGGTGTGCCCAGAGGCCCGAGCGGGCCCGCAGGGGAACCATCGAGGGGCGCTGATCGTCTGCCCTCCAGAGACGTCCATCAACCCGGTCGGCGCGTCCCGACCGCATCTTCGGTCCCGGCCTCCACTCCTGGAAGGCGGCACAATGGCTCTACGATGGTTTCTGGCGACGCTCCTGGTCGCGTCGGCTCTGGCGGCCTGCTCCACGACGCGGGCAGCCGAGCCCCTCGGCGCGACGTGCGACCAGCTCCAGTCCACCCAGACAGTCGAGCAGACGGGCGAGGTCGCGCCAGGGAGCGACGTCAAGGTCGTCCTCTGCTCCAACCCCTCGACCGGCTTTGCCTGGGAGGAGCCGCAGCTCGGCGACACGAACGTGGTCCGGCTGGTCGATCGCGCGTACCAGGCGCCGGGCGGCGTGACGCTCCCGGTCGTGGGCGCGGCGGGCGGTGAGGTCCTGATGTTCCGGGCGGTCGCGGCCGGCACCACGACCGTTTCCATCCGTTACAGCCAGCCCTGGCCCGGCGGCACCAAGGGCGAGTGGACGTACCGACTGTCGATCACGGTCCGGTAGGCCGCCGCTCTGACACCGGGACCCCCGGAGAGGCGCTTCGGGGGGCGCTGGCGATTTGGGCCTCCGCGGCTGCGAGCGTGAGGGCGGTGTTCTCGCCCCCGCTCGAGCCGGTCACTCCCGTCCCTATAGTTGGACGGTGCCCACACCCATCCTGGCCACCAAGCTCCATATCCCGCCTGCGCGGCGAAGAGTCGTTGCGCGTCAGCGACTGGTCGAGCGGCTGAACGAAGGCCTCGCTGCCGGCCACAAGCTCACCCTGGTCTCCGCTCCCGCCGGCTTTGGCAAGACCACGCTGATCGGCGAATGGGTCGCTGTCTGTGGACGGCAAGCGGCGTGGCTGTCGCTCGATGAGGGCGACAGCGACCCTGGCCGCTTCCTGGCCTATCTGATTGCGGCCCTGCAGACGGTTGCGCCCGGGATCGGCGAAGGGATACTGACCGTTCTCCAATCGCCGCAGCCCCCGCCACTCGAGTCGACGCTGACGGCCCTGCTCAACGACGTCGCCACCATCCCGAACGACGTCGTGCTCGTTCTCGACGACTACCACGCCCTCGATTCCAGGCCGGTCGACGATGCCCTGGCCTTCCTGGTCGAGCACCTGCCGCCCCAGGTGCACCTGGTCATCGCCACCCGTGAGGATCCCGCGCTGCCCCTGGCCCGACTGCGTGCCCGAGGCCAGCTGACCGAGCTGCGCGGCACCGACCTCCGCTTCACCCCGGACGAGACCGCCGCGTTCCTCAACCAGGTGATGGACCTCGACCTCTCCGCGGACGAGGTCGGTGCGCTCGAAGGCAGGACCGAGGGCTGGATCGCGGGTCTGCAGCTGGCCGCGATCTCGCTGCAGGGCCGTGAGGACGCTGCCGGCTTCATCGCGTCGTTCGCCGGCAGCCACCACTTCGTGCTCGACTATCTGGTCGAAGAAGTCCTCCAGCGGCAATCCGAACCCGTGCAGGCCTTCCTGCTGCGGACGTCCATCCTCGATCGGCTGTGCGGCCCGCTCTGTGATGCCGTGCTGCTCGACGCCTCGGCCCCCGGCCAGGAGACCCTCGAGTACCTCGATCGGACCAACCTGTTCATCGTCCCCCTGGACAGCGAGCGGCGCTGGTACCGGTACCACCGCCTGTTCGCCGATCTGCTGCGGCAGCGGCGCCAGCAGAGCGCGGCCCCGTCCGGGGATCTGGATGAGGACCACCTCCGCGCCAGCGAGTGGTATGACGCCAACGGCCTCGAGATCGAGGCCTTCCAGCATGCTGCGGCTGGCCATGACGCCGAGCGGGCCGAGCGCCTCATCGAGGGGAGGGGGATGCCGCTCCACTTTCGTGGCGCGCTGGTCCCCATCCTCCACTGGCTGGGCTCGCTCCCAACGACGGTGCTCGATGCCAGCCCGTCCCTGTGGGTGACCTATGCCCAGGTGCTGCTCGGCTCCGGCCAGACCGCCGGCATCGAGCCGAAGCTCCAGGCCGCCGAACGAGCGCTGCAGGACGCCAGGCCGGACGGCCGGGTCCGGGACCTGGTGGGACGGATCGCCACGGTGCGGGCCCTGCTGGCGCTTAGCCAGCACCAGGTCGAGACGATCATCGCCCAGTCGCGCCGTGCCCTGGAGTATCTCGACCCCGATAACGTGCCCTACCGCGCCTCGCCGCTCATGACCCTGGGCTATGCCTACCAGCTCCTGGGCGACCGCTCCGGGGCGCGCCAGGCCTATACGGAAGTGACCGCGATCAGCGCGGCATCGGGGAACACGATCAGCGAGATCCTGGGGTCGATCGGGCTGGGCGTCATCCAGGAAGCGGACAACCAGCTCGACCTGGCGGTCGGGACCTATCGGCACGCGGTGGAGCTGGCAACCGGCCTGCCGTTTCCGGTCGTTTGCGAAGCCCACCTGGGCCTGGCCCGCGTGCTCTACGAGAGGAACGACCTCGATGCCGCCCAGGAGCACGCGGAGCAGGGCCTCGAGCTGGCCCGACAGCTCGTCAACACCGACCGACCCGTCGCCTGCCAGGTGTTCATCGCTCGCCTGAAGCTCGCGCAGGGAGATGTGGCCGGCGCGGCTGCCATGCTGGCTGAGGCCGAGCTGGCCCTGCGCCAGCATGACTTCGTGCTCCAGGTGCCCGAGGTCGCCGCAGCGCAGGTCATGGCGTTGCTTCAGCAGGGCGATCTGGGGGCGGCCGCGAACCTGGTCCAGGCGCACCAGCTCCCCCTCAGCCAGGCCCGGGTGCACCTCGCCCAGGGAGATCCCTCCGCGGCGCTGGCGGTGCTGGAGCCATACCGCCGGCGGGCGGAGGAACGGGCCTGGGCGGACGAGCAGCTCAGGACCATGATCCTGCAGGCCGCCGCCTTCCATGCCCTTGGCGAGCGGGCCAGGGCCGCGGAGCTGCTGGATGAAGCGTTGGCATCGGCCGAGCCGGGCGGCTTCATCCGTATCTTCGTCGACGAAGGTGCGCCCCTGGCCCGCTTGCTCTACGAGGCGCTTTCTCGAGGGGTCCACCCGGTATATGTGCGGCGGTTGCTGGCTGCGTATCCAGTCGATGACGCGGGACGGGCCGCCCCACCGACGACGCCGGTCGCTGGAAGCCGTCTGGCCGAGCCGCTCAGCAGGCGCGAGCTCGAGGTGCTCCCCCTCATCGCCGAAGGGCTGACCAACCAGGAGATCGCAGCCAGGCTGTACCTGTCGCTGCACACCGTGAAGGCGCACGCCCGCACCATCTACGCCAAGCTCGGCGTGAGCAGCCGCACGCAGGCAGTCGCGAGGGGACGAGCCCTGGGGCTCCTGTCCTCAGGTCGCCGCCCAGACGCTTGAGCTGAGGATTCTCAGGGGCGAAGCCCGGGCGGTCCGCCGGCTCGACCCTGTCCGTCGTCCCGGGCGCCCGCGAATAGTCCCCCGAATACCTCCTGGGAGGTATGACTCTCATCCCGCCCTGGCGACATGCTGCCCGTGAAGGCCTCCGATGGGGCCGGCAATGATCAGCCGCAACGGGCACGGAGCGATGTCCCAGGAACTCGACCCACGAGCCGACGCGAGCCACCCGATGGCCTATCAGATCCGGATAACAGGCCAGCTCGGTTCTCGATGGGCGGACTGGTTCGAGGGCCTGACGATCACGCTCGACGGCGGCGACACGCTCATCACCGGTCCCGTCGTCGACCAGGCCGCGTTGCACGGGTTGCTCAAGCGGGTCCGGGACCTGGGAATGCCCCTGGTCTCGGTCAGTCCTGTCGAACCCGGCCCCCCGACTGCGCTCGGGACAGGCCAGGCACGTGATGTCAAGTCGAACGTCGGCGTGGGCGGCTTGCCCACGTCAACGTCAGCCACAGAGGGAGATAGCGAATGAGCACGGGAGGAGATCACCTGGCGCTGGGCAAGGTGGCCAGGATCACGGGCGGCTTCTACCTCGCCTACATCCTGGCTTCCGTTCTGGCCACCATGCTGGGGCAGATCGGGCTGGGCACAGCGCCGCAGGTCTACCGGGCGATCGTCACGAATGAGGGGTCGTTCCGCCTGGGTCTCGTCGTCGCGTTGGTCACAGGGTTCCTCTTCCTCATGTCCGCCTGGGGTCTCTACGTTCTCCTGCGACGGGTCAACAAGGATCTGGCGTTGCTCTTCCTGCTGCTGAACGCCGTCGGTGTCGCCATCCAGGGCGCGAGCATGTTGTCGCTGGTTTCCGCGATGCTGCAGGGAGACGGAGCCAGCCACATGCAGGCCTACTCGGCGGCACAGCTGGAGGGGCTGGCGTACCTGTCCATCAACGTCTACAAGATGGGCTGGGTCACGGCGCAGCTGTTCTTCGGAACGTGGCTGTTCCCGCTCGGCTACCTGGTCTACAGGTCCGGGTACCTGCCCCGGTTCCTGGGCGTCCTCCTGGTGCTTGACGGGTTCGCTGTCCTGATCTGGTTCCTCCAGGCCCTCCTGCTGCCGGACTACAACGCGATCCACTACCCCGGGCTCGCCCTGAGTCTCATCGCGGAAGTCGGGCTGGCACTGTGGCTCCTCGTCATGGGCGTGAAGGCCGTCGACTCCGGCGCCGGCCTGCCGGGGGAGAACCGATACGCGGATCCGCAGGTTGAGGGGGCACGGAGGTGAAAGCCGTCGTCTGCACCCGGTACGGTCCGCCGGAGGTCCTGCGGGTCCAGGAAGTCGCGATGCCGGTTCCCCGGCAGAACGAGGTGCGCATCCGGATCCTCGCGACCGCCGTCACGTCGAGCGACTGCTACGTGCGGGGGCTCAATCTGAGCCCCGCCTACCGGATCATGGGGCGGCTCGCACTCGGCTGGAACGCGCCCCGGCAACCGGTGCTCGGCATGGTGCTGTCCGGGATCGTGGACGCCGTCGGGTCGGACGCCAGGTCACTCCGAGCGGGTGAGCGGGTATTCGGCTTCAATCGACACCGCTTCGGGACGTATGCCGAGTACGTGTGCTGGCCGGAGGACGGACTCCTGGCGGCGCGTCCGACCGACCTCACCGACCTCGAAGCCGCGGCCATTCCCTACGGTGGCCTCCTCGCGCTCCACGTCCTGCGAAAGGCCGGCGTTCGAGCGGGACAACGGGTCCTCGTCTACGGGGCCTCGGGGGCAGTGGGCACATCCGCCGTGCAGCTTGCCCGGCATCTCGGCGCCCAGGTCACCGGTGTCTGCAGCGCGGCGAACGTGGACCTCGTGGCAGCGCTCGGGGCGACGACGGTGATCGACTACACCACCGAGGACTTCACAATCCGGGCCGAGCGCTACGACCTGATCGTCGACGCCGTTGGCAAGCGCAAGAGCGCCGCGGCTCTTCGGCGGTGCCGGCGAGTGCTGGATCCCGGCGGCGCCTGCGTCTCGGTCGACGACGGGAGACCGGACCTTCGTCGCGAGGACCTGGTGCTGCTCGGCGAGCTCGCGACGAAGGGCGAGATCAAGCCAGTGATCGACCGCACCTATGCCCTGGACGATCTCGTCGCGGCGCACCGGTACGTCGACACCGGACACAAGCGGGGCAACGTCGTCGTCGCGGTGACGTGAGGCCGCGAACGGTCCTCAATCCGCGCTACACGGACTGCTCAAGAGGGTTCGTGACCTCGGCCTGCCGCTCGTCTCGGTCACTCGGGACGAGACCCACCTGCATCACAACCAACCACAACAGGGAGATGAAGAATGAATGCGACTGAAGTACGTCCCCGCGGGACAAGCAGAACGAACGCAGCAGTCGTGGGTGTGCTGTTCATCATCGGAACGGTCTCGGGCGTGCTGATGTTCCCAGTACTGGGAAGCCTCCTGACTGCTCCGGATCACCTGAATGCAATTGCGGCCAATGAAGGCCGGATGATCGCCGCCACGCTGCTCAAGTTCATCATGGGTGTTGCCTGTGCCGGCATTGGCCTTGCCCTGTATCCGATCCTGCGAACGTACAACGAAGGCTTGGCGATCGGCTCCGTTGGCTTCAGGGTCATCGAGGGCGTGGTCGATATCGTCGGCGCACTCGCCCTGGTTGCCCTTTTGGCACTGAGCCAGGAATTCGTGAAGGCTGGGGCTCCGGAGTCGTCGTACTTTCAGACCGCAGATGTGCTGATCAGGACAGGAACCGACTGGTTGAGCAATGTGGCCATGCTGTCGACTTGGTCCATCGGTGCCCTGATGTACTACTCCGTCTTCTATCAATTCAGACTCGTTCCTCGATGGCTATCAGTCTGGGGTCTGGTTGGAGTCACATTGACCCTCATCACCGCTCTGTTGGTGATGCTCCATCTCATCCCCGGCTTCGGTACTGTCCAGATGGTCCTCAATCTGCCGATCCTCGTGCAGGAGATGGTCCTGGCGGTCTGGCTCATCGCGAAGGGGTTCAATCCACGGGCGATCGCCTCAGCGCCGGCCATCGCGGCAGCGCCTGCGATCGACACGTCGCTGGCAGGAGCGCGGACGCTGTGACGATGCAGTCGCGGCGATCGGCGCCCATCCCGCCCCGCTGGTTCGTCCGCACCGCCTGGTTTGTTCACCGCGCCATCTACTCGATCACGGGCGGCCGGCGTGGCCTGCGCAGCCCGACAGCCGAACGCTGGGGCATGCTGCGCCTGCGGACGGTCGGGCGCCGCACGGGCCAGGAGCGCATCGCCATCCTGGGCTACATCGAGGATGGGTCCAACCTGGTGACGAAGGCCATGAACGGTGGGGCCGATCCCGAGCCCGCCTGGTGGCTCAACCTCCTTGCGCACCCCGACGCCACTGTCGACCTCGTCGACGGGTCGCGCACGGTCCGCGGACGTGCCGCGGATGACGACGAGCGGCCCCGCCTGTGGGCCAGCTGGGCCGTCTACAGCAAGAAGCAGGATGCCTACGCCGCCCAGCGATCGCGACCGACCCAGGTCGTGATCCTGGAGCCCCGGCCCGATTGAACGTCGCGGGTCGCCGTCGCGCCGGGATCGGCCGGAGCGACGTCGGGCCGTCGTGGGCGCCCCGCGATCACCTCACCGATCTCGGCCTGCCCTCTGCACCGAATCCAGGAGCACCACCGCATGAGACCGCTACGCAACCTCGCCCGACGGCGACTTCGAACCGTCCTGACCGTCACCGGCATCACGATCGGCATATGGGCCCTCGTCGTCTTCGGCTCGATGGCCAACAGGATCAGCGCGATCGTCGCCATGGGCAGCGACTACTACGCGGGCAAGATCGTCGTCACCGACAAGTCCGGCGGCGCATCCGCCCGGAGCCCGATGGACATCGCCGTGGCCGAGGACATCGCCGCGCTCGACGGCGTCGCGGTCGCGGTGCCCGGCGTCAGCACTCTCCTCGATCCCCAGTCGACGGGCGGGCCGAGCATTCCCGACATGGTCGTCGGCGAGCTGTCGGGCGCTGCCGACGGTCACCGGACGTTCGACCCCCGCTACGCTCAGGGCCGCGCGCTCACCGCCGAAGACGCCGACTCCCTCGTGGCCGTCCTCGGTTCGGACCTCGCCCGCAAGCTCGGCAAGAGCGTCGGGGACACGCTCGAGATCCGGGGCAAGACGTTCGAGGTCGTCGGGATCCTCGAGCCAACCCTGACCGCGCCGGACACGACCGTGATCGTGCCGCTCGCGGCCGCCCAGGAGATCTTCTTCCAGGATCTGCCACCGGTCGTCCGCCAGAACGTGCGGGCTGACCAGCTCGTGACCGACATCACCGTGTATCCCGCAGAGGGAACCGACGTCGAGGCCCTCGCCGCACGGATCGAGGCCGTCATCCCGAACGCGTCGGCCATGACCGCCACCGAGTTCGACGAGGTCGTGGGCTCCTCGGTCGCGATCTTCAGCGCGATCATCGTCGGCGTGGCCCTCATCAGCCTGGTCGTCGGCGGCCTGTCCGTGATCAACACGATGGCCATGTCGGTCGCCGAGCGGACCCGGGAGATCGGGATCAAGCGCGCGATCGGCGGCTCGCGGGCGCGCGTCATCCGCGAGCTCGTGGGCGAGGCCGGGTTGATCGGCCTGCTCGGTGGCCTGCTCGGGCTGGGCCTCGGCTCACTGGTCGTCGTCCTCGCCAACGAGGCCGGCCGGAGCTCGGGGATGATCCTCTTCCAGCTCACCCCGCAGACGGCGGTCTTCGCCGTCCTCTTCTCGACCATCCTCGGCGTCATCGCCGGGATCATCCCCGCAGCGAACGCCGCGCGCCTCGACCCGGTCGCGGCCCTGCGCTACGAATAGGAGCCCCGGACATGGCACTGCTCGAAGGGCGCAACCTGCGCAAGACCTACAAGCTCGGCCGCAGGAACGAGGTCCAGGCCCTGCGCGGGGTCGACGTCTCGATCGAGGCCGGCGAGCTGGTCGCGATCATGGGCCCGTCGGGCTCCGGCAAGAGCACCCTGATGCACCTGCTCGGGCTGCTCCACGGCCCGGATCAGGACCACGGGCCGGCGCCGGAGCTGTCGTTGGGAGGGCGCGATGTGACGCGGATGTCGGACGGCGAGCGGACCCGGATCCGGGCCCGCGAGATGGGCTTCGTGTTCCAGCAGTTCAACCTGGTCCCGACGCTGACCGCGGTCGAGAACGTCATGCTCGCCGGCGAATATGCCGGCCTCGGCCGGCGCCAGGCGCGCGCGCGCTCCATCGCGCGGCTCGACATGGTCGGCCTGGCCGAGCGGGCGACGCACCGCCCGTCGGAGCTGTCCGGTGGCGAGCAGCAGCGCGTCGCGATCGCCCGGGCGCTCGTCAACGACCCGGCGCTCGTCCTGGCCGACGAGCCGACCGGCAACCTCGACTCGCGCCGGTCCGCCGAGCTCCTCGGCCTGATCCGGAGGCTCAACCGCGAGCACGGCCAGACGTTCGTGCTCGTCACCCACGACGCGCAGGTGGGAGCGGCCTGCGACCGGATCATCCGGATGCGTGACGGCCTCGTCCAGGCCGTGGAGCTTGTCAGGGAGCCCACGCTGGACGACGCCGGCGAGGCCGCGGCGTGATGTCACGCCGGCGACGGCACGATGAAGGGGAAGTGGAGCGGGAGACGAGGTTCGAACTCGCGACATGCAGCTTGGAAGGCTGCCGCTCTGCCAACTGAGCTACTCCCGCCCGGGCTGCCACCAGGCACGACGGATGCGTCGTCAACGCTACCACGAGAGGGCGCGCACCTCCGACGTCGCCTGCCGCAGACCCGTACCGAGCGGAGGGCGACGACGTCGAGGAGCGCGGCGACCGTGGGGGACCCGGCTACGCCACGGGCACCCGCGCGGTCGCGATGTCGGGCTTCGTCATCTCCCCCAGCGACACGCCGATCCCGAAGGTCAGGAATTGGCCCTCGGGCACGAGCTCCAGCATGCAGGCCGTCGCGCGGTGCTGCTCTGGCAGCAGGCGCGCGAACTCCTTCGACACCGAGGCCGGGTCCAGCGAGCCCGCGTGGTGCACGACGGCCCGCGCACGGAAGGTGATCGTGGCGGGCGGAATCGGGAACAGGAGCGCCAGGAGGCCGCCTCGACGGACCGGCACCGTCAACGACACGAGCTGGTCGTCCACGATCTCGCGCGCCTTGCGACTGTCCGGCGCCGTCGCCACGTAGAGCCGCCGGCCGGCCGTCCCGTACACGACGCCGCTGGATCGCGGCTCGCCGGTCGGGACGGCGTACGCGATGATCGCGAACGACGCCTTCGCCAGCTGCCCCCAGACCTCTTCGGTGGTCAGGCGAGCCGGGACCGACGCCTCGGTCGCCGTGCTCGCCAGCCGCGTCTCTGCGGCGGTCTCCGTGGTCATCATGAGCCTCCTGTCTCCGTCTCAAGTCCGGGATGGGCGACGGTCTCGACCGCCACGAGCGAGAGTCCCGTGTCGCGGATCGTGGCCAGCAGGCCGTGCACCGCCGCCTGGTCGGGCAGCAGGCCGCGGAGCAGGGTCGTCCCGTCGGGCTGCGCCGCCACCACGAGGTCCGCGAAGAGCCCTGACCACCACGCCGGGTCCAGCTTCCCCTGGACGCGCACCCGGACCCGGTAGCCGACCGTGCGACCCATGGCGAACCTCCGCCGCCTCCGGTGCCACCTGCCCCGGAGATCCGGGAGCCAGCCTGCGGCTCAACCACCGGCTGGCGCATCCATCCGGGGATGGAGACGCCGGTTGAAACCGGGCCGGTCGTCGTCCGGGAGGGCCGCCTCGCGGCACCGCCGCCGCGCTACGATTCCCCTCGGTGGCCCCGATGGATCGACTCCTCCCGATCAAGCTCGCGGCACCGCGCCCGTCGCACCGTCCCGTCCACCGGCCGCGGTTGTCCGCGCTGCTGTCCGGCGCGCTCGAAGTGCGGCTCATCCTCCTGTCGGCGCCGCCGGGGTTCGGCAAGACGACGGCCCTGATCGACTGGCTCACGGCCTCGGGCATCGGGAGCTCCTGGATCGCGCTCGACGAGACCGACAACGACCCCGTCCGCTTCCTGCGCTACCTGTGCGCGGCCGTGGCGCGGCTCGCGGCGGACGACGATGGCTCGATCGTCGATGCGCCGCCGGGGGCGGACGCCGCGGACGTCGTCGGGGAGCTGGCGATGGTGCTCGCCGAGTCGCCCGGGCCGTCGATCCTCGTGCTGGACGACTACCACCTCATCAGCTCCCCGGCGGTCCATCGGGCCGTGGGCCTCCTCGTCGAGCGCCTGCCGGCGCAGGCCCACCTGGTGATCGCGACCCGCGTCGATCCCGGGCTGCCGCTCGCGCGGCTGCGTGCCCGGGGCGAGCTGCTCGAGGTGCGGGCGGATGCGCTCCGCTTCACGACCGAGGAGGCGCGCGGCTTCTTCGCCGAGCGGATGGGCCTGGAGCTCTCGGCGGCGGATGTCGAGGCACTCACGTCGCGAGCCGAGGGGTGGCCGGCCGTGCTCCAGCTCGCCGGCCTGTCGCTCGCCCACCGGCCGGACGTTTCCGCCGGCGTCCGCGACTTCTCCGCGACGCATCGCTTCGTCCTCGACTACGTCGTCGAGGAGGTGCTCGCGGGCCTGCCGCCCGGGACGCAGCAGTTCCTCCTGCGCACGTCGATCCTCGATCGCCTGAGCGGGCCGCTGTGCGACGCGGTCACGGGCGATCCGGGCGGCCAGGCGCGGCTCGAGGGCCTGGACCGGGCCAACCTGCTGATCGTCCCGCTCGATGACGAGCGCCGCTGGTACCGCTACCACGCCCTGTTCGCCGAGATCCTGCGTGCCCGACTCGCGGTGCTGCGGCCCGACGAGGTGGCCGGGCTGCACGCCAGGGCGTCGTCGTGGCACGAGGTGCAGGGGGACGACGACGAGGCGATCTCCCACGCCCTGCGATCTGGCGACGTCGAACGGATGAGCCGGGTCGTCTCGTTCGCGGCGGGCCGGCACATCAATGCGGGCGAGCTGAGCACGGTCCGGCGCTGGCTCGAAGCCGTGCCCGCGGACGTCGTCCGCGGGCACGCCCAGCTCAGCGCGGCGTACGCGTGGTGCCAGGTGATCGTCGGTGAGGCCGAGGGTGCGGCCGAGCGGCTGGACGACGCCGAGCGGGCGTTCGCGGGCGGCGGTGATGGCGGTCCCCTGATGCGGCCGGCGATCCCGGCCCAGCTCGCCATGCTCCGTTCGCAGCTCGCCGGGCTCGAGGGCGACGCCGCCACCGCGGTCGCGCAGGCCCGCCTCGGGTGCGAGCTCGTCCCGGCCGGGCTCCCGGCCGAGGCCGCGGCCACGCTGCGCGGCACCGCCGCGGTCCTGCTCGCGCTCGCCCTGCTCCGGGCAGGTGACCTCGATGCAGCCGCCCGGGCGTACGAGGCGTCGCTGCCCGACCTCCGGGCGGGTGGCAACGTGCTCGCCCTCGCGTACGGGATCGCGGACCTGGCCGGGATCGCGATCGCCCGCGGCGACGCTGCCGGTGCCGTGCGCCTGTGCGAGGCCGAGCTGGCGCGGGCCGGCGAGGGTACGTCGGCCGCCGCCGCTCCCGCCGTCTGGGCGGCCCTGGCGAGGGCTCGCGCGGAGCTCGGTCAGCCGACGCTCGCGGAGGCCGCGGCGCGCCATTGCCTCGAGCTCGCGACGCGCGTGGGCGACGCGGCGAGCATCCGATCGGCGCAGGCGACGCTCGCCCGCATCGGGCCTCCGCTCGAGGGTGTGCGCGCGGCCGCGGGCGCGGGCGTGCGCCGGCCAGCGGGCCCCGGAGGCATCGTGGAGACGCTCACGCCGCGCGAGCTCGAGGTCCTGCGCCTCGTCGCCCTCGGCCGCTCCAACAGCCAGGTCGCGGGCGAGCTGTTCGTGACGGTCGGGACGGTGAAGTCCCACCTCCACACGATCTCCGGCAAGCTCGGGGCCGCGAACCGCGTCGAGGCCGTCGCGCGCGGCCGCGAGCTCGGCCTGCTGGGCTGAGCCCCGCGCCACCATCCTCGGCGCTTCCCACCGCCAGAATCAACCTCCGCGTCTGTCCATCGATGGATGCGCCAGGTCCCGGTTGAACCGCAGCGTGGGTCCCGTCAGCACCGGCCGCACCGGCCGGCGCGAGGGAGAAAGGCCATGCGCACGATGAACGTCATCCTTCTCGGCACCGGGGCCGCCATCGTCGTCGCCGTCGGCATCGGCTGGCTCGCCTGCGGAGGCTGGAAGGCGGTCGGCACGCGGTTCAAGGACGACGCCTCGTCCGCCACGACGATCAGCGAGATCCGCGTGAAGGGCGGCTCGGTGGACGTCGAAGTCCGGCAGGGCGCCGTGTCCGGCGTCCAGGTCCACCGCGCCGTCCGCTACCTCAACCCGTTCCACTCGCGGCCCGGGCCCACGCATCGCATCAACGGGACCGTGCTGGAGCTCGGCGGGGACGAGTCCGCCACCTTCAGCGCGACCGAGTACGTCGTCGTGGTGCCCCAGCGTCTCCCGGTGACCGCGGACGTCGGCACGGGGAGCCTCGCCCTGACGGGCGTCTCGACCGTCGACGCGACCGTGGCGACCGGTTCGATCAGCGTCGTCGACGCCGCGGGCGACGTCACCCTGCGGACGGACACCGGATCGATCACCGGGCGAGGGCTGCACTCGGACACCGTCGTCGCCAGGGCCAGGACGGGGTCGATCTCCCTCGACCTGGCGACGCCGGCCGACGTCGAGGCAACGGCCTCGACGGGCTCGGTGGAGCTGACGGTTCCGTCCTCCGCCTATCGCGTCGAGGCGACGGCGGGCATGGGCAAGGCGGAGCTCGGCATCGCGAACGACCCGAACGGGCTCCATCGCCTGGCGCTGCGGACTGACCTCGGGAGCATCAGGCTCGCCGCGCGGTGACTGCCACGGGCCGGGGCGCCGGGCACGCTCCGGCCCGTGACCGCGCCCGAACGGCGCGCCCGCGCTCCGCCGCGCGGGCCGGCGCAGCCGCCGAGCATCCGGCGCGGGTCCGGCCATTCGTCGACGCTGATCGAGTGGGCCGCGCCGGATCCGGCTCCCCCTGGCCGCCCGTCGGGACACGGACGCCGAAGGACCGGGCCCGCTGAGGCGGGACCCGGTCCTTGAGTCGTGAGAATCACCCGAGCCGCGCCCGGGATCAGCTCACTGGGGCGGATAGAGGATCGACCGGTCGAACGAGCCGATGTTGTCCTTCGTGATCTCGAAGGGCTTGAGGTAGCCCTCGGCCGGAACGTCCACGCCGTTGAGCTTCTGGACGATCGTGTCGACGACAACCCGCCCGAGGAGGACGGATCCCGCAACGTTCGTCTCCTGGACCCAGCCGTCCTTGATCATCTGCTCAAGGTCGGGATCCATGTCGACTGTCGCGACGATCACGTCGCCGGGCTTCTTGCCGGCCGACTTGAGGGCCGAGACGATCGCCTGGGCAACGACGCTGTTGAAGGAGTAGAAGCCCTTGACGTCCGGGTGTGCCTGGAGGATGTCCTCGGCTGCCTTCGTCGAGGAGACGAGGTCGCTGAGGTTGTTGAGGGCCTGGGCGACCGTGACGTTCGGGAACTCGGCGAGCCCCCGCTTGACGCCCAGCTCTCGGAGGTGGATGAGATCGATGCCGGGAGGGCCCAGAAGGAGGCCCACGGAACCGCCGGCCTTGAGCGCATTCCCGAGGTACTTCCCGGCGTTGTAGCCCGCCAGCTCAGAGTCCTCGCCGCGCTTGAGGACCTTGTCGGACGCGGGGAAGACGCCGTCGCCGACGACGAGGACGCCCTGCGCGACGGCGGCCTCGAGGGCCGGGACCGTTGCCGTGCTGCTCGTCACCGCGATTGCGATTGCGTCGAACTTCTGCTGGGTCGCATCTTCGATCTGGGCGATCTGCTTGTCGATGTTCGCGTAGCCGCCTGCGTCGAAGAACGTGAGCTGGGCGCCCGTCTTCTTCGCCTCGTCCTCGTATCCGTACCGCTTCTGCTGGAAGTACGGATCGCCCGCGTTCGGGAAGAGGACGGCGATGCGGTACGGCTTGTTCGCCTTGAGATTCGGGACCGTCGTCGCGCCCGGGAGCGCCGTCGCGGCGCCGGTCGACGGGGCGGCCGAGGCCGCTCCCGACGGTGCCGCCGTCCCTGCGCCGGAGCATGCCGCGAGTGCGATCGCTGCGGACGCGAGTCCCGCCAGCAGCATCTTCCTGGACCTGGAATCGCCTGTCATCGTCTCTCCTCGTCTTGATGTGCCTTCGGTCGGAACGCCGTCGGTTGCCTCCTCCAAGCAGCCTCTCCTTACCCGTGTCCCTGGATCGCCCTGGCCGATCGCCCGCGGCGACCTGGATCCGGGCGCCTGTCGGCCCGGGGGCGCGCATCGACCAGGGACGGTTCTCTCACGAGCGGTCCCGCCAGACGGTGAGCAGGACGGCCGCGATGATGCTCACGCCGATGACGATCTGCTGGACGAACGTCGAGATCCCGAGCAGGTTCAGCCCGTTCTGGAGGATCCCGACGAAGATGACGCCGAAGAGGGTCCCGAGGAGGCGGCCACGCCCGCCGAAGAGGTACGTGCCACCGATCACGACGGTCGCGACCGACTCGAGCTCCAGCCCCTCGCCGAGGAGCGGCTGGCCCGAGTTCACGCGGGCCGTGAGAATGATCCCGCCGACCGCGGCCGTGAGGCCGCTCAGGGCGTAGATGGCGATCTTGGATCGCGAGACCGCCATGCCTGCGAGAACGGCTGCCTGCTCGTTGCCGCCGATCGCGTACGCGGCCGTCCCGAACCGCGTCCGGGTCAGCAGGACGTGGATGATCACGAACGTCGCGATCGCGAGGATGACCGGCGCGGGGATCGGGCCGAGGTATCCCTGGCCGATCCATTCGAAGCCGGACGGCGGCAATCCGAAGATCGGGATCCCGTCGGTGATCGTCAGCGCCGTGCCCCGCGCGATCGAGAGCATTCCCAGCGTGACGATGAACGGCGCGAGACGCGTCTTGCCGATGAGGATGCCGTTGATGAGCCCGAAGGCGAGGCCTGCCCCGAGCGCCATCGCCAGCCCGAGCGCGATGTTGCCCCGGGCGAGGCCCATGGCCATGAGCACGTTCGACACGGCCAGGACCGAGCCGACAGAGAGGTCGATCCCGCCGGAGATGATGACGACGGTCTGGACCGCGCCGATCATGCCCAGGACTGCGACCTGGCGGGCGACGTTCGCGGCATTGGTCACGGCCAGGAAGTTCGGGGCGAGCAATGCGAACGCCGCCGCCATGACGAGGACGACGGCTGGCAGGCCGAGAGTCTCCCAGGACGGCCGCACCCGGAATCGGCGAACGGCGCGATCCGTGAGCTGGTTCGCCGTCATGCCGCGTCCTCGACGGGCAGCGCGGCGGCCATGATGGCCTCCTGCGTAGCCTCGGCTCGCTCGAACGTCCGTGAGACGCGGCCCTCGCGCATCACGACGATGCGATCGGCGAGGCCCAGGATCTCCGGCAGCTCGGACGAGACCAGCACCACGGCCTTCCCCTCGCGGGCGAGCTCCGCGATGAGCTCGTAGATCTCCGCCTTGGCGCCGACGTCGATGCCCCGGGTCGGCTCGTCGAGGAGGACGATGTCCGAGCCGGCGGCCAGCGCGCGGGCAAGGACGACCTTCTGCTGGTTGCCACCCGAGAGCGTCCCGACTCGGACCCACGGTCCGACCACCTTGATCCGCAGGCGGGAGATGTATCGCTCGGCGAGCTCCCTGAGCGCCCGGAAGGCGAGGAAGCCGCGCCGGGAGCACGCCTCCAGCGAGGCCAGCGTCACGTTCTGCTGGACGCTCATCCCGAGGACGAGACCCTGGCCATGGCGATCCTCGGGGACCAGGCCGATCCGGGCCCGGAGCGCATCGCGCGGCGACCGGATGTCGACCAGGCGGCCCGAGACGAAGATGCGGCCTCCCGACCTGGGGTCGAGCCCCACGACGGCCCGGAGCGTCTCGGTCCGGCCCGCCCCGATGAGCCCGGCGATCCCGAGCACCTCGCCTGCGCGGACGTGGATCGAGACGTCGTGGACCGTCCCCGGAACCGAGAGGCCCTCGACCCTCAGCAGCTCGTCGCCGGGACGCGGCTCTCGCCGGGGAAAGGTCTCCGAGAGCTGGCGACCGACCATCAGGCGGATGAGCTCGGCCTGGCCGGCAGCCCCGCGGGGGAGCGTCGCCACGACCCGCCCATCGCGCATCACAGTCACGCGGTGCGCGATCCGCTCGATCTCCTCGAGCCGGTGCGAGATGTAGATGACGCCGACACCCTCGGCCGTGAGCCGGGCGAGCCGGGCGAAGAGCTCCTCCGTCTCGTGGCTCGAGAGCGAGGAGGTCGGCTCGTCCATGATCAAGGCCCGACACTTCCAGGCGAGCGCCCGCACGATCTCGATGCCCTGCCTCTTGGCGAGGCTGAGCCGCCGGACCAGCGCGTCGGGATCGACATCGAGGTCGAGCAGGTGCAGGAGCTCCCTGCTGCGCGCCCGCATCCCGTCGCAGGTCGAGGAGAGCGCCCGGCCCGTGCGTCGTCTCGCGGCCGAGGAAGATGTTCTGGGCGACCGTCATGTCCGGAGCGAGGGCCAGCTCCTGGTAGACGGTGCTGATCCCCGCGAGCCGGGCCGCACTCGGGGTGTGGACCCGGACTGGGACGCCGTCGAGCCTGATCTCGCCCTCGTCGGGTCGATACGCTCCCGCGAGAATCTTCACGAGGGTCGACTTGCCGGCTCCGTTCTCCCCGAGGAGGACGTGTACCTCCGCAGCCCGGAGGTCGAAGTCAACGCGATCGAGGGCGACGACGCCCGGGAATCGCTTCGAGATGCCTTCGGCCACGAGGAAGGGATCCACGTCAGGAAGCCGCCTCCAGGATCGAGACGACCTGGGCGCCGGACTCGATGCGAATCGGGCTCCCCGCCACGACGAGGTCCTGCAGGACGCCCTGGGCGATCTCGTCGAACATGTCGCGCCCGACGCCGACCTGCGACAGCCTGGCCGGCTGGCCGAGCTCGGCGACGAGCGCCTCTACGGCGCGCGCGGCAGCCTCGGCGGCCACCGTGTCGTCCAGCCCCCTCGTGTCCACGCCCAGCGCGTCGGCGACGAGACGCTGCCGGTCCGCCGTCGCCGGGGCGAGGAAGCGCATGACCTGGGGCAGGATGATGCACGAGGTGACACCGTGCGGGACCCCGCCCTTCGGGCCGAGCTGGTGGCCGATCGCGTGCGAGAGGCCGAGGCTCAGGTTCATCTCGCCGAAATACGAGAGCCACGCGCCCATGTAGCCGTTCGCGCGCGCCGCGAGATCGGCCGGATCGCGGCGGGCAGCAGGGAGCGCCGAGGCGAGGCGGCGGATCGACTCGAGGCTGAGGACGTCGGTCACGGGCTGGTGGCGCGGCGAGTAGACCGTCTCGATCGCGTGGTCGAGCGAGCGCATCCCCGTCGAGACCCATAGATCGACTGGCGTCGTGAGCCCGACCTCCGCGTCGTGGATGACGACGCGCGGAGTGAGCTCGTCGGCGATCAGGAGGTCCTTCACGCGCCTCGTGGGGCTCGTCACCGCGCCGGCGTTCGCGAACTCGGCGGCGGCGAGCGTCGTCGGGATCGCGACGTGGGGCAGCGCGCGCCCGTGGGTCGGCGGGAGCGTCGTCCCGCTGGCCGGTTCGTAGCGAGCTCGGAACTGCTCGAGAGCCTCGATCGTCTCGGCGCCCTCCCCGATCGCCAGGGCGACCGCGCGGGTCGTGTCGATCGCGCTCCCTCCGCCCAGGCTCACCAGGATGTCGGCGTTGGCGCTGCGGGCGGCCGCGGCAGCCTCCATCACGACGGGATACGGGACGTGGGCCCGGACGCCATCGAACGTTCCGACGACGCGATCGCCGAGGAGCTCCCGCACGCGCGCGGCGATCGGGCCGCGCGAGAGCTCCGGGACCGTGATGAGGAAGGCTCGCCTGCCGCCGATCCGGTCGATCTCCGCGGGCAGGAGTCCGAGACTCCCCGGCCCGAATCGGACGACGTCCATCGGGAGGTACCAGAACTCGCCCGACAGCGGGGCGCGGCCGGCCGCCGTGGCGTCCGTCTCGGTCCGGTCGTTCATCTCGGCGTCCCCCTGAGCACGACAAGGCGCTCCTCTGTCATCTCTTCGATCGCGTAGCGCGGCCCTTCCTTGCCCATCCCGGACGACTTGACGCCGCCGTACGGCATCCGGTCGACCCGGTAGCGCGAGGTGTCGTTGACGATCACGCCTCCGAACTCGAGGCGGCGGGATGCCTCGAGGGCGACGGCCAGGCTGGCCGTGAAGATGCCCGCCTGGAGGCCGTAGTCCGTCGAGTTCGCCAGCGCGATCGCTTCGTCGAGGTCTCCGTAGGACATGAGGCTGACGATCGGGCGCGAAGACTTCCCGGCAGACCACCGGCAGCGCCGCATTCGGGTCCGCGAGGACCACCGGCCACAGGAGCGCCCCCTCGCGCTTGACCGGGGTGAGCGGTGGTGCGCCGGCCGCGACAGCCTCGCGAACGACCGCCTCCGCTTCCGCGGCCTTCTCCGCGGTCAGCATCGGGCCGATGTCGGTCGCCTCGTCGAGGGGATCGCCAACGCGGAGGGCGGCGACGAGTGGGATGAAGGCCCGCTCGAACCGTTCCCTGACGCCTCGCTGGACCAGGATCCGCTGGACGGAGATGCAGACCTGGCCGGCGTACCCGAACGATCCGGAGATTGCCGCCTGGGCGGCGGCGTCGATGTCGGCGTCATCATGGACGATGAGCGGTGCGTTGCCGCCGAGCTCGAGCGTCGCCCGTCGCAGGCCCAACCGCGAGCGGATCCTGAGCCCGACGGCAGTGCTCCCGGTGAACGAGACCATGGCGACCCGCGGGTCGTCGACCAGGGCGTCACCGACCGTGCTCCCGGGACCGACGACGACCTGGAGGAGGTCCGGCGGGAGGCCGGCGGCGATCAGCTCGGCGGCGAGCTCGAGCGCAGCCAGCGGCGTCGCCGTGGGGGGCTTGAGGACGACGGCGTTCCCGGCGGCAATCGCGGATCCCACCTTGTGGGCCGGCGAGAGCAGCGGGCCGTTGAAGGGCGTGATCGCGGCGACGACGCCCAGCGGGACGCGGAACGTGTAGGCGATCCGGTCCTCGGAACCTGCCACGGCGTCGACGGGCACGAGGTGGCCGGCGATCCGGCGCGCCTCCTCGGCCGCCTCCTCGAGGACGAGCGCGCTCCGCGCGACCTCGCCGCGCGCCTCGCGGATCGGCTTGCCAGCTTCGAGCGCCACCATCTCGGCAAGCTCGTCGGCACGTTCGCGGATGCGCGATGCGGCGCGCCGCAGGATCGCGGATCGCTCCGCGGGCGGCAATGGGCCACGACGGTGCGCTTCCGTTGCGCTCCCGACCGCTTCCGCGACGTCGGCAGGGGTGGCGAGCGGCACCCGGCCGAGCAGGCGCCCATCGTAGGGAGCACGCACCTCCTGCTCCCCGCCGGCGGCGGTCGCGCGCCAGATTCCTCCGACGAGCAGGCCGCGCGAGCCGGGCGCTTGCTGGGTCATCGTGCAGTCCCCCCCTGGTTCCCACTGGCGAGGAGGTGGCGGGCGAGCGTCACCAGCGTCGTGACCCCGACGTCGATCGCCCGCTCATCGATGTCGAAGCGCCCGTCGTGGAGCGAGGGCCACGCCGTCGCCCCGGGCTCCGCGACCCCGAGCTTCACGTAGAGGCCCGGCACCCGCTCGGCATAGAGGGCGAAGTCGTCGGTCGTCATCGGCGGGCCGTTGAGCGCCCGCAGGCCGTCCGGCTCGAGCACGTCGGGCAGGACGCGCCGGGCGATCGCCACGAGTCGCGGATCGTTCATGACGGGCGGCATCTCGTTGGCCCATTCGACGTCCACCGCAACGTCAACGAGCGTTGCGGCTGCCCCGGCCACGCGTTCGACGGCTGCGCGAATGCGGGCTCGAATGTCGGGATCCACGCTCCTGACGGTGCCGGTGATCTCGGCCTCGGCCGGCACGATGCTCTGGGAGGCGCCACCGCGGATCGTCCCGACGTTGAGGGCGACTCGCTGATCGGGGTCAACCTCGCGCCCGACGAGATGGTGGAGTCCCATGACGAGGTGGCTGATCGCGAGGATCGCGTCCCTCCCGCCGCTCGGAGTGGCGGCGTGGGCGGCCGACCCGCGCACCCGGATCCGGAACGCGTCCTTCGCTGCCATGGCGACCCGGTCATCGAGACCGATCGTGCCCGCCGGGAGCCCGGGCCAGCAGTGAAGGCCGACGATGGCATCGACCCGGTCGTCGAGCGCCCCGGCGTCGAGCATCGCGCGGGCCCCGCTCGCCTCGCCGAACGGGATCTCCTCGGCCGGCTGGAAGAGGAGCGTCAGGCGACCGCGGATCCCGCCCTCCGCCGCCAGCCGCTCCCCCGCGCCGACGACCACCGCCATGTGGACGTCGTGCCCGCATGCGTGAGCGACGCCCGGCACCTCGGAAGCGTACCGGTGTCCCGTGAGGTCCGCTGTCGGGACGGCGTCCATGTCCGCCCGAAGGACCACGTGTGCCCCCGGTCCCCGGTCTCCGATGGACGCCATGAGACCGGTGCCGCCCAGCCCGGTCGTCACCTCGAACCCCGCGTCGGCGACACGGCCCGCGAGGACGCGCGCCGTCGCGTGCTCCTGGAACCGCAGCTCCGGCCGACGGTGGAGCTCGCGGCGAAGCTCGATGAGGGAGAGTGTGGGCGCCCTGGTGTTCATTGCGTCGCGCACGTCCGAAATACGACTGAAATATGAGGACCGGAGCCTATCGGACCAGCAGCGACGGTGTCAAGCCCGGAACGCGGGTCAATCCGCGCGCCCGACTGCTCCCGGGCCGTCGTGGACGGCCGGAAGCAGCCTGTCCACGTCGACCCGGTAGACCCTCTGCGGACGACCGGCCCGCGGCGCGACGCGCGTCCCGAGGGGGGCGGCGATCCCCGCCCGCTCGAGGGTGTCCAGGAGCCGGAGCGCGGATCGCGGCGTCACTCCATAGGCCTTGGCGAGATCGCGAACCGTGAGGGCTGTGTGGTCGATCGTCCCCAGGGCCGCGACGAGGCGGGCCAGGGTGAACGACCCGAGCCCAACGGACCTGGCGTGGGCGAGAAGCCGCGGATTCGTCTCCCGGAGCCGGTAGCTGGGATGCGCGCCGGAGCCTCCGAGACGCAGGACCGTGCCATCGTCGAGGACGACGTGCACCTTCCCGGAGTGCCGGCCGAGCGCCATCGCCTGCCGGGCACTCTCCTCCGCGCTGGCCACGGTCGAGCCGACGCCGAAGCCGATCGGAAGCGGATCGGCGCCGTCACCCCCGGCGGTGAGCTCCGCCTCCGATCGGGCGAACTCGGCTTCCACCGCCCCCCGCGTCGTGTGGATGAGGATGCTCCCGGCCGCGCCATCGCTCAACGTCCCCTGGAGACGCTCCGCGAGGTCAACCACCCGCTGGCGGTGTCGAAGGTCCAGCCGCTGCGTCTCGTACGGGCTGGCGCCCGTCGCCCGACGCCGGTCCACCAGCGGCTCGACGAGGCCGACCGCGATCTGTCGTGCCTCCGTTCGCGCGAGGCGGTCGACCAGGGATGCCCGCCGGAGCGCTTCGCGGAACGCCGCGCGCGTGTGTTCGATCCGGACGACCGGGATGCCGAGCTGCACGAGGTTGTTGCGGACCGAGCCCATGCAGGTCAGGCAGAGCTCCACCTCGCCGCGCCGGTAGCGCTCCACGTGGAATGCCGTCACGTCCGCCGCCTCCCAGCGGCCCGGCGACAGGTCGGGCCCGTCGAGGGACAGCAGGGCCGCGGGCGGCTCGATCTCGAGGTCGTGGTATGTCTCGTCGACGGCCGCGCGCTCGATCGTGTCGAGGCTGACGGTCGGGAGGCGGCCGCCGTTGTCCCGGAGCACGACGACCAGCGCCCGGTACAGGTCGGCACCGTCGTGGGGGATGAAGTCGAGCGTCGCCCGGAGGTCCGGGTTGCCCCGGGCGATCGCGAACGGGACGCGACCGGTGAACAGGAGGACGCCGCAGGCAGCGTCGAGCTCGGCCGCGATGGCCGGGACGTCGTCCCACGACGCGTACGCCCGGGTGAGGACGGCGTCGGCCAGGCCGAGCTCGCCCGCGACCCGGGCGGCGCGCGACACGGAGTCTTCCGGACCAATGATCCCAATCATTGTCCGATTATGACCGAAATGCACTCCCGACCGGAAGTGCGATCTCGCCTGCGAGTCCCGGTGCCCGCGGGGGCCCGTGGAACTTCGGCCGCGGGCCGGTCGCTTGGTACCCTGTCGCCATGTGTCGCAGCATCCGTCCCCTCCGCGTGAGCCAGCCACCGACGACCGACGGCGACGTCCAGGCCGCGGCCCTCCAGTTCGTCCGCAAGGTCAGCGGCACGCGAGCGCCATCTCGCGCCGCGGCGCCCGCGTTCGAGGTGGCCGTGACCGAGGTCGCTGCGGCGACCGCCCGCCTCCTCGCCGCGCTGGGAAGCGGGCCAGTGGCGGGACCCCCGACCCCGCCCGCGCTGTGGCCCGCCCGGCCGGCCTCGCGGCGCCGGCCCCGACCAGCCCGCGACTCGATCGGGGATCACACCGGCGCCGCGGCCGCCGATCGCGCCGGATCCCGATGACCGACACCGCATCCCGGGCCCAGTGGGCATCGGTCGCCGAGCGCTACGGGCCCGGCTGGAGCCGCGCCACGGGGCCCGACCTCGGCTGGCTCGCCGAGGCGGTCGCCGCGCGATCCGCTGACCGGGCGATCGACGTCGGCACCGGCGCCGGCCACGCTGCCCTGGCGCTGGCTCCCAGGGTCGCCCACGTCGACGCCGTCGACCCGACACCCGAGATGCTGGTCTTGGCGCGGCGCCTCGCCTCCGAACGTGGAGTGGCGAACATCGCGTTCAGCGAGGCCTCGGCCGAGGCCCTCCCCTTCCCCGACAGGACGTTCGACGTCGCGATCAGCCGGTTCTCGGTCCATCACTGGCCCGATCCGGCGGCGGCCTTCGGCGAGCTGGCCCGGGTCCTCCGGCCGGGCGGCCGGCTGGGCGTCGTGGACATGGTCGCGCCCGAGGTCGCGACGCTCGACTCGTTCGTCCAGGCGGTGGAGCTGCTCCGGGATCCGACCCACGGGCGATCGCTGCGCGCCTCCGAGTGGCTGGCCTCGCTGGGCGCGGCCGGGTTCGACGCCCGGATCGCGCGGCCCTGGGAGATCCGCCACGACACCGAGGCCTGGCTGGCCAACACGAACCCGGCGCCCTGGCGCGCCGACGCGGTCCGAACCCTCCTCGGCGAGGCCGGGGCGGCTGCGCGAGCGGCCTTCGCGATCGCCGACGACGGGTCGGCCTTCACGGTCGGCTGCGCCGTGATCGCCGCAACGCGCCGGGCGTGACCGCGGCGGCCGATCTCCCGCTCGGCGCGCTGCCGGCGGCGGCGGCGCGGATCGTCGAGGCCGGCGAGCAGGCGCCGGCTGCGACCGCTTCGTTCGTGGAGGCCGGCGGCGGGCCGGTCGCGGTCCTGGGCTGGGATCCGCCGGCCGTCGTGGGCGGGCCGATCGTGCTCCTCCATGGCGTCACGTCGGCGGCAGGCGGCTGGTGGCGGGTCGGGCCGGCCCTTGCCGCGACAGGCCGTCCGGTGCGGGCGCTGGACCTGCCGGGGCACGGGGCGACGCCAGCGCGCCCGGAGCGCTCGTTCGGGGCGACCGCGGCGCTGGTCGCGGAGGCGATCCGGGGGCTTGGCCTGGCGGGGCCCGCCCGTGAGGCCCCCGACGTGAGCGTCATCGGGCACAGCTGGGGGGCGCTGATCGCGGCCCATCTGCCCGCCGCCGGCCTGGTCCCGGGCCGGATCGTGCTGCTCGACCCGCCCGTGCTTGACTGGGCCGGGGCGCAGGCGATCGCGGATGGCTCCGTCCGGATCCCGGGCGCGGCCGCGGCCCTGGCGCACGTGGACGCGAGCTACCCGGAATGGCCGCCGGGCGACCGGGCGGCAAAGGCGGCGGCGATCGCGACGGTGGACCTGGGCCTGGTCCGCGACGTCATGCTGGGCAACCGCTGGGATGCCGGCCTGGACGCCCTCGACGAGGCGCACCTGCGCGGGACGTCGATCCGGGTGGTCCGGGCCGACCCGGCTGCCGGTGGGCTGCTTCCCGCGGAGAGCGTGCCCGCGCTGGAGTCACGCTTCGGGCCGGGGTCCCTCGAGTCGCTGGCCGGGGCCGGCCATTCGCCCCACCGGACGCACCCGGTGGCGACGATCGCGGCGCTTCTCCGCGCGCTGGCCTGAACGTCCGGGCCGCGACCGGGCCGCGACAGGGCCGCGACAGGGCCGCGACAGGGCGGGCGGCGCCGCTGCCGGTCGGCGGCGCCGCTGCTGGCGGGCGGCTGCCCGCCGTAGAGCTAGATCAGCGGGCCGGCCGCAGCTCGATCGCCCGCCGGAACAGCGCGGCGTAGGCGGGCGCGGAGGCGTGCTCCCAGGACCAGTCCCGGGCCATCGCCCGGTCCACGAGGCCGTTCCAGCGGGTGGGATCCGCGAACGCCCGGCGGGCCCGGGAGACGGCGCCCACGAGCGCGTCCGCGGTCGGCTCGTCGAACAGGAACCCGGTGCCGGCGGGGTCCTCGTCCACGTCACGGATCGTGTCGGCCAGCCCGCCCGTCCGGGTGGCGATCGGCGGCGTCCCGTAGCGCATCGCGACCATCTGGCCGATCCCGCACGGCTCGAAGCGCGACGGCATCAGGAAGAGGTCCGCTCCGGCGTAGATCCGCCGCGCCATGTCGCGGTCGAAGCGCTCCACCATGGCGATCGAGCGGGGCAGCTCAGCCGCGATGTCGTGCATCCCCTCCACCAGGCGGTGGTCCCCGCTGCCCAGGGCGACGATGCGCGCTCCGCTCTCGACCAGGCGGTGCGCCGCGCCGGCGACGAGGTCGAAGCCCTTCTGGGGATCGAGCCGGCCGATCACGCCCAGCAGCGGGCCCCGAGCCGCCGGGTCGAAGCCGATCCGCTCGAGGAGGTCGCGGCGGCAGGCGGCCTTGCCGGCGAGGTCGCCAGGGCCGTAGCGCGCCGCCAGGACGGCGTCGTGGCGCGGATCCCAGAGGGCCTGGTCGAGGCCGTTGAGGATCCCCGTGAACCGGTCGCCGCGGGCCCGCAGCGCGCCGTCGAGGCCCATCCCGAAGGCCGGCGTGACGGCCTCCCGGGCGTACATCGGGCTGACCGTGTTGAGCATCTCCGCCCGGGCGATGCCCTCCCCGAGCAGGTCGATCCCGTAGGCATCGCCCGCGGCGGCCGCAGCGTCGCCCAGGCCGAGGTCCGCGACACGGTCGCGGGGCGTCCAGCCGTGGTACGCGAAGTTATGGATCGTGACGGTGACCGCCGCGCCGCCGACGATCGGGTCGCCGGCGTAGGCGAGGTCCCGCAACAGGACGGTCGGGCAGGCGTGCCAGTCGTGCAGCGAGATGAGGTCCACCGGGCGCCCCTCCGCGCGGCGCGCCTCCAGCGCCGCCCGGCCCAGCAGCGCGAAGCGCCCCGCATTGTCGGGGTACTCATGGTCTCCGTCGCCGTAGACGCCGGCTCGGTCGAACGCTGCGGGCGCGTCCACCAGGCGCAGGCGGTAGCCGCCCGCGTCGAGGCTGCGGATCGTCACGTCGGCCGCCCCGTCCGGCGAGGTCGGGTCGGGGACGCGGATCGCGAGCGCGTCGAGCGGGGCGCCGGCCGGCAGGATCACCGTGCGGTAGCGGGGCAGGAAGACCTCGACCGGCTCGGCCAGGGCCCCGGGCAGTCGGCCCAAGGCGCGGGCCAGCGCGTCGACGACATCGCCGAGACCACCGACCTTGGCCCAGGGCTCGCACTCGGCGGCCACGAAGATCACCCGCACCGCCGAATGGTAGCCGCCGGGCTCCCCACCGAGGGGCTCTCCCCGTGCCCTGCCCGGGCGACGCAAGCGGCCGCGCTAAACCGGTTCACAAGACCAGGCGGCGGCGGTATCATCGCCGTTCATATGGAACCGCTCGTCCGCGTGCCGACCCAGCCCGGCGTCCCGCTTCGCGTCCCCCCGCAGTTCGAGGGACTCCGCCGCCTGGCCTACAACCTCTGGTGGATGTGGCACCCGCGGGCCGCCCTGCTGTTCAGCCGCATCGACGGGAACACCTGGTCGCGCTACCGGAATCCCGTGGAGCTGCTCCAGGCCGGCATCAACTGGGCGCCGCTCGTCGATGATCCGGGCTTCATCGCCGAGTACGACGCGGTGATGGAGGCGTTCGAGCACTACCTGACCAACGGCGCGGACCACTGGTTCCACCGCGCGCACGGCAGCCGGATGAGCGGGCCGATCGCCTATTTCTGCGCGGAATACGGCTTCCACGAGTCGCTGGGGATCTATTCGGGCGGCCTGGGCGTGCTGGCCGGCGATCACATGAAGTCGGCCAGCGACATGGCGCTTCCCCTGATCGGCGTCGGCCTGCTCTACCGCAAGGGCTACTTCCGCCAGTCGATCGACGCGGACGGCCACCAGGAGCACGCCTACCCGGACTTCGACCTCGACCGGCTGCCCTTCCTGCGGGTCCTGGACCCGCTGGGCGATCCGCTGTTCGTTCCCGTGGAGCTCCCGGGGCGCACGATCACGGCGGCCGTCTGGTGCCTCCAGGTCGGTCGCGTGCCGGTCCTCCTGCTCGACACCGACCATGCCGCCAACAGCAATGCCGACCGGCCGATCACGAGCATCCTGTACGTCCGCGGCCGTGAGATGCGCCTGCACCAGGAGCTGGTCCTGGGCGTGGGCGGCGTGCGCGCGCTGCGCAGCCTGGGGATCGCCCCGGCGGTCTGGCATCTCAACGAGGGCCACTCCGCGTTCCTGCTCGTCGAGCGCGCGCGCGAGCTCGTGGAGGGCGGAACTCCCCTCGCCGAGGCCTGGCCGATCGTGAAGCGGGCCAGCGTCTTCACCATCCACACCCCGGTCTCGGCCGGCAACGAGCGCTTCGACGCCGGCCTGGTGCGGGCTGTCGCGGGGCCGATGTTCGAGGGGGACGGGCGCCCCAACACCGGCGGCATCCCGATCGACGAGGTCCTGGCCCAGGGGCTCGGCGACACCGGCGACGCCACCCAGTTCGACATGACGGCCTTCAGCCTGCGCAACTCGAACGGCTCGAACGCCGTCTCGAGCCTCCATGCCGAGACGGCCAACGACACCTGGGAGCAGGTCCTGGGCGGGCGCAGGATCCTGGGGATCACGAACGGGGCCCACACCCCGACCTGGGTCGGTCGCTCGATGCGCGAGCTGTTCGAGCGCTACCTCGACGCCGACCTGGACGACCTGGACGGCCAGACCGACGCCGCCCGCTTCTGGGAGCGCGCCGGCCGCGTCCCGGACCGGGATCTCTGGGAGGCCCACCAGCACCAGAAGCTGGAGCTGGCGCTGTTCGCCCGGGGCCGGCTGCGCGCCCAGCTCGCCCGTCACGGCGAGGCCCCGGCGACCCTGACCGAGGTCGACGGCGCGCTCGATCCGGCGATCCTGACCATCGGGTTCGCGCGCCGCTTCGCCACCTACAAGCGCGCCCAGCTGCTGTTCACGGACATGGAGCGCCTGACCCGCCTCGTCTGGGACGAGAACCGCCCGGTCCAGTTCGTCTTCGCGGGCAAGGCGCACCCGGCGGACCGGCCGGGCCAGCAGGTGATCCAGGCGATCTTCGCCCGGAGTCGATCGACCGAGCTGCGCGGACGGGTCTTCGTGCTCGAGGACTACGACATGCGGATGGCCAAGCTGCTCGTGCGCGGCGTGGACGTCTGGCTCAACAACCCACGCCGACCGCTCGAGGCGTCGGGGACCTCGGGCATGAAGGCCGCCGTCAACGGCGTCGTCAACCTGTCCGTCCTGGACGGCTGGTGGGACGAGGGCTGGGTCGGCGACAACGGTTGGGCCATCGGCGGACGGGAGACCAACCCGGACGAAGGCGCTCAGGACTGGGGCGATTCGCTGGACCTCTACCGGATCCTCGAGGACGAGGTCGTGCCGCGCTACTACGAGCGCTCACCCCAGGGCCTGCCCCGGGCCTGGCTGACCCTGATGAAGCGCTCCATGGCGACCACGATCTGGCGCTTCTCCACGACCCGCATGCTCCACGAGTATGCGGAGCTGCACTATCTGCCGGCCGCGGGACTCGAGGGGGACGACGCGTCGGCCCGCTCCCAGATCGTGACCGAGGCCGGGTGAGCGCCGCTCGCGAAGCCGGCGCGAGCGGCCCGGACCGGGAGGGCCCCGTGGCGCGGCGGATCTCGCTCGCGCTGGCGCTCCACAACCACCAGCCGGTGGGCAACTTCGGGTGGGTCTTCGCGGACGTCTACGAGGTCGCCTACAAGCCGATGCTGGACGCGCTGGAGCGCCATCCCGGCGTGCGCCTGGCCCTCCACTACACCGGCCCCCTCCTGGACTGGCTGCTGGTCGAGCGTCCCGAGTTCATCGAGCAGCTCCGCCGGCTGGTGGACCGCGGCCAGGTGGAGCTCCTCGGGGGCGGCTACTACGAGCCGGTTCTCGCCTCGCTCCCGGCCCGCGACCGGATCGGGCAGGTTCGCAGGATGGCCGACTCCCTGGAACGGATCACGGGCCGTCGGCCGCGCGGAGCCTGGCTGGCGGAACGGGTCTGGGAGCCGGACCTCCCCACCTCGCTGGTCGAGGGCGGCTACGCCTGGACCATCGTGGACGACAATCACTTCCGGGCAGCCGCGATCCCCGAGGAGAAGCTCTGGGGCCCCTACACGACCGACGACCAGGGCAACCTCCTGACGATCTTCGGCACCGAGAAGGGCCTCCGCTACCGGATCCCGTTCGGCGACGTCGACGACGTGATCGGCCACCTGCGGGCGAACGCGACCGAGGCCGGCGAGCGGGTCGGGATGATGGGCGACGATGGCGAGAAGTTCGGCTCGTGGCCCACCACCTGGGAGCATTGCTGGGGAGCCAGCCGGTGGGTCGACCGGTTCTTCACGGCCCTCGAGGAGAACGCCGGCTGGCTCTCCACGACGACCCCCTCGGACTGGCTGGACCGCCACCCGCCGATCGGGCGTGTCTACATCCCGACCGCCTCCTATGCGGAGATGGGCGAATGGGCCCTGCCGCCCGATGAGAGCCGCGTCTTCACGACCCTCCTCCACCGGGCCGAGGCGGCCGGGGCTCCCGAGGCGCGCTACCTGCGGGGCGGCTTCTGGCGCAACTTCCAGGTGAAGTACCGGGAGGTCAACGACCTCCACAAGCAGATGCTGCGCACCTCCGCGAAGGTCGCGGCGATGCCCGGCGGGCCGGCCCGGACGGCTGCCCTCGACCACCTCTACCAGGGCCAGTCCAACGATTGCTACTGGCATGGGCTCTTCGGCGGCATCTACATCAGCCACATGCGGCTGGCGACATACGAGCACCTGATCGCGGCGGAGGATGCCGCGGACCGGTCCGCCCGGGACGCCGGCCGCCCGACCGACGGCGTCAGCAGCGTCGACACCGACCTCGACGGGATTCCCGAGATCGTCCTGGCCACGCCCGGCGAGTTCGTGGTCGTCAAGCCCAATGAGGGTGCCGGGATCGGCAGCTGGGACATCCGCGCCGCTCGCCACGCGTTGACCGCGGTCCTGCGCCGTCGCCCCGAGGCGTCCCACGAGACGCTCGTCGATCACGAGCGCCGCCTGGCCGACGGCGCCAGCCAGGGCGGCGGTGGCGGTGTCGGCTCGATCCACGACATGGTGACGACCAAGGAGAGCGGCCTCAGCGAGCGGCTCGCCTACGACGCCTACGAGCGACGCTCCGCGCTGGTCCATTTCCTGGGCCCGCATGCGACCGCCGGCGAGTTCGCCCGGGCCGCGGCCGAGGAGCTGGGCGACTTCGTCGACGGGCCGTTCGACGTCGTCGGCACCGGCGCGTTGGACGGCGGCGCCTGGGTCCGACTCCGGCGCGACGGCAGCGTCCGCACGGATCAAGGTCCGCTGCCGGTTCGGGTCGAGACCACGATCACCGTCGGCGGCGGACGGCGCAGCCCGACCCTCAGCGCCGAGGTGACCGTCGAGAACCTCGGGGCGGCGTCCCTGGCCACGACGCTCGGCCTCGAATGGGCGACGACCATGCTCGGCGGCGGGGCCAACCCTGCGGCCTACTGGCTCCTCGACGGCGAGCGCGTCCCCCATGACAGCAGCGGTGGCCGGGCGCTCGTGGCGAGCCTCCGATCGGGCAACGATGACATCGGGATCGACGTCGCGACCACGGTGGTGCCGTCGGCGGACGCCTGGATCTCCCCGATCGAGACGATCTCCAACTCGGAGGCGGGCTTCGAGCGCGTCTACCAGGGATCGGCGCTGCTCCTGGCCTGGCCGCTCGCCCTGGCCCCGGGCGCCCGGACGACCGTCCGAACCGCCCACCTGGTGACCACGAGCCGCGATCGCGCCACGGAGGAGACCGGCGCCTGACCCGCGCCCCGGGAATCGGAACGCCGCCGACCTCGCGATCGACGGCGTTCCGTGCCTGCCCGGATCGGCGACAGGGAGGAGGGAAGGGAAGGCCTCCCCGGGCAGTGCGCGTGTGGTGGGCGATCCGCGATCAGAGCGCTTCGTGGAGGGGCGCGTGGAGGTCCTCGAGGCCGCCTCGCGAGTCCGCGCCGAACTCGATCGCGAAGCAATCGAGGACGGCCAGAACGACGAGCGCCGAGAGCAGGATCAGCAGCAGTTCCATGGTTCCGATGCCTCGTGGGTAGCGGCGCAGGCGCCGCGATTGATATAGTCCACTGGTACAACAGAAGAATACTTGGACTATCAGGCTATGTCAATGAGCGACAGGTCACGAACGAACGAGGATTCCCGGGACCTCCCGGTCGCGGCCCCTCGCGGGCTCGACATCACCCGGGATTCGGACGTTCCCATCTCGACCCAGCTGTACTGGCAGCTCGCCTACCAGATCGACACGGGTCGGCTGCACGCCGGCTCGCGCCTGCCCACGGTTCGCGAGCTGGGCGGCATCCTCCGGGTCAACCCGAACACGGTGCGGGCCGTCTATCGCAGGCTGGCCGACGGCGGGTACGTCGTCGCCCGCCAGGGTGCCGGCACGCGCGTGGCCGCTCGCGCGCCCCAGCGCCGGACGTCCGGGGCGCTGGAGGGACTCGTGGCGGAGATGCTCCGTCAGGCCGCGCGCGCGGGGTACTCGGCCGACGAGGTTGCCTCGGCCGCCTATGCGGCGGCCGCCGAGCGCAAGCGCCCCGGCCCGCGCGTGCACCTCCTGTTCGTCGAGTGCACGTCCGCCGACGCCCGCCGCGGCGCGGAGCGCATCTCCGAGACGTTCGACGGGCTCGCCGACGCCGATGGCGTGCTGATCGAGCGGGTCCCGGAGCGCCTCGAGCGCTTCCACTACGACCTGGTGGCGACCTCCACGTTCCACGCCGACGAGACGATCGCGCTCGTCGACGGACGGGCCCCGGTCGTCGCCATGCTCGCCGCGCCCTCGTACGCCGAGCTGCTCGACGAGGTCCGGGCGCTCCCCGCGGGCAGCGCCGTCGGGCTGGTCTGCGCCACCGAGCGAAGCACGGCCAACATCGCGGCCTGGCTCCAGGAATCAGGCTCTTCGGGCGTCGTCCTGCTCACCGCGCTCCTCGGCGACGAGCCTGCCCTGCGCCGGGCGGACCTCGAGGCGGACCTTCTCCTGCTGACCCGCGAGGCGCTCGAGATCGGGCTCGCGGCCCGGTTCGGCCGGCCGGACCGGATCCGCGAGTGGACGTACGACCTCGACCCGGCCGGCCTGGAGCTCCTCCGGCGGGCGATCGACCGGGTGCGGGCCGCCCGCGACCCCGACGGCGGCGTGCGCGCTACCGAGGCGGGCACGGACCGCTGAAGGGCTCCCCGGGGCGCGACGCGACGGAGCCACGCCGCAGCTCGGTAGGTGGCATGCGCGGTGGTCACCTCTCGGTTCCCGTCGGAGCGGCCGCGGGCGGCACCAGGCCGCAGTCGGGAGTGGTGCAGAGTTCCAGCCCCAGCTGGGCCAGCCCCTCGGCCAGCGGCGTGAACCCTAGCCATCCGCCCAGGCTGCGGCTCGTGACCCCCGCCGGGATTCCCCGCACGAGGACCGCGCCGCCGGAGTCGCCGCTGCCGACGGAGATTCGCGCGGCGATCATGCACGAGAAGTAGTCGCCATCTTCCGGGTGGAGGTACTCGCCCTTCTCGGCCACCGTTCCATCCCGGTAGCTGTTGCGGCCGTCGATCTCGACCTGGTCCCCGATCGCGATGTCGGCGCAGGCGAGCGGCTGCGTGCCCGGCTCGATGGTCCGGTAGCCGGCCGTGCCCAGGTCCACGACGTTGAGGTGTCCCCAGGGGATGCGGTCCGGAGCGACCTCCAGGTAGTTCATGTCGGACGGCTTGCACTTGTGTCCGGGATGCGGGCAGGTGGCCTGCTGGGCAGTCGGGCCGAAGACGCCCTGCACCGTGACACGGCCCGGATCGTGGGCCACGACTCCCTCGCCGGCGCAATGGGGAGAGGTGGTGAGCACGATCGCGTTGCCGCGCCGGGCATAGAACCCGCCGGCGCAGTAGCCCGGGATCTGCTGGCCGGCGAGCACCGGTGGGTCGTACAGCGGGGTGGTCCGCCGCGGCCGGGTGACCTCACTGACCGTCCAGTAGGCGCCGATCCCGAGCAGCAGCCCCGCCAGGACGACGATGAGGAGACGGAGGAGGCGGACCCGCTTCGGCACGCCTGTCCTCGCCCCGCGGGTCATCGCCATCGTCCGGGCCGGCGCTCAGTCGCCCAGGACCAGACGTCGGAGCAACGGGAAGGGCGGGCCCCCGAACGCGATCACGCGCTCGAGGTGCTCCCGGGGCCGGAAGCCGGGGGTCGGGCCGTAGCCGCCGACGACGCGCGGGGCCGGCACGGCAGCCCGCCCGCGCGGATCGCCGGAGGCCACCGCGGCCCGGCGGCGTGCCTCGTCCTCCAGGTCCCACATCGCCATCGAGCCCACGAAGTACTCGGCCAGCTGGGTCGAGCTCAGGCGGGCGCGCTCGTACTTCTGCTCGGCCTCCGCCGGCTCCTGGAAGCCACCCTCGACCATCAGCTCCAGCGCCTCGTCCCGGGTCATCCCCCGGGCGTGGATCCCGACGTCGATGAGCGCGTTCGTGATGCAGCGCAGGTAGAGCTTCCAGTGGCTCAGGAGGAGCCCCGGATCCCCCTCCGCGAAGCCGCGGTCCATCATGACCTGGGTCACGTAGACGGCCCAGCCCTCCGCGAAGGCGCCGGACTCGAACGCGGCCCGGACGAGCGAGGCGGAGCGGTTCGCGTAGACGCCCTGGAGGTAGTGGCCGGGTACCGCCTCGTGGATCACCAGGAGCGTCAGGGCCCGATCGTTGTCCTCGCGCAGGTGGGACTCGACCTGCTCGGCAGTCCAGTCCTCGGGGGTCGGGGTCACGTAGAAGTACGAGCGCAGGCCCCGATCCAGCGGCCCGGGCGCCATCAGCATCGCGCCGGCGAAGGCGCGCAGGAACGGCGGCGTCCACTCGATCGCCAGGGGCTCGTCGGCGAGGCCGATGACGTCCTGCTCGCGGCAGAACGCCTCGATCCTGGCCAGCTCGGCCCGGCAGTGCTCGAGCAGGTCGGCGCTGGTCCGGTGGACCGCCCCAACGTGGTCGAGGGCCCCCCGCACGACGGCGACGTCGTCACTCGGGACGGGCTCGCCGGGACGGATCGCGGACCACCAGGAGCGCGCGATCCGGACCATCTCGGCCCGGACGGCCTCGAGCTCGCGGCGGGCCCGCTCCTCCAGCTGGTCGGGCGTGATGTCGAGCTGCAGGGTGTGGCGCAGCTTGGCGGCGTAGAGCTCCGGGCCCAGCCGGCCCTCCCCGGACGCGACCGGCAGGATGGCCGTCTCGAGGTGCCGGGTGAACGTCTCGACGGCTGACCGGGCCGCGCCCACCGCCGCGTCCAGGCGTCCGCGCAGGGCGCCCAGGGCTCCGTCCTGGTCGGCCGCCGCCGCGAGCGCCAGGGCCTCGTCGAGAAGCTCCCCGAGCCCGGGCAGGTCGCGGATCGCCGTCTCCACGTGGAGGCGCGATGCAGGACGGGCGGGGTCGCCGCCCAGCCGCTCCGCGACCGCCGCGAGGTGGTCCGGAAGCCCCTCCAGGCGGCCGGCAGCCGAGGCCAGCCGGGTCGCCAGCGGGGCGTGCTCGCGGGCCAGCAGG
Organism: uncultured Chloroflexia bacterium; assembly: GCA_963801445.1. GTDB lineage: Bacteria > Chloroflexota > Limnocylindria > Limnocylindrales > CSP1-4 > CTSoil-043. The sequence continues at coordinate 673,573 of CAWDEW010000009.1, read as the reverse complement.
AGGTGGATCCCGTCGCCCACCGAGAAGACGGTCTCGAGAGGATCCCAGGCCTCGGCCCGCAGCGCGGTCTCCGCGAAGCGGGTGGCGGCGAGCTGGCCCAGGATGATCTCCCGGTCGATCACGTCGTCGCGCGAGAGCTCCCCGTCCGGGAGCGCGCTGAAGGCGGCGCGCCAGCGGTCGGCCAGGGCGACCCGCGCGGCGCTCCCCGCGTCCGACGGCTCGGACCACGTGCCGTCGTGGTCGTGGTTGCCGAGCGCGGTCGCGAGGACCGGGTAGGCCCGGAACAGGTCGTCCAGGAACGCTGGAACGAGCTCCGCGAAGGTGGGCACGATCGACTCCGGGGCTGGGTGAGCGGTCGGGGCGGAGGACCCCGGGGCCTCGAGGCGGCCCGCCCCGGAGTCTAGCGGCGTGGATAGACTGGCGCCGATGCGTTCGAGCCCCCGCGACCCGATCCGGCCCGGCCCGCTGGCCGTCTCAACCGTCGACTACCACACCGGCGGCGAGCCGTTCCGGATCGTCACCGGCGGCGTGCCCCCGCTGCAGGGAGCCACCATCCTCGAGCGCCGCCGGTTCGCGGGCGACCACCTGGACCACGTCCGGCGCCTGCTCGTGAACGAGCCCCGCGGCCATGCCGACATGTACGGCTGCCACGTCGTGCCGCCCAACGACGACGGGGCGGACCTGGGCGTGGTCTTCTTCCACAACGAGGGCTACTCCACCGCCTGCGGGCACGGCACGATCGCCCTCGTGACCTGGGCGCTGGAGAGCGGCGTCGTCCCGATCGACGGCCCGCGGACGCGGGTCGTGGTGGACGTGCCGTCCGGTCGGCTGGAGTGCCTGGCCCGGGTGGACGTGGCCGCCGGCCGGGTCCGGAGCGTCCGCTTCCGCAACGTGCCCTCGTTCGTGCTCGCCGAAGGCGTCGTCGTGCCCTCGTCGGCCGGGCCGATCACCGTCGACGTGAGCTATGGCGGCGCCTTCTACGGCTCGGCCGGCGCGCGCTCCCTCGGCCTCGGCGTCGACCGCGCCAGCCTCCCCCGCCTCATCGCGCTGCAGCGGGAGCTCAGGCCGGCCCTCGAGGCCGCCCTGGACGTCGTCCACCCGGACGAGCCGGAGCTGCGCGGCATCTACGGGATCATCTGGTGGCAGGACGAGGCCACCGAGCCGGGCGACGAGGCGGCCCTGACCCAGCGGAACGTGACGGTCTTCGCCGACGGCGAGGTCGACCGCTCTCCCTGCGGCAGCGGGACGAGCGCGCGGCTGGCCCTGCTCCACCGGGCCGGACGGCTTGCCACGGGCGCCACGCTCCGCCATCGCAGCATCGTGGACTCGGTCTTCGCCGGGTGGGTCACCGGTGAGACGACGGTTGCCGGGCGGCCGGCCGTCATCACCGAGGTGGAGGGCAGCGCCCACCTCGCCGGTCGACACCATTTCGTGCTGGACCCGACCGACCCGCTGGGAACCGGCTTCCTGCTCCGCTGAAGTCCGCGCAGCGCGGCTCCCGCCGTGGGATCATCGCCGACGTGGGCAGGGGCCGGGCCGGCATCCGCCGGCCGCCCGGTCACGCGACGGAGGAGGCACCGTGAAGGGGTTCATCGCCCGGCTCGTGGCCACGGGGGTCGCATTCGTGGTCACGGCGTGGGTCGTGCCGCAGATCCACTTCCCCGCCACGAAGTTCGCCGACCCCGTCCACGACATCATCACGATCGCGGCCGTGGCCTTCATCCTGGGCCTGGTCAACGCCCTGATCAAGCCGGCCGTGAAGCTGCTGTCCCTCCCGATGCGGATGGCCACGCTCGGCCTGATCTCGTTCGTGATCAACGGCGGGCTCCTGCTGCTCGTGGCCTGGCTGGCCAGCAAGATGGGGATCGCGTTCCGGATCGGCGAGTTCCCCCACAACCTCCTGGCCGCCGACACGATCATCGGCGCGATCGTCGGCGCGGTCGTCCTGGGGATCGTGGGCGCGCTCGTCGGGATGTTCGTCAAGGACTGAGGTGGCCGGCGCGGGCGGCTCTCCCCGCGGTCCCGGCGACGGCTCGGCGGCGCCCGAGCCTGACCGGCTGCCGTGGCTCGCCGGGGCCCTCCTGGCCGTCGCGCGGAGGGTCGGGACGCCCGCCTATGTCATCGATCTTCCGACCCTCGACGCGGCCGCCCGGCGGCTTGCGACGGCCTTTCCCGACCCGTGGGAGCGCCGCTATTCGCTGAAGGCCAACGATTCCGTCGCCCTCGTCGCCCGCCTGGCGGGACTCGGGTGCGGCGCGAACGTCGTGTCGCGCGGGGAGTGGGCGCTGGCCACCCGCGCCGGGCTGCCCAACGACGCGATCACGCTCGAGGGGATCGGCAAGACGGACGCGGACCTCAGGGCGGCCGCCCGCGCGGCCGCCATCGGGGCGCCCCTGCGGTGGGTCAGCCTGGAGTCCGCCGCGGAGGTCGCGGCGCTGGCCCAGGCTGTCCGGGCGGCCGGCAGGGCCCGCGTCGACGTCCTGCTCCGGCTCAACCCGTCGGTGGAGCCCGAGACCCACTCCGGGCTCGCCACTGGTGGTGCCGCGGCGAAGTTCGGGATGGGCGCCGACGAGGTCGCCGGCGCGGTCGAGGCCGGCGGCGGGCCGGACGGACCCCTCCGCTTCCGCGGCCTGCACCTTCACGTCGGCTCGCAGCTGGGCGCCGTGGACGCCTGGCGCGACGGCGTCCGCCGGGCCCTGGCCCTGCTGGCGCTGCTCCGGGGCGGGCTGCCCCACTTCGACACCCTGGACGTCGGGGGCGGCTTCCCGGTCGCCCCGTTCGGGCTGGCCGCCCCGGGCCCGGAGCTGTTCGCCCGGGAGCTGGCAGCGCTGATCGAGGCGCTCCCGGCCGATCGGCGTCCCCGGCGCCTGGCCGTGGAGCCGGGCCGGTTCCTGGTCGCGCGGGCGGGCTGGCTGATCGCCCGGGTGCTCCACGTCCGGGAGCGAAGCGAGCCGGCCGAGCCGGCGCCGTTCGCGCATTCAGGGCCGCTGGCCCTCGCCGTGGTGCCGCCCGATGCCCGCACCGAGAGCCGGGCCAATCGTCTCGTGGTGATCGACGCGGGGATGACCGAGCTTCTGCGCCCGGCGCTGTACGGGGCATCCCACGGGATCGTCGCCCTGACGTCCCTGGGACGACCCGTCGCCCACGGCAGTCCGGCGGGGCGGCGGCCGATCTCCGCCTCGCTGGAGGCTGCCCTGGCCGCCGGGGCCACGATCGACCTGGGGACGCGCCGAGAGGGGGCGGGCCGTCCGGCCGGCCGGCGACGACGTCCGGAGCCCGACCCGTCCGCGGCCTGGGACGTGGCCCGCGTCGATGGCCCGATCTGCGAGTCCACGGACACGCTCGGGGAGCACCGCCTGCCTGGGCTCCGGCGCGGCGACCTCGTCGCGATCCGCGACACGGGCGCGTACGGCGCCTCGATGCGATCTGCGTACAACGGACGACCGAGGCCGCCCGAGGTCCTCGTGGAGGCTGACGGCACGCTCGTCATCGCCCGCCGGCGCGGGACGCTCGCGACGCTCGGCTGAGCGACCGCCCCGACGACTCGTCGTCGGGCGCCCCCCGGTCCCTGCACCGCTACGATGGCGCCGATGAACGACCAGATCCCCGTCCCGGGCCGCCCGGCCGCCGGTGACCGCCCTGCCTCCGACGAGCGAGAGCGCTTCCGCGCCCGGCTCGCCGCCCACCCGCTCCTCGTGGACGGCGCCATGGGCACCCTCCTCTTCTCGCGCGGGATCCCCCAGCGCGCCTGCCTCGACGAGCTGGTGCTCGCGCGTCCGGACCTGATCGGGACGATCCACCGCGAGTACCTGGAGGCAGGCGCGGACGTCATCGAGACGGCGACGTTCGGGGCGAACCGGATCCGGTTGGCCGGCTGGGGGATCGCCGACCAGGCGGCCCGGATCAACCGCCGCGCCGCCCAGCTCGCCCGCGAGGCGCGCGACGTGGTGGGCCGCGACGCGTTGATCGCGGGCTCCATCGGACCGCTGGGTAGGCCGGCTCACGGCGAGCTGGGCATCCGCGACGCCGGCGTCCGCGCGGCGTTCCGGGAACAGCTCGACGGCCTCCTCGAGGGCGGCGTCGACCTGCTCTTCCTGGAGACCTTCTCCGACCTCGAGACGCTCCTCCTGGCCCTCGCGGAAGCGAGGGCCGCCTCGGCGCTGCCCGTCGTCGCCTCCCTGACGTTCGGCGAGGACCTCGTCCTCGGCGACGGACGGGACCCGGCCGGCGCCGCCGCGGCCCTCGTGGCCGCCGGCGCGGACGCGGTCGGGGTCAACTGCGGAGTCGGCCCGATCGCCTCGCTCGAGGCGCTGGCGGCGATCGACCCGGCGGGGCTCGGGATCGCGGGATCGTGCATGCCCAACGCCGGCCTTCCCCAGCGGATCGAGGGCCGCTTCGTGTACGCGGCCGGTCCCGACTGGTTCGCCGAGACGGTGCCGCAGGCCGTCGCGCTCGGCGCACGGCTGGTGGGCGGATGCTGCGGGACGACGCCGGAGCACGTGGCGGCCATGCGGGTCGCGCTCGACGCGCTGGCGGCGGGACCGGTCCCGTCCCCCCGCTCCACGGCGTCCGGCGCGCGCGTCCCCGATGAGGCTGCCGCACGCCCCTGGGCGACGGTCACGCACGTGGAGACGCCCCGCTCCACCCCGCAGGCGGGGCCGGACCGGACAGTCGGCGACGCTCCCCCGTCCTCCCCGCTGCGGGCGAAGCTGGACGGAGGCCGCTACGTCATCTCCGTCGAGATCGACCCGCCGCGCTCCATCCGGATCGACCGGACGATCGACGCGGCCCGTCTCCTCGCCTCGGCGGGCGCGGACTGCGTGAACGTCAGTGACTCGGCGATGGCCCGGGTCCGGATGGGCGCCATGGCCGTCGCGTTCGGGATCCAGCACGACGTCGACCTCGAGTGCGTGGTCCACCTCACGACCCGGGACCGGAACCTGATGGCCCTCGAATCCGAGCTGCTCGGGGCCCACGCGCTGGGCCTGCGCAACGTCCTGGCGCTCACCGGGGACCCGCCCCGGGTGGGCGACTACCCGACCGGGACCGGCGTCTGGGACGTCGATTCGATCGGGTTGATCCGGATCCTCGCCCGGCTCAATCGCGGTGAGGACGAGGGCGGCGCCCCGATCGGCCAGCGGGCCGCGTTCACGATCGCGTGCGCCCTCGATCCCACGGCCGCCGACGCCACTCGCGAGTGGGACCGCCTGGAGCGCAAGCTGGAGGCAGGCGCCCACCTGGTCATGACCCAGCCGCTGTATGCCGTGGACCAGGTCGAGGCGATGCTCGGCGAGGCGCGCCGACGGTTCGGGCCGGGTGGCTTCCCCATCCCCGTCCTGCTCGGCGTCCTGCCCCTGCAGAGCAGCCGCCACGCCGAGTTCCTGCATCACGAGGTGCCCGGCATCTCCATCCCCGAGGCAACCCGCCGGGCGATGCGCGACGCGGGCGACCGGGGTGCAGAGACCGGTCTCGAGGCCACGCTCGCCCTCCTCTCCGCGGTGGGTCGAGAAGTGTCCGGCACGTACGTGATGCCGTTGTTCGGACGCTACGAGCAGGCGGCCGAGCTGGTCCGGCGCCTCCGCGCGACGATCGCTGCCGTCCGCACCTGACCCGTCCGTACCCGGGGGCGGCAGGACCCCCGACGGGACCGGCCGGCGGCCGCCCCCAGGGAGCTGGTACTACCGGGGCATTTCCGCTCCTGGCCTCGAGGGCCACGATCTCCGCAGCGTCCCGGGGTGAGGCTCCAGGCCGACCGCGGGGGTCGGCCCAACTGGAGGTCGAATGGGCGGGGCCGGTATGGGCTGGGCGGATCGGCGTTGGTGACCGGGTGAAGGCCTGGGCGGGCGACCGCGAGCGCGCGGCCCGCCGGCCGTATCTCCCGCTCCCGCCGGGGATCGACGTCGACGTCCTGACTCCCCGGGAGCTGCTCGATGCGGCCCTGCAGACGGCCGCCGCGCCGGTCGAGGAGAGGACCGGTGGCACGGACCCGGATGCAGCCCTCCAGATCGCACGAGGGCGCCTGGCCCGCCTCGCCCAGGAGATCGGCGCTCACGATCCGTTCGCGGCGAGCGTCCTGCTGGCCGACCGGGGCGCCGCCAGGGTCGGGACGGCGCGCCTGCTCGCGGCGTGGACCGCGCGGCTCGACCGTCGGGACGACGAACGGGATGCCTACCCGTGGGACCCGCCGCGCCTGATCCCCACGATCGGCTCGGCGAGGGCTGACCGGGAAATCGGCGTCCCGGTCGGGACGGCCGATCGGCGGGCTCCCCGGGCGCTGCGGGATGCGCTCGGACTCGTCGAGTCCACGGCGCTGCTGCTCGAGGCGAGCGCCAGCGGGGGCGACCAGGTCCGCAGCGCGGGTGACCGCCTCCTCGCCGAGCTCCGGCCGCGCATCGAGGCGGACGTGGCTTCCTGCGTCATGGGCTCGGACGCGTGGCGGGACACGCTCCTGCTCTGGCTCGTGACCCGGCGCGAGCGCGTCCTGGCCGAGCTCCACCCGCTGGCCTTCGCGATCGCCAACCGCTACGCGATGCTCGCCCGCCGCTCGGCCGGGCTCGTCTGCGGAAACGTGGACCGGGACCGCTCCGCCCCGCTCGTCTCGGCCTCTGCCCACCTTGCTTCGGCCCTCTGGGCGATCGGCTACTTCCCCAGCCTCGTGCCGGGCCTGGTGGCGTTCGTCCAGGATTCGATGGGCCCGCTCGGGGGCTGGAAGGATCCGGGCGAGTCGGAGGATCCGCTCACGACCCTCGCCGCGGCCGATCTCCTGCTGGGCGTGGACCCCGGCTTCGATGGCCATCCCACCGCCACGTTCCTGGCCCGGCTGCAGCGCCGCGACGGGGGCTGGGGGGTCGGCGGAAACGAGGTTCCCTGGCTCACCGCCGCCGTCGTCGAATGGCTGGAGCGACGCGACCTGCCCTTCCACCAGCGCTTCCGCTGGCCGGCCTGCCACCGCTGGGAGCGCGACCGGAAGACCGGCATCCCCGGGTTCGCCCACTTTGGCCAGCTGGCCCGTGCCTTCGCGGACCTCGACGGCCTGGCCGGACGACCCGTCGGCGTGGCCTTCGTGGACCTCGCCGGGTTCCATGCCTTCAACAACCGCTTCGGGATGGCCCTCGGGGACCGCGTGCTCCGGGAGTTTGCCCAGGCGCTCGCCGAGCTGCCCGGCGCGACGGCCATCCGCGACGGCGGCGACGAGTTTCTCGTGGTCGGCGCTCCGGAACGGGACGGCCTCGCCTCCGATCTCGACGCGTTCCGGGTGGCGTGGCCCGGGCGGTTCGCGTCCGTCTTCGGGACCGAGGCGCCGCCGGTCGCGCCCCGGATCCTGGTGACCGCGACCGACGCACGGGGCCTCGTCGCCGCCCGGGACGTCCTCGGCGAGCGGATCGGCGCGCTGAAGGAGGAGCATCCGCAGCCCGACCAGAACGGCGTGCTGGTCGATATCGTGCTCCGGCCGGGCGCGACGCCGCGCTGACCGCCGCGCCCCGCCCCGGCTCCGAACCCCGCTCGGCGGCGCGCGCGGGCCTCGGCTAGACTCGGCTGCATGGGAGCAGTCGACACGATGGAGATCTTCTTCGAGGAGCTGAACTCCGGGGCGCGCGATCGCGCCGTCGCGCTGATGGACGAGCGCGTCGAGATGCGCATCCACGTGGGCGACAACGCTCGCACGCTGCGGGGCTCGGACCAGGTCGGCGGCTGGTTCCTGCGCGCCGACCCCGGCTTCAGGATGATCCCCGGCGACGTGGTCGAGATGGGGAGCACCTACCAGGCCAACCTCCTGGTCGTCCGGCCGGGCGCCCAGAGCCAGGAGCTGGACGCCGCCTTCCGGATCGAGGCCGGCAAGATCACCTCGATCAACCTGACGCCCCGCCGCTGACCGGCGTCGCGCCGCTGACCGGTGTCCCGTGGCCGCCCGGCGAGCGGGACCGTCAGGGCGTCGCCGAGGGCGCGGAGGTCACCGCGCCCCCACCCGGGACGGCAACTGGGATCACGATCTGGTCGCCGACCGCGATCCTGTTCGGGTCCTTGATCTGCGGGTTGACCTTCATGATCTGCTCGATCGTCACGCCGTAGAGCTTGGCGATCTTCGACATCGTGTCGCCGCTCTTGACGACGTAGATCGTCGCCGTGGGCGCCGGTGCGGGCGTCGCGCTGGGCGCGATCGAAGGAACGGCGCTGGGGGTGGGCGCGGGCGTCGGGCCGCTCCCCGCACCGCCGCCGGTCAGCCCCCGCAGCAGGAACGGGGCCGCAAACAGCCCAACGGCCGCGATCAGCACCACGATCCCCAGGACGACGACCCTGGGGAGCGGCCCGGGCATCGAGCGCGTGCGCAGCGAGCCGAAGTCCTCGCGCCGCCGGGGCTGCTCCCAGGACGGGGTGGCGACGTCGTGCGCGGGGCGTCGATCGGGCCGCCCGGTCGTGCGCTCGGCCCGCTCCCTCGACGGCGCGACCGGGGCGTAGCCGACCGGGGCCCGGCGTGTCGGCGGGATCGGCCGGGCAGCGTCGGCCCCGTCGCGGCTCGCGACCCGCCCGGCCAGGAAGGGTGGGGCATCGTCCACCGGGTCCGGGCCAGCAGCCTCGTACGGCGGGGCACCGGCCGCGGCCGAGAGGCCCGAGTCGGGCCAGGGCGCGACAAGCTCGTCCTGGTCGACCCCCTGGTCGACGTCGGCGTGGGCCGCGGGGATCCCCTCGGCCGGCCCGGGCCGGGGGACCGACGAGGCCAGGCCGGGTGCGGCGCCGGCGGCGAGCGTGGGCACGGCACCCGGGGACCAGGCCGGTGGAGCATTCCATTCGTCGGCCCGGGCCGCCGGGCGGCTCGCGGGCGACTCGGCATGCTCGGCCGGCGCAGCCGCCGGCCTGGACAGGTCGGCGCCGCGTGGCGCCAGCGGCGCATCACGCAGGGTCCGCACGGGCGGGTCCTTCACCGGAGCCGCCTCCCGGTGCGCCCAGTCCGCGAAGGTCGGGCACCCCGCGAATCCCGCGGACAGGCAGTAGGCAGCCTGGTGGGCCAGGGCGCGCGGCGCGGCCTGGCTCTCCGCGAAGCAGCGGTGGCGGTGGTCCGGGACGGAGGCCCGGAAGTCTCGCTCATCGTCGTACGCGACGAACGGGCAGACCACGATTTGCTCGGTCCCGGTGCCGGTGCGTTCCGTCATCGGGCGGATCATACCCGGCCGGCCCGGCCGCGCCACGGGCCCTCGCGCGGAACGGCCCCCTCAGGCGCACGAATCCGGGGTGCCTCCTACACTTCAGTTCGCGCCGCGGCCGGCCGGCCTCTCGGTCGCGGAGTCCGGTCGAGAAGGCCGCAACCCGAACGCAGGCGAGGAACACCATGTCCCGATTCACCAGCTGGCTCCGCCCGCGCACCGTCGCGCATGCCCACTGCGATGTCCCCTGCGGCATCTACGATCCGTCCGAGGCGCAGCTCGCCGCCCGGACCGTCGCCCGGATGGTCGAGCTGATCGGCCAGCTCCCCAAGGAGAGCCCGAACGAGGCCGACCGCCAGAAGTTCGTGCGCTGCGTCACGGTCAAGGAGCAGCACGCCGAGAAGGTGAAGCGGGAGGTCCAGGTCATCTGGTCCGACTACTTCAAGCCGGAGCACCTGGCCGCCGCCCCGGATCTCCACGCGAAGGTCTGGACGATCCTGAAGCTGGCCGGGAAGAACAAGCAGACCATCGACGCCCAGGCGGCCGCCGATCTCGAGGCCGCCGTCAAGGAGTTCGCCGACATCTTCTGGGCAACCAAGAAGTAGCAGGGCGCCCGAGGCCGGACCGGCCCCGCCGACCGCGACCCCGGACCAGGCCCCGTGACCCCGCCGCTTCCCGGCGCGGGCGGCGCTCGTCGCCCTCCGGCGTCGCGCCCGGCGGGGCGGCCGAATCGCCGCGAGGGGCGACCGGGCCCGCTGCTGCGCGCGTTCCTGGCGGTCGCCGCGCTGCTCGCCGCGACCTGGGACGTCGCGGTCCTCCTTCGGCGGGCACGCCAGGGGCCGTGGACCGTGGCGATCGAGAACCGGAGCATGGAGCCTGCGCTCCGCTCGGGCGACTGGCTGCTGGTGGACCCGACCTCGGCGCGCTGGCCGCGCCGCGGAACCGTCGTGCTCGTCCGGGCACCGGGAGAGGATCGGCTGCTCGCCAAGCGGGTCGCCGGCCGGCCCGGTGACACGGTGCGCCTGGCGGACGGGAGTCGCCGCCTCCTTGGCCCGCGCGAGGCGTGGGTGGTCGGCGACGCACAGGACAGGTCCACGGATTCGCGGTCCTTCGGGCCGCTGGACCTCGATGGGCTGGTCGCCCGGGTGACCCTCCGGTACGCGCCGCTGCGCCGGTTCGGCCGGGTCTAGCTAGGCCTCGACGGGCACGCCCGTCGCGAGTGGCAGCCCGGCGGCCCGGACGTCGTCGGCGAAGCGCGCCAGGCCTTCCTCGCCCACGTCCCAGCGGTTCGGGAAGGTGACCAGGCGATCGAGCCCGAGTGCCGCGAAGGCAGCCAGCCGATCCACCCGCTGCTGGCCGATGGGCCGCACGTCGTCGTCGCGACAGTACAGCGAGACGCGCAGCGAGGATGGGTCCCGGCCCTCCTCCTCGCAGCGCTGGCGGACGACGGGCAGCAGCTCGCGGACGGCGTCAGGACGCAGGAAGACCAGGTTCAGCTCGTCCGCGAAGCGAGCCGCGTGGCGGAAGGTGACGTTCTGGCCGTTCCCGCCGACGATCACCGGGATGTGCCCCTGGAGGCCCTTCGGGACGTTGATCGCCCCCTCGACCCGGGCATAGGCCCCGTCGTACGTCGCCGGCCCCGGCCCCAGCATCCGCGTGATCACCTCGAGGTGGTCCCCCAGGGCGCCCAGGCGCTCGCGCAGGGTCGGGAAGGCGTACCCGTAGGCGACCCATTCGTCTTCCTTCCAGCCGGCGCCGATGCCCAGCTCGAAACGTCCCCCGGAGATCACGTCGAGCGTGGAGGCCATCTTCGCCGTCAGTGCCGGGTTGCGAAATCCGGTGCAGATCACCATGTGCCCGATCCGCACCCGGGACGTCGCCTGGGCGATCGCGCCGAGCATCGTGAACGACTCGAAGGTGATCTCCTCGGTCGGCTCGGGGACGGTGTGGAAGTGGTCGAAGACCCACAGCGATTCGAATCCGAGGGCCTCGGCCTGCCGGACGCGCGCCAGCGAGGCCGCCCAGGCATCGGCCGGCGCCCAGCCGTCGAACTCGCCTTTCCATCCCTGGGGCACCATCACCCCGACGTCCATCGCTGCCTCCGCGGGGCCGCCCTTGGCCGACTCCGGTCGACCCGCGCGGCGCGGGCCATCCACCGATCCCCCGGTCGCCGAGCCTATCATCGGGCGCATGGACTTGCCGCCCGCTTTCGACCCCTCCGTCCCCGCCCACCCCGACCCGGAGGCCGTGCTCTCCGGCCCGCCGGCACCGTGGGGCTTCCTGCCCCAGCCGCTCCGGCGCGACGGGCCACCCTGGTGGATGACCGAGATGATCGCGGCCGAGCCGGCCCTGGCCGCTCGCCTGCTGCGCCGGCTGGGCGTGGTCCTGCGCTCGTCCGGGGTGCCGGGGATCCCGCCCCGGCTCGAGGCCCCGGCTCGCGGGACGCCGGCCGGGCGGCTCGCCCTGGCGATCCGGCGCGCGCTCGAGGCGGGCGAGCCAGTCGTCGTGACCGGCTGCGGGACGAGCGAGCACGGGGCCATGGCCTTCGCGGCCATCATCGGCGACGCCGCCATCCGGGGCGGGATCCGCGGCGCGGACCGGCCCGGGGCCGTCTCCCCGGTCCAGGCGTTCGAGGCCGCCCTGGCGCCCCAGGCACGGGGCCTTGCCATCGGCATCTCCCACGAGGGCGGGACCGGCGCGACGCTCGCCGCGCTCGAGGCTGCGGCAAGCCGCGGCGCGCGGACGGCCGGCGTGACCGTCAGCGGCGCCGCGCCGATCGGGCGGGTGACCTCGATCCTGGTCGAGACGGCGGAGATCGACCGGAGCTGGTGCCACACGATCGGATACCTGTCCCCGATCCTGGCCGCGATCGCGGTCGGGGCGGCGTTGACCGGCGAGGCCGGCGAGGCCGATCCGGCGGCGATTCGCCGTCTGCTGGCGGCCGGCCTCGCCCGGGCCGGCGAGGCGGAGGCGCTGGCCGCGGCCGTGGGACGGAGCCGCCAGCTGATCGTCGTCGGCTCCGGGGCGGACATCCCGGCCGGTCGCGAGCTCGCCCTCAAGGTCGAGGAGGCGGCCTGGCTGCCGGCCACGTTCCGGGACACGGAGACGTTCCTGCACGGGCACCTGCCCGCGATGGACGAGCAGACGAGCCTGGTGCTGGTCCTGGGCGACCGGGCGGGCCGCGATGCGCGGTCGACCCGGGCCCAGCAGGCGCTGGCGGCGGCGGCGCGCATCGGCATGCGCCCGGGCGCGATCCTGGCCGCGGGACTGGACGGGGATTGGCCCGCATTCCTGACGCCGGGCGGCCGAATCCTCGTCGAGGAGGCGCCCCAGCTCCCCTCCCCCGTCGCCGCCCTGGTCGGTACGACGACCCCGCTCCAGCTGCTCACGGAACGGATCGCCCGCGTCCGGGGCACGGACCCGGATCCCATCCGGCGTGACCAGCTGCCCTACCGCGAGGCGGCCTCGCTCGCCGAGTAGCCCGCCGCCGGACGGTGCACCCGTGCGCGAGCGGGAGGTCCGTCCCTCAGGAGCGCCGGCCGAGCAGGACCTCGCCGAGCAGGTCGACGTGGTCCAGGTCCCAGGGCAGCATGTCCTGGAGGACGAGCCGCTGGCACCCCGCGGCGGCCAGCCGATCAACCGCCGCCCGCGCCTCGTCCGGCATGCCGGTGACCCAGCGCGGCCGACGCGGCGCCAGCCACGCCTCGCCATCCTCGCTGCGCCCGAACGCGGTGAGGAGCGCGGCGGTCCGCCGGGCCAGCTCCGCCGGTTCGCGTCCGATGAGCACCCCGACCATCGCCGAGTGAACGAGGGTCGCCGGGTCGCGCCCCGCCGCCCGGGCGGTCGCGTCCAGCAGGGTGAACCGGTCGGCGATCCGGTCCGGCGTGGCGCTGGTCACGTTGAACTCGTCGGCGAAGCGCACCGCGATCCGCATCGAGCGCGGGCTTCCCTCCCCGCCCACGATGATCGGGGGCGCCGGCCGCTGGACCGGACGCGGGCGGAAGATCGCCTCCCGGACCTGGTAGTGCCGACCCTCGAACGTCCAGCCGTCGGGCTCCTGCCAGAGGCCCCGGATGATCGCGAGCTGCTCCTCGAGCATGTCCGCCCGGACCCCGATCGCGGGGAAGGCGAGCCCGTGGTGAAGGTGCTCGACGTCGTTCCAGCCCGTCCCGAGACCCAGCTCGACGCGGCCGCCGGACATCTCGTCGACCGTCGCGACGATCTTGGCCAGCGACCCGGGGTGGCGGAACGTCACCGGCGAGACCAGGACCCCGAGGCGGATGCGGACGGTCTCCCTGGCCAGCCCGGCGATGACCGTCCAGGCGTCGGTCGTGGGCCGGCCGCCCGCCCCGGGGAAGCTGTCGTAGTGGTCGGAGCGGAGGAGCGTCTCGAAGCCGGCGGCCTCGGCCCGGCGGGCGATGGCCAGCTGGTCCGCGTAGGAGCAGCCCTGCTGGGGCTCGATCATCAGCGCATAGCGCATGGGACCTCCTCGACGCGCCCGGTTCGCGCCCGACGCCGCTCGACGATCGGGCGCCCGGATCCACGGCCTGCCCGTTTGACGGATTTTCGGCCATTCTGTAGATTATTTACGTGATCGTAACTATCCCGCGCCGCGCCGACCCGTCGCCGGGCGCATCGGGCAGCCCCGACCGGACCGCGTTGGTCCGCGAGATCGTCGACTCAACTGCGGCTGTCGCGAGCCACCAGCGCTGCGCGATCGCCCGCCGGATCCACCGGCAGGGCATCAGCATGGCGCACCTGCAGATCCTGTGGCTCCTCCAGGAGCACGGCACGCTGCGGGTGACCCGCCTGGCGGACCTGATCGGCATCGCCGTCCCCAACGCGACGGGCATGGTCGACCGGATGGAGCAGCGCGGGCTCGTCGCCCGGGACCGCGAGGCGGGTGACCGGCGCGCAGTCCTGGTCCGGGCCACCGGACGCGGGCTCGAGACCATCGCCCAGATCGACGGCTGGCGGACCGACCTGGTGGAGCAGCTCTTCGCGGACCTGGACCTGGCCGTCCTCGCCCGGATCGCCGACGGGCTCCGGGCGGTGCGGGCGTCGCTGGGACCGGCCGCCGTCGGCCCGGGCAGACCGGGCGACCCAACCTGACCGACCCCCGGATTCGCCCCGGCGAACCCGATCACCGGGCGGCGCGCGAGCGCGCCGCCCGAACCCAGATGAAGGAGACAGACCGCCCATGATGGAAGGGGCTCCGGCCGCAGAGGCACCCGGCCGTTCCACGCACCCCGCGATCGAGATCTCGCCGAGGGCACGCTTCGAAGTGCTGGGAGCGATCCTCCTGGCGCTCCTCCTGGGCGCCCTGGACCAGACGATCGTCGGGACCGCCCTGCCGCACATCGTCACGGACCTGCGGGGCAACGACCTCTACACGTGGGTCGTGACGATCTACCTGCTCACCTCCACGATCAGCGTGCCGTTCTACGGGAAGCTGTCCGACCACTTCGGGCGCAAGCCGCTGCTCATCTTCGGCATCACGGTCTTCCTGATCGGGTCTGCGCTCTCCGGCCTGAGCCAGGAGATGTGGCAGCTGATCCTGTTCCGGGGCATCCAGGGGATCGGCGCCGGCTCCCTCTTCCCGATCTCGCTCGCGGTGATCGGCGACCTGTTCAGCCCGGCCGAGCGGGGCAAGTACCAGGGCCTCTTCGGAGCCGTCTTCGGGCTCTCGGCGCTGGTCGGCCCGGCCCTGGGCGGGTTCATCACCGACACGATCAGCTGGCACTGGATCTTCTACATCAACCTGCCGGTCGGGCTCCTCTCGCTCTTCGTCGTCGCTCGCGTGCTGCCCACCGTGCGGCGCCCGGGTGCCCTCAATCTCGACTGGCTCGGGGCGATCGTGTTCGTGGCCGGCATGGTGCCCTTCCTGGTCGGCCTGACCGAGAAGCAGTCCCATGACTGGGGCACGTTCGAGGTCGGCGGGCTCATCGCCATCGGCCTCGTCCTGCTGGCGATCTTCCTCGTGATCGAGGCCCGCTCGAAGGAGCCGATCGTCCCCCTGGACCTCTGGCGGAGCCGGACCTATGCCGGCTCCATCCTGGCCACCTTCTTCGCGGCGTTCGGGTTCTTCTCCGCGACGATCTTCCTGCCCCGCTTCTACCAGGTGGTCAGGGGCGACAGCGCCACGATCTCGGGGTACGAGCTGTTCCCGCTCCTGATCGGCGTGATCGGCGCGAGCATCGTCTCCGGCCAGCTCGTGGCCCGCACGGGCAAGTACAAGACGCTCCTGCTGGTCTCGGTGGCGATCGTCGGGATCGGGTCCTACTTCTTCACGAACCTCACCGCGACCAGCGACCCGTGGGTGATCCGGCTCTGGCAGTTCGTGCTGGGCGTCGGCATCGGTCCCACGCTGGCCGTGTTCACGATCGTGATCCAGAACGCCGTTCCGTTCACGAAGCTCGGGGTGGCAACCTCGAACCTCACCTTCTTCCGCCAGATCGGCGGCACCGTCGGGCTCTCGATCGCCGGCTCGTTCTTCGGCAGCCAGCTGCAGGGCCTCATCCCGCAGCGGCTCCTGACCAACGGCGTCCCGCAGCAGTTCGTCAACCAGTTCCAGGGAGCCGGCTTCGACGTCAACAACGTCGTCGGCGTCGGCGGCGACCTGGGGAAGCAGATCCTCGCCGGGGTCCCTGCCCAGTTCAGGTCGGTCGTGGAACCGCTCATCCCCAAGATCGTGACCTCGATCTACGAGGCCATCTCGCTGGCGATCGGCTCGGTCTTCTGGTTCGGCGTCGGCACGGCCGTCCTGGCCCTGGTGGCCGTCCTCGTGATCCGCGAGCTGCCCCTCCGAAGCTCCCTGGGCCCGGTCCATGCCGACGCGAAGCCAGGGGCGGCCAGCTCGACCCAGCGGGCCGCCTCGCCGGCCCTGGCCGGTGAGTAGGGCCGGCGAGGCGGGGCCCCGGCGCCCGGCGTCCGACGCCCCGGCGGGGTCGGAACGTCGATGACGGCGCGCCCCGGTCCGGCGGCGACTCCGCGGGCGCTGGCGGCTCCGGGGAGCGTCGGGGCGCCCTTCGTCGCCATCCTCGCCGTCGCGGATCTGCCGCTCGGCGCCATGCGCCGGGTCAGCCGCGGCGACCTGGACCTGCTCGTCGCGCACCTGCCCGTCGGGATCGTCGCGACCGACGACCGCTGCCCGCACATGGCGGCGCCCCTCTCGATCGGACGGCTGGCTGGCTGCGTGGTGGACTGCCCCCTCCACAACGGGCGGTTCGACCTCTCGTCCGGCGAGACAGTGCAGTTCCCGACGACCGGGGGTCTCGACGCGGACGGACAGGCCCACCCGACATGGGCGCTCCCGGGCTCCGCTCCGAAACCCGAGCCGGCCGGCACCAAGGCGGAGGCTCGGCGCCTGACGCGCGTCCGGCGGCTCCGGTACTACCCCGTTCGGGTCATCGACGGCGCGATCCTGGTCGCGGTGCCTGAGCCCTGATGATGGGGCGAGAAGTCGACATCGGTGGACTCCGATCCCTGCCAGGACGCGTCACGCCCGCATCGGCTCCCCACGGCGGGGCGTACCGGACGCTTGACGGCGAGCCGCCCCGGCTGGTACGGTCCGACAACTCATGAAAGAACGGCTGCTCGGGGCCGTCGCCGCCTTGGCGATCGCCCTCGGAGCGCTGGCCGTCCCCATCGGCGCAGCTCCCGTCCAGGCCGCGTCGACATGCACGGGGTGGGCCAGCACGCTCCGGCCACCCACCACCATCCGCGTCTATCGCGTCGCCACGCGACGGACCCAGGTCGTCTCCTTCCGAACGTACGTCGAGAAGGTGATGGCAGCCGAGTGGGGACCCACGAATCCGCCCGCCGCCCTGCGCGCCGGGGCCCTCACGGTCAAGCAGTACGGCTGGTACTACACGATGCACTGGCGCGGTGGCAGGGATGCGATCGGCCGCTGCTTCGACGTCGTGGATTCCACGCGCGACCAGCTCTACAACCCGGCCCGAACCGTCCCGCTGGTCACGAAGGCTGCCGTGGCCGCCACCTGGTGGACCAGCCTGCGCAAGGGCGACTTCCTCTTCATGACCGGCTACCGTCCCGGCACCGGCGTGTGCACGGCCCACCTCGACGGGTGGCACCTGTTCCAGCGAGACGCGTCCAACTGCGCGAGACGCTACGGCGATTCGACGGAGACGATCCTGCGCCGGTTCTACTCCAACCTCTCCTACGTCACGCCCGGCGCGAA
Source organism: uncultured Chloroflexia bacterium (assembly GCA_963801445.1). Taxonomy (GTDB): domain Bacteria; phylum Chloroflexota; class Limnocylindria; order Limnocylindrales; family CSP1-4; genus CTSoil-043. The sequence continues at coordinate 656,233 of CAWDEW010000009.1, read as the reverse complement.
CGACGTCTCCGGTGACGGCAAGGGGGACGCGATCCTCGCGATCACGGACCCGGCAACCGGAGTCCTCACGACGCGCACCCTCACGACCGACGGTGCCTACGCGACCGCGGCCGCGACCAGCGCCAGCACCGCCATCGCCACCCTGGCTCCCGGCGTGCTCATTGGCCAGGCGGCCGGTGATGTGACCGGCGACGGACGGGTGGACCTGGTCCAGCTGGTCCACGACGGCGACGCCGTCGAGCTGCAGGTCGCGATCGCCACCCGCGGCGGGTTCGCACCCGCCGTGACGTGGTGGAGCAGCGCGACCGACCCCGGCCTGACCCCATCCGCGGACCTGCGCCTCGTCGTCGGGGACTTCGACGGGGATGGACGGGCCGACGCGGGCCTCATCCGGCTGGAGCCCGGCGCCACGACCCCGACCGCCCTCTACGTCGCGATCTCGACGGGGAAGGCCTTCGCACCCGTCGGGGCGCCGCGCCTCGCCCTGCCCGACGACCTCAGCGCGGCCCGCTTCGCCACCGGCGACTTCACGGGCGATGGCCGGGCCGACCTCGCGATGCTCGTCCCGGTCAACGCGACCACCGAGCTGCGCGTCGCCGGATCCTCGCCGGCCCGGACGCTCGCGGCGCCCAGGCTGTGGACGGTGGACGGCCTCCCCACGGCCACGCTGTCATTCGTGGTCGCCGACATCGATCGGACCGGGCGGGACGACATCGTCGTCGCCCTCCCCTCGGGCACCGGGTTTCGGCTGATGGTGAACCGCGCGACAGGCACGGCTTTCGTCCGGGCCTGGTTCGGACCGGCGCTCCCCCAGCCGCTCCCGACCCGGATGTCCGCCGCGGACCTCAACGCCGATGGTCGTGTCGACATCCTGGTCTACGAGGATCTCGGCGTCGACCCGAACGCGGTCCCGCTCGGCACGTCCGTCCTGCGCCTCTACTCCACGGCCGGCTCGTTCACGCTGTCGCCGTGGACGTCGGACGCGGGACTCGTGTTCTCGAGCTTCGCCGCCTACTGATCGGCGCTGCCGCCGGCCTGTGCCCAACCTGGCGGCACCCGCCGCCGGTCCTCACCTCGTGATCAGCCCGGCGGCACGGGCGCGTGGGGCGAGCCGTTCGAGTCCACGAACGCCTTGAGCGAGCGGGCGACCTCGGCCAGGTCGTCGGTGACCCTGAACAGCTCGAGGTCGGCCTCGGCGACGAACCCGTCGGCCATCAGGCGCTCCCGGATCCAGCCGAGCAGCCCGCTCCAGTGCTGCGTCCCGATCATGAAGACCGGGAAGTGCTTGATCTTCCCCGTCTGGATCAGGGTGAGCGCCTCGAAGAGCTCGTCGAGGGTGCCGAAGCCGCCGGGGAAGATGACGAACCCATCGGCGTACTTCACGAACATCGTCTTGCGCACGAAGAAGTAGCGGAACTCCACGCCGAGGTCGACCCACGGGTTGAGCCACTGCTCGTGGGGCAGCTCGATGTTGCACCCGACGGAGAATCCGCCGGCCTCATAGCAGCCCCGGTTCGCGGCGGCCATGACCCCGGGCCCGCCGCCGGTCAGGACGGTGAACCCCTCCTCGGCGAGCAGCCGACCGAGCTCACGAGCCTGCTCGTAGATCGCGTCACCCTCCTCCACCCGGGCCGAGCCGAAGACCGTGATCGCCGGGCCGATGTCCGCCAGGGCGTCGAAACCTTCGACGAACTCGGCCGTTATCCGGAGCGTGCGCCAGGGATCCGAGTCGAGGAAGGCCGGGCGGGCGCGTTCCAGGAGCCCCTCGTCGGCAGGTCTTCGGCCGCGCTCGCCGCGGCGGTCGACCGCCTCGCGGCGGACGGTGAGCCGGCCCGCCCGCTGCCGGTCACGACCCGGCGTGACGGGCTCCCCGTCGCGCGCGCGCGGACCGGGACGGTCAGGCTCGTCGGAGCGGGAGGGTGGTCCCTGCGGGTCCGGCATCGAAGTCTCTCCAGTCTGGGTGCGCCCGGCGGGGCGCGGGGCGGTCGGATTGGGCGGGGCGGGCCGGGTCCGCGCGTGAGCGCCCCGTCGGTCGGGCGACCCGGCCCCGCCCGGTCAGCCGGGCGGCGCGGCCGCGAGCCAGGCCCGCCAGGATGCCTCGGCCGGGCCGGCGCTGAACGCCCCGCCGCTGCGCACCAGCGGGAGCCGCAGGAGCCGCACGTCGCCCAGAAGGCGCTCCGCAAGCTCCCCGTCGCCCATGCGGAGGTATCCCAGCCCGCCGTCGAGCCAGGCCCGGCTCCCGGTATCGGCCAGGGCGGCTGCGCCGAGGCGCTCGACGAAGCGGCGCAGCTCCCCTGGGGCGATCGGCCGCCTGCGCAGGTCGACGTAGTGGACGGCAACCCGGCGCTCCTTGAAGAACCGGAGCGCCGCCTGGGTCGGCCGCGAGTCGGCGAGGCCGAACACCTGGATCGTCGGGGCAGGGATGGCGGGCATTCCCGGATCGTAGCGCGACGGAGGCGACGCGCAATGGGTGCCGGGCCAGGCGCCAGCTCCCGTGCCCGGACTGTCAGCCCGCGGGATCTTCCAGGACGACCCGCCGGATGGGCGTCGGCGGGCCACCGGGTCCGGCGCGGGGCATCCGCTCGGGATCGCCCGGGGCCGGGTACCATCGGGCCGGCAGCACAGGAGGCTCCGATGTCCGTCTGGTTCACCGTCCGGCTCGACGATCGCCCGGGCTCGCTCGCGCGGGCGGCCACCGCCCTCGCCGAGCGCGGCGTCAACATCACCGGCATCGTCGGGGTGGCCGAGGACACCGACGGCGAGCTGATGCTCACGACCAGCGACGCGGCGGCGACCAGGGAGGCGCTGGCGGCGCTGGGCGTCGCCTTCGACGAGCACGATCCCACCGACCCGCACGGCCTGGCGGCGCCGGGGGCGCTGGTCGACCTTGCCCGCGGCCTCGCGGACCGGTGAGCCGGGCATGAGCCCGAAGCGGACGCCCGCGCTCCCGGCCACGATCGCCCTGCGCGTCGTCCATGCCGACCTGCCCGGGGAGCTGCCGGCGATCCTGGCCCTGCTCGCGGCGGCCGGCGGCACCGTGCGCATGATGAGCACCGTCCGCCGCCTCGCGGACGCCGAGGGTGGACCGGCGGTGGAGACGGAGGTGGAGGTGGAGGGGCTCGCGGAGGCGGCGGCCGCCGACGCCCTCGATGGAGCGCAGGGGATCCACGAGATCCGCCCAACCCGGACGCTCGGGCGCATCTTCGGGAAGCGGATCATCGTCGTCGGCGGGGGCGCCCAGGTCGCCCAGGTCGCGCTGGGAGCCGTGAGCGAGGCGGATCGGCACAACCTGCGGGGAGAGCGGATCTCGGTCGACACGATCCCCCTCGTCGGCGAGGAGAACATCGCGGGTGCGGTCCGGGCGGTGGCCGACCTGCCCCGGGCGCGCCTCCTGGTCCTCGCCGGCTCCATCATGGGTGGCGACATCAGCCGCGCAGCCGACGAGCTTCGGGCGGTGGGCATCCCGATCATCGCCCTGAACATGGTCGGCTCGATCACCGACCACGTGGACCTCGTCGTCTCCGACCCGGTCCAGGCCGGGACGATGGCGGTCATGGCCATCGCCGAGACCGCCACCTTCGACATCGCCCGCCAGCGCGGCCGGCGGCTCTGATGGGAGCCGGACGGTCGATGCGCATCGCGACCTGGAACGTCAACTCGCTCAAGGCCCGCCTGGAGAAGGTGGAATGGTGGCTGGAACGCGCCCAGCCCGACGTGCTCCTGCTCCAGGAGACGAAGCTCACCGACGACGACGCCCCGGTCCTGCCGTTCCGGATGCTCGGGTACGACCTGGTTCACCACGGCGAGGGCCGCTGGAACGGGGTGGCCATCGCGACCCGCATCGGGGCGGCGGACGTCGTCACGAACTTCGGTGACGGGCCGGTCCGGAACACCGGACCGGGCGCCGTGGTCGCCCTGGCGGACGACGACTTCGACCCGTTCAGCGAGGCCCGGATGGTCGCCGCGACCTGCTCCGGGGTGCGCTTCGTCTCCCTGTACGCCCCGAACGGACGGGTTGTCGGGTCGCCGTTCTACACCGGCAAGCTGGCCTGGTTCGGGCGGCTGCGGCGCTGGCTGGACGAGGCCGCGGACCCCGCCGCGCCACTGGTCGTGGGCGGCGACCTGAACGTCGCGCCGTCCGACCTGGATGTCTGGGACCCGGCGGCCGCCCATGGTGGCACGCACGTCTCCGAGCCGGAGCGAGCGGCGTTCCGGACGCTCCTCGACTGGGGCCTCCTCGACGCCTGGCGCGAGCGCAACCCGTCGCTCGCCCGCTTCACGTGGTGGGACTACCGCGCCGGCAACTTCCAGCGCAACGAGGGCATGCGGATCGACCACCTCCTGGTCACGGCACCCGTCGCCGGCCGGATCGTCGAGATCGAGATCGACCGGGAGGCGCGCAAGGGCAAGCCGGTTCCCTCCGACCACGCCCCGCTGGTCCTGGACCTCGACGAGGCGGGCCGATCCTTCGACTCCGGCTGGTCCGGAACCGACGACCGATTCGCGGCCCGGCGGGCGGCCCACCGGTGACGGCCGCCTCCTGACGATCCCATCCCGCGGGTGGCATCGGCCCTGCCGACCGAGTCGGACCGTTCCTCAGACCATCTCCGGCTCCAGGGTGGTCGGCGCCGTGGTCCTGCGCAGGAACTGGAGGGCCACGGCCTGGATCGCGACCGTCGACGCGATCGCGACGAGGAAGACGGGCCCGATCCCCAGCCCCACGAGCCCGAGATGGAGGATCAGGGCGAAGGCGGTGGTCCCGAACAGGCCCACGAGCAGGCCGCGCTGGACGCTCACGGCTGCGGCCGGCCCTTCCGTGGCGTGCGTGAAGACCGAGAGGATCGACACGTAGAGCGGGAACGTGGCCACGACGCCGCTGGTATGGGGCCCGAGGAGCGGCGCGATCGTCGAGATCGCCACGACGAGGGTCGTGCCCAGCACGAGCCGGCCGGGCAGGTCCCAGGCGGGCGGCGCGCGGCGAGCGCCCCGCGGGCCGCCCCGGGGAAGCAGGCGCAGGGCGGTTGTCAGGCCCACGCCGGTCAGCACCGCGACGATCGGGCCGGGCAGGTCGGCCAGGGGCTGGAGCAGGATCGCGCCGCCCGCATACGCGACGGCGCCGATCGCGATGGCCGGGATCGGACGGGCGCGGCGGAGCGCGGCGCAGTAGACGACGCTGTAGCCGGCGATCGCGAGGAGCCCGACCAGGGTGCCGACCGTGGCCGTCGAAGCGAAGGCCGGCCCGTCCGCCAGCGCCACGAACAGCATGACCGGCCCGGTCGTGAGCGGGAGGGCCACGATCAGCCCCCCGATCGAGGGCCCCCAGCGACGGGCGGCGAGGCTGGCCGCCCCGATGAGGAGCGGGGTGAGCACGAGCTTGAGGACCAGGACCGGCACCTGCGGAGCGTACAGATGCGGACGGGTCCGCGTCGGGCCGCGCCGAGCCGCGCCGAGCCGCGCCGAGCCGGGATGCGGCCCCCACGGCGGCGTCAGCGATGGCCGAAGGTTCGAGCCGCCCCGGTCGCCCGATCAGGGCTCGCCGTCGACCGGCTGCGGCGGCAGGGCGATCGATGCTGTCGCGGGCGCGGCGCCCCGGGCGCGAGCGCGAAGGCGCTTCTCCTCGGCCCCCTCCACCTCGGTCCGCCAGCCCCGATCGGTGCGCCGGCCGTCCAGCGCGTAGCGGTCGGCGACCATGAGGTCGAAGGCGTGGACGGACGCCTCCTGGTTGGAGTAGCGGCCGGCGGTCCAGCTCCTCGAGCGGGTGCCCTGCTGCTGCATCTCGACCACGTGGTAGTCCTCGCGGTTCGTGATGTCCCAGAACTCGACGGCCCCGCTGACGTCGGCCGTCCCGACATCCCTCGCCTCGACGTACAGGTCGCAGTGCACGACGGTCCGGTCCGGCCCGGCGGGCCACGCCTGGTGGGTCAGGACGTAGTCGGGGTGGACGCTCACGATCAGGTTCGGCCACAGGATGTAGTAGTAGATCCGGCGGGCCTCCGCCTCGTCCCGCGCCCAGAGGAGCGGGCGGTCGTGGCGGAGTCCGTCGATCGACATCGTCTCGCAGCCGTCGGCGAACACCATCCAGCCGCCCTTCCACGGGCCGACGGCCAGGAAGTCCTCGCCGAGGTCGTACGGCGTCAGCCTGTTGAGCAGCGGGTGGACCGGCGGGCAGTGGTAGCACTCGCTGTAGTTCTCGGCCACGATCTTCCAGTTGGCCCGGACGTCGTACGTCAGGCGGGCCGCCCGGCGCAGGGTCGAAAGGTCGCGCCCGAAGCCGGCGTGATGGTCGAACCAATCGCCCATGTACCTGCGCAGGTCGGGCGTCGTCGCCTCGTCCGCGAAGCACAGGAAGAGGAACCCGCCCCAGGTCTCGCAGCGGATCGGCTCCAGGCCGGACGTCGCGAACGTGAAGTCCTCGAGGTCCTCGGTGTGCTTCGCCCGGACGAGCCGGCCGTCGAGGTCGTAGATCCAGGCGTGGTACGGGCACTGGAAGCGCACGGCCTTGCCGCACGCGCGCTCCTCGACGGCGGTGCCGCGGTGGCGGCAGACGTTGTAGAAGGCCCGGATCAGCCCGTCGCGACCGCGCACGATCAGCACGCTCTCGTCGAGGATCTCGCGGAGCATGAAGCTGCCCGGCTCGGGCACGTCCTCGGCTCGTCCGACGGCGATCCAGTCGCGCAGGAAGACGTGCTCCACCTCCCACTCGTGGACCGCCACGTCGTGGTACGCCCGGCCCGGCAAGAGCCGGGCCTGCCGGAACGGGGCGCGGATCGCGGCGATCTCCTCGGGGGTGATCGGGGGACTGTCGATGGGGCGACGATCGGTCAAGGGGCTCCTCCTGGATTGAGGGCCGATCGTAGCCGAGGGACCCCGAGTCGCGCCCGCGGGGCCGAGCCGGGTCCCCGCCCGGCGTGGGAGATGGAGTGGCCAGCGACAGCCGCGCCCGGGAACGCCACGATCCCGGGACGAGGCCGCCGCTGGCCGGGCCTGGAGGGGACACCTGCGGGGAGATCGGCGCGGGCGATCCCGCGCCGATCTCGTGGGCTGGACCTACTTCTCGAGGTCGAAGACCGCCGCGCCGTCGAGCACGAGGACCTGCTCGAGGCTGGTCAGGCTCGTCCAGTGGGAGATGCCGTAGATGCCGGACACAACGCCGGTTGCCGTGTAGTCCATCTCCCCGGTGACGCCGCTGTAGTCGACGTCCGTGCCGGCCCTGACGAGCTTCACGCACTCGAGGTAGTTGGAGCACTTGGTCCCGGGACCCATCGCGACCTCGCGCATCGCGGGCAGCCACTTGTCGACGTCGGTCGACTTGGCCTTCTCGATGGCCAGCGCGTTGAGCGTCAGGATGTCGTAGAACTGGATGTTGTAGGAGTTCTCGGCCGGGAGGTTCTTGAGGGCTTCGACGCCGGCCGCGTACTTGTTGTAGAGCGGCTGGTAGTAGTCCCAGGCGGCGCCCGGGGCGTACGCGAAGCCGGAGATGAGCACGGCCTTGTGCTGGTTGATGGCCGCCATCGTGGCGGAGGCAGGGAACGCCTCGCCCAGCCACTCCGTCGTGCCGATGATCGTCCAGGACTGCCCGGCCTCGGCGGCCTGCTTGACGAACGTCCCGCCGTCCTGGGCCTGGCTGGCGATGATCACCGCATCCGGGGTAACGCCCGCGATCCGGTTGATCTCGGCGCGGTAGGACGGCGCGGTGCTCGCGATGTCGAGCACGAGCGCGACCTCCATGCCGAGCTTCCCGGCGGCCTTCTTGGCGGCTTCCTTCTGGAGCTGGCTGCCGGAGTTCTCGGTCGCCACGATCACGATCTTCTTGGCGCCGAGGTTCTTGGCCTGCAGGACGGCAGCCGACGCCTGGCCCGTGTCCTGGGGCGCGGCGCGCATGATCGGCTCTTCGAGGACTCCGCCGTACTGGGGCGGAACGGCGCCGCCGTGGACGGTCGGCAGGACCGGCGAGTTGTGGGCCTTGATCCAGCCCATCAGCCAGTCCCGATAGGCCAGGTAGCCGTTGGCGACGTTGAGCAGGACGTCGACCTTCTCGTTCTCGACGAGCTTGCGCGCCACGGCACCCTCGCCGAGCGTGCCGATGTCCTGGTTGATGACCGTCATCTTCCGCCCGAGCGGCGGGTCCTGGTTGATGATGTCGACCGTGAACTGCGTGATGGCATCGAACCAGAGGCCCACGTCGGCGAAGTCACCGGTGTAGTACGAGAGGTGGCCGATCTTGATGTCGCCGGTCTTGGCGGGGGCGGCCGAGACGGACGGTGCCGCGGACTGACCCGCCGCGGACGTTGGGGCCGGGCTCGGCGAGGCGGCGGTGCTGCAGGCACCCGCCACCAGGACCACGGTGAGCGCCATCGCCGTCACTCTCGCGATGGATGTGAACCGGTTGACCATCGGGTACTCCTCCAAGCGATTGATCGTGCTCCCAACCGATTTCGCTAGATCTGGTAGCCCCCCTTCAGTGCTTCGCTGTCGATGTTTGCCGTGTCGTCGATGCGGAAGATCGAACCCAGGCTCAGGAGCATCACCCGGTCGGCGACCGCGAGGGTCTTGGCCGCGTTCTGCTCGGCGAGGACGATGGAGACGTCGTGCTTCTCGTGGATCTCCCGGATCTTCCCGAAGAGGCCATCGACGTACCTGGGTGCGAGGCCGGCGGTCGGCTCGTCGAGGAGCAGCATGGCCGGCTCCTGCATGAGGGCGCGGCCCACCGCGACCATCTGGGCCTCGCCGCCGCTCAACGTCCCCGCCTTCTGCCGGAGCCGGGCTGCCACGTCGGGAAAGAGCTCGAAGACCTCCTCCATCCGCTCGCGGCGCGGGCGTGTCCCGAGGCGGCTGCCGACCGCGAGGTTCTCCTCGACGGTCAGGTCAGGGAAGATGTTCTCCACCTGCGGCACGTAGGCGAGGCCTCGCTGGGCCACGTGGTAGGGCGCCATCGCCGAGACGTCCTCGCCCCGGAACGACATCGTGCCGGCCGTGAGCGGCAGGATCTTGGCGATCGTCTTCATCAGGGTCGACTTGCCGGCGCCGTTGGCCCCCAGGATCGCGAAGATCTCGTGGCCCACCGCGAAGTCGAGACCGCGCAGGACGGTGACCCCCCCGTAGCCGCTGGTCAGCCCGCGGGCCTCCAGCATCGGGGTCGCCTCCGGCCCGACCATCGTCTCCTCAGGCATCACCGGTCCCCAGGTACTTGTCGGCCACGATGCGACTCTGGCGGATCTCCGCGGGCGTCCCCTGGACGAGGATCTCGCCGTCGGCCATGAAGTGGACGAACTCGCAGACCTCCCAGATGAGGCCCAGGTCGTGCTCGACGATGACGATGGCGAGACCCTCCTCGGCCACCTTGGTCCTCATCAGGTCCATCACCCGCCGGGTCTGGTCCCCCGGCAGGCCGGCCGTCGGCTCGTCCATGAGCAGGATCCGCGGCTTGACCAGCAGGCACCGGATGATGTCGAGGAGCTTCTTCTCGCCGGCGGACAGGGCGTGGCCGTCGGGATCGTCGAAGCGGAAGTAGTCGAGGTAGCGGTCGATCTCCGCCGCGGTCTCCCGGCGAAGATCGCGCTCCCCCATGACCCGGTAGAAGCGCTCGTACGGGGGGGTGGCCAGGGAGAGCAGCAGCGAGTCGCGGATCGTGAGGCCGTCGAAGTCCCGGATGACCTGGTTGGTCTTGACGATCCCGAGACGCGCGACGCGATCGACGGGCATGCCGGTGAGGTCGACCTGGCCGGCCCCGTTCGAGGAGAAGAGGACGCGCCCGCCGCCCAGCTTCAGCTTCTGGGTGATGAGGTTCATGAGGGTCGTCTTGCCGGCGCCGTTGGGGCCGATCAGCCCCTCGATGCCGTGCATCCCGAGGGCCAGCTCGCCGACGTTGACGACCGTTCGGCCGCCGAAGCCCTTCGTGACGTTCTGGATCCGGAGTTGCGATGTCGGCACGGGCCGCGCCCCGGCAGCCCCCGGCCCGCTCACGGCAGCGACCGGGCTAGACATTGGGAGCCTCGTGCCGTGGCGCACGCGCCGCCTGGTGGCCCAGGATTCCCTCCGGCCGGAACATGATCACGAGCACCAGGAGCAGGCCGTAGAGCAGGTACTTGAGGTTGGGGATCATCGCGACGAGGTCGGGGGGCAGCGGGACGTAGGTCTCGATCAGGACGTCGAAGATCACCGTGATCAGCACGGCGCCCACCAGGCCGCCCGCCCAGTGCCGCTTCCCGCCCAGGATGAGGGCGATCCAGGTCGCGAAGGTGATCGTCGGGCCCAGCATGCTGGGGAGCAGGAAGTGGTGGAAGGACGCGCTCATCGCGCCGAAGAAGCCCATCAGGGCGGACGTGAGCGTGAACAGCACGAGCTTCCGGCGGAAGGTGGGCTTGCCCAGGCTCCTGGCCAGGCCCTCGTTGTCGCGGATCCCGACGAGCATCCGCCCGTACGGCTGGCTCCGGATCCGCCGGGCGTAGAGCAGGAGCAGGGCCGTCGGGATCGCCAGGAGCACGAGGAAGACCAGCTCGGTCGACGTGCCGAAGTCGAACGGGAACGGGATCGTCCCGAACCCGACGCTGCCCTTCGTCAACCACTTCTCGGTGGTGACCAGGTAGAAGCCGATCGACGCGAAGGAGAGCGTCGCGACGAGCACGGCCTGGTCGTCGAGGTCAAGGACGATCCAGCCGACGACGAAGCCGAGCACTCCCACCAGCAGGGTCGCCAGGACGAGGGCGGGGAAGAACGGCATGTTGAGCCTGACCATGAGGATGCCGAAGGCGTACAGCCCCACGCCCCAGAAGCCCGCCACCCCGAAGTTGACGATCCCGGTCAGGCCGAACTGAAGGTGCAGCAAGGTCGCCAGGGCAACGAGGACGACCATCGACGAGAGGATGAAGATCAGGTAGGACATCTCGTCAGCCTCGCATCGCCGCGGAGGTTCTCGTGACCTTCAGCACGAGGATGAAGAGCACGAGCAGGACGATCTGGGCGTAGAGGGACTGGGTGACCTGGGTCGTGAAGGCGACGACGATGCCTGCTCCGACGCCCACCACGAGAGCGCCGCGCACGCTCCCGACCCGGCCGAGGATGCTGATCATGATGATGATCAGGATCAGGCTCCAGCCGATGTCCGAGTTCACGAACGAGAAGACGCCGTAGAAGATGCCGGCCAGTCCCCCGGCCATGCCCGCGAGGAACCAGATGAGCAACGAGACACGGTTCGGGTTGATCCCGCTGACCTTGGCGAGGTCGCGGTTCCCCGCCAGGGCTCGCATCTGCTCGCCGTAGCCAGTCCGGAAGATGAACAGGTAGAGCCCGACGACGGTGACCGCGGCGAGGGCGAGCGCGGTCAGCTGGTAGCTGGTGATCCCGATGCCGAACAGGTTGAAGAAGGTGGGCGTGCCGGTGTCGAAGAGGTAGAGCTTGATGCCGAAGGCCAGGCGGGCCGCGTACCGGATCAGGAAGGACATCCCGACCGAGAGGATGATCATCTCGGTGGGCCCGACACCCCGCCGCATCGCCGGGCGGAATACCAGCACGAACGTCGCCACGCTGAGCAGGCCCGAGATGATGGCCGATGGGACGATCGTGAGGTAGAAGTCCCAGCCCAGGTTGACGTTGAAGATGACCGCGAGGTAGGCACCCATCGTGACGTTCTCGGCGTACGCCACGTTGATGAACCCATTGAGGTAGTAGATCAGCGTGAAGCCGACCGCGGCGAGCACGAGCGGGGCCGCCCCGAAGAGCCCGAGGACGAGCGCGTCCGTCACCGTCGACATGGCGCGTCCTGGGGACACCCTGCATCGCCGCGACGACGGGCGAGCGGCGGGGCGTCGAGATAGAGCGGTGTCACGCGCACCTCAGCGATCAGGGACGCTGGGGCCACCCCCGTGGCCCGCCAGGACGATCCAGGACGCTGGGGTCACATCGGTGACCCGCCTTGGCCATCATCGATTATCGACGATCCCAAGTCAAGGGCATCGGGCTGCCGATTCGCGCCGTCCGACTCTGCCGGTCGTGGGCCGTCGTCGCCGCTCGATCAGCCGACGCCGAGCCGATGGCGTATCCGATCCGACGACGCGTCCGCGGCGCCCGGAACGCTCGGTCCGGTGGCCGGCCGGCCTGTCCGACCGGCGTCGACGGGCCTCCCTTCAGCGGGCTCCGAACGCGGCAGCGATCCCCCGGGGCAGCGGAGCGGCGGCGTCAGTCCAGGACGACCGACTCGTGCCAGCGGGGGACGTGGACCTCGAACCCGAGGGCCCGCACCTTCGGAGCCAGCTCCGCCTGCGGCTCGGGATCGCCGTGGACCAGGAAGACGCGCTTCGGGAACCCCGGGTCGCCCGGCCGCTTCCCGCCTGCGAAGCGGCCAAGCCACGTGAGCAGCTCGGGCTCGTCGGCATGGGCGGAGAAGCCCGAGATCGAGACGATCCGGCAGCGAACGTCGCGAACCTGGCCGTCGAGGCGAACCGTCTTCGCGCCGTCCTGCAGGTGCCGGCCCATCGTGCCCTCGCCCTGGTACCCGACGAAGAGGATCGTGGCGTGCGGGTCGTCGATCAGGTTGCGCAGGTGCCCGACCACCCGGCCACCGGTGAGCATCCCGTTCGCCGCCACGATCATGTACGGCCGCGGGGCGTAGGCGATCGCCCGCGAGTCGTCCATGTCCCGGACGATGTGCTGGCCCGGGAAGTCGAGGGGCGTGTCGCCCTTCATGAGCAGGTCGCGCGTGGCCTCGTCGTAGTAGTCGGGGTGGCGGCGATAGACCTCGGTGGCCCTCGTCGCCATCGGCGAATCGAGGTACAGCGGGAGCGTCGGGATCTCGCCCGCGGAGACGAGCCGATCCAGCTGCCAGACCAGCTCCTGGGTCCGGCCGATCGCGAAGGCCGGGATCAGGAGCACGCCGTCGTGCTCGGCGACGAGGCGGACGGTCTCGGCCAGGATGCGTACGGCCTCGGCCTCGGGCTCGTGCTCCCGGCCGCCGTAGGTGGATTCGCAGAGCACGAAATCGGCCGACTCGACCGGGGTCGGGTCGCGCATGATCGGCGTGTCGGACGGCCCGAGGTCGCCGGAGAAGACGATGACCCGCTCGGGGTCCCCGGGTCGGTCGACGACCCGAAGGCGGATGATCGCGCTGCCCAGGATGTGGCCGGCGTCGAGGTAGGTCGCGTGGATGCCGGCCGCGACCTCCTCCTCCACCCCGTAGCGGACCGGCCGGAAGCGCGGCAGCGCGTCGATCGCGTCCTGCTCGGTGTAGAGCGGCTCGTCGAGGTCCGCGTGCAGGTCCGGGCCCGCGCCGCGAAGCACGGCCTCGTGGTCCGACCGTCCCGCGGCGCCGGCCGGCCCGGCGGTCGTCGGGAGGTGGGCGTTCGGCGTGGCCACGGCCGCGTGGGCAGCCGTCGATGGGGTCGCGGAAGGCACCGCCGGTGGCGGAGCGGACGAACGGGCGACCGGCGGCGCGTCGTCGACGATCTCGTGGGTGCCGTGGGCGAGCGCTGCCGCCGGCCCGGTCGGCTCCACGCCTTCCTCGCCGGCCTCGGCGAGGGCGACCGCCGCCTCGAACGTGCGCTGGTCGCGGGCCTCCTCGGTGGCCGCACGCTCCGGGTGGCGGCGGTCCCACCTGTCCTCCCGCTTCGAGAACTCCTCCTGGAGCCGCCCGGAGTCGAGCAGGACCAGACGGGCCAGCTCGATCGTGCCGGCGGTCGCCCGGATCGGTCCCCGGAATCCCTCCTTGACGACGTGCGGGATCAGCCCGCAGTGGTCGAGGTGGGCGTGGGTCAGCAGGATCGCGTCGAGGACCTTCGGGTCATAGCCCAGCGGGACCCGGTTGCGGATCGTCTCGCTGGGACCTCCCTGGAACATGCCGCAATCCACGAGGATGCGCGCCTGGGCCGTCTCGAGGAGGAACTGGCTGCCGGTCACCGTGGTGGCGGCGCCGAGGAAGGTGAGCTCCATGGGCGGAGTCTGCCACGCGAACGCCGCCGCCGTGCACTCTCGCCACCACCCGGGTCAGCCGGTCGAGCCCCCGGCGTGGGACGGGACGCGGGCGGCCGTCGCGGCCCGGTCGAACGCGGCGAGATCGGCGGCCGGATCGATCCGGGGACGCTGCTGGGCGGGCGTCGGCGCCTCGATCTCGAGCCTGAAGAGCGCCCGGTCGAGGTCAGCCACGACGCCCTCGAACCGGCGGCGCAGGGCGGAACAGCCGAGGAGGCCGGCTCGACCCGCCACCTCGAGCAGCCGCGCCCGCTCGTCGGCGAGGCGGCGCACCTCGCGGTCGATCGAGATCCAGCCCGGCGCGACGCCAGCCGTCCGGAGGATCGCGTTCGCGGCCGCGGCCGGGTCCTCGTAGGCGCCGTCCTGGGCCGGGAGCCGCCGGCCCGCCCAGGCCCCGGCCTCGAGCTCACCGCGCTCCTGGGCCTCGCGAATGAGTCGATCCGCCAGGGACTCCCAGGTGGGCGCCACGGCGGGCGCGCCGGCGCCGTCGCGATGGAGCGGGCTCACCGGGCGCTCAGGCGAGCCGGATGCCGACGAGGGCGTCCACGGCGACCGCGAGGAAGAGCAGGGTCAGGTAGCTGATCGAGTACCTGTAGAGGCGGATCGCCCCCCTCGTCGTCCCCTCCACGGTGACCGTGCGAGCCAGGCGGGCCGCCAGCCACAGGAAGACCGCGCCAAGGACGACCGCTGCGACCAGGTAGATGAGGCCCATCCGGGCGACCGCGAAGAAGATCAGGCTGATCGCGACGAGCAGCACGGTGTACAGGAAGATCTGGCGCGTCGTCTCCGCCGAGCCCCGGACGACGGGGAGCATCGGGACCCCGGCGGCCGCGTAGTCCTTGGCGATGCGCAGCGAGAGCGCCCAGAAGTGGGGCGGCGTCCAGTAGAAGACGAGGGCGAACAGGAGCAGCGCCGGCAGCTCGACGTGGCCCGTGACGGCCGTCCAGCCGATCACCGGCGGGAGCGCCCCGGCGGCCCCGCCGATCACGATGTTCTGGGTGGTCGTCCGCTTCAGGAGCATCGTGTAGACGAGGACGTAGAAGCCGATCGCCAGGAGCGTCAGGAACGCGGCCGGCAGGTTCACGAAGAACGCGATCATCGAGACCGAGATGACGCCCAGGACGATCCCGAACACGAGGGCGGATTCCGGATCGACCGCGTGGGCCGGCAGCGGCCGGCGGCGCGTGCGGGTCATCAGCAGGTCGATGTCGCGGTCGAGGTACTGGTTGATCGCGTTCGCCGACCCGGCCGCCAGGGTCCCGCCGACCATCGTCCAGAAGACGATCACGCCCCAGCTCGCCCAGTTGATGCCGGGCAGGCCGCGGGTCGCGAGGACCATCGCCGGGACGGTGGTGACCAGCAGGAGCTCGATGATGCGCGGCTTGGTCAGCGCGACGTAGGCGCGGACCGTCGCGGCGAGCGGTCGGGGGGCCGCGGCGCCCATCGCGCTCCCGGAGCCTGCCGGGGCGGCGTCGCTCGGGACGCCGGTCGAGGCGCCCGTGTCCGCTGGTCGCGACCGGGCGATCCCGCCCTCGGGGCGGACGCCGCCGGCGTCTGCGAGGGGCACCGGGGCGGCCGTCCTGCCGCGGTAGTAGCTGATGAACACGGCGCCGACCATCGCCGTCCACACGAACGCGGCCAGGGCGACGTGGAGGGTCTGGGTCCAGGGCGCTTTCTGGGTCCAGATCTGGAGGGCGCCGATCACCGCCTGGAACGGGTAGAGGACGGCCACGAAGGTGACCAGGCGGAAGACCGGCCAGCTGGACCGCCGCGCCCGCCAGGCTGCGACCCAGGTCGCCACCAGGACCAGGCCGACCACGACTCCCACGTAGCGGTGGAGGGCGTTGGCAACCGCCATCGCCTGGGCCGTCCCGGTCATGTCGCCGAAGGGCGGGACCAGCGTGCCGCCCATCAGCGGCCAGTCCGGGAAGATCAGGGCGGCGTCCACCGCGGTCACGTTGCTGCCGAACAGGAGGAGCGCTCCGACCGCCACCGTCGAGAAGGCCGCGAGGAGCGTGAAGCGCTGGCCGGCGCCCCGTCCGGTGATCCGGGCCGGGTAGGAGGCCCGCACGAGCAGGAAGGCCAGGACGGCCACGACCGCCATCGCCGCCGCCAGGTGCGCCGTGACCGATGGGCCGCTGTTGCCCAGGCGGACGGTCTCCCGGCCGAGCCAGGCCTGGTAGAGGACCAGGAGGCCGGCGCCGATCGAGCCCAGGACCAGCGAGCGGCGGTCGCGGTGATCCCGGACCGCCAGCAGCGCGATCCCGAGCACCAGGAGCCCGATCGTCGCGGCGATCAGGCGGTGGATCCACTCGGCCCACGCCTTGAAGTCGCCGAGCGGCGGGATGACCTTGCCGTAGCAGAAGGGCCAGTCGGGGCATCCCAGGCCGCTGCCCGTGGCCCGCACGACGACGCCGACGATCACGAGGGCGAGCGTCGCCGCCAGGGTCACCGCGACGAGCTTCTGGAACCGGGTCACCGAACCTCCGCGAGCCGCCGCGCCGGGGACGATGGGGCGGGCGCAATGCTGTTTCAGGGATGGAGCCCGCGGATTGTACCGCGCCTGCGCGCGCGCGAGCCCAGGCCTGGGCCGGCGCTCCATCCGGCGCTTCGTCGTACGCTGCGGGCATGAAGCCAGCTGCCGGCCAGTTCGGTCGATCCCGCCCCGCGTTCGCGACCCTGCTGGTGGCCTTCGCCGTGGTCGCGAGCGCCTGTTCCGGTGGATCGGTGGGACCCCCCTCCTCGGCTGCCTCATCGGTCGCGCCCGCGGGATCCGACGCGGCCGCGTGCGACACCTCGAACCTGCCCGGCTGGCCGAAGCCCGGGCAGGTCACCACCAGCGGCGTCATCCCCGTCCTGGCCAGCAGCCAGCGGGTGGCCGGGGCGAGCCGCCTGATCTTCGCCCTCATCGACGACCAGAATCGACCGCTCGGCGGGCCGGACGTGCATCTCTCGGTCGCCTTCTACGACCTGTGCGCCGATGCCGCCACGCCGACCCAGACGGTGGAGTCGCTCTTCGCCTGGGGTATCGAGGGCCAGCGCGGCTTCTACATCGCGAACGTGACCCTTGGGCGGGCGGGCACCTGGGGCGCGGCGGCGACGATGACCGACGCGAACGGGAAGCAGGCCACCGCCAGGCTCCAGTTCGACGTCGCGGACAGGGGGACGACTCCCGCGCTCGGCGACCCGGCCCCTTCGGTGAAGACGCCGGTCCTCTCCGACGTCGGCGGCGACGTCCGCAGGATCTCCTCGGACCCCAACCCGAATCCGGCCTTCTACCAGGTCTCCGTGGACCAGGCGCTGGCCCGCAAGACCCCGTTCGTGCTGGCCTTCGCGACGCCCGCGTTCTGCAAGAGCGCCGAGTGCGGCCCGACCCTCGACCGGATCAAGCAGGTCGTCGCCCAGAACCCCATCCTGGTCATCAACGTGGAGCCCTACGAGCTGACCTATGCGAACGGGCGCCTGCAGCCGGTCCTGCAGAACGGCAGCTTCGTGCCGGTCGCGGCGACCAACAGCTACGGGATCCCGACCGAGCCGTGGATCTTCGTGATCGACGCCTCCGGGAAGATCGCCGCCTCGTTCGAGGCCGTCGTGGCGTCGGACGAGCTGGCCGCCGCGATCCGGAAGGTCGTCTCCGGCGGCTGACCCGGGGCCGGGCCACCCGAGGCCGCCCTCAGCCCGGGTAGCCCGTGATCTCCCGGATCGCCTCGTAGAGCGGCCTGAGCCGCTCGTACAGCGGGAGGTAGACCCGCCGGTAGAGCGCGTCGTAGCGCTCGCGGGCCGCCGCGTCCGGGTCGCGCGTCTCGGCGACGCGGGTCATCTCGGCGACCGCGACCTCGAAGCTCGGATGGATGCCCAGGCCGACGGCCGCGTCGATCGCGGCGCCCAGCCCGGACGTCTCGGTCGTGTGCGGCCGGCCCACCGGCAGGCCGAAGACGTCGGCCGCGATCTGCACCACCCGATCCGAGCGGGCACCGCCGCCCGAGGCGCGGAGCGTCGTGATCGGCACCTTCGTGCGCGCCTCTGTCCGCTCGGCACCCTCGCGCAGCGCGTAGGCGAGCCCTTCGACGACGGACCGGTAGAGGTGCCCGCGGGTGTGCACGTCGCCCAGCCCGATCGCGGCACCCTTCGCCTCGGGACCCGGGATTCGCACCCCGGGCGAGAGCGTCGGCTGGAAGACGAGGCCCATCGCCCCGGGCGGGGTCGTCCCCAGGAGCTCGTCGAGGACGTCCACCGGGTCGATCCCCCGGGCGAGCGCCGCGGCCTCTTCGGCGGCCCCGAACTCGCGCCGGAACCACTCGACCAGCCAGAAGCCGCGATAGACCTGGATCTCCAGCGAGTAGGCCCCGGGGAGCGCTGCCGGGTACGGTGGCACGAGCGGGATCGGCTCGACGTAGCGGCGGTGGGTCGTGTTGATCGTGGCCGTCGTTCCGAAGCTGAGCGCCCCGATCGACGGGTCGAGGGCGCCCGAGCCCAGGACCTCGCAGGCCTTGTCCGCGCCGGCCGCGATCACGGGCAGCCCGGCCGGGAGGCCGAGATGCGCGGCGGCAGCGTCGGTCAGCTCGCCCAGGGGCTGCCCGGACACGACGAGCTCCGGGAGCATGTCCGGCTCGATCGCGACCGCGCGCCACTTCCAGTCGCTCCGGGCGGCCCAGCGCCGCCGCTTGTAGTCGAACGGCACGTAGCCGACCTGCGCGGCGTCCGCGTCCACGTAGCGACCGACGAGACGGTGGGCCAGGAACCCGGAGAGGAACAGGAATCGCGCCGTCCGCGCCCAGGTCGCCGGCTCGTTCGCCTTGAGCCAGTTGGCCTCGGCATCGGCCTGGAAGGCGGCCACCGTGGCGGACACGCCGAGGGCCCGGAACGCCAGCCCGGTCGGCCCGCCCAGGGCCGGGATTCCCTCGGTTCGGCGCTGGTCGAGCCACACGATGGCCGGGCGCAGCGGGCGCCCGTCGCTGTCGAGGGCCACGACCGTGCTCCGTTGCGTCGTGAGCGCGAGCCCCGCGATCGACCCGGGCGCGACGGCCGGGTCGGCCCGCAGCGCCCGGCAGGCCTCGCCGACGGCGCCCCAGTAGAGCTCGGGGTCGTTCTCGGCCCAGCCGGGCCGCGGGCTGACGTACGGCTCGATCGGGACCTTCGAGCGTCCGACGAGCTCACCGCGCGGATCGAAGACCATCGCCCGGACGCTCTGCGTGCCGACGTCGATGGCGAGGAGATTGTCGGCGCTCATGGGCGAATCATCCCGACCGGGCGGCCGGGCGGCGCGTAGGCCGCTGACCAGAGGGCCCGGTACGCGCTCACCTCGCCTGCCCAGCGAGTCTCGTCCCAGCCCAGCTCCGGCCGGACGATCGCCCCGATCCGGTCGAGGTGGGCGGCCCCGCCGCCCGGGAAGGAGCAGGCCCAGCCGGACCCGGCGCAGGAGCAGGTCCTCGAGGTGCACGACGCCCTCGGCCCGGGCCGCCCAGCGCAACGCGGCCCACGGATCCCGGGTCCCCGGGATCATCTCCAGCTCGCCCGGCTCGGCTGCCGCGAGGAGCGCGCCAGCTGCCGTGCCGTACCGCCCGACGATGCGGCCCAAGGCATCGGGATCGAGGCTCGCGAGCCCGGCCGCCTCGGCCCGGTCGGCCGCCGGGGCGTCGCCGGCCGCCGCCTGGTCCAGCGGGGGCAATCCGGGGTCGTCCAGAGCACCGGCCCCGGACCTGCCGGCGAGGCGATCCTCGAGGCCGTGGAGCGCGTCCCGAGCGATCGTGTCGAACGTGGTGAGCTTGCCGCCGGTGACGGTCAACAGGCCCTGCTCCGCCCATTCCACGTGCTCCCGCGACTCCGCGGACGGGTCGGGCCTGCCCGAGCCGATCACCGGCCGAACCCCGGCATAGGAAGCGACCGCGTCCGACGCCCGCAGGTCCAGCGAGGGGAACGCGAACGCGCACCAGGCCTCGAGGTAGGCAACCTCGCCGGCCGAGATCGCGGGCTCCGCCGCCAGGTCGCCGGGCTCGTCCACGTCGGTGGTCCCGACCAGGGTCACCCCCTCCCACGGGTAGGCGAAGACGGGCCGCCCGTCCGCCGGGTGCCCGACGCTCACGGCCTGGGCCACCGGGAAGCGCCAGGCCGGGAAGACCAGGTGCGATCCGCGCAGGGGCCGGATCCGGGGGCGGCCACCGACCCCGGCCCGGAGCAGGTCCGCGGATGCGCCGGTCGCGTTCACGACGACGGTGGCCAGCACGGCGGCCTCGCGCCCGGAAGCGTCCGGGCCAACGTCGCGCAGGCGCACCCCGGCCACCTGCCCGTCGGCTCCCCGAAGCACCTCCTGGGCGCTGGCATACGAGCAGGCCGTCGCCCCGGCCCGGGCCGCGTCACCGACCACGCGCAGCACGAGGCGGGCATCGTCGGTCCAGGCGTCGCCGTAGCGGAACCCGCCCCGCAGGCCCTCGGTCCGCAGCCGCGGCGCGAGGAGCTCCAGCTCGGCCCGGCCCAGGTGGCGATGGGTCCGCCGGCCGGCGAGGAGGTCATAGGCCGCCAGGCCGGCCGCCATCGTCCAGCGGCCCGGCGAGGCGCCCCGGAAGGTCGGGATCAGGAATCCGAGCTCGGAGACCAGCCCCGGCGCGGCGCGCAGGAGCGCCTCGCGTCCCCGCACGGAGTTCTGGACCACCCCCACCTGGCCGTGGGCGAGGTAGCGCAGCCCGCCGTGGACCAGCTTCGAAGAGCGGCTGCTCGTCCCGCTGCCCAGGTCGCCGCGCTCCACGAGCGCGACGCGCAGCCCCGCGCGGGCCGCCCGGCGGGCGATCCCCGCCCCGGTGATCCCGCCGCCGACGACCAGGAGGTCCCAGGGGCCGGCCACGAGGCGGTCCCAGGCTCGCTCCCGCCAGCCGACGGTGAAGGCGCCATTCCCGGCGTCGGCGGCGACGACGCTGCTCACGCCTCGCGCTCCCCGGGGAGGAGCACGCCGGGGTGCATCCGACCGTCCGGGTCCATCCGGCGAGCCACCTCGCGCAGGACGGCCATGCCCAGCCGGCCCTTCTCCGCCTCGAGGTACGGCGCGTGGTCGGAGCCGACCCCGTGCTGGTGGCTGATCGTCCCGCCATGGGCGACGATCGCCTCGCTGGCGATCCCCTTGAGGCGCCGCCAGCGGGCGAGCGTCTCGTCCGGGTCCGGCGCGAGCCGCCACGCGTAGGTCGTGTACAGGCTGCTGCCCGTGGGGTACACGTGCGAGAGGTGGGTGAACGCATGGACCGCCTCGCCGTCATCGCGCAGGCCGCGGCGGAGGGCCGGCGCGAGCTGCCGCGCGAGCGGGTCCACCCCCGCCCAGGGCAGGGCGGTCTCCAGCGTGTCGATCGCGTAACCCGCGTCCCACAGGGCATTGCGCAGGTACGGCGTCCGGAAGCGACCCCTCTGCCACTGCCGGCCGAACAGGGCCGGCGCGGCGATCGCCCCGAACGAGCCGGCGAGGCCCCGCAGCTCCCGGGCCGCCGCGGCGACGACCGTCGGTCGCCCCGCGATCCCCACCAGGACCATGCACCGTCCCGGCCCCGCGCCGCGGGCGCGCAGCCAGGCCCGCAGCGCGCCCAGGACCCGTTCGTGGCCGGCCAGGGCGAGGTTGGTCCAGGTCTCGGCGGGCGTGGAGGTCCGGACCATCGTGAGCGGCAGCCCGGCCTGCCCGATCGCCCGGGTCAGCTCGAGGGCGCGTGGCCAGTCCGGGGCGAAGAAGGTCGGGAAGACCTCCGCCGCGGGGAGCGGCCGGACGCGCAGCACGGCATCCGTGACGATCCCCAGGCGACCCTCCGACCCGAGCACCAGCTGGCGGAGATCGGGCCCGGCCGCCGAGGCGGGATGGGGCGGCAGGGTCAGCGTGCCGGCCGGCGCCTCGAGGGTCCCCCCGGCGAAGAGGGCCTCGATCCGCCCGTAGCCCATCGACTGCTGGCCGGAGCTCCTGGCCGCGACCCAGCCCCCGACGGTCGAGAGCTCCCAGCTCTGCGGGTAGTGGCCGAGGGTCAGGCCCCGGGCCCGGAGAGCCGCTTCGACGTCGGGCCCGGCCGTCCCGGCACCGAAGGTCGCCAGTGCGCTCCGCTCGTCGAGGTGGCGCAGGCCGCTCAGTCGCGCCAGGCTGACCGTAAGCCACGGCGATCCATCGGCGCCGGCGTTGACGCCGCCCACGACGCTCGTGCCTCCGCCGTAGGGCACGACCCGAGCGCCGGTCGCGGCTGCATAGGCGAGCAGGTCGCGGACCTCCGGGCCGCTCTCCGGGAAGGCGACCCCGTCCGGGACCGCCCCCAGCCGGCCACTGCGCAGCGCCACCCAGTCGGGCAGGCTCTGGCCCCGAGCGTGACGGACCCGGACCTCCGGCCGCGCATCCACCAGCGGGTGGGCCGGCAGCCGCGTCGGCGGCACCGCAGCGACGACGCTGGCGAGGTCGGCGTCGGCCGGGCGCGTCCCGGGCCCCAGGATCTCCGCGAGGGCGTCGGCGCCGCTCGCCGGGATCTCGTCCGTGATGCCCTCGTCGCCCCAGCCGTTCCACCGTCGCATGGGGCGATGATGCGCTGCTGGGACGGCTCGCGTCCCCGTCCGTTCGGCCCGCTCGAACGCGACCAGCGCCCCCGGCAGGCAGCTCCCCGATCCGGCCGCGGTCGAGGGCAACCAGCGGCTCAGTCCGGGCCTCGGAAGCGGGCACGGGCCAGCGCGGAGCGCGCCCGGATGGGCGCGACGCGCCGCGGAGCACGCCGCGGCCCGTTCGGCTGCGTGCGCCGAGGGCTGGCTTCCGGCCGCCGCTCCCCGTACACTCCCGCCCAAGGAGGTGCACCGTGGGCGACAAGACACCCAAGCGACCGCCGAAGCCGAAGAAGCCGAAGCCGACCGCCGGCTGACCGGCCGGCCGCAACCGAGAGCTCGGACCAGGCGATGCCCGGCCGGCACCTGGTCGTGTCGTGGCGCGCCGCGGGGCGCGGGCTGCTGATGCCGACGCCTGTCAGCCGGGCGTCGTCGCCGCGCCTGTGCTTCCGGGCGCGTAGATCGGGGTCCCGTCGGCGCACCGCGGGCAGGTCGCCGGTCCGGCCTCGAAGGTCGGGATCTCCAGCTGCCAGAGGCCCTGCACGGGGTACCTTCGCCCGGTCGTCGCCGAGTCGAGCACGACCGTTCCCCCGGACCGGTCCGCCATCACGAGGCAGGCGATGATCTCGCCGCCGGCCGCCTCCACGGGCGGGATCATCGCCTGGAGCGAGCCACCCGTGGTCAGGATGTCGTCCACGAGCAGGACGCGCTCCCCGGGCTCGATTCGGAAGCCCCGCCGGAACTCGCGGCGCGGGGCACCATCGGGACCCGTGACCTCCTCCGCGAAGATCCCGCGGACGCCCAGCTGGCGGGCCGTCTCGAAGGCGAGGACGATCCCGCCCGTGGTGGGCCCGGCCACGACGTCGACGAACGGTCGCCCGTCCGAGTGCCGCGCGGCCGCCACCCAGAACGCGCACAGCTCGCTGGTCACCGCCGGGTCCTGGAGGAGCAGGAACTTCTCCAGGTAGCGCTCGCTGTGGCGCCCCGACTTCAGCAGGAAGTGCCCTTCGCGCAGCGCCCCCGCCTGCCTGAAGAGCGCCTCGGTGCGCAGGGCGACGGCGGCCCGGGCGGCGACCTCGAGCGCGGGATGGATGCTGGTCATCGGTCGATTCTAGGATGGAGCCGGCCGGGTCACTCGCCGCGCGTGCCGTCGCCTGGCCCCGCCCGGGAAGGGGCGTCGACCGACGGTGCGCCCGGTGGGGCAGCGGCGGGCGCCTCCGCCTCCGGCGCGCAGTCCATCGAGGCGCTGGTTCCACCCGGGGACCCGGGCCCGCGATAGCGGCTCGGGTCGAACCGGTTCCTCGGCTCGGGCCCGTGCCAGAGCTCGTCCGGCCGCCGCTCCGGCAGCGGGGCGGCGGCCTCGAGCGCGGGCGCCCGGCAGCGGTAGCAGCGCAGCGCGGTCGCCGCGTTGATGGAGTGGCAGCGCCGGCAGGCCCAGCGGTCGGCATCGGGCGGCAGCCCATGGCGCGCTCGCGTCCGCCGGGTGAGGGCCGGCAGGACCCGCGGATCGAGCCGCCGCTGGAGCGCCTCGAAGGCCTTCGAGGCGAGCACGGCGGCCACGACGAGGGCGCACACGAGCATCGCGACGTACAGCGCCGCGAGAATCGCGTCGATGGCCTGGAGCGAGCTGATGGGCCCGCCCAGGTCCGTCCCGCTGGTCATCGACCGCTGGCCTCGCTCCCCATCCTCGCCTGGATCAGGGCCGGTACTCGGCCCCCTTCGCCGACGGTGCCCCGGGCCGCTTCGGGAGGGCCGTCCCGACCAGCTCGTCCACGCGGGCCAAGCCACGCCGCCCGGACTCGCCGGCCAGCTCGTCGATCAGCCGCAACGGGAGGGTCGGGTCGGCGAAGATCGCCGTTCCCACCTGCACGGCGGCGGCGCCCGCGGCCATGAAGTCGAGCACGTCCCCGAGGCAGGTCACGCCGCCGATCGCGATGACCGGGATCTCCACGACCTGGCTGACCTCGTAGACGACGCGCAGGGCGATCGGCTTGATCGCCGGGCCGGAAACGCCCCCGTACGTGTTGCCCAGGAACGGGCCCGTCCGGTCGGCGTTGAGGGCCATGCCCGAGAGCGTGTTGATCGCCGAGAGCGCGTCCGCTCCGGCATCCGCGATGGCGCGGGCGATCGGGCGCACGTCCGCGACGTTGGGCGAGAGCTTCACGATCAGGGGCAGGTCCGTGGCCCGACGGACTGCCCTGGTCACCGCCGCCGCCGCATCGGCGTCGATCGCGAACTGGAGCCCGCCCTTGCCGACGTTCGGACAGCTGATGTTCAGCTCGATCCCGGCCACGCCGGGCACCAGGTCGAGCCTGCGCACGACGGCGACGTATTCGTCGACGGACTCGCCGGCCACGTTGACGATGACCGGGACCGTCCAGCCGGCCCACAGGGGGGCGTAGCGCTCCAGCACGGCGTCGATACCCGGGTTCTGGAGCCCGATGGAGTTGAGCATGCCGGCCGGCGTCTCCGTCACCCGTGGCGGACGGTTGCCCGCGCGCGCCTTGAGCGTGGTGCCCTTGCAGCAGATCGCGCCGAGCCTCTGCACGTCGACGACGTCCGCGTACTCCACGCCGTACCCGAACGTCCCGGATGCGACGAGGATCGGGTTGGCCAGGACGAGCCCGCGGCCGAGGTCCACCGAGAGGTCGACGTTCGGCGCGCTCCGCGTCCCGGCCAGGCGAGCGGCCTCGTCCACGACCCCGACCGACATGATGGCCGGGCCCCCGAGGCCGGCGCCCGAGCCGATCCCGAGCGTGTCCGTGCTCCCGCCTGCGCCGCCGGCCTGGCGGGCGGCGGTGCGTCCCCGTGGCTCGACGATCGCGCTGCGGAACGTCCGGACCGTCGGGGTTCGCCGGGTATTCGGTCCCTGGCCGGGCGCGCCCGGGGTCTTGCCATGGGTGACGACGCGCTTCTTCGCCTTCATCGCTTGTGGCTCCCCGCCCCGGCCGTGGCCTCCCAGTCGATCTCCTCGGCGGCGAACACCGGTCCTTCGCGGCAGACGCGCTGCGGCCCGTTCGTGCCCCAGATCACGCAGCCGAGGCAGGCGCCCACCGCGCAGCCCATGTTCTGCTCCATGGCCACCTGCAGGAACGCCTTGCGCCGCGAGTCGCGGCTGCCGGGGACGACCGGCCTGCCGCCGCCCCTCTTTCGGCCCAGCGTTGCGACCCCCATGCGACCGGTCCGCCCGGCCGCCAGGGTGGCCAGTGCGCGCAGCATCGGAAGCGGTCCGCACGCGAAGGCCTGGTCCGCCCAGGCCTCGTAGCGAGGGACGAGCTCCGTGACGAGGCCATGATGGCCAACGCTCCCGTCATCGGTCGCGACCGCGTATTCCAGCTCGTCCGGCAGGAGCGACGAAGGGTAGACCTCGGAGGCGTCCCGACACCCGTAGAGGAGCGCCACGTGGCGCCCTTCGCGGATCGCCTCGTCGGCCAGGAGCCGCAGGTCGGCGATCCCGAGGCCACCGGCGACCAGCAGGAGGTGCCGGCTCCGGGGATCCACCTGGAAGCCGATCCCCAGCGGCCCCAGCATGTCCAGCCGGTCGCCAGGGCGCATCCGGGCCAGCCAGGCGGTCCCCTTCCCCACCGCTCGGAAATGGATCGAGATGACCCCGCTGGCCGCGTCGGTGGTGTTGACCGTGAACGGCCGGCGGAGCACCAGGCCCGACCAGTCGCCCGTCCGGACGTGGACGAACTGGCCGGACCGGACGCTCGCGGCGATCGCCGGGGCGTGGTAGTGCTGGAGCCACTGGCCGGGCAGGATCTGCCGACTATCGACGAGCTCCGCGTCGACGAGCTGCATCAGCGACCGCGCGGAGGCGGGCAGCGTGGTCCGCCCGGCCCGGCGCTACCGGTCGTGCTTGCCCGGCTCCTCCTCGACGGGAGCCTCGTCCTCGACCGGCTCCTCATCGTCGGCCTCGTCGTCCATCTCGGGCGCGACGTCCGGCCAGCCCTCGGCGATCGCATCGGCGACGTCGCCGAAGACGTCCGTCGGATCGTAGAACTCGACGATCTCCTCCGGCGTCACGAGCTTCCGCCACTCCGTCTCGCCTTCGGCAATGACTTCCGCGCTGAGCTGGCCGGCCGACGTGAACGTGAGCCGCTCATCGTCATCGTCGATCACGATGATGTCGCCGAGCTTGCCGGCGAGCGCGCTGGAGGCGAGCTGGAACTGCTCGATCAGGCGGGCCTCCGAGAGCTGGCTGCGCTCCTGGAAGGTCAGCGCCAGGTCGTAGAGCTTGTGGGCGGCGGACTGCTCGTCGTCGGCCTCGATCGGCTGGCCGGCGGCCCAGTCATCCGCGGCTGCGGCATAGGCGCCGTCCGCATCGGGCGCCACCGTCTCGTCCGGGCCGATCCCGGCCACGTTCAGCATCTCGTCGGCGCCCGTCGGCTCGGGTTCCAGGCCGGCGCCCTCGCGAGCGGCCTCGGCGAAGGCCTGGAAGATGTCCGCCGGGTTGTAGAGCTCGATCAGCTCGGCGGCGCTCTCGATGACCTCCGTCTCGCTGACCCACTCGCCCGTGGCGTCGTCGAGATAGCGGGCCCGGCTCCGGAAGGTGAGGTCGGGCGCGATCGAGAGGTAGTCCGGATCGTCGTCGATGAGCGTCATCCCGCCCAGCTCCGAGAGCCGGGATGAGTTCGCGTCGAGGAAGCGCTGGAGCTGCTCCGTCGCCCGAACGATGAAGTCGGACCGCTCGAGGGCGGCGTCGCGGGCGAGCTCGCTCAGGAGATCCGTGCGGTTCGCGTCCATCGGAACGCCTCCTTTCCCGTGTCCGGGTGGTGGGTGTCGGGAGGCCGGCACGGTGCCGGCACCCCGCTCAGGGGTGGTACTGGAGGTCGGAGCCCATCCGCTCCCGGAGGAACATCGAGTGGTGTCGTTCGAAGATCCACTCGCCGGCCCGGTGCCCGAGGGCCCGGGACGCCTCGTCGGCTTCCATCTTGTCGAGCGTCGCGTAGTCGGGCAGGTCCAGCAGGATCACGTTGTCGAAGTCCCAGCCGTGGGCCACGTTGTACCAGCCGAGGAATCGGATGCCGAACTTCTCCTCGTACTCGCGGACCTGGCGCGGGAAGACCGTGCGCATGAAGAACTTGAAGAATGGGTCGCGGCCTCGCCGGACGGAGAAGTACGTTGCGAGCACCGGCACCGGCCTGACCCTCCTTCCCCGGCGCCCCCGTCGACCCGGGCTGTCGCCCGTCGTCCGCCGATCCGCACCGCCGGCCTATTGTCGCACGCCGTCCGGGCCCGGCTCCCCCTCCGCGGGAGCATCCCGGCCGGCGCCTCCATCCGGGTCCGCCTCGAGCGGCGGGCCCGGGGCAGGCTCGTCTGCCGGGGGTGCGGGCTCCGGGTCGAGGTCGGCGGCGAATGGCGGTTCCTCGACGGAGGCGGGCTCCCCGCCCCTCGCCGCCGGCGGCTCGCCGGCCGCCCGCCGCTCGGCCTCGTCACCGGCGGGCGGTTCGGGCTCGACTGGGGCCGGCGATGCGGGCTCGACCGGCTCGGGCTCGACCGCGGCGACGCCGGACGCCCCGGGCTCCCCCGGGGCGGGCGCTGGCCCGACCGCGTCGTCGACAGGGGCCGGGGGCACGTCGGCCGCGGGCATCGTCTCCCCGTGCACGACGGCGCGTTGCACCGACGGCGCCGGCCGTTCGCCGGTCTCCTCGGCGACGGGGGTCGCGATCCGGTGCGCCTGCGGCGCCCGCCCCAGGTCCTCGAGCTCACCGACCGTCTTCGTCGCGCTCGCCAGCGGCCGCCGTCGCCCGCTGTCGCGCCGGTCCGCGGCAACGAGCCGGAGCAGGAAGATGAGCGTCTGTCCGACGAACAGGAGCAGGCCGAGGACGACGAACAGGAGGATCGCCAGGACCTCGTAGGGCCAGCCGAGGTTGATGCCCACCGGGATCAGGATCAGGAAGAAGGCCAGCACCGCGACCTGGAACCAGAAGCAGCCCAGGCCGGGACCGCGGGCCGGGTCGAGCTCCGCGCCCTTGTAGTCCGGACGATGCGGGGTGATGGCGGCGCCGGACGGAGGCAGCGGAGCTCCGCCGCGCCCGGCCCGCCACGGGTCGGACGGGGATGGCTCCGGCTCGTGGACGGGCGCGCCGGAGGCGGGGGTCTCGTCGGTCACAGGGTTCCTCGGGGCTGCCCGCAGGGGCGACGGCTGTCTCCGGTCCACGATACGACGAACCGCCGGGCGCCGCCGCGGCCGCGGTGACGAGCGGCGACCGGGTCGGGCTGCCCCCGCGCGTTGCACGGCCCCACCCGGGATCGCGCCGCGCTACGCTCCCCGGATGACCGACCGCTCCGCCGCCGCCCCGCGGGACGACCCGCCCACGCCGGGCAACGCTCCCGGGGTCCTCCCCGCCCCGGCCCCTGATCCCCTTGCCCCGTTCCGTTGGCACCCGGAGCCGGAGCTGCTCGGGGTCGGCGACGAGGCGACGAGCAGGGCGGCGCTGGAGCGGCTCGGTGAGGCCGCCTGGCGGACGAGCCTCGATTACCTCTACCGGGAGGGGGTCCGGCGCGGTCTCGGGCCCGAGTCGTACGCGGAGATGCGGGCCCGGTACTACGGATCATCGGGCGGGCATCCTGCGCCGGCGCCCGCGAGCGCGATCCCGGCAGCGGAGATCCTGGCCGAGTTCACGGAGCGGATCGCGCCGAACCTCCTCAATGCCTGGCACCCCGGCGTGCTGAGCTACTTCACGCCGCCGCCGCTCGCGATGTCGATCGTCGGGGAGCTGCTCGGCCAGTGGGTCAACCAGGGGATCGACGTCTTCGCGGCCGGGCCCGTCGGGGCGCTCGTCGAGGAAGAGGTCAACCGCTGGCTGTGCGACCTGGTGGGGTATGGACCGGGCAGCTGGGGCGTGCTGGCCTCGGGCGGCACCATGGCCAACGTCATGGCCCTCACCGTGGCCCGCGACGTGCACCTGCCCCGCCTGCGTGCCACCGCCGCCGCCGGCCTCCCGGCGAGGGCGGCGCTCGACCCGGCCCGGCTGGCCGAGGCCGGCCTCCCGGTCTACCCGGAGCCGCCGCGCGGCCGGGCGCTCGAGGGCGTCCGCGTCTACGCCAGCGACCAGGCCCACTTCTCGATCGTGAAGGCGCTCGACTTCCTGGGCTTCCCGGCGGAGACGCTGCGGCTCGTCCCCTCCGACGACCGCTTCCGCCTGCGCGGAGGGCCAGTCGCCCGGGCCATCGCCGCCGACCGCGCAGCCGGGCTCCTGCCGCTGGCCATCGCCGGCGTGGCCGGGACCACGAACACGGGCTCCGTGGACGCGACCGGCGAGCTGGCCGACCTCGCGCTGGCCGGAGGCCTCTGGCTCCACGTCGACGCGGCGTATGGCGGCGCCGCCCTCCTCTCCCCACGCGATGCCGGTCGCGTGCCGGACCTCGCCCGGGCCGATTCCATCACGATCGACCCGCACAAGTGGTTCTTCCAGGGCTACGACATCGGCGGGCTCCTGGTCCGCCGCCAGGACGACCTGCGCCAGACGTTCCACCGCGAGCCCGAGTACTACCGCCACGGCTCGCCGGACGAGGAGCCCCTGCACTGGTACCAGTACAGCTTCGAGGGCACGCGGCGCTTCCGGGCGCTGAAGCTGTGGGCCAGCTGGAAGCACCTCGGCACGGAGGGCCTCGGCCGGCTCGTGGAGCTCAACGACGACCTCGCCGCGTTCCTCGCCCGGCGAATCGCGGAGTCCGACGATTTCGAGGCGATCCCCGACGGGCCGCCCGACCTCTCGGTGGTCTGCTTCCGGCACGTCCCCGGCGGACGGGCCCGCGCGGCGGCCATCGAGGCGCGCGATCCAGGAGCGCTGGACCGCTACACGGACCGGCTCTGCGAGGCGCTGAACCGGAGCGGTGAGGGCTGGCTGTCCACCACGCTCCTCCGTGGTCGCACGTGGCTGCGCGCCGGGATCGTCAACTACCTGGCCACGCCCGAGTCGGTGGACCGGATCCTGGCCGTCATCCGCGAGGTCGGGCCCGGGGCTGCTGCAGCGGCGGGGATCCCGCCGGGCTGACCCGCCCCGCCCGGACCTCAGCGCGCCGTTCGCTCCCGGCTCGCCCGCCAGTCCCTGAACCGGTACCACTCGCCCACGGCGGGGAGGAACCACGGGCGCCCTTCGTAGGGCGCGGGCACCAGCGGGTAGCGCAGGGACTCCAGGGCCGGCGCCGGCTCGCCGCCGAGCAGCCATCCGGCCACCCGGTGCCCGAGGTACGGCAGGATCGCCACGCCGCTTCCGCAGCAGCCATTCGCATAGGTCACGCCGCCCAGCCGTCCCGCATGGGGCATCCGGTCGAAGGTGAAGCCCACCTTGCCGCCCCACGCGTAGGCCACTCGGACGCCGGCCAGCTGCGGGTGCACGGCGACCATGCCGCGCTGGAGGATGCGGGCGGTCTTCTCGACAGAGCTCGGCCAGAACGAGGCCCGGCCGCCGAACAGCATCCGGTTGTCCGGCGTGAGCCTCCAGTAGTAGAGGAAGTACTTCGAGTCGAAGAACATCCGGCCCTTCGGGCTGAGCTCGTGGGCCAGGTCGTCGGAGAGCGGGTCCGTCGCGATGATGTAGCTGCCGATGGGCATGACCCGTCGGCGGATGGCGGGCGCGACGCCGTCCGTGTAGCCATTGGTCGCGACGAAGACGTCGCGGGTGATCACGGGTCCGGCGGACGTCTCCACCACGGATCGACCGTCGCGCTGGGGCCGCACGCGGAGCGCCCGCACCCCCTCGTGGAGCGCCGCCCCGGCGCGCTCGGCCGCAGACGCCAGGCCGGCCACGTACTTCGCCGGGTCGAGCCCCCCTCCGCCCTCCACGGCCAGCGCCCCGAAGTAGGCGGTCGTGCCGATCTCGGTCCCCAGCTCGTCGGGGGGCACGGCGCGCGCCGTCACCCCGGCGCCGGCGAGCGACCGGGCAGCCGCCTCGAGGTGCGCGGCGTGCGAGGGCGCGTAGGCCAGCTCGAGATGGCCGGCCCGCACGAAGTCCGCGTCGATCCCCTCCTCGGCGATCGTGGCGGCCGTCCAGGCCACGGCGTCCTCCGACTCGGCGTGGAGCGCCCGACCCAACCGCTCGCCGTAGCGCTCGACCAGCTCGGTCGGACCCCACTTGTACCCGGCGTGGCACATGCCCCCGTTCCGCGACGAGGCGCCCCAGCCGATCGTCTCGGCCTCCAGGAGCACGACGCGAGCCCCGAGCTGGGCAGCGCGGCGCGCGGCCGCGGACCCGCACAGTCCCCCACCGATGACCACCAGGTCGGCGGTGTCGGGCAGCTGGCGACCCCGGCGGTCCGGCTGGGGCGGCAGCTGGGCCTGCCAGAGGGAGCGGGGCTCGAACGAGCGGAGCGGATCGGGGGGCGAGTGACGGGTCATGGGACTGAGCGTAGCCCACCCGCGCTCGCGCCGGCTCGCCGGTGCGGACCGCGCGCCGTAGAAATGGGCGCCGGCGTCCCCGGGGCCGAACGGCCGCGCGCTGCCGACCTCCGGCCCTGTCCGTTCCGGACGGCTGCAGCGAGGATCGACCCGATCGGCGCCCAGTGCGCGAAGGGATCGCGCAGCGCGCCCACCGGGAGGGAGTCGAGTGCGCACGCTCCTGCGGCTGGTCGTCCTGCTGGTCATCGTCGTCGGGATCATCGCGACCACGGCGGCCTGGTTCGGCGTCGTCCAGGTGCCGATCATCTCGGGCCTCGTCGGGATGGACCGTCCGGCGGACCTCGGGGCGGCGAAGCCGGACGTCGCGGCCTACGAAGCCTTCGTCGCGAAGCACGGCCTCGTCCACACCTCGCCGGATGCGAACTACACGCTCGCCTCGAAGCATTCCTTCTCGGGCAGCTACGCGCTCGACGAGGTGATCCCCGAGGCCGTCATCCTGGCGACGCGGACGTTGCGGGGCAACGCGCCCTCGCTCCACGACGTCACGGTCAGGTTCCACGAGGGCTCGGCCGATGCGGCCGCCTTCGTCGACCTCGCTCCGTTCGGATACCCGTTGGCGGGTCCCGTCCGGACCGGCTTCCGCGTCGCCGTGACCGGTCCGCGGTCCGTCCAGGTTTCGATCGACTCGCTCCAGTTCGGTCGGATCGGCGTCCCGTCCGACATCCTCGCGAAGGCGCAGGCGGGCGTGAACGCCTACCTGGCGACGCGGCTCGCGGGGATCGACGGGCTGAGGATCGACGAGTTCGCCTTCGTCGAGGGCGGCGTCCGGTTCAAGGGCACTCTCCCGAAGACCTTCGGAGCCGACACCCCGAAGCCCGGGGACCTGCCCTGACGCGCTCGGCCACGACGGGCCGGTAGCCTCGCCGGCGGAGGACGGCGGGGTTGCGCCCGAGGGGAGGGTCAGACCTCCGCATCCCGCCAGGCCAGGCGTCCCTGGGCGACCGTGAACAGGACCCGTCCGCGAAGCTCGCGACCGAGCAGGGGCGTGTTCTTCCCGCGAGACGCCAGCGCGTCGGCCGTGACGGACCACGTGGCGCCCGCGTCGATGACCACCAGGTCGGCCGGCGCGCCCTCGACCAGCCCCCGGGCACTCCCGCGCCGGCCCGCGTGCGCCCCCAGCACGGACGCGGGCCCCGTGGTCAGGGCCGCCACCGCCCGTGACAGCGGGAGCAGGCCGGCCGCCACGGCCTCGAGCAGGACGCCCACCGCGGTCTCGATCCCGCTGATCCCGTTCGCGGCGAAACCGAACTCGGCCTCCTTGTCCACGTGGGTGTGGGGCGCGTGATCGGTCGCCACCGCGTCGGCCGTCCCGTCGAGGAGCGCCCGCAGGCACGCCGCCGCGTCCTCGGCATCGCGCAGGGGCGGGTTGACCCGGCACGACGTGGCGTAGGGATTCGCCACCAGCGCGCCGTCCGCCCACGGGTCGCGCGCTCGGCCGTCGGCGTCCAGCGCCTCCCAGGCCCAGCGCCGCGCGCCGGCCAGCCACTCGTCGGCGAACGCGAGATGGTGGGGTGTCACGTCGCACGTGACGGGCAGGCCGGCCGCCTTCGCGCGGCGGACGGCGTCGAGCGCGCCGCGGGTCGACAGGTGGGTGAGATGGAGGCGCGCGCCCGGGGCGTCGGGCAGGACGTCGCCCAGGAGCGCGATCGCACGCTCGGCGGGGCCGACCTCGGCGGCGGCCGGCCAGCCCTTCAGGCCGAGGATGCTGGCCACGACGCCTTCGTGGGCCTCCGCGCCGACGGTGAGGGCCGGATCCTCGGCGTGCTCGATCAGCGGACGGTCGAGCATGCCCAGGTAGAGCAGCGCATTGCGCATCAGGACGGGGCTGCGGACCGGCGCCCCGTCATCGGAGAACCCGACGGCGCCCGCGTCCGCCAGCTCGCCGAGCGCGGCCAGGCGCTCACCCGCCCGACCGACGGTCACGGCGCCATGGGGCAGCAGCTCGACCGGCGTGCCGGCTGCGGCCGCGGCCGCGGCCAGGCGGACCAGGACGCCCGGCTCGTCGGCCGCCGGCGTGGAGTTGGCCATCGCGCAGACCGAGGTGAAGCCGCCGTGCGCCGCCGCGGCCAGGCCGCTCGCGACCGTCTCGGCGTCCTCGTTCCCGGGCTCGCGGAGGTGCGCGTGGAGGTCGAGGAACCCGGGGGCGACGATCACCCCGTCGGACCCGACCCCGTCCGCGGCGGCGCCCTCCAGCCAGGTGACGGCCTCGAGGATCCCGTCGCGCACGACGATCTCGCCGGGCCCCTGACGGTCCGCGACAGGGTCGACCAGCCAGGCGCGGCTGATCTCGAGCAGCTCCACGATCTCGCCGACAGGCATCTCGCCCGCCCCGCCGTCAGCCACCGACCGGGACCTCGGCCGCGCTGCCGGAGAGGAGGTAGAGGAGGGCCATGCGCACCGCGACGCCGTTGGCGACCTGCTCCGTGATCACGCTCCGGTCAAGGACCGCGACGTCGGGGGCGATCTCCACCCCCTCGTTCATCGGTCCGGGGTGCATGACGAGGGCCGTCGGGCTCGCGCCGGCCAGGCGCTCCCGGGTCAGCCCGAAGCGGGCAGCGTACTCGCGCAGGCTGGGCAGCAGTCCGGCGTCCATCCGCTCGCGCTGGAGCCGAAGGGCCATGACCACGTCCGCGCCAGCGAGGGCCGCCGCCACGTCCGAGGTGACCGTGAACCCGCCGTGGCCGGTCGGCCCGCGTCCGTTCGCCCAGCGCGCGGCCCAGGCCTCGAACCCGCGCAGGATCGGCGTCGGACCGCAGATCCAGAGGTCTGCCCCTGCCGCCGTGAGCGTCCAGACGTTGCTCCGGGCGACCCGGGAATGGAGCACGTCGCCCAGGATCACGACCTTCCTGCCGCGCAGGTCGCCCAGGTGGGCGCGCATCGTGTACAGGTCGAGGAGCGCCTGGCTGGGGTGGGCGTGCCAGCCGTCGCCGCCGTTGAGGACGCTCCCCGAGAAGACCTCCGCGGCCAGGTAGGGCGCCCCGGACGTGGCATGGCGCATCACGATCATGTCGGCGCCCAGGGCCTCGATCGTTCGAATCGTGTCCACGAGGGACTCACCCTTCGAGACCGACGAGGACGAGGCCGCGATGTTCACGACGTCGGCGGACAGGTTCTTGGCGGCGACCTCGAAGGAGACCCTGGTCCTGGTCGAGGCCTCGTAGAAGAGGATCGTCACGTTGCGCCCGCGGAGCGCCGGGACCTTGGCGATCGGTCGGGCCAGGACCTCCTTCATCGCGTCCGTCGTCCGCATCACCAGCTCGATCTCGCCGAGCGACAGGGTGTCGACGTCGAGCAGGTGCCGCTGGCTCCACGATGCCGCGGGGGCGGCCGGGTCGATCGTCGCGCTCATGGGCGGGCCCCCTGGGCCGCCGGCGCCGGGGCGTCGACGCGTTCGATCCGGACCGCGTCCTCGCCGTCGATCTCGACGAGGGCGACCCTGACGACCTCGTCCCGCGAGGTCGGGACGTTCTTGCCCACGTGGTCGGCGCGTATCGGCAGCTCGCGGTGGCCGCGGTCGACGAGGACTGCGAGGCGGATCGCCCGTGGCCGTCCGAAGTCGACGAGGGCGTCCATCGCGGCGCGGATCGTGCGGCCCGTGTAGAGGACGTCGTCGACGAGGACGACGGTCCGCCCGTTGAGGTCGACCGGGAGCCGCGTTCCCTTGACGATCGGCTGCGCCGCGATGAGGGACAGGTCGTCGCGGTAGAAGGTGATGTCCAGGGCGCCGACCGGGAGGTCCACGCCCTCGTTCTCGAGGATCGCGGCCGCGATCCTGTGGGCGAGTGGGACCCCCCGACGCTGGATCCCGACGAGGAGGAGCCCTTCAGTCCCGGCCTGCTTCTCGACCAGCTCGTGGGAGATGCGGATGATCGCGCGCCGGACCTCGTCCGCCGTCATGATCTGGCGGCCGTCCATCAGGCGCGCCCGCGACGTGGCACGTGGCTCCTCCTTCCCGGCCTCACGGGACCGGTCCTTAAAGGGTCGCCCACAGGATACTCCGCCGCGCGGTCGGTCCGTCGGAGCGTGGCCGCCGGACTGGCCGGCAGCACCCGGTCAGTGGGCGATGACGACCGGCTCGCCCGTGGTGTCGGGCCCGGATGAGAGCTGGCCCGAGCCGCCCGCCGTCCAGGCGAAGACGCTGACCGTGCTCCCCTCCCCGTTCCCGCCCGGCGGGGTGGCCCAAGCGAGGCGATCGGCGTCGAGCGAGAAGGCCGGCAGCGCCGTCGCGCTCTTGACGAGCGCGGTGCTGAGCGCCCCGTCGCCGTCCACGGCGTAGAGCGTCAGCTGGCCGGTCTCGGTGGACGCGCTCCCGGTCCAGATCGCGAGATGGCGCGCCGAGGGATCCCAGCGAGCATCCCACCGCGTCACGTCGGTCCCGTCGGTGCCCGGGAGCGCCTGCAGGTCGAGCGGAATGGTCGGATCGAGCAGGCTCGCCCAGTCCATGGCCATCAGCCGGCCGCTCGCCGGCACCCAGGCCATCTCGACAGGATCCCACGCGAACGTTCCGATCCACGCGATCGCCCGGCGCGACGTCGGGTCGACGACCGGTCGCCAGGCCGGGCGCGCCAACGCCTGCCGGGCGCCCGTCTGCGGATCGACGAGGAAGGTGCTGGCGACGACCGTCGCCGGATCCGCTGTGGGACCGGCGGGCTGGCCGTCCACGCTCGGCTGGCTGACGACCAGACCGTCCTGGAACCAGCCGGCGAAGACCGACGCGCCGTCCTTCGTGACCTGCCTGGCCTGCGCCGAGCCGACCCGCCATGCGTACACGTCCGGCCCTGCCGAACCATCCGCCGGTCGTGCGGAGAAGGCCACCCAACGGCCATCCGGTGAGTAAGCCGCGGGAGCGCCGGTCACGATGATCCCCTCCGCGATCGCGAGCGTGCTCACCGCGGTCGGGGCGGGCGTCGGGGGCGGGATCGTGGGCTCGACAGTCGCGGGGGCAGGCGTGGAGCTGGGCTCCGGGCTGCTCCCCGGGGACCCTGCGGGCGACGGCGGGACCGGGCTCGCGGTCGGGCTGCTGCTCGCCGCGGTGAGGGGAGTCGCACTGGGCACAGGCGTCGGACGGACCGAAGCCGTCGGCACCGGAGAACCGGACGGGACGGGAGTGCCGACTGGAGGAGTCGCCGGCCCCCCCGTCCCCGTCGGTGTGACCGTAGGCGAGAGTGTCTGGACGGGAGACGGAGGAGCTGAACTTGGTGTGACGCTTGGCGCGGCCGGAACGGAGATCGCGTAGACGCCCTGCGGCCCGACCACGACGGCGGCCCCGCCGGAGCGCGACAGGAGCACGGACGAGGGGGCCATCCCGAGAGTCACGATCGTCTGGGCGCTCCGATCCAGCGTGCCGCAGGCGGTCGAGTCCACGCCCGGGCAGACCTGGTCGACGGGTGCCGAAGCAAGGACGTAGCGGCCGTCAGTCGAGCGCTGGACCCACGTGACGGGCGCGGCGGCCACCTGGATCGGCGTGGGCGCGGGCGCGATCGCTGCGGACGATCCCGGCTGTGGGCTTCCGCCCGCGGGCGCTGGGCCGCCGCTCCCGGGGCGGCCAAGGGTGACCGGCAGGAGCACGATCGCGATCACCGCGGCCACCGCCAGGACGGCGGAGGCGAGGGAAGGACGTCGGCCCGCCGGCCCGCCCGCGAGCCGGGAGGAACGTCGGCGACGCACGCTGACCGCCCGCCGGACCTCCTCGTCGAGCGCTCCGGACAGGCGCGCTCCGAGGTCACGCGGCGGGATCGGCATCTCCGCGCGAAGTCCGGTGAACAGGGCACGGTCCGCGGCGAATGCATCGGCCGTGGCCTGACAGGTCCGGCATTCGGTGAGGTGCGCGTCCAGCCAGTCTTCGTCACGCTGCGCAAGCGGCTCCAGGAGCCGGTCCGACGCGAGCGCGACTGCTCGCTCGTGCGCATCGCTCCGGTTGTCGGGGTGGCGCATCGCGCGCCGAAGGCCGCTCACCGCGTCCCTCCCCTGGTTCCCCGGCGGGCCGGTCCCGTCGCGGCAGCTCCGTCGCGGGCGGCGTCCTCGGCACGTTCCTCGGCCAGGGCGCGGCGGAGGCTTTCGCGGGCCCGCGTCAGGAGCGCCCGCGCGGCAACGTGCGACGTGCCGAGCGCCTCGGCGAGCTCCAGCCCGGTCAGGTCGTGCAGCTCGGCAAGGAGCAGCGCCGCGGCCTGGCGTTCCGGGATGCGCCGCAGCGCGCGTTCCAGGTCGCCGGTCAGGCGGGCGTCCATCACGAGGCGCTCCGCCGAGGGAGCGGCTCCGCGCGACTCGCCCGACCAGGGCACGAACCGGATGATCCGCCGACGGCGCAGCTCATCGAGGGCCACGCGGTTCGCGATCTGGTAGAGCCAGGCCCGCGCCTTGGTCGGATCCTGGAGCGTGTTCCAGGCGCGATAGGCGCGGATGAAGGCGTCCTGGGCCAGGTCGGCGGCAAGCTCCGGATCGCGGACCATGCGCACGAGATAGGCGTAGATCTCGCCGTGGTGCCGGGCAAAGAGACCCTCGATGAAGGCGCGCGCGGCAACCGGATCGACCGGCAGCGCGCTCGCGCGGGCCGAGGCGTCGTCCAGGGCGAGGTCGCTGGCGCGGTCATCGGCCGCCAGGTCGTCCAGCTCCCGCTGTCGGTCGTGCACAGGCTCGCCGGGCAGCGTCACCGGGCGGGCTCCCCAGGCACGTTCGAGTTGCAGGACCACCAGACTCCACCAGGATCGTGCGGGAACCTCCCGCCTTGCTGCCCAATGACGAGGCGGTCGGGCATCGTGTGACGGATCCTCGTGGCGCGCCCGCTCCGCCCGGAACCGGGGGATGCGCTCATCGCCGGTCCCTACCGCGAGTGCCGGATCGATCGTCCGGAGCCGCCCCGGCCGAGGCCAGGCCGCGGAGCATCTGCTCGACCGCGTCCTCGGGGCTCACCGGGTTCACGGGCAGGCCCGTGCCCAGCTCGAGGCCGGCGATCTCGCGCAGCCGGGGATGGATCTCCCAGTGCCAGTGGTACGTGGCGTCGACGTCGGCCTTGATCGGCGCGGTGTGCAGGACCAGGTTGTAGGGCGGCCCGTCGAGGGCGGCAATCCGGCCGAGGACCTGGCGCAGCGCCTCCGCCGTGGAGCGGATCTCGAGGTCGCCGGCCCGCCCGAAGTCCGCGTCGTGGCGCCGCGGAACGATCCAAGCCTCGAACGGGGACCGCGAGGCGAACGGGGCGAACGCCACCGTGTTCGCGTCGTCCCAGATGAACCGGGTCGCGCGCTCGCGCTCGACCCGCACCGCCCGACAGTACGGGCACTCGCTCTCGCGGATGACGAAGCGCGCCGCCCCGCCGATCTCCTCGGCCACGTCGTGCGGGATCTGGGGCAGATCGTAGACGTCGAGGCACAGATGGTTCGTGCGGGCGCCCGCCTGGCGCCCCCAGTTCTGGAGGACCTGGAGGTAGGCCGTCTGGCCCACCCGACCGGCATCGGCGACGGCATCCCGGGCTGCGCGCAGGAGGGCTTCGATCAGCTCCGAACCGACGGAGTGGAGCGCCCGGTGCTCGCCCGGCGGCGCCACGATCGTCCGCCAGCTGCCGGCCGCGCGAGCGTTGGCCAGGGCAAGCTGGGCGACGTTCTTCTCCTGCTCCCGCGCGTCGGCCTCCGTGCCCACCGTGCGGAACGCGAAGTCCTTGAGGACGCGCGTGCGCACGCCGTCGCCGCCGGGCTGCCGGCAGTTCTGGCAATCGCCGCCGTCGTCCGCCGGTTCGGCCGAGATCGCGAAGCGATCGCGCTCGAACGGGCGGTCGACGAGGGTCGCGACCCACCAGCCAGTGATGGCATCCCGGCGCAGCTCGAAGAGCCCGGCCGTCACGACGCGCCTCAGGCCACGCCGACCGAGGCCCTGTCCGACCCGACCGGGCGGGCGACATCCGCGAGCAGGCCCTCGAGGGCGAGCCGCTCGGCGGCCGGGTCGGCGTCCGGCGGCAGCAAGCCGCGGAGGGCCCGCTCGAGGCGCCCGGCGAGGGCCGAGGCGAACACCGCGGCCGCCTCGGCGACGCTCGGGGTGCCGCGATCGGCGCCGGGACCCGGCCTCGTACCGCCCGGTCGGGCGTGCTCCCGGGCGAGCGAGGTCGAGCGCAGGCCGGGCATCCCGCAGGGGTCGATCAGGTCGAAGTCGGCGAGGTTCGTCGAGACGTTGAAGGCGACTCCGTGGAAGCTAACCCCGCGGGCGACGCGGATCCCGAGCGCCCCGATCTTGCGCGGCAGCGGATGGGTCGCGTCCACCCAGGCACCTGGATGCCCCGGCCTGGGACCCACCGGCACGCCGAAGGTCGCTCCGAGGTCGGCCATCGCGCCCTCCAGCGCCTCGACGAAGGGGCGGACCCCAAGCTGTGGAGGGTGGCGGTCGGGTTGCGTCGGCGCGGAGCCCGGAGACCGGGCGGCCGCGCGGGCTCCGACGGCTGCCAGCGCCACGATCGGGTAGGCCACCAGCTGGCCCGGTCCGTGGTACGTGACCTCGCCGCCGCGCTCGACCCGGACAACCTCGATCCCGCGGGCGGCGAGGAGCGCGGGGGGTGCCAGCACGTGGCCGGCATCCGCGTTGCGTCCGAGGGTGATGACCGGCTCGTGCTCGAGGAGGAGCAGCTGGTCCTCGTCCAGGAGACCGTCGGCGCGCGCGTACGCGAGGGCCCGCTGGATGACCAGGGCATCGCGGTACGCGATCCGACCGAGCCATCGGGCGCGGAGGACGCCCCAGCGACCCGGCGACGCCTCCTCCGAGCGTTCCACGGCTCCACGATACCAGCCGCGCGCGGACCGATCCGCAGCAGGGCGCCGCGCGGGCGGAGGCGCCCGACCCGCGAGCGCTCGACGGCCCACGGTCCGCGGTCTTCAACCGGTCCAGGGTCTCGTTCGCCGCCGAAGCCTGTCCCGTTTTCACGATCTGTTCAGGTCATCCTCAGATCATTCGCATCAAGGGGCACTCATCCAGCCCCGGCAGGCCGGTCCGGTTGACTCCTCCCGACCGTCCGGCCATCTCTCGAGCAGGCCCGCCCGGCCCCTCCCGGGCGGGCCTTCGCTCGTCCGGGCCGTTGAGATCCGCGCCTCGCCGGGGATGCTCGGGCCTTCCGCCGAGCATCGGATGGAAGCCCGATCCCACGTCGGCACGGACACCGGTACGCTGACGGCTCGCCGCCCGGTCGGGTGGCCGAGGGGCGTTGGCCGCGAAGGGGAGCCGGAGCATGGGCCGCACGATCGTCTTCATCCACGGCGCCGGGGTGACGCGCAGCCGCTGGGATCCCGTCATCGCGCACTCCGCCGCGACGACCGACTTCCGCGAGCTCCCGGGCCGGACGCGCCGGATCATCGCCCAGCCCTGCTGGGAAGAGGTCGCGTCGTCCAGCGGGGACTGGCTGGCGGCAGGGTAGGCCGAGGCCATGTACGTACCCGCCCATTTCGCACCCGACGATGCCGCAGTGGCGGAGCTGCTGGCGAGAGGACGAGCTGCCGACCTCGTCACGATGACCGCCCGCGGCCTGCAGGCAAGCATGCTGCCGATGCTCTACGACGCCCCGGGCAGCCGCCCTGAGCTGGGTGGCCTGGGAGCGCCGGTCGGCCACCTCGCCCGCGCCAACGAGCACTGGCGCGAGCCGGCCCTGGGCGAGGCCCTGGTGATCGTTCGGGGGCCCGACGCCTACGTCACGCCCTCCTGGTACGCCACGAAGGGCGAGCACGGACGCGTGGTCCCCACCTGGAACTACGTCGCCGCCCACGTCCACGGTCGGCTCGTCGTCCACGACGACCCGGCCTGGGTCGAGGCCCTGGTCCGCCGCCTGACGGATCACCACGAGGTGGCCCGGGCGGAGCGGTGGTCCGTCGACGACGCGCCGCCGGCCTACATCGCCGGGCAGCTGCGGGCCATCGTGGGCGTGGAGGTCCTGATCGAGCGGATCGAGGCCAAGGCGAAGCTCAGCCAGAATCGCTCGCCGGCCGACATCGAGGGCGTCATTGCCGGCCTCGAGGCCGACGGCGACGAGCGGATGGCCGCCGTGATGCGGGAGGTCCCGCCGGCGCGCCCACGGTCCACGCCCGGGCAGGGCTGACGCTCGGACCTGCTGCCGCGACGGCCGCGGTCCGCGAGGCGGCCGGCACCGGGTGCCGGGTCCGGTCCGCTACCTCGGCAGCGCGAGGACCAGGAGGACGGCCACGGCGAGGGCCACGGCCACGGTGATGCCGAGGACCAGGGCCCACTGCCCGGACAGCGATCGATATCGGGCCCGGTAGGCGACCCCGACGAATCCACCCAGGACGATGAGCCCGAGCAGGTCCCATGACGATTCGTGCGCCTTGAACGCGCGAAAGGCGACCACCGCCAGCAGCCCATACGACAGGACCAGGTAGGCCAGCCGATCGGCCGCCCGATCTATGCCCGCCTCGCGTTCATCACGTTGCACGAGACCCTGCATCAGTCTCCTCCTTCGAGCCAGAAGAGCACATCGATCGCGACGCGGAGCTCGCGCGCGAGGCGGAAGGCCAGCAGGGACGACGGGCAGTACTCACCCGTCTCGATCGAACTGATCGTCTGGCGGCTCACGCCCACCGCCTGGGCCAGCTGGCCCTGCGAGATCTGGCGCTCGGCACGCACGACCCGCAATCGGTTGGCCAGGCGAGGTCCGACTCGAGCGCTCATGCCCGGAAGCATCGGGCAGGATCGTGTGATCTGACAAGTTACCTTGGCACTATGCCAAGCATGCCGGACAGCCCTGCGAGCGCCACGAAGAGCGATGCCCCGGCCGGCCGGCGATCGCACCCCGAGCGGGCCGCCATAATCTCGTCCGTGACCCATGCCACGATGCCGGTCGACGCGTCTGCCGGCCGCGCCGGTTCCTGCCCCAGGTCCTCGGCGCCCCGGACCGGGGCGCACACGCTCCTCGTCGTCTCGTTCGACGAAGGGACGACGGCCGTGCACGGCGGCGGCCAGGCCTTCACGATGGTCGCCCGCAAGGGGCTCGCGGGCTTCACGTCGTCCACCCTCCGTGACCACGACGGGCTGCTGCGCACGATCGAGGGGATCTTCGGCCTGCCCTGCCGCGGGGCGGCCCGCACCGCCCCGCCCCGCGCGGAGTCCCTGCCCTGAGCGGCGGCCATCGAGAGGAGCGAGACGGCCAGATGCGAGTCGCGGTCGTGCAGATGAATTCGGGCGCCGACACCGCCCGCAACGTCGGGCGCGCGCTGGAGCTGGTGGACCAGGCCGCGTCGCGCGGCGCGAGACTGGCCGTCCTGCCCGAGTACATGACCTACCTCGGGCCGGCCGAGGGTCGCGGGGCCGCGGCCGAGCCCATACCCGGTCCGACGACCA
Source organism: uncultured Chloroflexia bacterium (assembly GCA_963801445.1). Lineage (GTDB taxonomy): Bacteria > Chloroflexota > Limnocylindria > Limnocylindrales > CSP1-4 > CTSoil-043. The sequence continues at coordinate 613,008 of CAWDEW010000009.1, read as the reverse complement.
GGGTCCTCGGCGAGCGGGCGCGCGCGCACGAGATGTTCATCCTGTGCGGCAGCCTCGTGGAGCGCACCGAGCGGGCAGATCGCTTCGCGAACACGTCCGTGCTGATCGACCCGCAGGGACGCATCGCGGCCATCTACCGGAAGGTGCACCTGTTCGACGTGAACGTCCCCGACGGGGTCACCGAGCAGGAATCGGCCACGATCGAGCCGGGCGATTCGCTGGTCACGGCCGAGGTCGGCGAGCTCCTGGTCGGGTTGTCGATCTGCTTCGACCTGCGCTTCCCGGAGCTCTATCGCGCGCTGGCCGCGGCCGGGGCCACCGTCCTCGCCGTGCCCTCCGCGTTCTACGAGGCGACGGGCCGGGCCCACTGGGAGATCCTCCTGCGCGCCCGCGCCATCGAGAACCACGCCTACGTCCTGGCCGCGGCGCAGCACGGGATCAACGGCGCCGGCAACCGGATGCACGGCCACTCGATGATCGTCGACCCCTGGGGGACCGTCCTCGCCACCGTGGCTGCCGGCGACGCGGTGCTCACGGCCGACGTCGACCCTGGCGAGGCGCTCCGAAGGCGGCGCCAGGTCCCGGTCCTCGCGGCGCGGCGGTCCGCGGCCTACGAGCGGGTCGTCCGCGCCGACGCGGCCGAGCCGGAGAATCGAGGCCGAGGACCCGCGACCCTGACCCGCCGGTTGGCGGCGGCCATGGTTCGGCCGCTGGAACGAGGGAGCCCGTCACGAGTCGCGACGTGCCGTGCGCCACCCTGGGCGGGAGCGCCGGCCACCGGAAGCGCCCTCGCGGACCTCGTCCCGACCCGGGATTGAACGCTCGGGCGGGCTGCTTCGTCAGAGGGGCATGATCGGACCACATGCGACCCATATGGTGGAGGCGATGGACCTGCCCGGCCCGCTGGGCGATCTCCGTGCCCGGACGTTCGAAGCGCTCCTTGACCGGCAGGCTCTCGACCGCGCGTATCGCACGGCTCGCCTGATCCTGCTGGATCCGACGGATGCCGAGGACGCGACGCACGACGCGGCGCTCGCGGCGTGGCGGCGCTTCGGGGAGCTGCGCGACGCCGCGCGCTTCGAGGCGTGGTTCGGCCGAATCCTCGTCAACGCCTGCCGCGATCGCCTGCGCGCCCGCCGCCGCCTGCCCATCGCCATCGACGCCGTCCCGGTCAGCCTGCTCGATCACGCCTCCGGGGCCGATGCCGCCGAGCGGATCGCCGGGGTGGACCTCCTCCGTGACGCCATCAGGTCGCTCAGCCCGGAGCACCGCGAGGTCGTCGCGCTCCGCTTCTACGCCGATCTCACCGTCGACCAGATCGCCGAACGGACCGGGAACAGGGCCGGGACGGTCAAGTCGCGCCTGCATTACGCCCTCCGCCTTCTCCGCGCCAGCGTCGAGGCGGCCGATGAGAGGAGAGCCGCCCGATGACGCGGACGCCGCACACGGACCCCTTCGAGGACCGGATTCGCGAGGCGCTTTCCCAGGAGGCGGCCGGCCCCGCGCCGGACCGGCTCGTCGCCCGCATCGCCGCGACGCGGCGCGACGTCCGACCCGGCTCGTCCTTCGTCGCCCGGATCCGGGCCCGCGTCGCGCCCAGGCAGGCCAGGAGCATGCGGCTGGGCTTCGGGCTCGCGGCCGTCGCCGTGGTGGTGGTCGCGGGCGGCCTGCTCGTCCGCGGCCTGGGACCGGATCGGACGCCGGTCGGGCCCGGAGCCAGCGGCGTGATCGCGTCCCCGGGAACGCCCGCGACGAGCCCGGCCTCCCCGGCCCCGTCGACGGCCGTGGCCGCGTCGAGCCCGGCATCGTCTCCGCGACCAAGCTCGTCAGCCGTACCGATCCAGGGACCAGTCGGCGGGCCGATCCCGGCCGACTTCCAGCCCGTGTCGGTCACGTTCGTGTCGGCCGGAGAGGGCTGGCTCCTCGGGAGTGCGACCTGCTCGGGCGCACCCTGCGCGGCGATCGTGCGGACCTCGGACGGCGGGCGCACCTGGGCCGGGATCCCCGCGCCCGGCGCCGCGATCGCGCCCGGAGGCCTCGGGCAGGGCGGCATCAGCGGGCTGCGCTTCGCCGATCCGCTCGATGGCTGGGCCTTCGGGCCGGACCTCTGGGCGACCCACGACGGGGGGGCGACCTGGCAAAGGGAGACGCTCCCCGGCGCCGGACCGCGGGCCCAGGTCACGGCCCTCGAGGCGGGCGCGGGCGCCGTGCACGCCGCCTTCTTCGGCAACGCGGGCGGTGTGCAGATCGCGTCGAGCCCGACGCACACGGGCGCATGGACCGTCTCGTCCACCCAGGTCCAGGGCGGGGCCGGCCCGGTACCGCACACCCAGATCGTCCTCCAGGGGACGAGCGGCTGGCTGCTCCAGGTCGACCGCGCCGTCGTCGGCGGGGCCCGTCTCGCCGGCGGCACCTGGCGGGCGTGGCAGCCACCCTGCCTCACCGACGCCGGCCCGGCGACGCTGGCTGCCGCGAGCGTCAGCGACCTCGTCGCCGCCTGCGACGTCGGCCTCTGGGCGACGCCGACCGGCGTACACCTGTACACCTCGTCCGATGGCGGAGCGACCTTCACCGGGGGGGCTGCTCGCTGGCCCGTCGGGGACGTCCAGGGCGTGGCCGCGGCCCCGGCTCAACCCACGGTCGTCGTCGCCGGCAGCCTCTCGAACGCCGGCGGCTCCGGCCTGGTGGCCTCGTTCGACCTCGGGAAGACGTGGACCGTCGTGTACGCCCCCAAGGGTGCCGGGTCGTTCTCCGAGCTGGGCTTCACGACCCCCCAGCAGGGGGTGGCGATCACGACCGCGGGCAGCATGTCGAACCTGGTCATGACCCGGGACGGCGGGCACACCTGGGCCCCGGTCCCGGTGGTCGGACCGTAGGACGGCCCGGCGCCGGAGATCGTGCTCAGGTCCCCGGGCGAGCCCTGGCCAGGTCCCGGAAGACCTCCACGGCAAACGCGGCGGCGGCGACCGCGGCCCGGAAGCGCCCGTGGGCCCCGTGCTGGAAGAGGCGCAGGTCCAGCGTCCTGGACACCCCTTTGCCGGGCGCGGCGACCGCGACCAGGAGGTGGGTCCCCGTTCCCGGCGTCGCACTCGCGGCGAGGGCGATCCCGACCTCGGCGCCCGCGCCGGCCGCCGCCTCCCGGGCTGCCTCGACGATCGGCCAAGCCGCCCAATCGCCGGGGAAGCCGGGCCCGCCCGAGGTGGACCTGACGAGCGCCGGGACGTCGGCGAGGAGGGCGCCGAGCGCGCCACCCGTCCCGACTTCCGTGATCGCGATCCGCGCGCCGGCCGCGCTCGCAGCCGCCGCGACGAGGTCCGACCAGGTCGTCTGTCCCTCGGCCCACACGAAGCCCTCGAGCGTCTCGCGAATGGCGACGACCGTCTCCGCCAGGATCGCCGTCCCGGTCCGGATCGTCCGCCCAGCGGGGCCTCGCTCGTCGATGGCCGAGATCCGGACGTCGAGCCAGTCGGCCCGCGCGTACGTCGCGACAACAGGGTTGGCGCGCCGCAGCATCGCGTCCCCGAGCGCCTCGGCAACCTGCGACTCACCGATCCCGTATGTCCGGAGGGTCCGGACGACGCGACCGTCACCGAGGCCACGTTCTCGCAGGCGGGGCAGCACCCAGTCGTGCCACATCGGCCGCATCTCCCGCGGGGGACCGGGCAGGAGCACCGCCAGGCGGCCGTCCGCCCGGTCGATCCACCAGCCGGGCGCCGTCCCGTTCGGATTCGGGATCGCCGTTGCGGACGGGATCAGCCAGGCCTGCTTCAGGTTCACGACCGGAAAGTCGATCCCTCGGCGCTGGTAGAGCGCCCGGAGCTGCGCCTCGAGGTGCGGGTCGACCACCGGAACCTGGCCGATCGCGCCCGCCAGGGCCTCGCGCGTCAGGTCGTCCGGGGTCGGACCGAGACCGCCCGTCGACACCACGAGGTCAACGGAGGCCAGCCCGTCGCGGAACGCGGCCGTGACGAGCCCAAGGTCATCAGGCAGTGCCGTGATGCCGCGGACACCCACTCCGGCCTCGGCCAACGAGCGCGCGAGCTCACCGCCATTGGTGTCGCGCGTGTCGCCGGTCGTCAGCTCGCTGCCGACGGCCAGGAGCGTCGCCGTGGCAACCTTTGGGGAACGCCCGGAGCGACTGTCTGCCATCTGCGACGTTGACCCCTACTTGATCCCTGCACTATGCTCGATAATCGATGATACTGGCAATGAACGCGCACGCGCGAGGCACTGTGCGGCAGCCGCTGCGATGATCGGCCCGACCCGCGAAAGGATGCCCCATGAGCCCGGTTGACAGGTTTGGACTCGACGGCCGCGTCGCCCTTATCCCCGGCGGCGGCGGCGCGATCGGCTCCGCCATGGCGGTCGCCTTCGCGGGCGCTGGAGCGAAGGTCGCTGTCATCGACGTGACGCAGGATCGGGCGGAGGCCGCTGCGGCGCGCGTCCGGGCGATCGGTGGCGAGGCCCTGGCGCTCTCCGGCGACATCACGGACGCCGATCAGTGCGAGCGCTTCGTGGCGGCCACCGTCGGGCACTTCGGCCACCTGGACATCATCCTGAACGCGGTGGGCGGCGGTGCCGGCAAGGTCCTCTTCACTGCCGAGGACTATCCCAGGGATGCGTGGGACTGGATCTACGAGCTGAACGTCCGGAGCACGCTCCTCGCGACGCAGGCGGCAGCGCGAGCGATGATCAGCGCCGGGCAGGGCGGGCGGGTCATCAACATCTCCTCGGTCCGGGCCAGCCTCGGCATCAATGCCGGCTACTCGGCCTACGTGGCCGCCAAGGGCGCCATCAGCTCGCTCACTCGCCAGTGGGCCACCGAATGGGCCAAGCACGGCATCACGGTCAACGCCATTGCCCCGACCTTCGTGGATACTCCCCAGGTCGCGATGCTGCTCGACGATCCCGCGTTCAAGGCGGGCATCGTGGCCCGCATACCCCTCGGGCGCGTGGGCGGAACGGATGACCTCGTCGGCGCCGCGATCTTCTTCGCGTCGTCCGCGTCGTCGTTCATCACAGGCCAGATCCTGGGGATCGATGGCGGTCTCACGGCCACCCAGTAGAGGACGGAGAGCCCGGTCGGATGGACATGGAGCAGGTCACCCCGAACGTCTTCACGACGACGAAGCTGCGCGGCTGCAACCCGAGCTTCGTGATCACGTCCGATGGCGTGGTCGTCGTCGACACGCCGCAGCTGCCGACGAAGGCCGTGGCGATGCGCGCGCTGGCCGAATCCCGGGGGCCGGTCCGCTACCTGATCAACACCGAGCACCATGTCGACCACATCTTCGGCAACTTCTGGTTCAAGGGCGCCGGGACGGTCGTCGAGCACCAAGGCCTGTACGACCGGTTCATGGTCGTCTACCCGGAGCTGGACCCGTTCGCCTACGCCCTGGAGGCGATCCCGACCGACGACCCTGACGGTGCTGCGCTCATCCCGGACCGGGACGAGTACTACCGGGACCCGAACAAGGGCACCATCGTCTTCACGGGGGACCTCAGCCTGCGCGTCGGGAGCCATACGTTCAACCTTCTTCACACGCCCGGCCACACCCCGGGCCAGATCGCCGTCCACGTGCCCGAGGAGCGCGTCGTCTTCACCGGCGACACCATCTTCTCCGGGTGCCAGACCTGGCTGATGACGTCGAACGTGGACCAGTGGATCGCCGCACTGGAGCGAATCCGGGCCCTCGACGTGGACACGATCGTCCCGGGCCACGGACCCGTGGTCACGCCCGCCTACCTGGACACCCAGCGGTCCGTTCTCCTGGCCTGGAAGTCGGCCGTGGCGAACGCCGTCGCCAGGGGCTGGACTCGCGAGGAGACGATCGCGCGGGTCAACTTCGCGGACGAGTTCGGGCCGGTCGACGTCGGGCAGGAATACATGATGGAGTACATCCAGAACCTGAACGCGTCGTCGCTGTTCGAGAAGTTCACCGCGCCGGCACCCGCCCCCGCGCCCTGACCCTCCCAGCGCGCCGCGAGCCCCGGTCGGGGGCGCCGTCAGGCTATGACGTCCGACGCGCCGAGGGTGTACCCGCCATCCACGTCGATGACCGCGCCGGTCACGAACCGGCCGCCGTCGCCGGCCAGCCAGGCGATCGCCGCCGCGACGTCCCGACCGTCGCCCACCATTCGGAGGGCCTGTCGCCCGAAGGCCGTGCCGGTGGCGAAGCGGGCCCGTTCCTCCTCCTCGGTCAGTCCGCGCAGCTCCGAGGGGATGATCCCCGGCCGGACGACGTTCACCCGGATCCCATCGACGCCGAGGTCGAGCGCGAGCGCCCTGCTCATCGCCTCGACGGCGCCCTTGCTGGCCACGTAGCCGAACCGGCCCCGGGGCGGTCGGGCCACGACGGTCGATCCCAGGTTGATGACCATCCCGCGACTCGCCCGGAGGGCGGCGAGCGCAGCACGCGTGCACAGGAAGACGCCCAGGGCGTTTGCCCGGAACATGCCCAGGAAGTCGTCCTCGGCGAGCCGGTCGATGGGACCCTGGACCTCGCTGCCCGCGTTGTTGACCAGCACGTCGATGCCGCCGAGCGCGGCAATTGCCGCCGCCACCAGCGCGCGCGCATCCGCATCCACGGTCACGTCGGCCCGGAACGGTATGACCCGCCCGTTCGCCTCCGCCAGCTCCGCGGCGAGACGCTCCAGGCGGTCGATCCGGCGCGCCGCGGCAAGGACGTGGGCGCCCTCGGCCGCCAGCTGGCGGACCATGTGCGCCCCGAGCCCGCTCGAAGCGCCGGTCACGATGATCCGTCGACCATCCAGTCCAGCCATCGCGCCCATCCCCTTCGCGGCTTCAGGCCCGGCCGGCCGCCACCTCGTCGGCCCGGTTGCGGCCGGCAAGCCGGATCAGGTCCTCGTGGAGCTCGAACCAGATCCCGTGGTAGCTGTCGACGCGCGGTGACGCAACGTACCTGCCGTCGCCGGCGCCGGCCAGCCGGGCGGCCGCGTCGAGCCGATCCAGGTAGGCCCGGAGGCGCGGCAGCCCCGGGGCGATCGAACGGAGCCAGGGGGCCACGTCGTCGTGCAGGGCGACGAGCCCGGCGAGGACGGCGGCGTCGTAGTCGGCGTCGCCGTGGTCGTTGAAGACCCCGGCCTCCACGTCCCGCATCTGCCACTCCGAGGCGGCCTGCTTCACGCGCTGGTCGAAGGCCAGGAGCGCATCGAGCGCGGCGTCCGCGCCCGCCGGCCCGAGATGGGTCCGATCGACGGCGAGCAGCTCCTGCCCACGGGCCTTGCCCGCGGCGGTGAGCCGGAACTGGCCGGCGCTCGGCTCCACCAGGCCGTCCGCGACGAGCCGCTCGACGAGCGGCGCCAGCGCCTCCTCGCGGGCGCCCATGGCGACCGCGATCGCCGGGTGCGTGCCGTAGCCCTTGATCGCAAGGGCACGGACGACGCCGTCGGCGGTCGCCTCGGACGCGTCCTCGGTGGCTGACCCGGCATCGACCGAGGCCGCGTCGGGCGCGTCGGCCGCGACTCCCGCGTCGATCCCGAGGTCGCGGGCCCAGCCGAGGAGCGTGGCGACCTCGGGCATGACCGTCGCAGCTCCGGCCACGGCTCCCGCAAAGACCTCCCCGGTCGTCCCGTCGATCGTGATCGTGTCGCCGACGGCCAGCGTTCGTCCGCCCGCCACGACCGCCGTCCCGGTCACGTGGACGTCGGAGGCTCCGACAACCGCCGGGATCCCCCACCCGCGAGCGACGACGGCGGCGTGGCTGGCGAGCCCGCCCTTCTCGGTGAGGATCCCGGCCGCGTGGGCCATCCCGTGGACATCGTCCGGGGACGTCTCGGCCCGGACCAGGATCACGGTCCGGCCGGTGGCCGCTGCCTCGACCGCCCCGTCAGGTGTCGTGACGATCTCCCCGCAGGCCACGCCCGGCGACGCCGGCAGGCCGACAGCGAGAGCGGGTCCGACGTCACCGCGCCGGGCCGTCTCCTTCGGGGGATCCGCCAGGATTCGCAGGACACGCCGGACGGCCTCGGCGCGCGTGAGCGGGAACTCCGCGTCCTCGGCCATCTCGAGCGCGATCCGCAGGGCGGCCTGCGGCGTGCGCTTGCCCACCCGGCACTGGAGCATCCAGAGGCGCCCGTGCTCGACCGTGAACTCGATGTCGCACATGTCGCGGTGGTGGCGCTCCAGGCGTTGGGCGTACTCGCGGAGCTGGCGACCGACGGCCGGGATCCGCGCGTCGAGCACGGTGACATGCTCCGTGCGGTGGGTGCCGGCCACCACGTCCTCGCCCTGGGCGTTGAACATGAAGTCCCCGTACAGGGCGGCCTCGCCGGTCGCAGGGTTGCGCGTGAACAGGACGCCCGTGCCGGAGTCGACGCTCCGGTTCCCGAAGACCATCGCCTGGACGGTCACGGCGGTTCCCAGGTCGTCGGGGATCCCCTCGCGCCGGCGGAACGTGCGAGCCCGGTCGCCGTTCCATGAGCGGAACACCGCCTCGACGGCCGCGCGGAGCTGCACCCAGGGGTCGGCGGGCACGTCGCTGACCCCGACGATCTCCCGGTACATCGCCTCGAATCGACTCCGGCAATCTGCCGCGAACTTGGGGCTGCCGGAGCTCGCCGCCAGGCCGGCCGTCGTGGCGTCATTGAGGCCGAGGTTGAGGATCGTGTCCATCATGCCGGGCATCGAGACGGGCGCACCGGATCGGACGCTGACCAGCAACGGGTCGTCCGGGTCGCCGAACCCGTGCCCGACCCGGATCTCCATCGTCGCCATCTGGTCGCGCAGCTCGGCATCGAGACCGTCGGGCCATCCGTTGGCCAGGTACTCGTTGCAGGCCGCCGTCGTGATCGTGAAGGCGGGCGGAACGGGCAGGCCGAGCTCGGCTGCCATGACCGCGAGGTTGGCGGCCTTCCCGCCGAGGAGCTGGACGACCTGCGCGAAGTCGAGGCCGAGCTGTTCGTCGCAGGCATGGACGTAGGGCACCGGGCGTGTTCCTTTCGACGCGGGCAACCAGCGACCGGGCGTTCCCGGCACGGCCGGGCGTGGTCAGGGGTTGACGATGATCTTGATCGCCCCGCTCGCGGGGTCATGGAACGTGGCAAGGGCCGTCGCGAAGTCGGCCAGGCTGAATCGATGGGTCATGACCTCGCGGACGCGGATCCGACCCTGCTCGACGAGGGGCATGACCCGGCGCATCTCGCCGGCGGACGCGCGGCAGCCCACGAGCTCCAACTCATCGAGAACCAGGCGCTGCAGGGCGAGCTCCGCGTCGACGGTCGGGATCCCGACGACGGCACAGCGTCCGCCCCGCCGCAGGATCGCGAGCGCCCAGCGCATCGTCTCCGGGACGCCGGCGCACTCGAGGACGACGTCGGCGCCCAGGCCCGCGGTCAGGGCCCTGGTTGCCGCGACGGGGTCGCCCGCCAGCGAGTCGACCGTCTCGAAGCCGAGCTCGGCCGCCCGGGCGAGCCGCCGGCCCCGTCCGACCACGATGACCCGGGCCGCTCCCCGAACGCGGGCGGCGTCACCGGCCAGGAGGCCGATCGCCCCGGCCCCGATCACCACCACGGTGTCGCCCGGGAGATTGCCGCCCCGGTTCGCCACGTGGAGGGCGATGGAGGCCGGGTCGATCACGGCGCCCTCATCGAACGAGAGGCCCTCCGGCAGCGGGAAGACGCACTTCACGCCGTGCACGACGTACGTGGCGTCCGACCCCTGGGTGTTGTGCCCGTACTGGCGATGGAGGCCGGCCTTGCCGTAGTTCTCGCACAGGTTGTAGCGGCCCTCGACGCACTTCTGGCAGACGCCGCAGGCATCGTGCGAGGTTCCCGCCACCCGGTCGCCGACGCTCCAGCCGTAGCGCTCCGCGCCGGGTCCCAGGGCTGCGATCTCGCCGGCCCACTCGTGGCCCGGGATGAACGGGAAGGCCGGCGGCCAGAAGCCCGGATAGTCGCCCCGGATCAGGTGAGCGTCGGTGCCGCAGATGGAGACTGCCCGCACCCGTGCCAGGACCTCGTTCGGGCCGGGCGTCGGGACGGGGACCTCCCGGATCTCGAAGCGATTCGGCTCGAGGACGACGAGGGCGGACATGGTCTCGGACATACGGACGGGCTCCTTCAGACGACTGCCACCGGGTCGACCATCGACCCCGTGGCGCCACGGATCTTCACGGGCAGGGCCACGAAGAGGAACTCGTGGACGCGCTGGCGGGCCAGCGCCTCGAGATCGAGGCTCTCCATGATGTAGATGCCGTTCTGGATGAGAAGCGCGGTGTGCACCGGCTGGGGGTTCCCGCTGGGGCCCGGATCGGGCGCGGGCTGGACCTCGTAGGTCTCCGTGTCCGTGCCGGTCGCGACGACCCCCCGCTCGATCAGCCAGAGCGCTGCCGAGATGTCCGGCCCGGGCGTCCTGTGGGCGGCCATCCGCGCGGCGTCGGGCCAGAGGCCCATGTAGCCGGTCCGGATCAGGACGACATCCCAGGGCCGGACAGCCACGCCCTGGGCGAGGCACATCGCTTCCATCTCTGCAGCATCGATCGGTGATCCCTTCGGGAGGCAGGTGACCCCGCGGTAGGTCGGCGCGTCGAGCAGGACGCCCCGGGTGAAGAACGGCGGCAGCTTCGACGCATCGCCGTGGACGGGGCCGAAGTCGGTGAGGTGCTCGTCGGCATTCCCGCCGCCGTACCAGTGCATGTCCCGGTCGACCGTCATGTGGGCCAGGGCATCCACGTGGGCGCCCGAATGGGACGTGGCCATCACGTACTCGGCCATGTAGCCAAGCCCGGCATCGTTGACCGGACCCCAGGGCTGCGCCCCCGTCACCCGGATGCCCCGCGGCGTCCGGTAGTTGAGGACCTGGAAGGGCGGGTGGCCCGGGAACAGGGGCATGCCCGGGAAGCGGGACGCGGCCAGCGAGATCACCCGTCCCTGGGTGACCAGGCCGGCGGCCCGGACGATCTGCTCGGGCGGGAGCCCGCCGATCGGACCGACCTCCGGCGAATCGTTCACGCCGTCACCTCCCCGTCCCGGGCGGCATCACGCTCCCGGAGCGCCCGCCAGACGCGCTCGGGCGTCAGGGGCAGGTCGCGGATCACCGCACCGCTCGCGGCGCGCACGGCGGCGGCAACGGCCGGGGCCACGCAGAGCAGGGCGCCTTCGCTCATGCCCTTCGAGCCGTAGGGGCCGGGGCCATCGCCGTTCTCGATCATGTCGCTCAGCAGCTCGAGGGGCAGGTCCATGCTCGTCGGGATCCGGTAGTCGATCGCGCCGAGGTTCCGGATCCGCCCGGCATCGTCGTAGATGTAGTGCTCCATCAGCGTGTGGCCCAGGCCCATGATGGCCGCGCCCTCGTCCTGCATCCCGACCTGCAGCGGGTTGATGGCCTTGCCGACGTCGGACACCGTGACGTGCCGGACCAGGGTGACGTCGCCGGTCTCCTCGTCGACCGCGGCCTCGATGGCCGTGCAGTTGAACTCGAAGAAGGCGGCTGAGCCGCCGAGCGGGTGGCCGGGCTCGGCATCCTTGCGCATCTCCCCGTTGCCGGTGAGCTCACCCCCCAGGCGCCCCAGCCCGGACTTCAGGACCTCCGCAACCGTGAGCCGGCGATCGGGCAGGGTAACGACGCCTCGATCGACCACGATCTGGCCCTCGTCGAGCCCGTGCAGGCGCGCCGCCATCGCCCGGATCTGGGCCTGGATGGAACGACAGGCCCGCAGCACCGAGTTCCCCATGAGCACGGTGGAGCGGCTCGCGGATGTCTGCTGGTCGTAGGGCACGATCGCCGTGTCGCCCATGACGACGGCGATCGACTCGAGCGGTGCGCCCAGCTCCTCGGCGGCGATCTGGGCGAAGACCGTGCGCGCACCCTGGCCCATGTCGGACGTGCCGGCGATGACGATCGCGCTGCCGTCGGCCAGGAGCCTTACCGTCGAGTAGGAGAGGCCGGTGGTCGGCCCCGACTTGATCCCCACTGCGATCCCGCGGCCGTGACCCGGCGGAAGCGGGGTGTCCCAGCCCACGAGGTCGGCGGCCCGCCGGACCGTCTGCTCCCAGGTACCGTCGGCCGGCGTGTCGAATGGGATGAATGCGTCGCCCTTCCGGGCCAGGTTGCGCAGGCGGAGCTCGAGGGGATCGATCCCGAGCGCACGGGCGCCCTCGTCGAGGTTCGACTCGACTGCCCAGTTCACCTGCGGGTTCCCGAAGCCGCGGAACGCCGTGGACGGCGTGGTGTGCGAGAGGATGCTCCGGGCGAGGATCCTGACCGCGGGGACGTTGTAGGGCCCGGCGGCCGGATAGCTGCCCTTGCCGACGACGCGGTCGGCGATGTCCACGTAGGCGCCGATCAGGTAGTCGGCCCGGATGTCCTGGAAGGTGAGCCGGCCGTCGCTCCGGAAGCCCGTTCGCACCCGAACGTCGCACGCTGCGCGCCGGACCGCCTGGAACGTCTGCTCCAGGCTCAGGATGAGTCGCACCGGGCGACCGGCGCGCAGCGCCGCGAAGGCAACGAGCGGCTCCAGCTTGGCGTGCTGTTTCCCGCCGAACCCACCGCCCGGGTCCGGAGCGAAGACCCGGACCCTCGACAAGGGCAGGCCCAGCAGCCTGGCCAGCGTCTTCTGCAGCCAGTTCGGGTGCTGGATGGAGCTCCAGACGATGATCCCGGCGCCATCCGGGGCCGCCATGAAGCCATGCGGCTCGATGGCGAACTGGGTGACCATCGGGAACGAGTACGCGTTCTCGATGACGAGATCGGCCGGCGTGGCCTCGACGTCGCCCCAGCCCACGCGGTGCTCGTGGAAGACGTTCGACGAGGCCAGCGGGTCGCCGGCACGAAGGGCGGGATCCATGACGAGGGGCGCGCCGGGGTCGAGCGCGGCGGCGAGGGTGAAGACCGGCGGCAGCTCCTCGTACTCGACCCGAACCAGGCGGGCGCCCTCCTCGGCCGCTTCGCGCGTCTCCGCGGCCACGAGGGCGACCGGCTCGCCGTGGTACTTCGTCTCGTCGACGGCGATGATCGGGCGATCCTCGGCCTGCGGCCCGAACCGGGGAACCGGCTGGGGCAGGTCAGCGGCGGTCATGACGAGGCGCACGCCGGCCACGCCGAGGGCGGCGCTGGTGTCGACCGACAGGATCCGCGCCCGGGCGCAGTCGAGCGTGACGAGCCTGGCCTCGAGGACGTCGGGCACGCGGACGTCCGCCACGTACTCCTGGAGGCCCGACACCCGGCCGTGGCCTCCGACTCGCTTCGGAGACCCTCCGATGATTCCGCCGCTCATCGCTCGACCCCCTCGGAGGTCGCTTCGGCGGTCGCCAGGACCGCCTCCGTGATCTGCTGGTAGCAGGCGCAGCGGCACAGGTTGCCGGCCAGCCCCTCCTGGACTTCGGCGAGCGTGGGATGCGGGTTCTGGGCGAGCAGCGCGTGGGCCGCCATCACCTGGCCCGGGATGCAGAAGCCGCACTGCACGGCGCCCTTCTCCAGGAAGGCTTCCTGGAGCGGGGTCAGCCGCCCGTCGCCGGCCAGGCCCTCGATCGTCAGGACCGATGACCCGTTGGCCTCGATGGCCAGCACGAGGCAGGAATCCACGGCCCGGCCGTCGACGATGACGGTGCACGCGCCGCACTCCCCGACCAGGCAGCACTCCTTGGTCCCGGTCAGGCGGAGGTCGTCGCGGAGGACCTCCAGCAGGGTGTGCTGGGGCGCGACCTTGAGCACGCGCGGGCGCCCGTTGACGGTCATCGAGATGGGGATCGTCGGGATCATGACTTCCCTCCCTGCGCGCACCGCTCGATGGCGGTCCGGAGGGCTCGCTCGCCCAGCACGCGGAGCATCGCCAGCCGGTATTCGGGGCTCGCGCGCATGGAGCGCGGCGACGGGCTGGCGCCCGCGAAGACCCCTTCCAGGAGCGCCCTCTTCGCGGCGACCGGAGCGGTCGGGTCGGCCAGCACGCCGGTCTCGTCGGTCGCGAGCACGGGGCGCGGCCCCACGCTCCCATAGGCGATCCGAGTCACGCCGCTGGCGTCCACCCCGCAGCAGAGCGTCACCGACGCCAGGTCGTGGCCCCGGCGGCGCGTTCGACGGACGTGGGCCGCGCCCTGTGGGCGCACCGGAATCGGCAGCTCGATCGCGATGACCAGCTCACCCGGCTCCAGGGTCGTCCGGCCGGACGAGACGAAGAAGTCGTCGATCGGGATGCGCCGCGTTCCTGCCGGCCCGGCCACCCGCAGGACGGCATCGTAGACAAGGAGCGACGGGGCCGTGTCCGCGGCCGGCGAGGCGTTGCAGATGTTGCCTGCCAGGGTCGCCCGGTTCCGGATCTGGACCGACCCGACGACTGCGGCCGCCTCCGCGAGGGCCTGGAAGTGGCGGCCCACGCTTGGATCCGCGACGAGGTCGGTCATCACCGTGCCGGCGCTGATCACGAGGCGGTCGCCCTCCTCGCGGATCGCCGGACGGAACTCCGGGACGCCCTTGACGTCGACGACCAGGGAGGGGTGAAGCGATCCGTCGCGCAGGCGGATGATCAGGTCGGTACCCCCGGCCAGGACCCGGGCAGCGGACCCGTGCTCCTGCATGAGGGCCACGGCATCCGCCAGCGTGTCCGGCCGGGCGTAGGAAAACGCGCGCATGGTTGGGGAAGTCCCTTCTCCGCCTAGAGCGTCCTCTCGACCTCGTCCAGGAGGACCTGGGGATTGGCCGCCCGGATGAAGTAGAACGGACGCTCGCAGAAGCGCTCCACGAAGGCGGCTCGCGCCCTGCGCAGCGGATCGGTGTCGACGACCGGCATCGGCCAGCCGGGCGCCAGGAGCTCGTTGGTGAGGAAGTAGTTCTGGAGCGAATGGAGCGTCTGGAACTGGCGCTCGAACGGGATCATGGGGCTCGCGCTCGGATCGAAGTTGCCGTCGATCGCCGGCACGATGACCACGTCGACGTTGGTCGGCTCGGTGTGGAAGCCCCACGTCGGCAGCTCGCCCCAGAACTTCTCGACGCCCTTGTTGGGAGCCGCCTTGTCGGCCCGCTCGGTGCCCTCGGTGCGCTTCATCAGGAACAGCTGCTCGGAGCCCCGGACGACCACGCCGGCGTCGTCGATGACGGACGTCTCGGAGGCGACCTGGAGGGCGCCCCGCCGACCTGCCTCGATCAGTCCCATGCTCTTGCCATGGTTCGACTCGCCCCCGAGGAAGACGATCGTCTTGCCCCGGTAGCGAACGGCGGCCGCATGGAACGGATGCAGGCCCACCGCCTCCATACGCAGGGCGAGCATGGTGACCACGACCTTCTGGATCGGTCCCGCCGGCCACGGACCCGTGAAGGTCATGCACCGTCCGTCGTAGGAGATGCCCTTGTCGCCGCCCTGGATCCAGACGATGTCCGGCGCTGAGAGGGTCACCTGGGGAGAGATCCTGACGTCGGCGAGCCGATAGTTGAGGAAGTTCAGGTCCTCGAGGACGTGCTCCCGCGGCTCGGCCCCATAGACGTCGACGCGCAGGCGGGCGACCCCCGCCGACATCTCCTCCGTCAGTTGCAGTGCTCCGTTCATCGTTCCCTTTCTCTCTCGGTTGGCGACCTGCCGGGAGCCAGCTCCCGATCCTGCGACGCGGGGATCACCCCGGCCGCCTCCGCGCCGTCGATGCGCGGGCAGACCGTGCGCTGCGCGGTCCGCGCGTGTGTGGTGGCCGAAGCGGGCGGTCCCCGTCGGCGTACGGTGTCGCGCTGGCGGCCGGGCGGTCCGCATCGGCAGCCCAGAGCGCGTCAAGCATCGAGCCGGCGATCGCGTAGTGATCGCGCAGCGCGGCGGCGGCACGCTCGGGGTCGCGGGCCCGCAGGGCCTCGAGCACCGGCGCGTGCAGGTCGGCGATGCGGCGACGATCGGTGCCCGGGACCGCGAGCGTGATGTACGTTCGCGAGAACGGCTCGAGGTGCTGCCATACCCGTTCCAGGGTGGCGTTCCCGGCCAGGCCGACCATCCGGCCGTGGAAGGCGGCGTCGGCCGTCGCCTCCGCGTGCCAGTCCCCCACCTCGGCGGCGCAGCGCATCGCGTCGAGGTCGCTCGAAAGCTCCGCGACGTCCGCGTCGGACAGCCGGGCGATGGCGAGTCGCGCTCCCAGCGACTCGAGCTGGGAGCGCACGGTGAATGCCTCGAGGAGCTCCTGGGACGTCGGGCGGCGAACCCGCGCCCCCCGGAACGCAGCGATCTCGACGACCCCCAGGGCCTCGAGGTCGCGGAGCGCCTCCCGTACGGGTGCCTGGCTGGTGCCGAACTCCCGGGCTGCCCGGGTCTCGACGATCCGGGAGCCCGGGGGGTAGCGGCCGTCAAGGATCGCCTGCAGCAGGCGATCCTTGACCTGGTCGCTCAGGACCCGGCGCGAGATTGCGGTGTCACGAGCCATGACCGGTCGGATCAGGACCCGACGCCGATGACCGGCCCAGCGACGCTGGACAGGATCTCCACGACGCCCGTGGTGCCGTCGATGCGGATCCGGTCGCCGTTCCTGATCTGCTGGGTCGCCACCGAGGTCCCGACGACCGCGGGGATGCCGAACTCCCGGGACAGGACGGCCGGGTGCGAGACGGTTCCGCCCGCATCGGTGACCAGCCCGACGATCTTGGTGAAGAGGACGACCCAGGCCGGGTTCGTCATCTGGCAGACCAGGACGTCGCCGGCGCGAACGTCGTCGAACTGGTCCTCGCGGAGGACGACCCGGGCGATCCCCTCGACGACGCCCGGCGACGCGCCGATGCCGCTGATTCGGCCGCTGGCCGCCGTTTCCTTGCGGTAGAACTTGTCCGGGAAGCCCCACAGGTTGAGGTACGGGAACGCGAGCTGGGTCGCCGTGACCGTCCCGACCCACTCCTTCGGACGGAACGTGTAGGCCTTCGCCCGGTCCGCCTTGCGCTGGGCAACGAGGGCGCGCCCGTCCATGCCGCCGGGATTGCCCATGAAGACGCGGAGCTCGTTGTACT
This sequence comes from uncultured Chloroflexia bacterium, assembly GCA_963801445.1. Lineage (GTDB taxonomy): Bacteria > Chloroflexota > Limnocylindria > Limnocylindrales > CSP1-4 > CTSoil-043. The sequence goes on along the minus strand of CAWDEW010000009.1, from coordinate 596,087 downwards.
TGAAGTACACGACGTCGTCGGGGGCGTCAAGGGCGCCCGCCTCGACGAGCTTCCGCCCGATCGCCACGAGGACGAGCCGGACGTGGGCGTTCGCGCCCTGGTCGATGTAGAAGTGGTGGTCGGGGGTGAGCGGGGCCATCCGCAGGTTGATCTCGTTGGCCGCGCGCATCTCGGCGAGGGCGTCGCCCTCGAGGCCCTCGAGGATCTCGGCTGCAGCGGCCTTGATGTCGGCGGCGAGCGCCGAGATCGTCTTCGGATAGTCGTAGTTGGTCTCGATGTAGCCGCGCACCAGCTCGATCACCGGCTCCATCTGCTCGCGCACGGTCGGGAAGATGAACTCGTGGCTCCAGACCGCGTGCCAGCCGTACTCCTTCTGGTAGGGAACCACGCGTTCGTCGATGAAGCGTCGGCCCCGTTCGCTCGCCGTGAGGGCGGTGATGATCTCGCCCGCCGTCTCGGCCTTGAAGATCGCGGCGAGCGCCTGGTCGGCCTTGGCCTCCTCCTTCATCTTCCAGAGGGCCTCGATGGAGTCCCAGTTGCGGTCCCTGGCCGAGTTCTGGAGACGGCCGAGGAGCTGCTCGTTGATCTTCCCGTGCGTCTTCTCCATGACCGCCCGCAGGTTCAGGGTCGCGGACAGCTGGGCGAAGTTGAGCATCCAGTGGATCTTCCAGTGGCGATCGTGGACATCGATCGCGTCCTCGAAGAGGCAGGCAAGCTCCATCAGGTTGAGCCTGTCCTCCTCGTCGAGCATGCCCTCGAGATAGGCGAAGTTGCGATCCATCTCGGGGACCAGGCGGTCACGCCACCAGTCCACGAACTCCAGCCCGTAGGTCGGGAGGACGGCGCCAAGGTAGGTGCCGATCTTGGCGGCGTACTCGGGATCCTCGGGGACCACCGGGTTGATCGCGAACCCGTACTCCTGCGCGGCGACCGTGAGACCGGCCTCGGCCGGGATCGCCGCGGTGTACAGGTAGCCGTTGACGTTCTTGGCGATCCAGTCCGTCGCGAAGGGCGTGCCGAATTCGGCGGAACATGTGGTCGCAGGAGAGCCACCAGCCACCGATGTCTTCGTACATCGGGCTGAGGGGATGCGGGCAGTGGAGGTCGTCGTAGACCCAGAAGAGCAGCTTCTCGGTCTCGGACGCCCAGCTGACGGGGAACTTCTCGTCGCCCAGGAACTGGCCGAGGACTTCTTCCTTGAGAGGCACAGGACTGGTCTCCAGCTCGTCGGTGATTGGGTCCGCTCCGGGCGGGCCTTTCAGGATGCCGCTGTCGCCTGCCGGGAGATGCGCTTGAAGCGGCGCATGTTCTCGGTGATCGCGACCTCCGTCGGGAGGCGCTCCATGCTCGAGGCCCCGAAGAAGCCCGCGACGCCCGTCGTGTGCGCAAGCACGTACTGGGCGTCCTCCGGCTCGGCGATCGGGCCGCCGTGGCAGAGGACCAGGATGTCGGGCTTGACCGAGACGGCGGCATCCCGGATCGCCTGGACTCGGGCCGCGGAGGCCTCGAGGGTCAGGGCGGTGGTGGCGCCGATCTGGCCCTTCGTCGTGAGGCCCATGTGGGCCACCACGACATCGGCCCCGGCGGCAGCCATCGCCTTCGCCTGCTCCGTGTCGAAGACGTACGGCGTGGTCAGCATGCCGGCCGCGTGGGCGACCCCGATCATCTCGACCTCGAGGCCGTAGCCCATCCCGGTCTCCTCGAGGTTCTGCCGGAACTGGCCGTCGCAGAGCCCCACGGTCGGGAAGTTCTGGACCCCGGAGAAGCCGATCCGCTTGAGCTCATCGATGAAGACGGGCATCAGGCGGAAGGGATCGGTGCCGCAGACCCCGGCCAGGACCGGCGTCTCGCGCACGACCGGGAGGACCTCGCCGGCCATCTCCACGACGATCGCGTTGGCGTCGCCGTAGGGCATGCACCCGGCGAGCGAGCCCCGGCCCGCCATCCGGTAGCGGCCCGAGTTGTAGATGATGATGAGGTCGGCCCCGCCGGCCTCGGCGCACTTGGCCGACAGGCCCGTTCCGGCTCCGGCGCCCATGATCACGCCACCATCGGCGACCGTGTGGCGCAACCGCGCCAGCGCCTCCTGCCCGTTCATGCGCGTCCTCCTGCGGTGGTCGCCTTCGCCGCGGCCCAGGCGCGGTACATCTCGTCCAGGCGCTCGGCCATGGCGCGAGAGAAGGCGGGATCGTTGATCGAGGCGGCCATCTCGACCACCTCCACGTCCGGCCGGAGACCGGCCTTCAGCTCACGGATGAGGGCCGCATCCGCGGCCGCGTCGTAGAACGGGGCGCCGGGGACGTCGATCATGGAGACGCCGCCAGTCGGGATGAAGAGGACCAGGGGGCCGGTCGCGGCGTTGAGCTTCCGGGCGATGATCCGGCCCAGCTCCGCCATCTCGGGCTCGGTCGTCCGCATCAGGGTGACGGTCGCGTTGTGGACATACAGGTTGCGGTCCGCGAACTGGGCGGGGACAGTCTCCTTCGGCCCGAAGTTGACCATGTCGAGCGCGCCGAGCGAGACCACCTGCGGGATCCCCAGCGCGCCTGCCGCCTCCAGCCGGTCCGGACCCGCGGAGAGGACTCCGCCCACGAGCTCGTCAGCAAGCTCGGTGGTCGTGATGTCAAGCGCACCCGTGATGAAGCCCGCCTCCATCAGGGCTTCCATGGACCTGCCGCCGGAGCCCGTCGCGTGGAAGACGAGCACCTCGTAGCCGCGCTCCTCGAGGATCTCCCGGGCCGCGGTCACGCACGGCGTCGTCACCCCGAACATGGTGGCGCCGATGAGTGGCCTGGCGACGATGCCGGAGACGAACGCCGCGGACGCCCTGGCCATCCCGGCGATCCCGGCGGCGGCGTTGGACAGGATCTTCTCGGAGATCCCGTTGATCCCGGCGATGTCGACGACCGAGTACATCATCGCGATGTCCGAGGTCCCGACGTACGGACGGGTGTCCCCCGAGGCCATCGTGGAGACGATGAGCTTGGGAACGCCGACCGGCAGCACCTGCATGGCCGCCGATATGAGCGAGGAGCCGCCCGACCCGCCCAGGCCGAGGATGCCGTCGAGCCGGCCCTCGGCGTGGAGTCGGCGGACCACCTCCGTGGCGCCGCGGGTCATCGCCGCGACGGCCGGACCCCGATCCGCTGCCGCGGCGAGGGCAGCCCGATCCGCACCGCCTGCCGTCGCGACCTGGTCGGCCGTCACGTCCGCGTCTGCCGAGGCGCTCATCACGCCGGCGTCCACGAGGATGACGTCGCAGCCGGCCTTCCGGACACGGTCGCGCAGAAACGCGTACTCGGGGCCCTTCGTGTCCAGAGTCCCGAGCAGCACCACGCTGGCCATGGAACAAACCTCCTACGGGTTGGCGGATGGAGCCTCGACCTGGGCGCTGACGCCGAGATAGCGACGTTGGGCAGCCTCGTCCACGAGCAGCTCGCTCGAGGTCGTCTCGAGAGCGATCCGACCGGTGACCATGATGGCGATGCGTTCGGCGACGGCCGTGGCGACACCGAGGTTCTGCTCCACGAGGAGCAGCCCGACCCCCTCCGCCGCCACCTGGCGGAGCGTTCCGACGAGGTGCTCCACGACGATCGGGGCGAGGCCCTCGGAGGGCTCGTCCATGATCAGGAGGCGCGGGTTGAGGAGAAGGGCGCGCCCGATCGCGAGCATCTGCTGCTCGCCGCCGGACAGCTGGGCGGCACCGTGACCGCGCCGCGTCGCGAGCGGTGGAAAGAGCTCGTAGATCTTGCCGATGGTCCAGCCCGGGCCACTCCGCCTGCCCACCATCCGGAGGTGCTCGTCGACGGAGAGCGACGGGAAGACGCGTCGGCCCTGGGGAACGTAGCCGATCCCCGCCCGCGCGATCTCGTGAGGGCGGCGGCCGACGAGCTCCGTGCCCGCCAGGCGGATGCTTCCCGAGAACGCCGGGACGAGCCCGGTGATCGCGTTGCAGAGCGTCGTCTTGCCCATCCCGTTACGTCCGATGAGGGCGAGGGGCTCGGTCCCGACGACGAGGTCGACGCCCTGGAGAACATGGCTCGGTCCGTAGCGCGCGTTGAGCTCGCGAACCTGGAGGATCGGCTCAGCCGCCATGCTGGTCGCCTCCGTGGTGCCCCAGGTAGATGTCCTGGACGGTCGCGTTCGCCTGGATCTCGTTCGGGCTGCCCTCGACGACCACGGACCCGTTGTGCATGACCGTCACCCAGTCCGCGACCGCGAGGGCCACGTCCATGTCGTGCTCGACCAGGACGACCGTGATGGTCCGTGGAAGGGAGGCGAGGAGGGAAGTCAGCAGCGTCCGCTCACCGCGGGAGAGGCCGGCAGCCGGCTCGTCGAGCATGAGCAGGCGCGGCTCACCGGCGATCGCCATGCCCAGCTCGAGCTGGCGCTGCTGGCCGTGGGACAGGGACCCGACGGGCATCTCCAGGACACCGTCGAGGTGGACCAGCGCGGCGACCTCGGCGGCTCGAGCGCGACAGCGATCGCCGCGCCGCGGCCGGAGCAGGCTCAGGCGGTTGCGGCTCACGCCGCGGACAGCCAGGTAGAGGCTGTCCGCGACGGTCATTCCCATGAAGAGCATCGACGTCTGGTAGGTCCGGCTGAGGCCGAGCCTGGTCCGCCGGTGGGGCGGCAGGCCGGACACGTCGGTCCCGAAGAGGTCGATGGTGCCGGATGTCGGCGGATAGTCGCCGGTGACCACGTTGAAGAGCGTGGTCTTGCCGGCGCCGTTCGGGCCGAGGATGGCCCGGCGCTCACCGACGTGGACCTCGAGGTTCACGTCGCGGAGAGCGTGGAGGGCGCCGAAGCGCCGCCCGACGCCCTGCAGTCGCAGGGCCCGGGTCGACGCCTCGGCGCTGGGCGTGAAGGTCACGGGCAGGCCGGGAAGTCCCGGCTGACGGGCTGGGCCAGGAATGGGCTGTTCGCGCCGAGGCCGAGGGTCTGGTCGATGTTCTCGGCCTTCGAGACGACGTTGTTCACGAGGTTGCCGTTGGGGCCCTTCTGGACCTCGGTCACGTAGTTCGGCCCGATGGCGTTGCGGTTGGCGTCGAGGCTGATGTGGCCGGTCGGGCCGTCGAAGGCGGTCTTCGAGAGCGCATCCATGTAGGTCTTCTGGCCGTTGCTCAGGTCGCCGTTGACCTGCTTGAGGGCGAGGAGGGCGGCCTTGGCCTCGTTGTAGTAGCTCAGGGCGAACAGGCCCGGGAAGGGCAGGCCGTCCGAGAAGGTCTTGTGGTAGGTATCGACCCAGGCCAGCCAGGCCGGATCGGTGGCGGTGTCGGCCGTGGGGCCGGCGGAGATGGTCCCGACGAGGCGCTCCTGGAAGGGGCCAGTCGTGGCGAGGACGGACTGGTCGACCGTGATGGAGCCGCCGATGATCGGCGCCTTGCCGCCGGCGTTGTTGTACTGGGTCAGGAAGTTGATCGCGTCTGCGCCGCCGAGCGCGACGTAGATCGCGTCGATCCCGGATTGCGGCAGGTTGGAGACGACCGAGCTGTAGTCCTTCGCGCCGAGCGGCACCCAGTTCTTCTGGATGACATGGCCGCCGGCCGCGCAGAACTCGTACATGAACCCGCCGACCTGCGTGTACGGGAACGAGTAGTCCTCGGCCACGGTCGCGACGTTCTTGTAGTTCTTGGTGCCGTAGGCGTACTTGCCGAGGCCGGCCATCCACTGGGCGCCGTCAGTCGAGAAGCGGAAGAAGTTCGGCGCCGGATTCCGGAAGGTCGTGTCCTGGGCCGCGGACGAGCCGTTGATGAACGTCTTGTCCGGGACGGTCTTGGCGTAGTCCTTGATCGCGAGGCCCTCGTCGCCGGACAGGGGGCCGATCATGATGTCGACGTTGTCCTGCTCGATCAGCTTCTTGGCCTTCTCGAGGGCGACAGCCGGCGTGGCGTCCGAGCTCTCCTTGACGAGCTGAACCTCGCAGCCGCCAACCATCCACTTGCCGGTGGCGGCGTCCTTGTACTCGTTGAGGGCCATCTCCAGGCCGCGGAATCCGTCCTGCCCGGGGACCGCAAACGGCCCGGACAGGGTGGCGAGGCCACCGATCTTGATCGGCTGCGTGCTGGCGCAGGCCCCGCCCGGCGCGGCGCTGCTCGCGGGTGCGCTCGCGGGTGCGCTCGCGGCCGCGCTCGGGGCGGCCGACGGGGCGGTCGTCGCACCGGAGCCACAGGCCCCGACGACGATGGCCCCGATGGCCGCAAAGGTGATCAGCTTCCCGCTGATCCAGGATCCGTTCATTGCTCCTCCTCCAGACGCGGTCCCCACGGTTCGAGGGGATCCGATTCCCGTTCCCACCAGGCGTTCCGCTTCATCCCTCCTGTTGCTCGGGTGGCGTGACGTCGGCTTCGCCCGGCAGACGTCTCGGCGGGCCGACGGTCGACCCGGACGGGACGTCGGTCGCGGCCGCCTGGGACGCGGCGGACGCGACGGCGGGCAGCGAGGGGTTCAAGGGTGATGCGGCGACGGCCGCCGCCGCGAGAGGCTGGGATCCGGCCCGCGCGGGCCCGACCCGACGGACGACGGCTCGCCGGAAGCGATCCGCGAGCCCGACGATCCCGGTTGGGGCGAACAGGACGACGAGCAGGAAGCTCAATCCGATGAGCGTGTTGAAGCGCTCGTCGAACTTGACGCCGAACAGGACGAGGCTGCTCGCGAAGGTCTGCACGAGGACGAGGAAGACGGCGCCGACGAACGCGCCGATCGGATAGCCCATCCCGCCGACGACGGCGATGATCAGGACGTTGATCGCCCGCGTCAGGTCGACCGAACCCGGCGAGATCGTGCCCTGGTACCAGACGAGGAGCACGCCGGACACGCCGGCGACGAACCCGCCGATCCCGAACAGCACGATCCGGTGCAGGGTGACCCAGTAGCCGAGGGCACGCATGCGCCGCGGGTTGTCGCGGATCCCCTGGAAGGTCAGCCCGAGGGGCGCCCGCTCCAGGTACTTCAGCCCGAGGTAGACGAGCGCGGCAACGCCCAGGCAGAGGTAGTAGAAGACCGCCGGGTTTGCCCGCGGCTGACCGGTCGGGCCGATGACGCCGGCGAAGCCGATGTGCCCGTTGAAGATGTCGTAGTTCTGGAGGCACAGGTAGTAGAGGGCCATGGCCAGGGCCAGGGTGAGCATCAGCAGGTAGATGCCCTGCGTCCGGGCGGCGATCGCGCCGAAGAGCAGGCCCACCGCCGTCGACGCCGTCACGGCGATGATCGCCGCCGGGATCGGGGGCAGGCCCAGCTTGAGCGAGGCCAGGGCCGTCGCGTAGGCGCCGACCCCGGCCAGCGCCGCCTGGGCGAGCGAGACCATCCCGCCGGACCCGGCCATGAACACCAGGCTGAGCGCGACGATCCCCAGGATCATCGACTGCGAGGCAACGGAGAGGATCCAGAAGCGCGGGACGACCAGCGGGTAGACGAGGAGCGCGACGACGGCCGCGAGGGCGAGGCCCGTGGAGGTGGCCCTGGAACGGCTCATGCCGGACGCCCGCGGAGACCCTGCGGCCGAACCGCAAGGACGGCCGCCATGATCACGAAGGTGAGGAGGAGCGAGTACGTCGGGGCATAGAACAGGCCGTACTGCTCGGCGAGCGCGACGATGACTGCGCCGATCGCCGCCCCGCCCAGGCTGCCCATCCCGCCCACGATCACGACGACCAGCGACGACAGGAGGTAGCGCCCGTCTTCTCCGGGCGAGACGGAGAGCGCGCTCGCCCCGATCACGCCGGCAAGGCCGGCCAGCGCAGCGCCGAGGGCGAAGACGATCGTGAAGATGCGCGAGATGTTGATCCCGAGCGCCGTGACCATGTCCCGGTCGTCGATGCCCGCCCGGATGTACATCCCGAGCTTCGTCCTGTTGAGCAGCACCCAGAGCGCCGCGCCGATGACGAATGCCGCGGCCACGAGGAAGAGCCTGTAGACGGGGTACGCGCCGCCGACGACGAACGGGAGCGACGTCGATCCGGTGATGAAGGGCGGCGGTCGGAACTGGTACGTCAGCCCGCCGTAGTTCGCCAGGAGCAGGTCCGCGACGATGATCGAGAGTCCGATCGTGACGAGCGCCTGGCGCAGGTCCTGGCCCGGCATCCGCTTCAGGAGGACGACCTGCACGACCAAGCCGATGACGCCGACGACCAGGAAGCCGGCAACCACTCCAAGCCACCAGCTCCCCGTCGCGTCCGCGACGCTGTAGCCCGCGTACGCGCCCAGCAGGTAGAAGGAGCCGTGGGCCATGTTCGTCGTGCGCAGCAGGCCGAAGATCAGGGTGAAGCCGCTGGCCACGATGAAGTAGAGCGCCGCGAGCGTCAGGCCGTTGAGCCCGACCGTCACGAAGTCCGTCAGGAACTTGCCCACGATCCTCCTGCCCTGGGGTTGCGCAAGGGAGGCTGTTCGGTGTCGAGACTGAACGCTCGATCATCGATCATCGAAGAATAGGAACCGGGATAGGGGCAGTCAATCCCCCTGCCGACGGCCTGCCCCTCCGGTCGGCCCGTCCATTCGCGGCGCTGGGGCCATATAATCAATCATCGATCATGTGGCTGCAGCGCCCCGCGCCGCGGGCCACCCAATGTCGGCGCATGCCCCCGCTCGATACGAGGAGGATCCCGGTGACGGCTCCCACGAGGCGGTTCATCACCCCCGACGAGGTCGAGACCCAGGTCTTCGACTGGGGCTCCATCAAGTGGCTGAGCGAGGTCCGGGTGACCGGCGCCACGAAGTCCACTGGCGGCGTCGTGATCCTGGATCCGGGCAAGGGCCACGCCCGCCACAACCACCCCGGTTCCGACGAGATGCTCTACTTCATCTCCGGCGAGGGCGACCAGATGGTGGAGGACGCTGACGGCAAGCCGATGACCCAGCACCTCCGTGCCGGCGACATGGCCTACATCCCGGAGGGGGTCTTCCATTCCACGATCAACACCACCTGGGAACCGCTCCGGATTCTCGCGATCTACTCGCCGGGCGGGCCGGAGGCGATCCTGCGCAGCCTCCCGGACTGCGTGGTCGTGCCCGCGGGCGAGCTCCCGAAGCGCTGAGGACGTGTCGATGACGATGACGGAGCTGGAGAGCCCGCTCGCCCGGATGGTGGCGACCACTCCCACGGACTACTGGAACGACTCGTGCGCCGTCGATGAGCTGACGTACGCGGTGGAGCGCGGCGCCGCTGGAGCGACCTCCAACCCGTCCATCGTCCTCGAGGTGATGAAGAAGGAGAAGGCCCACTGGGTGCCCCGGGTACGGGAGCTCGCGACGGCCAACCCGGCCTGGACGGAGGTGGACCTGACCTGGACGATCATCCAGGAGATGGCCACCCGGGGGGCGGAAATCCTCCGGCCGGTCTTCGAGCGTGAGGGCGGCCGCAAGGGTCGCCTCTCCATCCAGACGAATCCGGCGAACTACCCGAACGCCTCGGCGATGGTGGAGCAGGCCGTCCACTTCACCGCGTTCGCGCCCAACGTCCACGTCAAGTTCCCGGCGACGGCGGCCGGGATCGTCGCGATCGAGGAGGCGACGGCTCGGGGCGTCAGCATCAACGCCACCGTCAGCTTCACGGTCCCCCAGGCCATCGCGGCGGCCGAGGCCGTGGAGCGTGGGCTGGGCCGGCGCGCGGCGGCCGGGCTCGACGTCGCCTCGATGAACCCCATCGTGACGATCATGGTCGGCCGCCTCGACGACTGGATGAAGGTGCTCGTCGAGCGCGACGACATCGCGATCCACCCCGACGCGCCCAACTGGGCGGGCATCGCGGCATTCAAGCGGGCCTACGGGATCTTTCGCGAGCGCGGCTACCGCTCGCGGCTCCTGGCGGCCGCGTACCGCCATCGACTCCACTGGACGGAGTTCGTGGGCGGCGCGGTCAGCCTGACCATGCCGCACGCGTGGCAGGTCCGGTTCAACGCCAGCGGAATCGTCCCCGAGCCGCGCATGGACATCCCCGTGGACCCGGCGCTGATCGCCGACCTCGTGGCGCGCATCCCCGACTTCTCCCGAGCGTACGAGCCGGACGGGATGGTGGCCGCCGAGTTCGAGGGCTACGGCGCGACCGCGCGCACCCTCCGCGGGTTCGTCAAGTCCTACCACGATCTGCAGGGCGCGATCCGCGACATCGTGCTCCCCGACCCCGACGTCCGGCCCGCCTGAGCCGACCGGCCCGGAACATCCGCCAGGAGGCATTCCCGTGACCATCGAGACCAAGGCGCAGCCGGCGCTCCTGCCCATCCTGTCCCACTGGATCGACGGCCGGCCGGTGGAGGTCCTGCCCGAGCAGACGGGGCCGGTCCACAACCCGGCCACCGGGGAGGTGATCGCGAGGGTTCCCCGGGGCGGCGCGGCCGAGGTGGACGCCGCCGTCGCGGCGGCCGCGGCGGCCTTCCCGGCCTGGCGCGATACCCCGCTCATCGCCCGCAGCGCGATCTTCTTCGCCTTCCGCGAGCAGGTCTGGCAGCACCGCGAGGAGCTCGCCGCGCTGATCACCCGCGACCACGGCAAGACCTTCCCCGACGCCCTCGGCGAGGTCGTCCGGGGGATGGAGACGATCGAGTTCGCCTGCGGGCTGCCGAGCCAGCTCGCCGGCCTCAACACCCCCAACGTGGCCACCAACGTCGACGCCTTCACCCTGCGGGCCCCCCTCGGGGTCACCGCGGCGATCACGCCCTTCAACTTCCCGGCCATGGTCCCGCTCTGGATCTACCCGATCGCCCTGATGTGCGGCAACACGGTCATCCTCAAGCCCTCCTCCCACACCCCCGGAGCGACCCAGCTCCAGGCCGAGCTGTGGACGAAGGCCGGCGGCCCGCCGGGCACGTTCAACGTCGTGTACGGCGGCCGCGAGGCGGTGAGCGCCATCGTCGAGCACCCGGGCATCGCCGCCATCCAGTTCGTGGGCTCGACCGCGGTCGGGCGCTACGTCTACGAGGAGGGCACGAGGCGGGGCAAGCGGGTGGGGGCCTACACGAGCGCCAAGAACGCGATGATCGTCCTGCCCGACGCCGACATGGAGCTGACCGCCGACGCCGCGGTGGCCGCGGGCTACGGCTCCGCGGGCGAGCGCTGCATGGCCCAGACCCTCGTCCTCGCCGTGGGCGACAGCGCCGAGCGCCTGCGCCCGCTCATGCTCGAGCGGATCGCGCGGCTCAAGGTCGGCCCGGGCATGGAGCCCGGCATGGACATGGGCCCGCTCTACACCGCCGAGCACCGGGCCTCGGTCATGCGCTGGATCGACAAGGGCGCGGCCGAGGGGGCCGAGCTCGTCGTCGACGGCCGACCCTTCGTCCATCCCACGAGCCCCGCCGGCTTCTTCCTCGGGGTCACCCTCTTCGACCACGTCACCCCGGCCATGGAGATCTACCGGGAGGAGATCTTCGGCCCGGTCCTCGGCATCGTGCGGACCGCGACCTACGACGAGGCGCTCGGCCTCATCAACGGCCACAAGTACGCCAACGGGACCGCGATCTTCACGACCGACGGGGGCGCCGCCCGGCGCTTCAAGCTCGAGGTGGACGTGCCCATGATCGGGGTCAACGTGCCCATCCCGGTCCCCGCGGGCTACCTCAGCTTCGGGGGCGCCAAGGGCTCCGCGTTCGGCGACCTCGCCATGCGCGGGGAGGACGGCGTGCGCTTCTTCACCCAGCAGAAGATGGTCACCGAGCGCTGGCCGGAGCCCGGCCGGCGGGCGGCCCTCTCCCTCGTCTTCCCCGGCAACAGCTAGGACGTTCCGGCGCCCCGTCCCCCCGCGGGCGGGGCGCACCCCGGGGCGGACCCGGGGCGGACCCGGGCCCGCCGCTGCCCATCCGGGGGGCGGCGGGCCGCGCGGGCGGATGGAGTCACGCCATGAGCACCTCGTCGGACCTTCGGACGGCACTCGGCCCCGTCGGGATCTGGGCCTCCTTCGATAGCCTGCCCGCGCCCGAGGTGCTGGGCTACGCCCGGCTCGTCGAGGAGCTGGGCTTCGGGACCCTGTGGGTCAACGAGTCCGTCGGGCGCGAGCCCTTTGCGCTCCTCGGCGCCCTGGCCGGGGCGACCACGTCGATCACGCTCGGACTGGGCGTCGCCACGATCTACGCCCGCGACGCGGTCGCGGCCCATGCCGGCGCCCGCACCATCGCAGACCTGTCCGGCGGGCGATTCGCGATGGGGCTCGGCGTCTCGCACCGATCCTCGGTCGCCGCCCGCGGTCACGACTACGCCGCGCCCGTGACCGCGATGCGGACCTACCTTGAGGCCTACGATGCGGCGTCCTGGGCGGGCCCGCCGGTTGTCGAGCCGCCCCTGGTGATCGCCGCGCTCGGCCCACGCATGCTCGCGCTGGCCGCTTCGCGCGCTGCCGGGGCCTTCCCCTACCTCGTGGACATCGGCCTGGTCCGCTCGGCCCGGCGCACCCTGGACGAGGCCGCCCACGCGACCACCAGCACGGACCGGCCCGTGCTGGTGGTCTCGCAGCTCGCGATCCTGGGCTCCGGGGCCGCGGTCCGGGAAGTCGCCCGCGGCGCGGTCGGCCGCTATCTCGGCCAGCCGAACTACCGGAACAACCTCCTGCGCGGGGGCTTCTCGGAGGCCGAGATCGAGGCCGTCGCGGACTCCCTCGTCGATGCCCTCGTGGTCACCGGAGACAGGGCCGCCCTGGCGGAACGGGTCGCCGAGATGCACCAGGCCGGCGCCGACCACGTGGCCGTGATCCCGATCTCCGTCGAGGGCCGGCCGGCCGACGTCGCCGCCGCGCGGGCGCTGGCGCCGCGCTGATCGAAGGTCCGGGAGCAGGCGCGGCTACCCGCCCGGGCGAGTCGCCAGGTCCCGGAACGAGGCCACCGCATCGCGGACGGCGGCGAGGACCGGGGTCCGCTCCGCGCTGGATCCGGTCGCGTAGCCATCGGCCCCGGTCGCGAGCAGGGCGGCCTCGACCGAGGCGACGTCCGAGAGCGGGCCGCCGTGGAGGAGGACGATCGCATCCGACCCGGAGTCGCGGACGGCCTCGACCATCGCCCCGAGCCCGCTGATGGCGCCGGCCGATGGAACGGCCGGGTCCTGCTTCCGATTCCCCACCCGCGGGCCGGCCGGTGATGCCGGCCATCGCCCCGATGATGTCGACGCCGGCGTCGGCGAGCCGGCGAGCCTCTGCCGCATCGAACGCCCATCCGAGCGTGAGCAGACCTCGTCGCGCCGCCACCTCGAGGAGCGCGACCTCCCTGCCGAAGCCGTAGCCGGCCGACTCCAGCTCATCGCGCAGAGCCTGTCCGTAGATCCCGCAGAAGGGCTCGTTGGTGATCCCGGCTGCACCGGTCGCCGCCGCCGCGTCCACGAGCCACTCGAGTGGCCTCCGGGGATCGTGGGCGCCCAGGCCCGCGATCACCGGGACCGCTCCGGCGCGGCCGACGACCGGCGGCAGGAGGTCCAGGGTCAGCACGTTGGCATCGTCATAGGGCAGGAACGCGAGCGCCGTCGGAACGCCCAGGATCCGATATGCCGCGGTCCCGTAGCAGGCGAGCAGGTCGGCCCCGCCGGCGACGGCGCCGGCCGCCGTCAGGCCGCTCCCGACGCCGGCCACGACGATGGCCTTGCCGGCGGCGCGTCGCGATCGAAGGCTGGCCATGGTTTCCGTGCGTGTCATCGCTCCACCTCCGAGATCGTCGCCTTCGCGGCCTCCGAGGACTGGGCCCGGAGCGGCAGCGCCTTGAACTTCTGGACGACAGCCGAGACGGCTCGCTCGACCGGCAGCCGCTCGATCGACGAGGCCCCCAGGTACCCGACGACGTCGGTCGTCGCCAGGACCGCGCGGACGGACTCCGGGTCCTCGAACGGACCGCCGTGGGCCACGACGAGCACGTCCGGGCGGGCTGCCCGGGCCGCCTCGACCATGGCCTGCGTCGCCGCGCAGGCGGCGTCGACGTCGAGCGCGAGCTCGGCTCCGATCCAGCCGCCCGACGTGAGGCCCACGTGGGCCCCGACGATGTCGGCGCCGGCCTCGGCCATGGCGCCGGCTTCATCGGGCGAGAATGCGTAGGCGAGCGTGAAGACGTCGCGCGCGCGGCACATCCGGATGAGCTCGACCTCGCGCGGGTAGCCGAGGCCCGTGGCGTCGATGTGACGGCGGAACGGGCCGCTGTAGAGGCCGGCAGTCGGGACGTTCGTGACCCCCGAGAATCCCTGCGCGAGCATCTCGTCGAGCAACTGGTCGTTGTCCCGGAACGGGTCGGCCGCGCCGATCCCTCCGATCACGGGGGTCGCCTCGACCACGTTGAGGATCTCCCGACCCAGGGCGAGGGTCATGGCATTCGAATCGCCGTAGGCAAGATAGCCGGCAAGCGACCCGTGGCCGGCCATCCGAAACGGACCGGTGTTGTAGACCATGATCAGGTCGATGCCGCCGCGCTCAGCGGCCTTGGCCACGAGGCCGATGCCGGCGCCGCCCACGATGATCGGCCGATGCTCGGCCATCACGCCGCGTAGCCGCTCGTGGATCTCCGCCCGGGTGAACTGGCGCATGCTCGCTCCTTCGGGAGGTCACCCTACCGTAGCGTCGGGCGCTGGTGAGACGCGATCTGGGCCGCGTCCAGCCAAGTGCGGCGGAGGCGGGCTGGGGGCGAACGTTGCCGGAGCGTCTGTCCCGCGCCCCTATGATGGCACCAGGGGCAGCCGGTCGAGGCTCGGGCACGGCTCCCGGGATCTTCAGCGGGCCTGGAGACGAGATGGCGAAGCGCGTGGCGATTGGGTGCGACGACGCCGGATTGGCGCTCAAGACGTCGCTGCTCGGCGTCCTGCAGGCCGAGGGCTGGGAGGTCGAGGACTTCGGCTGCAGCTCGGCCGAGCCCGTGGACTACCCGGACGTGGCGTTCGACGTCGCCCGGGCCATCGCGCGTGGCGAGCACGATCGGGGCATCCTGATCTGCGGGACCGGGATCGGCATGGCGATCGCCGCGAACAAGGTCCGGGGCGTCCGGGCGGCGCAGGTCCACGACCCCTACTCGGCGCAGCGGGCGAGGATGTCGAACAACGCCCAGGTGATGACGATCGGCGCCCGCATCGTCGGAGCCGAGCTTGCCGCGTCGCTCGTGCGGACGTGGTTGCAGGCGGAGTTCGCCGGCGGCGCATCGGAACGCAAAGTCGCCAAGATCACGAGGGCCGAGCAGGGCACGCTCACCGAGCGGCGCGACTGATCGCGCGACGTGCACTGCGCGGCGGACCCGCCGCCCCGACGCGTCAGGCGCGGCGAATCGGCAGCCGGGCGATCGCGGCGAAGGCGCGCGGATCGAGCGCCCGCCGACCCACGAAGAGCCCATCGACCGAGGGGATCGCCAGGAGGTCCGGCGCGCTCAGCTCATCCACGCTCCCGCCGTAGATCACCCGGGCGTCCCCGCCGCCCGGTCCCCGGGCCTCGAGGAACGACCGGATTCCGTCATGGACCGCGCCAACCGCCGCGGCAGGGGCCGCCGTGGCCCCGGCGCCGATCGCCCAGGTCGGCTCGTAGGCGACGACCACGCGCGCGAGCGAGGCGCCGCGACACCGGCCAGGCAGCGGTCGAGGTCCGGGAGGATCTCCTCCAGGGCCTCCGACGGCGACTGCGGCCGCGAGTCCCCGACGCACACGATCGGCGACATCCCCCAGCGCAGGATCGCTTCCACCTTCGCGGCGATACCGTCTGCGGACTCGCCGTGATCCCGCCGCCGCTCCGCGTGCCCGACCGCGACGAATCGGCAGCCGAGATCGGCGAGCATCGGCGCAGCCACGTCGCCGGTGTGGGCCCCTCCATCGGCGGCATGGACGTCCTGCGCTCCCCAAGCGATGCGGGACCCGGTCAATCGATCGCGGGCGACCCACAGGACCGGGAACGCCGGGAGCACGAACAGCTCCCGATCGAGAACGTCTGCCACCAACGGCCGCAGCACGTCCAGGTAGGCAGCGGCCTCGCTCGAGGTGAGGTTCATCTTCCAGCTCGTGCCGATGAGCAGCCGGCGCAATTCACCCGCTCGTCCCGATTCCCCGGGCCCTGGCCGCTGCTCCGGAATCGCCATCGGGAATGGTCACCTCAACGAGCAGCGCAGCCGGGCGGCACGTCCGGGCGCGAATGCGTCGGACACTCGAGATCGTACCGAACCCGCCATGCTGAAAAGGTTCGTCCGCGTAGACGCCGACATCCGCGTAGACGCGCGTTGACGGCCGCGCAATGAGAGCGTATCTTCGATAATCGATTGTATCGCCACCCATCGGGCCGGCCGGCGCCCCCGGTCCCCGCCCTCGAAGCGAGGTTCCCGGATGATCAAGCGAGTGGCGCGGGCCGACGCCGAAGTGTTCCCGCTCCCCGGACGGGACTGGCACACGTACGTCGGACCCCAGAACACGCCGACCGAGCGCGTCTCGCTGGGCGTATCCGTCTTCCCCGCCGGCTCGAGGCCACCCGGCCACGTCCACGACACGCAGGAGGAGACGATCTACTGCGCCGCGGGACGTGGCCGGATCGTCACCCCCGACGAAACCGCGGAGATCGAGCCCGGCGTCGCGGTCTGGGTATCGGTCGGGACCCACCACGCTACCGAGTCCGACGGGCCCGAACCCCTCGAGCTGGTCTGCTTCTTCTCCCCGCCCGTGGTGCCGGGGTCCTACGAGAAGAAGGTCGGCTCGTGAGCGGGCCGCGTTCCTCCCGGCAGGCGGACCCGGCCGAGATCGTCCGGCTCGCGGAGGTCGCGCGCACGGATCCGGGTCGAAGTCGTGAAGGCCGTCAACCACGCCCGGGCCGGCCACCTCGGTGGACCGCTCTCCGCGGCGGACATCCTGGCCGTCCTCTACTTCCGCGTCCTGCGCATCCGCCCCGACGAGCCCGGCTGGCCCGACCGGGATCGCTTCGTCCTCTCGAAGGGCCACTCCTCGATCGGGCTGTACGCGACCATGGCACTGCGCGGCTACTTCCCCGTCGACGAGCTCGCGACCTTCGACGCGGCTCACTCTCGCCTCCAGGGCCACCCGGACATGACCCGCCTCCCCGGGCTCGACATGTCGACCGGGTCGCTGGGGATGGGGATCTCCGCGGCGATGGGCATGGCCCTCGGGACGCGCCTCGCGGGGCGCGACTCGCGCGCCTACGTCCTGCTCGGCGACGGCGAGTGCCAGGAGGGTGAGGTCTGGGAGGCGGCGATGGCGGCCTCGAGATACGGCCTCGACAACCTGGTCGCGGTGATCGACCACAACAAGCTCCAGCAGTACGGCTGGCCCGGTGACGGACCCGACGGTCGGCTGCCACCCGAGATCCCCGGCGAGCTCGCCGCGAAATGGGCAGCCTTCGGCTGGCGCGTGATCGAGGTCGACGGGCACGACGTCGCGGCGCTCAGCGCCACGTTCGAGGACGCGGCCCGCGGCGACGGGCGCCCGGTCGCCGTCATCGCGCATACGGTCAAGGGCAAGGGCGTCTCCTTCATGGAGGGGCGCTACTTCTGGCACACCCGGGCGATCAAGCCGGAGGAGCTCGCGATCGCGATGGCCGATCTCGGTGAGCCGGTCGCGCTGGCCGACGGCGGCCCACGATGACGCTTCCGATGGGCCGGGCCATGCGCGAGGTGTTCGGCGAGACGGTCGCCGCGCTGGCCGACGAGGATCCCCGGATCGTCATGCTCGATGGCGACGTCGGCAGCTCAACCCGCGCCGACATCTTCGAGAAGGCGCACCCGGACCGCTACTTCCAGATGGGCATCGCGGAGCAGAACATGCTCGGCGTCGCGGCGGGGATGGCCACGACGGGGCTGATCCCGTTCATCAGCACCTTCGTGTTGTTCGCCGTGGTCCGTCCGCTCGACCAGATCCGCGTCCTGATCGCCCAGACCGGGGCGAACGTCAAGATCACGGCCGGCTATGCGGGCCTGTTCACGGGGCAGACCGGGATGAGCCACATCATCGTCGACGACGTCTCGATCATGCGGGCGATGCCCGGCATGGTGACGGTCGCCCCGGCCGACGACGTGGAAGCGGCACAGGTCCTGCGCTGGGCCGCCGCGTACGAAGGCCCCTGCTACGTCCGGCTCGTCCGCGACGCGACCCAGCGGCTCTTCGACGAAGCCTACCGGTTCGAGCTCGGGAGGGCGACGTTGGTCCGCGCAGGCGGCGACGTCACCCTGATCAGCACGGGAACCCAGACCCCGCGCACGGTCGACGCGGCCGAGCTCCTGGCGAACGACGGGATCGACGCCCATGTCCTCCACGTCCCGACCCTCAAGCCGCTCGACACCGCGGCCATCGTCGCCGCGGCGGAGCGGACCGGCCGGGTCATCACCGTCGAGGAGCACACGGTGATCGGCGGGCTGGGCGGTGCCGTCGCCGAGACGCTCTCGGAGCACCGACCCACGCGGGTCAACCGGATCGGCCTCTACGACCTGTACGTGCAGTCGGGCCCGAACGCCGAGCTGCTGGACATCTACGGGCTGTCCGCGAGTCGAGTCGCCGAGCAGGTCCGGAGCATCCTCGCCGCTGGCTGACGCCTCGCGGCCCCGCGACCCGGAAGGCGCCGTCCGCTACGAGCTCGCTGCGCGCCCCCGGGCTCCCGCGACGGTCGGGCGCGGCTCCGCCTCCGCCCACTCCCTGCCCAGGCGTTCTCCGGCCTTCTCGAAATGCTGCCGGAGGGCATCGGCCACGCGCTCGGCGTCGTGGGCGCGGAGTGCCGCGATGATCGGGTGGTGCAGCTCCGCCGTCCAGTGGGCGTCGGCGCCCGGGACCAGCAGCGTGATGTACGTGCGCGAGAACGGCTCGAGCGAACGCCAGACGCGGTCAAGGGTCGCGTTGCCCGAGATCTCCACGATCCGACCGTGGAAGCGAGCGTCGGCGATCGCCACGTCGTGGCGGTCCCCGGCCTCGGCCGCCCGATCCATCTGGGCCCCGAGCTCGACCAGCTCGTCCAGGAGCGCATCGGTGATCCTTGGCATGGCCAGGCGGGCGCCGAGCGACTCGAGCTCGGTCCGGATCGCGTACGCCTCGAGGAGCTCCGAGGCGCTCGGGCGCCGGACCCGGGCGCCGCGGAACGGCGTGATCTCGACGACCCCCAGCGCCTCGAGCCCGCGGAGCGCCTCGCGGACCGGCGCCTGGCTCGTCCCGAGCTCCCGGGCGACGCTCGTCTCGACGATCCGGGAGTTCGGCAGGTAGCGGCCTTCGAGGATCCCCTGGAGCAGGCGATCCTTCACGTGATCGGCCAGCACGCTCCGAGCGATCACGCTCTCGTCGGACATCGTCGCTCCCCTGCGCCGTTCGAACTGCTCTACCCGGGCCCTCGGCCTGGCTCGCCACGACCGGCGTCCGAGGTCGGCAGCCGCACCCGCTGCCGGTCCGGCTCCGGGCGCGGCATTCACGATCGTGCCGCCGCGAGTCTAGCGCCTCTCGTGCGGCGCAGCGGCGCTGGAGTGCGCCATGCCCAGGATCGCGCTCACGTGAGCCCTTGACGCTCATGTGAGCGGAGGCTACGATCTCGAGGCCGGACCCGATGGTCGGTGCCGCGCACCAGGAACACCTCCAGACGTTCGAGGCACGATGGCGCACCCGACTGACGAGCAGGGGCGACTGCACCTCGTGAGCAGGGTGCTCGCGGCTCAGCGCTACTTCCTGGACGGCGCCAGCAAGAGCGAGATCGCGGTCGAGCTGGGCGTCTCGCGCTTCAAGGTCGCCCGCCTGATCGACGAGGCCCGCCGGGACGGGATCGTCCGGATCGAGATCGACTCGGTGCCCGGGATCGATGCCGTGCTCTCGCGGGAGCTTGCCGCGGCCCATGGGATCCGGAGCGCGATCGTCGTCCACTCCAGCGAGGGACCGGACGACTCCCGCCGGTCCGAGCTCGGTCGTGCCTGCGCGATGCTCCTGGCCGATGCCCTCGAGGAGACCGACGTGCTCGGGATCTCCTGGGGTCGCACGCTCCACTCGATGGCCGGACAGCTGCCCCGGCTGCCTCGCTGCGCCGTCGTCCAGATCGTCGGGAGCGTGCCGACCCTGGAGCTCGACGTGAACTCGATGGAGCTGGTTCGCCAGGTGGCCGAACGCGCCGGAGGTCCCGTGTTTCCCCTCCACGTCCCGCTGATCGTGGACTCCCCGGCGATGGCCGCCGCCCTGCGCGCCGATCCGCACGTCCAGCGAACCGTCGCGATGTTCGGGCGGCTGACCCGGGCGATCGTGGGGATCGGGGCCTGGAGCCCCGGAGGATCCACGGTCCGCGCCGCGTTGTCGGAGGCGGATTCCGCGATCGTCGATGCTGCGGGGGCGGTCGCCGACGTGTGCTCGATCGTCTTCGACGCGGAGGGCCGCCAGGTGCGGGCAGCCGGCCTGCCCGACCGGTGCATCGCGATCGGCGAGGGAGAGCTCCGGAACGTCCCGGACGTCGTGGCGATCGCCGGCGGGGTCGCCAAGGTCGCCGCGATCAGGGCGGCCCTCCGGACCGGCCTGATCCATCGCCTCGTGACCGACGATGAGGCTGCCCGCCTCCTCCTTGCCCCGTGAACCGACCCATCCGATCCCGCCGACGACTGGAGAGACGCTGACCGTGGCCGCCGAGCCGACCTATCACAGCGACACCCGCCCGGACTTCGAACCGTTCGAGGAGCCCTGCGGGACGATCACCGGGTTCGCCTACGCCGGCGACGTGGCCGCCGAGCTCGAGGCGGGAACGATCGACCCCGCGGGAGCGCTGGACCTCCTCGACGACATGCTCGCGATCCGCGAGCTCGAGGAGATGATCGTCCGGCTCCGCTCCGGTGGCTACGACCCCCTCCCCGGGTACGACTACCGCGGCCCGACGCACGTATCGATCGGCCAGGAAGGCTCCGCGGTCGGTGCCTGCGAGGCGCTCCGCCCCGACGACAACGTCACGAGCTCGCACCGTGGCCACGGCGACGCGGTCGCCAAGGGCTTCGCCGCCATCCGCCAGATGACCGAGGACCAGCTTCGGGTGCGGGTCCCCGGCAGCGCAGGCGAGACCCGCGACGAGCTCCGCGAGACCGCCCTCGAGGAGCACGTCTACCGGGTGATCGCCGAGCTCTTCGGCAAGGAGGAGGGCTACTCGCACGGCCGCGGGGGCGGCATGCACATCGGCGACTTCGCGACGGGAAATCTCGGCGCCAACGCGATCGTCGGCGGCTCCGTTCCGATCGCGACCGGCGCCGCGATGGCGATCCGCTACCGGCAGTCCGGACCACGTCGTCTGCTGCTTCGCCGGCGATGGCGCCTACGCCAACGGGGTCGTGCTCGAGTCCCTCAACTGGGCGGCCCAGGACCAGTGGACGAACCACCTGGCGGGCGACCGGGCGCACGGGCTCCCGATCATCTTCTTCATCCAGAACAACCACTACGGCATGACCCACCGCACCGACGAGGAGGTCATGGGGGTCCGCCACCTGGCCCGGCGGGCCGCCGGGTTCGCCGACGACAACATGCACGCCGAGGTCGTCAACGGGATGGACGTGCTCGCCGTCCGCGATGCCGTCCGGCGGGCCGCGGCCCTCTGTCGCGCGGGCGAGGGGCCGGTCCTGATCGAGGCGAGCACGTACCGCTACTACGGTCACTCCCTGTCCGACCCTCGCAACGAGTACCGGACCCGCGACGAGGAGGCGGCCTGGCGAGCCGTCGACCCGATCGCGCGCCTGCGCGGGCAGCTCCTCGCGGCGGGCGCGGCGGACGAGCCGGCCATCGTCGCGATCGAAGGACGCGTGCGGGACCGCAACGCCCGGGCGGCCGTGCGCGCCTCGCTGGCGACGGATCCCGACCCGGCCGACCTGCTCCGCTACCTCTACACGGACACGGCGGCCGACGAGGTCCCGCTGTCCGCCCCGGCGGTCCGGACCTACGCCGAGCCACCCGTCGCGACGCGCGACGCGGGCGGCGCGATCAGCTACAAGGACGCCCTGCGCGAGGCCCTGGTCGAGGAGATGGCCCGCGATGCGGCGGGTCATCCACTACGGTGAGGACGTCGCCGACTACGGCGGCGCCTTCAAGCTGACGAAGGGCCTCCTCGAGGCATTCGGACGGGAGCGCGTCTTCAACACGCCGATCTCGGAGGCGTGCATCTGCGGCACGGCGGTCGGTGCCGCCATCGTCGGGACTCCGCCCGGTCGTCGAGCTCATGTACATGGATTTCGCGCTCATGGCCTCGGACCAGATCGCGAACCAGGCCGCGAAGTGGCACTACATGAGCGGCGCCCAGGTCGAGGTCCCGCTCGTCATCCGGGCCTCGGTCGGGGCCGGCAAGGGCTACGGCGGCCAGCACAGCCAGAGCCTCGAGAGCATCTTCACCCACATCCCCGGGCTGTGGGTCGTCTATCCCGCCACGCCGGCCGACGCGAAGGGGCTCCTCAAGTCCGCCATCCGGACCAACAATCCCGTGCTGTTCGTGGAGAGCCAGGGCCTGTACCCGACCAGGGGCGTCGTTCCCCAGGACGACACCCTCGTCCCGATCGGCCAGGCACGGATCGCCCGGGAAGGCGCCGATGCCACGCTCGTTGCCTGGGGCCCGGCCGTCATCGACGCGCTGGCAGCGGCCGAGACCCTCGCCTCGGAGCACGGGATCGAGGCCGAGGTCGTCGACCTGCGCAGCCTCGTCCCGCTCGACATGGCGACCGTGCTGGGTTCGGTCCGCAGGACCGGACGCTGCGTCGTGGCCAGCCAGGCGGTGCTCACCGGAAGCTTCGTCAACGAGATCGTGGCCCGGATCCAGGGCGAGGCCTTCGATGACCTCGACGGCCCGATCGGCCGGATCGGTGCCGCCAATGGAATCTCCCCCCAGGCCGAGGGCCTCGAGACGGCATTCCTGCCCAGCGCCGGGGACATCGTCCGCGCCGTCCTGGCGATCGCCTGATGGCCCACGCGATCCGGATGCCCAAGCCCGGCCAGATGACCGAGGAATGCCTCCTCGTGACCTGGCACAAGGACGTCGGCGACACCGTCCGCCGAGGCGACATCCTGTTCGAGATCGAGACCGACAAGAGCGCCATGGAGGTGGAGGCGTTCGACGACGGGATCCTCCTTGCGCGCTTCGTCGAGGAGGGCCAGGTCGTCCCCGTCAACACGATCTGCGGGTACGTCGGGGCTCCGGGCGAGACGATCCCCGCGGACGCGGCCGCAGAGGCGCCGCCGGTCGCGGCGGCAGGCGGGACGCCGTTCAGCGGTCCGCCCAGGGTCCCGCCCGCTCCCCTCCTCGCCGCCTCCGGCTCCCCTGCGACGAAGGAGCCGGGATCTCCCTCCGGCGCTCCGGCCCGACGCCTTCCGATCAGCCCGCGAGCCAGCCGCCTCGCCGCGGAGGCCGGCCTGGACCCCAGGGCGGTGCAGGCCAGCGGACCGGACGGGCGGATCGTCGAGCGTGACGTCCGCGCGGCGATCCTCGCCCGGGATGGCGCGCCCAGGCCGCCGGCCGCGGACCTGCCGCGCGGCGCTTCATCCGCCCCCGCTCCCGGGCGCGCGACGGCCTCCGCCACCCTCAAGCCGCCGGCGGACGGCGACGAGCAGCCCAGGCCCCTCTCCCGGATGCGGCGGGTGATCGCCGAGCGGCTCACGGCCAGCTGGACGTCGACCCCTCACTTCACCGTCACGGTGGCGGTCGACGTCACCCGCCTGCTCGCGCTGCGCGCAGAGCTCAGGGCCGCGGGCACGAACCTGACCGTGACCGACTTCGTCCTGGCTGCCACCGCCCGGACCCTCGCCGAGTTCCCGGACGTCAACGCCCGGACGGACGGGGCCTCCGTCTGGCCCCGACGGCGGGTCCACCTCGGGCTGGCGGTCGCCCTGCCGACCGGCCTGGTCGTGCCCGTCATCCGGGATGCCGACCGGCTCCCGCTCCAGGACCTGCACGATCAGGCGGCCGCCCTCGCCGCCGGTGCCCGGGCCGGTGCGCTGCCCCCGGATGACCTGGGCGGCAGCACGTTCACCGTCTCGAATCTCGGGATGCTCGGCGTCGAGGAGTTCAGCGCCATCATCAACCCGGGCGAGGCCGCGATCCTCGCCGTCGCGGCGGCGCTGCCGACGGTCGTGGCGATCGGCGAGGCGATGGCGGTCCGGCAGGTGATGCGGCTCACCCTCTCGGCCGACCACCGCCTGGTCGACGGCGAGGCGGGCGCCCGTTTCCTCAATGCGATCCGGCGCCGCCTCGAGGAGGGGGCCGCCTTCCGGGCGGAGCTGGTCAACGATTGAAGTGTGCTCCACCCAGCCGACCACCAGGAGGCCCCGGCGCGATGAACCTCGACGTGGCGCTCGTTCCGAGCGAGGCCGGCCGCTGGCCCGCCCGTGTCTGCATCGTCATCGACGAGCTGCGGGCCAGCTCGACGATCACGACGTGGCTCGACCTGGGCTGCCCCGGGATCTCCGTCACCCGGAGTCTCGCCGAGGCCCGACGCCTTGGACACGCGCCCGGCAGCCTTCTCGTGGGCGAGCGTCGAGGGATCACGCCGCCCGGCTTCGAGCTGAACAACTCCCCGCTGGCTCTCGTGCGCGCCCGCGTTCGGGGGCGCGAGGGCGTGCTGTCGACGTCCAACGGGACCGCCGTCCTGGGGCGCGCTGGCGGGCATGCCGGCCGTCCTCGTGGGCTGCCTCCTGAACGCCCGAGCCTGCGCCGGGGCAGCCCTGGAGCTCGCGGGCAGCCTGGGGGTCGACATCGGGATCGTCTGTGCCGGCGTGCTCGGTCGGTTCGCGCTCGACGACGCGTATGCCGCGGGCATCATCTCCGACCGCCTTGTCGACGTGGCGGAGGAGGCGGGAGTGGCGGTCGCGCTGACCGATGCGGCGATCGCGGTGCGTCGCCTGGCGAGCGCCTATCCGGATGCGGAGCGGGCGTTGGCCGAGTCCGTCAGCGGCCGCCTGGTCCGGAGGATGGGCGAAGGAGACGACCTGCCCTTCTGCGCCCGGATCGACGCCACCCGGACGGTCCCGATCCTGCGACCTGGCTCTCCGTTGTGCGTCGAGCTTCACGTCACCAGCGAGCTTGCCTGACCGCCTGGGCAACACGCCTGCGCACCTGGCTCGGCCGCCCGGACCGTCGACTCGCGCATGGGGCGACGATCAGGCGGACGATGCGTCCGGGGCTCCTGGGCGAGAATCGCGATGCCCGCGGATTCGAGCGCGGACCGCACGGCGCTCGCATGGGCGACGGCCCGGGGCGTGTCGCCGTGGAGGCAGATCGAATTGGCGGCGATGACGACGATCGAGCCATCGGCTGCCGTGACCCTGCCGTCACTGGCAATCGCGACGGCCTGTCGGGCCGAGGCGTCGGGGTCGTGAAGCACGCCACCCGGGTGACTGCTCGTGCGCACGGACCCGTCCGGCTCGTAGGCGCGGTCGGCGAACCCCTCGGCGATGACGCGCAGGCCCCGGGCCGCGGCAGCAGCGAGCAGCGCAGACCCGGGCGGTCCGACGAGTCGGAGCGTCGAGTCCAGTCTCGCGACAGCCCCAGCGACGGCGTCGGCAAGCGACCTGTCCACCGCCGCACGGTGATAGAGCGCCCCGTGGACCTTCACGTGGGCGAGCGAGGCGCCTTCAGCCCGGGCAATCGCCGCAAGCGCGCCGACCTGGGCAAGGATCGATGCCTCGAGCTCCTCCGGCGTCAGCGAGATGTCCCGACGGCCGAAGCCGACCAGGTCCGGATACCCGGGGTGGGCGCCGATGGAGGCTCCGGCCAAGAGCGCCAGCCGGACCGTCCTCCGCATCGTCACCGGGTCACCGGCATGAGCGCCGCAGGCGATGTTCACGGAGCTCACCAGGGGGATGAGCGCGGCGTCGTCACCCATCGTCCAGGGCCCGAGGCTCTCGCCGACATCCGCGTTCAGGTCGATTCGACGCATGCCGCCATCCTATGGTCGTCCGCATCGCGACGCCACGTGTGGCCGTCCTTCGTTCGGGCGATGCCGCCTACGCGGACGATCCAGCTCGGTCGCTGGTCACGACCCGGAGCCCCGTGACGATGTCCACCACCTGGGGGATCGAGGCCTTCTCCAGGGCCAGGTTGAACGGGATCACCGTGTTCTTCCCGGCGACCCGCACGATCGGAGCGCGCAGGTCGTCGAATGCTCGCTCGGCAACAAGGGCAGCGACGTCGCTCGCCACTCCTCCACGCTCCACTGCTTCCTGGGCGACGACCAGCCGCCCGGTGCGGCGCACGGAGTCAAGGATGCACTGGGTATCCATCGGGGCAACGGTCCGCAGGTCGATCACCTCGACGTGAATGCCCTCCTGGCCCATCAGCTCGGCGGCCTGGAGGGCTTTCGTCACCATGTGTGACCAGGCGACGAGGGTCACGTCCGTCCCGGCTCGCTTGACGTCGGCCCGGCCGAGCGGAACGACGTACTCCTCATCGGGGACCTCGCCCTCCGTCATGTAGAGGAGCTTGTGTTCGATGAAGAGCACCGGGTCGTCGTCCCGGATCGCCGCAACGAGCAGGCCCTTCGCGTCGGCAGGCGTTGCCGGCATCACCACCTTGAGCCCGGGGATGTGACAGAACAGGGCCTCGAGGCTCTGCGAGTGTTGGCCGGCCAGCGAGTTGCCTGCCCCGCCCTGGGTTCGGATCACCAGCGGCACATTGCCCTGGCCTCCGGACATGAACCGGTACTTGGCTGCCTGGTTCGCCACCTGGTCCATAGCCAGGAGCAGGAAGTCGATGAAGAGCATCTCGACGACGGGTCGGGCGCCGGCGATCGCAGCTCCCGCGCCGAGGCCTACGAAGCCGGCCTCGCTGAGGGGCATGTCGATGACACGCCCGGCCCCAAACTCGGCAAAGAGACCCTCGGTGACCTTGTAGGAGCCCCCACGAGCACCGATCCCCTCGCCGAGGCAGAACACGGAGGCATCCCGCCGCATCTCATCCCGAAGAGCTGTGCGCAGGGCTTCGCGGTACTTGATCTTGGCCATAGATCCTTCCGATTCCTGCAGGGTCGGGCGTGGTCCGGGACGATCTGGGGCCACCGCTTCGGCGGGACCGCCTAGAGCGTCGCGACCTCCGCGAGGAAGTCGTCCACGGACGGCTGCGGGCTAGCGTCAGCAAACTCGATCGCCTCGTCGATCAGGCGCTCGACGCCATCGTCGATCGCCGCGAGCGCGGCGTCCTGGACCCCCGCCTTGCGGAGCCGTACCCGGAGGAGGAGCAGGGGATCCCGGGCCTTCCAGCGATCCAGCTCCTCCGTGGGAAGGTAGAGGCCGGGGTCGTTCACGTGGTGGCCGCCGTGGCGGAACGTCATGCACTCGACGAGCGACGGGCCCTCGCCGGCCCGCGCCCCGGCGGAGAAGTGGCTCCTGCATCGCCCCGTAGACGACCGTGGCGTCGTTGCCGTCCACGGTCACTCCGGGCATGCCGTACGCGGCGGCGCGCTCGGAAAGGTGCGCGACCCGGGCACTGTCGGCAATGGGCGTCGACACGGCGTACTGGTTGTTCTCAAGCACGAAGATCACCGGCAGGTCCAAGATGGCCGCGAGGTTCATCGCCTCGTGCCAGATGCCGTTGGCCGAGGAGCCGTCGCTGCAGAAGGCGAGGACGACCTCGTGCGTGCCACGTTGGCGGACCGCCAGCGCGGCGCCCGCCGCGATGGCGAGTCCGCCCGACGATCCCGTTTGCGCCCAGGTTCCGAACGGACCGGCTCGCGACATGCATCGAGCCACCTCGGCCGCGACAGTACCCCGGTCTCCTTGCCGAAGAGCTCCGCCATCATCCGGCGGGGCTCGTGCCCCTTCGCGATCGCGTGGCCGTGCCCGCGATCGGTGCTCCACGATGTAGTCATCTGGCTGAAGCGCGGCGATCGCCGCGACCCGCGATCGCCTTCCTCGCCGAGGTACAGGTGAAGGTAGCCGCGGATGTTGCCCAGCCGGTATTGCTCAACCGCGCGTTGCTCAACCGCCGGATCGTGAACGCGATCTCGTACATGCGCAGTAACAGCTCCGTCTCGACCTACGCCCATCGGCTCTCGGTGCTCCTCATGGGTGGGGCGGCCGCCGCGTCGTGACGCCCGCCCAGCCAGGATAATTCGGTATTATGTGGTAAAGAGTGGCGGTTGTCTCGGAACTGTGCGCGCCGGGGTGGGCCCTTGTCAAGGATTTGGCGAGTGGTATTCTGTGGTATCCGTTCGAGGGCACGCCCGGACGAGCCCGGAATATCTCCCAAGGGGGGAACCAGGTTGCGTCGAGCAGATGCTCGCGGCCGATCGCCTCGAGGTCATCGCCGACCTCGTCCGCGAGTGGGGCAGCGTCCGCGGGAGCGAGCTCGTCGAGATGCTCGGCGTGACCGACGAGACGGTCCGGCGCGACCTGTCGCCGGCCTCGCGGAGCTCGGGCTCGTGCGCCGCGCCCACGGGCGGCGCGGTTGCCGCGCCGTCCCAGCGACGAGACCACCACCGCCGTTCGACTGCACGAGAACATGCCGAGGCGAAGATCGCGATCGGCCGGCGCGCCGCGGAGCTGGTGGCTGCCCGGCACCACGATCATCCTCGACTTCGGGCACCACGACCTTGTGCCTCGCGCGAGCCCTGCGGCTCGTTCGCGACATCGTGGTCGTCACCACGGCCGTCACGAACGCGCTCGAGCTCGTCGGGCAACCCCGGCCACGACCGTCATCATGACCGGCGGCGTGATCCGCCCGATCACCTTCGGCGCGAGCGGCCGCCTGGCCGCGGCGACGCTCCACGCAGCTGCGCGTTGACCAGGCCTTCCTCGCCATCCACAGCGTCTCCGTCGCGCGGCGGGCTGACCTATCCGTCCTTCGAGGAGGTTGACGCCAAGCGGGCCATGATCGAGTGCCGCCGCCGAGGTGATCCTGCCTCGCCGACGCACTCGAAGTTCGGCCGCGAGGCGCTCGTCCGCGTCGCGCCCGTCACCGCCGTCCACCGGATCATCACCACGCTCCGGCGTCGACCCGGCCGAGGCGGCCGCGATCCGTCGACCTCGGCATCGACCTCATCGTCGCGGAGCCGGCCGGCGCGCTTCGCCCGGCGGTCCGCCGAGCGCGCCGTCGAAATCGCGACCCGTCGCCTGGCCGCGCCGCCTGCCGGGCACCCCGAGGGAGGATGAGCATGACCACCCGGGTCGTGATGCCGCAGGCGGGCCAGGACCTCGAGACCGGCGTCGTCCGGCGCTGGCTCAAGGCCGAGGACGAGCGGGTCGCGAAGGGCGACCCGCTCGTCGAGGTCGAGACCGAGAAGCTCACCCTGGAGGTCGAGGCCCCGGCCGCCGGCGTGCTCCTCCGGATCCTCGCCCCCGACGACACGGAGGTGCCGGTCCTCTCGACGATCGCCGTCATCGGCGAGCCCGGCGAGGACATCAGATGGCATCGCGTGAGGCAGGGCGGTGTGATGCGTGACGCGATCGGCTTCGCGATGCCGGAGAGCATCGACTTCCGGGACTTCGTGGTGGCGACGTACCTGTACCGCAGCGACGCTCGGGCCGACATTCTCACGTGGCAGCCCGCGCGCTCGCCGCGATCCAGTCCACCGGGGACCTGGGTGGCCCTCGACCGCGAGACTCACGCGATCCGGGAGCGGCACGCGGGCAGGGTGATCGCCGCATGGGAGGTGCCCGATCACGAGATCGCCCCAGCCCGATGGCTCGCGACCTCCGCCCCTGGGTGCTCCAGATCGCCTACCCGGCCCATAACATCGGCGACCAGATCCCGCTCCTTCTCGCCACCGTGTACGGCGAGTGTGCCTCGTCCGACACGATCAAGCTCATCGACCTGCACCTTCCCGAAGTCGTTCGTCCGGGCGTTCGCCGGACCGAAGTTCGGCATCGAAGGCATCCGCGAGCTCGTCGGGCGCCGCCCGGGCGTCCGCTGCTGCTCGCGATCGTGAAGCCGGCCCTTGGGCTCACGCCTGCCGAGAGCGCCCAGGTCTTCTACGAGGCCGCGGCTGGGTGGTGCCGATGCCGTCAAGGACGACGAGCTTCTCGTCTCGCACCCGTGGTCCACCTTCACGGATCGCGCGCGCGAGCACGCGGCGCGCGGCCGCGGCGGGCATTCGAGGCGACGGGCCACCGCACGCTCTACTTCGTCAACATCACCGACCGTCCGATCGCCTCGTCGCGAATGCCCACGCTGCGATCGAAGCCGGTGCCACCGGCCTCCTCGTCGACCATGTGACCGTGGGCGTCTCCGCCCTGGCGATGCTCGCCGAGGATCCCGCGGTCAACGTTCCGATCCTGGGCCACCTTGCGTTCGCCGGGCGGCCTCTACGCCGCTCCTGGACGGGCGTCAGCTCTCATCTGGTCCTCGGAAAGCTGCCGCGCCTGGCCGGGGCCGATGCCAGCATCTATCCCTGCCCGTATGGCAGCCTGCGGTCCGCGCGGTCCGAGCACGTCAGGGTCGCCCAGGCGCTGACCGACCCGCTCTTCGGTATCCGGCGCTGCGCCCCGATCCTCGGCGGCGGCGTGCCATGCCGGGATGGTCCCAACTCCTTTTCGAGCGACCTCGGGCCTGACCACGCCGTAGCGGCGGGCGGGGCCGTGCACGGCCACCCGATGGGCGTTGCTGCCGGCGCCCGCGCGATCCGCCAGGCGATCGATGCCGTCACCGCGGGCCGTCCCCTGGCCGAGGCGGCGGCCGAGCACCGGGAGCTCGCAGCAGCCCTGGACCGGTGGCCGGAGCCGCCGCGAGCAGCGCAGCGCTCGCCGTCGCGAACAACCGGACGAGGTGACCGGCGCCGTCGATCGCGGCGCCCCAGGAAGAGGAGAGTGACATGGCGACCAGGCCCCGGATCCTCGTCGCGGGGATCCTCGACACCAAGGGCGACGAGGTCCGCTTTCTCGCGGATCGCGTCCGCGCCGCCGGCGGTGACCCCACCATCGTCGAGCTCACGGTCGGCGGCGAGGTCGGCTGGGCGGACGTCGGCGTCTCCGAGCTGGCTCGCCGGGTCGGCAAGACGCCCGCCGACCTGGCCGCTCTTCCGCGATCCCAGGCAGCCGCGTTCATCGTGGACGGAGGCCGGAAGCTCGCCCAGGAGTTCCTCGATACCGGCAGGCTCGACGGGATGATCGCCTTCGGCGGTTCGATGGGCACCAGCATCGCGGCGGCCATCATGCAGGCGCTGCCGATCGGCGTGCCCAAGCTGCTGGTGTCCACCATGACATCGGGCGACGTCCGCCCGTATGTCGGGACGAAGGACATCACGATGATGTACCCGATCGCGGAGGTGGGCCTCAACAAAGTCACGCGGCGGGTGCTCAACAACGCAGCCGCGGCGGTCGTGGGCATGGCCTCGGCGCCTGCGCTCGAGGTGACCGCGGAGAAGCCGTTGATCGGCTGCATGATGTTCGGCGTGACCACGCCGTGCGTACTGCGCGCGTCGAAGTACTTCGAGGAGCGTGGCTATGACGTGATGGTCAACCACGCCGTCGGCAGCGGCGGACGTTCGATGGAAGAGCTCATCGACGACGGCTACATCGTCGGCATGCTCGACATCACGACCCACGAGATCGTCGACGAGCTGTTCGGCGGCGTCCTCAGTGCCGGCCCTGATCGCCTGACCGCAGCGGGTCGCGAAGGGCGTCCCGCAGGTCGTCTCCGTCGGGGGGCTCGACCTGATCAACTTCGGGGCACGCGAGACGTTGCCCGCCAGGTACGAAACGGAGCTCGACCTCCCGGGTCGGGCCATCTACGTTCACAACCCCACGGTCACGGCCATCGGGGTGACCCTCGACGAGTCCTACACGATCGGGCGCGTGGTGGCGACCAAGCTCAACGTCGCGACAGGGCCGACCGTCCTGTGCGTCCCACTGCGCGGCTGGGGAGCGGTCGACCTCGCGGCGGCGGACAAGGCGCTCGGTTGGGCCGGGCCGGAACCGGGCCCGGTCTGGATCGGGATCCCGACCATCCCGAGTGGACCCTGCGCAACGTGCCGTTCCTCCGTGGCCTGCGGGAGGTGATCGATCCCGCCAGAGACAACCTCGAGGTCATGCTGGTCGATCGGCACATGAACGGGCCGGAGTTCGCCGACCTGATGGCCGGGCTGCTGGAGGAGATGCTTGCGGGCACGTGGCGGAAGGGAAGCCACGACGCGCTGCCCAACGTCGTCCCGTTCACGGCCTAGCGAGAGTACCGCGCGGCGCCCGGTCCGCGCGACAGGATCACCGGAAAGGGGAGACAGGGAAATGGCCAAGCGATACACGCCCGCCGAGATGCACGCGCGGCTCCGGAAGACGCTCGCGGACGGTCGTCCGATCATCGTGGGCGGGGCGGGCGACGGCTTCACCGCCAAGCTCGAGGAGAAGGGCGGCATCGACATCATCGGCGTCTACAACTCCGGCAAGATGCGCCACTTCGGCGGGGGGTCCCTTCTCGGCCTCATGCCGGTCGGGCGGAACCAGGACATGGTCGCCGAGTATGCCGGGGAGGTCTGCGCCCAGGTCAAGGAAACGCCGGTCATCGCCGGCTTCTGTGCCCAGGACCCCCGGACGGTCTGGCCGAAATGGTTCGCGGAGATGGCCGAGTTCGGCATCACCGGGTTCATGAGCTTTCCGACGGTCGGCCTGATCGATGCCGATTTCCACTACCGCAGAAACCTCGAGGAGTCGCGGGCTCGGCTTCGACAAGGAGGCGCAGGTCCTGCGCCTCGCCAAGGACCTCGGGTACTTCACGATCGGGTACTGCTTCACACCGGACGAAGCTCGCATGGTGGCGGAGGCCGGCGTCGATATCGTGGCCTGCCATGCCGGGCTGACGTCGGGCGGCCTGATCGGGGCGGCGTCCGTCATGAGCCTCGACGACGCGGTACGGACCACGACGGCCCTCATCGACGCAGCCAAGGAGGTCCGCCCCGGACTGGACTTCCTGCCCATCACCCACGGCGGCCCAATGGAGGACCCGGAGTCGGCCGCCTACGTCCTCGAGCGCACCGAGGCCGTCGGGTACCTCGGCGCATCGAGCATCGAGCGGACGCCGGTCGAGCCCGCCCTCATCGGTGTCTGCCGGGACTTCAAGGCGATGCCGGTCAACGTTCCCGCCTGGGTCAAGGCGCCTGCGGCCGCCTCGTAGCCAGCCATTGCCAGGGCGCTGCGGACCTGCCGCGCCGCCGCGCCCTGGCTCCTGATCTCGAGGCGGCGCATCGATGAAGGCCCTGGTCAAGACTGCGAGCGGGTTCGGCGGACTCGCGCTCCTCGACCTGCCTGAGCCGGTCGCGCTGCCGGGGCAGGTCCTGATGGCCGTGCGGGCGGCCGCGTTGTGCGGCACGGACGTCCACATCGCCCACGGGACGCTGGCCATCCGGCCCCCCCTCATCCTCGGCCACGAGCTGGCCGGCGTCGTCGCCGCTGTCGGCGCCGGCGTCACCGGTATCGACGTCGGGGCGCGGATCACGACCGAGACGGACGCCTCCGTGTGCGGCGAGTGTGCTCACTGCCGAGCGGGCGACCAGCACCGCTGCCGGATCGGACGGCGATCGGGACGACATCTCCAGGTGGGTTCGCCGAGCTCGTGGCCGTCCCGGCCGCCGGCGTCCACGAGCTGCCGGCCCTGGTCGACTTCACGACCGGTGCACTCACCGAGCCGCTCGCCGTCGCGGTGCGCGCGCGGCCATCGAGCGAGGAGCAGCACCAGGCGACGTCGTCGTGGTCATCGGCCCGGGCACCATCGGGCTCCTCGTGGCGCAGGTGGCCATGGCCCGCGGCGCCATCGTGACAGTCGCAGGCCTGGCGCGACACCAGGCCCGCTTCCGGCTCGCCCGGGAGCTCGGGAATCCCCCGCACGGCCGCGCTCGACGCACCCGGTGAGCTGGTCGCGGTGGCCGCGGGCCGTGACGGCCTGGGTGTCGACGTCGTCTTCGAGTGCTCGGGCGCGCCCAAATCGATCGATGCCGGCCTGCGCCTCCTTCGCAAGGGCGGGCGCCTCATCGCCGTCGCATTCACGGGGGGTCGTCGCGTGCCTCTCGACTTCGACTACCTCGTGGGCAACGAGCTCGCCCTCGTAACGTCGCGCGGGAAGCGGCCCTCCTGTTCGAGATCGCCATCGACCTGCAGGCTCGTAGGCTCGTGACCACGGCGCCCCTGATCACCCACCGTTTCGCGCTCGATCGCTGGGTGGAGGCGTTCGAGGCGGCCAGCGCGTCCGGGACGAAGGTCGTGCTCGAGATCGTGAGGCCCTGAGGTCCGACAGAGAAGCCGACCACGGGGCTCGCGGGCTCACGAGCGCACTGCCGGCAGCCTCCAGGCAAAACGGTCCATAGTCCGTACCCCACGAAGCATCCGGCGCGGAGGAGCGGACATGGTGACACACGCGATCGGCGCGTTCCAGGTCGCATCCTGGGATGAGAGCACCTACGACGAGCCCGCTGGCGGCGGCAAGCTGACCCGCGCCCAGGTCGCCCAGGACTTCACTGGCGACCTCGAGGCCAAGGGAACCTCGAGCGAGTTCCTGATGTGCTACCGGGCCGACGGCACGGCCGACTTCGTGGGGCTCGCCCGGCTCGCGGGTCGGGTCGGCGGCCACGCGGGCGCCTTCGTCATGCAGGCCAGCGGGACGTTCGACGGGGCTGTCGCGGAGCGACTGGAAGGTCGTTCCCCGGGTCCGGCACCGAGGGGCTTGGCAGCCTGCGCGGGTCGGGCGCTTCCCGTCGCCCCGCTCGAGCCCGGCGGGACGTACGAGCTCGACTGGACGCTCGAATGATCCCGACCACCCGGAGCGATGACCCGGGGCGCCCCGCGATGACGTGGCGCACCGGCGGCACGCGCGGGCTGCGCGGACGTCAGTGGCTGGTCAGGCTGCCCGTGACGGTAACCGTTCCGGTCCCGATGGCGAAAGGCTCCGAACAGGTGAAGTCGATGGCGTTGCCTGGCTGGATCTTCCCGACGATGGCGCCGCCCGCGGGATCGCCGCAGGCCGGGTTCTCGAGGCCGGCCGTCGTGCTCTTCGAGGTGAGCCCGTTGCACAGGGTGGTCAGGCTGCCGGTCTGCGTGTACGGCGCGTGGACGCCCAGGGTCACCGTGCCCTCGAAGGAGCTGTAGTACCCGACGATCAGGCCGTCCGGGGAGGCGAAGGCACCGCCGCCCTTGCCGCTCGACTCGACGTGCATGCCGCATGAGCTGGCCGTCTGGTCGTCGGTCTCCGTTGACGTCTCCGAGTAGACGAACGAGGATCCCGCGTCGACGAACCCGGGGCCGCCGTCCTTCGCGACGAGGTGCACCGTCACGGTCATCAACTTGTGGCCTTCGCTGCGGGAGCCGGGCCCGGCATTCCCCCCGTCGGAGGTGAAGCTGATCGTGCCGTCGAGCGCGCTGACGGCGCCGGGGGCGCCCGACGCGGGCTCGGTCGGGGCGGGCTCGTCGGTGGATGCGGGACTCGAGCTTGCCCCGGCGGTTGGGGTGGCGCCCTGGAGTGGGCCGCCTCCCTGGCAAGCCGCAGCCAGGAAGATCAGGCCGGCCCCGAGTGCCGCGTGCACGGGTCGCATCGCTGCCATCCTTCGCGCCGGGAGCCGCCGCCATTGTCGGGGCGCGGGACGTCTCCGAGGGTGGGCGAGCATAGCACCGGCCTGCCGGCTCACGGGTGAGCGGGTATTGTGACGAGCCTCGCCCTTCCGTCGCCCGGGGCGCGGCCGCCCGTCCCGGCGCGCAGCACGAGGGTCGCGCATGCAGATCGATCCGACAGCTCCCGGAGCAGGGCTCATCGCGGCCCTGGACGTCGGTGATCCGCGTCGCGCCAGGATCGGTCGCGCCGTCATCGGGAGCCTCGCGACGGCAGCGCTGTTCCTCGGCTTCACGCTCGTCGCGAAGGAGGCCCCGCCGCTCTACGCCCGCGCGCCCTGGGCGGACGACCCGTACGACACGTTCGTCTCGTTCGCGATCTTCTTCCTCCCGCTCCTCGTCGGCCTGGCGCTGCTGCGGGTGGGGCTGTGCCGCCGCGCCGAGCCCCTCCCGCTCGCGCGCCTCGCGGGGCTCATGCGGGCGTCGAAGCTGGCGATCGCCGTGGTGCTGAGCACTGCCGTCGCGGACTGGCTCAGCGTCGCCCTCCGCGAGCACCAGGCGGCCTGGGACTCGACGACGGGGATCCTGGTCGGCCTGCTCGCGCTGGCGACGGTCGCGGCCGGCCATGCCGCGCTCGACCTGCGCCGGGCATCCCGCGAGCTTCCCCGTCCGGCAGGGGACGCCGCCGGGCCGGATTGGCTGGCCGACTCGCTGGCGCTCGGGACCCGGTTGGGCGGCCGGCTCGGTCCGCTGGCTCCGCCGGCCGTCGGCCTGGTGCGAGCGATCGATCGGGGTGCCTCGCGCGCCGTGCGAGGCCACCCGATGGGGGCAGCCGCGGTCTTCTCGGTGGCGTTCGGGCTGTCGATCACCGCGAGCTTCGCGGTCGCGGAGGGTGTCGGAGCCGTCCTGGGGCTCTTCTTCGGCGTCGTCACGTGCGGGATGTTCGCGTTCGCCGTCGGGGCGGGCGCGTACCTCGACCTGGTTCGCGCCGAGCGGCCCCTGCAGGTCAGCCGCCGTCGCCTGGCCGACGCCCTCGTCCTCGCGTCGGCGGCAGTGCCCGTGGCGCTCGCCTTCCGGAGCTCGCTGCTGTGGATGATCGGATCGAGCGAGGCGAGCGCCGGCCTCGACGGCCTGGCGATCCTCCTCGCGATGGCCGCCCTGTTCACGTTCGCCGGGGTCCTCGTCGTCGAGACGCTGGCGGGCACTCACGGCGCGGGCCCCCGGGTCACACGGCGACAACCTGGTTCCGGCCCCCCCTCTTGGCCATGATGAGCCCGACATCCGCGGCCCGGATGAGGGCCTGCTTGGTGGGGTCGGCCGCATCGAGCAGGGCGCAGCCCGCGGAGACCGTCGAGCGCAGCGGCGTGTCGGCCGATCCGTTGGCCGGGCTCTCGATCACCCGCCCCTCGAAGGTCGCGCGGACCGACTCCGCGAGCTCCATCGCCTGTCCGAGAGGACAGTCCTCGAGGATCGCGACGAACTCCTCGCCACCGTAGCGGGCCACGAGGTCGCTGGCGCGGATGCGCGCGGTGAGCACGGCCGCGAAGACGCGCAGCGCTTCGTCGCCCGCCTGATGGCCGTGAGCGCGGTTGA
Source organism: uncultured Chloroflexia bacterium (assembly GCA_963801445.1). GTDB lineage: Bacteria > Chloroflexota > Limnocylindria > Limnocylindrales > CSP1-4 > CTSoil-043. The sequence goes on along the minus strand of CAWDEW010000009.1, from coordinate 559,145 downwards.
AGTCGCCGAAGTGGTCGAGGTCGAACATCACGGCCGTCACGGGTCGCTTGCCCTTCGCGCGCCGCCAGCGGGCGACGATGAGGTCGAGCGCCGCGTCGAAGTGACGCCGGTTGTACAGGCCGGTAAGCGGATCGTGGATGGCCAGCGCGGAGACCTCCTCGAGCAGGTGGACGTTGGCCACCGCGAGGGCAGCGTTGCTGGCCAGCAGCGAGACGACCTCACGCTCGAGCGCAGTGAAGGCCGCCCCGTCGGCCCTGCCGACCACGATCGCCCCCAGCACGGATCCCTCGCGCAGGAGCGGTGCGGCCATGACCGCGAGCGAGTCCGCTGCGACGCGGTCCCGTGTCAGCGCCGAGAACTGATCGTGGCGCAGGGTGTCGATGGCGACGATCTCGCGGGCCGTGATCGCCCGACCGGTGACCCCTTCGCCGGGCTTGATGACGCTGCCGACCGCCGTGGCGCTCATCCCGTCGACAGCCCGCACGACGTACTCGCCGCTCGCGCGATCGAGGACCGTGAGCGTGACCACGTCGCCCGGGACGACCGCCCGGATGCCCTCGACGAGCGCCGGCCAGAGCTGGTCCGCGTCCTGGATGGCATTGACCGTCGTGCCAACCGCGGTGAGCGCCGCGAAGATCCGGGCCCGCTCGCGCAGGGCGAGCTGCTCCCGTCCGAGCACCAGGGCGCTCGCGAGGCGATCGGCCACGGCCTGGGAGAGGCGCAGGTCCCGGTCGGTTACCGGGGCTTCCCCGGTCGCCTCGATGTCGAGGACGCCGAGCGTCTCGCCCCCGGCGAGGAGGGGCACGCAGATCTCGCTCCGGACGTCGGGGCTGTCCGGCCGGTAGTCCGGGTCGGCCAGGACGTTGGGAACGAACGCCGCCGCTCCGGTTCGGATCACCCGCCCGATCACCCCATCCGCCGGGTCGAACGAGGTCGGGATGGTCGCGTAGCCCCGCTGGGCCCCGAGACGCCAACGCTCGCCGTCGCGCAACACCAGGGTCAGGTACGCGTAGCCCATCTGGGTGGCCAGGTTGTCGATGATGGCATCGAGGGCCCGGTCCGTCGGACCGTCGGTCGCGAGGAGGCGCCCCACGGCCTCGATGCCCTGCAAGGCATCGGCGGTGCGACGCTGGTCCGTGATGTCAAGACCGGTGGCGATGACGTGGGTCACCACGCCGCGCTCGTCGGTCAGGCAGGTGTTCGACGAGGCGACCAGGCGCAGCTCGCCGGATCGAGTGGCCCAGTGGTTCTCGAACGTCGCGGGATAGTGGCCGGCCGTGAGCCGGGCGAACGCTTCGCGCACCTCGGCTGCCTCCGGCTCCGGGACGAGCAGGTCCAGCGCGGGCTGCCCGACGACCTCGGAGTAGAGGCGCCCGCTCAGCTCCTCGCAGGCATGGTTGAAGCGCACCACCCGCCCGTTCCTGTCGAGGACCATCACCAGGGCGCCCGCGACGTCGAGCACGGCGTCCACGAAGCGCTCCTGGGCGAGCAGCGCGCGCTGCGCCTCCAGCGCGGTGCTCATGTCCCGGCTGACGGACACGCTGCCCACGACGCGCCCGTCGGTGACGATCGGCTCGACGGTCGACTCGATCCAGAGCTCGGAGCCGTCAGGCAGCCGGACAGTCCCGGAACCCCGCCACGTGCCCCCGGCGCGGAGCGTGGCGGCGAACGCTTCCTCGTCCGCCGGGTCCACCATCCGAAAGGGCAGCAGGTCGCCGAACAGGCGGCCCACGGCGTGGGCTGCGGTGTGCTGGAAGAGTCGTTGCGCCGACGGGCCCCAGAACGTGACCCGGTTGTCGAGGTCGGTGGCGAAGACCGCGTCGTGGATGTGGGCGAGGATGATCTCGCCGACCGCGATCGAGGGGACAGCCCGGGGAGCGGACGACCCAGCCGTCGTTCGACCGTCGTCAGCGGGACGCGGACCCATTGCGCCGACCTCCCTGCGCGGGTGCGGTGCGTTGCCAGCGCGTCGACGCGGCACCTGCGCGTGCCCGCACTGTGCACCTAACGACTCGCCGGTGCCGGCTGATCCCGCAACGCGACCTGGATCGGCCGTGGCAGGCGATCGTCGCCCGACCGCGCCGGCCGACCTCAGCTGCCGCGGAAGCGACGTGACCGGCGTTCTGCGGTGGCGACGGAGGCCGCGGCGGCAGCCGAAGCGGCCTGCGCCGCCGAGCGCGTGGAGAGCAGGCCGTCGATCTCGCGGTTGAAGGCGCGCCCGATCGGCGTCCGGGCCAGCCACTCCAGGTAGTCAGGGTCGCAGCCGGCGATCTGGCCCAGGGACCAGCCCGAGTAGCGGCCGAAGTCCAGCACGCTGCCCGACGGACTGCCTGGCGGCGCGGGAGGCGTCGGGGCCGGCATCTCGTAGCTCACTGCGGGCTTGGGCGCGCTGGGCTTGCTCTTCGCCTGGGCGCGCGCCTTGTCGTGGGCGGCGCGCGCGTCCGGATCCCGGAGGATCCCCCAGGCCTGGTTGAGGGCCGCCATGCGGTCCTGCGAACCGGTCGCGACGTCGGGGTGGTACTTCAGGGCCAGCGCCCGGTAGGCGGCCCTGACGACCTCGGGCTCGGCCTCGGGATCGATCTGGAGAACCTTGTATGGATCGCCGGGCATCAACATCTCGAGCTCGATCCTATGGGTCACCCGATGCGGGCTGCCACCACCCATCCGTACCGGGACCGTATCCCGGGGCGCCGCCCGGGGAGTGAGGACCGCGCGGCGGCCGGCCCCCCCTAGGGCCGGCGAGACGGCGAGGGACGCGGCGGCGGGGTGTGCCCGGGTGGTGGCGCCGGCGGTGACGACCGGGGCGTCGGCACCGCCACGGGTGGTTGCCGACGTGTCCGCGGTGGCCGATCCCAGCACCGGCGTCGCCGTCCACGACAGCTACGCCTACCGCGGCCTGAGCGGGTGCTCGTCTTCGGTGGGACCTCCGTCTCTTCGCCGATCGTCGCGTCGGTGTCCGCCCTGGCCGGGAACGCTGCGACCCTGACCTACGGCCCGTCCCCGTATGCCAGCCCGGCCCAGCTGTTCGACGTCACGTCGGGCGGCAACGGCTCGTGCGGCGGGTCATACCCGCGCACGGCAGGCATCGGCTGCGACGGGCCGACAGGGCTCGGCACGCCGGACGGCACGGGAGGCCTCTGGCCGGCGCTCGTCGGTCGCCGGGCCTCACCCCGGCCAGGGAGCCAGCTCGCCTGGCTCCCTATGGCTCGACCGTCCCGGCGACGACCCAGTGGCGGGCCACCAGGTCCCTCTCGACGAGGAAGCGGTCGTCCTCCGGGTAGAAGACGGCTCGTTCGACGTCCTCACCGGCGAAGCCCTCGATCACCTCGAGCGAGTCCCAGAACGATACGGTGAGGACCTCCGCCCGGTCGCCCTCGACGCGATACAGGAGATGGGCCCCCCGGTTGCCGGGAGTGGCGGCATACTCCGCCAGCCCCGTCTCCCGGATGTACGCGGCGTAGGCCTCGGCATCGGCTGCCGGGACCGCGCCGTGCCAGGTCCGGGCGATCACGACTCGCTGCCCAGCCGTTCGAACGCTTCGCGGGCGACGCACTCGTCCAGGCGGCGGGCGAGCCCGACGGCGACGAGCGCGCCCGCCCGGAGCGCCCGCTCGCGCAGGGATGCTCGGCGCGGCGGACGCACCAGGTGTGCGAGGCGACCCTCATCGGCCTCGCGGTAGCGCTCGGCGGTAATCTCGGTGGCGCGCTGGTAGAGGTAGTACCACATCATCGGGACCGGTGGCCTCCGCTCCAGGAGGAACGCTCGTGGTCGTCGCGAGGCTCCTCGCGGCTGTCGACGCCGCCGACCTCGGCGGCGAGGCCCAGCAGGACCAGGGCAAGGATGACGAGACCCAGGTTGATGAACGGCATTGCGGCCCCCCCGTAACCCCCATCCAGACCGTCTGGGGTTACGTGCATGATGCCCCCTTGCGCGTAACCTGTCAAGCGGCCTAGTATGGTTATGCGATGACCGATACCCGCCACTCCCATGCCGTCGATCTCGAGGTCGCCCTCGACTTCCTCAACACGACCGCGCTCGACCACGGTGCCCAGGTCGACGACTTCGCGACGGGTGGGCAGGCGATCGGCTGGCTGATCGAGCGCGGCCTCGTCCACGCCGAGGCGCTCGATCCTGCCGTCGAGGAGGCGGGCCTGGCGCGGGTGCGCCGGACGCGGGCCGCCCTCCGGGAGCTGGCCGCGGCGACGCGCGAACGGCGGAGCCCCGGGAGCGAGGCCCTGGCGGAGGTCAACCGGACGCTGCGCGCGCGCGAGATCGTCGAGATCGTCCCCGCCGACGACGGGTTGCGGCTCGACCATCGCCACGCCGACGATCCCCTCGACGAAGCCCTGGCCCGCCTGGCCGTGCCGCTCGTCCACGAGATCACCGGGGGCCGGCCCGAGCGCCTGCGGATCTGCGCCGACGACAGCTGTCGCTGGGTCTTCTTCGACGATAGCCCCAGCGGGCGACGGCGCTGGTGCGACATGGCCACCTGCGGCAACCGGGCCAAGGCGGCCCGTCACCGCGCGCGGCTGAAGGGCGCCGGCTCGTTGCCACCGTTGGCGCGGGAGTGACCTGAGCGGGGAATCCGCGACGGCGGGTCTCCGCCGGGGAGATACCCTCGACCAGGGTCCGGACCCGGCGACGAGCCGGTGATGGGCCAGGTCGGAGGAGCCCGGGATCCGCGTTGTTGCTATTCGTGGGATGCTCGCTGGGACCGGCCCGTGCCTCGATCATCCCCGGCAGCCGCGGGCGGCGGGGATGCGGCGCTCTCCGGCGAAGCCCGAAGGACCATGCGTGACGTCCAGCCCGCCACTCCGTGACCTCCCGCGCGTCGCGCGGGCGGCGGTCCGCAGGCCAGCCGTGCCGCTCGGCGGCTTCGGCGAGCCGATCGTCTCGGAGCTGTTCAGCGTCGAGCGCCTGGAGCAGCACGCGGAGTCGCTCGCCGCCGCCCAGGCGATCACGAGGCACCCCCGTCGCGGACGCGTGATCCGACCCCGCGTTGCGCAGAACGGCCGGATCCTGCTGGATTCGTACCGCGTGCTGGCCGGCGCCATCAAGGAAGAGCGCTCGATCACGCCCGCGGCCGAGTGGCTCGTCGACAACTTCCACATCGTCGACGAGCAGCTCCGCGAGATCCGCGACGACCTGCCGGCGAACTACTACCGCGAGCTCCCCAAGCTCGCCGCGGGCCACCTCGAGGGCTACCCCCGCGTGCTGGGCCTCGCCTGGGCCTACGTCGCCCACACCGACAGCCGGTTCGACCCCGACAGCCTGGTCCGGATGGTGCGCGCCTACCAGCGCGTCGAGCCCCTGACCATCGGCGAGCTGTGGGCGGTCGCGATCAGCCTGCGGATCGTGCTGGTCGAGAACCTCAGCCGTCTCGCCGAGCAGATCGTGGACAGCCGGGCCGCACGGCAGAGGGCCGACGAGCTCGCCGACAGCCTGCTCGGGATCGGGCCCGACAGTCCGGACGTCGCCGCGGCGAAGCTTCGCCGGCTCACCGACGCGACCTTGCCGACGGACGGCCGGGTGCGCCTCTTCCAGCGCCTGCGCGACCAGGACCCGGCCGTGACGCCCGCGCTCGGGCTGGCTCGAGGGGCGCCTCGCGGCGCAGGGCACGACGGCCGAGGAGATCGTCCGCCAGGAGCACCAGCGCCAGGCCGCGATGAACGTGACCGTCCGCAACGTGATCACGAGCATGCGCCTCATCTCCTGGTTCGACTGGGCCGAGTTCGTGGAGAGCGTGAGCCTGGTCGACGAGGCCCTTCGATCCGGCGACGGGTTCGGGGCCATGGACTTCGCCACGCGTGACCGCTACCGGCACGCGATCGAGGAGCTCGCCCGCGGCTCGGGACGAACGGAGATCGAGGTCGCTCGGAGCGCGATGCGCATGGCGACGAGCGCGGGTGACCTGGCCGATCGGCCGGGCGGCGACGACCCCGGCCACGGCGATCAGGCCCGTCGGCGCGACCCCGGCTACTACCTGATCTCGGAGGGCCGCCACGGCTTCGAACGGGCGCTCCACGTGCGCGTTCGCCGGGCTCGCCGACTGCGGCGAGCCTACGGCGCGACGACGTCCGCCTACGTGGGCACGATGGCCCTGGTGACGGCCCTGATCCTCGCCCTGCCGCTCGTCCTCGCCAGGGGCGGCGGTGCGGGAGTCCCGGGCCTGGTCCTCCTCGGGATCCTGGCGCTCGCCCCGGCCTCGGACCTGGCGATCGCGCTCGTCAACGGGGTCGTGATGAACGCACTCGGGCCACGGCGGCTGCCCCGCCTCGAGCTGCCCGAAGGCGTGCCGTCCACCCTCCGGACCATGGTCGTCGTGCCGACGCTCCTGACCAGCGACGCCGGCGTCGAGGAGCTGGTGAGCCGCCTGGAGATCCACTACCTCGGGAACGCCGAGGGCGACATCCGGTTCGCGCTCCTGTCCGACTGGCTCGACGCGCCGAGCGAGAGCGTCGCGGGCGACGATGAGCTGCTCTCGACGGCCGTCGCGGCGATCGATCGCCTGAACGCCCTCCACGGCGCTGCTCCCGGCGGTGGCGCGCGCTTCCTGCTGTTCCACCGGCGACGCCGCTGGAACGAGGCGGAAGGTTGCTGGATGGGCTGGGAGCGCAAGCGGGGCAAGCTGCACGAGCTGAACGCCTTGCTTCGCGGCTCGACCAGCACGAGCTTCCTGGCGCCGGCGCGCGCCGCCTCGATCCCGCCGGCCGGCGTGCGCTACGTCCTCACCCTCGACGCCGACACCCGGCTGCCCCGGGGCGCCGTGGCCCGCCTCGTCGGGACGATCGCGCATCCGCTCAACCGGCCCGGCTTCGATCCCGGCACGGGGCGGGTCAGGCACGGGTACGGGATCCTCCAGCCCCGGATCACGCCCACGCTCCCCACCGAGCGCGAGGCGTCGCTCTTCCAGCGGACCTTCTCCGGGTTCGCGGGGATCGACCCGTACTCGTCGACGGTCTCCGACGTCTACCAGGACCTCTTCGCCGAGGGCAGCTACACGGGCAAGGGCATCTACGACCTCGATGCCTTCGAGCAGGCCATGGCCGGCCGGGTGCCCGAGAACACGATGCTGAGCCATGACCTGTTCGAGGGCACCTTTGCCCGGGCGGGGCTGGTCACCGACGTCGAGCTGTTCGACGAGTTCCCGTCCCACTACGAGGAGGCCGCCGCGCGCGAGCACCGCTGGGCCCGGGGAGACTGGCAGCTGCTCCCCTGGATCCTCGGTCGGGCCCGCGACGAGGCGGGCAATCGGAGTCGGAGCCCGCTTCCCGGCATCGCCCGCTGGAAGATGGTCGACAACCTGCGCCGGACGCTGTCGGCGCCGCTGACCGTGGCGGCGCTCATCGCGGCGTGGACGATGCCGTCGACGCCGGCCGGCCTGTGGACGGCGTTCGTCCTGGGCACGATCGTGGTCCCCGCCGCGGTGCCGGTGCTGACGGGCCTGATCCCGCGGCGGCGGGGCATCTCGAAGCGGAGCCACCTGCGGGCCGTCGCCTCCGACCTCAGCCTCGCCGTGGGCCGGGTGGCCCTCGACCTGGCGTTCCTCGCCCACCAGGCGGCGCTGATGACCGACGCGATCGCGATGACGCTCGTGCGCCTGCTGGTCACTCGCCGGCACCTCCTCGAATGGACGACCGCGTCGCAGACGAAGGCCAGCCTCAGGCTGGACCTGGCCGGGTTCTACCGGCGGATGGCCGGGGGCGTGGGGATCGCGGTCGGGGCAGGCCTCCTGGTCCTCGTCCTCAAGCCGGGAGCGGCGCCGATCGCCCTGCCGCTCGTCCTCCTGTGGCTGCTCTCGCCGGCCATCGCCCGGTGGGTCAGCCTTCCTCCGGTCGAGACCGCCGCCCGGCAGCTCTCGGCGACCGACGCTGGCTCGCTCCGTCTCGTCGCCCGCCGCACCTGGCGCTTCTTCGAGGCCTTCGTCGGCCCGGAGGACCACGCGCTGCCGCCGGACAACTTCCAGGAGACCCCCCAGCCGGTCGTCGCCCACCGGACGTCGCCGACGAACATCGGGCTGTACCTGCTGACGATCATCGCCGCCCGCGACTTCGGCTGGATCGGGACGGTCGAGATGGTCGAACGGCTCGAGGAGACGCTCGCGACCGTGGCCAGCCTGCAGCGCTTCCACGGGCATCTCTACAACTGGTACGACACGCGCGACCTTCGCCCGCTCGAGCCCGCCTACGTGTCGTCGGTCGACAGCGGCAACCTGTGTGCGGCCCTGCTGGTCCTCTCGAACGCCTGCCGCGAGATGCTCGACCGGCCCCTCCCGATCGAGGCGGCCCTCGCGGGCATCGACGACGCGATCCGGTTGACGCTCGAGGCGGCAGCGGCGGTCGGCGACGAGCGCCGGACGCAGATCCTCACCCGGCGCCAGCTCGCCGAGGCGCTCGAGCCGTTCGCGGAGTCGAAGGACCTGCCCACGACGCCCGACGCCTGGGCGGCCCGCCTGGCGGAGCTCGGGTCCAGCACGCGGACCCTCGCCGACGTCGCGGCCGCCCTGACGGCGGAGCGGGGGGTCCAGGGTGAGAACGAGCTCGTGACCTGGGCAGAGGCAGCCCGCCTGGCGGTGGCCAGCCATGCCCGCGACGTGGAGCTCCTCCGGCCGGCCGTGGGTGCGCCTCGGCCCGATGGCCCGACCGCAGCCGGGGCGCCAGCATTCCCGACCCTCTCGGAGCTTGCCGACCTGCAGGCGACGGGCGCGACGGACGATCTCCCGGATCGGGTGACCCTGGCCAGGCGGCTCCAGGCGATCGCGGACCGGGCCCAGCAGCTCTTCGGGGAGACCGACTTCGACTTCCTCTTCGACCCGACCCGCAAGCTGTTCTCGATCGGGTTCCGGGTCCGGGAAGGCGCGCTCGATCCGTCCTACTACGACCTGCTCGCGTCGGAGGCGCGCCTCGCGAGCTTCCTCGCCATCGCCAAGGGCGACGTGGCCCCCGAGCACTGGTTCCGGCTCGGCCGGTCGCTGACGCCGGTCGGCCGGGGGTCGGCCCTCATCTCGTGGTCGGGGTCGATGTTCGAGTACCTGATGCCCGCGCTGGTGATGCACGCCCCCGTCCGCAGCCTGCTGGACCAGACCTACAGCCTCGTCGTGGCGCGCCAGATGAGCTACGCGACCGAGCGCGGCGTGCCCTGGGGCATCTCCGAATCGGCGTTCAACGCCCGCGATCTCGAGCAGACCTACCAGTACTCGAGCTTCGGCGTGCCCGGGCTCGGCCTCAAGCGCGGCCTGAGCGAGGACGTGGTCGTGGCCCCGTACGCCACGGCCCTCGGGGCGATGATCGAGCCCGAGGCGGCGGTCCGCAACTTCGCCCGCCTGAGCGCTGCCGGCGCAGGCGGGCCGTACGGGTTCCGCGAAGCCCTCGACTACACCGCCCGCCGGCTCCCCGAGGGGGCGACGGTCGCGATCGTCGGAAGCTACATGGCGCACCACCAGGGGATGGCCCTGGTCGCGCTGGACAACGTCCTGAACGACGACCTGATGGTCGAGCGCTTCCACGCCGACCCGATCGTCCAGGCGACCGAGCTCCTTCTCCAGGAACGGCTGCCCCGCGACGTCATGGTGGCCCGCCCACGCGCCGAGGAGGTAAAGAGCGCGGCCGACGTCCGCGACCTCGTGCCCCCGGTCCCGCGCCGATTCACCTCGCCCCACGACCTGACGCCGCGGACGCACCTCCTCTCGAACGGGCACTACGCGGTCATGGTGACGGCCGCGGGATCCGGCTACAGCCGCTGGGGCGACATCGCCGTGACGCGCTGGCGCGAGGACGTGACCCGCGACTCGTGGGGCAGCTATCTCTTCCTGCGCGACACGCAGACGGGCGCGGTGTGGTCGGCCGGCCACCAGCCGAGCGGCGTCGAGGCGGACAGCTACGAGGTGACCTACTCCGAGGACCATGCGGAGTTCGCGCGCCGCGACGGCTCGATCGCGACCGGGATGACGGTCGTGGTCTCGGCCGAGCACGACGCCGAGATCCGGCGCGTGTCGCTGACCAACCTCGGTTCGCGCAGCCGCGAGATCGAGCTGACGTCCTACGCCGAGATCGTCCTGGCACCCCAGGCGGACGACGTCGCGCACCCGGCCTTCCAGAGCCTCTTCGTCGAGACCGAGTTCGTGGCCGACATCGGCGCTCTCGTGGCGACCCGCCGGCCGCGCTCCAGGGACGAGCGCCCGGTATGGGCCGCGCACGTAGCGGCGGTCGAGGAGCAGGCCGGCGGCGCCATCCAGTACGAGACGGATCGCGCGCGCTTCCTCGGCCGCGGCCGCGCGGTCCGCTCCCCGATCTCGGTCATCGACGGCCGCCCCCTGTCCAACACCGCCGGCGCGGTGCTGGATCCGATCTTCAGCCTGCGCTGCCGCGTGGCTCTGGAGCCGGGAGCCACCGCTCACGTCCTCTTCTCGACCGTCGTGGCCGAGTCGCGCGAGGCAGTCCTCGACCTGGCCGACAAGCATCGTGACTCGGCGAGCTTCGAGCGCGCGGCGACCCTGGCGTGGACGCAGGCCCAGGTCCAGCTCCACCACCTCGGAGTCGACGCCGATGAGGCGCACCTGTTCCAGCGCCTCGCCAACCGGATCCTCTTCTCCGACCCGACGCTCCGGCCGGCGTCGACCCTGCTGGCCCAGAACGAGCGCGGAGCGCCCGGCCTGTGGCCGCTGGGCATCTCCGGCGACCTTCCGATCGTCCTCGTGCGCATCGACGAGGCCGCGGACATCGACATCGTCCGCCAGCTGCTCCGCGCGCACGAGTACTGGCGCCTCAAGCTGCTTGACGTCGACCTCGTCATCGTCAACGAGCACGGCCCCTCGTATGCCCAGGATCTCCAGGGCGCGCTCGAGGCGCTGGTGCGCACGAGCCAGTCGACGCTCGTCCACGAGGCGCGCCTCGTCCACGGCGGCGTCTACATCCTGCGCAGCGACCAGCTCACGGCCGAGGACCGGACCCTCCTCAACGCCGCCGCCCGGGCCGTCCTCCTCAGCCGGCGCGGCAGCCTCTCCGACCAGGTCATCCGCCTGGAGCGCCCGGCCCGGACCGTCGCGCCGACGCTGCCCGCGCTCACGGCGGACACTCGCCCGGAGGTCATCGCGGCGCGCCCGGAGCTCGAGTTCTTCAACGGCCTGGGCGGCTTCGCCGACGGCGGCCGCGAGTACGTGGCCGTCCTCGGTCCCGGCCAGGCGACCCCGGCACCGTGGCTGAACGTGATCGCCAACGAGTCGTTCGGGTTCCAGGTCTCCGAATCCGGCGCGGGCTACAGCTGGTCGGAGAACAGCCGAGAGAACCAGGTCACGCCGTGGTCCAACGACCCGGTCGGCGACCCGGTTGGCGAGGCGATCTACGTCCGCGACGACGATGACGGGGCGCTCTGGGGCCCGACCGCGCTGCCCATCCGGAGCGACGAGGCGACGTACGTTGCCCGGCACGGACCGGGCTACAGCCGCTTCGAGCACGTGCGAAGCGGCATCACGCTGGACCTCGTCCAGTTCGTGCCGCTCGACGCGTCGATCAAGCTCTCGGTCCTCACGCTCGAGAACAGGTCCGGCCGCGCGAGGCACCTCTCCGTGACGGCGTACGCCGAGTGGGTCCTGGGCACGTCGCGCGGCGCGGCGGCGCCCCACGTCGTGAGCTCCCTCGGGCCGGCGACCGGAGCCCTCCTCGCCCGCAACCCCTGGAACGCCGAGTTCGGCGGCCGGGTCGCCTTCCTGGACCTCGGCGGGCGCCAGACGGCATGGACGGCCGACCGGACCGAGTTCCTCGGCCGCAACGGCGCCCCGGACCGGCCGGCCGCCCTCGAGCGGGGACGCCGCCTGACGGGCGCGGTCGGCGCCGGGATGGATCCATGCGCGGCCCTTCAGACGAGCTTCGTGCTGCCCGACGGGGCGCGAACCGAGGTGCTCGTGCTGCTCGGCGAGGCGGACGATGCCGCCGCGGCGGAGGAGCTGGTCCGGGCCTGGCGGGGGGCCGACCACGGCGCCACTCTCAAGGCCGTGAGGACCTTCTGGGACGACATCCTGGGCGGCCTGCAGGTGCGCACGCCCGATCGCTCGATGGACATCCTGCTCAACACCTGGCTGCTCTACCAGACGCTGTCGTGCCGCCTGTGGGCCCGGGCTGCCTTCTACCAGGCGGGCGGTGCCTATGGGTTCCGCGACCAGCTCCAGGACGTCGTCGCGCTGCTGTCGGCCAGGAGGGAGCTGTCGCGAGCCCACATCCTGCGGGCCGCGGCCCGGCAGTTCCCGGAGGGTGACGTCCAGCACTGGTGGCACCCACCGTCCGGGCGCGGCGTGCGGACGCGAATCTCCGACGACCTCCTCTGGCTGCCCTATGCCGTCGATCGCTACCTGGCCGTGACGGGTGATGGCGCGGTCCTCGACGAGGGCGTCCCGTTCATCGATGGCCCGCCGCTGCGGGCCGGGCAGGCCGACGCGTACTTCCGGCCCGAACGTTCCGCCGAGTCGGCTTCGCTGTTCGAGCATTGCGCGCGGGCCATCGACCGGAGCCTGCCGGTCGGCAGCCATGGGCTGCCCCTGATCGGGTCCGGCGACTGGAACGATGGCATGAACCGGGTCGGCTACCAGGGTCGGGGCGAGAGCGTCTGGCTCGGCTGGTTCCTCTACACCGTCCTTGCCGCGTTCGCGCCGATCGCCGAGCGGCGGGGCGAGAGCGGGCGCGCGGAGACCTGGCGCGCCCACATGAAGACCCTGCGCCGGGCCCTCGAGCAGCACGGCTGGGACGGCGACTGGTACCGCCGGGCGTTCTTCGACGACGGGACGCCCCTGGGATCCGCCGTCAACGCCGAGTGCCGGATCGATTCCATCGCCCAGTCCTGGAGCGTGCTGTCCGGGGCCGCGAACCACGCCCACGCCCAGCGGGCGATGGCCGCGGTCGAGGAATACCTCATCCATCGCGGCGATGGGCTCGTGCTCCTGTTCACGCCCCCGTTCGACAGGTCCGACGTCGACCCCGGATACGTCAAGGGATACCTGCCGGGCATCCGCGAAAACGGCGGCCAGTACACCCACGGCGGGATCTGGTCCGTCCTCGCGTTCGCGGCCTTGGGCGAAGGCGACAAGGCGGGCGAGCTGTTCTCGATCCTCAACCCGATCAACCACGCCAGCACGCGGGCCGGCGTGCAGCGCTACAAGGTCGAGCCCTACGTGATGGCCGCGGACGTCTACACGGAGCCGGCCCACGTCGGGCGGGGCGGCTGGACCTGGTACACGGGTTCGGCGGGCTGGATGTACCGGGCGGGCGTCGAGTCGATGCTGGGGGTCCAGCTGCGGGGCACGACGCTCCATGTCGAGCCGTGCATCCCCCGCGCCTGGGGCGGGTACGAGGTCGACTTCCGGTACCACTCGAGCAGGTACCGGATCGTCGTCGAGAACCCGCAGGGTGTCACCGGCGGCGTGGCCTCCGCGTCGCTCGACGGACGGAGCCTGACGGGCCACGGGGCGAGGATCCCGCTCGTCGACGATGGCGCGACGCACGCCGTCAGGGTCGTGCTGGGCGAGCCACGGGGCGGGGTCAGGCCCTAGGGCCGACACGAGCCACGGGGCGGGGAGTGCGGCGCCCGCGGGGAGTGCGGGGAGTGCCGTCGCCCGCGGGGAGTGCCGGGAGTGCCGGCGGCCGCGTGCGGGGAGCGCCGGCGCAGCGGCACCCGCGGGGAGTGCCGGGGGCGGCGCGTGCGGGGAGTGCCGTCGCCCGCGGGGAGTGCCGGGGGCGGCGCGTGCGGGGAGTGCCGGCGGCCGCGTGCCATCCGCCGGGCAGAACTCGGACGCATCTTCGGCGACTGCCTCGAGACCAGGTCAACAGAGCGGGGGAAGGCTCGTGCACGCGAGACAACGCGCGGCGCCACCGGGTGGACGGAAATGCCCCCTGGTTCTGCGGGAGCGCTGCCCGTCTGCCGCGCATTCCACCAGGTCATGATTGGCGAAGAACGGCACCGCGGGCAGTCCACGCATGCCTGCGCAGCATTGTTGGCCGTTCGGCGCCGCGATCCCTTGTCGACGATGCTCTCCAGGCATGGATGGCCGAGGGGCGCTGAGGGCGGATGGCCGAGGGCGGATGGCCGAGGGGCGCGGAGGTCCAGCTGGATCGGGGTCACGGAGACGCGGCCCTCGAGCCGGACCCGGCCCCGACCCGCGGCCCCGGTTTGCGCGAGGTGGCCCGGGTCGGCCAGACTCCACCCGTGCACGCTGATCTCGATCACCCACCGACGGTCGGGGCGCCCGGCGGGCCGGTCGTGCTCGAACGCCGGACGCTCATCCTGGCCGGCACGGCCGGGGTCGCCACCGCGCTGACGCTCGTCCTGCGGGTCGTCGGAGCCGACAGCATCGCGGTCTTCGCCCTCGCGGCGATCGCCCTCGGCGGGCTCGCGGGTCTCGTCGGCGAAGGGACGAACCAGCTCGGCCGCCACATGGGGCCCGGGGCCACGGGCGTTCTCCAGTCGGCCCTGGGCAACCTGCCCGAGCTGTTCGTCGCGATCTTCGCGCTCCAGGCCGGGCTCGTGGCCGTCGTCCAGGCGGCGCTCATCGGGTCGATCCTGGCCAACACGCTGCTGGTCCTGGGGCTCGCCTTCCTGTTTGGCGGGCTGCGCCACGGGACCCAGCGGTTCAGGGCGGTCCAGACGCGGATGATGGCCATGCTGCTGGTCCTCGCGGTGGCGGCCCTGGCGATCCCGGCTCTCGCCACCGCGCCGGGCGCCCCGGACCAGGGTCACGCAACGCAGCTCTCCGTCGTCGTCTCGCTCGTGCTCCTGGTCGTCTTCACGGCCAGCGTGCCCTTCTTCCTCCGCCAGGGAGCGGCCGGCGGCGCCCCCAGCGCGGCTGCCGTGGAGGCCGGCGAAGGCTCGGCCTGGCCGATATCGGCCGCGCTCGGGACCCTGCTCGTCGCGGCCGTGGCGGCGGCCTTCGTGTCCGACTGGTTCGTGGAGGCGCTGCGACCCGCCATCGGTGCGCTCGGGATGTCCGAGGCGTTCGCCGGCCTGGTGGTCGTCGCGATCGCCGGGAACGCCGTCGAGAACGTGGTCGGCGTGCAGGCCGCGATGCGCAACCAGCCCGACCTGGCCATCAGCCTGATCCTCAACTCCAGCCTGCAGGTGGCCCTGGCCCTCACGCCGGCCCTCGTCCTGCTCAGCCTCGTGGTGGGGGCGCAGCCCATGACCCTCGTGGTGGCGCCGCTGCTGGTGGGGGCCCTGGCCGTCTCGGTGATCCTGGCCGCCCTCGTCGTGATCGACGGAGAGTCGACCTGGCTGGAGGGCCTCGCCCTGATCGGGCTCTACGTCATCGTCGCGGCGAGCGTCTGGTGGGGGCCGGGCTTCGGCGGCTGACCTCGGGCCGGTCCGCTGGGCCCTCGGAGCCTGCGGGCCGTCGCGGTTGCGCGCCTCGCAGCCCATCTCCTCGCCCCGGACGTGGCGAAATCCGGGCGTGCCGGCCCGGCGTTAGGAGGGAGACAGGGGAAGGCGACCGCCGGCCCCGAACCGGCCCGGATCTCCCGAACGAGGTAACCGATGAGCTCGAAGACCCTGATAGCCACGGCCATGATCGTCGTGGCCGGCGTTGCGGCGGCATGCGCCGGCGCGGCAACGACCGCGCCCGCGACCAGCGCGCCCTCGGCGGCCCCGGCCGCCGCCTCGCCGGCCCCCTCGGCCGCCCCAGCCTCTGGCGGGCAGACCGTCATGACCGCGACGGTGGGCAGCCAGGGCACGCTCCTCGTGGCCGGCTCGAACGGGATGACCGTCTACACGTTCAACAAGGACGTCGTGAACAGCGGAACGAGCGCATGCACCGGCGCGTGCATCACGAAGTGGCCGGCGCTCACGGTCCCGGCCGGCTCCACGCCCGCGGGTGGCAGCGGCGTCACGGGCAAGCTCGGGACCATCACCCGGCCCGAGGACGGCTCGAGCCAGGTGACCTACAACGGCCTGCCGCTCTACTTCTTCGCCGGCGACAAGGCTCCCGGCGACTCGAATGGCATCTACACGGGCTGGGCCGCCGTCAGGCCCTGACCGCTCTTCGCGAACCACCCCACCTGGGCAGGCCGCGCCCACGGGCGCGGCCTGCCCGCATACCCATCCCAACCCGCGTCCGTCGCCCGCGGCTGCGTCACGCTCCAGGACATGGCAGTGGCCCGGCGCGGCGAGGCCGGATCGCGGGCCGGGCAACAGCCGCGGAGCAGGACCGCGGCCAGATCTTCACCCGCTGGAGCGGAGACGCCCGGCCTCGACTTGACAGGCGTCCGGATTCCCTTAATCTAATACTCAATTACTCACCATTTGTTGTGGGTCCGGTCCGGATGGAGGACGAGATGCGCCTCGTCGGTTCGCGGCTCGCGGTGCTGCCGGCACTCGCGGCCATCGTTGCCCTCGCCGGATGCGCGAGCGCCGGCGCCCCCGAGTGGACCTACCGGCCCGCCCCCGTCATTCAGCCGGCAGCGGCGATCTCGTCCCCGGCAGCATCCGCGACTCAAGCCAGCGCGGCCATGCCCGGCATGGCCCCTGCCGCCGGCTCCAGCGCTCCGGCCGCCGCTCCCGAGGCGACCGAGGCCCCCGACCCCAACGCACCGCCGTACGCGGTTGCCGATCCGAACGCGCCGGCGCTGCCGCCCGGCACCGTCCATGACGTCGACTTCCCGATCATCGAGAAGGACATCACCGTGGCCAAGGGGTACGTCGTCCACGCCTGGACGTTCGGCGGGACCGTCCCCGGCCCGACGCTTCGGGTCCATCTCGGCGACACCGTGCAGGGTCCATCTCATCAACCAGACCCCGATGTCGCACTCGATCGACTTCCACGCGAGCCAGGTCGCCATGGACGACCAGATGGTCGAGATCAAGCCGGGCGGCACCTGGACGTACACCTTCCACGCCGACTACGCCGGCGTCTGGATGTACCACTGCGGCACGGTGCCGGCCCTCTGGCACATCGCCAACGGCATGTTCGGGATGGTCATCGTCGAGCCCCGAGGCGGGTTGGCCACGGTCGACCAGGAGCTCGTCTTCGTCCAGTCCGAGTGGTACCTCGGCGGGCAGGGCCAGCCGGCGAGCTACGCCAGGGCCAACATGGCCGCCCCTGCGCCCGACTTCGTCGTCTTCAACGGCGTCGCCAACCAGTACAAGGACAACCCGATCCAGGTCACGGCGGGGAAGCGGATCCGCATCTTCATCCTCAACGTCGGGCCGAACGAGATGAGCTCGTTCCACATCGTGGGTACCATCTTCGACACGGTGACCAAGGAGGGCATCCAGCTCGTGAAGGGCAACGCCGGGGGCTGGGGCAGCCAGGCCGTCGATCTCTCGCCCGCCCAGGGCGCGATCATCGAGCTCACCGTCGCCGAGAAGGGCATGTACGCCTTCGTCACCCACGCGTTCAACTTCGTGGGGCGGGGCGCCATCGGCGTCCTGGCGGCCAAGTGATCCGCCAGCTCGTCGAGCGCGCGCCGCGCCACCCTGCCCGGCCATGAAGTTCCAGCTCACGCGGCGGGCCGACTACGCCATCCGGGCGATGCTCGCCCTCGCCCGGGTCGCTCCCCTGGAGCTGCGGAGTGCCCGCCAGATCGCGGCGGAGGAGGCCATCCCGGCGCGCTTCCTGCCCGCGATCATGGGCGACCTCGGCCGCTCCGGCCTCGTCGAGGCGACGATCGGGCGCAACGGCGGGTACCGGCTGGGCCGGCCGGCCGCGGAGATCTCGGTGCGCAGCGTCATCGAGGCGATCGAGGGCGACGGACGGCGCGAACGCTGCGTCCTGCGCGACCGGGCCTGCACCGCCGCCGAACCGTGCTCCGCCCACCGGGTCTTCGTCGCCGCCCAGGACGGCATGCTTGCCGCGCTCCAGGCCGCGACGCTGCGCGATATCGCCGCCGGAGCGGCTGGAGAGCGAGGATCGTGATGCCGTCGCCGTACACGCTGTTCCCTGACCTCGCCGCGGAGGCATCAGCTCCGCCCCGCGGGATCCTGAGCCAGACGCTGTCGGACGAAGGTGGGGTCGAGCTGGTCCTCTTCGCGTTCGCACCGGGCGAGCGTCTCGCCGAGCACACGTCGGCCCGCCCGGCGATCATCCACGTCCTCGAGGGAGGGGGCGACCTCGTGGTCGGCGGCGACGCCATCGTGGCGGGCCCCGGAACCTGGGTCCGCATGCCCGCGGGCCTGCCCCACAGCCTGGTCGCCCGCTCGGCCCTGACCATGGCGCTCTACCTGCTTCCGTCGCCGGGCAAGGCGGACCGGTAGGCCACGGTGGACGTCCGCTTCGACCGCATCGCCCGGGTCCAGGCCCGCATGCGGGAGGAGGGCCTGGTCGCGATCGTGATCCTGAATCACGACGACTATCGCTACCTCTTCGGCGTGGACCGGACCCAGCCGCGAGCGGTCATCCCCGTCGAGGGGCCGCCCACGATCATCGCCTTCACCGGCGAGGAGCCCGAGATCCGGGCGAGCCTGGCGGCCGGCGGTACGCCCGAGGGCGACCTGCTCGTCTTCGGCTCGGTCGGCGGCCAGATCCACGAGGTGGTCGGCCTCCTCCGCGAGATCGTCGCCCGCGTCGCCATCCCCGGGGGCGGTCGCCCGAAGGTCGGCCTCCAGATGTGGTTCGAGACCCCCGCCTTCCTCGTCGAGCTCTTCCGGAAGGTGAACCCGGGGATCGAGGTCGTCTCGTCCGACCCGGTGATGGACCCCCTGCGAATGGTCAAGGACGGCGGCGAGCTGGCCCTCATGGCCGAGGCGCAGCGGATCGCGGCCATCGGCATGGATCGCGCCCGCGAGCTGCTCCGCCCGGGCGTCGCGGCGCACGAGATCGCCACCGAGGTCACCTACGCCATGATGCGAGCCGGCGCCGAGCGGACCAGCACTCCGATCTACGTGACGTTCGGGATCGAGACCTGCATGCTCCACGGCCGTCTCAGCCCGCAGCCGCCGCGGGCCGGTGACCTCGCCGTGATCGACCTGACCCCGCAGGTCGAGGGCTACTGCGCGAACCTGGCCCGCACGTTCGTGCTCGGCGACCCGGAGGGGCGCCAGCGCGCGCTGCTCGATGCCTATGCGGACGTGATCCCGGCGGTCCGCGCCGCGATGCGGCCGGGGGCGACCGTGGCGGACCTCGACGCCGTCGTCGGCTCGGTCCTCGAGCGTCACGGGCTGGCCGACCACCACGTCCAGGGCATCGGCCACGGCCTGGGGCTCCGCTTCGAGGAGACGCCGGCCTCGACGATCATCCCGCCCCACCGGAACGTGCCGCTCGTCGAGGGGATGACGATGACCATCGGCCATCCCGTCCTCGCCATCCCCGGCTTCGGCGGCGTGCGCCACGAGGATGTCTATCGGGTCACGCCGACCGGCGGCCGCATCCTCCACGCCTACCCGATCGACCCGGTCATCGCCGCCTGAGCGACGCGCCGCCCGCCGCTGCGTCACCGTCGTCCTGCCGGGCCGCCCCGACGCGGGGGCCGGACGGCGAGCCGGCGCCCTCCGCGAGTCCCGCGCCGGCCCACCCGTTCGAGTAGGGACCGCTCATCCGTTGGCCGCCCAGCCAGAGACGACCGGCTCTCGCACGGGTCTCCGCTGCGGCGCAGCCTTCGGCTCGATGTCGCCCCTGCTCTGGCTCGTATTCGATGAATCGCCCGCGGACGCGTCGATCGCCCACTGGTACCCGTCGAGCGCCTTGCCAACCGCAGCCTGCGGGGCCCTTCCCGAGACCCTCCGCGCAGCCGCCTCGCACGCGCGCCAGAGGGACGCCATCGTCACCGCGACATGGCGGGTTGCCCGCCAGGCTGATCCGCGCTGCGAGGCCTGTGCGCGGGTCGTCGCTGGCGCGCTGAAGGCCTGACCCATGCCCGGGTGGCGGACCATCGCCCGTACCGTCGGGAGGTCGCTCCGCGGATCGATCGGCGACGTCGCGTTCGGGATGGAGGATGGCGCCGTCTCGATCGCTGGCCTCGTCTTCGGCGTCGCGGCCAGCACGAACAACACCCACGTCGTGCTTCTCGCCGGGGCATCGGGCGCGGCGGCAGGGGCCGTGTCCATGATGGCCGGGACGTTCCTCGACGTCAGCTCCGGGCGGGACCGAGGCGTGGCCTTGCGGGCGGAGGCCGGGCGCCGGATCGCCCGGGACCCCGCGCCCGCCGCGCGGCGGGCGCAGGAGCGCCTCCTGGCGGCGGGCTTCACCGAGGCCGAGGCCGGCACGACGGCGGCGGCGCTCGCGCGCAGTCCCGCCGCGCTGCTCGACCAGGTCGCCGCCTTCGAGCTGGGGCTCGGCTGCGAGGTCACCGATTCTCCCTGGACCCACGCCGCCTGGATGTTCGTCGCCGACCTGCTCGCGGCGGCGGCGCCCGTGCTTCCCTTCGCCCTCCTGGACCTCGAGCCCGCCCGCATCGCATCCCTCGCCCTCACGACGGTGCTCCTCGTGGCCCTGGGCGTCGGCCGGGCGCGGATCACGCACCGGAGGATCGTCGCGACGACGATCCAGACGCTGGCCATCGCGGTGCTCGCCGCGGCTGCCGGGATCCTCATCGGGCGGCTGGCGATCGCATAGGGAACGCTCGCCGGGCGAGCGTCGCGCGAAATCGGCCCGACCGGTGCGATTCCGCCGACGATCCCGTCTGCACACGCCCCTGCCATGACGTGTCGTCATGACAGGCAGGTCGGATCTCCGCAAAGTCCCCCCAGGGCGACCGGGGTGCAGTCGCCCGAGCACCGCTCGCCCATGTCCCAGGCGCGCGACCGTCTTCGGGGGCAGTGTCGTGAAGGTCAGGACTCCGGCCGGCGCGGCGTCGCGGTGGATGCGGCTCGCGACGGACCCCCAGCTGCTCGGTGCCGACCAGACCGCGTCTGACGCCGACCAGACCGCGTCTGACGCCGACCAGACCGCGTCTGACGCCGACCAGACGGATTCGGACGAAGACCAGACTGATTCCGAACGCGACGATGCGGCTGCCGCGACCGACCAGCGCGCTGCGGACGAGGATCAGGCGAGGGCCGAGGAGCAGCGGCCGGCAGGTGCCGACAGCTCGATGCGGGAGGGCTACGTGGCTGCGCGCGCCGCGCGCGAGACGAGCACGCTCAGCCGTCTGACCACGCGTGCAGCCCGGGCAAGGACCGCGGCGTCCCGGGCAGAGTCGGCCACCGAGCGCGATGCGAGGGCGGCGGCGCGCGACGAGACCGCGCGGCTGCGGGATCTCCGCGCCGAGGAGATCGAGCGCTGGATCGCGGCCTCCGCTGCGCCCCTTGTCGAGCAGATCGAGGAGCTCCGCGCGAATGCCGCAACGTCCCGCGCCCTCGCCGCCGCCGACCGGGCCAGGGCGGCCCGCGATCGAGCCGACGCAGCCCGCGAACGCGCCCGCCTCGAGGAGAGCCTGCTCAGCGCCCACCTCGATGACCTGACCGGGGCCTATCGTCGCGAGATGGGCCGGCTCGCGCTCGCCCAGGAGATCGACCGCGCCCGACGGGGCGACGGGCGCTTCGTCGTCGCGTTCGTCGACGTCGACGGGCTCAAGGGGGTCAACGACCGGGACGGGCACAGCGCGGGTGATCGCCTGCTGCGAACGGTCGTCGCGACGATGAAGGGCCAGGCTGCGCTCGTTCGACCCGATCATGCGCTACGGCGGCGACGAGTTCGTCTGCGGACTCGGAGGCGTCGACCTCGGCGACATCAAGCGTCGGTTCGGGCACATCGATCGGACCCTCCGGAGGGCCGTCGGAACCGGGATCAGCGTGGGACTGGCCGGGCTCACGCCCGGCGAGACCCTGGACCAGGTCATTGCCCGGGCCGACGCCGCCATGCAGGCCGTCAAGGCGTCGGCTGACGTCGCTGAGCAAGGGCGGCGCGACCGATCGGCATCTCAAGGCGAAGCGGGCCGTCGGCGCGCTGCCGGCGAGTGAGCGATCGCGGCCGGCGTCGGTCCGACCGGGCGCCTCCCCGAGGCGACGATTGACGCCCCGGGGACAATCAGAGCCACCCAGGTGGCGTGGACCGGCGCAACCTGGACAGGGTTGGAGGTCCAGATGCACCAGCCGAGCCCGTTCCCGGCCAGCGTCCTGCGGCCACCATCGCCCACCGCGCGCTGCAGCTGCTCGCACTGGGTCCACTGCGATTGCGCCTGCCACGGACGGAACTGCGATCCGTCCGAGAACTTCTGCGACATCGCCTTCCAGCCCGATGACGGCGGCCTCACCCAGTGGGGCTGCCCCGACTGCACGCCCGGGGCAAATGCTCCCCACTACCTGGGCTGCGACCTGATCGGCTGGAGCGTGCCGATGGCGGCCGAACGGGGTCGACCGCCGATCGGGACCACGACCTGACGTCCGGTCGGGGCGTCGCCTGCCGCGGGAACGGGCCGCACGCCGGCCCCAACGCTGGGGTATGGTCCCCTTCGCAGTCCCTGCCGAAGGTCAGGAGCGGGACCGTGAGCGGGCGGAGGCGGCCATGAGTTCGGTGCAGACGGGCGGCGGTTCGGCCGGGGCGGCATACCGGGGGATGAGCCGGCCCGAGGGGATCCCGCAGCTCGTCCGCTGGGTCGACGAGATCGCAGCCCTTGCGGCGCCCGAGCGCGTGCACTGGTGCGACGGCTCCGACGAAGAGTACGCCGCGCTGTGCAGCCTGCTCGTCGAGGCCGGCACGTTCACGCCCCTCGACCCGGTGAAGCGGCCCAACAGCTTCCTGGCGCGCTCCGACCCGAGCGACGTCGCTCGCGTCGAGGACCGCACGTTCATCTGCTCGCGCCACGAGGCGGACGCCGGCCCGACCAACAACTGGCGCGATCCAGACGAGATGCGGGCGACGCTCACCGACCTCTTCCGCGGCTCGATGCGGGGCCGGACGCTCTACGTGATCCCGTTCTCGATGGGCCCGATCGGCTCCCGGATCAGCCGCTTGGGCATCCAGATCACGGACTCTGCCTACGTCGCGGCCAGCATGCGGATCATGACCCGCATGGGCGCCGCCGCCCTCGAGGCGATCCGGGCCGCCGGCGAGTTCGTGCCCTGCCTTCACACGGTCGGCGCGCCCCTCGCCCCGGGCGAGCGTGACGTGCCCTGGCCCTGCGATTCCACGACGAAGTACATCGTCCAGTTCCCCGAGACCCGCGAGATCTGGTCGTACGGCTCCGGCTACGGCGGGAACGCCCTCCTCGGCAAGAAGTGCTACGCGCTGCGGATCGCCTCGGCGATCGCCCGCGACGAAGGCTGGCTCGCCGAGCACATGCTGATCGTCAAGGTCAGCGCCCCCGACGGCCGGCACAAGTACTTCGCCGGCGCCTTCCCGTCCGCCTGCGGCAAGACGAACCTGGCGATGCTCGTCCCCACCCTTCCCGGCTGGAAGGTCGAGACGATCGGCGACGACATCTGCTGGATGCGCTACGGCGACGACGGCCGCCTCCACGCGATCAACCCCGAGCTGGGCTTCTTCGGCGTCGCGCCGGGCACGAGCGAGCGGACGAACCCGAACGCGCTGCGCACCCTGGCCTCGAACTGCATCTTCACGAACGTGGCCCTCACCCCCGACGGCGACGTCTGGTGGGAGGGCCTCACCGACGTCCCACCCGAGAACCTGGTCGACTGGACCGGGCGTCCCTGGACCCCGGCCGAGGGCCGCCCGGCGGCCCACCCGAACGCGCGGTTCACGGTGGCGGTGAGCCAGGATCCGGCGATCGCGCCCGAGTGGGAGGACCCGGCCGGCGTCCCGATCGACGGGATCATGTTCGGCGGCCGGCGGGCGGGCGTGGTGCCCCTGGTCCGCGAAGCCTTCGACTGGTCGCACGGCGTCTTCATGGGCTCGATCATGAGCTCCGAGACGACCGCGGCGGCGTTCGGCGAGGTGGGCAGGCTGCGCTTCGACCCCTTCGCCATGCTCCCGTTCTGCGGCTACAACATGGCCGACTACTGGTCGCACTGGCTGGCGGTCGGACGGGCGACCACGCCGGACAAGCTGCCCCGGATCTTCTACGTCAACTGGTTCCGTCGAGGCGCCGACGGGCGCTTCCTGTGGCCGGGGTTCGGCGAGAACAGCCGGGTCCTCGAATGGATGTTCCGGCGCTGCGACGGCCAGGCGAAGGCGGAGGAGACGCCCATCGGCTGGCTCCCGGCGCCCGACGACCTGGACACGAGCGGATTGGACATGCCAAGGGAGGATCTCGCCGAGCTGCTCCGGGTGGACCGGCCCACGATCGTCCTCGAGCTGCCCCAGCTGAGGGAGCACTACGCCCGCTTCGGCGACCGGCTCCCCGCGGAGCTGGCCGCGCACCTGGCGACCCTCGCGGAGCGCCTGGGGGCGTAGCCGTCCGGGCGAGGCCGCCCGCCGGCGCCTCGTCCGGCCTCGCCCGGCCCTTACCGCTCGACCGGGAAGCCGACGATGCTCCCCCACTCGGTCCAGGAGCCGTCGTAGACCCGGACGTGGTCCCAGCCGAGGACCTGGGTCATCGCGAACCAGATCGCGCTCGCCCGGTGGGAGAGCCGGCAGTAGGCCACGACCTCGCGCGCCTGGTCCGGTGCGGCGCCGAGCGCCCGGAAGATGCGCTCCAGCTCGGCGCCCGGCTTGAGGGTGGAGTCGTCCGGATCCAGCAGGTCGCGACCGTGGAGGTTGAGGGCCCCCGGGATGTGCCCCCGGCGCTCGGCGCCGTGGTCGAACCCGGGGGCGGGCCTGACCCGCTCCCCGCGGAACTCCTCGCCCGAGCGCGCGTCGAGCAGGACCCGGCCGGGCCGGCCGAGGTTGTCCCTGACGTCGTCCCTGGTGACTCGTGACGAATCGTCCCTCGCAACGCGTCGCGGCAGGTAGGTGACGGGGGTGATCGCCGGCAGGTCCGTCGTGAGGGGCCGGCCGTCGA
Source organism: uncultured Chloroflexia bacterium (assembly GCA_963801445.1). GTDB lineage: Bacteria > Chloroflexota > Limnocylindria > Limnocylindrales > CSP1-4 > CTSoil-043. The sequence continues at coordinate 534,339 of CAWDEW010000009.1, read as the reverse complement.
GCGCCCAGCGTCGCTTCCCGCCATCGAGCACGCGGACGTCGCGGTGGCCGAGCATCGCGTGGAGGACCCAGTAGGCGTACATCGCGTAGTGGGTGCGGCCGCCGTAGACGACGAGGGTCGTGTCCGCGTCGATCCCTGCCGCTCCGAGCCGCTCGGCCATCCGGGCCGGCGTCGCGAACTCCCGGTCGGTCGGGTGCCACAGGAGCTCCTTCCAGTACCACCAGCGGGCCCCCGGGACGTGGCCCTCCGCGTAGTCGTCCTCGTCGAGCTCATGGCGAACCTGGGCGACCTTGACGGTCGGGTCCTCCAGGTGCTCGTGGAGCCATGCCGGTGTCGCGATCGCCGGACCAGCCACGCTCCCTCCTCTCCGTCGGCCGGCCCGGCACCGATGCCCGGGGTCCGCGGCCCGAACCCGCGACCCGCCGACCCGTCAAGTCTAGATGCGGACCGGAGTGCGGTCGGGGCTCCGTCGGACGCCCGCGGGCGGGCTTTGGCCGGCGTCCATATGCTTGCCGGGCCGGCGGGCAGGGCACTCGGGCGACCGCGTCCGCGACCGGCGTCGGCGATCCCCGGGACGAGGACGAGCTCGCCGGGACGGTGGCACCAGTCGGCTCGAAGCGCACGAGGTCACGGACATGACGGACAGGCAGCGGATCAGCTACGTCTCCCCGGATTCGGTCGACGCCAAGATGCGCGCCGAGCTGGAGCGGTGTGCCAGGTTCGGCACGCCGCGGCCGGAGAGCCAGTCGGTCCGGGCCCATGTCCCGGCGGTGTTCTGGTCGTTCGCGGATTCCTGGCAGGCTGTCTTCCGCGACGGAGTCTGCGACCACACGATCAAGGAGCTCTGCCGGGTCTACGTGTCGCGCACGGTCAAGTGCGAGTACTGCGGCAACCAGCGCTCGATGCAGGCCTCGGCCCAGGGGCTGAGCGAGGGCAAGTACGACCAGCTGCTGAACTTCGAGACCTCGGGCGTCTACGACGAGCGCCAGAAGGCGGCCCTCGCGTACGCCGAGGCGATCACCTGGCGCCTGGACCCGGACGACGCCTTCTGGGAGCGCCTCCATCGGCACTTCTCGGAGCCCGAGCTCGTCGAGCTCGGCTACTTCATCGCGCTCACGATGGGCCAGCAGAGCTGGCTGCGCCTGCTCAACATCGAGCACCACGAGGTCCTGGCCGGCGATTCGGCATCGCTGGCGCCCGGCTTCGAGACCCCGGCCGCCCTGGCGGCCAGCAAGTCGAGCGAGGACTACTGGGCCAGGCGCTGACGGGTCCCTCGCTCGGCCTCACGGCCGGGGTCGCAGGGCTCGGACGCCGGGCGGCGACGGGCACGGCCGCCCGCCTCGGTGCCCGCAGCCGGCACCCCCTGCGCTGCACGACGCGGGATTCTCGGAACGGGTATTGACACCGGGCAACCGCCCGGCAATACTGCGCCGACCACGAAATCGATTTCCGATATCGATTTCCGAGTTGGCCAACCCTATGGGTAAGCGAGGAAGCACCATGCTCCGTTCGAAACGATCGGTCGACGTCCCGGGCGTTCGTCGCCTCCTCGCGGTGTTTGCCGCGGGCGCCATCGTCTTCGCGGGCTGTGCGGGGGCAGCGACCCCAAGCCCCACCCCATCTGCGACCGCCGCCGCCACCGCGGCTGGCGCTTCGGGCGCGCCGACCACGGCAGCCTCGGCTGCCCCGACCGCCTGCCCCATCCCGCCCTGCGACAAGCCGATCGTCATCGGCGTCTCGCAGGCCCTCACCGGTGACAAGGCCGATCCTGGCACCGCCATCGAGCAGGGCTACGAGGTCTGGGCCAAGGAGGTCAACGACGCCGGCGGCCTGCTCGGCCGCCAGGTCGTGATCAAGTCCTACGACAACCAGAGCCTCGCCGACACCGCGGTGAGTCAGATGGAGCGGCTTGCCACGGTTGACAAGGTCGACCTGATGTTCGGCCCGTTCTCATCCGTCCTCACGGGCCCGACGTCCGCTGTCGCCGCGAAGTACAACTACGCGTACATCGAAGGCGCCGGCGGCTCGCCGTCCGTCTTCTCGCGCAACTTCACGAACATCTTCTTCGTGCAGCCTGCCACGGCCGACCACCAGGCCGATCCGTTCGTGCAGTACATCCTGTCGCTGCCGGCCGACCAGCGTCCGAAGAGCGCGGCCTACCCGCAGCAGGATGACCCCTTCGTGAGCGCGACCGAGGACGGCGCCCAGGCGACGCTCGAGGCTGCCGGGATCAAGACCGTCTACAAGCAGGTCTACCCGCCGACGCAGACCGACTTCTCGTCCATCGCGGCCGCGGTCAAGGCGTCCGGGGCCGAGATCGTCCTCGGCGGCACGATCGGCAACGACTCGATCTCCCAGGTCCAGGCATACGCGTCCATCAACTACCAGCCCACGGCCGTCTACATGACCAGCGGCCCGAGCACCGTGGGCCCGTTCAAGCAGGCTCTCGGCAGCAAGGTCAACGGGATCTTCACCGGCGACGGCTGGGTCCAGACCTCGAAGGCCCCGGGCAATGACAAGTTCGTGTCCGAGTTCCATGCCATGTTCCCGACCGTGACCGACATCGGCACCGAGTCGGCCGAGGGCTACTCGGTCGGCCAGGTGCTCCAGGCGGCCGTGCTTGGAACCCAGTCCATCGACAACGCCAAGATCATCGCCTGGCTGCACGCCAACAAGGTCCAGACCGTCCAGGGCCTGATCGGCTGGGATTCGATCGGCCGGCCGAACGGCAGCTTCCTCCTGGAGCAGTACCAGAACGACCAGCTGCTCGTCGTGGCCCCCGCGACCGATCCCAACAAGAACGGCGACCCGGTGTACCCCAAGCCCAACTGGTGATCCACGCCGCCCGGGCCGGGCGCCTTCCGGGGTTCATCCCGGGGGCACCCGGCCCGGCGGATAGCCACCTCACGGGGAACAGACCTTGAACGTGCACCTCCTCATCCAGGCACTCGTCCTGGGTCTGCTCGCGGGCGGTGTCTACGCGCTCATGGCCTCGGGCCTGACGCTGATCTTCGGCGTCATGCGCGTGGTCAACGTGGCTCACGCGGCAATGATCGTGACGGCTGCCTACATCTCGTGGGTGCTGTTCACGACCTTCGGCCTCGACCCGATCGCGTCGATCCTCGTTGTGATGCCGGTGTTCTTCGTCGGCGGGGCTCTCGGCCAGCGCTTCGTCCTGCGCCACCTCGGTGACCGGGACATGACGCTCACGGTCCTGGTCTCGTTCGGGATCGCGATCATCCTGGAGGGGCTCCAGGGCAGCATCTGGTCCTCGAACTTCCAGGCAATCAACACCTCGTATGCCCAGAGCAGCTTCGCGATCGGCGAGGTCTACGTCCCGCTCGTCCGCCTGATCGCGGCGGGCGCAGCCCTCGTGGTCCTCGGCGGGCTGTTCCTGCTCCTGACGCGCAGCAACCTGGGCCGGGCGATCCGGGCCACGACCCAGAACCCGGGCACGGCGGCACTCGTCGGCGTCAACGTGGAGCAGGTGACGATGATCGCGTTTGCGATCGGCGTCTCGGTCGCCGCCGCCGGCGGGCCGTTGCTGGGCGTCCTGTTCTCGTTCTACCCCGCGACCCAGTGGCTTTGGATCGGCAAGCTCCTTGCAATCGTGGTCCTCGGCGGCATGGGCAGCCTGCGCGGCACCTTCGTCGCCGCGATGATCCTGGGCCTTGCCGAGCAGATCGCCGCGGTCTACCTGCCGCTCGACTGGGCCCCCCTCGTGTTCCTGATGGTGCTGTTCGGCGTCCTCATCGTGCGCCCACAGGGCCTGTTCGGATCCGTTGCCCGGGAGAGCCTCTAGTCCGATGAAGATGCGCAAGCAATTCCCGATCGTGGCGCTGGTCCTGTTCCTGGTTCTGCCGGTCTTCGTCCACGAAGGCTTCTACCTTGACCTGCTCCTGTTCACGTTCATGTACGCGGCCATGTCGGTCGGCTGGGACATCATGGGTGGCTACGCCGGCTACGTGTCCCTGGGCACGGTCGGCTTCTTCGGCCTCGGGTCGTATGCCGCGGGCCTCCTCGTCGTCCACGCCGGAATCCCGGTCTTCGTGAGCGCCCCGTTCATCGGGATCCTGACCGGCATCCTCGGGGCTGGCCTCGGCTGGGTCTCCCTCCGCGTCCGAGGCACGTCCTTCGTGATCGTGACGCTCACGTTCGCGTCCGTCGCGCAGTTCCTGATGCTGAACCTGCGCGGGATAACGCAAGGCAGCTCCGGCCTCCTGCTGCCGCTGCTCCAGCTGCCGGCCAACCTGGTGATCCTGCCGTTCTACTACGCCAACCTCATCCTGCTGGTCACGGCGATCGTCGTGTCGCTTGCCATCCGGCGCTCGAAGTTCGGCCTCGGGCTGATCGCGATCCGGGAGGAGGAGGGCAAGGCGGACGGATCCGGCGTCAACACCTCGCTGTACAAGATCCTCGCGTTCGCGATCAGTGTCTCCTTCGCAGGGGCAGCCGGCGCCATCCACTCGCAGTACCTGAACACGATCACGCCGGACTCGGAGTTCGAGCTGGTCATCACGCTCAGCGTCATCATCATGGCGCTCGTCGGCGGCCGCGGGACGGTGTGGGGTCCGGTCCTCGGGGCGTTCATCATCCAGACCCTCTCGGTCTACCTGATCTACCTGGCTCCATCCGGGATCGCGGGCCAGCTCCACCTCGTGGGGCTCGGCGTCATCCTCGTCCTCGTCGTCATGTTCCTGCCGAACGGGATCATCCCGACCTGGGACGCGCGTCGGTCCGCGCGCCGCGGTCCGCCCGACCCTGATGTCGTCGGCACACAGGTCCCGGAGGGTGCGTCGTGACCGCAGCACTGATGACGGCCGTGGAGATCGAGGCAGCGGCCCGCAATTCGTCGACCAGCCTGGCTGTCGCCGGGATCACCAAGTCGTTCGGCGGCATCCAGGCCCTGACCGACGCGTCGCTCAGCGTCACCAAGGGCACCATCACGGCCCTGATCGGACCCAACGGCTCGGGCAAGACCACGATGTTCAACTGCATCACCGGGTTCTACCAGCCGGAGCAGGGACACGTCTACGTCAACGGCGTGCCGATCGTCGGCAAGCGGCCGAGTGACATCGTCCACCTGGGGCTGATGCGGACGTTCCAGGTGACCCGCATCTTCCGCCGAATGACGGTCCTCGAGAACATGATCGTCCCGATCCGCCAGCTCACCTTCAGGTCGCTGTTCACCGCCGCGATCAAGGGTCACGAGCAGGAACGGGCCGAGTCACTGCTGGAGTACTTCGGCATCCTCAGACTTCGCGACGCGCCGGCCGGCAGCCTGTCGTTCGGCCAGCAGAAGCTGCTCGAGCTCGCTGCCGCACTGATGGCCGACCCGGAGATCGTGATGCTCGACGAGCCGGCCGGCGGCCTGAACCCGGTGATGATCGAGAAGGTCGCCGGCCACGTGAAGGAGTTGAACGCCCGCGGTGTCACGTTCCTGATCATCGAGCACAACATGGGCTTCGTGATGAACCTGTGCGACCCGGTCATCGTGATGCATCGCGGCACCGTGATCGCCCAGGGCTCCCCGGGTGCCGTCCGCGACGACCCGATCGTCCTCGACGCGTACCTGGGCGACTGACGATGCTGCTCGAGATCGAAGGCCTCTGGGCCGGCTACGGCAGCGGGGGCGACATCCTGCGCGGCGTCGACCTCACGCTCGCCGAGGGCGACTTCGTGTGCCTGATCGGCCCCAACGGGGCCGGCAAGTCCACCCTCCTGCGTGTCCTGTCCGGGGTCCTGCGCCCGCGGCGCGGGGCAATTCGGTTCGATGGAGCCGACGTCGGCGGGCTGCGTCCGGACGTGCTGTTCCGCCGGGGCATCGCCCACGTGCCCCAGGGCCGGAGCACCTTCCCGCAGATGACCGTGCGCGAGAACCTGCAGATGGGGGCATACAGCATCGGCAACCGGACGCTCGCGCACGAGCGGATGAAGGCCGCGGGCGAGCTGTTTCCGATCGTCGTGGAGCAGGCCGACCGCCGCGCGGGCCTGCTCTCGGGTGGCGAGCAGAAGCAGGTCGAGATGGCCCGGGCGATCGTCACCTCGCCGCGCCTCCTGCTCCTCGACGAGCCGACCCTCGGCCTGGAGCCGCGCGCGTCGCGCACCGTCATGGCCAAGATGCGCGAGCTCAACGAGCAGGGCGTGACGATCCTCCTGGTCGAGCAGAACGCCCGGACCGGGCTCGGCACGGCCCGCACCGGCTGCGTGATGGAGCTGGGCGCGATCAAGCTGCGCGGCGAGGGCCAGCGCCTGCTCGACGATCCCCAGGTCAAGCGCCTCTACCTCGGCGAAAGTGCCGCGGTATGACCCGGCGCGGGGGGCTGGCCCGATGACGCGGGCTCGGGCGAACATCACCGACGTGGCCGCGGAGGCCGGCGTCCATCCGTCGACCGTGTCGCGCGTCCTGACGGGCCACGCCGGGACCTCGGTCCGGGCGGCGACGCGGGAGCGCGTCCTCGCGGCCGCCGACCGCCTCGGCTACCGGCCGTCCGTCCTCGCCCGCAGCCTTCGGCTGCAGCAGACGCTGACCCTGGGGATGCTCGTCCCGGACATCACCAACCCCTTCTTCTCGTCGATCATCAAGGGGGCCGAGGACGCGGCCCGCGAGCGTGGCTACAACCTGATCCTGTGCAACTCGGAGGACGAGCCCGAGCGCGAGGCGAGCTGCCTGCATGCGCTCCGCGAGCACCAGGTCGACGGCCTGCTCATCGCGTCCTCGCAGATGGCCGACGACACGATCGGCGCGCTGCGCGACGAGGGCTATCCGTTCGTCCTCCTGAACCGGGCAACCCAGGGCACCGGCGACCTCGCGGTCGTCGTCGACAACCACGCCGCGTCCGTCGACGCGGTCGGCTATCTCGCCGCCCTCGGCCACTACCGGGTTGGCCACATCGCCGGACCCCTGAACACGACCACGGGCGTCGCCCGGCGCGACGGGTACCGGGCCGCCGTCCTGCGCTATGGGCTGGCGGACGAGCCTGAGCTTCTCGTGGAGGCGACTGCATTCTCCCTGGAGGCCGGCTACGCGGCGCTGGGGATCATGCTCGAGGGAGCGGCCCGGCCGACGGCCGTCTTCGCCGCCAACGACATGATCGCCATCGGCATGCTCAAGCGCCTCCGGGAGTCCGGCACGACCGTTCCCCGGGACCTCTCCATCGTCGGCTTCAACGACATCCCGCTGGCCGGCCTGCTGGAGCCCGCGCTCACGACCGTGCGCGTGCCGCAGCTGGAGATGGGCGTCGCCGGCGCGCATCTCCTGATCGATCGGCTCGAAGGTCGACCGATCGGCGACGTTCGCCTGACCCTGCCTACCGAGCTCGTCGTCCGCGCGTCCGCGGCCGCACCGGCCCGAACCGCCAGCCAGTCCCCCATGACAACTGGAGCCCAACCATGACCCGCCTCGTCGACCTGACCCAGCCCTGGGGCGACCGGATGCCCACCTGGCCTCAGTTCGCCTCGATCGAGGTGACGGACATCACGACGCATCACCGGGACCGCAAGAGCACGATGCTCGTGAAGACGAACATGCACACGGGCACCCACATCGACGCGCCCAGCCACTACTGCGAGACCGGCAGGGATCTCGGGCGGATCGAGCTGGGCGAACTGTACGGGACGGGCCTGGTCATCGACCTCCGGCCGATCACGAAGCCCTGGAGCTACTACAGCCTGGCCGACATCCGGGGCTGCATCCCGCCGGGCGAGCAGATCCGCGAGGGCGACGTGGTCGTGCTCTACACCGGCTGGGACCAGTACAACTGGACCAAGCCTACGCGCAACGACGTCACCTACTTCGATCGCCACCCTGGCCCCCAGCCCGAGGTCATCGACTTCCTCATCGAGAAGGGCATCAAGTGGATCGGCGCCGACCTGGCCTCGATCGACCACTCCCTGCACACGCGCGTCCGCCTCATGCGGCCCGATCTCGTCGCCGAGTACGAGGCCCAGACCGGCCGGCCCATCGAGGAGACGCTGCCCATCAAGGACTTCGAGTACATCCATTACGGGACCGCCCGCAACGACATCTCGATGCTGGAGAACCTGGGCGGCGAGATCGCCGAGGTCGCCGGCAGGAGGGTCGACCTGGGCGCCTTCCCGTGGCGCTGGCAGGGAGGCGAGGCCTCCGTCTGTCGCGTCGCCGCCTTCGTGGAGGAATAGACATGCAGGCGCTCGTCCTCACCGCTCCGCACGCCTTCGAGCTCCGCGACGTCCCCCGGCCAGAGCCGGCCGCCAACGAGGTGCTCTGCCGGGTACGGGCGATCGCGATCTGCGGAACCGATGCCGAGATCATCGAGGGGAGCTTCCCGGGTCGCTGGCCCCGCGCGTACCCCTACATCCCGGGCCACGAGTGGTCCGGTGAGGTCGTCGCGGCCGGGGCGATCGCGGAGCAGAACGGGTTCACCGTCGGGACGCGCGTGGCGGGGACCTCGCACTCCGGCTGCGGCCTGTGCCGGATGTGCCGGATCGGGCGCTACAACCTCTGCTTCAACTACGGGCGCGAGGACCTGGGCCACCGCCAGTACGGCCACTACACGCAGGGGGCCTACGCCGAGTACGTCGTCCAGACCATCAAGAGCGTCTTCCGGATCCCGGACGCCATGGCCTTCGACACCGCTGCGCTGTGCGACACGGCCTCCATCGCGCTCCACTCCGTCAGGCGTCCCGGGATCGAGCCCGGCGATCTCGTCGCGTCCGTGGGCTCGGGCGGGATGGGCCTGCTGGTCGGGATGTGCGCCCGAACGCTGGGCGCGGCCAGGGTGGTCGTCGTCGGCGGGGGGCGCCGCCTCCAGCGGGCCGCCGAGCTCGGCTTCGAGACGGTCGACTACCACGACAGCGACCCCGTCGAGCGGGTCCGCGAGTGGTCCGGGGGGATCGGCGTGGATGTCGCGATCGACTCGGCCGGCTCGAAGGAGTCGGTCGGCCAGGCGATCGGGATGGTCCGCAAGGGTGGCCGGGTCGCCTTCACGGGCATCCCGAAGCAGCCGACCCAGGTCAACTTCCAGAAGGTCGTCCTCGAGGAGATCGACCTCTACGGCGTCCGGGCCAACCGCAACACGATGGAGTCGGTGATCCCGCTGATGGCCGACGGGCGGATCCCGGCCGACCGGCTGATCACCCACCACTTCCCCCTGTCCGAGTTCCGCGAGGCGCTTCGGACCTTCAACGAGCGGGTCGACGGCGCGCTCAAGGTGATCGTCGAGCCGTGAGCGCCGTTCCCGGGCAGCCGCCCATCCCGGCCCTGATGCGGGCGGTCGTCTTCGAGGCGCCCGAGCGGTTCGCCCTCGCCGAGGTGCCGACGCCGGTCCCCGCCACCGGTCACGCCCTCGTCCGCGTCGAAGCGTCGATGGTCTGCGCGACCGACCGCAAGATCCTGGCCGGGAAGTTCGCCGGCACGACGTTCCCGCACGTGCCGGGCCACGAGTTCTCCGGGACGATCGCCTCGCTCGGGCCCTCGACCGACGGACCCGCGCCCGGGACCAGGGTCGGCGTGGAGGTCCACGTCGGCTGCGGGGTCTGCGATCGGTGCCGCGAGGGGCTCTACAACCTGTGCCGCAACTACGGGCGCACCGAGATGGGGCACGCCCACGTCGGGTTCACCATCGCCGGCGGCCTGGCCGAGTTCGCCAGCGTCCCGGTCGCGGCGCTCCACCCGCTGCCCGAGGCGGTCAGCACGGCCGACGGAGCCTGGACCGACAACCTCGGGGTCGCCCTGTGGGCCCTCGAGCGGGCCCACCTCCTCGCCGGCGAGGCCGTCGTCGTCATCGGGCCGGGGGCGATCGGGCTGTGCGCCGCGCAGCTCGCCCGGGCGAGCGGCGCCGGGCGGGTGACCCTGGTCGGCCGCGGCGAGCGCCTGGCCCGGGCCGCCCGGTTCGCGGACACGGTCGTCGACGAGGCCGCTGCCGGGGCGCTCGCCGGGACGGCCGACGTCGTCGTCGAGTTCGCGGGCACCGCCGAGGCCGCCGGCCTCGCGATCGCGACGGCCCGCCGCGGCGGCCGGGTCGTCCTGGGCGGGGCGACCGGCCAGGGGGTCACCTTCCCGCCGATCGATCTGTCGATGATCGTCCGGGGCCACCTCGACATCCTGGGCTCGGTGGCCAACCCGAAGGGCGTCTCGGGCCGCGCCCTCGCCCTCCTGGCCGCGGGCACGATCGACGTGGCCAGCCTCACCACGCACCATTTCCCGCTTGACCGTTTCAGTGACGCATGGGCGACGTTCACCGGGCGCCGGGACGGCGCAATCCGGGTGATGCTGACCCCATGAGGAGGAGCCGATGACCATCGACCGGGCGACCGCGCTCGACCTCTACCGCGTGATGCGCCGGATCCGCCGCTTCGAGCAGCGCTCGACGACGCTCTTCGGCGAGAACAAGATCTGGGGCACGATCCACAGCTACGCGGGCGAGGAGGCCATCGCGGCCGGGGTCTCGTCCCACCTTCGCGACGACGACTGGATCACCTCCACCCACCGGGGCCACGGGCACTGCATCGCCAAGCGGGCCGACCTGGGCAGGATGTACGCCGAGCTCCTGGGCCGGGAGACCGGCTACTGCCGGGGTCGCGGCGGCTCGATGCACATCGCCGACACCTCCAAGGGCAACCTCGGGGCGAACGGGATCGTCGGCGGCGGCATCCCGATCGCCACCGGCGCGGCGCTGACCGCCCGGCAGCTGGGGACCGACCAGGTCGCCGTGTCGTACTTCGGCGACGGAGCCGCCAACCAGGGCACCTTCCACGAGTCGCTCAACCTGGCGGCCATCTGGAAGCTGCCGGTCATCTACGTCTGCGAGAACAACCAGTACGCCGAGAGCTTCCCGGCCGGCAAGGCCTTCGCGACCGACGACATCGCATCGCGGGCGATCGGCTACGGGATGCCCGGGGTCAACGTCGACGGCCGGGACGTCCGGCTCGTCTATGCGGCCGCCGGCGAGGCGATCGCGCGGGCCCGGGCCGGCGGCGGCCCCACCCTGATCGTCGCCGAGGCCTATCGCCACGAGGGCCACTACTACGGCGACCCCCAGCAGTACCGGACGAAGGAGGAGATCGACGCCTGGCGCACGACGTTCGACCCGATCGTCAACGCCCGCGCCTGGCTGACCTCGGACGGCCTGGCGACCGACGCGGAGGTCGACGCGATCGACCGCGAGGTCGACGAAGAGACGGAGGCCGCGATCGCCTGGGCCGAGACCGGTCCCATCGCCTCGCCGATCACGCCGGAGGAGATCTATGCCAGCTATTGAGACGGCCCCGGTCGGAGCTCCCGGCGCGACGACCGAGCTGTTCTACTCCGAGGCGCTGCGCGACGCCCTGCGCCTCGAGATGCTCCGGGACCCCCGGGTCCTGGTCATGGGCGAGGACATCGCCGAGCACGGCGGTGCCTTCCAGGTCACCGCTGGCCTGCTCGCGGAGTTCGGTCCGGACCGGATCCGCCAGACGCCGATCAGCGAGATCGGGATCGTCGGCGCCGGCGTCGGTGCCGCGCTGACCGGCCTGCGGCCCGTCGTCGAGCTGATGTACATCGACTTCTCGGGCCTCGCGATCGACCAGATCGTCAACCAGGCGGCCCAGAACCGCTTCATGTTCGGCGGGCAGGCGCGCGTGCCCCTCGTCGTGCGCACGCAGGGCGGCTCGGGGCGCGGGAACGCGGCCCAGCACTCGAAGTCCCTCGAGGCCTGGTTCACCCACGTCGCGGGCCTCAAGGTCGTGATGCCGGCGACGCCCGCCGATGCGAAAGGCCTCCTGGCGGCGGCCATCCGCGACGACGACCCGGTCATGTTCATCGAGCACAAGCTGCTCTACCGCACCAAGGGCCCGGTGCCCGACGGCGAGCACGTCGTCCCGCTCGGGAAGGCCGACGTGAAGCGCCCGGGTCGCGACCTCACGATCGTGACCTGGTCGCGCGAGGTGCTCTTCGCGCTCGAGGCCGCCACGAAGCTGGCCGCCGAGGGCATCGACGCGGAGGTGATCGACCTGCGCTCGCTCGTGCCCCTCGACCGGGAGGCGATCCTCGCCAGCGTCCGCAAGACGCGCCGCCTGCTCGTCGTCCACGAGGCGATCCTGCGGGGCGGCTACGGCGGCGAGATCGCGGCGCTCGTCGCGGAAGAGGCGTTCGACGACCTCGACGCCCCACCCCGCCGCCTGGCCGGCGCGGAGACGCCGATCCCCTACGCGGCGCACCTCGAGCGCGGCGTGATCCCCCAGGTCGAGGACATCGTCCGCGTCGCCCGGGAGCTCGTCGGGTGAGCGTGACCCCGGTCATCCTGCCCAAGCTGGGCCTGACCATGGACGAGGGCAACCTCGTGGCCTGGCTCAAGAAGGAGGGCGACCACGTCGAGGCGGGCGAGGTCCTCTTCGAGGTCGAGACGGACAAGGCCACGATGGAGGTCGAATCGCCGGTCGCGGGCTACGTTCGCCGGCTCCTGGTCGCCGCCGGTCAGACCGTGCCCGTGACCCAGGTCATCGCGCTCATCTCCGATACGGCCGAAGAGCCCGTGGCCGTCCCTTCGGGAGCGAGTGCGGCGGCGGAGCCCGCCGCGGCAGGGCAGCCCGCCCCGGTCGAGGCGGCCACGCCGTCTGCGACCGCGGCCCGGTCCGACGAGGAGCGGGTCGCCGCGAGCCCGGCCGCCCGCAAGCGGGCCCGCGAGCTTGGGGTGGACCTGGCCAGCCTCCGGCCCGCGAGGGGTGGGCGCATCTCGATCGAGGACGTCGAGGCCGCCGCGGCCGCGACGGCTGGCGCTCCCGCGCCGGCGCACGCCCGGCCGTCCACCGGGACGGCCGAGGCGGCCCCGGCACCGCTGTCGCGGATGCGTCGCGCGATCGCCGAGCGGATGACCATGTCGTTCCGCGACGTGCCCCAGTTCTCCGTCTCGGTCGACGTGGACATGACCGCCGCGAGCGCGGCCCGGACCGCCGCCGGGGTGTCCTACGCCGACGTGCTGATCTGGGCCGTCGCGCGCACCCTGCGCGACCACCCGCGGCTCGCGATGCGCTACGACCCGGACGGGCTGATCACGGCCGAGGGCATCCACGTCGGCATCGCCGTCGCCCTCGACGAGGGGCTGCTGGTGCCCGTGCTGCGCGACGCCGACACCAAGGACCTCGCCCTGATCTCCAGCGAGCGGATCGCGCTCCAGGACGGTGCCCGGGCCGGGAAGCTCCCCGTCGAGGCGCTCGTCGGGGCGGCCTTCACCATCTCCAACCTCGGCCAGCAGGGCGTCGATCGCTTCACGGCCATCGTGAACCCGCCCGAGGCCGCGATCCTCGCGGTCGGCCGCGTCCGCGACATGGTCGTGGCCCGCGCCGGGGCGGCGGCGGTCGCGCCCGTCGTGACTCTCACCCTGTCGGTCGACCACCGGGTCGTGGACGGCGCGCCCGCGGCGGCCTTCCTCGCCGACCTCGCCGGCCGGCTCGAACGAGGCCTGTCGTGAACCCACGCAGCGCCATGACGTCCCAGCCCGACGACCGCGGCTGGCTGCCGGCCCACAGGAGGACCGGGCCGAGCCGGTCGAAGGAGTCCGCCCATGGCCATTGAACCGGGCAATCGGGTCCAGCTCGCCGTCTCCCACTGGAAGCCCCGCTTCGTGGCCAACGGCATCGACGTCAACGACTTCGAGCGGGTCCAGGCGGCCACCACCGAGTGGGCCGCCTGGGCGCCGGGCTGGAAGGCCGTCGGCGACATGCACCGGGAGCTCGCCGAGGCGGCGGATGCCGCCGGCCGCACCGTCACGGCGACCGAGGCGTTCCAGCGGGCAGCCTGGGCCTACCACCTCGGGAAGTTCCTCTGGTTCGAGGATCCGGGCCTGCACCTGGAGATGAGCGCGCTCGTCGTCGCGACGTACGCCCGGGCGCTCCCCCACCTCGATCCGCCCGGCGAGCGCCTGGACATCCCGTTCGAGGGCACGACGATCCCGGGCAACCTGCGCCGGCCCCGGGGCGTCGCGCTCCCGCCGGTCGTGCTCCTCGTGCCGGGCCTCGACTCGGTCAAGGAGGAGCTCTTCGCGATGGAGCAGGACTTCCTCCGGCGCGGGATGGCCACGCTCACCGTGGACGGCCCCGGCCAGGGCGAGAGCGCGCCCCGGTTCCCGATCCGGGCCGACTGGTCCAGCGTCGTCCGGCCGATCATCGACACCCTGGCCGCCCGCTCCGACGTCGACGCCGGCCGGGTCGGCCTGATGGGCATCAGCATGGGCGGGATCTACGGCCCGCTGGCGGCCGCCCGGGAGAAGCGGATCCGGGCCCTCGTCGCGCTCGCCGGCCCGTACGACCTGTCCGAATGCTGGCCCGCCCTCAACTCGCTGACCCGGGCCGGCTACGTCTTCTACACGAAGTCAAGGGACGAGGCGGAGGCGTTCGAGAAGTCGAAGACCCTCGCGCTCCACGGCGTGCTGGACCAGGTGAACCAGCCGCTCCTCGTCATCCACGGCGCCCGGGACCGGCTCTTCCCGCCCGAGCAGGCCGAACGGATCGTCCGCGAGGCACCCGACGCGACCCTCCTGATGTACCCCGACGGGAACCACGTCTGCAACAACATCACGTACAAGTACCGGCCGGCGATGGCCGACTGGATGAGCGAGCGACTGCGCTGATGAGTGACTGGCTCGAATCGATCAACCCGGCCACCGAAGCGGTCATCGAGCGCCTCCCGGCGGCCACGCCCGGACGAGATCGAGACGGCGATCGCCGGGGCCGACGCGGCCCAGCAGGCCTGGCGGCGCACCTCGTTCGAGGAGCGGGCCGCGGCGATGCACCGCCTGGCGGCGCACCTGCGGGAACGGCGCGCCGACTACGGCCGCCAGATCACGCTCGAGATGGGCAAGCCGATCGCCGAGGCGATGGGCGAGATCGAGAAGAGCGCCTGGGCGTGCGACTTCTACGCGGACCGGGCGGCCGGCTTCCTCGCCGACGAGGTCGTCGCGACGAACGCCACCCGCAGCCTGGTCGCCTACGAGCCGCTCGGGATCGTGCTCGCGATCATGCCCTGGAACTACCCGTTCTGGCAGGTCATCCGGTTCGCCGCGCCGGCGCTCATGGCCGGCAACGGCGCCCTCCTCAAGCACGCCTCGAACATCCCGCCGCTGCGCGCTCGCCGTCGGCTCGGCGTTCGAGGCGGCCGGCTTCCCGCGCGGCCTCTTCCGGACGCTCCTGCTCCCCGGCGCGGCCGTCGAGCCGGTGATCCGCGACCGCCGGGTGCGGGCCGTGACCCTCACCGGCAGCTCCGACGTCGGGGCGCGCGTCGCGGCGGTCGCCGGGGCGGCGCTCAAGAAGACCGTGCTGGAGCTGGGCGGGTCCGACCCGTTCATCGTCCTCGCCGACGCCGACGTGGCGGCCGCTGCGGCGACGGCCGTCCGCGCCCGCAACCAGAACACGGGCCAGTCGTGCATCGCGGCCAAGCGCTTCCTCGTCGCCGAGCCGGTGGCGGCCGAGTTCGAGGAGCGCTTCGCCCGGGGCGTCGCGTCCCTGCGGGTCGGCGATCCGCTCGATCCCGCGACGCAGGTCGGGCCGCTCGCCCGGGGCGACCTGCGCGAGGCGCTCGAGCGCCAGGTCGAGGAATCGGTCCGCCAGGGCGCGCGCGTGCTCGTCGGCGGGCACCGGCGGCCCGGACCGGGCTACTTCTACGAGCCGACGGTCCTGGCCGGCGTCCGCGACGGGATGCCGGTCCTGGCCGAGGAGACCTTCGGCCCGGTTGCGGCCGTCCGGCGGGTCGCCGACGCTGAGGAGGCGGTCGCGGTCGCCAACGGGTCCGACTACGGCCTCGGCGCGGCGATCTGGACCGGCGACGTCGCACGGGGCGAGGCCCTGGCCCGGACGATCGAGTCCGGGGCGGTCTTCGTCAACGGGATGGTCGCGTCCGACCCGCGCCTGCCCTTCGGTGGCGTGAAGCAGAGCGGCTGGGGGCGCGAGCTCGGGCCGTTCGGGATCCGCGAGTTCACGAACGTCCAGACGATCTGGGTCGGGCCGGACACGGCGCCAACGGCTGCGGCCCCGGCCGCCGAGTAACGCTGCCGGGCGGATCGGTCCCGGCGACCGGACCCCGGCGGGCGACAGCACAGCGAGACCCGGAGGGGATCGGACATGACCCTGGCGATGGACCAGCTCGAGCTCTCGCCCGAGCAGCGGCTGATGCAGAAGACGACCCGCGAGTACGTCGACCGGGTCGTCATCCCGTTCATCAAGGCCGACCGCCTGCGGGAGTGGATCTTCGAGCCGGAGAAGCGGCTCCCGCCGGAGATCCTCGAGGAGGCGGACGCCGCGGGCCTGCGCGGGCTGGGCGTGCCCGCCGCGTACGGCGGGGTCGAGCTGGACCCCGGCACGGAGGCCCAGACGTTCGCCCTGATCGCGACGGAGCTCGGGCGGGGGGACGCCGGCCTGGCCGACAAGCTGGCCCAGGGTTGGAAGGTCTCGGTGCTCCTGCGGAACGTGGCCCCGGAGCACCTCCAGGCGCGCTGGTTCCCCCGCTACATGGCGGACCCGTCGTTCCTCCTGGCCCACTGCCTCACCGAGCCGAAGGGTGCCTCGGATCGCTGGCTGCCCTACAACGTCCCGGCCGCCAACATGGACACCCGGGCGACGTTCGCCGACGGCCATTGGACGATCAACGGCCGGAAGCACTACATCAGCAACGGCTACGACGCCTCGCTGTACGTCGTCTACGCGAACACGAACCCGGCGGTCGGGATGCTCCAGGGGACGAGCAGCTTCCTCGTCCCGCGCGACACGCCGGGAGTGACCGTCACGCGCTGCAACGAGACGGTCGGCGGTCGCTACATGAACAACGGCGAGATCGTCTTCGAGGACTGCCGGGTGCCCGGGGACCACCTCCTGGCGCGGGATGACGCCCTCGGCAAGGCCGGAGTCTACTTCCGCCCCGGCAAGATCCTGCAGGCCGCCAAGAACCTCGGCACGGGCGTCGCCGCCTTCGAGGACACGGCCGCCTTCGTGCAGCAGCACGTCCAGGGCGGCCGCCTCCTGATCAAGCACCAGGCCGTCGCCCTGCGCCTGGCCAGGATGGCCATCAAGCTGGACGCCGTCAGGGCCTTCGTGCGCCACGCCGCGCGGGCGGTCGACGAGAGCGCGGCGGACGCCGACAAGCTGTGCAACATGGTCAAGGTCTTCGCCTCGGAAGAGGTCTTCGAGGTCTGCCGCCAGGCCCTCGAGCTGCACGGCGGCCACGGGTCGATGCTCGACGTGGGGATCGAGAAGTACCTGCGCGACGCATCCGTGTACCTGCACATGGATGCCACCGTCGACGTCTCGGCCTTCAAGATCATCAAGGCCATGTTCCCGGAGACCGCGGGGGCCTACGCCGGCCCCGAGTGACCGGCCCACTCGTGCGCCCGGCCCGGATGACGGTTCCGGGGGCCCTCAGCTGATCCGGTAGGCGACCGTCACCGACACGGCCAGCTGCGAGCCGGAGGCGGCCCCGGGGGCCGGGACGGGCGGGGCCATCGGCGGCACCGGCGTCGTCCCGCCCGACGGGCCCGCGGAGGTGCCAGCCGGGCCGGTCTCCATCGGCAGGGCGTACGCCTCCCCGCTCGAGGCGGCCACCGAGAGGACGCCGGTGATCGTCAGACCGGCGACCCGGGCGACCGCGTCGGCCTGGGCCTTCGCGTCGGCCAGCGCCGCGACGAGCGCCCGTTCCTGGGCGGCGGCCCGATCGGAGAGGTCTACCTTCACGGTCGCCTGGCCCGTGCCGGTGACCACGATCGTGTGGTCGGGCGCGAGCCCGGGCGTTCCCGTGAAGCCCGGGTACGGGTAGGCGATCGCCCCGCTCGACGACGCCATGCCCGAGCCGCTCGCGCCCGGGTCGCCCGCCGCCACCGGGGCGCCTCCGGGCGCGACGGCCGGCTGGGCCTGCGTCCCGGCGACCGCTGCTCCGCCCGCAGGGCTGCCCGAACCGGCCCGATCGGCCGGTGCCGGGCTGGCGGCGGGGGCGGAGCAGGCGGCCAGGGCAAGGGCGAGCGGGATCGCGAGCAAGGCCCTCGTCCAGCGTCGAGCCGGGTGGGAGATCGGAGGGCGGGCGGACATGGGACGGCCTCCTGGGGTCGCGTGCGGTGGCCTGGTCGAGTGCCCGGTAGACGCCGACCCGCCGCACCCGGTTCCGCGGCGCCCCGGTCAGGCCGGCGGGCCCAGCCGCGTCCGCTCCTCCTCGACCAGCGCCCGCCTGACCCGGCCGTCGGCTTCGGGCGGGGCCCCGGGATGCGCGGTTCGGTCAGGGTCGGGACGCCCCCCGCCCCACCGCCAGCACCTCGTCGACG
The DNA here is from genome assembly GCA_963801445.1 of uncultured Chloroflexia bacterium. Classification (GTDB taxonomy): domain Bacteria; phylum Chloroflexota; class Limnocylindria; order Limnocylindrales; family CSP1-4; genus CTSoil-043. Next base: position 516,085 of record CAWDEW010000009.1, on the reverse strand, counting down.
AGCGCGTCGGCGTCCTCGAGCGTCGAGCGCGGGTTGATGAAGCAGGGCCGGATCGCGAAGCGGCCCGCCACCCGCGTCGCGGACGTGATGCAGCGGCCGCGGGCCCGGACCGCGTAGAGGATCTCCTCGTTCAGGGCATCCAGGCGCGCCTCGTCCGTCTCGCCGGCCGGCCGGTACCGGAAGCAGCAGATCGACAGGACGGGCTCGCGGAGGAGCTCCAGCTCGGCGCTCGCGCGGACACGATCGGCGACCCGCCGGGCGCAGTCCAGGTGGCGGGTGACGCGGGCGCGCATCCCGTCCGCGCCGATCTCGGCCAGCGTCGCCCAGACCGCGAGGCCGCGGGCGGGCGTCGAGAAGTCGAGCCCCCAGTCGGGCGTCCCGTAGCCCAGCTCGTCGAACGGGGATCGGGTGTCCCCCGTGCCCGGCGGCGTCGCCCGCTCGCGGTCGTAGTCGCCGGTCTCGATGGTGAAGGCGCGACCGAGGACCCCCTCGTCGCGGACGATGATGGCTCCCGTCCCGACGGGCGCGGCCATCCACTTGTGGGGATCGACCGCGAACGAATCGTAGGTCGCCACGTCGCCGTAGAGGTCGCGTACGCGATCGTCCAGGATTCCGAAGCCGCCGTACGCGCCGTCGACATGGAGCCACGTGCCGCGCTCGCGGGCGATCCGGGAGAGCTCCGCGAGCGGGTCGATGACGCCCGTGTTCACGTCGCCGGCGCAGCCGACGATCGCGACCGCGGTGCACCCGGCGGCGGCGTCCTCGTCGAGAGCGCGCTGGAGCTGGCCCAGGTCGATCCGGCCGTCGCCGTCGGTCGGGATCGAGCGCAGGTTGCGCCGGCCCATGCCCAGGACGCCCAGCGCCCGACCCACGACGTGGTGCGTCTCCGTGCTGGCGTAGACGCGCGGCTCGGGCAGGGCCGCGATCCCGTCGAGCGACGGCCGGAGCCCCAGCCGCTCGCCCGCGGCCTGTCGTGCTGCGCCGATCCCGACCAGGTTGGCGGTCGAGCCGCCCGCGGTGAACGTCCCCACGAAGTCCGCCGGGAAGCCCAGCAGCTCGATGAGCCAGCGCATGGCCACGGCGTCGAGGAGGTTGGCCGGCGTCGTCCACCACTTCTGCGGCGAGGCGATCGCCTGGACGAGATCGGCGACCGCGCCGATGGTCGTGGGGGCCGTGGTCACCCAGCCGCTGAAGCCCGGGTGCCCGAGGCGCAGCCCATTGGCCACGACCTGGTCGCGGAGCAGCTCCAGGGTCCGCCCCGGACCGATGCCGGCCGCCGGCAGCGGCTGGTCCAGGACCGGGGACCAGGCCGAGCGCCGGGTGGCCGGGTCGCGGCCCTCGAAGCGCAGGAAGCGCTCGAGGCCGGGAACGACGACCGCCAGCGACTGGGCCAGGTCGTCGACCAGCGCCGGGTCGGGGCCCGCCTGCCGGCTCGCGCCGGTCCCCACGAGCCGAGCGCCGGCCCTCGAACGCCGCATCGCCATCATCTGCTCCCCCACCCGGTGTCCTCGCGAGAGTGCCCGGTTCCCCCGCGCCGTGGACGAAGTACAGGGTCGCCACGACCACGCCCCCCAAGGCCCGGTCGCCTGGCCGGTCGGGCGCCTGATCCGGTCTCCCGGGTCGCCCGCCCTCACCGCCATCGCGACACGGGTCGGCACCGGAGCGGCCTGCCGCAGCTTGCGGCGCCTTCGCGTCGGCGCCCGTGCCTGCAGCCCACTATCCCCCGGCTGTCAACCGGCGCCTTCTGGGCCCGAAGGCCTGGTCCGCGACTCCACCCGGCTTCGGCTGCTCGCGCGCCACTCCCTGCGCGCGACTGCCGCCGGCCACTCCGGCCGGCCATTCCGGCCGGCCAGTCCGGCCGGCCATTCATGCCTGGAAGGCATCGTTGGCAACAGGACCGGACCCGGAGTGGCCGGACATGCGGCCCAGACATGGGAGGTGCCGCCCCAGATCCGGCGGCGCGCCACTCATGACAGGACGGTCTGCGAGGCAGCGTCGGCACGCTCCGGCAGAACCTGTCGGCATATTCGTCCTACCCGCGATCCGCGTGGCTTGATCGCGCCCTCAGTGGAGTCTCCCGGTTTCTCTTGCCTGACCCGGTGCGGCTGACGAGCATGCGCCCCGGTTCTATCAGGCAGGAACAGCAGTCCGCCCGCCACTCCCCGCGCGCCACTCCCCGCCGCGCTCGCGGCGCTCGAGGGCTCACCCGGCGCTGGGTGCTGCCCGGTCGTGGCGATCCCCTGGACCGGCGGGCTGTCCGAAGCCCTGCGCCCGGTCCCTGGTGTGCCCGAGTCCGGGCCCGGGGCCAGAGATCCGGGATCCACCGGATGCCGGCCCTCGCGATCGGCGGGGGTAACGTTCGGGCATGAGCCACCCAGACGACCCCCGCGCGATCTTCCGAGCCCTCCACGAGTCCGGCTGCTTCGTGATCCCGAATCCCTGGGACGTCGGGAGCGCCAGGGTCCTCGCCACGCTCGGGTTCAGGGCGCTCGCGACGACCAGCTCCGGGTATGCCTGGAGCCTGGGGCGGCCCGACAACCGGGTGACGCTCGAAGAGGCGCTCGCCCACATCCGGGCCGTCGCAGCGAGCGTCGACGTCCCGGTCAACGCGGACTTCGAGGGCGGCTTTGCCGTCGAACCAGCCGGCGTCGCCGCCAACGTGGCGCGGGCGGCCGTCACGGGCGTGGCCGGGATCTCCATCGAGGACTCGACCGGCGACGCTGCCGAGCCGCTCTTCGAGCTCGCCCTCGCGGTCGAGCGGATCCGGGCGGCGCGCGAGGCGATCGAGCGCAGCGGGTCCGGCGTGCTGTTGACGGGCCGCTCGGAAGGCTTCGTGGTCGGCCGACCCGACCTGGCCGAGACGCTTCGCCGGCTCGCGGCCTACGCGGACGCAGGCGCCGACTGCCTGTACGCGCCCGGCATCCGGACGATGGCTGACATCCGGGCGGTCGTCCGGGCCGTGGCGCCCCGGCCGGTCAACGTCCTTGTCGCCAGCGACTTCACGACCGTGGCCGAGCTCGCGAAGGCCGGCGTCCGCCGGATCAGCGTCGGCGGCACGCTCGCCCGGACGGCCTGGACGGGCTTCATCGAGGCGGCCACCGAGATCGCCGAGAGGGGCACCTTCAGCAGTCTCTCCCGGGCCGTTCCATCAGCCCGGATCGAGGGCCTGTTCGGCGGCGACTGACGGAGGGTGGACCAGCGCCACGGCGCCCCCGCTCATGGGTGCGCTTCGTCGCTGGCGCCGATCACGCTCGACGGTCGGCGAACCGGACCAGGGGAACGACGACCATCACCAGCCCGAGGAGGATGAAGAACAGGGCGAAGGCGTCGATCCGCAGTCCGGCGAGCGCGCCGAGCCCGGATGCCAGCGCCGTCGCGCCCAGGACGGCCGAGAACAGGTCCAGTCGGCGCTCGAGCCTGGCCAGGGCGACGCTCAGGCCGAGCAGCAGGGTACCGACCCCGGCCACCGCGGCGTACTGGGCCGGGCCGCCGGGCAGGGCGACGGTGCCGACCAGGAGGAACACGAGCCCCCAGCCGACGGTGTCCAGCCGCTCGCGTGTCGTGGTCGTTCCCTGGATGCGTCCACTTGCCGAGGCCATCTCACCGCTCCCTGTAGATAGTTGCCCAACTCTTGAAATACAGCCGAACGAGCAGGACCTCAGAGACGGCCCGCGAGGAACCGGCCGACCCGGTCGAGCACGCCCGGCTCGACCGAGCAGTAGATGCTCTGGCCGCGCCGGACGCAGCGGACCAGCCCGGCGCCGCGCAGCTCCTTGATGTGATGCGAGACCGTCGAAAGCGAGAGGTCGAACTGGCTCGCGATCTGCGAGATGCTGTTCTCGATCTCGCCGGGCGAATGCGCCTCGCCGGCCGCGGCGCTCGACCGGACGATCTCGAAGATCGCAAGGCGGGTCGGATCTCCGAGCGCCTTGAACACCCGGGCCACGTCCGTGGCCCGGGTGGGATTCGTCGTTTCGGTCGCCGGTTCGATACTCATATGATTATCGAATTCTAGGCCGGTCGGGGAGCCGCGTCAAGGCGGAGCTGTGGCGGCCCGCGATCGGGGCCGGGCGATACGACCGCCCCAGGCGGGATGCGCTGCGGGCGCCTGCGCCTTCAGACCCCGACGGGCTCGCGGACCAGCACGACGGTGGTTCGACCCGGCTGCCACTCGCCGTGGATCACCAGGATCTTCTCGAGCACCGTGTCGACGCCCATGCGCGCCCGGACCTGGGCGTTCTCCCAGGGAAGGACGACGTCGCGGATGCGCCCGATGGCGGCGTCGAGGGTGGGCACGATCTTCTGGCTGCCCACGACCAGGATCACGCGGCCGGCGCCGGCGGCGTACGCGCCGAGCTGGCCCCCGATGGCCGACGCCGCGACGAGGGTCCCGTCCTCGGTGACCGCGCCCACGCTTCCGAGCATGTAGTCCGGCGCGGCGACCAGCTTGCGAATCTCGCGGCCCTGGGTCGCCCGATCCATGGCGAAGATCCGCGGTCGGATTGCGTCGTAGCGCCCCGACTCCACGAGCTCCCCGTAGAGGCCAGTGTCCTCGAGCGTCCTGGACTTGCCGGAGTGAACCTCGGCACCCTCGGGAATCAGGCCAAGGACGGCCGCCCGCGCCTCGACGCCGCTGGCGACCACGATCGCCTCGATGTTGTGCGAACGGAGAGCCGCGGCCACCCGCTCCACGCGGTCACCCGCTCCCGCGGCCCCTGCGCTCGGGTCCCGGTCGATCGTCGTCATGGCCTGGCCCCGAGCTTGCCCCGGACATGCCGGCCCGCGATCTCGGCCAGCGCCTGGCCGGCGTCCTCCAGCCGGACCGTGCGGGTCTCGGTCCCTCCGAGCTGGTCGATGGCAAACGCGCGCATGCCGGTACCTCGTGATGTCTCGGTAGACTGTTGCTGTCGCAACTATATGTCGACGAGGCCGAGTCCTGCAGGCAGGCCTTCGGCCGCTTGACCGTGCGCCCGATCCCCGTGATCCTCCTGCCGGGCGGCGTCATGCCCGCCGGACCCGCCTACGGCGCCCCGATCGCCGAGCTCGGACCGGGCGTCGGGCGTTCCTGGCCGCCTTCCTCTCGTCCGACCTCGACCTGGCCGCCCTGCGGCGCTTCGACCGACCGGTCTGGTTCGCCTACGGAGGCCGCGGCCAGCCTGACTGGTTCGGTCGGATGGCCGATCGGCTCGCCGCGGTCTTCCCGGACTTCGCCGTCGAGCAGCTCCCGGAGCGGCACCACTTCGACCCGTCCCACAGGGTCGAGCCGGGTCTCATGGCCGCGTCGCTGCGGGCGCTCTGGGCACGGGCAGGGGTCGGGCGAGGCGGGCGATCCCCGCTGCCACCCGGGCTGGACCGAGCGCGCCCGCGATGCGCGCTAGCATCGTTCGAGACGGAGGTGGCTGATGATCCTGTGCGTGCCCGTGACGATGACGGGCGAGGTCGATCCACGGTGGGGCCGCGCCGCGCGCGTCGCCATCGCCGAGGTGGTCGGAGGCGAGGTGCGCCGCTGGGAGGAGCACGAGGTCGCCTGGGACCGCCTCCACGACGAGGGCACGGAGGGCGGCCATCACGCCCGGGTCGCGCGCTTCGTGCAGGAGCACCGCGCGAGCGTCGTGGTGGCCAACCACATGGGCGATCCGATGGTCCACATGCTGGACCAGATGAACGTCGGCGTCCGGCTCGGTGTCAGCGGTGACGCGCGTCGGGCAGTCCTGGCGGCGGCGGCCCTGGTCGCCTGACGTGTCCGCGCTCGACGATGCGCCGCACGTCCAGGCCGACGATCGCGCCACCTGGCGCACCTGGCTGGAGGCGAACCACGCGACATCCCGCGGCGCCTGGCTGGTGACCTGGCGAGCGCGCTCCGGCCGGGTCACCCTGGACTACGAGGCGGCAATCGAGGAGGCCCTCTGCTTCGGCTGGGTCGACAGCACAGGCGGCCACGTCGACGACGAGCGCGGCAAGCTCTACTTTGCGCCGCGCAAGCCGCGCAGCCCGTGGGCCGCCTCCAACAAGGCGCGCGTCGAGCGCCTGATCGGCGCGGGGCGCATGGCGCCGGCCGGCTTCGCCGCCATCGAGCGGGCGAAGGCGAATGGCTCGTGGGAGATCCTCGATCCCGTCGAGCGGCTGGAGGTCCCCGGGGACCTCGCGGCGGCCCTCGAGGGGCTCCCGCCGGCCGCCGCCAACTTCGCCGCCTTCGCGCCCTCGACCCGCAAGATGCTGCTCTACTGGGTCGCCCTCGCCCGGCGGCCGGAGACGCGGGCAGGCCGGATCACGGAGATCGCCGAGGCGGCCGCCCGCAACGAGCGAGCCCGGAGCTGAGGTCGTCCGGGCCGGGGCCCGTCCTGTCCCAGCTCGGGGAGGGACATTCAGACGGCCATGCCCTGCTCGCCGAGGGCCGCCTCGACGGCCTGGAGCAGCTCCGCGTCGCTCGGTCGGGAACCCAGCGGGATCACTCGATGCGGCCCTTCCCGCTCGGCCCAGGTGACCGAAGCGTCGACCGAGGTGAGCACGACCGGGAGGTCGACGTAGACCTCCCGGAGCTCGGAGACGAGGCGCTGCCCATCGACCGCGTCGCCGCCGACCCAGGCGTCGTAGACCAGCACGTCCGCGCCGTCGACGATGGGACAGGGCATGTCGGCGACGACCGGGCAGGGCACCCGCCCCGGTCCGCCGCACTGCTCGATCTGGTAGCCCGCTCCGCGAAGCGTGGCGGCCATCCGCTCTGCGACCGCGAGGTCGCGCTGGACGACGAGGACCCGGGTCATGCATGCGCCTCCATCTGTGCCGCGATCCTAGCCCCCCCGGGCAAACTGCGGATCCGGGCCTGCCGGCAGGGCGCGCCCGGGGCCGAATCGAACGAGGGAGCGCGGCGGGCCCTCCGATCGTCGCCCGAGCGCGTCCCGGTCGGCGCCCCGCGATCGGCCGATCGTCAGGGGTTGAAGGCCGCGAAGAGCCAGGCCATCACGAAGGCGCTGAGGCCGGCCCAGGCAACCGCGACCAGGAGCAGTACCCCGGCCAGGCGGGGCCGGCCGCGTCCCCGGCCGACGAGCCGCCAGAAGCTGACCGCGCCGGCGACTGCGACGGCGGCCGAGGCGCCGATCATCGCGGCCAGTCCCACGCTGAGGGGGCCGACGTCAACAGCGAGGACCACGAGCTCGAGCGCGAGGGCGGCCCCGAACAGGCAGGCGGCCCAGGCCACGGTCTCCCGGATCCAACGGTGCGTCGAACATGGAGCAGGCATCAGGGCACGATGCTACCGCGCGATCGCCAACAGAACTTGGGTGACGAGGATGCTGCCTCTGCCGCCGGCGCGGCGCCTTGCTGGAGCACCATGCCCGTGTCCGCGGTCGAGTGACCGAGGACGCACCCCTGGTGAACGCCGGACCACCGCCACGGCCCCTCGTCGCCTGACGACCAGGCTGAGTTCCGCGGGGTCCGGCGGCCGGGGACCTGGAGAGCCGCGATAGGGCTGCGCGCCATGAGCGCCAAACAGCAAGCGAACGGCCGGCCATGTCCCGATCACGAGGGTGCCCCCAGGCTGCGGCAACAGCGAGGAGGCACGGGATCGATTCTCCCACCCGATACGCGGGCGTCGACTGGGCGAGCCGCGCCCACGCCGTCTGCATCGTCGACGAGCACGGCACCGCAACCGAGCGGTTCGAGGTCGAGCACAGCGGGCCGGGCCTGCGGACGCTCGGTCGTCGGCTGGCAATGGCAGGCGTCGGCAGGGTCGCGATCGAGCGCCCGGACGGCCCGGTCATCGACGCCCTGTTCGGCGCCAGGCTCGAGGTCGTCGTCATCGCCAGCCGCCACGTGAAGGCGCTCCGCACCCGGTACGGGACCGCGGGCAACAAGGACGACCGGGCCGACGCATACCTGCTCGCCGACGTCCTGCGGACCGACGGGCAGCGGCTCCGGTCGCTCCGTCCCGACAGCCCCGAGACCGTCACGCTCCGGTCGACCGTCCGCGCTCGCAAGGACCTGGTCCAGACCCGGATCCGGCTGATGCAGCAGCTCCGGGCACACCTCGAGCTCGTATACCCGGGGGCGGTCGGGCTGTTCTTCGAGCTCGACTCCCCGATCGCCCTCCGCTTCCTGCTCCGGTTCCCCTCGGCGGCAAAGGCGGCATGGCTGAGCCCCAGGCGCATGGCCGCCTGGCTCCGGAGCGAGGGGTACTGCGGGCGGACGAGCCCCGAGGAGCTGTGCCGGCGACTCGAGACCGCACCGCTCGGGGTGACCGGTCCCGAGGCCGAGGCGCGGGCAGCGGTCACGCGCGCGTTCGTCCGGGCCCTGCTCGCCGTCCGTGACCAGGTGGCCGAGCTCGAGGCCCGGATCGCCGAGCAGCTCGAGCTCCATCCCGACGGGTCCATCTTCCGCAGCCTGCCTCGGGCGGGCCAGGTGCGGGCAGCGGCCCTGCTGGCGGAGATCGGTGACGTCCGCGAGCGCTTCCCGACGCCCGAGTCGCTCGCCTGCCTCGCCGGGGCCGCACCGTCCACCCGGCAGTCGGGGCAGCACCTCGCGGTCACCTTCCGCTTCGCCTGCGACAAGAAGCTCCGCGATGCCCTCATCGACTTCGCGGAGGACACAGTCGCCCGGTGGGTCCCCGGTCGGCGGGCCGACCTCGACGGCCTCCACCCGGCCGCCATCGCCGCGCCGCGAGTGCTTGGCCCCGTACATCCGATGGTCGGCCTCGTGGATCAGCACGTCGAGGGTCCGCGGCCGCTCCGGGTCGAACAGGGAGACGCCCACGCTCATCGAGAGGGAGTATTCGCGGCCCGGGACCTGGTTCGACTTCTCCACGGCGCCCCTCACGCGCTCCGCGAGCGTCTCGCCGTCGATCTGCGAGATCTCCGTCGCCAGCACCGCGAACTCGTCGCCGCCGAGTCGGCCGACGAGGTCCGCCTCCCGGAACGAGGTCGTCCGCAGCAGCTGGGCGATCTCGTGGAGGGCGCGGTCCCCCGCCTCGTGCCCGAGACGATCGTTGATCTCCTTGAGGCCGTCGACGTCGGCGAAGAGCAACCAGAGTCGGTTCCGCGTGCGCATCGAGGTGCGCATCTGCTGCTTGGCAAGGGTCGCGAAGCCGCGCCTGTTGAGCAGCCCGGTCAGCTCGTCGGTCAGCGAGAGAAGCCGCACCTCCTCGACGGCCCGGCGGCGCTCCGTCACGTCGCGCAGGACGACGGTGCAGCCCGCGTCGCGGCCCCGCCTGTCGCCGATCGCGGTGAGCCGGACGTTGAACCAGCGGTCGGCCAGCGGGGGGCTCGCCGACGGCCCGCAACCCGACGGCCCGGGTTGGCCCGGTCCGACCTGGATCTCGACCTCGCGGTCATACGCCCCCTGGCAGACGGCCACGAGCTCGGGGAATCGGTCGAGGGCATGGTCGACCGCCTGGCCCACGGCCTCTTGGCGCATCCCCAGCAAGCCAGTCGCCGACCGGTTGAAGGCCGCGATCCGGCGCGCCGGATCCAGCACCAGCACCGCGTCGGCGAGGGTGTCGACGAGCGTGGTCCAGGCCACCGGGGTGAGGTCCAGCAACCCGGATCGGAGGATCGCCCAGGCCCCGACGAGGCCGGCGACGGCGAACGCGATCGAGCTGAGGTCAGCGTGCAGCGATGCCTGGAGGCCTGCCGCGTAGACCACGCTGCCCACGATCGGCGCGACCGACGCGAGGACGACCAGGCGCATCCGGCTCGAGTAGACCGCGGGGTAGCGATACATCGCGCCGACGAGCGCGATGAGTCCCGCCCCGACGAGCGTGTAGGCGTAGGCGACCTCGACCCAGAACCAGGGCCCGTGGTCGTAGACCGCCGTGACGCCCCAGGCGTCCGTGAGCGTCACCGACGTCCAGAGCAGGTGGTGCCACTCGTTCGTCGCTGCCATGCCGACCGAGATGGTCGGGACGACGAACAGGAGGGCGACGCGCGCGCGCGTGACCCAGCCGTCCTGGCGGGTCCAGCCCACGACGAACAGGAGGTACAGGACCGCGACGCTCTCGATGCCCGGATACGCGATGACCGACCAGGCGATCTTCGCCGATCGGTCGAGGGCGGCGGCCTCGAAGGCGTTCGCGAGCAGCCACCAGGCAACGGCCAGCATGAGCAGGGCGACGCCGCGGGCGCCCACGACGGAACGTCGTCGCCAGGCGACGACCACGACCCCCGTGGACACGGCCGCCGACGCGACGTAGGACAGGACGAGGAAGTTCAGCTGCATGGACGCTCCCAGGGCCGATCGCGACATCGCCGCCCGACGCCACGGTAGCCGATCCCGCGGGCCCCGGCGACCCGCGAGTCTCCGGTCCCCCGCAATTCCGCGTGTATCCGCTGGACCCCTCCGCTATCGTGGGGCCATGAAGGGCGATCGGGTCGAGGCTGTCGTCGATACGGGGCAGGGGGTCCAGACGTTCGAGGTCACGGCGACCAGGGCCGGCCGCCGGATCGAGGTCGTGACGTCGCGCGGCGTCGTCGAGGTCCGGGAGGTGACCCGGACGGGCGTCCCCGTCCGGACCGGCCGGTTCATGACCTCCCGGCTCATCGCGCTCGTCGAGCACCCGGCGGCGGACGAGCGGGGCCGGGTCGAGGAGTCCACCCGGCACCGCCTCCAGCCGACGGCGCGTTCGACCCGGGTCTAGCTCAGCCTGCCGGGTCGGCCCGTCAGGGGACCTTGAAGGTCAGGGTCCCGCTCGCCTTGGAGCGAGACTCGTGCATCGTGAGCTTGTACGAGCCGCTGCCCGGTGCCGGCACCGCGAAGCACATGCCCTGCTCGCGGAGGGTCCCCTTGCCGGGGATCGAGAAGCTCACCGTCGGGTTGCTTGCTGCTGTCGTCCCGTCCGGGATCGCCACGTATCCCTGGTCGACCTGGGCGTAGTTCAGGGCCTGGCTGTTCGTCGCCGAGCCCCACAGCACGATCGACACCTGGTCCTTCTTGAGCGATCCATATCGGATTCGCTCCGGGTAGCCCGTGCACGAGGCCGGGACCAGCATGGCCCTGGTGATGGTGAACGCAACGTACCTGCCCATCGTCACCTTGCCCGCGATGGGCAGGACCGTCGGCTGATCCGAGGTGGCCGGGTCGCCGTTCAGGGGCACGGTCGCCTGGTGCTCGTCGGGCTGCCCGAACGTGAGGACGGCACCATCCACCGTGAAGGCGGCGGGGGGCTGGAGCTGGATCTGGGCCTTCGCGGTCGCGCCGACGGGAACCAGCCCAGGGGTCACGTAGCCCGGCAGGAACTGGCCGTTCCAGACGATCTTCACCGCGCTTCCGACCTGGTTCACCTCGGTCTGCTGGGTGCTCGTGTTCTGGAAGGTCGCGTCGATGTTCAGCTTGTGCTTGAGCGGGTCATACGTGCCACCGGTCACGGCGATGGCGTAGCCGCCCCACCACACCTGGGCGTCCAGGGCGAAGGCGACGGGCGTCGGCGCGGGCGTCGGCGCGGGCGTCGGCGTTGGGGCGGGCGTCGGCGTCGGCGGGATCGCCTGGCTCGGGGTGGCCGAGGGTGCCGACGAGGGCGATGCGCTGGCGGAAGGGACCAGGGCCGTCGAGGCCGCGGGCGTCGGCGCGACGCTCGGCGAAGGCGTGGCCGAGGCGCCGCAGGCGCCGACGACCAGGGCGAGGCCGACGAGGCCCGCCAATGGACGACCGATGGACATCGAACGGGCCCCCCTCGCCAAGATGCCGGCGGACGAGCCGGTCAATCGGGCCAGGTCGGGCGCGGCGACAGGATACGCGGGTCGAGGGCGTTTGGGCACCCACGAAATCCGCGCCGGGGCTCGGGCACGCGGCCGCCGACGGCGACGGGTGCCGGATCAGCAGGTGACGTGGAGGATCGCGAACACGTCGTGGGGCTCGAGGTCGGCGAGCAGCCGGCAGGCAGCCCGGGTCGGGAGCGCGTCGATCTCGATCCGGCGTCGTTCCGCCTCCGCGTACACCTCGGGCGCGATCGGGAGCGCCCCGTCCGCTCCCGTGCCAATGATGAGCCGCCTGCCGCCCCAGGGGATGTCCTCGGCGGCCGAGAGCGGCGTGTGCCCGTACTGGTCGCGCAGCGGCTTCGACGGGCCCTTCCGGCGCAGGCGAATCCGGCCACCCTCGATGACCACGTCACGGGTGTACCGCTCGCCCTCGATCCGGAGGTCTCCGAACGCGACCAGCCTGGCCTTCACGGGTCGATTCTCCCACGCCCGTGCAGCGCGGACCCTGCGTCGCGGGTCCCATCGTCCGCCAGGACGGGGTCGCCTGCTAGCCGGCCCGTGACGGGACCTGTCGGGTCTCGCCGTCGTCGGGTGTCGCAGACCCGCCAAGGTATGCCCGGGCGATCCACTCGTACTGGTGGACCGCCGCCTCGAGCTCCCGGATGTCGACGGACTCGTTGCGGGAGTGGGCAGTATCGAGGGAGCCTGGCCCCAGGATCGCGGTGGGTATCCCCGCGGCGATCAGGTGCGGCGCGTCGGTGACGGCGCGAAAGATCGGCCCGGGATTCGGCTGGTCGAGCGTCGAGAGCAGCAGCTGCGCGAGCTCGTGAGTGGCTCCGAGCTCGAATGGGTCCACCCAGACACCCGCCGGGGACAACGTGCTCGACACGCCGGGAGCTTCTGCCGTTGCCTGCGCCAGGCACGACTCGATCTCGTGGATGGCCGCCTCCGCCGTCTCGCTCGGGCCAAGCCGTCGATCGACCTGGACGCTGCACGTGTCCGGAACCACGTTGAGCTTCGATCCGCCATCGACGACCGTCGCCGAGCAGCTGCCCATCGATTCGCGCAGGTTCAGCTCCGCCTCGAGCGACTCGATCGCGAGGATGAAGCGAGCAGCCGCATAGATGGCGTTGACGCCCTGTGCGGGCGCGCTCGCATGGGCGGCGACGCCCTGGAAGCGAGCTGCCACGCGAACAGCCCCGCGCGATCCCAGCACGACCAGGTTGCCGGTCGGCTCGCCGATGATCGCCGCGTCCGCCCGCAGGCCTCCGGACACGAGCGCCCGGGCGCCCTCGGCATTCGACTCCTCATCGGCGACGCAGGCGAGGAGCACCCTCCCGTGCAGGCCCCCTCGCCGTGCAGCGAGGCGCTCGCAGGCGCCGATCATGGCCGCGATCGCCCCCTTCGCGTCGCACGCTCCGCGTCCCACCAGGCGGCCGTCGCGGACGACCGGCTCCCACTGGTCGTCGTGCTGGACGGGAACGACGTCCGTGTGGCTGCACAGCAGCAAGGTCGGACCGTTCCCGAAGTCGAACGTGGCGACGACGTTGGCACGGTCCCCGGTGAGGGGCACGACGCAGACGTCGCTCGCGACGTCGCCGAGACGTGCCGCGATCCATTCCGCGACGGGCCTCTCGCGACCCGGAGGATTGGCGCTCCGGATACGCATCAGGGCCTGGGCATCCGACAGGAGGAGGCTTCGCACGTCGAGGCTGGGCATCAGGCCCCTTCCCGCGGTGATGGCCGCGTCCGGCACGCTCAGAGGGACGGCGGCGTCATCGCCGTGATCACCACGACCCGCGTCTCGAAGGTTCGGTACCAGTGCGGCGTGGTGGACGCGAAGCGGATCGAAATCACCCGCCTCCAGGAGGAAGGTCCGCTGCTCGGCGTGGGTTTCGACCTGGCCCTCGAGCACGAGCATCGCCTCCTCGCCGATATGGTGGAAGGGGTCGCGCTCGTTGGTGAAGCCCGGCGGCAACTCGATGTAGAGCATGGAGAGGGCACCCTGGAGATCCGGGGTGAGCAGCTGGTAGGTCAGGTTCTGCTCGCTCAGCGCGAGTCGCTTGCGGGTGTGCGGGTGGACCACGATGTCGGGCTCGTCGCCCGTTCCCGTGAAGAAGGCGCCGATCGGGATGTCGAGGGCCTGCGCCAGGCGGGTCAGCGTGCTCAACGAAGGATTGCCGATGCCGCGCTCGAGCTGGCTCAGCAGCCCGGTCGAGGTCGACGATCGTCGGGCCAGCTCCTCGATCGTCAGCCCGTGGGCGGCCCTGTGAAGGGCGATCGTCGCCCCCACGACGCCGGTCAGCGGCGTGGTCGCGTCGGCGGTTCTGATCGGCTTCACCAGCAACTCCCCATCCCACGACCATCGGCGGCAGGCGGGCCGCCGCGCCTGCGGTCGTCACCTTCAACAGAATGATGCCACATCACTGAACTTCCTTCAACATATTGACACACCCGGCGTCCCCTGCCTAGACTCGCCGGACAGGCTCGGTGAGGCGCCATCGTAACGGCGTGCCTCCCGGTCAGACCTGACCGGTCATGGAGGGTGGGCAGCAGGATGCGCTCCAGGCAGAACCCAGCACTCAGGGCCTTGCATCGTCCAGAAGCACTGTGGCGGACGGTGGTGGTCAGCGTGATGACCGCCCTGCTCGTCAGCGCATGCGGCGGGGCGGCTTCGCCGTCGCCCGCGGCATCGACGCCGGCGGCCAGCACTCCGGCTCCGGCGACGCCGACCAGCGCCCCGACGCCTGCCGGCGAGATCCTCATCGGGGGCGTCGGTCCCCTTTCGCAGCCGGGTGACGTGGCCATCGGGACCGAGATGAAGTGGGCGATGGAGCAGGCCATCGGCGACGTCAATGCCAAGGGCGGCGTCCTGGGACGCCAGCTCCGGCTCGTCTTCGAAGACACCCAGAACCAGCCCGACGTGTGCGCGTCGATGGCCCAGAAGCTCGTTGACGAGAACGTGGCCGCCGTCGTCGGTGAAGCCCACTCCGGCTGTGGGCTGGCCCAGATCCCGGCCTACAACAAGGCCGGGATGCCCGTCGTGTTCTCGGAGACGTACAACGACAAGATCACGGCGGGCGATCCGGCGGATCCGAACCTGCCGGCCAACCCGCCCACGATCTTCCGCATCGCCCCGACGTCGACCTACTACTCGAGCTTCATCGCTGACTGGCTGATCAACGGCCTGAAGGCCAAGAAGCTCGTCCACATCGTCGACAACAGCGACTACGGAAATGGCGAGAAGGCGGCGATGCAGGCCGCCCTGGCCGGGAGCGGCATCTCGCTCGTCCAGATCGCGATCAACACGGGGCAGCCCGACTACAGCGCGATCATGGCCCGAGCCAAGGCCGAGAATCCCGACGCCGACGCGGTCTTCTTCGACTCCGCGAGCACCTCGGACGGCTGGACGTCCCAGCAGAACGGAATCGATGCCGGGCTCGTCGACAAGGCGGCCTGCATCGGCGGGCCGGGCGCCACCGACTATGCGGGCTACTGGCGGGCGGTCCCCGGTGGCGCCGGCTGTGCGTTCCAGCAGGTCGGCCTCACGAGCTCGCAGTTCAACGCCCAGGCGAAGTCCCTGGACGACCGGGCGAACCTGGCCCTCGGCCATGGCGCCCGCAACTACGCGTTCGAGGCGTACGACTCGGTGCTGCTCGTCGCCGACGCGATCCAGCGGGCCGGCTCCACCGACCACCCCGCGATCGTGAAGGCCCTCGAGACGACCTCGCTGGTGGGCGCCCAGGGCCAGTACTCGTTCCCCTACAACTCCACCAACCCCGTGCCCACCGGCAAGCCGGCCTGGCTGTGGCACCAGTGGCCCGAGCCGCCCATCCAGCTGCTCGAGTACACGAAGAAGGGGCAGACGCTCGCCGAGGCCACCACGCTCTGGCCCGCGAGCCGGCAGACTGTGTCCGGGCAGGCCTGGGTCCAGGTCAAGCGATAGCGACCTGACGCCGGGTTCGACCTGACGCTGGGTTCTTGATGGAGCTCCTCCTGTGGATGGCGCTTGCCGGACCGTTCTGGTCGACGGTGGGCGCCATCCTCCTGCCCCGCCGATACCGGACGCGGCGGGCCGATCCGCGCCTCGCCGGCATCGTGGGCGGCATGGTGGGAGCGGCCTTCGGGCCGTTCGGTCTCCTGTGGCTCCACGTGGCCACGCCGCTGCTGCGGCGCGGCCGCCATGTCGCAATGCCGGGGATCGTGCTCCTCGCCGAGCTCCTGGTCATGTTCGCGCGGATGAACCCGACCAACTCGTGCGTGGTCGACGGGGTCTACCTCACCAACCAGGTCCAGAACGGCCTGACGGTCGGGCTCGTCTACGCCACGATGGCCGCGGGGCTCACCCTCATCTACTCGGTCCAGCGGATCATCAGCTTCAGCCACGGCCAGTTCGTCATGTTCGGCGGCGTGACCGCCTTCCTCATCCTTGGGCAGGTCGGGCTCAACCCGGTAGCCGTCATCCCCATCGTCGCGATCGTCACGCTCGGGCTCGGGATGCTCGTCGCGGCAACGCTCCTGCGACCGATCCAGTCGGGTCGTGCCGAGCGGCCCGACGAGTACGCGATCCTGATGACCTTCGGGCTGGGCGTGTTCATGACGTACGCCCTGGTCGGAGTCCTCGGCTCGCCGGTCGGGGTGCGCTCGCCGCGCTACACCGACCGCCCCCTCTTCGGCCTTGATGCGTCGATCGTGGAGATCGGCGCGATCCGGCTGCGGATGGACCTGCTCATCGCAGGCGGCGTTGGCCTGCTCGTCTTCCTCGGCCTCGTCTGGCTGCTCTACCGGACCTGGCTCGGTCGGAGCTTCCGGGCTGTCTCGATGGATCGCCAGGCAGCGGCGGTCGCCGGGATCGATGCCGGACGGGTCTTCGTCCTCGCCTTCGGCCTGGGTTGCATGCTCGCCGGCGTCGCCGGGGCAGCTCTCGTGCCCGCCCTCAACTTCCAGGTGCCGGACATGGCGGCGCAGACAGCGATCCGCTCGTACGTGATCGTCGTCCTCGGTGGACTCGGATCGGTCCCCGGAGCGCTGGTTGGGGCCCTCTTCCTGGGTGTGACCGAGGCCCTGACAGCAGCCTGCTACCCGGACCCGACCAAGGGGGCGACCTACCAGGTCGCCGCCGGGCTCCTGGTCTTCCTGGCGGTCCTGCTGGTGCGCCCGCAGGGCTTCTTCGGGAGGCGTGAAGGGTGACCGGGGCGCGGGCCGGCCGATCGGCACGCGCCGGACGACTGCTGCCGGCGATCCTCGCCCTGGCGGCCGTCGCCGGGCTCGTCCTCGTGCCCGCGGCCGCGTCCGGGTACCAGGTCGACATCGCGCGCCAGGCGCTCTATGCCGCCTGCCTCACCGCCACCTGGTCGCTCCTGGCCGGGGTGGCCGGGCAGTTCTCGTTCGGGCACGTCGCGATCGCCGGGATCGCCGCGTACGTCGGCGCAATCTGGGGCCGCGACCTTGCCGGCACGCCCTTCGGCGACGCCTGGATCGCCACGGTCGCCGGAAGCCTCGCGGCGCTCGGGTTGGGCGCGGCGCTCGGCGTGATCCTGCTGCGCCTCCGCGGCTCCTACCTTGCCCTCTTCACGCTGGCCTTCAGCGAGATCGCCCGGATCGTCATCGCCACCGAGGTGGAGATCACAGGCGGCAATCTCTCGCTCGCGGTCGGGCAGCTGCCCGGCGATCGAGCGTTCCACTACGAGCTCATGGTCGGCGTCCTCCTCCTCGTGCTGGGGGCCATCTATCGCGTCATGGGATCGCGGCTCGGGCTCTTCCTGCGCGCGATGCGCGAGGATGCCGACGCCGCCGCCGCGATGGCCGTGGACACGACGCGACTCAAGATCCTGGTGTTCAGCCTCGTGTCGCTCCTGCTCGGCTTCTCCGCGTCCGTCTACTACCACACCACTCCCCGGTTGACGCCCCAGATCCTCGACCTCCTGGGGATGGGCCTCGTCGTCGTGTACGCGGTCATCGGTGGGATGGAGAGCCCCCTGGCAGGGGCGATCGCGGCCGCGCTCCTGGTCTGGCTGCTCGATGCCCTGCGGGTCATCCAGGTCGGGCCGATCCACATCGAGCCCGGCGTGTGGCGCTACGCGATCTTCGGGGCCCTGCTCGTGCTGACCCTGCGGCTCGCCCCCAACGGCATCATCGCGCCGGTCGGCACCTGGGCCGCGGCCCGGATCCGCCGGCGGTTCGCGAAGACCGGGGCGTCGCCCGCGATCGTCGCCGAGGCAGACCAGATGACCGGAGGCCCCGAGATCGCGCCGGCGCCGGGCCCGGCCGCCGTCCCGGGACCTCGCCGCGAGATCGCCCTGAGCGTCGAGGGGATCGTGATGCGCTTCGGGGGCCTCACCGCCCTCGACGGCGCGACGTTCGCCCTGGACCGGCCGCAGATCTGCGGGTTGATCGGGCCGAACGGGGCGGGCAAGACGACGCTCGTCAACGTCCTCAGCGGCTACTACCGCCCGACGGGCGGCGCGGTCATCCTGAACGGCGAGCGGGTCGACGGGCTGCCGCCGTACGAGATGGTGCGCCGTGGGCTCGGACGGACGTTCCAGATCACGCGGTCCTTCCGGCGCCTGACCGTCCTCGAGAACCTCCTGGTGCCGGAGCTGGCGATCAATCCCTTGCGGAAGCGCGACGAGGCGGAGGACCGGGCGCTGGCGGCCCTCGACATCGTGGGGCTCAGGCGCCTGGCGGGCGACTATGCCCGGTCACTCTCCGGCGGGCAGCAGAAGCTGCTGGAGCTGGCCCGCCTGGTCATGCTCGACAGCGACATCCTCTTCCTCGACGAGCCGTTCGCGGGCGTTCACCCGGTGCTGCGCCGGTCGATCGGGGACCTGATCCGGCGGATTCGCGCCGAGGGCCGGGCCGTCGTCCTCATCGAGCATGATCTGGGGGCCGTGTTCCAGCTCTGCGAGCGGCTCGTCGTGCTCGACGGCGGCGTGGTCATCGCTGACGGCGAACCCGAGCCGGTCCGCAACGACCCCCGGGTCATCGCCGCGTACCTGGGCCAGCCCGGAGGGTCGGCCCGGACGCCGACCGTCGGCCCCGCGCCGGCCGAGGGCCTGTCGGGTGCTTGAGGTCGTCGACCTCTGGGCGGGCTACTACCGCGACCTGGACGTGCTGCGGGGCGTCCGCCTGCAGGGCACGCCGGGCGCCGTGACGGCCATCCTGGGCGCGAACGGCGTGGGCAAGTCCACGCTCCTCAAGGCAGTCTTCGGGTTCCTCACGCCAAGCGCCGGACACGTCCTCCTCGACGAACGGGAGATCACCGGCACCCCCCCGCATCGGATGATCGGCCTCGGCGTCGCGTACATCCCGCAGCAGCCGGGCATCTTCGCCGAGATGAGCGTCGAGGAGAACATCCTCGTCGGGGCGTGGACCTTCCGGGGCGACAAGGCGCGGACGCGCCGGCGGCTCCGCGACAGCTACGAGCGGTTCCCGGTGCTGGGCACCCGGCGCGCGAGTCGAGCCGGCGAGCTTTCGGGCGGCCAGCAGCGGATGCTGGAGCTGGCCCGGGCGCTCATGCCCGAACCTCGCGTCCTGCTGGTCGACGAACCCTCCGCAGGGCTTGCGCCGATCATCGCGGACATGGTGTACGAGACGCTCGATGGGCTCCGACGCTCCGGCGTGGGCATCCTCCTGGTCGACCAGGACATCCCGCGCGCGCTCCGGATCGCCGACTATGTCTACGTGATCGACCTGGGGACCAACCGGGCGGAGGGGACGCCCACCGAGCTGGGCGACATCGAGCGGACGTTCTGGGCCTGGTCGCAGCCCCCGGAGGAAGGCGGCCAATCGTGACTGACGGGATTCCCGCCGACCTCGTCCTGACCGGCGGGCGGGTCCAGACCCACGATGCCAGCCGCCGGGTCGCGGAGGCGATCGCCGTCGGCCAGGGACGGATCGTCGCCGTGGGCACGGCGCGTGGCGTCCGGTCCCTCATCGGGCGGCGCACGCGAGTCATCGAGCTGAACGGTCGGATGGCCCTGCCGGGCTTCCAGGACGCGCACGTCCACCCACCGATCGGAGGGCTGTCTCGCCTGCGCTGCGACCTGCACGAGAAGCGGGGCCTCGCCACGTATCTCGCCATCGTCCGCGACTACGCCGAGGGCCATCCCGATGAGCCGTGGATCCGCGGTGGCGGCTGGCACATGCCCGACTTCGCCGGTGGCACGCCGCGGCGGGAGGATCTCGACCGGGTCGTCCCCGATCGACCCGTCTACCTGCGCAACCGCGATGTCCACGGCGCGTGGGTGAATTCGCGCGCCCTGGAGCTCGCCGGCATCGACGGCGACACCCCGGACCCCCGGGACGGCCGGATCGAGCGGGACGCGGACGGCACGCCCTCGGGCACGCTCCACGAAGGGGCGATGCGCCTCGTGGAGCGCCTGCTGCCGGCCGACACGGCCGCGGACCTCGAGGCCGCTCTCGGGCTTGCCCAGGCCTACCTCCATTCGCTCGGGATCACCGCCTGGCAGGACGCCTGGGTCACGCCGCCCGTCCTCGACGCATACCTCGCCCTCGTCGGTCGTGGCCAGCTCACCGCCCGGGTGGTCGCCGCGCACTGGTGGGAACGCGACCGCGGCCCGGAGCAGATCGACGAGCTCATCGAGCGCCGCGACCGGGGCCGGTCCGGCCGCCTGCGCGCGACGAGCGTCAAGATCATGCAGGACGGGGTCCTCGAGAACTTCAGCGCGGCCGTCCTGGAGCCGTATCGCGACGCCGAGGGGCGGCCCACCACGAACCGCGGGATCAGCTTCGTGGATCCCGACGCGCTGAAGCGCCACGTCGTTCGACTCGACGCGGAAGGCTTCCAGGTCCACTTCCACGCCATCGGCGAGCGCGCGGTTCGCGAAGCGCTCGACGCCGTCGCCGCGGCCCGCCTGGCGAACGGGATGACCGATGGGCGCCACCATATCGCCCACATCCAGGTCGTCCACCCCGCCGACCTGCCGCGCTTCCGGGCGCTGGGCGTCGTCGCCAACGCCCAGCCGATCTGGGCCTTCCACGGGGCCCAGATGGACGAGCTGACGATCCCGTTCCTCGGGCCGGAGCGATCCGCCTGGCAGTACCCCTTCGCTTCCCTGCGCCGCGCGGGGGCAGCCCTGTGCATGGGCAGCGACTGGAGCGTCAGCAGCGCCAACCCGCTCCTCGAGATCGAGGTCGCGGTCAATCGCGTGGCCCCGGCCAGCAGGGGCGATCGGACGTTCCTTCCCGGGGAGCGGCTTGACCTGCCCACTGCTCTCGAGGCGTTCACGATCGGCTCGGCCTACGTGAACCACCTCGACGACCTGAGCGGGTCGCTCGAGGTCGGCAAGGCGGCCGACCTGGTCGTGATCGATCGGGACCTCTTCGCCCCGGACGCCGGCCCGATCGGTGAGGCCAGGGTCCTGCTCACGCTCGTCGAAGGCGAGACGGTGTTCGAGGTGCCGGGACTCGGCGGATAGGCAGGGAGCGCCAGCATGAGCAGGATCCTCGTCCTGGGCGGCTCGGGCGAGATGGGATCGGCCGCCGTCGCCGACCTCGTCGAGCGCGCCGATCACCGGGTGGCGATCGGCGACATCCGGCCGGACGCCGCCACGGCCCTGCTGCGCCGCCTCGGCGCCCCCGAGCATGTCGTCCGCGTCGACGTCGAGAACCCGGCGTCGCTCGCGGCCGCGCTCACCGAGGCTGACGTCGTCCTGAACGCGACCTACATGCGCCACAACGTGACCGTCACCGACGCCGCCATCGCCGCTGGCGTGCACCTCGTCGACCTTGGCTCCTACTACCCCGAGACCCTCCAGCAGCTCGACCGGCACGAGCTCGCCGAGCAGGCCGGCTGCCGGATCGTCCCCGGCTGCGGCGTGGCCCCGGGCTTGACGAACATCCTGGCCCGGCTCGGTGCCGACGAGCTGGACGCCGTCGACGCGGTCCGCATCTACTCGTACATCAGCCACCCGCTCTGGACGTCGCCCGGAATCGTCATCACCCGGTTCGATGCCAGCACCGGCATGTCGGCCGTCCGCGAGGATGGCGTGCTCGTCGAGCGTCCGTCGTTCTCGGGCGCGGAACGGATCGCCTTTCCCGAGCCCTACGGCGAGCAGGAGGTCCACCTCGTCCCCCACCCCGAGCCGGTCACCCTCCCGCGCTACCTCGACGTAAGGAACGTCGTCTTCAAGGTCGGCTACCCGGCCGACGAGAGCCGCCGCATCAGGGTCCTGCTCGAGCTCGGCTTCGATCGCCTCGACCCGTTCGAGGTCGACGGGGTCGCGATCTCCCCGCGCCGCTTCGCGGCCGCCTACATCGGCAGCCGGGGCATCGGCGCCGCAGATCGGAGCGCCAACGTCAAGCGCGTCTGCGTCGATGGCGTCCGCTCGGGGCGATCCGTGACCCTCGTCTACGACTTCGCCGTCGAGCAGGTCGGCCGCTCCGCGTCCTCGGTCATCACCGGGACCGTCGCCGCCATCGCCGCCGACATGGTCGCGCGCGGAGGACCGACCGGCGTGCATCCGCCGGAGGGGGCGTTCGAACCGCGCGCGTTCCTCGCCGCCCTCGCCGAGCGCGGCCAACGCGTCACCGCGCGAGAGCTGGCCCGGTAGGCTCGTCGGGATCGAGTCCGGCGCGCGCCAGGGCGCGTCGCGTCAGGCCCCGGCGCGTCGCGTCAGGAGGCCTCGGATCGTTCGACCTCCGCGCCGAGGCGCTCGAGGAACCAGCCCGCCGTCCGCAGGGCGAAGTGGTGGAGGATCGCCCGGTCGGCGAGGAGCCCGACGCCCGCGCCGGGCGGGGCGTAGACGCCGCGGAGACGAAGCGTGCCGGCCCGGAAGGTCAGGTGTCCGGCGAAGACCGGGAAGAGCGGCGCGAATGACGTGGCTCGCCAGGCGATCTCCACGTCGCCCGCGGCGTCGGGCGCCGCAGACCCGATGTCGACGAGGGCTGCCTTGCGGAAGGTCACGATCCTGCCCTCGCGACTGAGCGTGAACGCGAGGTCGGTCTGGACCCGCCGGAGATCCGGGCGGTCCCGGGGCCCGGGCACGATCTGCCCGAGCCAGCCCGGATCGGCAAGCGCCCGGCCGATCGGGGCGGGATCGCCGGCGAACGGCCGAGTCACCTCGAGCGACGCGACGGCGAGTCCCGTGGCGAGGGCGGCGGCTTCGAGCATCGGCACGCGGGCGGCTCCTCACGTCGGGACGCGGTCGGCACGTCTGCGGCCGGATGAACCGGCCCGCTCGCGTTCTGCGACGTGCAGCGGAGACTGTCAGTCCGGCACGCCGGCGGGGAGGGCCATGTGACCCGTTGTTGACGGGTCCCGACCCGGGGCGCCCAGGATGATGCCGCCGAGGTGCGCGGCGCGCCCGACGACCTCGGCCGAGGTGCGCGATGATCTCCGGCGATGAGTCCTCTCGAGCCGCCCGTCCGCCTGGCCGTCGAGCCGGCCGCAGACCCCGGGCCCCGCCCGACGATGCGCCTCGAGACCGCCGACGTGCGGCCCGCCTGGTCGCTCTGGCTGCTCTCGATCGCGCATGCCGTGAACCACGCGCAGGCCGTCGTGCTGCCCCTCATCTTCCTGAAGATCACCGACGACTTCCACGTCGGCGTCGACACGATCGCCTTCCTCGCCGCCGGCGGCGCCTTCGCCTCCGGCATGGTCCAGCTCACCTTCGCCTCGCTCACCCGGCGAGTCTCGCGCCGGGCGCTCCTGGGCGCCGGCGGGCTCCTGTTCGGCGGTGGCTTCGTCGCCCAGGCGTTCGCGTCCGGCTTTCCGACCTTCTCGATCGCCAACATCCTGTCGCGGATCGGCGGCTCACCCCAGCATCCGGTCGGCAACGGCCTCCTGGCGGAGCAGTTCCCGCCCGAACGGCGTGGCTTCGCGATCAGCGCGCATATCGCCGGCGGAAACGTGGGGACGGTCGTCGTGGCCCTGATCGGGGCGCCGCTGATCGCCACGTTCGGCTGGCGCGGCGCTGCGATCGCGTTCGGGGTCCCGGCGCTCGTGATCGCGGTCGCGATCCTCCTGCTCGTCCGCGAGCACGGGACCGACCGGGCCGCCGCCGTGGCCGGCGGGAGCGTGCCGGACGCGTTCCGGGCGATCTTCCGCGACCGCGACCTGCTCTGGCTGTACCTCACCTCGATCCTGGGCGGTGGCGGGCGCGGCCTGGGCGTCGTCAACCTCTTCGCCCTCATCTACCTCACGAAGGTGATCGGCCTGGGCGAGGCGCAGGCCGGGCTGATGTACGGTGCCCTGATCGTCTTCTCGGTACCGATGCCGCTGCTCGCGGGCTGGCTCTCCGACCGGCTCGGCCGGAAGCCGCTCATCATCGGCGTCTACCTCGGGGGGGCGGTCGGGTTCGTGGTCTTCCTGGCCTCAGGGTCGAGCCTCATCGGGCTGTGGGCCGGGATCGTCCTGATGGGCATGTTCAGCTTCGCCGAGAGTCCGCAGCTCCAGGCCCTCCTCGCCGACATCGCCCGGCCGTCGATCAGGGACGCCACGTTCGCGCTCTACTTCACGCTCGCCTTCGGGGTCGGGTCCCTGTGGGTCGCGGTCTACGGCGCGATCATCGGGGCCGCCGGCGACGCGGCGGGCCTGCCCATCGTGTTCGTCCTGATGGCCGCTTCGTTCGTCCTCGCGGCGCTCGGGACGCTCCCGATCCGGGCCGAGGAGCGGGCCCATGAGAACGCCGCGCACGAGGCCTCGCTGGGAGAGCTGTAGGCAGTCGCAGCGCTTGCGCTCAGGGAGCGACCACCGCCACCCGGACGTTCGTGCCTTCCCAGCGATCGGCGCCGGGCCAGTAGAACGTGGCCTCGACCGCATCGCCGGCGGCCAGCCGTTCCGATCCCGCGATGTCCGCCAGCCAGACCCCCAGGCCGGTGTCGCGGGCATCGACGTCGACATGCGTGTGCCATCCGTCGAGCGAGCAGCGGACCCGGCACGGTGCGAGGAGCTCGAAGCGGAGCGTGCGGCCGGCGGCCATCGTCGGCCGCGGCGCGCTGAAGCGCCAGGTCGCCCGCGCCGCGGCCGGGACGATCCCCCGGTAGCGCTGCCAGGCCGCCTCGGGGCGATCGATGGCGTGACCCAGCGCGACGGATCGGACGAGCTTCACGAACTCTGCATGGGCCCAGGCGAGGGGCATCGCGGACCCGCTGGGTCGACCGAGGACGAGGCCGCGCTCCGGGATGTCGGCGCTGTCCCAGTCCTGCTCGGGCAGCATGCCCCCCTGCGACCCGAGACGGCGCATCGCATCGAGGTAGGGCAGGGCATCGCGCCCTGCCTCCAGCTCGTAGTGCCCACGCTCCCCCACCAGGAGCGGCCACCCGCGCCCGATCCCGGTCCCATCGAACGGGCTGCCGTCAGCGTGCTCGCCGTAGCCATCGCCGTTGTAGCGGTGCCAGAGCGGCCCGCTGGGCGTGTCCGTCCGCAGCAGGGCGTCCGTCACCGCCAGGGTCGCCAGGATCCGGGGATCGTCGGGGCGGCGCAATCCGAAGCGGACCAGGGCCAGGAAGTCGGTCCCCACCATCTCGTCACCCGGGACCAGCGACTCCGACGGGACCCGGTTGCGGACCGGGACCGGGGTCGATATCGGCGCGCCGGCGAGGACGTCGGGCGAAGAGATCCTGACGTAGTGGCCGTCCACGCCGTGCTCCTGCGCCAGGCGCGAGCCGCGGACGTAGGTCCAGTCCTCGATCGACGAGTTCCAGTCGTCGGCCAGCTCCCGACAGTAGGCGGCGGCCGGCCCGGGCAGGTGGTCGGCCGCCACGACCAGCGCCGCGACGACGGGCGCGAGGGTGGACGGGGTCAGCCCGGCGTTCTCCTCCCAGCGATCCTGCTGGGTGGCCGGACCGGTCCGGGCGATGAAGCCGGCGGCCGCCTCGATCATCCGGTCGAGGGCCCCTTCGTCGACCAGGTGCTCGAACGCCGCCGCCTCCTCTCCGCGGCCGTGCATGTGGGTCGCGCCGGCCGTGCGCAGCGCGCCCGCCAGGAGGATCGGGTAGGCCGCCTCGTCGAGCTGGACGCCCTGCCAGTACGGGACCCCATCCACCCACTGGTTCTGGACCCAGTGCCCGTCCGGCTCCTGGGTGGCCACGAGATAGGCCAGCGTGCGCCGGGCGGAGGCCCGCGCGCCGAGCGCGACGAGCGCCCCCGCGGACTCGACGAGGTCGCGCGACCAGACCAGGTGGTAGCCCCCGAGGTCGTTCCGGGCGTTGCCCCAGGGAATGGACAGGCTGGCCACCGTGGCCCCGGTCGAGGTGCGGTCCTGGTGCGTGCGCAGCACGGCCGCCGAGTCGAGGTAGAGGGCCCCGAGATCGGCCGGGAGGTCCGCGGGTGGGGGCGTGCAGGTGCGCCGGAAGCCCTCCCAGTTCGCGACGTACTCGTCCCAGGCGACCTCGAAGCGACCGACCAGGGCGGCCGGCGACCTGCAACGCAGCCTCCTCGGGACGCGTGCCGAATCCCAGCGCGATCTGGACCGGACCGTCCCCGGGCACGATCTCGATCATGCCCGCGACGTTGCCTTCGTCGGTCGCGCCGTACGTCCAGGCCATGCGCCCGTTGGCCGCGAAATCCTGCCAGCCGTCGGACGCGCCGACGTAGCCGACGCTCTGGCGCGTGGCCGGTGGGTCGCTGGCGAGGGCGAGCGTCGCCGAGCAATTCTGCGGCGAACAGCACCGGGCGGCCCTTGTACGGGCCGATCCAGGCATTGTCGTGGAGGCCGCTGAAGCCCAGGTGAGGAGCCAGCAGCGGGTACAGCCGGAGCGGGCTGGTCGCGCGCAGCGGATCCGCCGGATCGCGCAGGTCCTCGAGGCGCGCCTCGATGCGCACGACGTCCGCGTGGTCGTCAGCACAGATCCGGAGCGTGAGCACGTAACGGGGGTGGCGGTGCACCGCGACGACCGCCGGGATGCCGGGACGGACGAACCGGACCTCGTTCTGGGCGTCGCGCTTGACCTCGCTCCAGAACCCGGCGCCGTCGGCGACGATGAAGCCGAGGTCACGCACCTGGGGCGCATCGACGCGCGGCCAGTAGACCTCGTTGAGGACGCCCCGCCCGACCGTGAACCAGACTCGGCTCGCATAGTGGGAGGTGCCGACCGCGTCCTTCGCGCTGCTCGACCAGGTGGGGGCGATCCCCGGGGCGCCGGGAGCGGTGCCCGCTGGGAACGCGCCGCGTGGATCGCCCGACGAGGTCATGTCGGCGCGGGAGCCCCGGCGGCCGCGGGCGCGGGCGCGTGCCAGCGCTCCGGGCGCGGGACCAGCGCCTCGGCCGCCTTCGGTCCCCAGGTGCCCCGCCGGTAGGACAGCGGCGGATCCGGCGGGTCCAGCACGGGGTCGACGATCCGCCAGGCGGCCTCCACCGTGTCCTCGCGGGCGAAGAGCATCGGGTCCCCTTCGGCCGCGTCGCCGATGAGCCGCTGGTAGGGCGGCAGCACGGCGCCGCCCTCGTGGGATGCGTACAGCTCGACCTGCTCGCCGACCATCCCCTCGCCCGGCTTCTTGGCCCGCGCGCCCAGCGAGATCGACATGTCCGGGGTGAGCCGGAACCGGAGGTAGTTCGCGTCGCCCGGCGCGCGCTCGCCGAACACGTCGAACGGTGGCCGCTTCAGCTCGACGAGCACCTCAGTCGCCGTCACGGGCAGGCACTTCCCGGTGCGGAGGAGGAAGGGCACGCCACCCCAGCGCCAGGTCTCGACGCGCAGGCGGAGGGCCGCGTACGTCTCCACGGTGGAGTCGGGGGCGACGCCGGCAACCTTCCGGTAGCCCGCGTACTGGCCGCGCACCACGTCCTCGGGCCGCAGCGGCCGGATCGAATCGAGGACCTTGAACTGCTCGTTGCGGTGCGCCTCCGCGGTCCGCCCCGAGGGCGGCTCCATGGCCAGGATGCTGACCGTCTGGAGGAGGTGGTTCTGGACGACGTCGCGGATCGCCCCGGCGCGGTCGTAGAAGGCGCCCCGGTCGGCGACGTCGAAGGCCTCGGCCATCGTGACCTGGATCGAGGCGACGTGGCTCGCGTTCCAGATCGGCTCGAGGAAGCGGTTGGCGAAGCGGAAGTAGAGCAGGTTCTGGACGGGCTCCTTGCCCAGGTAGTGGTCGATCCGGAACACCTGGTCCTCGGCGAAGACCGAGTGGAGCGTCGCGTTCAGCCGCCGCGCGCCAGCGAGGTCCCGCCCGAACGGCTTCTCGACGATGACCCGCGCGCCGTCGGCGCAGTGCGACTCGCCCAGCAGCCGGACGACCTCGCCGAACAGCGCCGGCGGGATGGCCAGGTAGTGGAGCGGGTGCCGGGCGGTCCCCAGCTCGGCCCGCAGCCGGCGGAACGTGGCGGGGTCGTCGTCCGAGCCGTTGACGAAGCGCAGCTGGCCCTGGAGCCGCCCGAGGGTCGCCGGGTCGCTGATCCCGTGGGCCTCGAGGCTCTGCCGGAGGCGCTCCCGCAGCGCGGCGAGGTCGCCGTGGCGGGCGACGCCGATGATGGGCATCGTCCAGGCGCTGTCGCGGACCAGCCCGGCCAGGGCGGGGAAGACCTGCTTGAAGGCGAGGTCGCCCGTGGCGCCGAAGAAGACGAAGGCGTCCGAGGCAGCCTGCCGCGAGTCGTCCGGGATGCGCCTGATCGGGGACACGGCGGGCCTCGTCAGCGCCGCCCTGCGCCGGGCTCGACGTGCATCGTGCTGCTTCGCTCCCTGGTTGGCTGCGCCCGCGAGGATCCACTCGTGGCGTCGTGAGCTGGAAGTCTGCGCCAGCGGACGATTCGTGTCACGCGCTCGCCCGGGCTGCCGACCCCGATCGCCCCGGGTCGGCGCGGGACCCCCGCGCTTCGCGGCCCGGAATGCGAAGGGCCCCGTGCCGCCCGGCACGGGGCCCTTCGCTTGGCGCTAGATCACCGGTCGTCGAGGGAGCGGTACTCGCGCGCGGGAGCACCCACGTAGAGCTGGCGCGGCCGGCCGATCCGGAAGTCCGTGTCGCCCAGCATCTCGCGCCACTGGGCGATCCAGCCCGGCAGGCGACCGATGGCGAACATCACGGTGAACATCGCGGCCGGGAACCCCAGGGCCCGGTAGATCAGGCCGCTGTAGAAGTCCACGTTCGGGTAGAGCTTGCGCTCCACGAAGTACGGATCGCTCAGGGCGACGCTCTCGAGCTCGAGGGCGATCTGGAGGAGCCGGTCGCGGGGCCCGAGCCTGCTCAGGACGCCGTCGGCGGCCTGCTTGATGATCCGTGCTCGCGGGTCGTAGTTCTTGTAGACGCGGTGGCCGAAGCCCATCAGGCGGAACGGATCGTTGTGGTCCTTCGCCCGGTCCACGTAGCTCGCGACGTCCCCGCCGTTCTGGTCGATCTCCTGGAGCATCTCCAGGACCTCCTGGTTGGCGCCCCCGTGGAGGGGCCCCCAGAGGGCGGCGATCCCGGCCGAGATCGAGACATAGAGGTTCGCGAGGCTCGAGCCGGCGAGGCGCACCGTCGAGGTCGAGCAGTTCTGCTCGTGATCGGCGTGGAGGATGAGCAGGACGCGCAGGGCATGGGCCGCGGCCGGGTCGAGCTCGTAGGGCTCCGTCGGCACCGCGAACATCATGCGCAGGAAGTCGCTCTCGTAGTCCAGCGCGTTGGTCGGGTAGATGAACGGCTGGCCGATGGACTTCTTGTGGGCGAAGGCGGCGATCGTCGGCATCTTGGCGATGAGCCGGATGGTGCTGATCTCGACGTCGTCCGGATCGCGCGGGTCGGCCGAGGACTGGTAGAACGTCGAGAGGGCGCTGACCGCGGAGGCCAGGATGCCCATGGGATGGGCGTCCATCGGGAAGCCGTCGAAGAAGCGCCGGAACTCCTCGTTGAGGAGCGAGTGACGGCGCACCTTCGTCGTCCAGTCGGCCAGCTGCTCCTCGTTCGGCAGCTCCCCGTAGATGAGCAGGTAGGCGGTCTCGAGGAACGTGGACCGCTCGGCCAGCTGCTCGATCGGGTAGCCCCGGTAGCGCAGGACGCCGGCGTCGCCGTCGAGGAAGGTGATGGCGCTCCGGGTCGAGGCGGTGTTGGCGAACCCATAGTCGAGCGTCGTGAGGTGGGCGTCCTTGAGCAGGGCAGCGATGTTGATCGCGGACTGGCCCTCGACGGCGTGCTCGATCGGCAGCCGCAGCACGCGCTCGCCGACGCGCAGCTCCGCCACGTCGCTGGCGGCCGGCGCTTCCACGGTGTGGACTCCGCTCATCGCGCTGCTCCCCTCCTAGAGGTGACCCGAATCCGGCGGTCGATGTCCGACACCGGGATCAGGCAAGCCTCGGGACCCGGGTGCCGAACCGACAGGGCCGTTGGGGCACCTCTCGAGGGGCCGCTTGTCGGCGCCGGAGGCAGTCCATCAGGCCCGGCCGCGGCCGGGGGCGTCTAGGCCCGCGGTGGTGGCACCGGCGCCGGCCGGCCCAGCAGGTAGCCCTGCCCCGAGCGCACGTCGAGGGCGACGAGCGTGGCCAGCTCGGCATCGGTCTCGACTCCCTCGGCGATGAGGCTGCAGCCCTGGGAGTCGGCGAAATGGCACAGGCCGGCGAGGAGGGCCTGGCGGGCCGGGTCGGCGTCGATGCCCGCCACCAGCGAGCGATCGATCTTCACGATGTGCGGCCGCAGCTCGATGATGTGGCGCAGGCTCGCGAAGCCGGCCCCCGCGTCGTCGATGGCGATCTGGACGTCCGATCCCAGGGCGCTCACCGCCACCCGGAACGCGGTGTAGTCGTTGATGACCGCGTGCTCGGTCACCTCGAGCACGAGGTGGCCGGGGTAGCCTGCCACGAGAGAGCGCAGCGGCTCCCCGGCGAGGACGACTGCCGGCGAGGCGTTCACGTTGAGCCAGCGCATCGCGGGCAGGGCGGTGGCCGCCGCGAGCGCGGCCCGCAGGGCGGCGACCTCGAGCTCGACGCCCAGGCCGACCGACGCGGCCGCCCCGAACTGGACGTCGGGCGCGATGCCGTCGTCGAAGCGGGTGAGGGCCTCGTAGCCGATGACGCAGAGGCTCGCCAGGTCCACGATCGGCTGGAAGACAGGGTGGAACGCCGCCTGGTCGATGATCCCCTGGATGCGCTCGCGCGAGCGGCCGACCTGCGCGCGCGAAGCGATCGACGGCCCCAGCACCGCGCTCGCGATCGAGGCGAACTCGACGAGCGCGGGCAGGCGCTCGGTCAGCCGGTCGGATGCATCGAGGCCGGCCGAGCCGACCTCCAGCAGGCCCACCACGGCCTGCTCGATCCGGATGGGCGCGTAGGCGAGCGCCCGGATCCCGATCGCCTGGAACGCGCGGCTGAAGGGCTGGCCGTGGGACGCCTCCCAGCTCTCGACCCACGGTCCCTCGACCGCTCGCGAGCGAAGGTGCTCCGTCCTGGCCCCACTGAGGCGCTGGCGCTCGAGGACCCGGCCATCGGCTGCGGCCGCCCCGAGCGGAGTGGCCCGCCCGTCCGGGTCGAAGGCCAGGATCACGGCCGAGAGCGCCTCGGGAAGCTGGACGATCTGGTGGCACACCACGTCGGCCGTCTCCTCCGGCGTGGCCTCGGGATGAAGCGTCGCGAGCACTTCCGCGATCTGCTCTCGCTCGCGGGCCCGAAGGTGCTCCCGGGCCTCAGCCTCGCGCTCGCGGGTCACCTCGCGCTTCACCGCCACGTAGCTCGTGGTCGTGCCGGTCGCGTCACGGATCGGTGAGACGACCACTGCCTCCGTGAAGAGCGAGCCGTCCTTGCGGCGGTTCACCATGTCCCCCGCCCAGGGCCGTCCGTCGCTCAGCATCTGCCACATCGCCTCGTAGAACGCCCGGGTCTGGCGCCCGCTCTGCAGCAGGCGCGGGTTCTGGCCACGGACCTCCGCGGCCAGGTAGCCCGTGACGCGCTCGAAGGTCGGGTTCACGTACTCGATCCGGGCGTCGGCATCGGTGATCACGACCGAGTCCGCCGACTGCTCGATCGCCATTGCCAGGCGGCGACGGTCGGCCTCGGTCGCCGCGTGCGCGACTCTCGTCCGCAGCGCGGCGATGCCGTACGAGAGGTCGGCAGCCAGCTCCTCGAGGAGCGCGACCTCGTCCGGCCCGAATGCGTCCGGCTCGCCCGAGTAGATCGTCAGCACGCCAAGGACGTCGCCAGCTCTCTCCAGGGGGAAGCTTGCCGACGACGCGTACCCGCGCGAAGTGGCCCCCCTGGCCCACGGGGCCATGGCCGGGTCGGCGGCGATGTCGCGGCTGATTGCCGGGTGCCGCTCGCGCGCTGCCACTCCCGTCGGACCGCGGCCAAGGTCGTTGTCATGCCAGCTGACCGCCATCTCGCCCAGGTAGCCGGCCTCGTGCCCCGAATGCGCGACGGGTCGGATCGTTCCCCCCGCGTCGCCCTCGCGGTAGCCCACCCAGGCGAACCGAAAGCCGCCCTCGTCGATCACCGCCTGGCAGATCGCCTCCAAGAGGGCGACCTCCTCGTCGGCGCGCACGAGGGCATGGTTGGCGGCGCTCAGGGTTCGTTGAACGCGGTTGAGGCGCGCCAGGGCCGCCTCCACCCGGCGCTGCTCGGTCACGTCACGGGCCACGCCTTCCAGCGCGACGGGGCGGCCGGCCGCGTCGAGGACGGGAGTGCCGCGCTGCTCGAGCCAGATCCAGCGGCCGTCGGCGTGGCGCATGCGCACCATGACGGGGCGCCCTTCGCGCCAGGCACCCGCGTCCGGATCCAGCAGCGCGCGGTCGTCGGGGTGAACCAGGCGCCGGAAGAGGTCAGGGTCGTCGCCGAACGCCGCCGGCGCGTAGCCGAGCACGCGCTCGATGGCCGGGCTCAGGTACTCGGTCGTGGCGGTCGGGCCGGCCTCGACGCGGAAGATGATGTCCTGGGCGTGCTCGGTGAGAAGCCGGTAGCGCCGTTCGCGCTTCTCCAGCACGGCGGCCTGGTGGGCGCGGCGCGCGTCGTAGCGACCGAGCAGCGCAGCCAGGAGCCCGCCCGTCACGGCGACGAAACCAGCGCCCTTCAGGGTCTCCACGACCGTCCGATCGTCCGGATTCGTGAACAGGAGGCCGACGGCATGGTCGCTCAGGGCGATCCAGAGCAGGGCGACGACGACGTAGGCGAGGACGATGACCCGCGCAGAGAGCGCAACCGGGCGACCACCGGTCGCGGCGCTCGCTGCGACGTCGATCTCCATCACCGTGCCGCCCCGCTCCATGCTGGTCACTCGCTCGATCCTGCCTGGGTCCGTCGCTCTCTCCCGGGGCTCGAGTGTCGGGGCGCCGACGGCCACCCGTCGACGGGTGATGGCCGTTCGGGCAACGAGCATCACCTTCGGTCGGCAATCATGCGTTGTCGCCGGATACGAGTATATATTGATGGCGGTCCTGGGGCCCGCCGAACACGGAGCGATGTTGGGGGGCCGAGATCACCGCTCCGGGCGGGCCTCAGGCCGACAGCGCCTCGCGGGTCAGGTCATACGCGCGGCGAAGGTCGCCGCTCTCGGCCAGCATCTCGGACCAGGCGCCGAGCACTTCGCGGATACGCCCGCGTGAGCCGGAGGAGCGCGCCAGGGTCGCGGCCCGGGCGAAGTCACCATCCGCGCTCCGGACGTCGCCCAGGCGCCGGCGGACCTGGGCCCGGGTCACCAGCGCGTCGATGAGCGCCTTCTCATTGCCCGTCTGCTCGGCACCCCCGATCGCCTGCTCGGCGAGCTCCGCGGCCCGGTCGAGGGCCGAGTCCGCCAGCGCGATCTGGGCTTCCGTGTCGGAGACGTGGGCCAGCATCCGGTCGTCCCGGAGCGCCGCCCACCTCGTTCGTGCGCTGCCCACGAAATCGCCGGCCCGCGCCAGGTTGCCGAGCTTGAGGAAGGCGAGGGCCAGGTCGTTCTCGAGGGCGGCCGTCTCGGATTCGGCGTGCATCCCCGTGAACAGGGTCAGGCTCGCGTAGCCCGCCCGCACGGCGGCCTCGTAGTCACCCGTCTCGCGATAGCTGTGGGCGAGGTCGAACAGATAGGTGGCGCGGCGTCGGTCGTCGAGCTTCTCGGCCAGCCCGCGAACCTCGGAGAGGTAGGCCAGCGCCTGGTCGTATTCGCCGTCGCGCGTCTCGATCGCGGCCAGGGCGATCACGAGCCGGAGGTGGAAGTCGGGCTCGACCCGCAGGCCGGCGCGCACCCTGGCGAGGATGGCCTCGACCAGCCGGCGCGCTTCGCCGGTGTTGCCCTGCAGGTGCTCACCATAAGAGACCCAGTACCGCGCGAGCGCCGCGTCCGCTTCGCGGCCCAGGTGGTCGAAGATGTCGGCCGCCTCGGACCCCGCCGTCGCCGCCTCGGACCCGCGGTCGAGCCGAGCGAGAGCCTCGGCCCGTCCCCGTAACAGTTCCGCTCGCACGGCGTCGCCCGAGGCTTCCGCGAGGTGGCCGTCGTACGTGTCCAGGGCCTCCTGCCAGCGACCGCTCGCGAGCAGGACGTCTCCCTCGAGCCTGCTCCAGCGATCGACCTGGTCGGCCAGGAGCTGCGTCGGGGAGACGCTCAGCCGGGCGGAGAGGTAGTTGAGGGCCGCCATCGAGGGCCGCGAGGTACCCGTCTCGAGCGCGCTCACGTAGGCCTTGGTGTACCGATCGCCGGCCAGCTGCTGTTGGGTCAGGCCCGCCCGGAGCCGGGCCTGGCGAATGCGGGCCCCGATCGAGCGCGCCAACGGGGAGTCATCGACCGTCACGCGACGGCGGCGAGTGGTCTGCGTCATGGGCCCCAGTATATGTGTCTCCCCACGTCCACTCCAGCTTCTCAAGCAAATCGCCCGCCGGCACGCCGAGACGCAGCGCGATGAGCAGCAGGGCCGGGAGTGACGGCAGGGCGCGACCCTTCTCGATCGCCGAGACGAAGGAGCGCGTCATCGGCGCGCCCAGCTCGGCCTGCGTGAGGCCGGCCCGGAGGCGCAGCTCCCGGATGCGAGACCCCAGGGTGGCACCGTTCGGCTCGCCTTCTCGCCTCGTATGTTGATAAATAGTTGACAGACGCATGGCGCGAGTCTAGCGTGTGCCCGGCGCCCCGTCCAGACCGCACCCGGAGGAGACACGACATGTCCAGGAACTCGCTTCAGCGTGTCCGGCTCATCGCCACCGCGCTGCTGGCTGCGCTCGCGACTGCCGCGGTCAGCGTCGGTACCGCCCTGGCCGGCAGCAGCGGGCCGCCATTCCCGAAGTGATCCGCCCGTCGGCCGGGTCTCCGGTAGCGGGACCCTTCTGCCGCGCGGCCCTGCCCACGGGCGACTGGGCAGGTCAAGCTCGCCAGCGGCCCCGGTCGACCGAGCAGGTAGCCCTGCGCGAGCCTGACGCCGAGCCTGGTCAGGACCTCCAGCTCGGCGTCGGGCTCGACCCCTTCGGCGATCAGGCGGAATGCGGGTCGAAGCCCTCTCGCTCGAACTGTCGCACCATCAGCTCGGCGTCGCTGGCTGATCCTCGACGATCAGCAGGCGCAGGGGCTGGTTCATCCGGGCCATGCTCCGGCTCCGAACGAGGCGTGCACCCAAGGGCATCCTCACGCCAGCCCTCGTCATCGGTCGGGGGCCCGACCACGCGCCCGCAGGACCCACGCTGGCTGACCCCCATTCGCGTCGAGCGCACGCCGGGCACCAGCATCGGTCTGCCCAACCGTTGGCGCAAGTGCCGAAACCCCCTGGGCTCGCGCACTCGGCGAGCGGCCGGGCGGCCGACCGACGGGATCGCGCTCGCCCTACCCGGCGGAAGAGCCGCCGGCGGCAGCGGCACCCGCGACAGTGGCACCCGTCGCCTCGGCGACGAGCTCCTCCTCGAGCTCCGCGCCGATGCCCGCGCCCAGCTCGATGCCGAGCTCCTCGGACACGGAGTGGCGCGTGGTCCGCAGCGGGATCTCGCGCAGGAAGAACGACGTCACGAAGGCGACCGCGATGAGCGCGGAGCCGATGACGAAGACCTCGGTGACCGCGGCCGCGACCGCCTCCCGCAGGATCGCGGTGACCTGGGACGCGACCTGCGACGCCTGGGGGCCGAGCGCGGCGAGCTGGGCCTTCAGGGCCTGCTGCGCGGCCGGATCCATGAGCGCCTGCGGGTTGGCGGCGATCCCGCCGAGCTTGGCGGCGACGGCGGGCGGGAGCGTCGCGATGCCGGCCTGGAGCTCGCTCGTCATCCGGTTGGTCATGACCGAGCCCAGCACCGCCACCCCGACGACGCCACCGATCGAGCGGAAGAACGCGAGCGAGGCGGTCACCACGCCGAGCCGCTCGCACCGGGAAGGCGTTCTGGACGACGATCGTGAAGAGCGCCATCGAGGTCCCCAGGCCAACGCCCAGGACGACCATGTTGCGCACGAGCGTCGCGTTGTCGGTGGCCGCGGTCATCTGGCCCAGCAGGAACATGCCCACCGTGGTGATGGCCGTGCCGACGATCGCCAGCACCTTGTAGCGACCGGTCCGGCTCAGGATGAGCCCGCTGGCGATGCTCACGACGATGAAGCCCAGCATCATCGGGGTGAGGACGAACCCGCTGCTCGGTGGCCGTGTCGCCGAGGGCGGCCTGCACGAAGAGCGGGATGTACAGGATCGCCCCGAACATCCCCATGCTGGTCAGGAAGGTGATGATCACCGACGCCGTGAAGATGCGGTTGCGGAACAGGTCGAGCGGGATCGTGGGCGCCTCGGCCCGGCGCTCGATGAGAAGGAAGGCCACCCCGAAGACGACCGCGGCGACGAGGAGCCCGATGATCTGGGGGCTGCTCCACGGGTAGGTCGACCCGCCCCAGGAGAGCGCGAGCAGGAGCGGGCACCACGCCGGCGATGAGCGCAGCCGAGCCCAGCCAGTCGATCGTCGCCCGCTTGTGGAGCGCCGTGTGGCTGGGCAGGACGGCGAACACCACGGCCATCGCCAGGATCGCGAACGGGCACGTTGACGTAGAAGACCCAGTGCCAGCTCGAGGTTGTCGGTGATGAAGCCGCCCACGGTCGGCCCGACGATCGTCGAGAGGCCGAAGACGGCCATCAGGAGGCCCTGGTACTTGCCCCGCTCGGCGGGCGTGAAGATGTCACCGATGATCGCCTGGGCGATCGGCATCATCATCCCGGCGCCCACGCCCTGGAGCGCCCGGAACGCGATGAGCTGGGTCATCGACTGCGACAGCCCGGCCAGCATCGAACCGGCGAGGAAGGTGGCGATCCCGCCCGAGATACAGCCACTTCCGGCCGAAGATGTCGGACAGCTTGCCGAAGATCGGGACGCCGGCCGTGGAGGCGACCAGGTAGCCGGTGATCACCCAGCTGTAGTGCTCGAGGCCGTTGAGATCGCCCACGATCTTGGGCATCGCGGTTCCGACGATCGTCTGGTCCAGGGAGCTGAGGAGCATGCCCAGCATCACCGCCCCAAGGGTGGCGAACTGGGCCCGGCGGCCGATGTGGATGAGGCCGTCGTCGAGCGGGCCGGCGGCCGCGGCAGTGGTCACGATGGCGTTCCTTCGTGCGTTCGATGATCAGGCGGAGCAGGCGATCCAGGTCCCCCAGCTCGTCCGGATCGAGGACGCCGAGGAACCGCCGAATGGTTCCAGCCGGATGCCCAGGATGTCGACCAGCAGCGTCGCGACCGGGATCGGTGAGGTGGACCTCCACGATCCGCCGGTCGTCGGCGCGGTGGCGGCGCTCCACCAGGCCGTGGTGCTCGAGCCGCTCGACCGTCCCGGTCACCGACGACAGGCCGGTGCCCAGCCACTCCCCGATGCCGGTCATCGACGTGGGGCCCTGCCTGGCGAGCCTGAAGAGCAGGCGCAGCTGGCCGAACGTGAGCTCCCCCGCGACCCAGCCCGGAATTTCCGCCTTGAAACTCCTCGCGAGCTCCGCCAGGTGGGCCAGGACTACCTCACGGTCGTCGGGGCCGGCCGGATCGCCCGACACAACTACTTCGTGCATCAGCGAAGTATCTGTGTTAGGATGGATGATTGTCAATCAAGCGAAGTGTCCGGGTGCGAGGCCGACTCGGTCGAGCCGCTCACCCGGCGCGCGACCCGGCCCGTGCTTCTGCGTTCTCGGCCCCAGGAGCGTCGCCTTGACTTCGGGTCAGGCGGATAGCCTCGGGAAGCCCGCCCACCCAGGAGTCGCCGTGGCCCGGAAGCACCCAGTGGGGTGCCAGGTCGGCCAGGGCATCGAGTGACGCCCGCGCGCGAACGGGGTCCACCGTGAACGGCCCCAGCGCCGGCCCGACGATGCCGGTGGTGACCGAGCGTGTCGTCATCGCGTCGCCGACGAAGAGCGCGTCGACTGACGGCACGTGGAAGGCCACGGACCCGGGCGTGTGTCCCGGCAGGGCGATGACGCGCGGCGCGCCGGGCACGTCGAGGGTCGTGCCTGGGGCGAAGGTCGTGACCTCGGCGATTGGCGTGCTGCGGAGACCGCCATGGGTCGCGGCGTAGGACAGGAACCCGGCCAGCGGCCGGATCCGCATCGGGTCGCGGGCGGCAGGTGGCTTCTTCGCCTCGCCACGCGCTTCAGCGGCGTCTGGCGCGCTCACCCAGACCGTCACTCCCTTGTCGTGCCGGAGCCGCTCGGCGAACCCGATGTGATCGACGTCGCCGTGCGTCAGCAGGACGGCCCGGACATCGTCGAGCGATCGGCCCATCACGTGGAGCTCCGCGAGCAGGTCCTTCCAGAGGCCCGGCAGGCCCGCATCGATGACCGTGATCCGACCGGCATCCTCGACGAGGTAGCTGTTCACGAGACTCGACGAGCCGAGTCGATGGAGCGAAGGGGAGAGTTGCATCGTTGGTACCTGGCCTTCCTTCAGCCTCGAGGGCCGAAGCTGGAGAGTGAGCGCGCGACGTCGTCGCCGAGCGCGAACAGCAGCGCGGCGTTGGCGAGCACGACCGCGGCGTACCCGAGGGCGGCCGTCGGCTGGCCCGCCATCGCGAGCGCCCCCGCCGAGATCAGCAGCACGATCGTGCCGAGGACCTCCTTCTGGACCGTCGTGAGACCTCCGCCGGCGGCGGGCGCCAGGAACAGGCCCCAGGCCACAGCGAAGCCGGCCATCGCGCCGATCGCGAGGATCAGGCGGATGATCGCGTCGTCCGAGGCCGTGAAGCCCCAGTACCCGACGAACGCCACGCCGAGCAGCTCGACGATGAATTGCATGGCGAGATTGGCGAGGACCACGGCGCGACTCCCTTCATCGGCGTGCCGCCGGTGCCTCGTTCGAGGCCTTGCGCGTCGGCACTGCATGGACTACATTCACTGACATCGCTATGGTACATAGCCATGATAGCTACTGTCAATAGCGATAGAAGGAGGCCCTCTTGCCCACGCCCGCCCGGACGTCCGTCGCCGGGATCGTCGCCGGCGGTCGGCGGATCCTCGAAGCGGAGGGTCTCGAGGCCCTGACCATGCAGGCCGTCGCCAACGCAGTCGGGGTCCGAGCCCCCTCCCTCTACAAGCGGATCCGCGGCCGCGCGGAGCTCGTCCGGCTCATCGCCAGCGACGTGGCGGAGGACCTCGCGGGCCGCCTCGACGCGGCGGCCCGGGTCGGTGACCCGAGAGGCGACCTGCGGGCGATGGCCGAGGCCCACCGGGCGTTCGCACGGGCAAACCCGCGCGCGTACGGGCTGCTGTTCGCGCCCCTGCCCGAGGAATGGCGCGTCGACGCCGACCTCAATGCCCGCGTGAGCGCCCCGATGATCCGCGCCGCCGCCGCACTGGCCGGTGACGAGGACGGCCTCGAGGCCGCCCGAACGATCGTCGCGTGGGCCCATGGCTTCGCGAGCATGGAGCTCGCCGATGCCTTCCGCCTCGGTGGCAATGTCGATGTGGCGTTCAGCTACGGGGTCGACAGGATCACCGCTGCGATCGCGATGCGACCCGAGGTCGGCCGCTAGCCACGCGGCGGTCGCCAGGTCGATCGTTAAGGGTGGCTGCGCGGGGGACCTGGCGCAAGGCCGATGTCCTGGTTGAGCCGAAACAGGGTGGTCGGGTCGTAGCACCGAGGTTCGATTGACGGGCGAGGTGACCCAACGGACGACGCTGCGTCCACGGGCCCGCACGAGGTCGAAGAAGTGCCCGTGCAGCGCGTCGGGATGTTCGTCGCCGCGGAGGCGTACCGCGCGGACGTTCGGGACGCGGTCCTGACCCACTTCCGGCAGGAGGAGGACTCACACTCGAGCGTGGGTCACCCATCCGCCTCGACCCAACCCCTACTTCCGGTCTGGGGCGCGCGGCGCGGCGGCGTGGGACCATCAGGTAGAAACCCGGCCGTGCTTGTGTCCGCGCGGCTCCGTCCCCTGAGGTCCCCAGATGCAGTTGGTTGCGGCGGCGCGCTCGTTCGAGCTGCGGCGGCGCGCGAGCACGGAGCCCTTGCGTTCCGGTCGCCTGGCCTGGCTGGGCCTCGCGTTCATCCTTGCCTTCCTGGCCGCGTTCTCGATGTGGATGGCCGTCACGACGCACGCGGCGGCCGACCTGGCACGCAGCGCGGGTGCGCGCAGCGAGACATACGAACAGGCCCAGTCCGCAGTGGCCCAGGAAGAATTGCTCGAGCGCAAGTACCGCCTGGAGCCAACGATCGCCGTCAGGAACCGCTTCCAGGCTGCGGCAGA
The DNA here is from genome assembly GCA_963801445.1 of uncultured Chloroflexia bacterium. Classification (GTDB taxonomy): domain Bacteria; phylum Chloroflexota; class Limnocylindria; order Limnocylindrales; family CSP1-4; genus CTSoil-043. The sequence continues at coordinate 475,903 of CAWDEW010000009.1, read as the reverse complement.
CTCCTTCTCGAGCGCCCTCGTGCAGCTCCGGGCCACGGGGGCTCCCGAGGATGTCAGCCTCGCGGGCCACCTGCTCGACCTCCAGGACGCCTACCTCGCCGCGATCAGCCGCATGTTCATCGCCCTGGACGGAGGCGACATCGCGCTCGTCACGCGGATCGACGCGAACGACGTCGATCCGCGGTTCAGCACCATCGAGGCGCTCGTCGGGCAGGCCGGTGCGAGCCACCACGCCTTGGCAACTGACGCGCTCAGCCAGCTCGGTGAGACCGTCGGATTCGTCATGGTGACGACACCCATCGTCCTCCTCGTCGGGATGTCGTTCATGGCCCTCTTCTGGCTCGCCCTGCGGCGCTCCGAAGTCCGCCTGCGGGCGAGCGCCGACCGGGAGCTGGCCCAGGCGCGAGTCGGCGAGGAGCGGTTCCGGTCGCTGGTGCAGAACTCGGCCGACGTCGTGGTGATCGTCGATCGGGCCGGACGCCTGGGCTACGTGAGCCCTGCGATCGGTCGCACCTGGGGGTACGAGCCCGACGCCGTCCGGGGAACGTCCCTCTTCGGGCTGGTCAACCCGGAAGACCTCCTGGCCGCCCGGACCTTCCTCGCCGAATGCCTCGAGACGCCCGGCGCCAATACCTCGACGCAGCTGCGCCTTGCGACCGCCGAAGGCGCCTGGCGCCAGGTCGAAGTGGTCGGCAACAACCTCATCGGCCAGGAAGCCGTCGATGGCGTGGTCCTGACGTTCCACGACGTCACCGACCAGAGACAGTTCGAGGATCAGCTCAAGACGCTGGCCTTCAAGGATTCCCTGACGAACCTCCCGAACCGCGCCCTCTTCGAGGTCCGCCTCGACCAGGCGCTGACCCGGGCCCACCGACGGAAGCGAGCGGTCGGGGTCCTCTTCCTCGACGTCGACAACCTGAAGCTCGTCAACGACAGCCTAGGCCATGCGACAGGCGATCGCGTGCTGCAGGCGGTCGCGGACCGACTGCGGCAGACCATCCGCGGCGATGACACCGCGGCGAGGCTGGGTGGTGACGAGTTCACGGTCCTGCTCGAGGACATCGACGGCGAGGCCGACGCGATCGCGGCCGCCGAACGGATCGAGGCGGCCCTGGCCGAACCGCTGGGGATCGACGGCCGCGAGCTGTACCTCAGCGCAAGCATCGGCGTGACTGTCAGCGGTGCGACGCTCGTCGGCTCGGAAGCCATGCTCCGCAACGCCGACCTCGCGATGTACCAGGCCAAGCTCAATGGGAAGGCGCGCCACGAGTCGTTCCAGGTCGCGATGGAGGGCGGCGCCCTCGCCCGGATCGAGCTCGAGAGCGACCTGCGCCAGGCGCTCGCCCGGGGAGAGTTCGCGGTCCACTACCAGCCGATGGTCTCGCTCGACGATGGCCACGTCGTCGAGCTCGAGGCGCTCGTCCGCTGGGATCACCCGGTCCGCGGCAGGATCATGCCCGACCAGTTCATCCCGGTTGCCGAGGAGACCGGCCTCATCGTGCCGATCGGCCTGTGGGTCCTCGAGGAGGCCTGCCGCCGGACCGCCGCCTGGAACCGGGACGGGGCAGCGCGGCCGATCGGCATCTCCGTCAACCTGTCCGCCCGGCAGTTCCAGCACCCGGGCCTGTTCGCGGACGTGCAGCACGCGCTGGTCGACGCGGGCCTTGATCCGGGCGCCCTGACCCTGGAGATCACCGAGAGCGTCGTGATGAAGGATCCGGACGCCGCGGCGGCCAGGCTGCGCGAGTTCAGGCAGCTCGGCATTCGCGTGGCGATCGACGACTTCGGGACGGGCTACTCGTCGCTGGCCTACCTGAAGAACTTCCCGATCGACGCCCTCAAGATCGACCGCTCGTTCGTCAGTGCGCTCGGCAGGGCAAACGACGACTCGGCAATCGTCCGGAGCGTCGTCGCCCTCGGCCACGCCCTCAACCTGAGCGTCGTCGGCGAGGGCATCGAGACGCCTGAGCAGGCGGCATACCTCCAGGAGCTGGACTGCGACCTCGGCCAGGGCTACCTGTTCGACCGCCCGATGCCGGGCCAGGACGTCGCAGCCATGCTCGCCCGGTACGCTGCGACGGACGATCCCCACGGGTTGGTCGCGAGCCTGCGCGGCGCACGACGGCTGCGCCGATCGAAGGACCCGCGGCCCCTGGGTGCCTACGGCAGTCGCTAGGCTGCGGAGCAGGCGCCCTCCCCCGGCTGCCCCGCGGCACAGGACTTCCGGGCGATGGTCGTGCCCGCCGACCCGCCCTCAGAATCCGGGAGCCCGCCGAACTTCCCGCTGGAGCCCTCGATGCCAAGCCTTTCGATCCGACTGCGCCTCGTCCTGACCTTGCTCCTGATCATCGGGGCCGGCGGCGCAGTGCAGGTCGGCGGCTACCTGATGGAGCGGTCCGACGTCGCCGCGCTCCAGGCTCGATCGGCGGCGCTTCTCACGGTCCAGGAGCTCGTCCACGAGCTGGAGGAGTCGATCACCGATCAGCACAACGGCGTGACGGGGTACCTCCTCTCGGGCCATCCGGACGCCCTCGCCGCCTACCAGGCCGCGCGGACCAAGGAGGCGGAGCTCTTCGGGTCGTCCTCCGCGATCCTCGTCAGCTTCCCGGAGGTCGCCGGCGAGCTCCAGGCGGTCGGGGCCGCGACCGATGCGTGGCGCGCGAAGTTCCTTGATCCGACCGTTGCCCTCGTCCAGGCCGGCCGGGCCCAGGAGGCCCGATCGGTCGCGAACCTCGATGCGGGCGACGCCGCGTTCGCGGTCGTCTCGGCCGCCGACCGGGTGTTCGACGAGCACGTCGCGAGCATGAGCGCCGCGACCGTGTCCGATATCGAGCGGATCGAGAGCAACCGGGCCGCGGCGTTCCTCCTCAGCATCCTGGGCACCCTGTTCGGAGTCCTGGCGGCCATCTGGCTCCTGTCCCGCTGGATCGTTCGACCGCTCTCTGGGCTGCTCGCCACCGCCCGTCGGGTGGAGGCCGGCGAGGACGTCGCGTTTCCCGCCGGGCGCCACGACGAGATCGGCCGCCTGGGTCGAGCGCTCGAGCGGATGCGGGCCGGCCTGTTCGGCCAGGCGACCGAGGCGAGCGTGGTCAACCGGTTCACCGAGCTGACCGCCTTTGTCGAGGTCGACGGCGACGTGGCCCGCGCGACCCTCGATGCCCTCGAGGAGCTCACCGAGCCGGACGACGGCGCGATCCACATCTCGAACCGCTCGAAGGATCGGGCCGTGCCGGAGGGCTCGATCGGCGACGTCGACCCGCAGGTCATCTCCCTCGGCCAGCTCTCGAACTGCCCCGGGGTCCGGCGCAGCAGCCAGTACGTGACGAGCGACCTGGCGGCGCGGCTGAGCGTCCGCTGCCCGATCTACCCGACGATGAGCGGCACGCTCGCCTGCATCCCGCTCCTCGCCCTCGGAGAGGTGGTGGGCGCCGTCCACCTTCACTGGCAGGCCACCGATGCGCTCCCGCTCGACGTCCGCGGTGCCGTCGCCCGCATCACCGAGCATGCGTCCCTGGCGATCGCGAACCGCAGGCTGCTGACGGCCCTGCAGGGCATGGCCAGCACCGACGGCCGAACCGGCCTGGCCAACAGCCGCTCCTTCGACGAGACGCTCCAGGAGCGCCTCGCGTCCCGAGACGGCGGCGACCCGCTCTCCGTGCTCATGCTCGACATCGACCACTTCAAGGACTTCAACGACAGGAACGGGCCATCCGGCCGGCGACCATGCCCTGCGGACGTTCGCCCGCGTGCTCCAGGCCGCCATCCGCGACGGCGACCTCGCTGCCCGCTACGGTGGCGAGGAGTTCGTGGTCATGCTCCCGGGCGCCAGCGCCACGGAGGCCGCGGTCGTGGCCGAGCGGATCCGGTCGTCGGTCGAGGCGACGACGATCGACCTCTCGCCCGGTCATCGCGACCAGGTGACCGTATCGATCGGAGTCGCCGCCTGGCCGTCGGACGCGAGCGAGCGGGTCAAGCTGCTCGAGGTCGCCGATGCGGCCCTCTACCGGGCCAAGGGCTCCGGTCGGAACCGGGTCGTCGTCGCCCGGGAGGCCTTCACCGACCGGGCCCCATCGAGCGTCTCGAGCGGTCCCGCGCCGGTCGACGAGCCGGCGGCCGGCCGAGCGCACGCGCGCCTGGACCTGGTCCCCCAACCGGAGGCCCTGCCCCAGACGGGGTGACGGCCTGTCGTGGGCCCTCGCCGCAACCCACGGCCTACGTGGCCGGGACGCAGTCCGGCCAGCAACGAGGCCAAGACAGCCAGCGGGCGTCCGACGCCGACCGTCACCTGGGACTGGTAGGAAGGCCGCCGCGCGCGGATGACCTCAGCTCGCCTGGGCCGCCGCGGTCAGGAGGAGCACCACCGCCCCCAGCAGGGCCATGACCTGGGCGATGAGGGCGAACCGCCTGACGGCGGCGGGTCGGTCGACCGCCCCGGTCGCCGCGATCCGCTTCACGACGAGCCCGTCGACGTACACGGCCAGGCCGACCATGCCGAGCACGATGACGTGCTTGACCAGGAACAGGGTCGGCGCCATCCCACCGCTGAAGCTGCCGAGGGTCCCGAACTTCGGGTCCGTGCCCATCAGGTAGACCCCGGTGGCGAGGAAGACCAGGAACGATCCGACGATGACCGGGAGACCCCGCCGATAGAGCGCGGCAACCGAGTCCCCGAGCACATCGTCCGGGACGGTCCGGCGGAGCACCGGAAGCACGACGAGGCCCAGGATGGCGTAGTAGCCGAGCAGGGCCACCGTGGCCACCAGGTGGAGCCAGCTGGCGCCGACCACGACGAGATCCACGTGCGTTTCCTCGGGCTGTCCCGGCCAGGACGCGACGACCACGACCTCGACCCGGCGCTAGGTTCCCGGATCGGCGGACCCGCCCGACAGTGACGGAGGTCACATCCGGGCGGGTCCGGGGGCCGTACCGGCGGGACGAGGGCGCCAGGCGGCCGGAGACGTCCAGCCCCGTTCGGCCGGCGCCGCCCTCAGCCTGCCGGCCTGCCCTCGACCCTGGCCTTTGCATCGCGAGGCCGCGCCCGGGGTGGTCGCAGCGCCGCTGCGACCCCCGCGACCGCCAGCGCCATCCCGGCGACGAAGAGCGGCCAGGGAAAGGGCGAGGGCGTCCCGCCGGCAAGGATGCTCCCCGCGTCGAGCGTGAAGCTCGCGACGACCAGGAGCCCGCCCCCGAGGCCGGCCGCCACCTGCCCGAGCCCGACCCGCACGGTGGCTCCGCGTCGCAGGCGTCGCGCGACGCGCAGCCCGACACCCACGAGCGCGAGGCTGACGGTCATCGGGGCCCACACCGGGGCGACCCAGGGGACCGGGACGAGGAACAGCAGGTCAGGGGTGCCGAGCGTGGCCGGCCAGCCGATGAAGACCCACAGGCAGGCGTAGTACCCGATGTCCCAGGTCCCGAAGGCAACAGCCGTCCAGGCCAGGCGCTCCAGGCCGTCGCGCCCGGCCAGCCAACCCACGGTCGCGAGCATCAGGATGGTCGCGACCTCGCGGCCGACCTCGATCGTCCCGAGGCCGCCAAGCGATCCAGGGTCCTGCAGCGGGAAGAGCGCCGAGGGGTCGATCGCCAGCGCCCGCTGGAGGTAGACGACGACCGTCGCCTCCAGGTAGGCCATCGCCACCGCGTAGATCCCGACGACCAGGGCGCGTCGAACGAAGCCGGTGCCCTCGTCGCTGTCCACGAGCCCATGCTCGCCCCGGTGCCCTCTGTCGGTCAAGCGCGGCCGCTGCCGGCGGAGGGGGCCGCTGGAGGTTCGGCCAGATGGTCGCGGCCGGGCCCGGATTCAGGCCCGGGTGGCGTCCTGGCTCGCCGGTCCGCCCCCCGCGTCATCCGCTGGGTCGGCGGTGTCGTCGAGAATCGCCTCCGCCTCGATCTCGAGCCTCCAGCGCGGATCGAGCAACCCGGCGACGACGACCATGGTGCTGGCCGGACGAGTCTCACCGAAGACCTCGCCGTGGACGAGCCCGATCGCCTCCCAGTCGTTGCGGTCGACGAGGTACGTCCGGGTGCGGACGACGTCGGCCGGATGCCCGCCCAGCGCGGCGAGGGCAGCAAGGATGATCGCGAAGCACCGGCGCGCCTGGGTCCCGGGGTCGGGATCGCACGATCCATCCGGCCAGACCGGGGCGGTGCCACTGACGAGGACGCGGCCTCCGACCCGCACCGCCCGGCTGAACCCGACCCGCGGCTCGAACGGCGACCCAGACGATACCCGGCGGCGCTCCATGGCCGCGAGCGTAGCAGGGAACCGCACGCGACCAGCGCGGCACCCTGGTCAACCAGTCGCCGCCTGCGGCGCGGGCAGCCGGATCGCGACGGCGGCTTCGGCGCCGAGGCACCGGCAGAGCTGTCGGTCGCGGCCATGGCCCCGGAGCCTCGCCTCGCGGATTGACGCCGACTCTCGATGTCCCTGGCGTGAGGCAACCCGGCTGCCGAGGCCGCCGCCGGTCCGGGCGCCGACGCTCGCCGGAACGCTCCCCAGACGATCGGTCCCCCTCGCCCGAACAGCAACCGCCAGGTCGTCGGGTTCCGACATCGTCCCTCAGAGTGCTGCGACGGCTGCCTCGAGCTGCGTCGTCGCCGTGGCGTGGTCCGTGCCGGTGTCGAACCAGATCGGCGCGCCGACGACGAGCTCGACGTCCCCGCGCAGGGCCGCCGGGAACCGACGGCGATCGATGATCGACATCCGGTGGATCTTGAGCTTGACCGGGACGAGCGGCGTCCCGCCCTCGACCGCGATGAGCCCGGCGCCCGCCCGGAACGGCTGGAGCGGACCCCCAAGGGTCAGCTTGCCCTCGGGGTAGATGAGGATGTTGTAGCCCTTGTCCATGCGGGAGCCGAGCAGCTCGAGGCTCTTGCGGACGCCGCCCTCGCGCTGCAGCGGGAAGGCGTTGGCGACGATCGACGCGAAGACACCCTGGAGCAGGTTGGCGTAGATCGTGTCCGCCGCGGCGGCGACGGACAGCTTCCAGCGCAGCCCGAGCGGCAGACGGGACAGGATGATCCCGTTGTCGAGGTGCAGGCAGTGGTTCGGGGTCAGGATGAACGGGCCGTCATCGGGATCCAGGCGCTCCAGCCCGGTCACTTTCACCCTGTAGAAGAGACTGACGAACGGGTACATCAGGACCACCTGGAAGGCAATCCCGACGGCCCGGACGAGCGGCGACAGCGGCCAGCGCCACGCGCCCATGCCGCGTCTCGCGTCACGAGCCGCCTCGACCAGCGCGATCAGGTCGCCCACGGTCGCATCCGGAGGAACGACGTCGTCGTCGACGAAGATGCCCGTCTCCTCCTCGATGATCCCCAGGAGCTCGACTCGCTGGAGGGAATCCAGGTCGAGATCGGTCGACAGGCGAGCGGTCGACGCGACCGACGCCGGCTCGACGCCGGCCAGGCCCGCCACGATGACCGTGATGGGATCGACGGATGCGTCGAGCGAGTCGCGGCGGAGCTTGGACGCGGCGGCCGGGAGCGGTGCCGAGGCCGGCCGCTCCAGGTCCTCGAGCCGGGCGAGGATGTCCGGCTTGCGCACCTTGAGGGTATGGGTCCGGGGCAGGTCGGGGTCCGGCCAGACGATCGACCCGCGGATCTGCTGGTGCGCTGCGAGACGCGCGTTGGCGGCCGTGATCACTTCGTCCTCGACGCCGGGGTCGTCGAGCAGGAGGACGGCATGGACCTTCAGCCCGGGCCCCAGCGGCCAGCCGACGACGGCGGCGTCCCGGACCCGGACATCCTCCTTGAGCGCACCCTCTACATCCTCCGCATAGACCTTCTGCCCATCGGGCAACGCGAGCATGTCCTTCTTCCGACCGCGGAACGTCAGCATCCCATCCTTCGTGAACGCGCCCAGGTCGCCCGTGTGGTACCAGCCGTCGGCATCGAGCGCGGCAGCCGTCGCCTCGGGGTTCCTCCAGTAGCCGGCGAACCGGCTGGGACCGCGGGCCAGGATCTCGCCGTCCTCCGCGATCCGGACCTCGACCCCGGGAATGGGCTCGCCGACCGTGCCCAGCACGTTCCGATGCGGACGGGTGAAGCTGACGACCGGGCCCATCTCGGTCGCGCCGTAGCCCTGGAGCATGTCGATGCCCATCTCGGTCCAGCGGGTGGCCACGGCCACGTCCAGGGCCGAAGCGCCGACGCCGATCGTGCGCAGCCGCCCCCCGAACTGGGTCAGCACCGACCGGAAGAGCAGCCGCTTGAAGCGCTTCGGGACCCGGCGAGCAATCGCGTGCAACCGCTCGAAGATCGCGCGGCGATCCGTCTGGTCCACCCGTCGCTCGATCGCGGCGTCGAGGAGGCGCAGGCCCTGGGGCACGATCAGCAGGATCGACACCTTGAAGTCGCGGAACGTCCGGATGAGCACGGACGGCTGGCGGCTGACCGGGTACACGACGCTCGCCCCGACGGCCAGGGGGAGGATGAGGCCGAGGACCTGCTCGTACAGGTGCGAGAGGGGCAGCACGGACAGCAGCCTGTCCTTCACGCCGAAGGGCATCACCTGGGCCATGGCGTTCGCGTTGGCGATCAGGTTGCCATGGCTGAGCATCGCGCCCTTCGGCTCGCCGGTCGTCCCGCTCGTGAACACGATCTCGGCGAGCGTGGCGTCCGTGACCGGCGCGGGTTCCAGGGGCGCTGCTCGCCGGGCCGCGTCGGGAAGGCTCTCGATCCAGATGATCGGCAGGCCCAGCTCGCGCGCCGAGGCTTCGGTCTGGCGGCTGGCGACGACCACCTTCGCCTCGGTCTGGGCGACGATCTTGCGCCCGAAGTCGACGGTGTGGCGGACGTCGAGGGGCACCGAGACCGCACCGAGGTGGGCGATGGAGAAGAACGCGATCCCCCACTCCGGCCGGTTGACCGCCCACAGGATCACCCGGTCGCCCTCGCCCACGCCCGCCTCCGCGAGCACCCGTGCCGCGCGGGGGACGGTCGTGGCGAGGTCCCGGTAGCGCCAAGTCCGCGTGCGGAAGAAGGGCCGGATCAGGAGCGCCGGACGTCGATCGAAGCTCCTGCCGCCATCCCGGACCAGGTCCACCAGGGTGCCCATCGGGAGCGCTCCTTGCGCTTCGTGATCAGACGGAGCGGCGTGCCAGGTCCGCCAACACGTCCCCCGCGCGCTCCTCCAGCGGGGCGAAGTGGCTGAATATGATCGTCGCGACGTCCAACTCCGCAAGCCGTTGCACCGCCCGGCGGGCCGCGGCGTGGTCATCGCTGTACAGCGCGCTGGCGAACGACACGTGCCCGAACCGGCGCTGGAGCGTGTCACCCACGAAGAGGACGCGGTCCCGGGCGCCGTACAGGCAGACGCTCCCCGGCGTGTGGCCGGGGGTGTGGACGACCCGCAGCCCGCCGAGCATCGGCAGGAGGTCGCCGTCCTCGATCGGCACGACCTCGGGCGGCTCCGGCGTCATCGCCGAGAACACCCGGCCCCGCGACGGCTTGCGCAACGCGTCTCCCCACGTCGTCCGGAGCCCCTCCGCGTCGGCTGGATGGATGAGGATCGGGACGCCCGCCTCGGCCAGCCCGCGAGCGCTGCCCGCGTGATCCGGGTGGCCGTGCGTGATCACGACCCGTACCAGGTCCTCGATCGACCGACCGTGGGCCGTGATGGCCCGGGCGATCCGTTCGCGCGAGCCGGCGTACCCGCAGTCGATCAAGGCCAGCTCGGGCTCCAGGACAAGGTGGGCCTTGACCCTCGTCAGCTGGATCTCGGCGACGTCGCGCACATACCGAGCGTACACGTCGAGCCCAGCGACTCGCTCGGGGCACAGTCAGGAACCCGCGACGGCGACGCGTCGCTGCCCGAGTCCTTCGCCCGGACCGGCGCGGCATCCGCAGCAGAGGCGAGCTCGAAGGCTGAGGCGCTGGCCTGTCTGCGCGGGCTTCGGTAGCCTTGGCTCGATGGGCGTGGAGATCATCCTCGGACATGGCGCCGCCGGCACTGCTGCCAGCATGGCTCCCTGGGTCGATGGGCTGCGACGGCGCGGCCTCGAAGCCCGGGCGATCGACCTGCCGCGACGGCGCGCAGAGGACGCCGTCGGCGCCTTCCTCGCGGCCGTCCCCCACGGGCGCCAGGTCGTGCTCGGCGGCCACTCGTTCGGGGGCCGGGTCGCGAGCCTCGCCGCGGTCCACTTGCTCGCCGAGCAGCGATCGGTGGAGGGCGTCCTCCTGCTGAGCTACCCGCTCCATCGGCCGGGTCGGCCCGACACCTGGCCGCAACGGACAGCACATTGGCCGGACCTCACCTGCCCGGTCCTGCTGCTCTCCGGGGAGGCCGATCCGTTCGCCAGGCTGGAGCTCCTCCGCCAGGCGGCGCGCCTGCTCCCACGCGGCGAGCTCGTGACGTACCCAGGCGTCGGCCACGGCCTGCTGCGGGTGCTGGAGACGGCGCTGGCCACGGCCGTTGAGTACATCGACGGGTTGGAGCGCTGAGCAACTCGAAGGTCAAGTGCCGCCCGCGGGCCGCTCCTGTCACTCTGCCTGCCGGCGCGCTCGAATGGGACGTTCAGCCCGGATCCTGCCCGAACGGGATCCCGATCAGCCGGCACCCTGTTCGGCGGTGACGTCCCTGGCCAGCCGTACATCGGCCAGCGCTTGCGAGGTAACGTCCGGAAACGGGTCCAGCGGACCGAGCAGCTCGCGGACCTCGCGCGCGTCGACGAGGAGGCCCAGCCGAACGACGAAGCCGTACCAGGTCGACGCGCAGGGCTCGGTCTGGAAGGCCGCCAGGTTCTCCATCACGAGGCTGGAGCTCGACGACGGGCCGTCCGGACGATCCCGGACCGCAGCCCACGTCCCGGCGGCCAGGTCAGCGCTCACGGGCGGCTCGCAGGCAGGCTCGCGGGCCGGCGCTGCCCGCCTCGTGCGCGCGAGCGTGCTCGACGGCGGCCGCGAAGCCCGGAACGGCGTGATCGATCACGTCGTCGGATCGCCGTGCATCTCTCATCGGGGAGTCTCCTCAGCTTCACGATGCCCCTGGGGAACCCTGCCTGGGCGAGACGGCGAGGTCCGCACGGGTCCGAGAATGTCGCGGTACGAACCGTCCGCACGACGTCAGGCGACCGCTGCGCTCCTGAAGGCGCCCGCGAAGTCGCCGGCGAACTGCTCGAACGAGCGGGCGGGATGGCCCGTCAGCGTGGCCACGTTGCCCGTGACCTGGCTGGCGAACCCTTCGCTGAAGCCTTCCGACAGCTCGATGAACCCGCGCGAGATCCATTCCGGGAACCCCATCCCGATCATCGACTGCAGCGCGGCTTCGCCGGGCACCGAGACGTAGGTGACATCCCTGCCGAGGACGGCCGTGAACGTGGCCGCCACTTCCTGGAACGAGATGGCCGCGGGGCCCGTCAGGACGTAGCTCTGGCCTTCGTGGCCGTCCCCGGTCAGCACGGACACGGCGACGTCGACGATGTCGCGGACGTCGATCATGCCCAGCCGGCCATCGTTCATATCCCAGTAGATGACGCCGTCATTCGCGATCGTCCGGGCGGCCATCATCGTGTTCTGCATGAAGAACGTGGGCTTGAGCATCGTCCAGGGCAGGCCGGAGGACGCGATCTCGGCCTCGGCCTGTTCGCCCTGCTGGATGATCCGGCTCCGTGGCGAGCCCCACATGGAATGGCGGACGATGTGGGGAGCCCCGACGCGCTTCGCGGCGCGGATGAAGTCATGCACCTGCTGCGCCTGCGTCGGTCCGTTCCACGTCAGCAGGTAGACCTTGGCGACGCCGGCAATGGCCGGTTCGAGCGTTTCGGGGCGGTCCAGGTCGCCGACGACGACCTCGGCGCCCAGCGCCTGCAGCGGTCGTGCCTTCGCCTCGTCGCGCACCAGCACGCGCACGTCGACACCCGCCGCGCACAGCGCGGAGACGAGTCCCGGGCCGGTGTTGCCGGTCGCTCCCGTGACGAGGACCTTGCCGATGGTTGCCATGGTTTCGAGTCTCCCTCTGGTCCGACGGGCGCGGGTCCCTGATCCTGAACCAGGGTGCCACCGAGCCGGCGGGTGGTGCAGGCCGCGGAGCCGCCTGCCGGCCGGGGCGGGCAGGCGGCTTCAGGAGAGCAGGGGTCAGGCGCGCTGGGCGAACCAGATCGTGGGTGCGCCGACGACGCCGGCGTCGTGCATCGCGCTCCGCAGATCGGGGCTCCCGGCGAAGGCCCGGGCCGCCTCCAGGGTCGCGAAGTCGTGGGTGACGGTGATCTCGTTGGGGTTGTCGGCGGCCTGGTAGACCGCGTCGGCCTGGACGCCGAGCGTCCTCGCCTTCGGCTGGAACGCGTCGTAGGCCTGGCGCCATGCCGCGTAGTCGGCAGCCTGGTGTCGCACGAAGAGCGTGGTCATGGTGGTGGCTCCCTGTCGCCGAGGTCCACGGTGGGGACGTCTCACCGTCGGTCCTGCCAACAAGTGTATGTACACCTACTGTCTTGTCAATAAGTGATTCGGCAGTTATAGCTGCGCCAGAGAATGATCTGGTACACTTCGCCCATGGAGCCGGACCAGGACCCCACCCGACCCGCGACCGCGTGGAACGATGCGTGGCGCGGCGTGCTGTTCGCAGGCTCCAAGGTGCTGCGCATCGCCGAGCGCGATCTCGTCGAGCGCGAGGGCTTCCCGATGACGTGGCTCGACGTCCTGGCCCAGCTCTACGACGCCCCCGGCAACGGGCTCCGGATGCAGGAGCTCGAGGAGCGCTCCCTCTTCACGCGGAGCGGCCTGACCCGGCTCGTGGATCGCATCGAGGCGGCCGGTCTCGTGCGCCGAGAGCCGGTCCCCGGCGACCGGCGCGGAGTCCGCGTCGTCCTGACGCCCGAAGGACGGCGGCGACACGACGAAGCGTTCGTCGCGCACATGCGAATCATCGAGCGCGAGTTCGGCGGCCGGTTGACGCCGGTCGAGCAGCAGGCCGTGGCCGACGCCCTCGCCGGCTTCTGGCACGGCGACCTGGATAGCACGACGACGACCGGGTAGGCTGACGCCGCGCGGCCGCGAGCTCCTCGCCACCGCCGAGCGGACCGACGGGCAGAGCCTCCTCGCCCGCTTCGAGGATCGGGTCGCCGCCATTTCGCCGCGGCGTTGCGGACCCCAGGCGGACGTCCGCCGAAGCGACGGCGGGGCTTCCCGCACCGAGCGCGGACGGCTCGTGAACGGGCGCGTGGTGCCCCATGATCACCGGCACCCGGGAGGACTCCCATGGACAAGCCACCACGCGACCTCCCCGTTCGCGAGCCACCGCGGGAGATCCCGGCTCGGTCAGCGTAGGACTGGGAGCCTGGGGACGATGAAGGGCGTCTCCCGCTTGTACGCCAGGTAGGCCTGGCCGAACCTCTCGGCCAGCTCGCCCTCCTCGAGGCGCTTGAGGTAGACCAGCAGGGACGTGGCGAAGGAGAGGACGAGCCCGCAGCCCGCGGGGGTCCGTACGCTGACCGCGATGCCCAGGTAGGCGAGGATGGCGCCGAGCGTCATCGGATTGCGGCAGTAGCGGAACGGACCGTCGGTGAGCAGCTCCTGGGTGGGCATCATCGGCAGCGGCGTGCCCCGACCTCGATCCAGCTGGGTGTAGACGGACCAGAATCCGAGCGAGAACCCCGCGGCCGTCAGCACGCCGCCGAGGATTCGGCCCGCTGCTCCGATCCTGGGGGGCGACAGCCCGAGCCAGCGGTCGATGCGGGGGCCGACTCCGGCCACGAGGAACGGGAGCACGCCCAGGAAGACCGGGCCGGCAAGGAGCGTGACCGCGATCCTCGTCGACTCGCTGTGCTCCGTCCGGTGCCAACGCGCGTAGCGGGAGATGCCCACTTCCAGCCTCCTGATGGATGGTGACGTGCGCCCCCGGGAGTGGCGAGGGACATCGGTCCCGAACTCACCCACCATCCGCTACGTCTCGACCGGGCAGGTGGCGGGGCGAGGCTCGCGGCGGTCGGTCGACGAGGGCCGTCTCGTCCGACTCGGGCTCAATCGGGACGGAGAGCTGGTCACAAGGCAGCGGTCAGGCGGGCCTGGGGACGTGCGCGTACACCGACAGCTTGAGCCAGCGCGGGATGGCGCGGCGTACGTGCACGGGCGCCTCCAGGCGAAGCAGACCGGATCGGAGGGCCTGGGGCCATGCATGGTCGCCGCGGACGTTCGTCTTCCGCTTCCGTTCGCCGGGCGAGTTCGTGGACTTCTTCCGCTCGAACTACGGCCCCGTCCACACGGCATTCGCGTCGCTCGATGAACCGAATCGTGCCCGACTGTCCGGCGACCTCGTCGAGCTCGCGACAAGCCACAACCGCGCGTCAGGACCGTCCATCGCGCTGCCGTCGGAGTACCTGGAGGTCATCGCCACGCGAAGGCCCGAGTAGCGCCGGGGACACGCCCCGAAGGAGATCCTTCGCTCAGGGAGCCGACGCCGACCCGCGCACGGTCCGGGGAGGCGACCGACGAAGCGCAGCGGCTCGTCTACCATACGACCCGCGGCAAGAAACCCTCTGGCCGGCTCGCGCCGGTCCCGTCCCCGGAGGCGTTCCGTGACCGAACGGCGGCGATTGACCGAGTCGCGCGATCAAGCGCGACGTGGCGTTGACGGCACCTTCCCTGCCAAGCGCGAAATCCTCGGCGCGAACTTGGATCCGGTCGTCGCCAGACGTCTGCTCGAGGCGGGCGACGGACAGGCGCGGGCTGCTTCGATCCTGGGTCTCCAGCGCCAGGTCGGCAATGCCCAGGTGATCCACCTCCTGCAAGCGGCCGGCTTGACGCGCGCTCCCATCCAGCGCCAGCCGCGCAAAGGGGCCCTGTCCAGGAGTGACATCGAAACGCTTCTCTGGGAGCTCGATGACGTCCTGGTCGAGGTTTCAAGCCGCGAGATCGGTGACCCGAGCGACCCACACCAGGCGGCCTTCGCCAACCTGTTCGCCGCGCTCGCAGGGCACGACCTCCAGAAGCGCAAGCTGGGCGGCCAGGAGCGTCGCGAGCGCTTCGACGCGGCGGTCCTCGCCCTTGCGGAGGTGCTCGGGCACGCGAGCGACGAGCAGCGCGGAGCCCTCGGCCGCTGGCGGACGAAGCTCTTCGCGGAGGAGGCCGGTGATCGGGTGGCGCACTCGGTCGTCGTCGAGGGGAAGGTCGTGGAGGTATCAGACGAGGCGCACCCGGACGAAGAGGCCGAGGCGCTCCGCGAAGTCGTTCCGAAGATGGTCGAGACCCTGATGCTCGCCAACGAGCAGCTCCACCGTCTCGGCGAGGGGAACAACGAGGCGTACGAGCACGCCATCGAGGCGATCGAGAAGGATCCCCGGTACGAGCACCTCGAGGAGCTGCTCGAGCAGATCGAGAAGGACTTCCACCGGCCCTCGACCGTCGTTCATACCATCGGCGCGCTGCAGGCGCTGCTCGGGACGATCGACGGTTGGCTGAGGCTCAACGACAGGGACTTTGCCGAGCACCTCAACGAGATCCACGGGACCCTCAAGGGAGTCGAGTCCTTCGTCGAGCTCATCAAGGTGACGGTCGAACTCGGCATCGGTTCGGCAGCCATGACCGCCGTCCTCGCCTGGGGCATCGCCATGGCGGCCGGCGACACCGCGCTCGCAGGGAGCGCCCTCTCAGTGGCAGGCGCGCTCGGCGGGGGCCTCGCGAACGCCGTCGCCGCCGTCGAGATCGTCCACGGCATCCTCGTGCTCTTCGACCCGCATGCTTCGGCCGAGCAGAAGGAGGAGGCGGCCGTCGGCGTGGCGTCCGGCTCGGCCTGGTTCATCGGGCGCGGCATCGGCGGCGCCGCCGTTGGCGGCCCGGCGAGCCTGGCCGTCGTGGGTGGCTATCTCCTGATGAAGGTGGCGGCGTCGCTCTACTGGCAGGGCGCGCTGGGCATCAATGCAATGCTGATGGGCCAGACATTCGAGTACATGCGTCAGTACGGGGAGAGCTTCGCCCGGGTCGGCGACGAGGCAGCGCGAGCAGCACTCCTTCTCGAGAAGGAACGCGACCCGCGTAAGGCCCAGGCGCTCGCGGAGGCCCTGGGATCGTACGAGTCGATGCTTGCGATCGGGCTCGAGGACTTCCTCGACCACGCCCGGCCTGCGGGCGCGAAGGACATGGGCTGGCCTGGCGGTTCGGCCATCCCGTCTCCGGGGAACGTCACGATCCTGGCTGAGGCCTTCGAACCCCTGCAGCGCTACCGCGGGGTCAAATCCGGCTCCGCGCTCGCAGAGGCTGGTGCCCATGTCCTCGAACGGATCACCTGGTGCCTGCTGCACGCCCACGAGATCGAGGTCGCGTCCACGAAGCGCAACAGGCACCTGGACGACGTGGTCGACAGACGCGAGGCCTCCACCGAGGGGTCGCGAGCATCGCGCGAGAAGATCCTCGAGGAAGTCGGCGAGGTGCACGCCATGCGCGTCGAGTTCTCCGCGTCGGGGTATCGC
The DNA here is from genome assembly GCA_963801445.1 of uncultured Chloroflexia bacterium. Lineage (GTDB taxonomy): Bacteria > Chloroflexota > Limnocylindria > Limnocylindrales > CSP1-4 > CTSoil-043. The sequence goes on along the minus strand of CAWDEW010000009.1, from coordinate 459,500 downwards.
CCCGAGGACGCGGCGGTGCTCAGGACGACGATCCCGGATGTCGATCCCCTCTGGTTCCTGTCCGGCACGAACCCGGCCGTCACGCTGGGGGACGTCGCAGGCAAGGCGGCGGTCACCTTCGAAGGAGCCCTCGGGGGGCGTCCGGTCAGGTTCTCGAGGGACGCCACCGCCAAGCTCTCGTACGTGGAGATCCCGAGTGACAGCGGCGACTACTTCCGCGCTGTCGCCAGGGGCCGAGGCCAGGACGCGCCGACGATGGCAGAGGAATCGCACGCCGGCATGATCGACATCTACGCCAGGCTCATGCAGACGCCGCTCACGGAGGCCAACCTTCGCCGTGCCTGACGGCGGGTGAGGACCCGGCGTGGCGCCGGCCGACCGTTCCGTGTGCTCCTCGTCGAGACACGAGCCGCCTTGGTTCGAACTCCGCGGATCCGGCGCTCGATGCCTTCCACGCGCCGGCAGCGGTCGAAGCCAGCCGAGGTGCACGAACGTCTGGATCTCGGCGACGGTCTCGATCCGCCGCAGGGCGCCGATAGGCCGCAGGGCGCCGCCTGGACCCGACTACGCGCCGAGCTCGCCCGGCGCACCCGGCATGGGCCGTGCCGTCAGGCTGGCGCCGATGCTCGCGATGGTGACCAGCGCAATGGCCACAAGCTCCGGCGGCTCCAGCGCCTGGCCCAGGAGCAGGAACCCGGCGATCGCCCCGAAACCGGGCTCGAGGCTCACGAGGATCCCATACGTCTCAGGCCGCAGCCGCCCGAGCGCGCCCACCTCCAGCGTATATGGCACTGCGCTGCTGAAGAACGCGATCACAAGCGCCGCGAGCAGGACGGCCGGTGTCGCTGCCACGGCGCCGAAGTTGCCGGCGAAGATCAGCACGGGCAGGGCCAGGATCGCCGCGAAGGTCATCGACGCGCCGACGCCGGACCCATCTGGCCACTCGCGGCTGACGCGGGCGCCGACCAGGATGTAGACGAACCAGCCGAGCCCGGCAAGGCCGGCCGCGATGAGCCCGACGAGATCCGCGGCGTCGAGGCGCGGTCCGGCCAGCACGACGACGCCGGCTGCCGCCATCACGACCCACAGGAAGTCGACCGGGCGCCGCGACCCGATGACGGCCGCCGCGAGGGGCCCGAGGAACTCGATCGTGACCACGACGCCGAGCGGCAGCCGCGCGATCGCGAGATAGAACGCCGTGTTCATGCCAGCGAGCACCGCGCCGAGCGCGAGTGCGCTCCGCCAGGCACGGCCGGACGTCCCGCGCAGCCGTGGCCGCCGGTAGAGGTCGACGAGCACCGCCCCAAAGATCAGGCGCAGGGCCACGATCGTGATCGGTCCGTAGGCGACGAAGAGCACTGAGGCAACACTCGCGCCGACCTGCACCGATGCTGCCGAGAACACGACGAGCAAGCCGGGCGGCACATCAATTCGTCGCGACCGCGTGACGGGGAGAGCCATGGCCGAAGGATAGAGTGGCCCGCCTGATCAGCGGCGTGCCGGCGCCCGCTCCCACGCGACCCGCGCGGTCGCCACCAGGTGCGCGCGGAACGAGCCCACGCGCCCGGGCGCGCACGAGCATGACCGGCGCAGGACGCAGCCGGTCGCGTCCAGCGTCGTCCTGCCGGGAGGAGCGGCGCGGACGCTGGCCGCGACCGTGAGGGGCGTGAAGATGGTCAGCGTGACGGCCCCTTCGCGCGCCATCAGCTCCCCGTCGGCAAGCGCAGTGGCTGATGCCAGCGACTCCACGGCGGGCGATTCCACGAGATCGGCGACCGACGCCATTCGACACCTCCTGCGGGCCGATCGTCGCAGGTTATCCTGACGTCTACTGTCAGGAATTTCGGTAGCATCGTCTGCGGATACGACCTGACGGGTCCCCATGGCCACCACGTCGACGTTGCGGGACCGAAGATGCGCCTGGAGTTCGCTCTACCCGGATCAGCGCCATGCCCGACGCCCGCACGATCACCGTCCTTGCGGCGCATCAACTGACCGTGGCGAGGATTCGCCTCAGCTGGCCAGGAGTGAGGTCCACCTCCCGCCGCATGGTGCGCGTCATGTGGGCCTGATCAGCGAAGCCGGCGTCGGCCGCAAGGAGGGCCAGGTTCGTCTCGCCTCGGGTCAGTCGTTCCATGACGAGGCTGATGCGCAGGCGACGCCGATAGTCCGTGAGCGTCAGGCCAGTCTCCGCGCGAAACGCGCGGCTGAGCTGAGATCCGTTGACGGAGCACGAGGCTGCGAGGTCTCCGAGACCCTGATCGGGTCGATCAGCGATCGCGCCGCGGACATGGTCGACGAGTCGGCGACGTCGCGCCCTTGCTCTCGGACCCGTGGATCGCCCGTCGACACTGTCACCGATGCCGTCGATAAGCCGGTCAATGATGATCAGCGATCGTTCGGCGAGCTCGAATGCGTCGGCGCCGCACCGCGCCCGGGACACCAGTCTCCTGTGGAGCAGCGAAAGGTCCGACTTCACGTGGACCGGGATCGTGGGCGCCGCATCCGGGTAGGCCATCGAGCCGAGCAGGGCCGCGGACAGCGCGACGTTCGTGCACGTGTCGCCGCCGCACGGATGGCCCACCTGCTGGATCGCGCCCTGCCGGTCCACGTACGCCATGGTTGGATCGAGGAGCGATTCGTGCCCATCGACCCGCCGCCTGAATCGACCCGAGCACACGAAGACGACCGCGAACCCCGGGATCAGCTCCTCGCCTGTCATGCCTGTCGCCACGCCTTCGCAGCGGGTCTCGGAAATCGAGACGTCAGGGGACACGTGGAGGGGCGTGGCTCGGACCATCGAGCGATCGTACGCAATCCCGTCCCGATCCGCGGTGCGAACCGAGGATCGACGCAAGGAAGTTCAAGACTGCGCCATGCCACCGCATGACACTGGGGACGTCCAGGACAAGGAGGAGGAGGAGGAATCTGGCGTGGGCAACGAGAATGCGATGCTTCGGCTGCTGGCAGCCGACGGCCCAGCGCCCGAGCTTGCCGACGACCTGGGGCTGTTCGGTCAGTTCGTCGGGTCGTGGGACATGGAAGGCTGGACGACCCTTCCCGACACGACGACACTGAAGTTCACGGGTGAATGGCATTTCGCGTGGGTGCTGGAGGGCCGGGCGATCCAGGACGTGCTGTTGTACTGGCCTGCCGGGCAGTCAGCCGACACCCGGGCTCCGGGCACGAACATCGGGAGCTCCCTGCGGGCGTACGACAAGAAGCGCGATGCATGGTGGATCGCCTGGGAAGGACCGGCTGACGGCGAGTTCAGCACGCTCCTCGGTCGGCAGGTCGGCGATCGGATCGTCATCGATGGACAGTGGGCCATTGGTGGCAGCGGGAGTGACGGGAGGACCGATCTGCGGTTCGAGTGGAGCTTCAGCGAGATCACGGACACGTCGTTTCGATGGGAAGGTCGCAGTTCATCCGACGCAGGCGTGACCTGGCGGCTCAACAACGTGATGCTCGGCAAGCGCCGCAATCCCGTCTAGCGCCGGGTCCCTTCCGACGACCCACGAGCAGGCCCGCGGCTACCGCCGGACGGGACTCCGCGAGCCCGAGCCGCCCTACCGACGGCGTCGCACCAGCGGCACCGCCAGGACGATCGCGGCAGCGATCCCTCCGAGTCGGATCAGCTGGGACACGGCATCGGCGGACGTCCCGGCCTGTCCGTAGCGCAGGAAGAGGACCGGCAGCACGAGGAGCACCAGGACGATGACTGTCGCGACCAGCTTCTGCCCCCGCGTCCAGTGGGCCGAGAGCCACACCGCCACGAGTCCGAGGGGCGGAATGACGAACGGCGCGAGCACGGCCCCGCCGGCGAGCAGCAGGAGCGCGGCGACCTCGACCACGCCCCACGGCCCCCGGGCGACGCCGGATCCCGACGGCGAGGCGGCTGCGCCGGCCGGTGGGGCCGCATCCGGCTCCCGTTCGACAGCGACGATCTCCTCCGGCGGGCCAAGCCGTTCGAGGATGTTGCGCACGGTCAGCTCATCGCGGAGGCCCGCTTCCGCCTGGGCGGTCGCGATGTGCTCGCGAACCTCGCCCACCAGCTCAACGCGCCTGTCGACGGAGAGTCCCCGGGCAGCGGCCTCGAGTCGGCCGAGATAGTCGCGTACGAGCGCGTCAGCGTCCACCTGCATCTCCTCCGTGGCTCGCTTCCCCGAGCAACGCGTCCACCGCGTCGCGGAAGCGGGTCCAGTCGCCGCCAAACGCGTCGAGCGCCCGTCGGCCAGCGTCCGTGATCCGGTAGTAACGGCGCGGCGGCCCGGCGACGGACTCGCGCCAGGACGTGGTCACAAGGCCGTCCCGCCGCAACCGCGCCAGCAGCGGGTAGATCGTGCCCTCGCTCGTCACCAGCTCGCCGGCGCCCGACAGAATTCGGACGATGTCGAAGGCGTAGGACTCGCCCTCCCGAAGCACCGCGAGGACACAGTGCTCGAGTACGCCGCGGCGCAGCTCCGTCAGTGGGTTACGTTTCTCGCCAAGTACCATGCCACGCATGGTACATGTTCCGGCATCGCTCGTCAAGGAGGTCTGGCTCCCTTCTCGCCGGGGTCTTCGCCCTCGCGTTCCGGCCCCATCACCGCTGGACTCGCGGCGATCAACAAGAACGTGACCCCAAGAGTCGACGAGGACGTGATGCGGGCGACCCGCGTCCGCGCGGCCCGGACCGACAAGGAGCCAGCATGGCGGCGCCTCGACACGACGCACCGGAGCGTGCCGGTCCTGGCGCCCTCACGTCACACGAGACTGGCGCGGGCTTCCGGGTGGACCCTCTGCCCGCCTGATCAGGCGGCAGCCAGCTCATCAGCGTCGAGCAGCAGGATGCGATCGTGCGGCGTGACCCAGTCGAGCGAGGTCAACTTCGACCGCAGACTTCGAGGCGCCGGGCGATTCGCGCACAGGAGCCGGAGCGCGCCTCCTTCATCAGTCGGGACCATCGGGGCTCCACAGGAGCAGAGGCGATGGGCGTTCTCGGCTGTTTCAATGACGAGGTCCTGCTCGACGTCGTCGTCGGCCCAGGGCGCCACATTGCGCCAGCGCACGATGTCGGCCTGCGGGAACACGGTCAGTCCGGCTCCGGTCGGGGATCGGGAGAGCCCGTCGCAGCGGCTCGAGGCTGCCGGGCGGGCCACGCCGGTCGCTTCCCGGCGCAAGGGAGTGTCTGCGCCCAAGCGTCAGGGGCAAGTCCACCGCCAGGCCCCGAGGTCGGGCCGCTTGGCGATGGCGGACACACGGAGCTTCTTCGCCTTCGCGCAATAGTCGGCCGGGGCCAGGATGTACTCGGCGTCCAGGACCGCACGCCCCCCGCGGAGGTACGCGGCGTACGCCCCGCACTCGTCGTAGGCGAAGCAGTCCTCCGTGACCGCGAAGTCGAACGAGCCGTGGAGCGCGGCCACGAGACCCGGCGCGTTCTTCTGGGCGATGCCGAGCCCGCGCGCATGAGCCTCGCGCGCCACCCACATCGCGAACCGGATCGAGTCCGCGCGGGTGATCGCGAAGCCCGTGTCCTGGTCGTAGGCGTCGAGCCAGTCCGGCTCCACCGCGTCGAAGCCCTTGCGCGCGCAGGTGTCGAGGCGGGCCCGCAGGATCGGCGCCAGCGTGCCGATCGCGCGAATGTCGAGCCACCGCTCGTCCGGCCAGCCGTCCACGCGCTTGCCCAGCAGCCGCTTCGGGAACGCGGCCGCATCCGCACGGTACGACTCCCATGTCCCGACGTCGATGTAGCAGATGACCCTGCGGCCGGCGGCGTGGAGCGCCGCGACGGTCAGGGCCGGCGTGTCGTCGACGTCGAGGTCGAACACGGAGGCGGACACGGTCCGGTCGATCGCCCCCGAGAGCTGCCACTGCCACGTCACGCCGCGGTTCGCGTGCCAGCGCGCCGTGGTCGCGCCCGGGCGGGGCGTCGGGGCAGGGGTCGGACGCGGAGCCGGCGTCGGGCGGGGCGTCGGGCGGGGCGTCGGGGCAGGGGTCGGACGCGGAGCCGGCGACGGTCGGGGCGTCGGGCGGGGCGTCGCGGCGGGAGCCGAGGGCGACATCATGGGAGAGGCCGGGGCCCAAGCGAACGGAGTCGTGGACAGCGAAGGGGAGGGCGACGAACCCGGCGAGGCGGGCGGGACAACGGCCGCCACCGCAGTCGACGTCGCGGTGGCGATCGTGGCAGGGGCGCCCGATGCCGGCGGCGGCACGGGACCCGCGCAGGCGACGGCGGCCAGGACCAAGGCGATGGCCGCCGCGCCGCGCCCCGCCCTGCCGTGCCCGGTCCGCACTTCGTCACCCTGCGAGTCCAGCCCGTCCCGCTCCTCGCGCAGGTATCGGACGCTCTGGTTGACGTGACCCAACAGCAGGTGCAGCTGGTCGACGCTCGGAACGGGGGTGCTCACGCGGGAAGCGTAGTCGACGACCGGACACGAGGCCGCGCCTCAGTCGCGGCAGGAAGGTGCGGAGGAATGCTCGGGGCGAGAGGAGTCGGGACGACGGCATCGATTGCCCCTGGGCGGGCAAGTAACTGGGAGACGAACTGGACCACGGAGTTCACCCGGGTCGAGTAGCACGGGACCCACGAGGTCGGGTCCGGGCCACCACTCGCCCTCGCCCGCCCTCTCCCAAAGACCAAACCCTCGGCCTTTCGCGGTGTCGTCACGATCCGATGGCCGGATTCTGTCTGTCTCTTTGGGCGCGAAGCTCACTTCGCCCTGGGGCAGCCCTCGGAACCGTGAGACCTTCGGGACATCCTCGCGCGCCTCCTGGGCGACGATCGCCACGTCGTCGAACTCGCGGTGACGGATGAGGCGGGGCTCGAGATCGCCGCGACGACCCGAGGGCTTCGACGCCGTCATCCTCGATGTCGGGCTCCCTGGGATGTCTGGATTGGACGTGGCAAGGCGACTCCGCGGGGCGCGGTCGACCGTCCCGACCAGGCGCCGGTCGCCGTCAGGATCACCGTTCCAGCAGGGCGGGATCTCGGGCCACTCGTCGGCTGCCGACAAGCAGGGTTCGAGCAGCGTAGGCCAGCTCGTTGCCAGCGGGTCTCGACCGTGGAGCTGCGAGTCTCAGCTCGGCGCTCCCGGCTTGAAGACCATGTCCCAGAGAGCAAAGACGAGGACAGCGAGGACCAACGCATAGCCCGTCAACCACCGGCCGATTGCTGACCGGGCCAGCCCGAGATCCGGGGTTCCGCTCGTGGCACGCTCCAGCAGGAGGGCGCTCCGGCTCAGGTACACCGCTCCTATCAGGAAGGCAGCCAGGAACGCTCCCAAGGCAAGCAGAACCCACAGCTGGGTCAGCTGCCACTCCGATCCGGCCAGGACAAGCCACAGGCCCGTGACCAGCACGACAACGACCGACGGCGTGAATACACGCAGGCCGGCATACGACAGAAGCCGTGCGAAATCCGCGACGACGGCCAGGTCAGGGCTGCGGCGCACCCGCAATCCGACGAGGCTCAGCAGGATGCCGCCGCCCACCCAGATCATCGCGGCCCCGACGTGGGCAAGATGGATCCAGGGTTCCCAATCCATTCCTCGATACCTCAGCTGTCGCGACGGATGCGACGAACCTGCCGTGACCGACGGCGAGGCGCCGGACAAGACGCCCGCGGCCCGCGCACGAACTGGAGGCTCGGCGCGAGCGAGCCCGTCCGAAGCGTGAGCGATGACCATCGCTCGCCACCGCTACGGCTGGCTCGGGGCACGGACGAGCCGCCATCCGAGGATGGCGTACCAGGCGAGGACTTCGACGAACACGATCCGCTCCATCAGTCCACCGAACCGCCCGATCATCTCCGGACCCGACGTCGGCCTGTAGAAGGAGAACGTGTAGAAGGTCAGCACGATCAGGATGACTGTCGCCAGGCCCAACACGAGGGTCGGCCCGGCCCAGGCTCGCCAGTCCGAATCGCGACGGAACAGGAGGCCGGCCAAGATGAGCGCCGATGGAGCGCCGACGAAGAACACCAGAGCACCGGTGTAGTGAAGGCCGGGATCCGTCTCCGGGAAGATCCCCGCCGCGGCGAAGCCGATGCCAACGGCGACCGTCATTGCGGCCGTCGCGAACCTGATCCGGGTGCTCGACGGCGGTCGTACCGCCCGGTAGAAGCCGATCGCCAGGGCGATGAGCGCGACACCCAGGAGAACCAGAGAGGCGTTCACGATCCAGGCGTTACCGTCGATCCCAAGGTCACTGACGGTCTGGTCGACGGGCGAGTAGCCGGGCCGCAGGATCCCGGCCAGGCCAAAGGCCACGACGAAGGCGAGCGGCCCGACGACCCCACCCAGGGCAAGCCATCGCTCCAATGGGGCTCGCGCCCGCGCCGTCTCGCCGCTGTTGGCAATTCGAGTGTGGTTCATCTACCTCTCCCACATTGGTGCTTGCGGCCCAGTGGACCGCGGGTGGAGCGCGCATCGAGGCCGACTGGCTGTCCGTGGGCGCCGAGGCGACGACCCGGCTCTTCGCTCCCTGCCTCAACCATCACGCGACGACAAGAGCCGCAGGCGGACAATCGCGAACCCATCTCGAAGCGCCGCCGCGAGCTGTGCCGGGTCCGGGCGGCCATCGGCCTGGATCGATACGCCGATGAACGCCTCCGCACGCGGGTTCCCCGCAACCAGGGCCGGCAGCAGCCGTTCGACCTCGGGAGGGTCTGTGATGAGCTCGGCGGAGGCTTGCCGCGAGTGGCCCCGAAGGCGGACTTCGACTTGCCTCCCCTGGCCGAGGTTCCGCTTCCAGGCTCCACCGCCCGGCGCGAGAAGACTGCCGTCGGCCTCTTCGGTGAACGAGATCGGCAGCGTGTACGTGCGCCCCGACTTCCGCCCGGCGTACGTCAGCAGGAGCAGGCGGTCCTGCACGGGCGTGTGCCATGGCAACCGGAGCAGGAACCGCATGAGCGGATTGAGGACGACGAAGATCCGGCGTCGCGCGTCGCGCGTTCTCCGGGGCACATGGGCTGCAGGGACGGACGGAGCTGCCATGGACGGACCTCTTGCTCCAGGCGGTTTCGGTATCTTGCCGAGTTAGTGTCACATGAAGTCTATGGCCACAATAATCATTGTGCAAGACCACCGATCCCGGGTACAATGCCCGCATGGTCACGGAACCCGGACTCCGGGAGCGGAAGAAGCGCCGCACTCGACAACTCATCGCCGATATCGCCTGGGGGCTGTTCATGGAACGCGGGTTCGATGGGGTGAGCGTCGCGGAGATCGCCCGAGCGGCCGAGGTCTCTGAGGCGACCGTGTTCAACTACTTCCCCGCCAAGGAGGATCTCGTCTACGCGCGCCTGGCGAGCTTCGAGGATGAGATGCTGACGGCCGTGCGCGCCCGGCCTCGGGGGCAATCCGTCGTCGCCGCGTTCGGACAGTTCGTCGTCGAGCCACGAGGGCTCCTGGCCTCACGGGACGCCGACGCCGGCCCGACCATCGCGGCGGTCACGCGGCTGATCGTCGGCAGCCGCGCCCTGCTCGCCCGTGAACGCGAGCTCTGGGACGACTACACCGCGAACTTGGCCGCGCTGATCGCCGAGGAGCGAGGGCTGGTACCGGACGACATCGAGGCGTGGGTGATGGCCAACGCGCTGATCGGAGTCCAGCGCGCGCTGGTGAGCGACGTCCGTCGCCAGGTGCTGGCGCGCGTCGCCCCCCAGACGATCGTGCGTCGAGTGCGCGCACGTGGTCGGGGCGCCCTCCGTGCCCTCGAACGTGGCCTGGATCCGACCACGATGTCCGGGACCCGATCGGTGTCCGACGTCTCATGAAGCTCGGACTGCACATCGCCGAGACGAGCTGGCAGGGCGGCCCGGCACGTCTCCGTGAGACGCTCGCGATCGTCGTGCGGACGGCCGAGGAAGCCGGCTTCGACATGGTCGATACGGCCGATCACGTCTGGCAGGGCCCCTACCTGGGCGGCGAGCTCGAGCCCGAGGTCGAGGCCTATACGACGCTCGGCTTCATCGCGGCCCACACGAGTCGGGTCCGGATCATGGCGCTCGCGACGTGCGCGCCGTACCGGCCCGCTGGCCTCCTCGCCAAGATGGTCACCACGCTCGACGTCCTGTCGGGCGGGCGGATGGTGCTCGGCATCGGCGCCGGCGACTACGAGGAGGAGGCGACTGGCCTCGGACTCCCATACCCGTCGCTCCACGAGCGCTTCGAGGTCGTCGACGAGACGGTCCAGGCATGCCTTCGGATGTGGGCCGGAGAACGCGGCGACGAGCAGCCGTTCGCAGGCCGCCACGTCCGGCTCGGACGGGCGCTGAACGTGCCCCAGAGCCTCCAACGACCCCATCCGCCGATCCTCATCGCCGGAAGCGGCGAGCGACGGACACTGCCACTCGTCGCACGCTACGCCGACGCCTGCAACATCGCGCCATCGCCCGAGCTGCCTCGCAAGCTCGCGCTCTTGCGCCACCTATGCGACGAGGCGGGGCGCGACTACGATGCGATCGAGAAGACGGTGCCCTTCGGCTTCGACGTCGGCGACGGGGGCTCGAAGGTGAGCGAGCTGCTCGGACAGCTGCGCTGGCTCGCGAGCATGGGTGCGCAGACCGTGCTTGGCTGGGTCGTCGGCGTCGATCGGATCGAGCCGCTCGAGATCATGGCCCGCGAAGTCATCCCGGCCGTCCGCGAGCTCTAGGCCGAACGCCCAGACCGAGTCGTCGCGCGGACGTCGCCTCCGGAGCGCTACCGAAGTGGCCGTCGGCGCGCTCAGCCGCTCGACAAGTCGCGACGCAGTGGGACGCTCGCCGGAACAACCGAACGCAGATCCTGGGTCGACGCCGGATGCCATGCCAGTCATCTCATCCGGGTCGCCCCCTGGCCCGTCGCCTCATGGCCATGGAGGAGTCCCCGCTGGTGGCTATGAGAAGTCCCCACCCGGGAGGACGGCTCATAGCGTCGCCGGTGGCCCCCGGCCAGCTGCTGAGCATCTCGTGAAATGGCCTTCGTGCCTCGGGCCCACACGTCGATGACGCTCGCCGCGAGCAGCACCGCGAGCGCGAAGCTGACGCGACGACGGGTCCGGTCGTCCGTCATCACCCTGCCGAGCGACCCGCCCGCGCCCGCCCACAGCGCCTGGGTCGGGATGACGACGGCTGCCATACATGCCGCGACCAGCACGCTGCCGGTGAGAGGCGCGAACTCAGCTGGGCGGAAGGTCGTGACGGTTCCCAATGCGAGGATCCAGGCCTTCGGGTTGACTGCCTGGAAGGCCGCCGCCTGGAAGAGCCCGAGGGGGTGGGCAGACGCGCCCCGCTGGAGGGCCCGGGCAGCGGCGACCTGGTACGAAAAACGGAGCAGGTAGGCCGAGGCGCCGAGCTTCATCGCGAGCCCGACCTGCGGAGCCGCCGTAAGGAGCGCGCCGAGACCGGCCGAGGCCAGGAGCGCCATCGACCCGACGCCGAGCGCCGTGCCGAGGACGTGACGGAGCGTGGCGCGGAACCCGAAGGCGGCGCCGGATGCCCAGAGCAGCACGGTGTTCGGCCCGGGCGTCACCGAGACCACGAAGATGAAGCCCGCCAGGGCGAGGAGCGTTCCCATGGCCCGGGCAGGCTAGGGGGTGGCGGCCCGCGAGTCTTGTACGATCGTGCTGTGGCCGTCCCCCGGAACGCCTCCGAGATCCGCGCTTGGAAGCCAGGCATCGCCGGCATCCGCGAGGTGTTCCACGCGCGCTTCACGGACCACGCATACCCGCCGCATATCCATGACGTCTGGACGCTGTTCGTCGTCGACGACGGGGCGATCCGGTATGACCTCCATCGCCAGCATCGTGGCGCCGAGCCCCCAATGGTGTCGATCCTCCCGCCTCACGTGGCCCACGACGGCCGCGGGGCGACGAGCCTGGGCTTCCGCGAACGCGTCCTCTACCTGGAGACGAGCGTGCTCGGCGAGCGGCTCATCGGTCCCGCCGTGGATCGGCCGGTCCTTCCCGACCCGGGCCTCCGGGAGCAGGTCTCGGCCCTCCACGACGCGCTCGCCTGCCCCGACCGTGCGCTCGAGGCGGAGACGAGGCTCGCCTTCGCGGTCGAGCGGATCGCAGCCTCGCTGGGAGCGCCGGGCCCTGAACGGACGACGGTGCCCGTCGCCGACCAGGCGGAGCACCTGCGCACCTTCCTCGACGCGCACCTGTTCGAGCGGGTCACGATCGCCTCGGCGGCGGCCGCCATCGGCGCCCGCCCCACCCGGGTCGCCCGGTCGTTCTCGGCCGCCTTCGGGATCCCGCCGCACGCGTACGTCCTCGGGCGACGCCTGGAGGCCGCGCGGGAGCGCATCCTGGGCGGACAGTCCCTCGCAGACGTGGCCGCGGAGGTCGGCTTCTGCGACCAGGCCCATTTCGCCCGCCGTTTCACGCGCCACATGGGCACCACGCCGGGGCGCTACCGGCGGGCCGGTCGGCCCGCCGGTAGCCGATGGCTCGCCCGGACGCTGCGATAGGACGCGAGCCCCGGGTCGTGGGTGGTCGCCGCGCGGCCAGGCTCTGCGCCGCTCGGCTGTCACCCGGAAGCGCGGCGCGGCCTAGCTGGGGATCAGGATCTGCTTGCGGTGAGATCCGGCCCGTTGGCGCTCCCAGGCGAGCGAGACATCTTCGAGCGGCACGCGCTTCGCGGCCAGGTTCGTTCGCAGCTCGCTCGCCCGGATCATCCGGCGGCCCGCCGCCGTCTGATACTCGCTGAGGATCGCGACGATCCGGGCCGGGTCCGGCGCCGCCTGCTGATGCACCCACCACAGGTCGAAGAGGTCGCGACCCTTCCGGCGCTGGTACAGCGCGCGCAGCTTGGTGGCGAGCAGCTCGTCGAGCTCGTACGTCGGGATGGCCGCACTGTTGCCGACCGGCGGGTCCGGGACGGCGAACAGGCGGGGAACGACGTGTCCAAAGTGCTCGTGGCTGTTGATCTCGAGCTTCAAGCGCCGGCGGGTGCCGTTCTCGGTCTCGAACCGGAACGTGAGCTTGGGGTGCTCGCCGGTCTCGGACCGAGCGGGGCCGATCCACTCGAGCACGCGGCGGAGCCGGGAGAGCGTCGGGCCGATCGGGCCCGGCTCGCGCTGGACGAGGTCGATGTCCTCCGAGTAGCGGGCCGCGGGCGCGAGGTGCAGCTTGTGGAGCGCGGTCCCGCCGCGGATGGCGAGCGCCGCCTTCAGGGTCTCGTCCCGGAAGATGTCGAACAGGGCAAGGGTGATCACGAGGTCCTGCTCGACATCGTCGTCGTCGGCCCACGGAGCGACAGCCCGCCAGCGGACGATGTCGACCTGCGGGAACACGGTCAGTCCACCTCCGGCTCGAGGTCGACAACGACATGCCAGCGCCGGTCCCGCGTGACACCGCCAGGATTCCCGAGCTCGCCGGGGATGAGCGGCACCCAGCCCACCCGTCGCGTCGCCAGCTCGGCCTCGAGCGCTGCGAGGACCGGATCAGCGCCGGCGCGCTCGAGGAGGTGCCCCAGGCGCTGAAGGTCGGGGGTCGCGGGCGCGACGGCGAGTGCGGCTCGCATGCCCGCCCGGCGCAGCGAGGGCGCGAGATCCCGGAGCACCGTTGCGACGTTGGCCCACCCGGCAGCCTTCTCGGGATAGCGGACGAGGTCGAGTGCGACGAGCTCAGGTGTCGCGACCCGCAATCGGCCCGACGGCGTCGTGCGAAGCTCGACCGGTGCCTTGGCGGCCGTCCGCCGCACCACGAACTCGATCGCCAGTCGCCCGACGCGCACGTGCCTCCGCGGGCGGGCCGTCACCACCTGGACGACCTGCGCCGCCTGCCCCGAGGCGCCGTGGATCGACGCCGCAGTGAGGAGTCCCACGTAGTACGGCATCCTCAGGTGTGTCATCAGCGGGTCGAGGAAGAGCCGCCAGGACGGCGTGCCGGTCCCCCGGTCCTCGAGCGGCAGCACGACGTGGAACCCGCGCACCGGCGACGCAATGAGGCGGTCGGCCTTCGCCCGGTCCAGGGCCGCAGAAACGGCAGCCTCGGACGAACCCTCGGCGACGGCGCGCGCCTCTGTCGTGGTGAAGGTGAACCGTCCCTGCGATGGCAGCTCGAGAGCCCAGTCCCGCAGCGCACTCATGTGCGCAACTGTACGCCTCGTGTCGAGTTACGCAAACGGATCTGCGGTGCGGTCGAGCGTTCGGCCCCCAGCCTGAGTCAAGGCGCCGAAGGCCGGGCTGCCTGGTCGGCGTCCGGGGCCGTCGCGCTTCGTCGTCCTTCGGCCCCGGTCGTGAACGGACCGATCACGAAGCGCGCCAGCAGATAGCAGGCGAAGCTCAGCGACGTCACGAACACGCTCACCGGCACATTGCTGATGAGAGCCAGGAAGATGCCGCCCAGGATGCAGAACAGCGCGAGGCCGACGCTGTAGGCGGTCGCCCGGCCGGGTCGGGCCGTCAGGCGCTCGGCTGTCGCGCCCGGCGTGATCAGCAACGTCAGGATCAGCAGGACGCCGACGACCTGGACCGCCTCGGCGACGGCGGCCGCCATGATGAGCAGGAACGCGATCGCCAGGACGCCGACAGGGACGCCGCGGGCCTCGGCGACCTCGGGATCGACAGTTGCGAACATCAGCGGCCGATAGATCACGCCGAGCGCGAGGAGCGTGACGACGCCGATCCCGACGAGGAGGGCGACGTCCGCACGGCTGACGCCGGTGATGGTCCCAAACAGGATGGCGAAGGCCTCGGTCGCGTAGCGCGGATAGAGGGACAGGAAGAGCACCCCGAGCCCCAGACCGAAGGCCATGACGACCCCGACCACCGCATCCCGCTCGCGGACCCGGACACCCAGCACCCCGATGAACACGGCGGTGATCGTGGTCCCCGCCAGGAGGCCGACCACGGCAGAAGTGCCAACGAGGATCGCACCCGCCGCACCGGTGAACCCGAGCTCGGCGAGCGCGTGAACGGCGAACGACATGTTGCGCGCCACGACGAAGCGGCTCACGACGCCCGACACGATCGCGATGACGATCCCGGCGGCGATCGCGTTCTGGACGAAGTCGTAGCCAAGGAGATGGACGACCTGATCGACCATCAGGACGCCCCGGTTCCGACATGGGACGGGTCGTCCTCGACCGCCGGCAGGTGGTGGGGCTCCTCGAGCTCGAACCCCGAGTCGAGTTGGTCGCCGACGACGAGGATCCGACCGTGGACGCGCAGGACGTCGACGTGCGAGCCATACAGTTCCGTCAGGCGCTCCGAGGTCAGGACCTCGTCGGGCGTCCCGATCGCCCAGCGGCCGTTGACCACGAACAGGACGCGGTCGACGAAGTCGAGGATGGGGTTTACGTCATGGGTGACGAAGAGGACCGTGCCACCTGACCGTCGCCGCCAGCCACCGATCAGCGCGGTGATCTCCTGCTGATGGTGCAGGTCAAGGCTCGCGAGCGGCTCGTCGCAGAGCAGCAGTCGCGGATCGCCGACGAGCGCCTGAGCGATCCGCAGGCGCTGCTGCTCGCCACCGGAGAGGCGGCCGATCGCCGCGTCCGCGTAGGAGCTGGCCTCAACGGCCTCGATCGCCGCCACCACCCGTCGGCGGGTCAGGGCAGAGGGTCGGCTGAACCCCCAGCGATGCCCATCGAGCCCAAGGCCCACGAGATCCCGGCCCCGGAGCGGCAGGTCCCGATCGAAGCTCTGGTGCTGGGGCACGTAGCCGATGCCGGGGTTGCCCCGCCGGGGCGCCTGGCCGAGGACCTCGACGCGCCCGTCCGAGAGGGCGGTCAGGCCGAGGATGACCTGGAGCAACGATGTCTTGCCCGACCCGTTCGGGCCGAGGATGGCGACGAACGATCCAGGTTCGAACGCGAGCGACAGGCCCGACCAGATCCGACGCCCGTGGTAGTCGAGGGTCGCGTCATCGAAGCGAACCAGCGCGTCAGACACGTTGGTCACGGGGCCTTTGCGAGCGCCTGCTCGAGCTCGGACAGCTCGGCCAGCTGCCACTCCTGGTACGTGCGGAACTCCGGTGGGATCGTCTCGGCGACGCCGACGATCGGGATGCCGTTCTGCGTCGCGAGGTCGTGGATCGCCTGCGTCGTGGGCGAGGTGACCTGGCTGTTGTACAGCAGGACCTTCACGGACTTCGACGTGAACAGGTCGCGCTCGGCGGCGACGTCGGCGGGGGCCGGGTCGATGCCTTCCTCGACCGCCTTCATGAAGCCGACGGGGGTGTTGACCACGAGGCCGATCTGCGTCGGTCAGGTAGCCCGCGACGTTCTCGGTGAAGGCAATCGGCGCGCCGGCGTACGTGGCCTTGAGCTGCGCGATCTTGTCGGCGATCGGCTTGAGGGAGGCCAGGTACGCCTGCTCGCGGGCCGCGAAGTAGGCCGCGTTCGCCGGCTCGAGCTTGGTCAGGGCGTCGATCGCGGCGGCCGCGACTTTGGGCATCGTGGCCGGGTCGTACCAGACGTGGACGTTCACGTCGGCGGGCGAGGCCCGAGGAGCGTCTCGACGTCGATGACGACGCGGTCGGGCTTGGTCGATGCTCCGAGCAGCTTCTGCATGAAGTCGTCGTAGCCGAGGCCGTTAACGATGACAAGCTTGGCGTCCGCCACGGAGGCCGCCGCCTGGGGGCTGCTCTCGAATGCGTGCGGGTCGGCGTTCGGGTCGTTGAGGAGACTGGTCGCCTGGACGCGCGAGCCACCGATCTGAGTGAGCAGATCGGCGTAGAAGTTCTCCGTCCCGAGAACCGCGAGCGGGGGCCCGGAGTCGACCGGCGTCGGGCCACCAGGCTGGACGCTCGCAAGCGGGGCAGTCGTGGCCGACGGGGCCGCGGTGCCACCGGCGCCGGCGCATGCCGCGAGCGCGAGGGCGAGAGCGACCAGCCCAGCTGCCGCTCGCACCAGATGCGGATTGAGTCGCAGATTGAGTCTCAGCCAACCGCGCACAATTGCCATCCTCTCTGACGTTCGGGAATCCCTACGAAGCGGAGCGGGTCGGCCGAGCCCGGATGCGTCGACGGGCCTGGTCGGCGCCGCTCGCGCGGCACTCCGAGCAGAGACCGTAGAGCTCGATGCGGTGGGAGTCGATGGTGAAGCCGGTTTGCGACTCGACTTGCCCGGCGATCGAGCTGATGCCGAGGTCGCCCACCTCGGCACTCCGGCCGCAGCCCGTGCAGATGACGTGGTGATGGTGGGCAGGCTGGCACACGACGTAGGCATGTTCGCCGTTGGGCAGGTCGACCCGCTCGACGAGACCGAGTTGCTCGAACAGCTCGAGGGCCCGGAAGACGGTGGCCCGACCGACGCCGAGTCGCGCGCGCTTCGCCTCGTCGACGAGCTCGTTCGCCGTGAAGTGGCTGTCGCGATCGGCAACCATCCCTGCGACGACCCGCCGCGGCTCGGTGACGAAATACCCCGCATCGTCGAGTGCGGTCGTCCAGGGCTTCGTGTCAGGCATCGCCAGAATGATACGCAGTCTCCAAACGGATGTCGACACGGCCGGTTGTCTCGGGATCGAGCTCGACCGCCGCGAGTCGTTCGCAGCGCCCGCGGCTCGCGACCACCGCCTCCCCCGCCGCTCGGAGGTTGCGCACCCAGCCGACGTCGCGGGCGCTGCCTTGCCAGGGTGTGGATTGAGACGCCCGTGAGCCTTCGGCGGTTCCGCGGCGTTCACGTAGAGCGCCATCGTGACGATCGATGGCAGCTGCCCCGACGCCGCCCACCCCGGTCCCCGTTCCCGCTACGCGAAGCGGACGATCGCGAGCGCCCCGACGACCAGGCAGTAGATCGCGAACGGAGTCAGTGTCCGGGTGGAGAACCAGCGGGTCAGGAAGCGGACCGAGAGGTAGGCGGCGACCCCCGCGGCGATGCTCCCGGCGAGGACCTGAAGGCGGACGCCGTCGCCGTTCGGACCGAGCAGGTCGGGGAGCTTGTAGAGGCCGGCCGCGAGGATGATCGGGGTCGCGAGGAGGAAGCTGAAGCGCGCGGAGTCCTCGTGGTCGAGGCCGCGGGCGAGGCCGGCGACCATCGTGATCCCCGAGCGGCTGATCCCGGGCAGGAGGGCGAAGACCTGGGCGACGCCGACCGCCCCCGCCTCGCGGAACTCGAGCGTGTCGAGCCGACGATCCCCGGACGGGTTCATGGCGTGGGAGGCGACCACCCGGCGGACCTCGGCCCGCCGGCGAACCCACTCCCCGAACAGGAGGATCACGCCGTTGAGCACGAGGAACGCGGCCGCCGCGAGCGGTCGGGCGAACACGACCCGCAGGGTGTGCTCGAAGAGCAGGCCGGCGAGCCCGGCCGGGATCGTCGCCACGATGAGCAACCAGCCGAGGCGCTGGTCGGGCGTCTCGATCCGGCGGGTCCGGAGGGACGCGCCGAGGCCGCGCACGATCCTCGCCCAGGTCGCGCGATAGAAGGCCAGCAGCGCGAGCGCCGTCGCGACGTGGAGCCCGACCAGGAACGCGAGGAAGTAGGACTCGCTGGCCGACTGTGCGGCGATGACGTCGGTCCAGCCCAGGAGCTGGGGCAGGATGACCGAGTGCCCGAGGCTTGACACCGGGAACAGCTCGGTGACGCCCTGGAGGACGCCGAGCACGATCGCCTGGAAGAAGGTCAGCATCGCGTGAGGGTAGCGGACCACCTGTCGTCGCGCCGATCACGGCGAGGAGCGCCGGTGTCCCGTAGCGCGGTCGACGTGCGGGCGACCGAAGGTGTTCCCAGGTCCGAGCGGCTCCGCGCTGTGGCTCCCCGCGTGGCGGTACCGCCAAATCGGCTCAGCTATCCGCTGTTGTTTCTGACCGTGGTCGCACTTGTGGGAACTGCCTGGGCAACCCGGATGACCTCGGCAGGGTGGGCGTGCCAGAGGGCCACGCTTACCACTTCCGGCGCGATCGGCTACAGTCCCGCGATGGCGGGGCTCCGATGGCTGTCACGGTTGCGACTGGTTGCGCTCTCGGGCGTGGCGTTCTTCCTTGCCCACGACCTCGTCTTCCTCGCCACGTACCGCGGCTCGTACGCGGAGATGCTGGCCCGGACCGGCCACGGTGAAGCGTTCACGGCCAGCGCGACCGGCGTCGCGCTGCTCAGCGCTGCCGTCGTGGGCGCCGCGGTGCTCCGCCTCGTCCACCTCGCTCGCGAGGCCCGCCGGATCGGCGCGGTCCTGACCCGAACGGCCGCGCCTCGCAGGCGCGACGTCCTGCGCGCAGCAGGCACGATCCTGCTGCTCACCCTGGCGATCTTCCTCATCGTCGAGAACGCCGAGCACCTGTTCGCCGGGCTGCCCGCCCCAGGCCTCGGGGTGCTGGGCTCCGCGGGCTACCAGGGCACGATCCCGATCGTCGCGCTGATCGCCGGCGTGCTCGCGCTGGTCGAGGCGCTGTACCGCTGCCGCCGGGACGTCCTCGTCCGCGAGATCGCCGCGGCCCGCTCGCGGTGGCCGCGGATCGGACCGATCTCTGCCCGTCCGCGCCGGCCCCGGGCCGTCGGCCGGCCAGCGTCGGTCGCCGGCCGCCGGCTGGCCGGTCGGGCTCCTCCGGCGCCTGTCGGGCTGTAGCCGACCGGCCTGCGCCCACCAAGGGTGGGTGCGCCGGCTTCCGATCCCAGCGTCCGCGCTCTGCGCACCAACGGTCCTGCCGTGGGCGTCGCGAGCCGGGCCGGGACCGACCGCGGTACCCAGGAGATCCTCGTGTCCGTTCATCGTCTTCGCCGCGTCGGCGTCGGCCTCGCGTTGGCCGCGCTCGGGGCGACGTCCCTCGCGAGCGTCGCCCAGGCCCACATCCTCAAGGACTTCGGCTCGTACAGCGTCGCGCTCGGCTGGGTCCACGAGCCGACCTACGTCGGCGACCTCAACGCGATCCAGGTCGTGATCAAGGACGCGAAGGGCAAGCCCGTCGTCGACCTCGACAATGGCGCCCTCAAGGTCGTGGTCAGCGTCGCCGGACAGGCGAGCCCGGCCATGGACCTCGAGAACAAGTACGACCCCGACACCGGGCTCGGCGTGCCCGGCGACTACGAGGCGCCACTCGTCCCGACGGCCCCGGGCGACTACACGTTCCACCTGACCGGTGCCATCCACGGCACGCCCGTCGACGAGACGGCGACCTCGAGCGACTCGACGTTCGACTCGGCCGTCGACCCGACCGCGATCCAGTTTCCGGCCAAGCTCCCCACCGCCGCCGAGATCGCCACGCGCCTCGACAGGGTGGACGCCCGGGTCGCTGCGCTCGCGAGCCCGGCACCCGCGGTCGCCGCACCGACGACCGACCCGGCCGTCGCGGCGGCCAGCACTGCCGCCGCGGACGCGCAGGCCGCCGCGAGCGGTGCCCATGACGCGGCGTCGACCGCGCTCCTCGTGGGCCTCCTCGTGGGCGGCCTCGGGGTGATCCTGGGCGCAATCGGCGTGCTCCTCGCGCTCGGCGCGCGCCGGCAGCGCTCGGCTCAGGGCTGAGCGCTTCCCCCATGCGCCTGCGCTCGAGCGGCGTCGCGGTCGGCCTCGTGGTCGCCGCGACGCTGCTCGCCGCGTCCAGCGTGGCGGGTCACTCCCTGCCCCAGGCGATGAGCCCCGGGCCCGGGGCCAGTCTCGCGACGCCACCTTCCCAGGTCTCGATCAGCTTCGGCGAGCGGCCCGACCCCGCCCTCTCGAGCATCAAGGTGCTCGACGCGGCCGGCGCGCCGGTCACGGCCGGTCCGACGGCCGCCAGCCCGAGCGACCCACTGACCCTCATCGTCCTGCTGCGCCCGCTTGTCCGCGGGCGTCTACACGGTCGCCTGGCGGACGGTCTCCGCGGTCGATGGGCACCTGGCGGCGGGCTCGTACGCCTTCGGGGTCGGAGCGCAGCCCGTCGCGTCGGGGGCCGCGCCGGGCGGGCCTGCTCCCGGAGGGCCGTCTGCCACGGAGACGAACGGGACGACGGGGCCCTCGGCGCTCGCCGTGCTCGGGCGCTGGCTGCTCTACCTCGGGTGCATCGGGCTCCTTGGAGCCGCCGCGTTCGGCCTGTTCGTCGCTCCACTCCCGGCGGCAGTGCGCCGGCGCATCCTGCCGCTCGCCTGGCTCGTCGCCGGCGACGGGCACCGTGATCGTGCTCGCCGCCGAGATCGCCGACGCGGGCGTCGCGCTCGCCGCGATCCCGGGGACGTCGCTCGCGGGTGCCGTCATCGGTCGCTCGGTCGCGATGCTCCTCGCCGGGCTGGCCGTCGCCGTCGCGGCCCGCCCTGCGACCGGGACCCGGGTCGGGCTGGCCGGCGTCGCCCTCGCCGCCGCGGCACCCCTGGGCGTCGACGTGCTGGCGAGCCACGCGGCGGCCGGATCGCTCGCGCCGATCAGCATCGCGCTCCAGGCGATCCATGTCCTCGCGGTCGGGCTCTGGCTGGGCGGGCTCCTCGGGCTCCTCCTCAGCGTCGGCCGCCGGCCCAGCCCGGCGAGCGGGCGCGCTGCCCGGCGCTTCTCGCGGCTGGCGACCGCGGGCATCGTGGTCGTCGCGGGGACCGGGCTCGTGCGCGCCGCCTCCGAGCTCCGCACGCTCGATGCCCTCGCGACGACCGACTACGGCCATCTCGTCCTGGCCAAGGTGGCGCTCCTCGGCGTCCTCGCGATCCTCGGGGCCCTGAACCACTTCCGTCACGTGCACGCGGCCGGTCGATCGCTCGTCGGGCTCCGGCGCGCCGGCACCGCCGAGCTGCTCGTCGGGGCCACCGTGGTGCTGCTCTCGGCTGCCCTGGTCAACGTCGCGCCGCCTGCCCCGGTCGTCGCCGCGGGCGCCGAGGCCTCCCCGACCCCGGGGCCCTCGGCGGCGCCTGCAGCGACCGCCCCGGACCAGGTCGTGACCGGGAACGACTACGGGACGTCGGTCCGGATCCGCCTGGAGGTCTCCCCCGGCATGACCGGGTTCAACGCCTTCCGGGCCACCGTCACCGACTACGACAGCGGGGCACCGGTCAGCGCGGACGGGGTCACGCTGCGCTTTGTCCTGCCCACCCGGTCGGATCTCGGCGCATCCCGGCTCGACCTCGCCGCCGAGGGCGCCGGCATCTTTGGCGCCACGGGGGCGAACCTCTCGCTCGACGGGAGCTGGACGGTGACCGTCACGGTCCGGCGGGGCGGCGCCTCGGTGGAGATCCCGCTCACCGTGACCGTGCACGCCGCGGCCATGGTGATGCCGGGTATGCCCGGGGCCTCCCCGTCTGCGCTCCCTGGCGCCTCACCGGCGCCCGGGCCGACGATCGGGGTCAACGCGGTGCCTGGCCTGCCCACGATCTACACGGTCCCCCTCACCGCGGGGCGGACGGTCCAGGTCTACGCCGACCCGGGCACGCCCGGCCCGAACGAGATCCATGCCACCTTCTTCGATGCCTCGGGGACCGAGCTCGGGGTCGCCAGCGCGACGCTCGCGATCGGTCCCACTGGGGGCGTCGTGTCGCCGCTCCTGGTCCAACGCCTCGAGGCGGGCCACTTCGTCGCCGTCGCCGAGCTCACCGCGACCACCTACCGCCTCGTGATCACCGGTCTGGCGCCGGGCGGCGAAGCGCTCAGCACCTCCCTCGACATTCCCGTGAAACCGTGAGGACCCCGATGCACCGGATCATCCGTTTCGCCGCCCTGGCTGCCGCCTTGCTCCTCCCGATCGGGTGCGCCGGGGCGTCGCCCGGCACGCCTGCGCCGTGGCTGGCGGCGTCAGGCTCGCCCGGTGCCTCGGAGGCGCCGGGCACCGTGGGCGGAGGGACGGCCGCGCCCTCGACCGGGGACGGCGCGAGCCCGGCCGCCAGCCTCGCGGCGTCGCCGGCGGGGTCACGCCCCTCGTCGCCTGCCGTGGTGACGATCGTGTCGCCCGCCTCTGGCGCGGTCGTCACCGGTCGGACCGTCCACATCGTCGTGTCGCTCGTGAACGCCACGATCGTCCCGGTGACCTCGACGAACCTCGCCCCGGACAGGGGCCACGTCCACCTCTACGTCGACAACCAGCTCGTCTCGATGAACTACGGGCTCGAGCAGGACCTGCCGGTCACCCCTGGCACCTACCTTCTGCGAGCCGAGTTCGTCGCTTCCGACCACGCACCGTTCTCGCCCCGGGTCTGGTCGCCCGAGGTCGTCTTTACGGTGCAGTGAGATGACCACGTCCCCGGCCCGCCGTCGCAGGCCCATCGCAATCGTCGTCGCCGTTGCGCTCGGGGCGGGTGGTCTCGCCGCGGCCTGCTCGCCGAACACGGGGTCGCTCGGTACCGTCGCTCCGTCGATCGTGCCCGTCGCCTCCGCGGGGATGGCTCTCACTCCCGCTCTCTCCGGGTCGCCGATCCGCGTGGGCGCGGCGTTCCCCACCTCGGGCAACGCGGCCGGGCTCGCCGGGCAGGAGCTCCTCGGGGTCCGGATCGCGGCCGATCTCGTGAACGCCGATGGCGGGATCGCCGGCCGGCCCGTGGAGCTCGACGTGCGCGACCTCGAGAGCGCGGGCGACGCGCCCGCCGTCATGGCGTCGCTCCGCGCCGATGGGGTGGCGGTGGTGCTGGGGGCGTACTCGTCCGACCTCTCGATCGGAGCAAGCAGCGCCGCGAATGCCGCGGGGCTCGTCTACTGGGAGGCCGGTGCCGTCGCCGACCGACTGACCGGCCGCGGCCTTCCGCTCGTCTTCCGGGTCGGCGCCAGCGGCACGAACCTCGGCGACAACTCGGCGGCGTTCGCCGCGAGCGTGCTCGCGCCACGCCTCGGCCTCGCACCCACAGCCTTGCGGCTCGCGGTCGTCTCGGCAGTCGACGATTACGCCGCCTCAGTGGCGGACGCAGCAGTCACGGCGGCAGCCGCAGCCGGGGTCCAGGTCGTGGACCGGGAGTCGTACAACCTCGCCGCCCCGGACTGGCCGACGATCATCGCCGGCCTCAAGGCTCGCCACCCCGACGTCATCGTGCTTGCCTCGCACATCCCCGACGGGGTCGCGTTCCGGCGGGCGATGCTCGCGAGCGGCCTGCGCGTCAAGGCCCTCATCGGCACGACGATGGCCGAGTGCAGCCCCGACTTCGCAGGCGACCTGGGCCCCGACGCGATCGGGATCTTCGCCTCGGACCGGCCGACGGGCGGATTCCGGCCCGAAGCGCTCGACCCGGCCGCCCGGGCCGTCTACGGCCGCCTCGCGGCGGCCTGGAGCCGGGAGGCGCCGGCCGCGACGCCGGGCCCGGGGGCCTCGGAGTACGGGCCCGCACCCTCGGCAGCCGAGTACACACTCCAGGGGCCGGACCTCACGACCGCGACCGGGCCCACCGAGGAAGGGCTGTCGGGATTCGCGGCGGCGTGGGCGCTCTTCCACGACGTCCTGCCCGCCGCGGCCGCCCACGGCACGCTCGACGCGCCCGGAATCGCCGAAGCGGCGCGGGCGGTCGACCTCCCGACGGGGTCGCTCCCGAACGGGGCAGGCCTGCGCTTCTCGGGCGACCCGGCGATGCTCGGCCAGAACGTCCGGGCGGCCGCCGTGATCTGGCAGTGGCAGGCGGTGCGGACCTACGCGTTCGTGTGGCCGGCGACGTACGCGACCGGCGACGTCGTCGACGTCCCGCTGACCCGATGACGGCGGCCGCGGACCCCCTCGCGCTCCAGACGTCGGGTCCACGCCTGTCGACCACCCGGGCGCGGGCCCTCGTCGGGGCCGCGGGCCTGTCGGCGACCCTGGCCATTGTCACGCTCCTGCGGGCCCGGCTCGCGCCGGGGGGCACGCTCTCGGCGTTCGCGGCCGGCGCTGCCGTCGGGGTGGCGCTCCTCGGAATTGCGCTCCTGGCTGACCGGTCCCGGGAAGTGGTCCGGCGGCCGACGAGCAGGCAGCTCGGCCTGGGGATCACCGGCGGCGCGCTCCTCGTCGCCCTCCCCGCACTCCTGCGCTCCGGGCCCGCGGTCGAGCTCCTCGCCCGACCCGACCCCCTGCTGGCGTGGGCCCTCGTCACGTGCCTCGTCGCGGCGGGCGAGGAGGCGATGCTCCGCGGGGCGCTCTTCGACGCGCTGCGGGTAGCCGGCGGGACCGGCGCCGCGATTGTTCTGACGAGCGCCGCGTTCGCCCTGATCCACGTCCCCCTCTACGGCTGGCACGTCGTCCCGCTCGACCTCGCGGTCGGCCTGCTGCTCGGCGGCATTCGCCTCGTGTCCGGCGGGATCGCCGCCCCGGTGGTCGCCCACGCGCTCGCGGACCTCGCGACCTGGTGGCTCTGATGCGCGATCGCCACCTCGGGCTCCTTGCGATCGTCGCGGGCATCGCGGGGATCGCCCTCGTCCAGCGGCTCGCCCCGGTCGCCGCGCCGCCGCTCTACGACGGGGTCGTGGTCGTGCAACCTTACCGCTGGCTCACGCCCCCGCCACGTGGGGCGGGGGATCCGACCTCAGCAGCCGCGAGCCTCACCATCAGCGGGGCGGCCAGCCAGTTCATCGCCCTGGCGACCGGCGAAATGCCGCCCCAGGCGCAGATCATCGGGTCGGTGGGGGACCTGGTCCTGCCTCCGGGGTCGGCGTCGATCAACATGTCGATCACGCCGGTCGCCCCGCCGGCGCCACCAGCCGACGGCCACATCGCCGGGAACGTCTACCGGGTGACGCTCGTCGACCAGGCGGGGGTCGCGCTGAGGGCCCGCGAGGGCGTGATGACGACGGTCGTGCTGCGCGGGCCGGACGGGACCACCGACGCCACGGTCGAGCGCTACACGGGCTCGGGTTGGGTGCGCCTGAAGACGAGCCCGGCGGGCTTCGGCAGCGCGTTCCTCGCAATCGTCACTGACTTCGGGGACTTCGCCCTCGTGTCACCCGGTCCCGCGCCGGGCGGGCTCCCAACGCCGGTCGCGTCAGGCAGCGCGGGCGCTGCGTCCGGCGGGTCCGGACCGGCGGTCAGCCCGGAGCCAAGCGCCCCGGGTGCGTCGGCGGGATCGACGGACACGACGATCGGCCTGGTCGTGCTGGTCGCCATCGCCGTCAGTGCAGGCATCGGGCTTCTGGTACGACGGCGGACTCGGAGGAAGCGGCGGCAGATCTGGCAGGCGAGGCGGCCCGGGGGCAGGCGTCGCGATTGACTGAGACCCCCGTTCGGGGAGTGCGGCAGCCATCCATCTACGTCGCAGATCGTTTGGCCCTGATCTCGTGTCGATCCGGGGCAGCCCCCGGACCTGGCAGCCCCGCTGGCTGTGCGCTGTGGCCGGCTTCTAGCGCACCACGAGATCGATGCGGAACGCCTTGACGTGTTCGCGCCGGGGTGGCGCACGTCAGCAAGCAGACGCTGTGGATTCGGCAGACGCGGTGCGCAAGCAGACGCTGTCGGAGCGCTGTAGGTCCAGCTATGGCCTAGAATGGCCTTCGATTCTCAGGCAGACGCTCTCGTAGAGCGTGTAGCCGAGCGGGAGTAACTCAGTCGGTAGAGTGTCTGCTTCCCAAGCCTGAGCGGCTCAGCGCTGTGGGTCCCCGTGTGGCGGTACCACCAAATCGGCCCAGTTATACGATGTCGTTTCCGGCCCTCGGACGAGCGCCATAACATGCCAGGCCCGCTCACCCTCCTTCCTGCCCTGACTAACCAAAGAGGCGCCGCAGGCCGGTCCAGTGGCGGAAGGATCAGAAGGCGTCCCGACGCCGGCCCTGCATGGCCGTGGGATCTCCCCTCCCATTCAACCGTCGTACGTCGCAGGCGGCTGACGCGCCTGGGTACGCATCGACGAACTCCAGCCGCCCGCAGTCAGCGTGCACATGCGCCCTGGGCATGGTCAATGTCGAATGTGTACGTGTCTGTGCATGACTGGGGCTGGCCACCCAACCTCGCGTTCATCGTTGGGGCTGGTCCGCGATCCATGTTCCAGGCGAGGGACGACGCCTTGAACCCGGCCAGCGGATCTACTTCGTCGCCTTGCTCGGTCTGCGGGGCGCACGCCTGGATGCCGACCGGATCGTCGGCTTTGGCGTGCGCGGGGTCGCCGGTGGCGCGGTCTTGCCGGGAGGGCCCTCGTCAGCCCCGCGGGCACCGGCTGGACGATCGGCGCTGTCGTTCGCGAGCGCCTCGGCCATGCCGCCCATCGCCTTGGCCGCGGCGAGCTCCGCGGCCCCTGCTGCCGCCGATCGCACGGCTGCTGCGGCCATCTCGGCGCTCGCGACCCCAAGTGCCGCAGAGTTCGCGTATTCGTCGCGCCCCTGGTCCACCTCGGTGAGGGCGAGCGCCGCGAGCTCACCCGCGAGGTGCTCCGCTCCATGCGCAACAACGGCGCCTTCGGTGGCACGGCTGAGCGCGCCGGCTGCCAGGATGCGCAGCTGCTGGCTCGTGCGGGCGAGAAATGCCGCGAGCGTTGGCTGGCGGACGCCCTGGAGAAGCTCCGCTGCTGCCTGCACCTGACCGGCGATGCCAGCAAGCTCCATACCGCGCCGAAACTCAGCACTGCTGAGGGCCGCCGCAACTTCTCCACCAGCGGCAACCTCTTCGGCCATCGAGAGGGTCGCTGCGCCCTGGGCCGCGTCGCGCGAACCCCGCTGCGCCGCCGCCTCGCTGAGGGCCGAGTAGGTGGCGGCCGTGGCCGCCGCGTCCTCGCCGCGGGTCACGTCCGCGGCACCATCGGCCGCCTCGACCACGGTGGCCGCCGCAACATTCTCGACTGCGGCCAGCTCCGCCGCATGAAGGTCGGTTCGGGGGTCGGCTACGGCCTTTCCCTTCGTCTTCCGAGCAGGCATCTGGTCCTCCGGGTGGTCGCGGGCGACGGGTCGATGGAGTCCGAATGAACCACGCCGATCCTGGCCCGCGCGGCAGAGGCCCCCGGTCGGCGCGATCTGGCCAAACCCCAAGCGGGATCGCCGTCGACGTGCGGAGCGGGGGCCATGTACATCCTATCCCTCCAGCCTAATGTCACACCCCGGTCGCCTGGTTTGCGCCAACCGAACACGATGGACACGCGCGCGCGACGCTCAGACGACGCTCGGCGGATTCTGGTCGCGACTCCGTTGCTGCCAATCGGAGCCCGGCGATCGTAGAGCGGGATTCCTCCATGCTCCGTGCTCACCGCCCGGGAGGAGGTGGACAACTCCTGAAGACGGGCGGCCAGATGGTGGACAAGTCTCTTGTGCGATTGACTTCGAACGTCCATTCTAAATCTTGCCCGAGGGGGCTGACATTTACTGTCGAACCGACTTGGGGAGCAATCCCTGAGGCGGTCCCGGGAGACCGGGCCGACGACCGCAAGGCCGTTGGCAACGGACCCGGCGGCGGATCGACGATCACGAGCAATCGCGGTTGCCGGCGCGCCAGTCGGCGGACGGCCGGTTCCTCCGGGCGCTTTGTTGTCCGCACCCCGACCTCAGGGCATCATCCGCGCCATTGGCCGGGGGGTAGGCACGATCCCGACAGCCTTGAGACTGCGCACCGACGTCTCCACAAGAGAGCCGGGTATCCGCGGGCGGATGACCCGGCTCTCTCTGCGCCCTGAGCGTGAAGTCGTCGAGGGCGAGGCCCCCAGCGGGCGCGCTGGGGTCCTCTAGTAGTCCATGTCCCCGCCATACCCGCCGCCGGCGGGCACGGCCTGGCTCTTCTCGGGGATGTCCGTGATGAGCGTCTCCGTCGTCAGGACCATCGCCGCGATCGACGCGGCATTCTGGAGCGCCGATCGCGTGACCTTGGCGGCGTCGACGATGCCCTTCTCGAACATGTCGCCGTACTCGCCCTTGAGGGCGTCGAAGCCGTGACCAGCGGGCAAGGTCTTGACGTGCTCCACGATGACTTCGCCGTGCGCGCCGGCGTTCTCCGCGATCTGGCGGATCGGCCCTTCGAGCGAACGGCGAAGGATGCCGAGGCCGACCGCCTCGTCGCCCACGAGCTCGACCAGCTCGAGCGCCGGGATGGCCTGGAGCAGGGCCACGCCGCCGCCCGCGACGAGGCCCTCTTCGACCGCTGCCCGGGTGGTCGAGAGTGCGTCTTCGATGCGGTGCTTCTTCTCCTTGAGCTCGACCTCGGTGGCCGCGCCGACTTTGATGACCGCCACCCCGCCGGCCAGCTTGGCCAGGCGCTCCTGGAGCTTCTCCTTGTCGTAATCGCTGGTCGTGTCCTCGATCTGGGCCTTGATCTGGCTCATCCGGGCCTTGATCTGCTCCGGGGAGCCCGCGCCGTCCACGATCGTGGTGTCGTCCTTGGTCGCCACGACGCGGCGGGCCTGGCCGAAGTCTTCGGTGGTGACCGACTCGAGCTTGCGCCCGATCTCCTCGCTGATCACCGTCCCGCCGGTCAGGACGGCGATGTCGCGCAGGGTCTCTTTACGCCGATCACCGAAGCCGGGGGCCTTCGCGGCGAGCACCGACACGGTGCCCCGGAGCTTGTTCACGACCAGGGTCGCAAGGGCCTCGCCATCGACATCTTCGGCGATGACGAGCATCGGCTTGCCCTGGTCGACGGCCTTCTCGAGCGCCGGGAGCATGTCCTTGACGTTCGAGATCCGCTTGTCGGTGATCAGGATCAACGGGTTCTCGAGAACGGCTTCCATGCGATCTGCGTTGGTGACGAAGTACGCTGAGAGGTAGCCGCGGTCGAACTGCATGCCTTCGGTGTACTCGGTCTCGAGGCCGAGTGACTGGCCCTCCTCGACGGTGATGACGCCGTCCTTGCCGACCTTGTCCATCACCTCGGCAATGATCGTGCCGACCTCCGGATCGGCGGCGCTGATCGAGGCCACGGCCGCGATCTGCTCGCGGTTGTCGACCGGCCGCGACTGGCGCTTGAGGTCGGCGACGATCGCCTCGACGCCCTTCTCGATACCGCGCTTGACACCCATGGGGTTGGCCCCGGCGGTGACGT
Source organism: uncultured Chloroflexia bacterium (assembly GCA_963801445.1). Taxonomy (GTDB): domain Bacteria; phylum Chloroflexota; class Limnocylindria; order Limnocylindrales; family CSP1-4; genus CTSoil-043. Next base: position 429,812 of record CAWDEW010000009.1, on the reverse strand, counting down.
TCTGGAGGCCCTCGGCGACGATCGCCTGGCCAAGGACGATGGCGGTTGTGGTGCCGTCGCCGGCGACGTCGTCTGTCTTGGTGGCGACTTCCTTCAAGAGCTGCGCACCCATGTTCTCGAAGGGGTCCTCGAGCTCGATCTCCCGGGCGATCGTCACCCCGTCATTGGTGATCGTGGGGGCGCCGTACTTCTTGTCGAGGACGACGTTGCGGCCCTTCGGCCCGAGGGTGACACGGACGGCGTCGGCGAGATGGTCGATGCCACGCTTGAGGCTGCGCCGGGCCATGTCGTCGAAGAGGAGCTGCTTGGCCATGGCGTGAGTCGTCCTTCCAGGGTGCGTGGGAGGCTCGCCGGCAATGGCCGGAGAGTGCCGGAGTCGAAGCTGGTCTATGGTCGGCTCTCGACCACCGCGAGGACGTCCTTGCTGCTGATGATCAGCAGGTCCTCGCCGTCAAGCTTGAATTCGGTGCCGGCGTACTTCGCGTAGAGGACCGTGTCGCCCGGCAGGAGGTCCATGTGTTCGCGCTTGCCGTCGTCGAGGACGCGACCTGGGCCGACCGCCAGGATCTTGCCCTCCTGGGGCTTCTCCTTCGCGGTGTCCGGGATGACGATGCCGCTCTTCGTCGTCTCTTCGCGTGGAGTCGGCTGAACGACCACCTTGTCGCCCAGCGGGCGGACCTTCTTCGCGATCGGGGTGGCGGTGGCGCGCCGGGTCGACTTCGAGGCGCGGATGGGCTTGGCTTTGGCGGCGGTGGCCACGGATTGTTCCTCCTGAAGGTCTGCCGCCTGCACGGGCTCAGCCGGGTGCGACACGTCCGCGCGGGGAACACTCGACCTGCGCAATGATCTCCGCGGGACCGTTGCAGTAGCATGGTATGTTGTGGACTATATGTCAATCGACACCGCAGCCACGCCGCTCGCCCACCTCACCTCGACGTCGTACCTCGTGCTCGGCCTCATCGAGCGAGAGGGTCCATCCACGCCCTACGAGCTCAAGCGCCACGTGGCCGCGACCATCGGCCACTTCTGGTCGTTCCCCCACGCCCTCCTGTACAAGGAGCCGGCGCGCCTGGTTGAGCTGGGGCTGTTGACCGAAGAACGCGAAGCGGAGGGACGGCGGCGGCGGCTCTTCACCATCACCGACGGCGGCCGTGCTGCGATCCGGGGATGGCTCGCGAAGCCCTCCCAGGAGTCGACCGAGCTGCGCGATGCCGGCCTGCTCCAGCTCTTCTTCGCGGATCTGGGGTCAGCGGACGACCGCCGGGCCCTTGCGATTGCGCAGCTCGCGATCCATCGCGCTGCCTTCGCCCGCTACGAGGACGACCGGCGCGGCGAGCGCGGGCTCAACGGATCGGACTCGGCGGCGCGCACCGTCGAGCATTGGCGAGGTGTAACCCTGCCCATGGGCCTCCTCTACGAGCGGGCCGCTGTCGAGTTCTGGGAGGGGGTCGCTGCTGGTGCGCACGTCGACGACGCTGGCGGGGACAGCCCACGGGCGGAGGGGAACGGCGCCGTCCTCGCCTCCAATCAGGCCGGGCGAGACGCGGGTGGTGGGGGGTAGGCGAGCTTGCGAGTCCGGGCCGCCAAAGCCTCTACGCGTGGGCGTGTGTGTCGCCATCTGAGGGGTCACCGCACGAGGACAGCGAGTCGACGAGGCGCCCGATGGAGGCCCCCTTTAGGCGTGATCTGGCCGAGCCCCAAGAGGGATCGCCGTCGACGTGCGGAGCGAGGACCATGCGTATCTTGGCCCTCCAGCCCAATCTCATGTCCCGTTCGGCTGGCGGCGCTCCCGAACACCATTGACTTGATCGTACCCGTTGGACCGGAACCGGGCTCGCGGAGATCATCGCCGCGCGGGCGAGGACAACATCTCGCTTGGACCGAGGGAGAGCGGCTCCACCGGCTGGAGCGTCCAGCGTTGCTCCACGGTGCGGTACAGGAGATAGACGGTGAAGGTGGTCACGATCCAGCCGACGTAGTTCTGGATCGGGACTCCGTAGTAGGGACCACCGCGCTCCCATACCCAGGCGCCAACGGTCGGACCGGAGAGGATGGGATCAACCACGAGATCCCAGGCGGTCATCACCAGGGCGCCGACGAGGGCCAGACGGACGAGGCGGCCGCGGCCCCCGGGCGTGCCGACGGGCCATCTGTGCACGATCAGGTTGGCCACGACGTAACTCGGGTAGACCAGCATGAACCAGGCGAGGGGGATGAGCACCGGGACCGAGCCGAACCAGGGGCCGAGCGTCCCGGTGTAGTGGTACGGGCCGTAGACGAGCCCCGTGGCCACCCCAATCTCCTCAAAGATCCAGGACGTGACCGTTGTGATCGCGAAGAACGCCAGGGTGAGCCGCACGCCCAGCGCGACTGACGCATGCCAGAGGCTGAAGAGCAGGAGGATGACGATCAGGCCACTCAGGCCGCTCAAGATCACCGGCAGCGCGACCAGTCCCTCGAGCCGCCGCCGCGCCGCGCCGTCGTACACGAGGACGGCCAGGAACACGCCCGCCACGACAAGGCGGTTGTGTCCATCGCCGGGCGTGCCTCCTGATCGGGACGATAGGGCGTGGTCGCGGGTGAGGCCGGAGCTTCGCCGTCGCAGGAGCGCCCCCCGGCCCGACGCGCTGTCCCGAGAAGCGAAAGGCCTCCGGCGTACCGGAGGCCCCTCAGTGCTGCGCTCTCGCGCCGGCGCTCAGGCGCGTCGGAGGGTGAAGCAGTCGCTGCAGTAGACGGGCTTGCCGCTCGTGGGGCGGAAGGGGACCGAGGCCTCCTTGCCGCAGTTGGAGCAGGTCGCGGTGAACATCTCGCGGGGACCGCGGGAATACCCGCCACCACCACTGCCACCGTAGCCGCCGCTGCCGCCGTAGCCGCTGCTGCCGCCGGTGTCGCCGCGGGCTGCCTTGCGGCTTGCGCGGCAGGCCGGACAGCGGCGCGGCTCCGTGAAGCCTCGGGATGCGTAGAACTCTTGCTCACTCGCTGTGAAAACGAAGTCCTGGCTGCAATCCGCGCAGGTCAGCGCCTTGTCGCCATACATGGAGAACCGCTCCTCTGTGCTCGCCGGCACCCGCGACCCTTGACCGACTGTCTCGCGGGAGTCCGTGAGTTGGAGCAATCGTGTCTTGCAGGAATTCCGTGCCCACCGTGCGGGCTTGCGCGTGCACGTTAGGTGATCCGCGACACGTTGGGAAGAGGGTGAAGCATGCGGCGTGGGCCTGACCAGGGGGATGGCGTGGCGGCGCCGCGGCACACATGGTCATCTGCCACTCCTGTTTGTCCTCCAGGACCAAGGCCGCGGGCGTGATCCTGTTCGTGGGACGGATGAGCTATTCCTGGCTGAAGGGCTAAGTGAAGTTCCCCGGTGAAGATGAGACTGGCTACGGTGCCCCTCGAGGAGGGCACAGATGCCGGAGGTCCAGTCTCGGACGTATGCGAACCCGCGGCGGCTGCCGCGGCGGAACCACTACCAGGAGGGACCGGGGTTCCTGTTCGTGGCGACCCAGGGTGGGCGGCCACCTGAGGACGTCGGCGGACGCGATCAAGCGGTCGTCGTGCGGCGTCGCCGGGCCGCGCTTCGACGTTGGGCCGACGGTGAGCCACTGGCAACGATCTGCGCCGAGACCGGGCGCAGCCGGGCGAGCCTCTTCCGCTGGCGGTCCCGCTTCGAGGGGGGCGGGCTCGAGGCGCTCTTCGATCAGCCCCGCGTCGGCCGCGTGAGCGAGCTGCCGCCGGCCCTCGAGCGGCTCATCCTCACGGTCCGCCTCCTGACCTACTGGAACAGCCGGCGGATCGCCGCCGAGTTCCGCCGACGGGGCGTCTGGCCGCTGGGCCATGGCCAGGTCGACCGGCTCCTCGCCCGTCAGGGCACCCATCGTCCGAGCTACGTCCGGACGCGCGGCCCGCGCTATGAACGAACCGCCGCCAACGAGCTCTGGCACATCGATCTCAAGGGCCCGTTCTACCTGCTTGGTGCGACCGGCCGACCGCGGACCTGCCACTTCGTCGCCCTCGTCGACGACCACAGCCGGTTCCTGCTCGGGATCCGGGCCGTGCCGACCAAGGAGGCGATCTGGGTCCTCGCCCTGCTCGAGGAGGCGATCGAGCTGTGCGGCGTGCCCCACGAGCTCATGACTGACAACGGGACGCCGTTCGTGGCCATCACCCGCTCGATGCTCAGCCGCTTCCAGCGCAGCCTCGCCGAGCTCGCGATCCGGCATATCCGGACCCAGATCGACACGCCCTGGACGAACGGCAAGGTCGAGGCCTTCTGGGCGACCCTCCAATCGGAGGTCCTCGATCGCCAGCAGCTCGCCGACCTGGCGGCCGCCGAGGCTGCCGTCATCGCCTATGCCGGCTACCACAACTACCACCGGCTCCACGGCGAGCTCGACTGGCAGACCCCCGGCGAGCGATTCGACGGGACGCCGTTCACCGACCGTGGCTTCGGGAGCGTGCCGGCGCTTGCCCACGTCGCGGACCTACTCGACGCGATCCTCGCCGCGTGAACCGAGTCTCATCTTCACCGGGGAACTTCACTTAGGGCACGGTGAGTTGGACGGTGACAACACGCAAGGGCTGGGCTCCGGGCGCCTCGACTTTGTGATCGGGCTCTCTGGGGGGCTCTACGACGTGGGCCAAGTCGAGCGGACTGCAAACGGCGTTCGTTTGACGGGGGTGTCGTCGGCCCATCAAGCAGACGCTGTCGGAGCGCTGTAGGTCCAGTTATGGCGCTAGAATGGCCCCCGACGCTCAAGCAGACGCTGTCGTTGAGCGTGTAGCCGAGCGGGAGTAACTCAGTCGGTAGAGTGTCTGCTTCCCAAGCCTGAGCGGCTCAGCGCTGTGGGTCCCCGAGTGGCGGCACGACCAAATCGGCTCAGTTATACGATGTCGTTTCCAGGCCTCGGACGGGGCGTAATGCAGCCGGGCCCGCTCCCCTATTGAGTCCTTTCGGGCACCCGCGGGCCGCTATACCAAAGGCCCGCCCGCCCTGGTTACCAATCGGGCACCGGAGGCGCAGTGGCGAGCGGCTTCAGCGCTCGGGGGCGCATCCACGGGCTGCTGCCGCCCGTGGTCAGCGTGCGCGCGCGCCCAGGGATGGTCAATGTCGATTGTGTACGTGGCCGTGCGACTGGGTTTGGCGCCCGTGAGAGCTTCTCGAGCTCGCGGACGGGACCCACCCCTGCAGCGACGACGACCGCAAGTCGCCGAGTTCGGTCCGCCCGCGACGTGATCATGTGCCTGTCTGTTGTCTGTCGAAGGGCGTTGGCCTTCCGCTTCCGTCGGCTCAACCGGCCGATGCCCCGGTACCTCTCAGCCCAGCAGCAGCCGGATCGAGACGAACAGCCCGACGCCCACAACGACGCTCCGTAGCATGAGTGGCGACAGTCGGCGCCCGAAAAGCGCGCCGGCCTGGCCACCGACCATCGACCCGGCTGCGATGAGGACGGCAACCCGCCAGTCGACGGGCGCAACCGCGATGAACACCAGCGCGGCCACGGCGTTAACGATCAAGGCGAGAACGTTCTTCAGGCCGTTGAGGCGCTGGAGGTCGTCCCGGACGAAGACGGCCAGCAGGGCGATGAGGATCACGCTCTGGGCCGCCCCGAAATAGCCGCCGTAGATGGTGGTGAGAAACACCAGGACCGTCAGTTCGCGAGGATGCTCCGCGCCGTGCGGGCGGTGGCGTATCACGTATGAAGACAGGCGTGGCTGGAGCGCCATGAGCACACTGGCAAAGAGGATGAGGAATGGGACCACGCGCGAGAATGTGCTTGCCGGCAGCGTCAAGAGCAGTACAGCGCCCGTGATCGCGCCCAGCAGAGCGGCGATCCCCAGTCGCACGATCCGGCTACCCTGGCCGGCCAGCTCACGCCGGTAGCCGAAGACACCACTGGCCGAGCCAGATACGAGCCCGACGGTGTTGCTGACGTTCGCTATAAGCGGGGGAAACCCGAACGCGAGCAGCATCGGGAACGTCACGAGCGTGCCCGAGCCGACGATCGTGTTGATGGCTCCGGCGGCGACTCCTGCGAGGGCGATGGCTGCAGCCTCGAGCGGTGTCACGAGCAGGTGCTATCGCGACCGGGGAGTCGCCGTGATCACGTCCGGATGGCCGGGCGGGCGAAGAACAGTGCGTTCGCAGGCGGCTCCGCCAGCCGTCGCGTCAGGTGCGGGTATCACGCGGAGCGGGCGCTGATCCGTGCGGGCGACAGGCCGCAAGACCCTTGATGTCGTGCTCCAACCTGAGATACGAACCACCCTGCGGGCCCACCTCGAACCTGGCCAATTCCCTTTCGCGACCCACGCCCTAACTGATCCAGCCCCGACCGGCGGTCCTGGCTTGGTCTTCCTTTCGCATTGAGCCGGTCTTTTGATCGGAGATGGCACCGCGGCGACACTCGTCCTTCCAGATCCAGGACGAAATCTCCGCGTCCCCGCGAACCGTCGGGTCCTGGGCGGCAGTGCACGTGTAGTCGTGCATAGGCGTTCAAGGCGAAGGGCATGCTAATGGGCGGTCCATCCGCCGTCGATCAGGTGGGCAACACCGGTGATAGCCCCAGAGCTCGGCGCACACAGGAAGCGTACGAGATGGGCTACCTCGGTCGGCTCGATGAAGCGCTTGATCGCAGTCGGTCCGAGCATGACTCGATCCTCGACGTCGGACGCCGGAATGCCTTGAATACGCGCCAGTTCGGTGACCTGCCCAAGGACGAGCCCGGTGCGGACGTAGGCTGGACAGACAGCGTTCACCGTCACGCCATGTTCGCCCGCCTCGAGCGCGGCAGCTCGGGTCAGCCCGACAAGACCGTGCTTCGCGGCGACATACGCCGGCTTATTGGGCGACGCCACAACCCCGTGGATGGACGAGATGTTGACGACTCGACCCCATCCTTGAGCGTACATGTGTGGCAACGCGCAGCGCATGAGGAGGAACGGTCCGGTCAGGTTCACTCGGATCACAAGATTCCACTGATCCTCTGGGAACTCGTGAATCGGCGCAATGTGTTGCACTCCCGCGGCGTTGACGAGGATGTCCACGCGTCCGTGGCCCGCAATGGTGGTTTCGATTGCCTCCCTGCATTCCGTCGACGACGTGATATCGAGTCGCAGGGCCGAATGGCTGGAAGTCGAGCGATCGAGCCCGGAGATAACTCGTTGGGCGGCCTCGAGGTTCACGTCAGCCACGATGACGCTCGCCCCTGCGGCCGCGAGCTGCAGCACAACGGCAGCGCCTATCTCGCCGCCGCCGCCAGCCACGAAGGCGACCCTGCCGGTCAATTCCTCGCGGCCGCTCGCTCCTGCCCAAGCGCGGGCATCGCCACCGGGATCGACTTCTGCGCGACCGCCCATCGCCGTCCCTCGTGTCGTGCGCGGCCCTCGAGCCCCCGGCCTAGTTCCTTCGCGCAACTGGTCGTGATCCCCAGAGGCGTTGTTGACGGCGTCGAGGGTGACCGCCCGCCGAGCGCCGCGCCGTCCGGAGCTCGTCATGGAGTACCTGTGGTGGAGGCCTCAGCGGTCCAGCGCGCCCGGGTTCCCGCCGGTGCACGGCAGGAGGAGTGCACGTGCACCGGCGGGAACCCGGTACGGAGCGTGCGGATCCACGGGATCCGCGGAGGTCCGTCTCAGATGGCTGGCAGACTGATCTGCGTCTCGCTGTTGGCGCGAGTGCCGACGACGAGCGAGACACGAGGCAACTACGACAGCGTAAGGGACAGGGTCGTCAGGCCCCTGAACTCGAACTCCCACCGACCGGGTCGCGCATCGAACTGCGCGGTGATCGCCCCGGTCGCGACGTACACCGGTGGAGCGTCCTGACGCGACGGCACCAACCCAAGACGGCTGACTGCCTCGGACCAAGCCAGTTGACCGGACCCGACCCGCCGGCCGTCGTGGCGCACGCTCACATGGACTTCGTCGACCGGAGCGTAGTCTGGACCGAACATCATCGCGCCCTGCAGGCCGAAGTCGGCGAGGCCTGCGGCCAATGGCACCCGCCACTCCGGGAACCGGCAGTCCGCCACTTCGACGCACGGCACGAGTCGCATCCCCGAGTCGCGGATCGCGACTCCAACCTCAGCCTCCAGACGTGGCTGGACGAACGAGGCAAGCGAGAGCGTCATCTCCGACACCCCAACGCTGAGACCCGTAGACGGCACTGGAGCCACCAGGGGGGCGCTCAGGCCGGCGAGCGTCCGGGTCTTCGGATCGAGCCCGCCCAGCTTCCACGCACCCGAGGGCGTGTCAGCAAGGCGAACGTACAGCTCGTTTGCGATCGCCGTGGCTCGGTCGACCGTCAGGCCGGCCCAGGCGAGGTCGGGCAGGTCTACGACCCGGTGATTGCACCACGCCTCCCATAGGGCTCGGGCGAGAAGATCGTCGAGCCCGGCTCTCACGAGGCAACGCCCCGTGCCACGCGGCGCCGGCGGACCAACTCGGAGAGGGCGACGGCAAGGACGAGGGCGGCTCCGTAGAAGACGTCCTGAACCCACGACTCTGCACCGAGGAGCTGCAGGCCGGTGATCCCGGTTACGAGGAAGTAGACCGCGATGACTGTCCCCCACGCGTTGAACCGACCCGGGCGGATCGAGGTAGCGCCGAGGAAGGCCGCCGCGAACGCCGGCAGGAGCAGCTCGAGCCCCGATGTCGGGCCGGCTGAACCTGACGTTCCGGCGTAGAGGATCCCTCCGAGCGAGGCGACGAACGCTGAGACCGCGAGCGCACCCCAGCGAACGGTGCTCACCCTGATGCCGCTCAGCCGGGCGACGTCGCGGCCGCGACCGACGACGAGCAGCCGCCGACCGACAGGCGTGTAAGTGAACACGTACCAGACGATGAAGGCGATGATCATCGCGAAGTAGAACTCGAGGGGGATCCCCAGGAAGCGCCATACGATCACCGGCTTGACCAGGTCATTGGAGATGCCGCTGATCGTGTTCGAGCCGCTGATCCACTGGACCAGGCCGGTGATGAAGGTGCCCATGCCCAGCGTGGCGATCAAGCTGTCGATCCCGACGAGGACGACAAGCATGCCGTTGATCAGCCCGACGAGAAGGCCGGCGCTGACCGCGGCTGCTATCGCGAGTGGGATCGGCCAGCCAAGGTTGACGTTCAGGACTGCAACCAGGATCGCGGAAAGCGAGACCACGGATGCGACCGACAGGTCGTAATCGCCTGCGGTAAGCGGGATGATCAGCCCAAGCGCGACACAGACGAGGACCGCTTGGGAGGCCAGGATCGAGGCGAAGTTAGCCGTTGAGAGGAAGGTGTCGGGCCTCAGGTAGCCGAAGACGACACAGACGAAGAGCCAGGCGATGGGAAGCGCCAAAGCTTCGAGCGTCCTGCCCGTGATCCGAGGCCGTCGTCCCTCGCGCTGCTCCTTCCAGGCCGCATCGTCGACAGCTGGATGGCTCTCATCGACTGCTGGCATGTTCGGCGACCTCATCAGGAGCTCCACGTGGGGCAGCTTGTCCGCGATTGAGCATGACGTTGCTTTCGCCCGCCGAACTGCGCAAGCACAGGTCGGCGATCCGTTCCTTCGTCACCTCCGCGCCGGTGAGGATCCCAGCCAGATGCCCGCGAGCCACCACCGCGACGCGATCGCAGATCGCTGCCAACTGCTCGTAATCCGAGCTGGCGCAGATCGTCGCAGTAAAGGATGGCTGGTTGCGGATGATGTTGAAGATCTGCTGGCGCGCTCCGACATCAACACCCTGCGTCGGTTCGTGCAGCAGCAGCACCCGCGGGGCTGTCTGGTGCCATTTGGACATCATGGCCTTCTGCTGGTTACCCCCCGAGAAGGAGCCATACTCGAGATCCGGGCGGGGAGGCCGCACCTCGAATGACAGCATCAGCGTGTGTGCGTTATGGTCCAGCTCTCTCTGCTGCAGCCGTCCCCGCTTGAAGTAGCGCCCAAGCACCGGCAGATTGATGTTCTCGCCTGCCGTTAGGCTTGGGATGCTCCCATCGTGCAGGCGGTCGCCCGGAACAAGGGCAATCCCGTGCGCAATGGCAAGGTGAGGTCGCATCCCGGCGATCGGAAGGTGCTCGGTGTCCAGCGTCATCCACCCCTCGGTCGCCGGTAGGGCGCCGTACAGAGCGTAGATGACGTCCTCGAAACCGGATCCGACCAGGCCGGTCAGGCCGAGCACCTCCCCTTCGTGCAGCTCGAACGAGACGTCGCCCAGCCGCTTCGAAGCCAGGTTGCGCACATGTAGGACGACGGGCCGGTCTGACACGGCGCCGTGGTCTCCGCCGACGAGCGGCTCGAGGTTGTGGCCGATGATGAGCTCAACGAGCTGCCCGTGTGTCGTGTCGCCTGTCACGACCGTCCCGGCAACCTTTCCGTCACGAAGGACCGTGATCCGGTCGGAGATCTGCAGGACTTCGTCCAGGTCATGGGAGACGAACAGCACGCTCGAACCGGACGAAGCGAGACCCCGGATGAGGTCAAACAGCAGCGACACCTCGCTTCGGGGCAAGAAGACCGTGGGCTCGTCGAGGACGAGGAGTGTCTGAGGCCGTGCCTCGTGATGCCCGGCTCGCAGCCCTTCCACCGCTCGCACGATGGCGACCATTGCCCGCTCCACGGGGCGGATCTCGTCTATCTGGGCCCGTGGGTCGATCGTCAAGCCATACCGGGCGAAGATCTGCTCCGCCTCGTTCGTCGCGCGTTGCCACGAGAAGAACGCGGGGTTCTTCGGGTTGGCGATCGTGGCCAAGAAGAGGTTCTCGGCCACGCTCAGGGTCGACACGAGGCCGAGATCCTGGTGGACGAACTCGAACCCGAGCTGCCGATACTCGCCAACCCGAAGTGGGAGTCTGACTTCGCGGCCGTGCACCCTCAGCGTCCCGGCGTCGGGTGCGTGGTAGCCAGCCAGGATCTTGATGAGCGTGGACTTGCCTGACCCGTTCTCCCCGAGCAGCGCATGGACCTCCCCGGGGAGAACGGTCAGGTCGACTCGATCCAGCGCCAGCGCACCGCCGAAGGCCTTGGTCAGACCCTGTAGTTCAAGGGCGGCTGGCACTTCGTTCACGTCGGCTCCTTCGTGCCGGGATCGAAACTGGATCGAGTCGTTAGGCGGATGCTATTGGAGACCCCAGAGGTGGAGGAAGCCCTGTGACAGGGCATCGCCGTACCCGGTGCCCACCGTCGGCGGGGTGCCGGACTCGTTGATGTTGGTGCTATCCCAGACGCGGATTGGAGTCCGCTCAGGCACGGTCGGCTGCCCGAGGAGGATCCGGAAAGCCTGGTCCATGTTCGCGTAGCCGATGCCGACGGTGTCTTCGCCGACGTCCATGACGGCGATGTTCTTGTCCTGGATGTCCTTGAGCACGTACGGCGAGCCGTTGTAGCTGGCGACCTTGACAGAGTCGCTCTTGCCGACCGTCTGGACCGCCGTGACCGCACCGGCAACCATCGCGTCGTACAGCGGATACACGTAGTTGATCGACGGGTCGGCAGTGAGCGCCGACTGCACTTCGCCCGGAACCTTTGTGTTCCAGTCGGCGACCGGGATCTGGATGACCGTGACCTTGCAGGCCGGGCATTCCGCCGCGAACGTGTCCTGCATGACCTTGACGGTCGCGGGACTCGGGAGGATATCGCCGGCACCGATGAGCAACACGTGGCCCTGGCCGGCCGAGTCCTGGATCATCCAGCTGGCGGCAACCTTACCCGCGGTGTTGAAGGGCGCGGTGACCAACGCTGTCACGCCAGCCGCACAACCGTCGCAGTCGGGCGGGTTCGGCGACGAATCGTCGTAGAAGTGTGTCACCAACACCGGGATGCCAGCCGCCTTGGCAGCGGCGAGCTGCGGCTGCAGGACCCGCGGGTCCGGGGCCGTGTTGAGAACGATGATGTCAGGGTGGGCGGTCACCGCCGCGTTCATTCCCTGGACCCACTGCGAGGCCTGCCCCTGGTTGGGGTAGAGGGTGAACTTCATCCCGACCTTCTCGGCGATCGCCTTCATCGTGTCCTGGATGCTCTGGTTGAACGGGTTCGGGACCAGAGGGATCAGGAACATGCTCTTGCCCTTGAGGCTCGAGACATCGATGGCCGAGCCAGGCGCCGTGAAGGTGGGCAGGCCCTTGTACTGGGCGACCAGCGCCGTGACGGCTGCGGAGATTCCACCCGTGCTTGCTGCCGCGGTGGGTGCCCCGGTGGCTCCTGTTGTGGGTGCCGCAGTCGCGACCGAGCTGGGGCTGCTTGATCCGCCGCAGGCGGCGAGCAGCAGAGCAGAAGCGGCACCGATCACCGCCAATCTCGACGCTCCGCGATGTCCTTTGCTGACTGTCACCTGTGCCTCCAGTTCTCAGCTGCCAGATGCGACTGGCGAAGGTCGCCCGCGCGGATGAACGCAATGCATGCCGTGGGGCTGACGTGTCAGTCGTCTGTCCGGGCCCCCACGCACCCCAACCGGGTCTGGGAGATGTCCAGATGGATGGACGCTGCCCCTGCCTACTCCTCCTCGTCTCTTTCCGCATGGTGGACTTCGTCACACCGTATGGTGGAGAATACACCACTATGCCGCGCCCGAAGCAACCCTCTCCCACCAATTCGGTCCGGCCTCCGCAGGGCACGGTGCTCGATCACATCGCAAGTCGGGTCCTGTGGCTCGCCGTGCGGATGATCCACGAGGCGAACCTGGTCCGTCCCAACAGGGACGGACTGAAGGTCGGGGGTCACCAGGCGTCATCGGCGTCCGCCGTGTCCATCTTCACGGCGCTCTACTTTCGGTGGCTGCGCGGCGAGGATCTCGTGGGAATCAAGCCGCACGCGAGCCCTGCGTATCACGCCATCCGATATCTGCTCGGCGACCTCGATGCGTCGTACCTGACCAGGCTCCGGACGTTTGGGGGTCTCCAGTCCTACCCCTCCCGGACGAAGGACCCGGACGAGGTCGACTTCTCGATGGGTTCCGTCGGCTTGGGGGCCATCGCCCCGCTCTTTGCCTCACTCGCCGATCGCTACATCCGGCTGCACCATAAGGAGCCGGCGGGCGCAGGGCCTGAGCGTCGGTTTGTCGCGGTGATCGGAGATGCCGAGCTCGACGAGGGCAGCATGTGGGAAGCGATCCTCGACGACACGCTGCGCGGGCTCGGCAACGTCACCTTGATCGTCGACCTGAACCGACAGAGCCTCGACCGTATTGTGCCGGGCATCAAGATCGCGAACGTGAAGGGGATGTTCGCGGCCGCGGGATGGAACGTCCTCGAAGCGAAGTACGGGCGCCGGTTGCAGGCTGTATTCGACCGTCCAGGTGGCGAGACGCTGCGACGGCGCATCGATGACATGGACAACCTCGAGTACCAGGGCCTGATCCGGCGCCGCGGTGACGAAGTGCGCAGCGAGCTGATCGAGAGGACGGCCCGGCTCGAGCGCGACGCCATGGCGGCAACGCTCGCCGAGGTGCCCGATGACCGGCTGCCCGACCTGCTTGGAGACCTCGGTGGTCACGACCAGGCCGAGCTCGCGGCCGCGCTGGACGCGGCCGATCGCGATCCCACTCGTACGACGATCGTCTTCGCCTACACGATAAAGGGCTGGCGTCTGCCATTCGCCGGCGACGCCCTGAACCATTCCGCGATGCTGACGGCGGAGCAGATCGGCGGGCTCGCCACAACGCTTGGAGTCGACCCGGCCGACCCGTGGGCACGGTTCCCGGCGGGATCGCCCGAAGAGCGCCTCTGCTCGGAACGCGGGGGGCGGCTGCGAGCTGAACGCGCTCTCTGGCGACGGCCGGTCGACCCAGGCGCACCCGTGCCGCCGACACTGGATCTCCGGGTCGGGACCAAGACCAGCACACAACATGTGTTCGGGGATGCGGTCGCCGCCCTCGCCCGCACGCATCTGGTCGATCGAGTAGTGACGGCGTCGCCGGACGTCTCGATCTCGACAAATCTGGGCGGCTGGATCAACCGGGTGGGAGTCTTCGCGCTCGAGGCGCGCTCACCAGGGCGGGCGAGGGAGCACCAGCTCCTTCGGTGGGAGCCCTCGCCGCAAGGACGGCATATCGAGTTCGGGATCAGCGAGATGAACCTGTTCCTCTGGCTCGGCCAGGCAGGTCTGGCCAGGGAGCTGCTCGGCGATCCGCTCATCCCGATCGGAACGGTCTACGACTCGTTCGTGAGCCGTGGACTCGACGCGCTCATCTACGCCCTGGGCGCGGGCTCCCGGTTTATCGTGGCCGGCACCCCGTCGGGTGTAACGCTCGCATCGGAGGGCGGGGCGCACCAGTCGTCGGTCACTCCCTCCATTGGCATCGAGCTGCCGAACCTGCGGATGTACGAACCCGCGTTCGGGCAAGAGGTCGAATGGTGCCTGCTTGAGGGGATCCGGGGCTGCAGCGAACCATCGAAGGGCTTCTCGACGTATCTCCGGCTGACCACGCGCGAGATTGACCAGGACCTCGTGGCGCCGCTGGTCGCGCGTCTCGGCGGCGCTGAGTGGCGTTCGCAGGTCCTGGCCGGCGGGTACCGACTCATCGAAGCCCGGGAGCTGGCCCCCGACCTGCCCGACGACGCGCCGATCGTGAACATCATGGCTGTCGGTGCCGTGATTCCCGAAGCGATCCAGGCCGTGCGCTGGCTCGTGCGCGAGGAAGTTGCCGCCAACCTGATCGTCGTCACATCGCAGGAGCGACTGGCCGCAGAGCTGCATGAGCGACGCCTCGCGGCGATCCGGAACGGCTGGCCGGACGACCTGCCGCATCTCGGCACCTTGATCCCGCTGGCGGAACGGGGCGCACCGATCGTGACCGTGGCGGACGCTGCGTCCCATGCGCTGGCCTTCGTTGGTTCCGCCTTCGGCTCGCCGGTCGTCCCGCTCGGGGTGGATGTGTTCGGACAGTCAGGTACCATCCCCGACCTCTACGCCTTTGTCGGGATCGATCGCGACCACATCGTCGAAGCCGCGCTGCTCGCCATTGACCTGCGCTTCGCGGAAGCGGCTCGGCCGTCGACAATCGCTCATTCGCCGGGCACCTGGGCACCACCCTGGGAGCAGCAGGCGACAACCGCCCGAGGTGCCGGTCCCCCGCCCGCCGTGTGAGCCTTCGACCTTCCAACAACCCTAGGTCAGAGATGGAGACGACGTGGGTGAGCTGACGACCAGAGGGTTGGTGGCAACGGCCACCTTCCTGCTTCATGACGGCCACGATCAGATGCGTCGGATCGCGAAACAGCCAGGAGCCGACGGGCTCAACTGGCGACCCGGTCCGGGAACGAACTCGATCGCCGCGCTCATCGCCCACGCCATGGACGCTGAGCGCTACCTGCTTGCGGCCCTCGCCGACGTCGAGATCACGCGCGATCGAGAGGCGCAGTTCGAGTTCCGCGTCTCCGATGCCGGAACCCTTCTCCGCCTGATCGACGCGCTCGAGCATGAGGTGGATGAGTACCTGGCCAGAGTGGACAACTCGCGCCTGACCTCGCTGGTCACTCGCCCTCGTCACCAGCACGAGGGCATCTGGTGGCTGCTCCACAGCATCGAGCACAGCCGAGAGCATCTCGGACAAGCCGAGCTCACGCTCCAGCTCCTTGAGCAGCGGCAGGGAGAAGCCCAGTAGCGGGGACCACCCTGTCCAGGAGTCCCAAGAGCTGAGGCCCGACCCCGCACCCGTCCCGTCAGTAGATCGAGGTGCGCGGGCCGACCGCCTCCAGCCAATCCTTGACGTCGCGCAAGAACGCTGCCGCTCCAGCGCCGTCGTTGGCCCGATGGTCGAAGGCGACGACCATGTTCATCATTGACCGGATGGCGATGACATCACCGTCGCGAGTCTCGACAATGACCGGGCGTTTCCGGATCGCTTCCATGGTCAGGACCGTGACTTCGGGGACGTTGATGGTCGGCAATGTGATGTCCGATCCGAGCCAACCCGTATTGTGGATCGTGAACGTCCCGTCCCCGACCTCGTTGGCGCGAGGCCTGTTCTCAGCCGCTCGCGCGCTGAGGTCGGCGAGAGCTCGGTTGATGCCGTTGATCGACAGACCCGCAACGTTGCGGATGACGGGGACCGCCTGACCGTCATCGGCCGCGATCGTTACGCCGACATCGATCCTGCGCTTGACGAGCAGCCCTTCGTCGGTCCAGTGGGCGTTCATGCGCGGATGTCGCCGCAGCGCCTCCGTGGCTGCCTTGACGACGAACGGGACGAATGAGAGGCCGATCCCCTCCCGCACTCGGTAGGCGGCCTGGTTCGCCTCCCAGAACCCGACGAGGCTCGTGGAATCGACCTCCATCTGGACGTAGGCGTGGGGCACCGCGAGGACGCGGCCCATCCGGACAGCGACCTCCCGGCGCATGCGGGACGTCGGGACGAGCGCTTCGTCGACGGTGACCGGGAAGTTGTCCGACCTGGGTCGGCCGATCTGGGATGCGTCCGCCGAGGATCCCGCTGGCACGGGTCTGTTCGGGCCGATCGCTGATGGCGCAGGTTCTGTACCGGACCCCGGCAGCCCGGATGCAAGCTCCCCTATCGCAGCGGCACTGCCCTGCGCGGCCTCATCAAGCCCGCCGACCTGAGCCCCGCGGCCGAAGTTCGCGACATGCCTGGCTACGTCGTCGCTCGTGATCCGGCCGGCCATTCCCGTCCCGACGATCGGGGATCCAGCGAGGTCGTGCTCTCGAATGAGCCTTCGTGCGGCCGGTGTCATTCGGCTGCCGATGCTGGCGGCAACCTCTGGGCTCGCGTCCGTGGGCACCGGGGCAACGACCGGTCGGGCCCCACGCTTAGCAGGCGCGTGGCCATCCGAACCTCGGGCGCCAGAATTGGGCAGGCGACCGCCGTCCGTGGGGCCCGGACCGGGGGGCGGAGCGGACGGAGTCGCCGATTTCGAGACGACAGCAGCCTCGGCGGCGGGAGACGAAGCCGCTGCAGGCTGAGAGGCTGGGGTAGGCACGTGGACCGCTGGATCCGGCGCGGCTGTCTCGTCGGCAGATCCGATCACCGCGATCTCGGTGCCCTGCGCGACCGTCTCACCCTCTCCGACGAGGATCGCGGTCAGGACGCCCTCAAACGGCGACGGCACTTCGGCGTTCACCTTGTCAGTGTTGATCTCGAGGAGCGGCTCGTCCCTCGCAACCTTGTCGCCTGGCTTCTTCAGCCACCTGCCGATGGTCCCCTCGGCTACGCCTTCTCCGAGCTGGGGCATCGTCACCCTGGGCATCTGCTCACCTCTTCCGGTGGCCAGAGTCGGCCGTGGCTTGTCGACTGGAGGCCGCTGGCGATCGCGACGGACCGACTGGTCACACGCGCCTGACTCGACGCATCGCGCACGGCCAATCTGGGCTCGACGAGCACGATCGTTCCTCCGAAAGACCACCCTGGTGCAGGAGCATCCCGAGGACAACGCACGGGGTCAACGCCCCGGGGCAGGTCCCCTCGTCTGGGCCGCGCGGTCCCGAGCGTTCAACTCATCGTTTCGCCAGCGGGCGAGAGCCTCCGGGTCAGGTACGTAGCCATCGAGCACGCGCGCAAGCCCTTCGAGGTCAGGCGCCGTCGACAGCAGCCGGAGGAGGTTCCGTCCGACCGTTTCGAACGTGCCGACCCCACCGAGAATCGCGGAGGCGAACGGCCCGGTCAACGACCACCGCCGGGCCAGACCCTGCTCCATGACGAGATCCATGTCGCGTGGGCTGATCAGCCCAGACTCGACCAGGGCCTTCGCCTCTCGCAGGACCGCGACCGTCAGGCGATTCCAGACGAAGCCAGGGTTGTCGGTACGAAGGCGGATCGGCGTCTTGCCGTGATCGCGCAGGATCTTCTCGCACGCGTCGAGCGTGGCAGGGCTCGTCCGCTCGCCTGGAACCAGCTCAGTGAGGGGCATCAGCGGGGCCGGGTAGAAGAAGTGCATGCCGGCGACGCGCTCGGGCGACGACACCTCGGCGGCCAGGGCGGTGATCGGGAGCGAGGAGGTGTTGGAGCACAGGATCGCGCCGGGCTGCGCCCGGGAGAGCTCGCCGAGCAGCGGAACCTTGACGCGTATGTCCTCTGGCACCGACTCGATGATCAGGTCGCTCGGGGGCAGGCGCGCGATCGACGTCTCGAGAGACCAGGCCGCCGGGTGGGAGGAGGCCCACGCCGGTGGCCCGATCTCAACCAGCTCCCCGGCCAGAGCGCGGATCTGGCTCTCCGCGCGGGCCGCATCACGGACGAGGTATGTCACGGTCGCACCGTGACCCGCGAAGCCTAGCCCGATCCCGGCCCCAATCCGGCCGGCGCCGACAACCGTTATCTGCATGTGCATCCTCTCGTCTCCTCGGGACGCGTCACGGCGCCGTGGTGGAGGTTGCCGGGACGAACTGACCGGTCCCCTCGGGGCCCACCCATTCGCCATCGCGGACCAGAACGGCGCCGCGCAGGACGGTCGCCCGGACCATTCCGTGCAGCTCCCAGCCATCCCACAGGCTGTAGTCGCACGCCGAGTGCAGCTGGTCGAGGCGGATCGTCTCGCGGGCAGTCGGGTCGATCACGGCGAGGTCGGCGTCGCTCCCGATCGCGATCGTGCCCTTGCGCGGATAGATGCCGAACAGCTTGGCCGGGTTCTCCGCGGACAGCTGGGCGTATCGCTGCAGCGTGAGCCTGCCGCTGGAGACGCCCTCGGAGAACAGGACGTTCATGCGCGTCTCGATGCCGTTGTGGCCGCCAGAGACGTTGTCCACGAACCGGCCGGCCATCTTCGCTGCCCTCGGGATCGTGAAGTCGTCGGACGCGACCGTGTCGAGATCACCGCCCGCGAGCCCGCTCCAGAGCGCGGCCTGGTCCTCGGGGGACTTGAGCGGCGGGTAGTTGTGGTAGAGCAGGCCTTCGTCGGCGGCGTAGTTGGCGGAGGTGAAGGCGAGGTAGTTGTGCAGGACCTCTCCGAAGACCGGCAGGTGGCGAGCCCGAGCCTCCTGGATCGCCGCGACGCCCCATGCAGAGGAAGCGTGCACCACGTACAGCGGGCAGCCACTTCGGTTCGAGAGGACGATCATCCGCCGGATCGCCGCTTCCTCCGCCAGGGGCGGCCGGGCAATGGCGATATTGCGGCCATCCGGTCTCTCCTCGCCGTAGAGCCGCCGGACGTTGTAGTCGATGATGCAGTTGTCCTCGCAGTGCACCTGCACGATGCCCCCCGAACGGCCGGCGCGCTCCATGACGCCCCAGATCCGACCATCGTCCGAGAACAGGTCCCCCGATGCCGAGCCGGCGGAGAAGGTTGTGAACATCTTGAAGGAGGAGACCCCGCCCGAGACCGCCTCGGGGATCTCGTCCATGGCGCGGAAGGAGACCTCGCCGGTCACCATCAGGTGCAGCGCGTAGTCGACGTGGGGTCGCTGCGCCCGCAGCTCGCCCTGCTTGCGCTCGATGGACTCGACCACGCCCCCGTCGCCGCCCTGGAAGGCGAAATCCATGAAGGTCGTCGTCCCACCGAACGCCGCCGCGCGTGAGCCGTCGATCGCGGACTGGGCGCGCATCGCGTCCGTCACGTTCAGGTTGAAGTGGACGTGTGCGTCGATGCCACCCGGGAGCACGAACATCCCCTGGGCGTCGAGCCGCTCGGCCGCATCTCCGGGCAGATCACCGGGCGCGGTGATGGCCACGACTCGGCCATCGCGGATCCCTAGGTCTGCCTTCACGGACGAGCTGCCGGTGACCACCGTGCCGCCTACGACCGCCAGATCGAGCATCGGTTACTCCCTCGTAACAACTTCGCGGGGATTTCCAGTGGATCAGGCCAGGGCTTCACGCCCGATGCTCGTGGGCCGGCAGAGCCGCCAGCACCGTGCGTCATTCAAGGGCATCGCCGAGACGAAACTCGGCGGTCAGATTGTTCATGGCGCGGACGATTTCGGCGTCGAGCGAGAGATCCGCTGCGGCGACCGTCGCGTCAAGCTGGCTCGGGCGGCTAGCTCCAAGGATCGGCGCGGTCACGACTGGATTCCCGAGGACCCAGGCGACTGCCAGCGTCGGGAGCGTTAACCCAACCTTCGCAGCGACCTGCGTCAGGGCATCGACCGCCTGGAACTCGCGCTCCCTCCAATACCGCGTCTGGTACATCGTCGCGGCCGTTCCAAGCGTGAAGCGCGTCCCCTCGGCAGGGCCCTGGCTGCGGTCATGCTTGCCTGTGAGCAGGCCCCCGGCCAGGGCATTGAAGGGGATCACCGCGAGCCCCTCCTCTTCGCACAGGGGAAGGGTCTCCCGCTCCCACTGGCGGAACAGCAGGTTGTAGCACGGTTGAACCGACACGAACCGCACGAGACGCAGCAGATCGCTCCGTCCGAGCGCGAGCGCGATCTGGTAGGCCAGGAAGTTGGAGCATCCGACGTAGCGAACCTTGCCAGAGGCAACGAGGGAGTCGAGCGCCTGGAGCGTCTCCTCGATCGGCGTGGCCGGATCCGGCCGGTGCACCTGGTACAGGTCGATGTAGTCCGTGCCCAGGCGTCGGAGCGAACCTTCGACCGCGGACATGATGTGCTTTCGGCTGTTGCCTTCGTCCCAGGCGTTTGGCCCCATCCGGCCGTTGAACTTGGTGGCGATCACGAAGTCATCCCGCCGTCCGGCGAGCCAGCGGCCGAGGATCTCCTCGGATATCCCCACCGTCGCGGTCGTGCCGCCGAGCGGGTACTTGTCGGCGGTGTCGATGAACGTGATGCCCAGCTCGGCCGCACGATCGAGGATGCTATGCGAAGTCCGCTCGTCGCACTGCAGCCCGAAGGTGGCGGTTCCGAGGCCGACCCTCGAGACCTTGAGCCCGGTGCTGCCCAGGCGCACGTGCCGCATCAGCCGACCCGCCTCGGCCCGCCCATCGCTGGCGGATGCCTGAGCGCGGCGCCGGCCTGGCCGAGACGGATCGGCCCGGCGGCAAGGAACTCGCCGACGGGACCGGGATCGATGAGGCGACCGTCGTCCATGACGACCCGGCCCCGGGCCACCACCGTTGTAGGCCAGCCGGTGACCGAGCGGCCCTCGTACGGCGAGTAGTCCGTCGCCATGTGCAGGGCCGCGGCCGAGACCACCCTCGTGTCGCTCGGGTCGAAGATCACGATGTCGGCGTCTGACCCGGGAGCGATCGTCCCCTTTCGCGGGTAGAGCCCGTTCAGGCGCGCTGGGTTCGTCGCTGCCACCGCGACGAATTGTTCCGGGCCGATCATGCCGGACGTGACGAAACGGTCGAAGAGGACGGGCAGGCGAGTCTCGACCCCGGGAAGGCCGTTGGGCATCTCCCGGACGTCATCGGCGCGCCCGACCTTCTGCGCCGAGTTGTAGCAGCAGTTGTCGCTGCCAACCGCATGGACGAAGCCCATCTGGAGCCGTCCCGCCAGCATGTCGACCGTGGCCCGATCGCGGAGCGGCGGACAGCAAACCCAACGCTCCGGGTGGTCGGACGCATAGCACCCGTCGTCCAGCGCGAGATAGTGAGGGCACGACTCCGAGAACGCGTGCAACCCGCGCTCGCGAGCCGCCGTCACCAGGTCGACGGCACCCGGCGTCGACTGATGGACGAAGTACACGGCGGCCCTGACACGTTCGGCCGCAGCCAGGACATCCGCCACCGCACGCTCTTCCGCGGCGATCGGGCGAGTCGCGGCATGGCCCGCCGCCCCGATACGGCCATCGCGTTCGGCGAGGCTCTGCGCGCTCTCGACAAGCTCGTTCGACTCCGCGTGCACATACGTCAGGCCGGAGACCTCGCCGAGGGCGGCCATCACCTGCTCGATCGTCTCGGTGTCGATCATCAGCAGGCCGCGGTAGGTCGTGAACAGCTTGATGGTCCGGACGCCGACATCGACGAATGCCCGAACCGTGGCAGGGATGCTCGGGGTTGGAGCATTGATGCACCCGTGCATCGCGTAGTCGCATCGCGAGGACGCGGCCGCCTCGAGACGATGCTGCAGGGCGTCCAACGGATCCTGGCCCGTAGTCGGGATCGCGAAGTCGACGACCGTAGTGGTCCCACCCGCCAACGCCGCGAGGCTGGCCGACGTGTAGTCGTCGAGCGTCGTGTACGCCCCGAGCTTCAAGCCGATGTGGCAGTGGGGGTCGACACCTCCGGGGATCACCAGCTTGCCGAAAGCGTTGATGGTTCGTCGCGCGCGGATCCGCTCGTGGGGCACCCCGGCATCAACCACCCCAAGGATCCGGCCGTCGTTGACCAGGACAGTTGCCGGCCCCGACCACGTATCGGTGACGACCGTTCCACCCGAGATCACGAGGTCAACGGCTCCGTCAGTCACGGCTCTCAACTCCTTCGGCGCACGGCGTTCGACAACAGGTTCGACAGGCAGGGGACTTGCTAGTCGGACGGCGGACCTCCGCGCGCCGGCCCGCCGGTCAGCTCATGGCGTGTCGGAGACCCGAGCGTCGCGACGACGGATTCGATCCGGCCGCGCGACGCCCCCTCCGCGAGGAGGAGGCCCAGCAGGATTCGGGCCTTGAGCGAGTCCAACGATCCGCAGGGGATGAGGCCGGCCTTGATGAGCGTCACCTCGGAGCCGCTGAAGCCTCCGTAGGTCGAGGTCAGCACCTCACCGCCTCCCGTACGGCTCGTCAGGAGCACGGGGATCGAATGTGCCAGCTTCCCGACCTCCTCGCAGAGCCAGCCCGGGATGTGGCCACCTCCCATCCCCTCGATCACGAGACCGGGGGCACCGATCTCCCGGATGCGCGTGATCCACCAACCGTCGTCGTCGATCGCGATCTTGACGACCGGGGGAAGCGCGACCCCCGTGCCACGTGGCGGGCGCACGACGACCCGCGGATGCGGCCTGGCGCGAAGGTGCGGGACACACTCGACGATCCAGCCGAGCGGCCCGACAGCCGGCGACTGGAACGCCGCGACCGACGAAGTGTGCGTCTTGCGCACTGCGCGTGCGGAATGGATCTCATCGTTGAGCACGACCAGGCAGCCCAGGCCGCGGGCACCGGGTGACGCGACGGTGCGAACAGCGTTCAGGAGGTTCACAGGCCCGTCGCTCCCGACCAGACCGGAATGGCGCATGGCTCCCGTCAGCGCCACCGGGATGTCACTTGCGATGAGCAGATCAAGAGCGAACGCCATCTCCTCCAGCGTGTCGGTCCCCTGGGTGACCGCCACCCCGGTGACGCCGCGTTGCTCTGCATCCTCGACCAGATCCGCCACGATCCTGGCGTGGTCGAGGGTGAGGTCGCATGAGGGGAGCCGTGCCACGTCGACGACTTCGAGGTCCGCGACCTGTCCGAGCCCTGGTACAGATGCTGCGATCTGACTGGCCGACAATGTCGGCATGGCGAGACCCGTGCCTGGGGCCTGCGCTGACGAGATGGTCCCGCCAAGAGAAAGGATGAGGACCTTCGGGAGCCCCTTCACGCCTGGCATCGCAGCGACTCGCCTCCCCGGTGTGAGCCGCGCCCCCAACGGGCGGAGCCTCCACGACTGCATCCACATGGTGGAATAGAATGCCCCACATGAGTTCGAGGCAGTACGGCGGCGTCAAGGTGCTGGACAAGGCCATGCACATCTTGGATGTCGTCGAGTACAAGCAGCCGCTTGCCTTCCAGGAGCTCGTCGAGATCGTCGGTCTGCCGAACACGACGGCGCATCGCCTGGTGGCGGCGCTTGACGCACATGGGTTCCTTCGGCGCGACGGCGCTGGCCGACTCATCGCCGGCAGCCGGTTCGCGACGGACACGCTGACCCAGATCGCGCGGCCCATCCTGGTCGCCCTGACGCGGGAGACAGGTGAGAGCAGCCAGCTCTACGTGCGCCGCGGGCAACAGCGACTGTGCGTCCTCTCGATCGATTCGCCGGCCGAGCTCCGAACGGCCGTTCCCGAGGGAGCCTTGCTGCCCCTCGACAAGGGCTCCGGCGGCCACGTGCTCAGGTCCGACCCCGAGACGCTGCGCCGTGGCTGGGCCGAGAGCGCGGGCCAGCGCGCTCCGGGCGTTGCCTCTGTGAGTGCCCCGGTGCTGGGCAACTCCGGGGTCGTCGCGGCCGTGACCGTGTCTGGCCCGATCGCTCGTTTGGGCGGCAATCCTGGAGCTCGGTTCGCCAAACAGGTGATGGCGGCCGCGCGCGAGATCGAACAGCAGATCGCCGGGTCGCACTCGTAACGACATCACGGTCATCCTGCTCCCGATGTCGTGAGCCGCCCGACGATCTCGTCGCCCGTTTCGGATGTCGTACAGGAGCCCCCGAGATCCGCAGTCCCGACGCCGGCTGCGAGCGCGGCATCGACCGCCTGCTGGATATCCTCGGCGGCGGCCGGTTCACCGACGAACTCGAGCAGCATCGCCGCTGACCTGATGGCGCCGATCGGGTTGGCGATCCCCTTGAACGCGATATCGGGCGCGCTCCCATGAACCGGCTCGAAGATCCCGATCTTGCGTTCTGGGTTGATATTGGCGCTGGCCGCGAGACCAAGGCTCCCCTGCAGCCCAGCGCCGAGGTCGCTCAGGATGTCGCCGAACAGGTTCGACGCCACGAGAACGTCGAAACGTTCGGGCGCGCGGACCATCTGGTACGCCACGGCATCGACGTGCATCCGCTCCCACCGGATCGCCGGGTGCCGCGCAGCGACCCGCTCGACCACGTCGTCCCAAAGACCCAGCGTCTCGGGAAGTGCGTTTGACTTCGTGACGCTGGTCAAGAGCCCGCCCTTGCGGACCATCTCGAACGCCTGGTCCACGGCTCGCGCGATCCCGCGTGCCGTGAAGATCGACACCTGAGTCGCAATCTCATGGTCGGTCCCGACGAACAGACGGCCCCCGGCGCGGATGTACTCGCCCTCGGTGTTCTCGCGAACGATGAGCATGTCGACCGCGCGGTCGCCGGCGGCAGACCGATCGCTCGCGGACACGGCAACGCGACGGATCGGCCGCAGGTTCAG
Organism: uncultured Chloroflexia bacterium; assembly: GCA_963801445.1. Classification (GTDB taxonomy): domain Bacteria; phylum Chloroflexota; class Limnocylindria; order Limnocylindrales; family CSP1-4; genus CTSoil-043. The sequence continues at coordinate 404,965 of CAWDEW010000009.1, read as the reverse complement.
ATAGAGGTCGAGCTGCTGACGCAGCGTGATGATGAGACCCCACGCGCTGATCGAGTCCGGCACCGCCGGCGACCCGACAGCGCCGAACAGGGTGGCGTCGGTGGAGGTCACGGTCTCGTGCGCATCCTCGGGCATCATCCGGCCGTGCTTGAGGTAGTACTCGGACCCCCACGGCTCTGTCTGGAATTCGAGGTTGAAGCCGCGTTTCGCCGCAGCGGCCTCGAGCACGCGAACGGCCTGGGGCGTGACCTCCTGCCCGATCCCGTCGCCAGGGATGACACTGATCCGGTACGTGTGCGACATGCCTCGACCTCCGGCGCCCAAGTGATCGGGCGTCAGTACTTGCTGGTCACCTGGTGCTCGAGGACGGACCCCTCGAGGTACCGGACCATCTGGGCGACCACCAACTTGGAGGCCAGCCCGGGAAACAGATCGGTGTCGCCGCCGACGTGCGGCGTGATCAGGACGTTGCGCATGCGCCACAGCCGGCTGTCCGGCGGGAGCGGCTCGGGCACCATGACGTCGAGCACTGCCCGAAGCCTGCCGCTCGCCAGCTCAGCTTCCAGCGCGACATTGTCGACGACGGCGCCCCGCCCCGCGCTCACGATCAGAGCCCCGTCAGAGAGGAGCCGCAGCATCGCGGCATCGACAAGCCCCTCGGTTTCATCCGTGAGAGGCAGGAGGACGATCAGGATGTCGCAGCTCGGAAGCAGCTCCGGCAGCGCGGCGAGCGGCTGCGTGGGCGGCCTGCCGGACCTTGAGATGCCGATAACCTCGACACCGAAGGCGGCTAGCCTGTCGGCCGTCGCCTTCCCGATCGCGCCGTAGCCGAGCACGATCGCCCGCAGGCCGAGGATCCCGCCGACGCGGCGGTGTCCCCATTCCGACTTCGCCTGCAACTGGACGAACGTCGGGATGTCCTTCGACATGGCCAGGATTCCCCCAAGAACCAGCTCCGCCACGCTGGCCTCGTGCACGCCTCCGGCCCTGCAGAGGAGGACACCGGGAGGGATCGAGGGCAGGATCCAGTCAACTCCAGCTGTCAGGAGCTGCACCACCCTTAAGCCCGGCAATCGGGTCAGGATGTCGATGGTCGGGGGACCACCGAGGTAGGGGATCACGTAGAACTCGACGGGCGAGAGGTCGCTGGCTGACATCGCCTCGGAGAAGGTCGAGAACTCCAAGTCGGGACGGACCGCACGGACCCCGTCGCTGACCTCGCCGTCGGGGAGCAGGAACCTAGAGAGCATCGGAGCCTCCGGCAACGACTGAAGTGATAGCTGCTTCGACGCGACTCCCCTGGAGGATCGCAGCTCCCGTCAGGCTGAGTGCCCCGCAAGCCGCCCAGGGGATCGACCAGCTCCCTGTCCGCGCTGCGAGGAATCCGATGGCCGGGGGGATCAGCACCGCCCCGATGTTGACGAGCAGGAGCGCCCGGCCGGTCGTCGAGCCGACGAGTCCGGGCCCGATCGCCTCCGAGATGGACGCCAGATAGACCCCGTTCCAGCCGACGGAGCACAACCCAATGCACAGGACGAAGATCGGGAGCGCCCCGTCACTGACGTACGGGAGCGCGAAGAGAAAGGTCGCCGCGAGAAGCGCCGAGACCTGCAGAACGCGCACGCGATCGTGATACAGGCGGTCGGATAGCCACCCCCATGTGGGTCGCCCGACGAGCCCGCCCAGCAGCAACAGGGCCAGTGCCGAGCCGGCGCGGCTTGCGGACATCCCTCGATCATCGACGACATAGAGCGCAAGAAACACGAAGATCGCGACCTGGACCCCCGCAAGCAGGAACCCGAACGCGAATGCGCGCGGCAGCCGGAGCAGGACTCCCAACCCGTGCGGCGTGTCCTGCTCGTCTCGCGCAGGACTTCCCAGGCGCGCCGCGGCGCTGACCAGGGCCAAGACGCCGCAGGTGAAGACCGGCACGAGCATCGATCCTCGCCAGCCGTAACCGGTGGCGAGGGCAGGCACAACGATCCCGGCGATGAGCCCGCCGAACGGGATCCCCGATTGCTTGACGCTCATGGACAGCCCACGCCAGCGCGCACTCTTCGGGTTCGACAGGACGTTGCTAGGTGGGTTGACCGACCCGTATCCCAACCCGACGATCGCCAGCCCCCCGAAGAAGACTCCGGCTCCAGGCGCGACCGCGGACACGGCGCAGCCAAGCGCGAGCAGGATCATCCCGATCGCCAGCACGCGCCCGGGACCGAGGCTGTCCGTCAACCGTCCGCTCACGACGGAGCTCACCGCAGCGCCCGCGTAGATGCAGGAGGCGATTCCGCCGACCTCCACCTCCGTCAGAGCGAACGTTTCCCGAATGAGCGGGGCGTTGGCGGAATAGGCGATGGCTGCCAGGCTGGCCGCCGCGAGCGCTGCCAGCGACAGTGCAACACCCGCTGCACCCGCCCCACGCGATGGTGTCACCGGCCCCTGGTGGAGGGGTTCCTCCGCCAAAGCGACAGATCCTGCGTGGGGCGCCCGGCAAACACCGTGGGTCGAGGAACGTCCATCACGGCACGTGTCGGCCACCCGGCTCCGTGGCAACGACGGTGCCACCGTCGACGAGGAGACGGCCGCGAACGAACACCTTCTCCGGCCAGCCGGTCAGCGTCTCGCCCTCGTACAGCGAGTAACCGGCCGCACTCTGGAGCATGTCGGCCGTGACGAGCCGCGTCGCGTTTGGATCAAAGACGATGATGTCCGCATCGGCGCCGGGGACGAGCGCTCCCTTCTGGGGGTAGAGATCGAACCGCCGGGCCGTGTTCTCGCTCGTGATGCGAGCCAGGTCCTCGATCGTGCAGCGTCCCTTCAGGACACCCGCCGTGTAGATCGCCGGGAGCATGGTGCCCATACCCGGGCCGAGCCCTACCTGGGCGTCCCAGAAGTCGCCCTGCCGAGTCGCGTGCGGATACATCTGGCAGTCAGTGCCGATGCTCGTCACCGTTCCGTCCCTCACGCCGTGCCACAGGGCGTCGCGATCGCGGTCGAGCCGGATCGGGGGTTGAATCTTCGCGATCGCACCCTTCCTCTTGGCATCGGCCTCGGGCGCCGTCCAGTAGAGAAAGGCCGCAATCGTCTCGCTATAGATGTCCCAACCCTTGTCCTTGAGGTCCCGGACGAGGTCCACGCTCTGCCAGGCGCTCGTATGTACGACATAGACCGGCGTGCCTACCTCATGACCGATGAGCGCCGCCGGGTAGATCTGCATCACCTCCAGCATGTTCGGGCTTGTCTCCAGCCACGCCTGCAGCTGGCGGTTCGCGCCGGATCCGCGCAGGCGCTCCGTCAGGAAGTCCCGGACGTAGGGATCCTCCGCGTGGATCGTTGGAAATGCCTTGGCACCGGCCGCTCCGAGCGCCTCGCAGGCCTGGTAGAAGAAGTCCCACGAGATGCCGGCCGAGTTCATGCCGAAACTCTCGGCCTGCGGTCCCTTGTAGCCGAGGAAGAACTTGTACGAGCGGACCCCGAGCTTGACCATCGCCGCCGCTTCGCTGAGCTGCTCACGCGTCGTGATGACCGAGGTGAGCCGGAAGTCGACCAGCGAGTGCTTATTGCCCTCCTTGATCGCCAGCTCGGCGGCCTCGCCGCGGGAGCCTGCGCCGAAGAGCGTCGTCGTGATCATCGTCGTCACACCGCCGGCCGCTGCGTCCCGCGACTCGGTGCCGAAGTCGCGCGCCATCTTCTCGGGACCGCCGCCGATCCCGATGCCCATGTGGACATGGGGATCGATGATGCCGGGCAGAAGGTACTTGCCCTTCACGTCGATGTCGGTGGCTCCGACAGGCAGTTCGCGGTCCGCGTCGACCGCGCCGATGACTCCGTCAGTGACCGTGAGCCCGCCGCGGAGCAGGCCGCTTGGCGTGACGACGATGCCGTTGCGAAGCGTCAGATCTGCCATACCACGTTCCTCCGCTCTCAAGCGACCCAGCCCAACGCTCGGGAAACCGATGAGTCCAACGGTGAACCGAGAGCCTCGTGGAGGGCAGCTGCCGCCTGCCCCAGCTTCTCAAGGTCGATTCCTGTCTGCAGACCCATCGCGTTGAGCATGAATGCGACGTCCTCAGTCGCAACGTTCCCAGCGGCACCGGGGGCGAATGGACAGCCTCCGATCCCTCCCAGGGCCGCGTCGAACTGACGGATTCCCCCACGTAGGGCAGCCGCAACGTTCGCCAACCCCATCCCGTACGTGTTGTGCAGATGCAGCCCGAATACGACGCCGGAGAACTCCTTCTGCATGGCATCGACGGTCCGCGCGACATGGTCTGGGTCCGCCTTGCCGAGCGTGTCGGACAGGCTGATCTCGTCGAGCCCCATGTCCACGAGGCTGCCTACCACGTGACGTACCTGCTCGAGGGGGACGATGCCGTCGAACGGGCAGACGAACACCGTGGCAAGGGCGCCGGTGACGCGGATCCCACCCACATCGCGCAGACGCGCGAGCGTCGCCCGGGTCTCCGCGATACCTTCGGCGACGGAGCGGTTGGTGTTGCTGCGGCTATGACCCTCGCTGACTGACAGGACGAGGCGCACGTTCTTGACCCCGACCGCGATCGCCCGTTCGGCTCCCCTGAGGTTCGGCACCAGCGCCATCAGCCGTGCGCCGCGTGGGTCGGGAAGGGAGCTGAACACCTCTTCCGCATCGGCCATCTGGGGAACGAGGCCGGGGTGAACGAACGAGCCGACCTCCATCGACCGCAGGCCGGCGTCGAGAAGCTGGCCGAGCAGCGCTAGCTTCGTAGCTGTCTTCAAGACACTCGGGTGGTTTTGGAGACCATCGCGGAGAACAACGTCCGTGATGGTTACGCTCGTGGATGTCGCCATCGGTCACACCACCCCCTGATCGTGGAGCGCGGCCAACTCCGCGTCGGACATCTGAAGCATGCCGGTGAGCACCTCCCGGGTGTGCTCGCCGAGCTCGGGCCCGGGAGTGCGCACGGCTCCCGGCATCCGTTCGAGCTTGGGTACGACGCCCGGGAACACGACCTTCTCGGGACGGTCTTCGACTCGCACGTCGAGCTCGAGGAACATGTCGCGGGCCTTGAAGTGCGGATCGTCCATCATGTCGGCGACCGAGTAGATGGGACCAGCTGGCACGTTCGCGGCGACCATCGCGTCCATGACCTCGGCGAGAGTGTGGGTCCCCGTCCACTGGCCGATGGTGTCATCGAGGAGCGTCGAATGGGCCACACGTCCGCGGTTGTCGCGGAAGCGCGGATCATCGGCGAACTCGGGGCATTCGATCGCGACCATAAGGCGCTTGAAGATGCCGTCCGCGTTGCCACCGATGACCACCCATCGCCCATCACTGCATGGATACGTGTTGGAGGGCGCGACCCCTGGCATCTCGTTGCCCGTTCGGGTTCGAACCTCGCCGTAGGCGCTGTACTCGGGAACGACTGACTCCATGACCGAGTAGACCGCCTCGTGGAGCGCTACGTCGACCGACTCACCTCGGGTGGCCATCCCGCGCTCCCGGCTCAGCAGGCCCATCAGGGCGCCGAGCGCAGCGTGCAGTCCTGCAAGGCTGTCCCCGATGCTCACGCCGAGCCGTGTTGGAGGTCGGTCCGGATAGCCCGTGATGAAGCGCATTCCGCCGAGTGCTTCGGCCACGCCACCGAATCCGGGACGGTCGCGGTAAGGCCCCGTCTGGCCGAAGCCGGAGATCCGGACGATCACCAGGGCCGGGTTGTGTTCGCGCAGCACGTCGGGCGATAGGCCCCAAGACTCGAGCTTGCCAGGGCGGTAGTTCTCGAGGACAACATCGACGCGGCCGGCGAGGCGGCGGATCAGTTCGGCACCCGCGGCCGTGCGCATGTCGACCGTCAAGGACTTCTTGTTCCGGCTGAGGACGCGCCACATCATCGAGGTGTCGCCACGCGCGAGCCGCCACTCGCGGATCTGGTCCCCGACCCCGGGCAGCTCGACCTTGATGACGTCGGCACCGAAGTCCGCAAGCAGCCGACCAGCCGTCGCGGCAGCAATGAAGTTGCCAAGTTCGAGGACTCGGATCCCGTTCAATGGGCCGACCGGTCCTGCCGTGTCGTCATCGTCGGAATGGCCGCTGGCACTCATTGCTTTCCATAGTGCGGTTCGATCGTCCCCAGAATGTGGACTAGCGTAGCGCCACCGGACCGCAGGGTCAACCGCTTCCGAGCGCTCGGGGTGGGGCTAACCTGGGTCGCATTCGGGAGGGACGCTGTGCGTGGGCGCCCCGCGATCAGAAGGGCGCCTCGCGTCGGTGAGACCGCTCGGGATGTCGGTTGCCACTTGGGTCGGTCACCGCACGGAGCTCCCGTGCGCCGGAAGCGAGGCGCTGACCCTGTCCGATCTCGGTCAGGTCGCGGCGGGCATCGAGCCGGGTCGGGACCTCCGCCTCACGCACGTTCAGTGGACGCACATCGCCGACACGACTGACACCGACGAGGCTCTCCGCGAGCAGCTGCCACTGTTCCGCGCGCTGATGGGCGCGCACCGCTAGGACGAACACCCTCGCGAAACGTACCTGCTCGGCTCGCGTCCGGAGATCGAAGCTCGGGTGCGTCGGCTCCGCGAAGCCGGGTTCGAGGATCTCACGTCGGCCCCGTGGTCCACGATCCGGCGCAGGCCGAACTCATCGCGGCAACGCTCGGGCCTGTCGCGCGCGTCTCGGGCTGAGCCGGACCTGGGCAGTGAGGACCGTCAGCCGAATCTATCGTGACCGCGGGCGCCAGATCCGACATCCTGCTTCCATCAAGCAGACGCTGTCGGAGCGCTGTAGGTCCAGTTATGGCCTAGAATGGCCCTCGAGATTCAGGCAGACGCTCTCGTTGAGCGTGTAGCCGAGCGGGAGTAACTCAGTCGGTAGAGTGTCTGCTTCCCAAGCCTGAGCGGCTCAGCGCTGTGGGTCCCCGAGTGGCGGTACCACCATATCGGCTCAGTTATACGATGTCGTTTCCGGCCCTCGGACGGGCGCCAACCGGAACCTAGTGACGCGCGCCGAAATCGTCTTGAGTCTTGCGGACGGCCTTGGCGAGAATCTCGTCGGCTGACTTGACCCAGGTGAAGGGGGTCGCACCGGCGTTCCACTCGCGGGTGAAGCGCTCGATGGCGGCGGTCAGCACGCGGGTGTTCTCGAAGCTGCCGCGCCGGATGGCCTGGCGGGTCAGGATGCCGAACCAGGTCTCGATCTGGTTCATCCAGGACGCGCTGGTCGGCGTGAAGTGGAACGTGAAGCGAGGGTGCTTGGCGAGCCAGGCGAGGACATCGGGTGTCTTGTGGGTGCTGACGTTGTCGAGCACGACGTGGATCTCGCCCCGCCGATAGGTGCGGGCGAGCAGCCGCAGGAACGCGAGGAAGTCGCCGCCCGTGTGGCGTTCGCGGGTCTGGTTCGTCACCTGCCCGGTCGCCACCTCGAGCGCGGCAAACAGGCTGAGGGTCCCGTTGCGCTTGTAGTCGTGGGTGTGACGCTCGACCTGCCCAGGCTTCATCGGCAGCATCGGCTGCGTCCGGTCGAGCGCCTGGATCTGGGTCTTCTCGTCGACCGAGAGGACGATCGCCCGCTCGGGTGGGGCGAGGTACAGGCCGACGACGTCGGTCACCTTGGCCACGAGCTGCGGGTCGCGGCTGTACTTGAACGTCTCGACCCTGTGCGGCTTGAGCCGTCCCTCCGCCCAGACCCGGGCGACGGTCGACGCGCTGACCCCGACCTGCTTCGCGAGGCGGCGGGTGCTCCAGTGGGTGGTGCCCTCGGGCCTGGTGAGCGTCTCGGCCAGGATCTGCTCGCGGAGGTCCCGGCCATAGGTCCGGGGCCGGCCCGGGTGGGGCGCGTCGGCCAGGCCGTCGAGGCCCTGCTCCTTGAACCTCCTCCGCCAGAGCAGGACCGTCGGGACCGAGACGCCGAGCTCGCCCGCGATCTCGACGTGCGCGGCCCCTTCCGCAGCGCGCAGGATGATCCGGGCGCGCATCGCGGCGCGCTGCTCGGTGGTGCCGGCCCGGGTCATCGCCCGCAGGGCTTCGGCCTCGGATTCGCTGACGGCCAGACGGGGCGCGGGATGGGCTGCCATGTCCGGCAGCGTACGCGCTCCTGATTCAAGAATCAAGACTATTGCGCGTCACGACACTAGTACGGGCGGCGCTGAGGCAATCCCCGACGTGTACACCCGTGTAGTGAGCGGCCGTGCCCCGATCTTCTCGCGGTCGCAGGACTCGGCCTGGGCCGGGATCGGGGAGGCGGTTGAGTTGCTGCTGGCGCCCCCGGACGGACCACGGCGCCCAGCAGCAACGCAGTGTCCTGGATGATCGTTGGCCGGGGATCCGCCACCTTCACCATCTTGAGGTCTTGACGTCATACCGCTATGCTGGACTCATGGCGACCAAGAAGAAGGTGACCCTCTACGTCGACGAGGACGTGATGCGGGCGGCCCGCGTCCGCGCGGCCCGGACCGACAAGCGCGACTCCGAGGTCGTGGAAGACGCGCTCCGCGCCTACCTCGGCTTCGATGTCCTGGTCGACGTCTGGGCGCGCAGCGACCTGGGCGAGGACGAGGCGATGCGCCTTGCGGTCGAGGAGACGCACGCGGCACGAGCCGAGAAGCGTGCCGCGCGCGGTTCTTGACACCAACGTCCTTGTCTCGGCCCTGATCAGCCCGGGCGGTCCGAGCGCAGCGCTCGTGCTCGAACTGCGCGCCGGCGCCTTCGAGCTCGTCGCATCTCCGACGCTGCTGGCCGAGCTCCGCGAGGTCCTGGGGCGCGAGAAGTTCCGTCAGTACGTCACCACGGCCGAGGTCGGCGCGTACGTCGACCTCATCCGGCACGAAGCCACGATCCTCGATGACCCGGTGCCGAGCGCTCGGCCGCTCAGCGCGGATCCCGACGACGATTACCTGGTGGACCTCGCCCGCGCTGCCGCGGCCGACGTGCTCGTGTCGGGCGATACGCACCTGCTCGACCTGCGCGATCGCCTGCCGGTCATGACCCCGGCCCAATTCCTGGCCACGCTGGGCGGCTAGTTCTCCCGTCAAGCGACCCGGGCGTCATGAGCACCCCGTATCGGGATGCGGATCTGTATCGCATCCGCGCGGTTGACTTCCTGTCGGGCGCTTCTCAAGAGCAACAGCAACTCGGTTACCCCGGCGAGGACGGCGGCAGACCTGCACTGCGCAACTGATACGAGCGGGTGGCGGCACCGCCGGCGATCGCCCAAAGGAACCAGCTGCCGTAGAAGAGAGCGAATACCCAGGTCTCGATGCCCCCATTGTCACGAGCGCCGCCATCCGCCAACCCGATCACCAGCCCCCAGAGAGCGGCCGGCCCGATGCTGGCGACGATGGCGGTGGCGGACCAGCCGGCCGCCAGCACGAGCCGGCGCGGCAGCCAGCTCCGCAGCGCGACCAGGAGCAGCGAGAGAGCGGCCGCCAGCACCCACGGGATCGCGATGAGCAACGGTTCCCAGCCCCGGCCGGCCGCGCCGGGCCACATGAGCCCGAGCGTCCCTCCCAGGGCCCAGTGCGCCCTGAGCACCGGGTATGGCAGTGCGAGGAGGAACGCGGCGTACCCGTACCAGATAGCCGGCCGAGTGGATGCCGGGGCGGCTGGGCGCGCCAGCGCGAGGCGCGCGAGCACGACCGCGGCGGCGAGCGCCAGCGCCCGCGTCGCCAGCCCTGGCCAGTAGACGCTGGACAGGACGATCGCGCCGCTGGCCGTCCGGTGACCCATGAGCCCTGCCGCGGTGAGCAGGTCGAAGGGCAGGCCATTCGCCGCCCATACCATCAGCAGGAGACCGCTCCAGCGCAGGGCCCGCTGCACGCGCAGCCACCGGGGCGAACCAGCCCGGGGCATGATCGCCGCCGCGGCGATCCCGGCGGCGACGAGTGGGAGCCACTCCGGAGCAGCGAAGGCCTGGGGCCCGTCCGGGTTCGGGACGAGTTGTTCCCAGGCCCAGCCCAGTACCACCGCGGCGCACAGGGCCAGGGCAATCCGGGGCTCGGCCCTGGCGCGCGGCGGATCGCTACTCAAGGGTCGCTTGATCCTTCCTCTGTGGGCCGTCGTGTCGCTCACGGCAGATGGAAGGTCGGCGCCGGAGCCGCGCCCTGCCGGACGCAGGAGACGTCGAGGCCCTCCGCTGTGCCCGCGTCGACGAAGGCGGCGATCACGCTCGGTCCGCAGCCGAGGTGGCCGACGACGTGCTCCTGCGCTGGCATGACGACGACACGGGCATTGGGTTCCTGCGCTGCCACTCCCGCCAGGTTCGACGGCGGATCCTGCGGATCACCGTCGCCGACCAGCCAGAGGACCGGGAGATCGGTCAGGGCGGGCCCCGCGTCTCCTGCTGGCAGCAAGCCAGTGGGAAGGTAGCGGCACAGCGTCGCCTCCCCGGTCGCCCAGGCGCGCAGGAACGGAACCGCATAGCTGTCGGCGCCGAGGCGCTCGACCTCGACCGGATCCCAGCGCGCCCACGCCTCCGAACAGAGGATCTCGTCCTTCATGAGCAGCGTCGACCCGCCGCTGGGTGAGGCGTCGGACGGGGGAATGAGCTCGGTCACCCGGTCCCACTGCCCCTGGGCCGCGAGGTGGATGGCGAGGGGCAGCTGGGCCGCGGACCCGCCGGTCATGAGCGCGGCGTGGATGGAGGGACCGACCGTGGCGAGATCCGCTACCGCGGACGTCCCGGAGTTCGGATCGGTGACGGTGACACCTTTGGCGAAGGCTGCCACGAGCGCCGACCACTCCGCGGCGAGGTTGGGGAAGGCCGCATGGCACGCCTCGTCCTGCTCGCAGCGGGTGAGCAACAGGTCGAGGGCCTGCTTGCTGGTAGCCGCCATGCGCTCGAGCACCGGCACGTCGAGCGGGGTGCTGCCGTCTATGACTGCGACCCGCACGTGGTCCGGATGCTGGCGCAGGTAGTACTGGGCGAGCTCCCCGCCGTACGAGGTGCCGTAGAGGTCAATTCTGTCGTAGCCGAGGGCCGCCCGTACCGCGTCGAGATCGTCGGCCGCGACGGTGCTCGTGTACATGCGCGGGTCGGCATCGAGGGCGGCGAGGCCGTCCTTCGCCCAGGCGGATAGGCGCGCGTCGGCCTCGGCCGGCGACAGGCCGGTCGTGTCGGGCATGGCGGGGAGCACCAGCCGGTTCGACGCACCCGTACCGCGCTGGTCGACCAGCACGATGTCGCGGCCGGCGTGGATCTGCGCATAGAGCCCGGGGAGCCAGGCAAAGAACGAGGTGCTCGCGTCACCTGGACCCCCAGCGAGCGCGAAGAACGGATCCGGCTTCGCGTCTGCCGCCGTTGCGGGCACGACGGCCACCCGCAGCCCGATCTGCCGGCCGGACGGGTTCGATCGGTCTTCGGGCACCTGCAGCGTGCCGCAGAAGCCCGGCACCGAGGCCTGCACCGGGACCTCGCCGCTGACCGTGCAGGCCGTCATCGGCTGCGTGTCGAGGTGCGGCACACCGTTGGCCCGCGTGCCGGAGTTTCCGGGCGCCGCAGTGCATCCGACCAGGAGCAGGATCGACAGTGCGGCGCTGGCGCGACGCGTGCGAGCGACGACGCCGAGTGACGGCGACCGCGCGGCCCTGCGGAGCCGGAGCACGACCACGCGGATGATGAGGCTGAGCGCCGCCAGGTACACGATCACGCCGGGGCTCTCGAGAAGCGCTGTCTGCGCCGGCACGATGACGGAGTTGCCCGCGTAGCCCACCAGCCACGTAGCGCCGAACGCGAGCGTCAGCGCGGCCGCGAGCTGGACGCGTCGCCGGTCGGGGCCCGGGTACTGGAACGCCGACAGGAACGTGGACCGCGCCTGGTCCCAGATCGAGGGTTGCACCGAGGAACTCCTTTGCTTGTGGCTGGGCGGCGCCGGAACCGGCGCGCTGCCGCCGACCCCTCAGCGCCCCTCGCGGAGCGCCTTCCACATGCCACGCACGCTGGGCTTCTGCCCGTACATGAGGACCCCAGCCGCGTAGATGCGCGACGCGATCCAGGCCGCGGCGACGATCGTGAGCGTCAGCAGGACGACGGCGACCAGGGCATCGAGCGGGTCCGGCCTCGCCCGATGCCAGGCGGGAGACCATCGTGTAGGGCGAGAGGAACGGGACCCAGGAGAGGGCGACGACCCACGGCGCGTGCGAATCCAGGAGGCCGATCGAGGCATAGATCGCGACGAGGTAGCCGCCGCAGACGATCAGCGTCATGGGCTGCACGACCTGCGTCACGTCCTCCTGCCGGCTGACGAGGGAGCCTGCCGCCGCAAAGAGCGCCGCGTACAGCACGAAACCCAGCACGAAGAACACCGAGAACGCGGCGAGGATCCCTGGCGTCAGCCCCGAGGGCAGCTCGATCCCGGCCGATTCCCCGAGCACGAGCGCGGCGACCTGGCCTTCAGCGAGGAGCGCGACGACGGAAGTGGCGATGACCGCGGCGAACTGCAGGAGGGCCGCCGCGCTGACCCCAAGCACCTTGCCGACGAGCAACTGGAAGGGCGTGGCCGCGGCGAGGATGATCTCCATCATCCGGCTGCTCTTCTCCTCGGCCACGCTCTGGGCGATCCAGTTGCCGTACAGGACGACCGCGAGAAGCAGGAAGAGCTCGAGCGCGAAGATGACCGCAGCGTCCGCCTCCTGCTGGGCGAGCGCACCGGTGCTCGGCTTGCTTTCGGATGGACCAGGGGACTGGATCGTGACCGGTGGCGCGGCGAAGAGGGCAGCCTGCTCCGGCGCCGACACGCCGGCCCGAGCGAGCCGGTCGGCGATCGCGATCGACGTCGCGGCCTGGCGGCCGATCACGGCGACACTGCTCGTGTCGCGCTCCTTCGTGTAGACCGTGAAGACGGTCTGCCCCGCGGCGTCCCGCTCGATGTCGAGGAGGGCCGTGAGCTTGCCGTCGGCGACCTGCGCTCGGCCCGCCGCGAGGTCGCTCGAGCGGGTCACGGTGAACCGGTTCCCCTGTGCGTGCGATCCACTGGCGTCGGGGCTCTTCGGGTTGAGGAGCGCGTCGAGGGTGGCCACCGGGTCGGCCCGGAGGTCCGCCGCGCCGACGTAGACCGCGACCTGGATCGCATCACGATTGAAGGCACCGATGGCGACCGGGGCGAGACCGGTGAGCGCCGCCGCCAGGACGAGGACGAGGGTGGTCACGAGGTAGGTCCGCGTGCTCGCCCGGACGACGAACTCGCGGCGGGCGACCGTGGCGATGTTGGCGATGTCGGCCTTCGTGACGCTCATCGATCTGCCTCCCCGTTGACGGCGGCCAGCCTCCGCTCGTCCGTCGTCGTGGCGCCCACCCGCTCGATGAAGATGTCCTCGATGGACGGTTGGGCGATCTCGAAGAGCGTGACCTGCGCGTTTCGGGCGAGTGCCTCGCGCAGGATCCACGCCGGGGCGAGGCCGTCCCGGAGCTGGAGCTCGTGGTAGTTGCGCCCGGAGCGAACCACCTGGGCGTCGGGGAGCACGTCGAGCCAGGCCAGGTCGGGGTCGCCAGCCACGCCGAGGCGGACCACGGTGCGCCCGGTTTCGCGCTTGACGTCGGCGGTCGAGCCGGAGACGAGGACGCGTCCCTTGTCGATGATCGCGATCGCGTCGCACAGCTCCTCCACCATCTCCATCTGGTGGGTGCTGAAGACGAGCGCCTTGCCCCGGTCCCGGAGCTCGAGGAACGCCTCCTTGAGGAGGGCAACGTTGATCGGATCGAGCCCGGTGAAGGGCTCGTCCATCAGGAGCACGTCGGGGTCGTGGAGGACCGCGGCGATGAACTGGATCTTCTGCTCGTTGCCCTTGCTGAGCTCCTCGGCGCGGCGGTCGGCGAAGTGCGGAACCCGGAAGCGGGCCAGCCAGTGGCGAGCTCGGCGCGCTGCCTCGGAGCGCGACAGGCCGTGGAGCGAGCCGATGAAGACGAGTTGGTCGAGCACCTTCATGCGCGGGTAGAGGCCGCGCTCCTCGGGCAGGTACCCCCAGGTCCGGCGCGGCACCGACCCCGCGGGCACGCCGTTCCAGGTCGCCGAGCCCCCGTCCGCCCGGATGATGTCGAGGACGATCCGCATCGTCGTCGTCTTGCCCGCGCCGTTGGCGCCGAGGAACCCGAACACCTGCCCGGGCTGCGCCACGAAGCTGATGCTGTCGAGCGCCTGCACCGTGCCGAAGCGCTTGCGCAGCGCGTCAATGACGAGCGCCATGCTGGCCTCCTCCGCGCTGGTGGGCCGCGCGGGACGGGACGCGTACTGGGCTGCGACCGACGGTCTTCGGCTACGCGGCGACCCAGCGCCGGACGTACGTCCCAATGGCGAACAGGACGGCCGCCACCGCGATCGACTCGATGACGCGGCCGACGAACACGCCCGCCAGGATCACGACGAGGATGAGCGGGATGAACCCCCAGCGGGCGATGACCCGAGCCATGGCTCCCTCTCTCGAGGGTCCGTCTTGGGCGCCGTGTCGCCTGCCGTCCATCGTTCCGGTCCTCGCTCGGCGCCCGCCTGTCCCTCGGACCTCCTCAGTGAAGGGGATCTCCGATAGGGCGGTCGCCTATCGCGCGATATGTTCGCGGCGGGACGGCACGGTCGCGCCGGCCCCTATCTCCAGACAGGCGACGACCCTACCCCGCCCGGGCTTCACTGTGGTCACGGAGTCAGGCAGTTGGGGAGGTCACATGGGCCACGCGACGCGAGCGCGAAGGGCGACCACGCTCCATCGTTCCGACGCGGCTGCTGCGGGAGACACCTACGAGATCGTCGTGGGCGTACGGCTCGGCTCCCGCTGGGCGGACGAGTTCGACGGCTTCGAGATGATCGATGCCGGGGACGGCACCACGGTGCTGCGCGGCGCTCCCCGCGACCAGTCGACTCTGTTCGGCGTCCTCGACCGCGTCCGCGATCTCGGAGCCCCGCTGGTCGCGGTTCGACGAGTTCCGCGGTAATCGCACGCCGGCGAGCCCCGGATCGGCTGGTGCCCGAGCGGCTACCCGAGAATGTCGAGCTCCCGGGCGCGCCTCGCGAGGTTCACCCGATCGCGGGCACCGACCTTCTCGAGCAGGTTGTGCACGTGCCACTTCGCGGTCCCGACCCCGATGTACAGCTGGCGGGCAACCTCGTCGTTGGACAGGCCAGCGGCCACCAATCGCAGGACATCGAGCTCGCGGGCGCTCAGTGGCTCGAGCAGCCCGTCGCCCGCAGCGAGCAGGCGGCGCCCGCGCTGCCTGCGTCCCGGAGCCGACGCGGCCCGGCCGAGTCTCGAGAGGACGTCGTCGACGAATCCCGGGTCGGTGTCCCGGAGCCGCGGCAGCCAAGCCACGGCCACCTGGCGTTCCTCGAGGAACGGCCGGCGGATCTGGTCCCGCGCGGCGCAGGCAATCGCCTCGTCCATGCATCGCTCCGCCTCGGGGGCGCGCCCAAGGGCGTCGAGCGCGGCGCACGCGAGGACGAGCGTGGCCACGAGACGACCCCTGCGTCCGGACGCGCGCTGCCAGCTCGCCAGCGGTTCCAGGATCGACAGCGCCTCGCTCGGTCGCCCGAGCGCGAGCTGCACCGCAGCCTGCGTTTGTGGCCCGATGTCGTTCCCGTGCGCTCGGACATGGCCAGCGACGACGAGCTCGGGCGCGATGCGGGCGACGCGATCGAGATCGCCCTCGCGCCTGGCAAGCTCGGCCACGAGGAAGGGTATTCCGGCGAGAATCGCGTCCGCGCCGACCCGTACGGCTTCGTGTCGGTAGACCTCGAGACGCTTCCACGCCTGGTCGCGCTGCCCCGCCGCATGCAACGCCAGCACCTCGAGGGAGTCGGGCGTCCCGAACATCGCCCGTCGCAGTCCGGCGCGCTGGCACTCCTCGCGAGCCAGCACGAGCTGCGCATGCGCCGGGGCGAACTCGCCGGCTTCGAAGAGAGCCATGCCGAGGCCCTCGTGCACGAAGCCGATCGCTCCCGACGCGAACGAGGGGGCCGCACTGGGCTCGTCGAGCGCACGTCGGCAGCGATCCTCCGCGGCCGCCCGCCGCCCGAGGATGACCTCCACCTGGGCCTTGTCATAGGTGAGTCCGCACCAGAGCGCGGAGCCGATCGCGGGGTACGCCTCCCCCGCCGCCTCGAAGGCCTCAAGCGCGCCCGCAGCGTCGTCGGCGAAGATCGTTTCGCCGAGGGTCATGAGCGCCAGGCTGCGGAAGACCCCGTCCGACGTGGGCACGAGTTCTACCGCCTGCCGCGCGAGGCGCTCCGCCTCCGCCCGGTCGAGGCGGTTCCCGAGCCACGCCTGCAGCCCGAAGAGCCTGCCGGCGCCCGCCCGCCCCAGAAGGTCGGGGTCGATCGTCGCGCACGCGGCATCCGCATCCGTCAGTGCCCCGGCGAAGAACAGCGCCCAGGCGCGAATGAGCCGCAGCGTCGGGCGCGCGGCGAGCACTTCCGCCGGCAGGAGATCGCACCAGCGGAGGATCGTCGCAACTTCACCCCGTGCGAGCGTCGCCTCTGCGGCGGCCTCCATCAGGGCCGCAGCCCCGTCCGGCAGGTCCGCGGCGAGCGAGCAGCGGATGGCCTCCGGCAGGAACTCGTGTTCGGCAAGCCAGGCCGCCGCGCGTCCCTGCAGCTCGCGCCGTTCGGCGGGGCGAAGGTCAGAACGCAGGACGTCGGCGAAGAGGGCGTGGTAGCGATACCACTCGCGGCGCTCGTCGAGCGGCACAAGGAAGAGGTTCGACCGCTCCAGGCCCGCGAGCATCTCGGCGCCGTCAGCGCGCCCGGTCAGCGCATCGCACAGCGGTGCGCAGAGCCGCTCCAGGACGGAGGTCCGGGTGAGGAAGTGCCTGGCCTCGGCCGGCAGCCTCGCGAGCACCTCGTCGGAAAGGTAGTCGAGCACGAACCGGTCCGTCGCGCCGAATGACGAGACGAACGCGCTTGCATCTGAACCCGCCTGCAGGGACAGCCCTGCGAGCTGCAGGCCCGCAGGCCAACCCTCGGTGCGTACGGTCAGCTGCTCGACGATGGCGCGCGGAAGCTCAAGCTCGAGCGTCTGGGCGAAGAAGCGGCCGGCGTCACCGGTGTCGAAGCGGAGATCGAGGGCCCTGATCTCCGTCAGCTGGCCGCGTGCGCGGAGGCGGGTGAGCGGCAGCGGGGGATCCGCGCGCGAGAGAACGAGGAGCCGGGCGTTCGTGGGCAGGTGACCGACGAGGAACGCCACGACCTCATGGACGTGGCGCCCGCTCAGCAGTTGGTAGTCATCGAGGACGATGGCGAGCGGATCGGCGGCCTGGGCCAGGGCGTTGAGCAGCGGAACGACTGAGGCTCGGGGGTCATTGGCGCCCGGACCAGCAGGCGTATCAGTGAACTCGATGCCGGGCATGGCCCGTCGAACGGCGGCCGAGAGGTATGCGACGAAACGGGTGGGGTCGCTGTCGTCCTCGTCGAGCGTCAGCCACGCCGCCCGGCCTGCCCGTCCCTCAAGCCACCCGGCCACGAGCGTGGTCTTGCCGTAGCCGGGAGGGGCGGAGACGAGCGTCAGCCGACACCCCGCATCGAGGCGCGCGAACAGCTGGTCACGTGGCACAGCCCGCGTCCGCGGAGGCGGTGGCGCGTATTTCGTGGCGAGCAAACCTTGGATCACGCTCGTGAGCCTTTGGGGAGTCCATGCGCCGTCAACCCCGTGGCGAGTCTATGGGCACCCGCATCGAGTCCAGGCGATCGCCAGTGCCGCGCGTCGCACTGAGCTTGCCGCTTCGGCGGGTCGGTGACCGGAATCGCCACCGGTCCTGGGAGCATCAAGGCAATCGAGATTCGAGACACTGCGCCACCGCTCGGTGCCCCCGCCTCAATGGATGTGCGCCATATCCCTTCAGAGCCTCCGCGGCTTCCCGGCGCCGGGCAAGAGCCGAGGGTCACACCGGCGCCCGACGCCCGGTCGAGCGACAGACCGCTGTGTGACCTCAGCCGCGACTGTCCGGCCGTGGCAAGCAGATCCGAGGCCTCGCCGGTGACAATCGGAGTGGATCCGGATAGCTCGGATCGGTCGCGGCGACGGTCTTCGGGCCCAGGTCCATCGACGATTCACCCGGACTCGGTCTGGATCACCCAGCAGGCGCTGAACCTTGCCATGGCGCTCGAGGGTCGCTCGCCCGCCGTCCGGTTCCTCATCCGCGACCGGGACGCGAAGTCCAGCCAGTCGTTCGAGGCGATCTTGCGCTCGGAGGGGATCCGGGTGATCCGCACGCCGATCCAGGCTTCGTCCGTCCGTCGTCAGGGAGTCCCACCCGGGCCGCGTGTCTCTCTGGCCCGCGAAGCTCGATTCGACCTGGGGCAGACCCCGGGACCCCTGAGACGCGGCCACGGTCCATTTGCCATCAAGCAGACGCTGTCAGAGCGCTGTAGGTCCAGTTATGGCCTAGAATGGCCCCCGACGCTCAAGCAGACGCTGTCGTTGAGCGTGTAGCCGAGCGGGAGTAACTCAGTCGGTAGAGTGTCTGCTTCCCAAGCCTGAGCGGCTCAGCGCTGTGGGTCCCCGTGTGGCGGTACGACCAAATCGGCCCAGTTATACGATGTCGGTTCCGGCCCCCGGACGGGGCGTAATGCAGCCGGGCCCGCTCCCCTATTGAGTCCTTTCGGGCACCCGCGGGCCCCTATACCAAAGGCCCGCCCGCCCTGGTTACCGGCGATTCCAGTGGCGGGCGGCTCCCGGCCCCAGCAACGCATCCACCGGGCTGCTGCTGCCTGTGGTCAGCGTGCGTGCGCCGCCCTCGGATGGTCAATGTCGAATGTGTACGTGGCCGTTCGTCCCTCGGCACCGCATCGAGGACCGACCCGGGCTCCGAGGACGTCCGCGAGTCAGCTGCCCGGGAACGTGCTGACGGCCGGATCCGCGCGCACCACGAACTGGCCGTCTCCGCGGTGTACCGCAGACCAGTCGCGAGCGGCGGCGGCAATGGCCTGGAGCGGCTCCTTCTTCGTGACGAGCGGGACGGAGCCTTCGGGTGCCAGTCCATCCACGCCTTGATCCATGAGCTCCCAGCACGCCCGGTACACCTCGTCGTAACTGCCCTGATAGAGCAGCGTGGGATTGTTCAGATTGCCCATCAGGGCCATTCGCTCGCCTGCCGCTGCGCGCGCCTCTCGCACGTGCACCTGGGACTCGAAGTGGAAGGCGTCCCATCCCGCCTCCGCGAACAAGTGGACCCGGTCGATCGTCTTGCCGCAGCAATGGAAGATGCCGGGTCCGCCGATGGACTGGGTGATCTGTTGGTGGATCTCCAGCAGGAAGTCGCGGTACGTCTCGGGGCGGCAGAGGTCGCCGGTCGTATGGTCGGCCCACATGACCGCGTCGGCTCCGGCCTCGAATTGGGCCTGCGCGGACAACACCGACGCGGGCAGGAATGCATCGACGTAGCGTCGGACCCGATCTTGCTCCGCCGCAACGTCGATGAGGAAGTTCTCGATGCCGACCATCTGGTACGCGACCGACCAGGGTCCGTAGACCTTGCCCACGATCGCCACATCCGGGTACCGTCGGCGTAGCAGACGGATCGCGCCGGTCACGGCCTTCATCGTGGGCTGCTGAAGGTAGTCGGCGGGGATCTTGACTTGATCCGGGTCCGAGATGCTGAAGTCCGACGGGGACGGCCAGTTGTCCTTCTCAGCCCACCTCGTGTGGCCACCCAATGCGGCGGCCTCGAGCTGCGAATGGAACACGGGCATGATCGTGTCGAGGCCAAGCACGTCGTGCGCAGTGGCTGCCAGGCGGGCCATGAGCTCGGCGTCAAGGTGAGCCTCCGGGAACGGGGCGTTCACGAGGTCCATCAGTTCGACGGTGACGACTGAGCTCAGGGTGCATGCCGGGATCTTGTCGACGTGGCCCCGGTACAAAGCCGACAGGAAGCGCCGACGGGGCGTCATCCACTCGCCTGTCAGCCGGTGCGTGATCTCAGCCGGCATGGCCTCACTCCCAAGCTTGGTACAGGCGCACTGTAAACGTTTCTGGATAGGATTTCAGGTTCGCTTCATTCCCCTGGGTCCGCCCACGGCCGCGCGATGGGTCGGGCATGTTCGCCTTGAAGCCGACCGAAGGTTGAGGCTCCGCGTGCCCGGAGGCGCCTGCTCGACCGTGGCTCGCGACCCCGACCGCGGCGGACACCGCCCAGACGTGCTCCGCTCAGGCGACCGAGCTCACGCCGACCGCTGCGGCGATGGCTTGACCGACCTCGTTTGTCGAGGCGGCGCCCCCGAGGTCTCTCGTTCGTGGCCCGATTGCAGCCACCTGGCGCAAGGCATCCATGACCAAGGATGCGGCCTCGGCCTCTCCGAGATGCTCGAGCAGCATGGCGCCTGCCCAGATTGCCGCCATGGGGTTGGCAATTCCCCGCCCGGCCAGGTCCGGCGCTGATCCATGGATCGGTTCGAACATGCTTGGATAGCGTTTCTCGGGGTTGAGGTTCGCGCCGGCGGGCAGCCCGAGCGAGCCCTGAAGGGCGCCGCCAAGGTCGGTGAGGATGTCACCGAAGAGGTTGCTCGCGACGACGACGTCGAGCGTGTCCGGGGCCGTGATGAACCTCGCGGCAAGCGCGTCGACGTGATACTTGGTCAGCACGACGTCGGGGTAATCGCGTTCAACCTCCGCCACGACCTCGTCCCATAGGACCGCGCTGTACTGGAGCGCATTCGATTTCGTTGCACTGGCCAATCGACCGCTCCTGGCTCGTGCCTGCTCGAACGCGTAGCGAGCCACACGCTCGACACCACGCCGCGTGAACACCGCCGTCTGGAGGGCCACCTCTTCGGGCCGACCTCCCTGGAAGCGGCCGCCGATCCCCGCGTACTCCCCTTCCGTGTTCTCGCGTACGCACAGAATGTCGATGTCGCCCGGACCACGACCGCGAAGTGGGCCCTCGATCCCGTCCAGCAGCTGGATCGGGCGAAGGTTGACGTACTGGTCGAATCCCACCCGGATCGGAAGGAGGAGCCCCCGGAGCGAGACATGATCGGGAACCCCCGGGAAGCCGACGGCACCAAGGTAGATGGCATCCGAGTCGCGCAGGCGGTCGAGCCCATCGTCCGGCATCATCTGTCCGTGCTCCAGGTACCACGAGCACGACCACGGGTACTCGATCGTCTCGATCGAGAAGCTTCCGGTGACCTCGCCAGATCGCCTCAAAACGCGAAGGCCTTCCGAGATCACGTCGCCGCCAATCCCGTCCCCGGCTATCACCGCGATCCGATACGCGCGCATCAGATCCTCCTGTCCTCTTCCCGTGCAGGAACCGGCAGCCGTCATGGCACCAGGACGGTCCCGATCGATCCGCTCGTCAATCCCGCGGCTGTGGTCCGCTTAGCGTCGCTCGGTTGGTGGATCGCGATCGTTACGGGCCTGCTGAGACCCTGATCGCATTCATATCGCCTCTTGCCATGCCGGCGCCTCGGTTGGTCCCGGGCGGCCTCGGGCAGCCTCATCCGATCTGAACCGCTCCCAATCAGCTACCCACTTTCCGCAGCGGGCCTTCCTGGAGGGTCGGCCAGCCCAAAAGCCCCTGCCCGCCCGAGGTCTGCTATCTCTTCATCCGAGTACCCGACTTCCGCGAGGACCGCTCGGGTGTCCTCCCCGAGCCGGGGCCCGCGCCGGTACGGCGGCGTGTAGTCCTCAACCGAGATAGGCAACCCCACCGAGCGGACCGTCCCGAACACGGGGTGCTCGTAGGCCGCGAGCATCCCACGGGCACTCAGCTCCGTCGTGTCCAGTGCCTGCTCCAACGAGCGGACCGGCGCGATCGGAACCACGCCCCGGAGACGATCGAGCCAGGCTGCCGTCGATCGCTCGAGGAACCGGGCCTCGAGGAGGCTCGAACAGCTGCGCCCGGTGTCCGCGCCGAGCCTCGAACGTGGCGTAGCTCGGGTCCTCCGCGGCCTCGGACAGATCCATCGCCTCGACCAGGGCGGCGAAGAACTTCTCCTTGGCACACGCGACCGCGACATGCCCGTCACTCGTGGCGAAGAACTGGAAGGGGATGACCGACGGATGGGCAGACAGGGGCAGCCGGGTGGTCCGGAAACCCGACGAGAGGAACCAGGTCGCCGGGTAGCTGAGCATTGCGAGGGCACTGTCGTAGAGGTTGGTATCGAGGTCGCGGCCGCGGCCCGTAGAACGCGCCTCCAGGACGCCCGCGAGGAGTCCAAGTGCGGCAGTCAGGCCGGCGATGTAGTCGGCGAGGGAAAGGCCGCTCTTGGTCGGTGGCCCCCCGGGATCGCCCGTCAGCGCCGCCCATCCTGCCTCGGCCTGGACCAGGGCGTCGTATCCGGGCAGGGTGGCCTTCGCCCCGCTCGTGCCGTACCCGGTGAGGGCCACGCAGACGATCCGCGGATTGATGGTGGAAAGGTGTTGGTACGTGATCCGCAGGCGAGCAGGCTGATCGCCGCGCAGGTTGCTGAAGACGGCGTCAGCATCGGCGACGAGCCGCTCGAACACGGCGCGACCCGCCGCGTTCTTGAGGTCCAGGGCAATGCTGCGCTTGCAGCGGTTGAACGCCTCGAAGAAGAGGCTGTCCTGTCCGACCTGCCCCGGCGGTATGTAGCGCCCGATATCACCTCCGACGCCCGGATCCTCGACTTTGATGATCTCGGCACCCAGGTCCGCGAGGTACAGCGTGCCGAACGGTCCAGCGCCGTATTGCTCGAGGGCGATGACCCGGAGCCCGGCCAGGGGACCCGTTCGGGTTGGGAGGGTCTGCGGATCGGGCGTGCTCATCGGTCGGTCACTCGCGTCTCCACCGCGTGCGCGCGGACGAAGTCCCAATCCAGCTCCAGCCCGAGACCCGGTCGGGCCGGCAGCGCGTACTGCCCGTCGTGGATGCGGGTCGGGAAGTCGGAGATGTTCCAGAAGAGCGGGTCACGCTCTTCATCGAAGCATTCCACGAAGGCGTGGTCGGGGACCGACGCAAGGAGATGGGCGGAGACCTGCGGCTCTTCATGGTGACCCATCTGAACCCCGAAGGCCGCGCAGAGGCCGGCGGCTTTGCGCCAGATCGTCGGGCCGCCGACCCACGATGCGTCGAAGTTCGAGACGTCGATCGCGCCGTCCACCACGAGATCGCGAAGCCCTTGCAGGGTGACCTCACTCTGGCCAGCGCAGACCGGGATATTCGTCCGGTAGCGCACGTCGCGCATCCAGCGCCGGTCGTTGGTCCAGCGCACCGGCTCCTCGAACCACCGGATGTCGAGCTCGTGGACCCTGCGCCCGAAGGCAACGGCCTCCTCGAGCGTGTAGCCCTGGTTCGCATCCACCATGAGGGCGAAGCCGGGACCCCCGGCTTCGCGGGCGATCCGGACGCGCGCCGCGTCGACCTCCGGCGACCGTCCCCCGACCTTCAGCTTGCAGCCGGCGAAGCCGCGCTCGACATAGGAGCGGATCACGCGGGCAAGCTCGTCGTTCGCCAGGTGGTAGTAGCCCCCGATGATCGAGATCGGCAGCACGTCCGTGGTGGCCCCCCAGACCCGGTAGAGGGGCATGCCGAGGGCGCGAGCGAACAGGTCCCAGATCGCGGTGTCAACCGACGCGATTGCCTGCAACGCGAGTCCACGCTCCCGGAGGATGTCGTTGGTCGCGGGTTCCATCGCCCGCCATGCGCCCTCGGGGTCTGTCGCGCTGCGGCCGAGGATCGCGGGGGCGAGTTCGTCGTGGATGATCCCGACGATACGGTCCTGCTCGGCGTCAGTGTCCCCGGTGTACGACTCGGACACGACGCCGTCGGCCGTGTACAAGCGGACGACGATCGTGCAGCGGTTCACCATGGAGTAGGCGCTCCCCACGAACCGCCGGGACAGCGGAACCCGGACTGCAATCGTCTCGATGCGGTCGATGACAAGCTCTGAGGGATCGAAGGAGTCGGCCGACGGCCAGGGTCGGGGCCGAGCAGGTCGCTCATCGCGCCACGGACGCGCGTGCAGCCGCGGCGATGGAGACCGCCGTCGGGAGCGCGGCGTCCTCCAGCGGCGGACTGTACGGAATGCAGATGTCGGCTGGCAGGCTGACGGCCCTGGGTGCCGACCTCCAGCCAATTCCGCCCATGGCGAGCTCGCTGATGAGGGTCGCGCCCCAGCCGCCGGCGTGGACCTGCTCCTCAGCGACCACGAGCCGACCGGTCTTGCCGACCGAGGCACCCACCGTCGCGAGATCGAGGGGCCGGATCCAGCGCAGGTCGACGACCTCGGCGTCGATTCCCTCCGCGGCCAGCGTCGCGGCAGCCTCCAGCGCTCGCTCGACCATAAGCAGGGTTGCCACGATCGTGACGTCCGGCCCGGCCCGCAGGACCTCGGCCCTTCCGAGCTCGGCGACTGCGCCGCGATGCATCGTGCCCTTCCGTCCGTAGAGGCCCTTGTGCTCGTGGAAGAGCACCGGGTTCGGATCCCGGATCGCGGCCCGGAGAAGCTCGTAGGCCGAGCCCGCCGAGGAGGCGGCACAGACCCGCAGGCCCGGCAGGCCCATGTACCACGACTCGCCGGTGGCGCTGTGCTGCGTGCCGAAGCGCCCGGTGGCGCCGGAGATCACGCGGAGCGTGACCGGCACGGCGAACTGCCCGCCGGACATGAAGCGGTACTTGGGGAGCTGGTTCACGACCTGGTCGCCGGCTGTGGGAAGGAAGTCCGCGAACATGAACTCCACCACCGGGCGCATGCCCAGCAGCGACATGCCAAGGGCGACCCCGGTGAACCCGTTCTCGCAGATCGGCGTGTTGAGAACCCGGCCCGGGAAAGCCCCGGGAAGCCCCTCATTCGTCTTGAAGACGCCGCCGAAGTTGGCAACATCCTCGCCGAGCAGGACGACCCCGGGGTCTGCCGCCATCTCGTCGTACAGCGCGGCGTTGATCGCCTCGCGGTAGGTCATCTCAGTCACGGCCCCGGGGGCTGGGTCCGTCGCGGGGTCAGCGAGCGTAGACATAGTCGGCGGCCTCCTCGAGGGTCAGGTACGGTGAGGCGGCCGCTCGCGCCGCGGCTGCGTCGGCGGCAACCTGGGCCTCTTCCTGGATCAAGGCCTGCTCCGACTCGGAAAGGACTTCGGCGGCCGCCAGGCGGGCGCCCAGGATCTTGATCGGGTCGCGGGCCTTCCACTCTTCCAGCTCGCCGGCTGGGCGGTATTTCGCCGGGTCCGACCGCGAGTGGCCGCGGAAGCGGTAGGTCTTCATCTCGAGGAGGCTGGGGCCGCCTCCGGCACGCGCTCGGGCCGTCGCCGTCGCTGTCGCCGCATAGACCGCTTCGACGTCCTGGCCGTCGACGATCACGCCCGGGATGCCGAACGGGTCCGCGCGCCTGGCCAGGTCGTCCAGGGGCGTCGTCGACCGGACCGGCGAGTACTCCCCGTAGAGGTTGTTGGTGATGATGAAGACCACCGGCGCCTGCCACACCGCGGCCATGTTCAGCGACTCGTGGAACGTGCCGATGTTCGTGGACCCGTCCCCGAAGAAGGTCAGGGCGGCGTGCGCCTGTCCGCGAAGTTGGAACGCCATCGCCGCTCCGACAGCGATCGGCAGGCCCGCCCCCACGATCGCGTTTGCCCCGATGTTGCCCTTTGACACGTCGATCAGGTGCATTGAACCGCCGAGACCCTTGGAGCAGCCGGTGCTGCGGCCCATCAGCTCGGCAAAGGCGACCTCGGGGGCCATGCCGAGCGCCAGCGCCTCGCCGTGGCCGCGGTATGTATTCGTCTGGACGTCGCCGGCCTCCATGGCCGCAACCGCCCCGACGGAAACGGCCTCCTGTCCCTGGGCCAGATGGGTCGTTCCCTGGATCTCGCCCGTCTGGAACAGTTGCTGGACCTTCTCCTCGAAGAGCCGGATCTCCACCATCTGGCGGAACCAGTGGACCAGCGTCGCCGAATCGGCAGGTGGCCGGGGACTCGTCATGCCTCTCTCCTCGTCTGTCGCCGGCCACCCGGCCAGGCCTCCATGCGGGACCGGCGCTTTGGAGCCAGGGTCGAAATGAAACCGTTTCCAGTCTCAATCCTCGCATTGTGCATGGCCAGCCCGGGTCGGGTCAACCTGGCCAAGAGGTATATCGGGACGAACAGTGCACGACTGGCGCGTCACCCCGTCAGCGACCTGACACCGTTGACCGAAGCCTGTCCGACCTCTAGCATTGTCAGATGCTGGAAACGAGCCCGGGATGCTTCTCAGGATCCGCCCGGGATGGAGGATCGATGCTGACGATCGAGCGGATCGAGACAATCCCTATCCGGGTTCCGCTGCCCTTCACCTACAGCGGCAGCTACTACCGGATGCGGAACCGCTGCACGATCGTCACGCGAGTCCACACCTCCGAGGGCATCGTCGGGCAGGCCTACAACGCGGACGAGGATGAGCCGCTCCAGAGCGAGATCCTGGCCATCCTTCGCAACGAGATGGCGCCCCTGGTGACCGGGCTGGATGCCATGCAGGTCGAGCGCTGCTGGGAGGCCATGCTTCCCCCGACGTTCGACCAGCTCCGCCCGCGCTGGTATGCGATGCAGGCGATCGCGTGCATCGACACCGCGATCTGGGATGCCGTCGGGCAGGCCCTCGGTCAGCCCCTCTGGCGGCTGTGGGGTGGCTACCGTGATCGGGTCCCGATGATCGGGATCGGGGGGTACTACATCCCGGCGGGACCGGAGGCGAAAGGCCAGGAGATCGAGCACGAGATCGACTTCTTCAAGGACGAGCAGGGCATGGTCGGGATGAAGTTCAAGGTCGGTGCGAAGACTCCCGCGGAGGATTCGGCCCGTCTCGTCCGCGCCAGAAAGCACGCCGGTGACGAGTTCCTCTTCATCGTGGACGCCAACCAGGGCTACACGGTCCCTGAGGCGCTCGCCTTCCTCGCCGCCATCCGCGCCGAGGGGATCGAACTTCGCTGGTTCGAAGAGCCCACGCGCTGGCACGCGGACTTCCGGGGCCTGCGCGACGTCCGGCTCCGTGGCAACGTCAACGTGGCCGCCGGCCAGAGCGAGATCAGCCGCGTCGGGATGCGCGAGCTGATGGTGAACGGGGCGATTGACGTCTGCAACTTCGACGCGTCGTGGGGCGGAGGGCCGACCGAATGGCGGCGAGTCGCGGCGCTTGCGGGCGCGTTCGACGTCCAGTTGGGCCATCACGAGGAGGCCCAGCTCTCGAGCCACCTCCTCGCGTCGGTGCCCAATGGCACCTATGTCGAGGCCTTCTCGCCAGCCCGCGATCCGATCTTCTGGCAGATGATCGAGAACCGGCCAGCCCTCGTCGACGGTGAGTTCCCGCTGCCGGATCGACCTGGCCTTGGCTGGGTGCTCGATTCGTCGTTCATCGATCGCTATCGCGTCGATCGCTAGTCAAGAATCGCCGAGCGCCGATCGGCTTGGGCCCTGTGCTACGGTTGCTGCAACCGATACTGGAACAGAACCAACCGGTGGGGAGAGATGGCGAATCCACGAAGAGCTGGGATCTCGACGGGCGGCCCGTGGTCCGACCCGGGCCGTCGCGCGGCGCGCGCGAGCATGCGCGAGGTCGCGGACCTGGCCGGCGTCGCAATGTCGTCGGTCAGCCGCGTGCTGTCGGGGCACCCAGATGTCTCCGGGCCTATGCGAACCCGGGTCCTGGCGGCGGTCGAACAGCTCGGCTACGAGCCCGACTTCCTCGCCCAGTCGCTCCGCCGCGGCGCGACGCTGTCTGTGGGATTCGTCGTCGGCGACATCTCGAACCCCCTCATGGCCGACATCGCCTCGGGCGCAGAATCGGAGCTGCGCCGGGCTGGGTACTCGATGCTGGTCATGAACTCCGAGAACGATCCACGAATGGACGCGGCCCATGTGCGCTTCTTCGCGACTCGGCGGGTTGACGGGCTGATCCTCTCGCTGGCCAACGAGAAGACGCCGGATACGCTCGAGGCCCTCGCCCAGGTGGCCCAGCCCTTCGTCCTGATCGACCGCGACCTCCCCGCACGGTACGGGGCCAGCGCCGTTCGGAACGATCACCGTAATGGCACCCGCGACGCCGTCGATGCGCTGCTGGGGCTCGGACATCGCCGGATCGCCCTGATCACGGGCCACCTGGACATCTGGCCCGTGCGGGAGCGGATCGCCGGTCTCAGCGAAGCGGTTGCGGCGCGAGGGATCCCCGACGAGACGATCGTTATCCCCGGATCGCTCTCGGCGGAGCACGGTGAGGCCGCTACCGAGACCCTGCTTGGACTCGCTGACCCACCCACGGCGATCATCGCGGGTGGCAACCAGACCCTGGTCGGCTGCTTGCGCGCCTTGACCCGCCACGGCCTGCGCCCCGGCCAGGACCTCTCGCTCGTCACCTGCGACGACGTGCCCCTGGCCGAACTGTTCGTGCCGCCGATCGCGGTCATTGCGCGCGACACGGTCGGGTTGGGAAGAACGGCGGCCGAGTTGTTGCTCCGGCGCCTCCAGGGCGACGAGGATCCCCGGACCGTGATCCTGCCGACTGTCTTCCGGCTCCGGGAGTCCTGTTCCCAAGCCCCGGCCCGCTGAGCAGATCTCAAGCCCCGGAAACAGGTCCTGCCCGCAAGCGGTGGCTGCCGGCCCGCAGCGCTCGCGTCGTCGATCCCTCGGGCCCGCTCCCTCGGAGTGCCCCTTGTCGTCCGGTTGAGGATCACCCCTGCGGCCGCGGAGGCGGCGGTCCGCCCGCTACCCACCTTCGCATCCTGCATGAGCCACCCGCCGGAGCCGGCTTCGACCTCAGGTGCGACCGTCACCTTCAGTCGTTGTGGTACATCTCCCGGGCAGTGATCAGGTTGCCATCTGGGTCCGTGATCGTCGCGATGATCCCTTCGAACGCCGCTCCCCACCGACGGCTTACGTCAGTCTCGTGCATGCGCCCCAGGACCGTCTCGATGTCGGGGTAGAACTCGCCGTAGTAGACGACATGAGCTTCACGACGAAAGCCGCTGAGATTGCGGCAGCCTGCGACCTCTAGGGCTGCCACGATCTCCGGCCACGGGTTGGCATGGAGGGCA
This sequence comes from uncultured Chloroflexia bacterium, assembly GCA_963801445.1. Taxonomy (GTDB): domain Bacteria; phylum Chloroflexota; class Limnocylindria; order Limnocylindrales; family CSP1-4; genus CTSoil-043. The sequence continues at coordinate 376,058 of CAWDEW010000009.1, read as the reverse complement.
TCGTAGTCGGCCGCCCGGTCGGGATCGATCACGAGACTGAGACAGCCGCGGCTCATCGGTCCGTCCAGGTGGGCACCATCCGAGTGGAACACCTGGTCGTAGCGGAGCGGGTTGCCTTGGCTGTCGGTCATCTCGGCGATGAGGCAACGGAAGAAGTGGTTCCAGCGGGTATTCGCCGGCTTTGGGTCGAGCGCGGCGAGCGCGGTGTCGGCGTCCGGATGGCACTCGCCGTAATACCAGACGTCGGTGCCCCTTCGAAAGCCGGTGTAGTTGCGGAACCCCGACTCCTGGATCTCCACGACCAGCTCCGGCCAGACCTCGGCGTGGCGCGCGTCATAGGCGGCTTCCGCACCGGGAAATACCCGGATGTACTCCAGGATGCGTTCCATCGGAGCCTCCAGCCCAGACGATCGGGCCGGCGGGGGTGCCGCCGGCCTCTCTACAACGCTTTGACTCGCTCGATCACGCCGCTATTCGCGCTCCGATAGGCCGCCTCAAGGATCTCCACGGTTCGGGCCCCCAGCTCCGCAGAGGAGTTGTTGTCTGGGTTGCGACCGAGACCCGCATCCACGACCGCGTCGATGGGGCCCTGGCAGCTGTAGTCCCCCGCAGTCTTGTCGAGCGGGACACGCACTTCGTCGTGCGGGCCGCGATAGCGCCACAGGATGTTGTCCCGGAGATCAAGATGGAACTGGCCCCTCGAGCCAATCGCCCGGACCTCGACGGCCGTGCCGTCCCATTCGCCACCGTAGTAGCTGGAACCGCCGGCCATCGTGCCGATCGCGCCGTTCGTGAAGCGCATCGTCACCGCGTCATGAAGCTCCACCCGGGCATTCAGCGGTGCGCTCATCAGGGCGAAGACGTCCTGGCCCCGAAGTTCTGTGATCCACAGGGCCACCCCCAGGAGGTGAGTCAACTGGGCCTGACCGTAGCCGCCGCCGCTCGTCTCCGGCCGCGACCACGTCTCGGCCTGCGGCGCCGACTCCGGGTCGGCTCCAGGGTAGTCGCCCGTCTCGGAGAGCAGTTCGCGGGTGACGGAGTCCATGTGCAGGGAGACGTGTTCGATCTCCCCGATGCCGTGATCCTCGTGCATCATCCGATTCGCCTGGATGACCATGGGGCGATAGTTGTAGCCATACGCGATGAAGAGCGACCGGCCGACTCGCCTGGCGGTAGCGTCGAGCTCCCAGGCATCAGTCGGATCGATGGTGAAGGGCTTCTCGCACATCACATGAGCGCCCCCTTCCAGGGCGGCCTTAGCCTGCTCGAAGTGACTGCCAGGCGGGCTTCCGACGACGACGATGTCGGGCCGCTCCGCGATGACCTCGCGCCAGTCCGTCGTCGCCTTCTCGAAGCCGAACCTGTCCGCGATGCGCCCGAGGAGAACGGCGTTGCGCCGATTGACGATCGTGAACTCGACCTCGCCCAGGTCGCGCCGTCGGACGAGGTTGGGCAGGTGCGAGCTGACGGTCCACGAGCCGGCGCCGATCACCCCAAGACGCAGCTTTCGCACGCTCGCTACTCCTTTGGATAAGGCGCTTGGCCCGGTTCAGCTTTGACGGCCTGCTCAGGCGCGCGCCAATGGAAACTGGGTGGAAACGACTCTGGAAATGATATCACCCGCCCGGGACCCCACGGCCCCGACTGGCAAATTCCGCCCGTAGGCCGGTCGCTCCCACGGTCATCGGGGGCCCGGGTCGCTCGGGTGAACGGCGAGCGCGTGGACCTCGATGTCGAGCCATTTGTAGAGCGGCAGGGACTCCAACGCCGCATGCAGCTCCGTGGCGTCGGCGGCAACCCAGATCCCCCAGTTTGCCCAACGCCCCGGAACCCTCCACATCCGACGAATTGTGCCTGATTCAACGAGTCGCGAAGCGCTCGCCCGCTCTTCCGCTACCAGTTGACGGAGCCGCTCGGGATCCCCACCGGAGGGCCAGCCAACTTGGATATGAACGAGAAACTCCACCGGACCCTCCATTCCCCACGCCAGGACCGACCGAATACCGCCGGCCACGGATCGATCCGAGCGACGTCCGCAGGGTGACCTGGCGCATCTGTGCAACCCGACGTGGTCTCTTGACAGCCTAGTCGACCGGCTTCTACCTTGGCTGTGACACCGGTAACGGTTCCAGCCAGGCTTCCACACTGCAAGAGGTTCGTGACGTCATGATCCAAAGTCAAGCCAACGAGCCGATCTCGGCCCAAGGCCCACAGTCCCAGGCTGCGGAGCGGCGCGACGAGGGCAACTTCTCGCACCTCGATCACGTCGGCTTCGCGGTGACCGACCTCGATCTATCGATCCGCTTCTACGAAGCCCTGCTCGGCGTCCCCCTCCTGCTCCGCAAGACCTGGGACGTTCCCTACGTCGGAGAAATCGTCGGCTACGAAGGATGCGTCATGGATTGCGCGTTCTTCCAGCTGCCGAACAAGGTCGTGCTGGAGCTTCTTCGCTACGTCACACCGGCCACCCAACGTGTCGACATGGAGAGCTACAACGCGGGCAACGCCCATCTCTGCCTGGTTACGGGGGACATGACGAAGGACTTCAGCAGGATGCGCGCGGCAGGCTTCGACACCTTCCGCTCCGCGGCGCCAATCGACATCCCGTGGGGTCCGTACCGGGGCGGGCGGGCCTGCTACCTCAGGGATCCCGACGGCACGTCGATCGAGCTTCTCGAAGAGCCGCCGGGTGGACCGAACTGGAACGCGTGAGCCGCGGTCTGCGAGTCCTGATCCTGGACCTACCCGGCCAGTGATCCCCCGTCGATGTTGATCGACTCGCCACTGATCCAGCCCGAACTCTCGGAGATCAGGAAGAGGATCGTGTCTGCCACGTCGGCGACCGTGCCAAGCCGGCGCAGCGGAAAGGATTCGGCGCCGCGGCGGAGAACGTCGGTGGCATCCTTTCCGAAGCCCAGCTCGACCTTCTGCTGAAGGACGACCTGGCCCATGCCGGTGTCGGCAACCGTCGATGGGCAGACGGCGTTCACCCGGACGCCCGCCGGTCCCACCTCCGCCGCCACCGCCTGGGTGAATCCGACGACCCCGAATTTCGATGTTGAGTAGGCAGCGAGCAGGGGCCACCCGCGCTTCCCGGCATCGGAGGCAACATTCACCACGCGGCCGTGGCCGGACGCCTTCAGGTGAGGCATGGCCTCGCGTGTGACGAGGAATGTTCCGCGCAGGTTCACGTTCAGAATCCAGTCCCATTCCCGAGTCGTGATCTCCTCAAGCGAACGGAACTGGAAGACGCCAGCGGAGTTGACGAGGGTATCGAGGCCGTCAAGGCGCTCCACGGCGACACCGACAGCGGAGCGCACCGAACTCTCGTCCGTGACGTCCATGCGGATCGGAATGACGGCCTCTGCCGGATAGCGGCTCGCCATGGCGTCCAGCGCGTCGGCCCTCACGTCGGCCGCGACCACCCGCGCGCCGATCGCCAGCAGACGGTCGACGACACCCAACCCGAAGCCGCTGGCCCCGCCCGTGACAAGCGCCCTGCGGTTAGCCGTGAACTGGAGCGGCTGGCCGATCATGGTCTGATCCTCGTGCAGGTTGTGGGATGGCACCTGCAACGAGGCAGGGCTGCCGGCGACGGTCGCAAGCTTACGCGCGAACGCGAACCGTTTCCAGAAGTGGCAGCCGCCACGCCCTCGGCTGCGAGAATCGGGCTTCGCCGCCACCGCCGCGAGGTCGAGGAGAGCAGCCGCCGTCGGTTCGGTGTGGCATCGCCACGGGCGACCATCACGAATCTAGCCGCCTTGACAATCGCCGCCCCCGCCCGGTACCGTTTCCACCCAGGCCGAAGAAACGTTTCCACCGCGGCCCGAGAAGACGCACGCTCGCGGTGGGCACTCCGCCTGGCATGGGAGCGTTTCGCCCTGCGTCGCGGCGTTATGCGGAGGAGGAGAGAATGGCCGCACGAAGTCTGGCCGGACGAGCGCACCGATCGAGATGGCAGCATCTCACCGTGGGAGTGGCTCTCGTCAGCCTCGTTGCCGGCTGCGCTACCGGCAGCTCATCGTCGCCGTCACCGAGTGCCGCGGCAAGCAGCTCGGTCTCGGCAGCACCAAGCGCCGCCGCAAGCAGCTCGGTCTCGGCAGCACCAAGCGCCGCTGGGTTCACGCCGCAGCGCACAACGGGCATCCCCGGGGCGCTGTTGCCCAGCGAGCTGAAGCTATGGAAGTACGATTTCGCGACGGGCCAGTACGCCGTTGCGGCTGGCGACGCCACTGCGCCATATGTGCCGAATGATCGCGCCGCGCCGAAGCCGTACAAGATCGCCTACGAGGAAGGCTGGGCGGCCAACAGCTTCTCGGTTTCGATTCACCAGGCGATCTACAGCTGGGCCGCCAAGATGGGTGTCAAGATCATCACGTGCGACGCCCAGTTCGACCCGACGATCGCGGTCAACTGCGCGGAACAGCTCACGCAGCAGAAGCCGGATTTCGTCATCAACTCACAATGGCGAACCGAAGCAGCCGTCGCCGTAATGAAGATCTACACGACCGCCAAGATCCCGGCCGTCACTGTCGACGTGGTGCAACCCAACGCGATCTTCATGGGCGCGGACAACTACATCAGCGGCCTCACAGCTGGGAACGCGGCGGGAGACTACGCGCTAAAGGCCGGGAAGTGCGCAGATGTCACCCTCGTACTGGGTGGCAACCCCGGTGAGGGCGATGCCGCCAATCAGCGCCTCGCCGGATTCTCGGACGGAGTCCAGTTGAAGTGCGGTGCGCTCCCCGCGGACCACATCGCCAACCTGCTCTTCGACGCCGGGACGCCCGACCAGGCGCTCACCAAGACGACGGACTGGCTAACCGCGAATCCGGGCGCCAAGTACGTCCTCGCCACCTCGATCGACGACGAGCGCGTCTCGGGAATGACCAAGGCCCTGTCCCAGAGCAGTCGCGACGGCATCGGCGTCGGTCAGGGCTGCGACGCCGTCGGCATCTCGGCCACGAAGGAGGGCACGGTCGCCTCGACTCATTTCCTCGGCTGTGTCGCGTTCTTCCCCGAGAAGTACCCGGACTACATCATGTCGATCGCACTCGATGTTCTCGATGGCAAGGCAGTGCCCCAAGAGGTCCACATCGAGCATCAGTTCCTCACCCGGGACAACATCAGCCAGGTCTATCCATAGACCGCCCCATTGACCGCCCGACAGGGTCCGCCTCGTGACCACGCTCCTGCAGCTGGAGAATGTCTCGAAGTCTTTCGGACCCGTCGTCGCGCTCCGCGATGTCGCCATCGGTATCGGCGAGGCCGAAGCGATCGGCCTCATTGGCGACAACGGTGCCGGGAAGTCGACGCTCGTCAAGATCCTGTCCGGTGTCTATGCCCCCTCATCCGGGCGCATCCGGCTCGACGGGGCGATCGTCGACTTCCACAGCCCGCTCGATGCTCGGCGATCGGGGATCGAGATGATCTACCAGGATCTTGCGCTCTGCAATGACCTGGACGTGTCGGCAAACATCTTCCTGGGACGCGAGCTACGGGGACGGTTCGGGCCGCTCAATCTGCTCGACCGGGACAAGATGGCCGCGGAAACCCGACGCATCCTCGATGACCTCGGCCTTTCGATCACACCCGATCGTGTCGTCGGATCCCTTTCAGGTGGCGAGCGTCAGATGGTCGCCGTCGCGCGCGCCCTGCAGTTCCAGCCCCGGCTGCTGCTCATGGACGAACCGACCGCGGCCCTCTCGGCCGAGAAGATCCGCGTGCTCCTGAGGCTCGTCGAAGGGCTCAAGAAACGCGGCGTCTCGATCCTGCTGATCAGCCATCGGTTCACGGACATACTCCACGTGTGTGACCGCATCATCGTCGTGCGCCAGGGCTCGGTGGTCGGCGAGGTCGCGCCGCACGCACAGCCGCCGGAGCACACGATGGCCGTGATGCACGAGTTGATGACCGGCGACCGAGTGTCGGAGTCGTGAACGACCAGACCGGCAACACCGGTCCACGATCGTCTCCTGCCCTGGCAATTGGGGCACGGGATCGGATCCTCGGCGTCATTCAGCGCAGGGAGGGCGGCGTCAACCCGGGTCTCCTCGCAGCGCTGGTCCTGCTCTTCGTGGGGCTGAGCGTCTTCTCGCCCTACTTCTTCGCCTCAACAAACCTGCTGAACATCGGCCGCGCGATATCGATCGTCGGAATCGCGTCGGTCGGCGAGACCATCGTCATCATCAGCGGCGGCTTCGATCTCTCGATCGGCTCGGTCATGGCGGCGTCGGGCATGCTGTCGGCGTATCTCATCGGCCTCGGCGTGCCGCTGCCCGTCGCCTTCGCCGCTTCGATCCTCCTGGGCATGCTGGTGGGATTGCTGAACGGCGCGATCATCGGCTATGCGCGTATCAATCCGCTGATCACGACCCTGGCAACGCTGTCGATCGTGCGGGGTTTCAGCTACGTCCTGTCGGGCGGCCAGGAGATCGTCGTCCAGAACCAGATGTGGATCGCCATCGGAACGGACACGCTGGCCTACGTCCCCTACATCGTGATCGTCCTGCTCGCGACGTTTCTCGTGTCCGGGCTCGCGATGCCGCGGACGTTGTTCGGACGGTACGCCTACGCCATCGGCTCCAGCGCCCGCGCCGCACGGCTGGCCGGTGTCGCTGTCGATCGTTGGCGAATGGCGTTCTACCTGACCTGTGGTGCGCTCGCGGCCTTGGCAGGCCTCGTGACTGTCTCGCGGATTGGGTACGCGCAACCGAGTGCGAACGCGGGTATCGAACTCGATGTCATCACCGCGGTCATCCTCGGAGGGACGAGCCTGAATGGCGGTCGGGGTACATTGGCAGGAACGCTCGTCGGCCTGGTCCTCATCGGGGTCATCAACAACGGCCTGACGTTGGTCGGTGTGCCCGCCTACTGGCAGCTGGTGGTGAAGGGCAGCATCCTGCTGGCCGCCGTCCTGTACGACGAGCTGCGCCGCACCCGGCGCGACGAAACGTGACCGTCCGAGTCCGGTCATCCGGCACCGGCTACCTCCCGGACCCTGACGGCATCTCGGACGCGATGCTCGAGGCGCGTCCGGCCGAGATGAACGGAGAGTGCCTGAGCGAACGGGGGAGGAAGCGCACGTGAAGGTCGGCCGCGTCGAGGCGTTCGCCGTCCGCTATCCGGAACCCAACAACGACGGCAAGATCCGCTCGCTCACTCTCGTCCGGATCGAGACCGACGACGGCATCGTGGGCTGGGGTGAGGCCATCACCGGTGCCCAAGAGACGAGCCTGGCGGTGGCCTTCGTTGTCGAGCGGCGGCTGGCACCCATGGTGGTCGGGGAGGATCCCCGGGACGTGCCGCGCATCTGGCGCAACCTGCTGGACGCGACGTACTGGGATGGCAACGGAGGACTCGTCACCTTCGGCATCAGTGCCCTCGACATGGCCCTCTGGGACGTGGCGGGCAAGGCCGCTGGGGTCCCGCTGTATCAACTGCTCGGAGGGAAACGCCAGGATCGCGTGCGCGCCTGCGCCTCGACCATCTTTGCCACCGATGACCTCGACCGAGTCGGCCGTGAGTTCCACGGGTTCGTGGCCCAGGGCTACACCGCCGTCAAGGGTGGCTGGGGCCACGATCTGACGATCGCATTCGGGCGCGACGAGGTACGCGATCTTGCATTGGCGCGGACCGTGCGGGACGCGATCGGTCCCGGCATCGACATGATCGTGGATGTCGTCGCGCTCGCCGGCTGGGACAGCGAGCGCGCGATCAGGGAGTGCCGAGCCATCGACGCGGCGGTCGGTCTCTACTGGCTCGAGGATCCTCTGCCCGAACAGGATCTCGACGGTTACCGGCGGCTCAGAGCCGCGGTCGGAACGCGAATCTGCACCGGGGAGAAGGGCTGGACGGCGGCCCACTACCGCAGCCTGATCGAGTCGGGCGCGATCGATGTGATCATGGCCGATCTCGGCAAGGCCGAAGGCGTCACCGGCACCTGGGCCGTCATCAAGATGGCTGCGGCGGCGGGTCGATCATGGAACGCCCACTCGTGGAGCAGCGCTCTCAACACGGCGGCTGCCCTTCACCTGGCCGTGGCCGCCAGCAACACCCTCATCTTCGAGCTCAAGCCACTGCCCTCGCCGATGCAGCACGAGCTGGTACGTGTGCCCATCGAGCAACACAATGGCTGGGTCGAGCCGCCGTCCGGCCCCGGTCTCGGGGTGGACGTCGACGAGGCCGTAGTCCAGGGCTACCGGTTCACCGATGGCTAGGGCGGACTGCCCGGTCGCGACCGGGTCGGCGGGCCACGATCTCATGGCCGCCAGACGTGCTGAAGTCGACGCCGAGGTCCACCGCACGAACCGTCCTCCTTCCGACGCAGAACCTCCAGAGGCCCAGTGAACACGTCTCTCGCGGCGACACAGATCGGTCACTCGATTCCGTTCGTCGACGCGCATCACCACCTTTGGGAACGCGGGCGCTTGCCGTACGCCTGGCTTGAAGAACCGGGCGACCCGGCCGAGGAGGCCGTGCTCGGAGACTACAAGCTGCTTCGGATGGACTGGGGCCCGGCTCGCCTGTTTCGGGAGTTCTACGGGCAGAACGTGATCAAGAGCGTCCACGTCGAAGCGGCCTCAAGTGGCCCCGACCCGGTACTTGAGACCCGCTGGCTCGATGCTGTGCATGAGCAGCACGGAAGGCCGGATGCCCTCGTCGTGCTCTGCGACCTGACGAGTCCCGACGCCGAGCGCGAGATCCATCGCCACATCGAGGCCTCGTCGCTGGTTCGTGGCGTGCGCATGCGCGAACATCCCGCTGCGACCTCGTCCAGCGCATTTCGCCAGGCGTACAGAGCATTGGGGCACCTGGGCCTCAGCTATGAGCTCAATGCATCGCCGGGCGGTCTGCTCACGGCGCGCGAGCTCGCTCGCGCTCACCCTGAGGTGACCATCGTCGTAGGTCACGCCGGCATGCCCCTCCAGCGCGATCCCGACTACTTCCGGACGTGGGCGTCGGAGATGGCAGAGCTCGCTGGCGTCGAGAACATCGTGTGCAAGATCTCGGGCCTGGGCCAGGTCGATCATTCCTGGTCGGTCGAGAGCCTGCGTCCGTGGGTCTTGAAGTGCATCGAAATGTTCGGGGTGGAGCGATCGATGTTCGGCACGAACTGGCCGGTCGACCTCCTCTACGCCTCGTACGCCGAGCAGGTCGACGCCTACCGGCTGATCCTCGAGCGGGAGGGCTTCAGCCCCGACGACCAAGGACGCCTCCTCCATGGCACCGCGGAGCACGTCTACCGAATCTGAACCCTCGCACCCTCGGATCAGCGGACCATCGGTCGAGCGATGACGTCGAATCGTGCCCCCGTCGATCTCGACGGCCGGCACGTGTTCCCGGGGTTCGACCCAACCTTGCGCCCTTCGGTTCGCTAGTGCACGGCGGCAAGCCACGGGGTCGGGCGCCGGAATCAGGGAGCCACAGCAGGCGCGATGCGCGGCTGGTCACCTGCCACGACGTGCCGCTCGCAGAACGCGCTGAGCCGCCGATCTCAGTGATCGCGCGTGCCACGCTCGCGACCGGTCGGGCTCGATCTGACTGCGCCCCTCGCCGACCAGGCTCCTGAAGATCGCGACTAGTGGAGCGCGAGGCCGCCGGTGATGTCGAACTCCGCGCCGGTCGCGTACGTATTGAGGTCGCTGACGAGCCAGGCGATGATCTGACCGATCTCAGACGGATCGGCAATCCGCCGTAGCGGGATCATTTCCCGCTCGGCCTTCGCGACGAGCTCGGGAGCGGTCTCGCGCAGGAGCATGTCCGTTCGCATCCCGCCGGGACAGACCGTGTTGACGAGGATGCCGTCGGGGGCGCCGTTGCGGGCGAGCATCTTTGTGAAGACTGCGACGGCGCCCTTGGACGCTTCGTAGAGGGCTGACGTCATCGTGAAGCCACCTTCGTACACCCCAGTCGAGGTGACGTTGACAATCCGCCCCCATCCTCGACGTGCCATATCGGGCATCGCGGCTCGGGCGAGGAGGAACGGCGCAAACGCGTTGACATGGAACACGTCGTCGAAGTCTCGAAGCGTCACCTCATCGAACTGGCGCCGGTGGAGGATGGCGGCCGCGTTCACGAGCGCATCGACCCGCCCGAACCGGGCGATCGTAGAGGGAACGACGGTCTCGACCGCGTCGGGAGAGCCGAGGTCGACCACGATCTGCTGCACGACCGCCCCTATCGCGGCGGCCTCAGTGGCGGTGCGCTCGAGTGCCTCCGCCCGATTGTCAACGAGGCTGAGCCGGTAGGTGCCGGCGCTCGCCAAGAGCCGCGCGACCGCGCCGCCAAGGCCGCCTCCCGCACCCGTGATGATTGCGACCCGCTCAGGGCCCTTTGAGTTGGGTGCCGGCTGCTGTGGCATGGCTAGCTCCATGGGCTTGGGATGGGTAGATCGGTGACCGATAGCAGACCGGGTCGCGCCGCGACCACCAGCGGGAACAGGTTGGCGAGTACGCCCGCCGTAGTCCACTGCGGGTTGAATCCGGGCTCGACAACAGCCTTGATCGGTGGCGCTCCGTCGATCTCGTACGCATCGCGCGGCGCGAGCCCGATCGCCGGCAGGTCGACATGCCCAATGAACTCGGCTGTGAACCAGGGGCTCCGCCCAACGGAGGCGATCGTCAGCTGATGGAGACCGGCGGACTGGCCTGGGCTGACCCCGACCGCAGCCGCCTCAATCTGGGTTGAAGCCACGATCGGATCGATCGTCTCCTCGATGCCATCGATCGAGACGCCGAGGCGACGGGCGAACGTCCGCATCGTATGGGCGAACCCGATGTGGCCGAAGACCGATCGCCCGCGTACCCCAGCCGCAAACGCCTCGGGCTCATACCCGACGCCGAGCCGCCGAAGTACGACGGCCCCGAACCCGGAGAGATCGACGACCCGCGTCACCCTGATCCGGTCGACCCGCCACATCGCCCCGGTCAGGGCCAGCCCGACGACCTCGTAGATGTATCCGGGGTTGGCACCGGCGCCGAGTACTGTGACTGCGGATGACTTCGCGGCCTCATCGATGCGACGCGCGGCATCCGGATCAAGGCCCCACGGCGACGCCAGCTCCTCGGCGGTGCAGACCACATCCAACCCGGACCGAATGCCCTCGTGGATCTCGGGTTCCACGTCCCGAATGAAGGGAGTGGTCGCGATGAGCACGAGATCTGCTTCGATCGCGAGCGCCGACGGACGATCGCTGACGAGCACGCCGCTGGGCGGACCCCCGCAGAGCTCTCCGACGTCCTTCCCGATCCGTGCAGGATCACGACCGTAGGCGGCGACGACCTCGATCGCCGGGCGTTCCCGACTGAGGCGAACCATGCTGCGACCGACTCCTCCGAGGCCGCAGAGGATGACCCGGACGTGGCTCATGGTGCGACCGCCACGGCCGCACCCTCACGGGCCGCGCTCGCATAGGCGGCCGCCAGGATCTCAACGGCTTCCTGGGCTGCGGAGGCCGGAGACCCGTTCGGCTCGGTGCCCCGGACGACCCCGATCAGGTTCCTGGCAGGCGCCCAGATTGGGTAGCGGTCCTCTTCGCGCAGGACTGGCTCGTCGCGCTCGCCTTCGTCGGCGTACAGGCGGAGTCGTCCTTCCGACACGCCGAAGTGAAAATGCCCCCGCGACCCGTGGATGATGTACTCGAGCGTGTCCGTATGGGTGAGCGGAACGACGGCACCGGTGCTGCCGAGCGCCCCGAGGGCACCTCCGCGGAACCGCACCGCGAGCGCGTCGACGACGTCGACCGGGGCGGATGCCCGCTCCATGAACGCAGCCACACGGTCGGCGCGGAGTCCGGTCAGGAAATGGAGCAGCGCGATGCTGTGGGTGAGCTGCGTCTGCCCCTGGCCACCGCCTGCGAGCCGAGGGTCGGAATACGTCGTCGAGAGAGGCGCGTCGAGGCCTTCGTCGGAGCGATAGAGGTCCCCGTACGCCTCAGGATGGCCCTCATACAAGTGAACCGGGCTGGACCCGAAGAAAGCCTGGACGTAACCGATCTCACCGAGGCGGCCGTTTCGGATCCAATCCCTTGCCCGGAGTACCTGGCGGTTGTAGTGCCACGGATACCCCACCACGATCTCGCGGCGGGCCCGGCGGGCCGCGTCGATCAGGCGCCGGCCATCAGCGGGATCGAGGACAAACGGCTTCTCGACGAGGACATGGAGTCCCCGCTCCAGCGCCTCGGCCACGATGGGGTAGTGGGACGAATGGGGCGTGGCGACGATCGCCGCATCGAGGTCGCACGCACCGAACATCGACGATGCGTCGGCGAAGGTGCGCTCGGTCCCATAGCGACGCTGAACCCGCTCGATGTTCGCCGGGTTTGGGTCGGCGATCGCGACGAGCTCTGCGTTCGGGTCCGCCGCGATCGCCGGGAGGTGGGCTGTTCGCGCCCACTGGCCGACGCCGGCGACACCGACTCGTACCGGAGGCATCTACTCGGCGGGGCCGTCGAGTCCGGGGATCGACTGGGGCTTGACGCGACCGACATCGGTGTAGAAGCGCTCCGGCACGTCACGCGGATCCTTGTAGACATGCCACGTACACTTCGCCTCGCGGTTGTCGGGATACGTCGGAGGCTCCACGACGCGGACCGGATAGCCGAAGTGGTCAATCGGCATCAGCTGCATCACGAGACAGCAGTTGACGCAGTAGTAGCAGACGCCCTTCTTGCGCCACGCGTAGTCGTGTTCCTCCTCGAAGACGCCGTAGTTGAAAGGCGGCTCCATCCGCGGGGGCGAGCCCTCGATCGTATCGCCGCGTAGCGACCGTCCACCGCTCCCACAGGGGTCGAAGCGCCAGGTGTAGCGCTCCTCCGTCTCGGTGAATTCCATGTTGCCGTCGCGCGCTGGGCCGACAAGATGACCGCGCATTGCTTCGAAGGCGAGATAGACGTTGGTCCAGAGCGACTCACTCCACGGGTTACGTCGGACGTCGAACTTCTCGTACCGGGACTGAAAGAGGGGGCCGATCAGGGCATCCCACATCTCACCGACGGCTCCTTCGCCCCAGCGGGCCGCCGCCTCGTTGAGGAGTCCGTAGACGTGGTCGACGTCGCGGTCCTGGACCTGGCGCCACAGCTCCTTGCACCGGGCCAGGTGCTCGAGGGCGGAGGCTGCGTCTTCCTTGCCGCAGGCGACCAGACACGCGCGCTTCTCTGCCTGCACCTCGGTCCACAGGGCACGTGCAACAAAGGGTCGGCCATCGGGCAGCGGGAGCATTGACAGGATCCGCCTGTTGACTTCGGCGATCTCTATCCGGCTCAGGCCCTTCTCGGTGAAGAAGCCCATGGCGTCCGGCATGAAGGTTCGGAAGAATCCGAAGATCGCGAACGCCTCGTCGAGGAAGAAGTCGACGTACTCGGCCGCGGTGCTCCAGTTCCCGGCTTCAATCGCCTCCTGGGCTTTGGTATAGGTGGCGATGCCGGCTTCGGGCCAGGTCGCGTCGGCCCTCACCTGTCGTCCGAGAAGTGGCGAGAAGATGAGCGCCTCTCCGGGCTTGAAGGCACGCCCAGCCTCCTCGCCGGCCACCTCGGCGAGCATCTCCTCGACCCAACCTGCAGCGTCTGCCGCCATGCCTTCACTCCACTGTCTGCCGACCAGATTCCTGGATGAGCGAGCGCTGTGCGCTCGAGTCTTCGGGTTACTTTGCTCCGGTGATGTAGGCGACGACCTCCTCAGGTGTGGTGTCGGCGCGCTTGAGGTCGGCAACGAGCAACCCCTGGCGCATGACGAGAATCCGAGTGCAGATGGAGAAGACATGGACGATGTTGTGCGTGATCACCACCATGCCCATGTGCCCAGGCTCGGCTGTCTTCGCGATCATCTCGAGCACGCCCGCGGACTCCCGCACCCCGAGGGCGGCGGTCGGCTCGTCGAGGAGAAGAAGCCGACGACCCCAGAACGCCGCCTTCGCAATCGCGACGATCTGACGCTGGCCTCCGGACATCGTTTCGATGGTCGCATCGAGGTCGGGGAACTTGGCCGGCAGGGTGCCGACCGCCGAACGCGCCATCGAGCGCATCGCGCCCTTCTGGAGGAAGCCAAGCCGCCCGAGGAGTCCCGGCCGAACGAGCTCCCGACCAAGGAACAGGTTCCCGGCGAGATCGAAGAGCTCGATGAGCGCAAGGTCCTGGTACACCGTCTCGATCCCTGCTTGACGGGCGGCCGCCGGCGACTCGAATTCGTGCCGAGTCCCCTCGAGGTGGATCTCACCGGAGGTCGGGACAAGCACACCAGCGATGCACTTCACGAGGGTGGACTTCCCAGCCCCGTTATCGCCCACGAGGCCGACGACCTCGCCTGGGTAGAGGCTGAAGCTCACGCCACGAAGTGCCTCGACCGATCCGTAGCTCTTCGCCACGTTTTCAACGCGAAGGAGCGGATGCCCCGGCACGGCGGCGCCCCAACCCTTTGGCCTGCTGGACTCGGGGTAGGGGCTCGTGATCGCGGTCACAGTTCGAATCTCACTTCAGATCGTCCGCGCGCCAATCGGAGCTGATCGAGGGCGACAGCGGCGACGAGCAACGTGCCGCGGGTCACCTGTTGCCAGAAGGACGTCACCCCAAGCAACGTCAATCCATTGTCGAGGACAGCCAAGATCAGGATCGCGATGAGCGTCCCCATGACCGTCCCACGACCTCCCGAGAGACTGGCTCCGCCGAGGATCACGCCGGTGACCGCCAGCAGCTCGAGGCCCGCGCCAGTCGTTGGAGCCACCGCGCCGAGCTGCGACACGGTGATCAGCGCGGCAAGCCCGACCGCGAAGCCGGTTGCGAGGAAGGCGATCACGACGTCGCGCTCGAGGCTGATCCCCCCGAGGCGCGCTGCTCGGGGGTTCGCACCCATCGCGTACATGTGTCGACCGTATCGGGTTTGGTCCATGATGATCCAGAACACGCCCAATACGGCGACCATGATCAGGACCGCGAGGGGCACGCTCGCGCCGAAGACGTTGAACCGGGTCCGGCCGAGAAGTCCAAAGCCGTCGACCGGGATATTGCTGCCACTGCCTAGCAGCTCGGCGAGCCCGCGAAACGCGGCAAGGGTGCCGAGCGTCGTGATCAGGGAATTCACGCGCAGCTTGACGACCGCAAAGGCGTTCACGACCTCGATCAGGAGCGCCGCAGCGAGCGCGGCGGCGACCGCAGCTCCCACCCCGAGACCTGCCGCAGCAGCCACTGCGAACGCCGTCGCCGCGAACCCGACCCCAGACCCTACCGAGAGGTCGACCTGACGAGCGACTACGAGCAAGGTCAATGGTGCCGCGATGATCATGACGACGGCGGCATTGTTGACAACGTTGAGGAGATTGTCCGGGGCGAGGAAGAACGGGCTCAGGATCGAGAAGGCGACGGTGAGGATGATCAAGGCGGCTACCCTCGCCGCCATCGGCGAGAGGAGCGTCTTCCCGAGCCGGGTTCGGTTCACACCCAGGCTGGCCGCCGTGATGGGGACCGCCGCGGGGTCGGAGCCAGGGGCCGACCCGCGACCAGGCTGACTGTCGACCACGACCGACTCAGCCGGGTTGCGACTCGACCCCCGCACCTTCGGATCCGAGGCGTCCACCGGTTCCATGCCTCCGCGGTCGGAGGTCAACCCGCCTCGCTCACGGGACGGTGTAGTACTGCTGGATGTTCGACGCGTCGACGAACACGTGGGTCATGAGCAGGTTCTCGGGGACACTCTGTCCGCGGGCGAGCGCGATCGCCGCAGGAACCGCGAGGTCGCCGTACTTCTCGGGGAAGAACGCGGTGTCGCCGACCCACTGCGGATCGTGGGCAATGAGCTTCCACGCGCTCGGGTCGGCACCGAGGGCCGTCACCCACATCTGGCTCTTGCGCCCGACGACATCCGCGGCATTGAGGGCGGCCGCGGCCATCGGGTCGCCTGAGGGCGAGATAAGCAGGATCGTCTTCGCGTTCGGGAGACGCGTCAGGAGGTCGGTCACCTGCCGGCGCGAGTTCTCGGACTGGTCCGGCCCGCCAGCCTGTGTGTCGATCGTGAAGTACTTGCTCGCCGGGATCGGTCCGCAAACGCTCTCAAAGCCTTCCTTGGATCCCCCGGCGCGAGCCTTGTTGATGTCCGCGATCTGCGGGATGTCCAGGGAGATGTAGGCGTCGTATTGGCAGTTGAACTTCGTCTTGGTAAACGTGCCAAGGCCGGTCCCCCCGACGATGCCGGCCTGGTGGTTGTCGGCGCCGACGAACGTCTTTTGGCACGGCGTCTCGGGCGTGTCCATCGCCACGGTCGGCAGGTTGCCGTACGCCTCGCAGATCGCCTTGGAGGAATCGGGGAAGAACTGCCAGTTGATCATCGCGTCGAGCTTCTTGGCACTAAGGGTCTGAGCGCATGCGAGCGCCTTTGCCGCGTCGAACTGGCTGTCGCACTCGGAGATCTCGACGTTGGCCTTCGTCGCCGCAGCCAGGACGCTCTTGGTCACGATGATCACGAATGGGTCGCTGTCGCCCCCCGAGATGTAACCGACCCTGAGGCCCGTTCCGTCGGTCGGGAGCGACGGACCAGCACTAGCTGCTATCGAGGCGCTCGGGGCGACCGACGCGCTCTCACTAGGGGCAGCCGTGGCCGTCGCACTGGCCGACTGCGTTGGGGCCTGGGTGCCCGAACTCGAGCAGGCGCTCGCGACGAGCGCACCAACGACGACCAGAACCCAGACCGCTCGTGACGTACTGAGTGTACGCAACGGGTTCGCCTCCTCCGCGACCGACGGGCTTCGATCCGAATGGGCTGGGAACATTACTGGAACCGTTTGCTACGCCGGTCGGCGGGGAGTCTATCACTCGGGCTATGGCCGCGTCAACGAGAGTCGAGGCGCAGGAGCCGAGCCTTGACGGCCCGCGTGGCCGGGTATGCCGACCTCGCTGGCCCGATCCACGGTCGACAGGCATGGTAGCGTTTCCAGTCACTGCCCGAACAGAGGAGCGAGAGGGAGCACGAGTGCAGCGCAACATGCCAGCGCTTGTCTCGCGACCGGGGGTCGGCGAGTCTTGCGCGACGGCCGGCGGCGGCGAGTACCAGGTCCGCCCCTCGGGGAGCGCCTGCGGCTCGGAGCCGATCGGCGAACCCGGACCCATCACTGAACTTCCCGTCCGGACGGTCCAAGGGAGCGTCTCCGCCCAGGCCATCGGTCTGACGCTCATGCACGAGCATCTCTGGATGGACTCGCGCCCGCTCCTGGCCGTGCATGGCTACCAGGGTGATCAGCAGGTGCCCTGGGATGAGCGGGTCGCCACCGAGGCACGCTGGAATCCCGGCGCTCACCCAGCGAACTACGTTCTGACGGACCTCGAGACCGTCATCGACGAGCTCGGCCCATTTATCGCCGCGGGTGGGAGAACGATCGTCGATGTCACGCCGCCGGCGCTCGGACGAGACCCGCTCGCCTTACGCGCGATCTCGAGGCGCACGGGGATCAACGTGGTCATGGGGACCGGTCACTACCTTGAGCCGATCCACGAACCGTGGGTGACAGACGGGGTAGGAGCGGTTGCCGACCACATCGTCGGCGAAGTATCGGATGGCGTCGGCGACACGGGAATCCGGCCCGGGATCATCGGCGAGATCGGAACGTCGAATCCCTTGCACGAGCGCGAGCGCGTGGTCCTTCGTGGTGTCGCATCTGCCTCGCGATCGACGGATCTTGCGATCAGCGTCCACGTTCATCCGTGGGGTCACGAGGCGCCCGCAGTCCTCGATGAGCTCGAAGCTGCCGGCGCGGACCCAGGCCGGGTCGTGCTCGGCCACGTCACGACCGCCAGCAACGAGCCGCGATACCTCCAGGGCCTCGCTGAACGCGGTGCGGTGCTTGGGTTCGACCTGTTCGGCTTCGATCACTCACTCCTCGGGGTCGGTCGCTGGCCGACCTCCGACCTCGACGCCGTTGAGGCAATCGCCCGCCTTGCCGACGCTGGATACCTCGATCAGATCGTTATCTCGCAGGACATCGGAGTCCGCACCCGGCTTCGTCGGTGGGGAGGCTGGGGCTATGCGCACCTCCTCGAACACGTCCTTCCGCTCATGCGTGGGCACGGATTTGGAGACGCAGACTTCGCGCGTCTACTCGTGGCGACGCCGGCGCGGCTTCTCGCTGGCGTCCGGACGTAGGGCGGACGATCGATCCACTGCGCCGACCAAGCCAGGGCCGAGATCGCAGCACCTCTGGATGGACTCGAGTGCAGGCCCTGTCTGGTCCAGCCGACCACCATCCGGTAGTATCCGACTGGAAACCTTTGCACCTCCTCGCGGACTCGCTCGCGAACGCGTGGTGGTGGGCTGGTGGGCATTGATGTCATGGAGGAGACCGTGGCGCGGATTCCGATCGAGATGGCGAAACTCGGCTACGACATGGAGACCGGGCGGATCGCCGGTTGGTCGAAGAACGTCGGCGACACGGTACAGCGCGGTGAGGTCATCGCCGAGATCGAGACGGACAAGGCAACGGTGGAGATGGAGGCGCTGGCATCGGGGATCCTCGTCGAAATCGTTCACGAGGCAGGGGCTGAGGTACCCGTTGGCGAGGCGATCGGGTACCTCGAGGACGGGGCGTAGGTCGTGCTCGACGCGAGATCGGCCGATCGCTCGTACACCGATCCAGGCGAGTGTCGCCCAGGCGTCATCCCACCCGATCCATGGCAACCGCAGGTCACCAGGTGAGCGAGTCGGGTCTCTCCCAGGAGCGCATCGCATCGCTTTCGCGGTCGGCCAATGAGCGGATCGTCTCGCTGCGCGCCTCGCTGGCTGACCGCCGGACCGATCTGCCGCTCCGGTACTGGCGCCAGCAAGCACATTTCACGACGCCAGCCGACAACGCCGTGCTCGCTCGCAAGGCGGTCGAGTCTGGCACGGCCCCCATGGCCCGCCTCCTCGTTCGATGGCGGATCGAGACAGCCGAGCTGGCCGATCGCCTGGAGGTCCCCGAGGATCGTGTGGCCGCGCTCCTCGAGCGGCCGCGCCGGGCCCCACTCGTCCTGCTCGATGGCGAAGACGCGACCGCACTGCGCGAGGACGCTCCTGCCGCGGTGCGACGCGTCGCTTCGCTGACGTTTCGGACCGCGGATTGGGGGACGACCCTCCGCTTCTATCGCCCGCCGGGCTTCGGCCTGCGCGACGCCGGGACAAGCCTGCTCACGATCCTCCTCGATGCCGCGACGGCCGATCCGGACACCTACCCCGTAGATGGGATCGTCTTCCCGAAGATCGAACACCCTGAGGAGATCGAGCTGCTCTACGCGATCCTGGACGAGGTCGAAGCAACGCTCGGCCTTCCGAGCCATCGCATCCGCGTTGGTCTTCTCGTCGAGTCCGGATGGGGGGCAGCCCAGCTCGGGGAGATCTCGCGACTGGCGGCTCCTCGTCTGGTCTCGCTCATCTACGGCCCCGCGGACTACTCTGCCGACATTGGACTGCCGGAGATCGCGTCCGACCATCCGATCGCGGACTGGGTCCGGGCGGAGATCGTCAACGTGGCGGGCGCCGTCGGGGTCCCTGCCCTCGATGGCATGACCCTCGCCTATCCCGTTGCCGATCCTTCGCTGGACGACAACGCGAACCGGGCGCGTCTCCTCGATCGGCTCGCTTTGTGCTACCAGGACGCCGTCCGCGCCCGACAACTCGGGATGGCGGGCAAATGGGTCGGCCATCCCGCTCAGCTGTTCGTCACCCTCCTTGCCTTCGACACGCCTGCTGGCGACGCCTCCCTCGAGGATGCTGCGGCGGCGCTGGACGCCTATCGGTCCGCGGTTGACAACGAGGGCAAGGGCGCCACGATCATCGGCGGCGCCATGGCAGATCGAGCGACCGACCGCCACGCACGAGTCGTTCTCCGCCGCGCGGTTGCAGGTGGGGGGTTCGACCCAGATCGGGCCCTGGCACTCGGCGTGATCGAGGCAGGCGAAGTCGATGAGGCGCGTGCATTGGCGCGGTCGAACTGACAAAGGAGTACACGCATGCCAGTCGTACCGGGCTGGGACGGTCGCTACTTCGAGGACTTCGCGGTCGGTGACATCTACCGTCATCCATACGGGAGAACCGTGACCGAGACCGACAACATCTGGTTCACCCTTCTGACGAACAACCCGCACCCGGTCCACTACAACCTCGACTATGCATCGCGCACCGAGTTCGGACGCCCGCTCGTTGTGAGCACCCTGACGCTCGCGATCGTGACCGGCCTGTCGGTCGCGGATGTCAGCCAGAATGCCGTGGCCAACCTCGGGTGGGATAACGTCCGTTTGCCGGCCCCGGTCTTCCCGGGCGACACGCTCTATGCGGAATCGGAGGTGCTCGAGAGTCGTCCATCCAAGACCCGACCGACCCAGGGGCTGGTGCGGGTTCACACCCGTGGATACAACCAGCGCGGAGAGACGGTGATCGAATACGAGCGAACGGTACTTGTCTATCGACGTGGCACCAAGCCGACAGTGGAGCCACGGTAGGTCCGACTGCCTTGCCACTTCAGCCCGCGAAAGCAGCTCGGCGGGTGCACCAATCGTGTGTTGGCGCGAGCCGAGCCGACATGCTGCCGCCATCAAGCAGACGCTGTCGGAGCGCTGTAGGTCCAGTAATGGCCTAGAATGGCCATTCGACGCTCAAGCAGACGCTCTCGTTGAGCGTGTGGCCGAGCGGGAGTAACTCAGTCGGTAGAGTGTCTGCTTCCCAAGCAGAATGTCGCGGGTTCGAATCCCGTCTCCCGCTCCACTTCCCCCCTTCATGACCTCACGTTCCAGCGGGGCCTCGGGCCCTTTCGACTTCGTGGACGCACAGGGTCCGCGAGCGGCGTCCTCGCTCTCGCCCGGCCGCGCCCCTTGGATCCTTCGCCTATGAGGCTTCGCCAAGCCTCGAGGAGCCGCGTCCCACAAGGCGGACTGGGAGTGACGGCCAGGCCCGAGGGTCGTCGACAGGCTCGTACTCCGCCGTCCGCGCGGTGCGACGGTAGCTCCAGGCCGGCCCTCTCGAGGCGATGGCCGCGAGCGCGGCCGCCAGGTAGTCGATGTCCTCGGGGGTCGTGCCGAGACCGAGGCTGACTCGCACGGCACCAGGCACGCGGCGGCGATCACCGGCCAGGATCTCGCGGCCGATCCGATCCGCGTCGCCGCGATCCACGTGCATGAGGTGCAGCATGAGCGGGTGGGCGCAGAAGCAGCCGTGGCGCACGCCGATCCCGTACTCGGCGCTCAGGATCGTGGCCAGCAGTCCGTAGTCGACTCCCTCGAGATTGAAGGTCATCAGGCCGACGCGCGGATGGCTCGCGTCCCATGCCCTGTACCAGCGCAGGCCCGGGATTCCCAGGGTCCGATCCAGCAGCTGGCGGTGGAGCGCCGATTCCTCGACGGCAATCCGATCCATCCCATACGACATCAGCGTGTCCATCGCCACGCCCATGGCAACGGCGCCGAGCACGTTCGGTGACCCTGCTTCCTGGCGATCCGGGAGTGGGGCCCACAGCACGCTGTCCGACGTGACCAGCTGAACGGCCCCGCCGCCCTGGAGGAACGGTGCCCGCGCTTCCAGCCAGTCCGGTCGGCCAACGAGGATCCCCGCACCATACGGCGCGTAGAGCTTGTGTCCGGAGAGCGCCAGGTAGTCGATATCCAGGGCGACGATGTCGAGCCGGGCGTGGGGCGCCAGCTGGGCGGCATCGACGAGGACCCGGGCCCCGAATTGATGGGCCAGGGTCGCGATCCGGGCGATGGGCCACAGCTCGCCCGTCACGTTCGAGGCCCCGGATACCGCGACGAGCGTGGCCCCTCGCGGCGGACCGTCCCGGAGCGCGTCCCCCAGGGAGGCCAGGAGCTCCTCCGGACCGGGCGGAACCGGAAGATGCGTGACCACACCCCTGCGCCAGGGCAGCAGGTTCGCATGGTGCTCGTTCAGGAACGTGATCACCCGCGCGCCCAGCGGCAGCGCGCTGGCCAGCAGGTTCACCGAATCGGTGGTGTTGCGGGTGAAGATCACGACATGGTCGGCTGGCGCGTTGACGAATTCGCGGACGACCTCGCGGGCTCCCTCGTAGGCGGCCGTCGACACCTGGGACTTGAAACCCGTCCCCCGGTGGACGCTGCTGTACCAGGGCGTGATGGCGGCGACCGCGTCGGCGACCGCCTGGAGCGGTGGAGCGCTCGCCGCGTAGTCGAAGTTCCGGTAGGGTCGCAGCTCACCGGTCACGAGCGGGACCAGCATGCCGTCGCCAGCCAGGAGAAGCTGGCTCGACCTCGCATCGGGCGCGGTCATGGGCGCGCACCCCCTGACGCGGCGTCGGATCGTTCGGTCGGGAACGGTACGGCGACGATGTTCGTCGCGAGCAGCGACGGGCTCGAGAGGAGCCCGTCGAGGACCATCAACTGCGATGCGCGTGTCTGTGCTTCCGCAACGGCCCGGGCCTCGGCAACGTTCCCGCTCATGATGGCCCGGACGAGGTCCTGGTGCTCGTGGACCATCTCCTCGCTGGTCGTTGTCAGCGCGAGACCGAGATGGAACAGCCGCTCGAGCTGATCGAGGATGGTTCGCAGCATGTCGGCGAGGCGTTCGTTTCCACCGGCCTCGGCCACGGTGGCGTGAAACCTCGTGTTCGCCTCGAGGAACCGGGCGATGCTCGACCTGTCATGCGGGTCGTAGGTGATCCTGCACAGCTCGTTGAGCGCCTGCAGCTGCCTGCCGTCCCCGATCCGGGCCGCCGCCAGGCCGGCCGCCTCCGTCTCGAGGAGGGTTCGGACGGCAAGCAGGTCGCGAGCATCCTTGAGGGTCACGTCGGAGACGCGATAGCCCGATCGAGCGATCAGCTCGACGAGTCCCTCCCGTTCGAGACGGACCAGCGCCTCGCGTACCGGCGTCTTGCTCAGTCCCAGGTCGCTCGCGAGCTGGGATTCCGTGAACCGCCCACCCGGCGGCAGGTCAAGGTGGATGATCCGACGCTTGATCGAATCGAACGCCTGCTCGGTCAACGTCGCGGGCAGCGGCCCGGCGTCCCGCCCCGGCCTGGGCCTGTTGGATCGGGCATTCATCTGTCAGGTACCACCGTCTCCGTGGTTCATCCAGGGGGTGCGGGCGTCGTGGTCGGCGGCCCAGCTTCCGCGTGTGGAACGGCAGCATCCCATCTCGGATATATCAGAACATGTAGCATGACGTACTGTCAACGACCAGATCATGCGTCAGCGACGGGTGGCCTGTCCGCCGGTCGCGCATCGCCGGGTCGAGGACGGCGGTCGTCGCCAGGCCGGTAGCCAATTCACGGAGTGGTCGAAGGGGGTCCCGGTGGACGATTTAACGGTCAATCTCGTTGAGGCAACAATCGACGACTTCCACGCGGCCCTGACGAGCGGCGCACTGACGGTACGGAGGGCGGTCGAAGGGTACCTGGCCAGGGCAGAGGCTTACGACCGCAACGGCCCGAAGCTGAATGCCATCGTCACGATCAACGATCGCGCCCTTCGTGAAGCGGACAGGCTGGACAGGGATTTCGCGGCGAGTGGCCGGTTGGCCGGCCCGCTTCACGGGGTCCCCGTGCTGGTCAAGGACCAGGTCGAGACGGCCGGCGTCATGACGACGTTCGGTTCGATCGCGATGGATGGCTACATCCCTGATCGGGACGCGACGGTGATCGCGCAGCTCAAGAAGGCGGGGGCCATCATCCTGGCGAAGACATCGCTGCCGGACTTCGCGACGTCATGGTTCTCGGACTCCTCGAAGTCCGGGACGACGAAGAACCCGTATGACCTGGGCCGGGATCCGGGCGGGTCAAGCAGCGGAACCGGGGCAGGGCTGGCCGCCAGCCTTGGGCTCGTCGGGATCGGGGCTGACACCGGCGGCTCGATCAGGGTCCCGGCATCGTTCACGAGCCTCGTGGGGATCCGGGTGACCCCGGGCCTCATCAGCCGGCGCGGCATGTCCGCCCTCGTTTCCTTCCTGGACACGGCCGGCCCCATGGCCCGGACGGTGCGCGACGCGGCGCTCCTGCTCGACTCCATGGTCGGATTCGACCCGGACGATGAGTACACGTCCGCGTACATCGCCGCGCACCCACCGGCTCGGTACTCCAGCGTCCTGAACGCGGCCGCCCTGCAGGGAGCGCGCGTCGGCGTGCTTCGGCAGGCGTTCGGCAGTCCCGTCGATCCGGACTGCGCTTCGGTCAATGCGATCATCGAGCGGGCCCTGGCCGCGATGGCCGATGCAGGCGCGACCCTGGTCGACGTGGAGATCCCGACGCTGGATGCGTTCATGGCGTCAACGTCTCTCTACCTGACGCACAGCAGGCACGATCTCAACCACTTCCTGGCGGAGCGGCCCGGAATCCCGTACTCCACGGTCGAGGCCATCGTCAAGGACGGCAAGTATCCCAGGGCCCTGGAGTGGCTCGAGGCGATGGCGAAGGGCCCGGTCACGCCGTCGGACGACCCGGCGTACTTCCCGAAGCTGGCGGAGAGGGAGAAGTTCCAGCGCACGGTCGTCAACGCGATGGCCAGGGCATCCGCGGCCGTGCTCGTGTACCCGACCGTCAGGGTGGTCGCACCGACGCGCTCAGAGCTTGACCGGGGCCGGTGGACGGTCGAGGAGTTCCCGACCAATACCATGATCGCCCCCCAGGCCGGACTGCCCGCCGCCACCGTGCCGGCAGGCAGCACGGCGGAGGGATTGCCCGTCGGGCTCGAGATCCTCGGCTCGCCGTACGGCGAGCCCACGATCCTGACCATGGCGTATGCCTTCGAGCAGATCAGCCATGCTCGGATCGTCCCCGCGTGCACCCCCGAGCTGTGACCGGTCGGCAAGCGCGCTGCTTCCCAGCCAGGGACGCCGGTGGCGCCCGACGGGCCAGAGGGACGATCCCGGACTAGATCGTCGGCAGCCGCGGGACTGCCGCCAGCAGCCGCCGCGTGTATGCCTCCCTGGGAGATCCCAGGACGCCGGACGTCGTTCCCTGCTCGACGATCTGGCCCGCCTGCAGGACGATCGTCCGCGCGCAGAGCGCCGCTACCACGCCCAGGTCGTGGGAGACCATGAGGACGGTCAGATCCCGGCTTGGGCCGAGATCGGCCAGGAGGTCGATCACCTGGTTGCGGGTTATCACGTCGAGGGCGCTGACAGGTTCGTCAGCCAGCAGGACGCGGGGTCGGCTGACGATCGCCCGAGCGATCGCGATCCGCTGGCGCTGCCCGCCGGAGAACTCGTGCGGATAGCCTGAGGCGGCCTGCGGCGGGCAGCCCGACCGATTCGAGTGCCTCGGCGACCAGCGCGTCGGCCGCTCGCCCGTGGGCGATCTGGAGCGATCGCACCGGTTCGCCCACGATCCGGCCCACGCGCTGTCGCGGATCCAGCGACGAGTACGGGTCCTGGAAGACGGTCTGCACGCTGCGGCGGAACGCGCGGACCTGCGAACGGTCGCCCAGATCGAGCGGGGCTCCGTCGAACAGGACCTCGCCCGACGTCGGTCGCACGAGGCCGAGGAGCACCTTGAGCAGGGTGCTCTTCCCGGAGCCGGACTCGCCGACCAGGCCCGTGTTCTGCCCCGCTTCGATGTCGAACGAGACACCCTGCACAGCCTGCTGCCCCGGGCGACCACCTCGGTACGCATAGCTCACGTTGGCGAGTCCGAGGATCGGGGTCATTCAGGCCCCGCCTGGGCGAGTGCGGCGGCGAACGCAGCTTCGGACTTTCGTGCGCCCGCGGCGAATTCTGCCGTGTACGGGTGCTGTGGTGACGCCAGGAGGTCCGAGATGCTCCCCTTCTCCACCGCCTCACCGGCCCTCATCACGAGGGCCTGGTCGGTCATCCGTGAGACGACAGCCAGGTCGTGGCTGACGAAGATCATGGCCATGTCCCGGTCGGCGACCAGGTGATCGAGGAGCGCGAGCACCTCGGCCTGCACGGTCACGTCGAGGGCGGTCGTGGGCTCATCCGCGATGAGCAGCTGCGGTCGGCAGGCGAGCGCCATGGCAATGGCGACTCGCTGGCGCTGCCCGCCGGAGATCTCATAGGAGCGCGAATTGGCGATGCGTTCAGGCTCCGGCAGGTGGACCTCGTCCAGCGCGTCCAGGACGGCTCGCTTCAGGGCCGACCCGCGGTGGCCCTGGTGACGCGCAATCGGTTCGGCCAGCTGGCGTCCCAATCGCATCAACGGGTCCAGCGCGGTCAACGGCTCCTGGAAGATGAAGGAACAGAGTCGGCCGCGCATCGGGACCAGGCTCTTCTCCGGCGCGCCGACCACCTCGGTGCCACCGAGCATGACGCTTCCGGTCGCCTTCAGCCCCGCGGGCAGCAGTCCGATCACGGCGAACGCCGTGAGCGACTTCCCGGACCCGGACTCGCCGATCAGCCCGAGGCGTTCGCCGGGCGCGACCGTGAAGGAGACGTCCCGCACTCGAGACGACGGCGTCCGGTGACATGACGCTGAGCGATGACACTTCCAGCAGGTTCATCGTAGCTCGATCCTGGGTCGGGTCCGCGATGTCCCGCAGCCCGTCGATCAGGAGGTTCACCCCGATCACGAGGACCACCAGCGCAATGCCCGGGGCGACCGCGCCCAGCGGCGCGGTCACGACCGTGCTCTGCGCCTCCTGGAGCAGGCGGCCCCATGACGAGTTGGGCGGCGGCGCGCCCAGCCCGAGGTACGAGAGGCTCGCCTCCGCGAGCACGGCAACGCCGAACTGCGACGCGAGGTTGACGCTGACCGTCGGCCAGATGTTGGGCAGGACATGCTGGCGCACGATGCTGAGCCAGCTGGTCCCGGACGTACGCGCAGCGGTGATGTACTGCTGAGCCAGGACTCTCTTCGCGACGACACGGGTGAGCCGGGCGACGATCGCGGACATCGAGAGCCCGATCGCCACCGTGACCGTGACGAGCGACGCCCCCTGCACTGCCACGATCAGCATGGCGAGCAGCAGCACGGGAAAGGCGATCAGGATGTCCATCGCCGGCGGACATCGTGTCGTCCACCCAGCCGGCGGCAAAGCCGCGGCCGAGAGCCCGACGGGCACGCCGATGGCGGCGCCCACCCCGACGGCCCCGATGCCAGCCACCAGGGCGATGCGCGCGCCGATCATGACCTGCGTGAACAGGTCGCGGCCCAGCCTGTCCGTGCCCGAGCCAGTGGCCGGCCCTGGGCCTTCAAGGCGGCTCGCCCGTGGTGTCGCTTGGATCGAACGGCAGCCAGACGAAGGACAGGACGCGATCAGCACGATCGTCCCGACCAGGACGAGTCCGACGATCAGGACCAGCGACCGGCGGTTGCGCGCACGCGCGTCCTGCGGCACCGCACCGTCCCGGCTGGCCTCGGCCGGCGACGCCGGCCGATTCGCGCCCGTCACGCGGCTCCTGCGCTGTGGCGCAGGCGTGGATCGACGAGGCGCTGCGCGATGTCCGCGATGAAGCCGATCGACCAGCACGGCCAGGGTGCTCACGAAGAGGATCCCCTGGATGTTCGGGTAGTCGTGCTGCGCGATCGCCTTGAGCAGCATGCTGCCCGAGGCCGGGGAGCGCGAAGACCGCCTCGATGACCACGGCGCCCAGGAAGGCGGTCGCCAGCTCGATGCCGAGGATGGAGATGACCGGGACGGCGCCGTTGCGCAGGCCGTGGCGGAGCATCGCCGTCCCCATCGTGGACCCCATGGCCCGGGCGTTCCGCAGGTAGTCGCTGCCCAGCACGTCGAGCGTGGCACTGCGGACGTAGCGCGAGAGCGACCCGGCCATCACCAGGGCGATGGTCAGGACCGGCAGCGCGAGGTGAATGAGCGCAGCTCCCGGGTCCGACCAGCCCTCCCGCGGGAACCCGCCGGCGGGCAGGACCCGGAGCCGCAGCGAGAAGATGCTGATGAGCAGGATGCCGACCCAGAAGGCCGGGATGGCGATGAACAGCTGCGAGAAGGCGGACAGCGCGGCGCCGTACCAGCGGTCGGCCTTGTACGCGGCGACGAAGCCGATCGACCAGCGACAGCACGAAGGCCAGCCCGAAGGCGAGGAAGGTGAGGGGGATCGTCACGGCCAGGCGGGAGACGATCTCCGGGCCGACCGGCAGCGTGCTGACGAAGGAGCTCCCGAAGTCGAGCGCTGATCATGCCGCCGAAACCAGCTCACGAACTGCTCGAGGAGCGGGCAGGTCCGCCCCGACCTGGGCCCGGGCTGCGGCGATCTGCTCGGGCGTCGCGTTGACCGGACAGCAGCGCGTTGGCCGGGTCGCCCGGCAGCGCCCGCAGGAGCAGGAAGATCACGACCATCGCGACCAGCAACGAGACGACGAGGATGGTGGTGCGGCGGAGGAGGTACTGGGTCATGTCTCGCTAGCCGCTGCTGCCCTTCGCGACTCAGGTGTGCCGGACGAATCGCCGGGGCCCCCGGCGCTCACGCGCCGGGGGCGCCGATGCGGTCGCTACTGCTTGACGATGGTGTAGGCGGGGAACTGCGAGTTGAGACCGTTGATCGGGTAGCCGCTGACGTTCGAGGAGGCCACCACGAGCTGCGGGTACAGGTACAGCCAGGCGCTGGCGGCATCCTTGGCGATCTGCTCGTTGACGAGCTTGAGCTTGGCCGTCTGCTCATCGACGGTCTTGGCCTGCTCGGCCTCGGCGATCCAGGCCGTCACCTGCGGATTGTCGTAGCCCCAGTAGAAGTCGGGGTCTCCGTACCAGACCACGTCGCGGTCGTTGACGTGCTCCTGCAGGGTGGCCACGTAGTCGTGCTTCTGGAAGACCTTCGTGTACCACTCGTCGGCGGTGATGGAGTTGATCTTGACGGTGACGCCGATCTTGGCCAGCTCGCTCTTGACGAACTCCGCGACCACCGGGTGCGGATCGTAGGTGGGCGTGTCGAGCGTGAACTCGAAGCCGTCCGGGTACCCGGCCTCGGTGAGCAGCTGCTTCGAGAGCGTCGGGTCGTACGGGTTCTCGGCTGGTCAGGTCGATCGTACCAGGGATCCGTGGGCGGGACCATCGAGCCGATCAGGGTGCCCTTGTCGCCCCAGATCGCGTTGAGCAGCTTGGCGCGGTCGATGGCCGAGTAGATGGCCTTGCGGACCTCGACCTTGTCGAACGGCGCGACCCGGTCGTTGAAGACCAGCAGCTCCTTGGTGGTGGAGGCCCCGTTGTTGACCACGTAGCTCGGGGTTGCTCTCGAACTCGGCTCAGCGCGTCCGGGCTCTGCACGTTCGTGACGATGTCGACGGCGTTCGTGAGCAGCGCGTTGCTCAGCGCCGTCGCATCCGTGAAGTAGTTGAAGACGACTTCCTTGTTCGCGGCGGGGGTTCCCCAGTAGCCGCTCCACCGGGTCAGCGAGAGCGAGCTGCCGCGGGTCCAGCTGTCCAGCACGTAGGGACCGGTGCCATCCTCGCTGGTCGTGAGGTCCGTCGCGTCCTTGTTCACGATCCAGACGTACGCGAGGTTGTAGATGAAGGAGATCGACGGCTCGCCAAGCGTCACGACGACGGTGTCCGGGGCTGGTGCCGTCGATGCCCGCGATCGCCCCGAAGCTCGACTTGCGGGCCGACTGCGACTCGGGCGCGACGACTCGCTCGATGCTGCACTTGACATCCTCCGACGTCAGGGCCTTGCCCGAGTGGAAGGTGACGCCTTGCTTGAGCTTGAACGTGTAGGTCAGGCCGTCGTCGCTGACCGTGTAGCTGTCGGCGAGCAGCGGCTCGACCTTGCCGGCGTCGGTGAGCTGGTAGAGACCCTCGTAGACGTTGCCGTCGAACGCTTCGGTGACGCCCTGCCCGCCCCCCGCCGTGTTGTCGAGGTTCTGCGGTTCGTACAGCGAGCCGATCTGGATCGTTGCATCCGAGGTCCCGCTCGGCACCGCGGTTGCCGGTCCGGTGCTCGCGCTCGGCCCGGCGCTCCCCGCCGGTCCGGCGCTCGCGGTCGACGGGCTGGCCGTCGATGAGCAGCCGCTGAGGGCGACCGCCGTCGCGAGTGCGCTCGCCAGGAGCGCCGCCATCGGTTTCTTCATTGAGTCCCCTTCGCAGGTTTCCGTCGCGATTGTCGGGTGGCCCTGTCGTCGATCCTGCCAACGTCACGTGGAGATCGTGTCAAGTGCCGAGGACGAGCCTGGGTGAAGCTGGGGCGGACTCCCCGATGACCATGGGCGCATTCTCGGGAGAGGGACACGTCCACGCCGATTGCGGCCGACAGGTGATGAGTCGCGACCGCCATCGGCGGGCCAGGCCTCCCTGAGCAGGACAGTAGCGCCCGGGTTCGATATATCAGAACATGTCGCATGACGTACTGTCAACGAGCAGATCATGCGTCAGCTACGCCGGCGTGGGCCCGTTCGCGGGTCGCTTGGCTGCTGGCGCCGAAGCCAATCAAAGGAGATGGCGGCGCCACTTCAAAGCCGGACGACCACCTCCAGCCCCGCGTCCTTGCGCAGGACCTCCGCGCTGGTCAGCCCGCGCCAGCGGTGGAGGAGCAGGTCGCACGAGGCGTCGCCCACCCGGATGCCGCGCAGGATCACCTTGGTCAGGCCGGCCGGCAGGATCGGGCGATCGAGGGTCAGGCGCCGATTGGCGGCGTCGGCCTGCAGGCCCAGCATCGTGCGGAGCAGCATGAGGACGGAACCGGCCGCCCAGGCATGGGGCGAGCAGGCCACCGGGTACGCGATCGGGGCGCCCGTCGCCACCCGGTCGAAGCCGCAGAAGAGCTCCGGGAGCCGGAACGCCGGGAAGTGCTGCGCGGCCGCGAGCAGCCCGCTCGCGAGGGCATCCGCCGCCTCGTCGAAGCCGTAGCGACGCAGCCCCGCGGCCGCGATCGCCGTGTCATGGGGCCACACGCTCCCCGTGTGGTAGCCGATCGGGTTGTAGCCCGCCTGGGCCGCGGCGAAGGTGCGGAGCCCCCACCCGGAGACCATCGCGCTCGATCCGAGCGCCCCGGCAGCCGCCGGGGCGTCCTCCTCCCGGACGATCCCGCTCCACAGGGCGTGCCCCCCGTTGGAGCCGATGCCATCGACGGCCCGCTTCGCACCGTCGAGGGCCATCGCAATGGCTCCGTCCGGGAGCAGGAAGCGCTCGGCGAACCGGCGCTGGAGCAGGGACGCATCGGCCTCGAGCCGTTCGGCGAGGACGCCGTCGCCGCGCCGCCGAGCCAGGCGGGCGATCCGCCGCTTGGCGTCGAAGACGTAGCCCTGGACCTCCGCCAGGGCGATCGGCGTCTCGGCAAACGTGCCGTCCCGCCAGCGAATCGAGTCGCTGGAGTCCTTCCAGCCCTGGTTCAGGAGGCCGGTCTCCCCACGCCGTTCGTACTCGACGAGCCCGTCGCCGTCCCGGTCCCCCCAGCGATCGATCCACTCCAGCGCGGCCAGCGCATTCGGCCAGAGTCGGTCGACGAGGCCGTCGTCGCCCGTCCAATCATGGGTCTCGCCGAGCAGGATCAGCCACAGGGGCGTCGAATCGATCGAGCCGAAATAGGGCGCGAACGGGAGCTCGCCGGTCCGGCTCATCTCGCCCGTTCGGAGCTCGTGGAGGATCTTGCCCGGTTCCGCGTCGCGCCAGGCGTCGACGGCCGTGGCCTGGCGCTTGGCCAGGATCTCGAGCGCCTGGATCGCGAGCTGAGGCGCGAAGGACACCGCCTGGAGCGAGGTGATCAGCGAGTCGCGCCCGAACAGCGTCGCGAACCAGGGCACGCCCGCGGCGACGTAGCGATCGCCGAGCGGGTCCGTCGACTCGAGCAGGCACAGGTCGTCGAGCGCGCGGCGGATGACCTCGCTGATCAGCTCGTGATCGGTCTCGATGGTCGAGCAGTCGCCCAGCCAGCGGGCGTGCGCCCGGGCGGGATCGAGCGCGTCGGGATCGAGCCCGGGGGCGCTCTGCGCAGGCTCGCGCGAGGCACGCACGGTCCACGTGATCTCCCGCCGCTCGCCCGGGCGGAGCGGGCCCGTCCAGCGCGCCGCGACGGAACCACCCTGCTCGTCGCGGCCGGGTCCCAGCGTCGGCACGGGCTCGAAGGTGAGGTGCGACCGCACCCTGACGCCGTCGAGCCCGAGGTACCCGAAGTCGAGCCCACCCTCGCTCGTCGCCTCGATCGGGAGGAGCGTGCCGCGACCCGGCCGGGCGTAGCCCCGAACCTCGAAGATGTCCGCGAAGTCGGCGTCGAGCTCGAGCTCGATGTCGCACTCGAACGTGATCGGGCCGTGATTCTCGATGGTGAGGCGCTCGCGGTAGGCCTCCGCGACCGTCCGCTCGCGGGCGATCGAGATCGTCTGGCGCAGGATCCGCCCGTCGCCGCCCATCTTGTCCCCCGGGTCCTTGCGCAGCTCGGGGTTCGTGGCCTGCACGATCCCCCGCCAGCTCGCGCCGGGATCGGAGTAGAGCACGACCGGGCGTTCGCCGGCGATGCGCAGCGCGCTGCAGGACAGGATCCGGGTGTCGCCGTCGTAGAGGCCCATGCCGCGCGCATCGGGATGGATGTCGCCGAACCGATCGGACACGACGAAGATGCCCAGGTGCTTGAGGACCTGGGCCGACCCGAGGTCGGTCGCCTTCACGATCGCGCGCGGCCGGGCGGGGAATGTCCGAGCCGGGCTGCTGATCTCCGGCTCGACGCTGGCGTGCCACGCTGGGAGTCTACGTGACGCCGTCGCGAGGAGCGTCGGCCGACCCCCCTGCGCGGCTCGGCCGCCGACCCGGCACGAGGGCGGCGACGGCCGACGGGCCGGCTGGTCGTCGTGAAGATCCGCTCGGCTCCATCGCCGCGGAGGCCGACTGGGCCGGATCCGGCCGCCGCCGCGGCTTCCGAGCGCGAAGGGCGTCGGCCGACGAGCTCGCGATACAGCTGCTCGTACTCGTCGACCATCCGCTCGGCCGAGAAGCGCCGGCGTGTCCGGTCCCGGATGAGCCGTCGGTCCAGCGAGCCCGCACGCTCGACGGCCAGGTGCGCCTCGGCGAGATCGTCCACGAGGAAGCCCGTCCGGTAGTGCTCGACGATCTCGGGCAGGGCACCCGCCCGCCGGGCGATCACGGGCGTTCCCGTGGCCATCGATTCGATCGCGACCAGGCCGAAGGGTTCCGGCCAGGCTCCCAGCATCACCGTCGCCAGCGCGCCTGCCAGCAGGGCGTCCCGCTCCCCGGGTCCGACCTCGCCCACGAAGTCGACGACACCCTCGGAGATCGCGGGGGCCACCACGGCGTCGAACAGCGCTCGTTCGCCATCCTCGTAGACCTTGGCGGCCATGCGCAGCCTGAGCCCGGTCGAGCGGGCCAGCTCGATCGCCTCGCCGACGCCCTTGTCGGGCGAGACCCGGCCGATGAAGGCCAGGTAGTCGCCTGGCAGCCGCTCGAACGGGGTGGCTCCGAAGTCGAGGCCGTGGTGGATCGTCCGGGTCCAGTTCGCCTCGGGCGACCAGCGCCGCTGGCTTTCGCTGATCGCGACGAGCGGGACGTCGCGGAACTCGTCGAGCAGGGCCGGCATGCCCTCCCTGTCGAGACGCAGGTGGAGGGTCGACACCACGGGCGTGGGGCACCAGCGGGCGAAGGGCAGCCCAGCGCCCTCGAGGTGCGAGTGGATGACGTCGAACTGGTCCGCCATCGCCCACGCCTTGGCCAGGGTCACGCTGACGTACGCGGACGGGTCGTCCCGGTAGCCAAGGGACCAGAGGCTGCGGGGAACCGTCGGGACGAGGGCGCAGTCGACCCGCGAATCTCCCGGGGCGAACAGGGTCACGTGGTGCCCCCGACGATGGAGGCCCTCGACCAGGACCGCCACGACGCGCTCGGTGCCGGCGTACTTCTCGGGCGGGACGGGCACCATCGGTGGTGAGAGCAGGGCGATCCGCAGTCGATCGTGCAAGCGATCGGGGCTGGGCTCGAGGATTCGGTCGACATCACGAGGATCTCCGCGGAGCAGGCGCACGCCTCGCGGCGTTGCGTCGATCGATTATCCCCCGATCGGAGAAGACGGCATTCCGTACGCGGCGGGGGATTGCCTTGCGCTGGCGTGTCAGTTCCAGGCCACGGCGGCGGGGAGGTGGCCAGGCCGGCGCAACATGCGCATGCGCGGCGCGTCATCAGGGGGACAGCCCGCACCGAGAGTAGGCCCGTGAACGTCAGCCCCGGCCTCATCGGCCGCGTCCTCCACGGCCTGCGCGGCGGCTCCGCCGCATCCCGCCGCAGGCGAGGCATCCCAGCCTTCCTCCTCCCTCCGGCGCTGCTGCTCAGCGGATGTGCCCTGCTGACGCCCGCGAGCACGCCCGGGACCACGCCGACCCCGATCCCGATCGTGGCCGGCCCGTCGATTGCCCCGGCATCGACCCCGACACCCGCACCGACCGCCGAGCCGACCGCGAGATCGACGGGGTCCTTCGACCTGTGCACCGTGCCCGGCAACCCCGGCTCCTCCTACTGCGTGACGAAGAACGGCGAGGGCGCTCACGGTGGCTCGCCCCTGGTCGAGCTGCCGAACGCGATCGCGATCGACTACCGAGTACGCGGGTCATGCGTGTTCTCGCTGGGCCTGTCCACGCTCGAATCGACCAAGGGCTTGCCGAACCTGACCATGACCGTCAGCGGGCCGGAGATCGACGGCACCTGGCGCGCACTGATCAGGCCCGGTCAGTACTACCCCGTCATCGGCGAAGCGGTTGGCTGCGTCTACAGCGTGAACGTTCGCGACGACCGGTAGGCCACGCCAGTGCGGACGCCGACCACCTGCGCGCTGATCTCGCATTCTGGCGGGCCATCAGCCCTCCCTTCAAGCCCCCGGACTCGCCGGCGCGTAACCGCCGCCGGCGACGGTCAGCCCGACCCGGGCTCGGCCAGGCAGTACAGCTGGCGTGCTCCGGAGACGCCCTTCAACACGTGGGTCCCGGCGTCGACGAACGTCAGGCCCGAGTCGGCGACGAGCTCCCGGGTCGTGGCCGACACGTAGACCTGGCCGGGGCCGGCGAGGGCCATGACTCGCGCGGCGACGTGGACGGCCAACCCGCGGACGTCGCCCGCACCGACCTCGACCTCGCCCGTGTGGATCCCCGCCCGGATCGTCAGCCCGAGCGACTTCGCCGCCAGGCAGATCGCCGCCGGCCGCGCGGACGGCGCGCTCGGAGCCGTCGAACAGGGCGAGCACGCCGTCGCCCGTCGTCTTCACGAGCCGGCCCCGGAAGCGGTCGAGCTCGAACTGGATGCGTTCGTTGTGGGTCGCGACCAGCTCCCGCCAGCGGGCCGGGCCGAGCGACTCCGCGAGCGCCGTCGAGTCGACGATGTCGGTGAACAGGAGGGCGCCGAGAACGCGCTGCGTCTTCTCGTCGACCCTCGCGAACGAGCGGACGCCGGCGACGTCGTACGCGACGAACGTCTCGTCGCCGATGACCCAGCCGTCGTGCCCGGGCGGGATCTCGAAGACCATGCCCGGCCCGATCTCGCTGGTCGTGCCGTCCTCCAGCCGGTTTCCGAGCCGCCCGGACATGCAGACGCCGACATGGTGGTACTGGCACAGGCTCGTGCCCGCGATCGGCTGGACGTGCTCCATCCAGTGCCAGCCGGGTTCGAAGCACCATCCGGCCGATCACGAGGTCGTCGAGGTTGTAGATGTCGACGTGCCCGAACGGCGTCGGGCGGACCTCGTCGGGATTGTCGAGCGACTTCGCCTGGAGACGGGCCACTGCCTGGTCCTCACGCCACGCGCCATCACTCCGCGGACCATCCGCTCGGGGTCGCGTGGGGGCGATGATGCGTCATCGGCCTCGAAGGTGGGTTCGCGGCTCCCGCCGTTCCTGCTTCTCCCTCGCTCAGCTTCTCGTGAGCAGGTCCCGAACCTCGTGGAGACGCTCGATCGTCTCGCGATCGTAGGGTGCCGGCAGATCGATGACCAGGTGCGTGAAGCCGAGCTCGAGGAATGGGCGCCACAGCTCGGCGACCCGCTCCGGCGGTCCGACGAGGTCGGCCCCGGGCTCGGGCTCGAAGGTCTCGCCGTTGGCGGCCAGCGATTCCGCGAGCACCCGCCTGGCCTCGATCGGGTCATCCCGGATCACGCAGTACGGCCCGACGGAGAACTCGATCTCGGAGATGTCCCGCCCGGCGTCCGCGCAGTGGGCCGCGAGGATCTCGACCTTGTGGCGCAGGAGCTCGAGCGACCCCCAGGCGTTCCAGCCGTCGGCGTGGCGGGCAACCGTCCTGAGCGTCTTCTTCTCGCCGACGCCGCCGATCACGATCGGCAGCCGGCCCGGGCCGTTGAACGGGAGCGGCCGCACGACTGCATCCCGGAGGCGGTACGCGCCGCCGTCGGGAGATGTCACGGATTCGCCGCCGAGCAGCCGGCGCAGGGCTCCGGTCGCCTCGTCGAGGCGGTCCAGCCGTTCACCGATGCCCGATCCGAAGTCGATGCCGTAGGCCGTGTGCTCGTCCTCGAACCAGGCGCCCCCCAGCCCCAGCCGGCAGCGCCCGTGGCTGGCGTGATCGACCGTGACGGCCGCCTTGGCCACGACACCGGGGTTGCGGAACGTGTTGGCGCCGACCATCAGCCCCAGGGTGGCCCGCTCGGTCGCCTCGGCCCAGGCGGCCAGCGTCGTCCAGCCTTCGACGATCGGCTGGTGCGGGTCGCCGTAGATCGCGTACAGGTGATCCCAGGTCCAGATGGAGTCCAGCCCGGCGCGGTCGGCCGCGACCGCGACGGCACGGATCTGCTCCCATGACCCGACCTGGGGCCAGATCAGGGCGCCGATCCGGATCGGGAACCGGGGTCCGTCCACGCGGCCTCCTCCGGCGGGTCACGAGCATGGTTAGCGGCCTGCCGCGATGAGTCTAGGGCTGCGCGGAGCTCCCGAGCGTGGACTCCGTCGCCTCGCCTCACCACGGCGTCGCAGCTCGTGCTCGGCCACATCGAGCGGATCTACGGATGCTGCTGACGTGGGGCGCCGCGCGCGGCCGTCGTGGGCGGCCGGACACCTCGGACAGCGCCTTCCGGACCTCGAGCAGTGCCCCCGGTCGGCGCGATCTGGCCAAACCCCAACAGGGATCGCCGTCGACGTGCGGAGCGGGGGCAGTCCAAATTCTAGTCCCGCAGCCAAGTCCCCTGCCTGGTTGCCCACTCTCGTGGCCGTCCCGACACTGCCGCGTGAGTGTCAGGGAGCGCGACGTGGGCTGTCGCCCGATCGGCGAGGCGGTGGCGAGGTTGCGCCCCGGTCAGGGTCGACGCATGAAGACCGCGCCCATGAGGTCCGGGCCGAGATGCGGGCCGGTGGAGGCGCCGATCACGCCCACCGAGACGAGCGCCGGGTCGATGCCGCCGGGAGCGCGGTCAAGGATCGCCTGCCGAAACGCCCCGACCTCCTCGGGCGTGCTCGTCGGCGTATGCATGATGGCCAGCCGCTCGATCGGCCGCTCGGTGATGAGCTCGACGACGCGCTCGCGCACCTTCGTCCGCGTCCGCATCTTCTCGGCCAGCGTGATCACCCCATCGCGGACGGTGATGATCGGCTTGACCGAGAGCACCGTGCCGATCGCGGTGGCGGCCGCGGACAGCCGCCCGTTCTTCCGCAGGTAGTCGAGCGTGTCTACCGCGACGTACAGGTCGACGTCCGGGAGCCGGCGACGGAGGCCGGCGGCCACTTCGGCCCCGGTCGCCCCCGCAGTCGCCATCTCGGCCGCCAGGATCGCCAGCAGCCCAGTCGCCATCGAGGTCGACGCCGTGTCGATCACGTGGATCTCGCGGCCCTGGAGCTCGCGAGAGGCGAGCGTCGCGCTCTGGAACGTGGCCGAGATCAGCGACCCGACCACCGGGCATACGATCGCCTCGGCGCCCTCTGCGAACAACGCCTCGAATGCCTCGCGGAACGCGCCCGGCGACGGCGCGGCCGTTCTCGGGATCGGGGTGCCGGGGGCGAGCATCCGCTCCCAGAACTGCCCCGTCGAGAGGTCCACTCCAGTCCGGAATTCCTCGGCGCCGAACCGGACGGTGAGAGGCACGACGCGGATCCCGTGCACCGCCGCGATGTCGGGCGCCAAGGTCGGCGGTTAAATCGGTGATGACGGCAACCCGGGGCACGGTCATTCCTTTCGGACGTGCCGCATCGTGCGACATGCCCCTGATGATACGAACCCGGGACGCCGGCGGTGGGCCCGGCTGGGTGGGTCCATCGCCAATGGGGTTCACCGCGGTGACCTCGTGGCAGGAGGTCCCGCCGCGAGCTGTCCTTCAGGCGACGGAGGTGCCGCCCAGCCAGTGACGGAGGCTGCCGCGCCAGAGAGCCCGCCCGTGGAACGAGACGCCCGGTGCGATCGCCGGCAGCCCGCCGTACCAGATGAGCGTCTTGAGGAGCGGGGTCAGCTGCGACCCGTAGGCCTCCATGCAGGCCTCGGGCCGGACGCCGGGCCAGGAGTAGCAGGAGACGACCGTCCGCCGCTGGGCGGTCGGGATCCCCGGCGGCAGGCGGTCCCAGGCGGGGTCGTCCGGGCCGAACTCCCACTGGTCCAGGTCGCCCTGCGGGATGCCCTCGATGCCGCGCACGATCGGCGGCTCGTTGTCGAGCAGGTAGGGATCGACCGCCAGGTCGCAGACGATCGCATGGGCGGGCAGGAAGCCGAGCCAGCCATTGGGGAACAGTGGACGCGACGTGTCGCGTCGCGCCGTGGCATCGACGAGGATGTCGGTCTGTCCCAGGCGGCGCTGGAGGTAGGCCGCGTTGCCCGACAGGTTCTGCTCGACCACCACGACCTCGACCCCGGGCAGGCCCTCGCGGAGCGAACCGCTCATTGCGCGCCTCGTCGCCGCACTTGGCCGCCCACTCGATGGCATGCTTGCCCACCCCGCCGGCACCCAGGATCGTGACGCTGACCGGGTCGCGCTCCGGCGACGAGAAGGGCGGCCAGCGCCGCTCGAGGGCGTCGAAGGCCGCGGCCAGTCCGTTGCGAGCCACGTCGCGCAGGTTCTGGACGAGGCGCCGTCCGTCGTCGCCGGTGACCATGTCGAGCGCGATCGCTTCGATGCCCAGGCCGCGCAGCCGTTCGACGCGTGCTGGCCGCGTCACTGAAGTGGAGCATCGAGAGGCAGGATCGCACCGGGTCGGAGCAGCTCGTAGCGTCCTTCGGGCGCGCGCAGCACCACCACGATGTCCTGGCGATACGCCGTGGCTTCGTCGACGATGCGCACCCTCGGCGACACGGCGCCAGGTAGCGGTCATCGGCGTAGCCCATGCCGGCCCCGCTCCCCGGCCTCGACGTGCACGTCGACGTCCATGCTCGCGAGCAGGCCCATCAACGGCGGCAGGAAGGCGCGGCGCTCTCCCGGCTCGTTGTGCATGCGCGGGAAGCCGATCGTGAGGCCGTGGTCGTTGGCCATCTCCTGCCCTCCATCACTCGGTTCCTGGGGACCCGGCGGCCGCGCCCTGCGCCGGCGCGCAACGGTCGACAGTCTGCCGACGGCCTCGCCGCGTCAAGGCCCGCGAGCCCCTGCTCACGACCCAGAGTTGCCCGTTTGCGCGCCGCCTGAGGCCCCGGCGCGCGCGTCACGTGTCGCCGTTCGTTCGGGCTGAGTGGACCACCCGGTCGGGCTCGCCAGCAGTTGTCCGGACGTCGCGGACCGCCCGTCCGACTCGTCGAGTGACCGCCCCAAGCCTCGCCGGGACGGCGCTCCGTCGCCCTCGGTCAGGCGGGAGGATTCGGATGCTTCGCTGGACGTGTCACGGTCGGGTTCCCGCGGATGCACCAGGAGGCGAGCGAGCGGCGCGACTTCCTGCCGCCGTTGATCGGGCTGCTGGCGGCGAACGGGGCCGAGGTCTACCTCGAGACCGGGATCGGGTCCGGGATGGGCTACGGCGACACCGACTACAGCGACCGTGTCGCCCCACGTGCACATCACCGACGAGGAAGACTGCTACCGCCAGGACATCGTCGTGGTCCTGCGCGCGCCGGAGGGCCGCTACCACCTGCTCCGCCGGGGCGCCGTGCTCGTGTCGATGCTCCATTTCTCGACCCGGCCGGCACGCGTGGCGATGCTGACCGAGCTCGGCATCGACGCGCTCAGCCTCGACCTGATCAGGAACGAGGACGGCCGGCGGCTCGTCGAGAACCTGCGCAGCGTCGCGTGGAACGGCGTCGCCGCCGCGTTCGCCGCGCTGGAGCGGACGTGGCCGAACCTGCTGAACCCGCATCGGTCGACGGTCAAGGTCACGATCCTGGGCGCCGGGCGGGTCGGCCGACACGCCGTGGAGTTCGCGACGAAGTACGGCGACGACGCCCGCAACGACGCCTTCGGCCGAATCGGGCTGCCGGGCGTCGAGGTCGTCACCGCCGGCCGCAACCTCACCGGGGATGCCGGCTACCTGAAGGGCCGCCTGGCCGTCACGGACGTCCTCGTCGACGCGACGGCGCGCCGCGACCCGTCGGTGCCCGTCGTGCCGAACGCGTGGATCGCCGTCCTGCCGGACCACGCCGTCATCTGCGACCTCGCGGTCGATCCCTACCTGCTCGACAACGAGCCGCCGATCGTGCGCGGCATCGAGGGCATCCCCCAGGGCGACCTCGACCAGTGGGAGTTCGCCCCGGACGACCCCGCCTGGGACGCGCTGCCGCCCGGCATCCCGACGAGACGAGCGGCGGACCGTGGTGTCCTGCTACTCCTGGCCGGGCGTCCGGCCCGAGCCGTGCATGCACGTCTACGGATCCCAGCTGGCGCCGCTCCTGGAGCTCCTGGTCTCGGCCGGCGGCCTGACGGCATCCGGCCCGGGGGGTCGTACTTCGAGCAGGCACTCGCGCGCGGGAGCCTCCGCTACTGGCAGGAGCGACCCGGGTCGGGGGCGCTGGTCGGCGCGGCCGGCGCCGGCGCCTGAGCGGTTGGGGACCCAGAATCACCGCGAGGGCCTCAGCAGGGCGTCCAGGCCAGGCCCCAGCGCGACGATCACGACGCGGATCGACGCGCTTTACTGGGACGGTTGCCGACACCCGACCTGCATCATCGCCCGCACGCCGATCATCAACCCCCAGTGGGCGACGACCTTGCGTCGCGGAGCCGTAGACGCCCCGGGCGTACCTCGAAGTCGACCTTCGCGCCGTTCACCTCCGGAGCGTCGAGGAACGCCGCGCCCCCGTGTTCGTGCCCGTCACCTGGCTGCGCACGAAGACCTTGTCGCCTTCGGCACGATCAAGGATGCGCACCGGCGATCCGGGAGCGCCATCGCGGCGCCGTGGGCGATCTTCGCGCCGGCGAGCCCGGCGGAAGCCCCGGGTGCCCGCTCTGGGCGTTGTCGAAGCGGGGGCGAAGTACTGGTCGAGGGCCGCCGGATCGTTGCGATACAAGGCCTCCTCGATCCTGCGCACAACGTCCTTGTTGTCAGTCAGGTTGCCCATCGTCCTATCCTCCTGAACGTTCTGCCCGTTCACTCAAGCGACGACAGTCAGCCCGGAATCGACCCCATGGCACGAAGCATTCGCGGGAGCCGGCCGAGAAAGCCCTCGCGTCAGGCGGAGGATGGTCCCCTGCACGATCGTCCGCCGACGATGACGCGTCCTCGCCGACCCCGAGCAGGATCAGACGACTTCCAGATTCGCCGGAAGTGGGTCCCGACGAAGAAGAGCCCGTCGACGACCGTGCCTCCTTCCCCTGACCTGGATCGCGAACCCCCCCTCATCGAAACGCCTCCGCCCAGGCAGCCCAGAGCGGTGGTCCGGACGAAGCCACCGGCGAACACGACCGCCCCGAACCCCATCGAGCGGGTCTCCCTCCCGGCGCCACCCCATGAACGGCGCGGGATCGGCGATCTCCGGTCGTGGCGCCCGCGCTCCGTCGGCTGCCGTCGCAGCCACCAGTCCCATGAGCTCGCGGTAGCGCGCGTCGCCCCACGGCCACCGTGTCGGCGAGGTCGGGGGCGAAGCGCGCCTGGTGACCCGCCGCTCCCAAGAAGTGGCCGAGCCCAGCGCGACACCCCATCGTCCGCAGGGTCCGGAGGTTGCAGATCGTGGCCGCCACCGTGGCCCCATACGCCAGGGAGTTGGCCCCGAGGCGGGCGGCAGGACGCCGGCAGGGCCGCGAGCGGCTGGTCGAGGAAGCCCACCGCCTCCAGCCACCAGACGAGATCGCACCAGCCCGGCCGGCGCGGCGCCCATGGGGCCTTCCCGCACGAGAGGACGACATCGCGACCGGATTCCCGCAGCTCCTCGGCCTCTGGTGGCCGGACTGCCCGCTGCCGACGACAGGATCGGCCCCGCGGAGAAGCTGGCCGCGATTCCGGTAGTCCTTCGACGTCGATCTGCAGGAGACCGCCGGCGGCGTCTCGGCGCCGGCGGGGCGGTGCGGCACGCTGAACACGCCGATGCCCAGGACCGACCAGGCGGCGTGCACGTCGCCAGCAACGTCGCGCGACGAAGCCGCCCGGTGCCCGATCGATGGTCTGGACGGCAACACCCTCCCGGACGGGCGCCCCCGCGGCGGCGGCGTACTCGCTCGAGATGGGCGACGACCTCGTCGCGCGGCATGAAGCCGTCTGGGTCACCGCCGCGTACGCCCCGCCCGGCAGCCGCACGGTACCAGTTCGGGTGGCCAGGCGGAACCTGTCCCAGCGATCCCGCCACGCCTCGCCGATCCAGCCACGCTCCAGGACCCAGGTGCGTCGATCCCGAGGCCCGCAAGCTCGTGGCTGACCGAGAGGCCGGCGGCCCACCTCCCACGACAAGGACGTAGACGCGCTCCATGGACGCGGAGTGTCGGCGGGGTGGTCAATTCCCGCGCAGCCGGGCGAGCGCCCTCGGGCCCAGGCTCCGGGCCCTCCGGCCGCCGAGGGTCGCCCCGCCGAGGCCCGACGAGATCCGCCGCCTCGGCCCCCGCGAAGGACGTGGCTACGGAGCAGGAACGAGCCCGTCGGGCGCCAGGGGCAGGGAGCGCAGGCGCACCGCGGTGCGCCGCGAAGATCGCGTTGGCGAGGGCCGGGGCGATCGCGATGATGGGCGTCTCGCCGGCACCGGCCGAGGGCAGGTCGCGACGGTCGAGGAGGACGACGTCGATCGGCGGAACGTCGGTCATGCGCGGGACGCGGTAGTCGGACAGCGACCCGTTGAGGATCGCGCCGGCGTCGAAGTGGATCGCCTCGAACAGGGCGCCGCCCAGGCCCATCACCGTGGCTCCCTCGATCTGGTTGGCCAGGCCATCGGGGTTGACGATCCTGCCGCACTCGAACGCGGTCACCACGCGGAGGATCTCGAGGCGCCGCTCGTCGTCCACCCGGACCTCGACGCACGTGGCGACCCGGCTGCCCTTCTCCACGCCGCCGGCGATGCCGAGCCCGCGTCCGGTGATGCCCGGCCGGTGGGCCCAGTCCATTCGCTCGGCGGCGGCGGTGAAGACCGCCGCCAGGCGCGCGTCCCGCAGGTGGGCGAGACGGAAGGCGAGCGGGTCGCTGGCGAGCTCGTGCGCCAGCTCGTCCATGTGCGACTCGCGGGCGAAGTGGTTCGCCGTCGCGGCCAGGGCCCGGTAGGAGCCCTGGGGCAGCGGCGAATTGGCCGCCTGGTAGTCGAGGCGCACGTTGGGAATGTCATACGGGCCGACCACGCCGAAGGGTCCGGAGTTGATGTTGCGCATCTCCCAGGCCGTGATGGTCCCCTCGCGGCTCGCGCCGCTTCGGACGTCGATGACGGCGGCGGGCCGCAGGTAGCCGCCGGCGAATTCCTCCTTCCGGCCCCAGCGCACCTTGACCGGCCGGCCGGTCGCGCGGGCCAGTCGGGCCGCTTCGAGGGCCACCTCGGCGCCGTGCTTGCCGCCGAAGCCCCCGCCGGTGTCCGGCACGATGACCCGCACCTGGCCCTCCGGGACATCGAGCGCCTCGGCGAGGTGACGTCGCACCCCGAACGGCTGCTGCGTTCCCGTCCATACGGTGAGGCGGGAGTCCCCCCACTCCGCGACGGCAACGTGCGTCTCCATCGGCACGTGGGCGATGAACGAGGTGCGGTACGTCGCCGCGAGCCTGACGGGCGCCTCGTCCAGGGCCGCGTCCACGTCGCCGGCTTCCTCGTGGAAGGCGCCCTCCCAGCCCTGGTCGTCGACCGGGTGGGTCCGCAGGTGCTCGCCGAGATCGCTCTCGGCCGGCTGGGGCGTCAGGTCCCAGTGCGCGTCGATCGCCTTCATCGCGCGTCCGGCCGCGGCCGGCGTCGAGGCCGCCACGCCGACGAACGCGTCCTCGTGGACGACCACCACACCCGACATCGACCTGGCGCCTGCCACGTCCACCCCGGCGAGCGTCGCACCGACGGCCGGTGGCCGCAGCACCCGACCGTGAAGCATCCCCGGCCGGGTGAGGTCGGAAGGGTAGCGCCGGGCGCCTGTGACGATCTCCCGCGCCGAGACGCGCACCGTGGGCCTGCCGATCACGCGCCCTTCGGACGGTGACGTCAGGGTCGGCTCCGCGGTGGCCAGGTCCACCCGCCGGAGGGCGCTCACGAGCTCGCCGTAGGAGGCACGTCGGCGGTCCTGGGCATCCCGGACCACGCCGTCGGCTGCGACGAGGCCGTCCGCCGGGACGCTCCAGCGGTCCGCGGCCAGTGCGACCAGCCGCTCGCGCGCGGCCGCGGCCGCCCGCCGCAGGTGCCCGGCCGCGTCCGGGGTCGAGCGGCTGCCGAACGTTCCGGCATCGAACGGGCACACGTCGGTGTCTCCCATCACGAGCCGGACGGCGGCCAGGGGCACGCGCAGCTCCTCGGCGACCCACATCGAGAGGGATGTGCGGTTGTCCTGCCCGACGTCGACCTTGCCGGTGAACGCGGTCACCGCGCCATCGGCGCCGACGTGCACCCAGGCCCCCGCGCTCGTCGTCCATTCCCGCGCTGCCGCCGGTGCCGGGCCCGGCTCGCGACCACGACCAGGCCCTCGGGCAGGACGTCGAAGTA
Organism: uncultured Chloroflexia bacterium; assembly: GCA_963801445.1. GTDB lineage: Bacteria > Chloroflexota > Limnocylindria > Limnocylindrales > CSP1-4 > CTSoil-043. The sequence goes on along the minus strand of CAWDEW010000009.1, from coordinate 331,271 downwards.
GTCCCGCTCGCCGGGCTGCGTCAGGTCCCAGGGTCGCGGGTCCGGCAAGCGGGGATGGTCCCGGAGCGCCCGCGACCGCCGCCTGCGCGCCGTCCGCCCGCGCTCGACGCCGCTCGCCGCCGCCGGTTCCGCCACGCCCGCCGGCGCCGGCCGCGCCTCGGCCCTGGACGCCAGCTCGGCCGCCCGGTGGACGGCCCGCAGGATGCGTGGATACGTGCCGCAGCGGCAGACGTTGCCCGCCAGCTCCGTCCCGGATCCGGGCGTCGTCGGGATCGGCATCCTGATCGAGCAGCGCGACCGTGCTCATGATCATCCCGGCGGTGCAGTAGCCGCACTGGAGCGCCCCGACCTCGGCGAAGGCGCGCTGCACCGGGTGCAGCCGGCCGTCGATCTCGAGCCCCTCGACGGTGGTGACGGCGTGGCCGCCGACCGCAGACACGTGCACCTGGCAGGCCCGCACGGGCTGCCCGTCGAGGAGGACGGTGCAGGCGCCGCACACGCCCTCGCCGCAGCCGGGTTTGGCCCCCGTCAGCCCAAGCTCGTCGCGAAGGGCGGAGAGCAGGCTGCGCGGTGGCACCGTGGCGAGCTCGCGCGGGGACCCGTTGACGACGATCGGAACGGTAGTCGCCAGACCCCTGCCTCCACAGCGCGGACGAGACAGACCCGAAGGAAATCTGCCCGCCCGCGCCCAGCCCCGGAACGGGGATCAGGTGCGCTTGCGCACCTCCCCCGGCCATCCGGCCCTGTCTGGACGGGGCGGGACGCCCCTACCTTGCGCGTGGAGACAGCGTTGACCTGCGGTTCCAGCTCGGCCGCCTGAACCGCAGCGAGCCACTGGCGAGACCGGTTTCCCCCTGCGCTCCGGCGTCCAACGTCCCCGGGTCACGCCTCGAGGAGCGCTACAGCAAGGAGAGGGAATGCGGAGACTCTCGGCGCGCTGGTGGTCGCGGGTTCGCTGCTCGCGGATCTCGGTCGCGCCCGCGATGGCCATCACGAAGAACTACGTCAGGGACTTCGACCATCCGTTTGTCGGCCTGATCGGGTTCTACGGCCCGAACTGGACGTGGTCGCATCGGTGCACGGGCGAGCTGATCGCCCCGACCGTCGTGCTCACCGCCGGGCACTGCACGGACAACGAGGAGGGCGGCGTCGAACTGACCGCCCGGATCTGGTTCCAGCAGGACGCCGGGGTGAACTACGACCTGACGACGGAGCGCGATGCGGTCACAGGCTATCCCGACAGCTGCACGGGCACGGCCGGCAACAAGCTGGGCACCCTGTGCGCCGAGTCGCACGAGATGTACAACTATGGCTTCAACAACTTCGCCGGCTTCCCGAACACCCACGACGTGGGCATCGTGATCCTCGACCAGCCGATTACCGGCCTCGGGTACGCGACGCTGGCCGCGCCGAAGACGCTCGATCCGCTGCTCAAGGCCCGGGGTACCCAGGACACGACCTTCGGCGTCTCCGGCTACGGGATCAGCTTCTCGGCGAAGCAGGGGGCCTATGCGATCTCGTTCCGCGAGCGCCTGATGGCCACCGAGACGCTCGTCAACATGGTCAGCCACAACAACAACGGCTACAACGTCCAGCTCAACGGCAACGGCGACACCGTGGCGGGACCTGCAGCGGCGACTCGGGCGGACCGGTGTTCTATCCGGCCGACTCGAACACGATCGTCGCGGTCACATCGTGGGGCATGTCGAACGCCGGGTGCCGCGGCGACGGCTGGTACTACCGGACCGATCGCCAGGACGTCATCACCTGGATCAACGGCGTGGCGGGCACCGACTTCTAGGAAGCGCCCGGCGCAACGCCACCCTTTCGAAGCCCCGGCCGATCGGCCGGGGCTTCGAGCGTGCAGGGCACGTGCGGGCGCTGCGCACTCCCCGTTCGAGCGTGCCCCCTGTCGATCGCGCCGCTCCTGCTGTACCCTCGGCGCCTTAGATCGCACGGGGGCGCCAGGTGATCTGCTCGAACTGCGGGACCGAGAACGAGGCAGGGCGCAAGTTCTGCGGCGAGTGCGCGGCGCGGCTGGCCGGTCGCGTGCCCGTCCTGTGGCGCCCCGAACGACCCGACCGCAAGTTCTGCGGCGAGTGCGCGACGCCGCTGGCGGCCGCGGGCAGCGCCGCCGCGACTGCCGAGCCCGCCCGGGTCTGCCCGGGCCGGCCCTGTCAGCCTCGCCGGCGCCCGTGCGCGGAGCGCCGCCTCGTCTCGATCCTGTTCGCCGACCTCGTCGGCTTCACGCACGCTCGCCGAGGGCCGCGACGCGGAGGACACCCGCGAGCTCCTGTCGCGCTACTTCGACCTCGCGCGGCGACGTGATCGGCCGCTACGGCGGCACGGTCGAGAAGTTCATCGGCGACGCGGTGATGGCCGTCTGGGGCGCGCCCGTCGGCCCACGAGGACGACGCCGAGCGCGCCGTCCGGGCCGCGCTCGAGCTGGTCGACGCGGTCCGCGCGCTCGGGCCCGGCGATCCAGGCCCGGGCCGGCGTCCTGACCGGCGAGGCCGCGGTCACGCTCGGCGCGACGAACCAGGGCATGGTCGCCGGCGACCTCGTCAACACCGCCAGCCGGCTCCAGTCGGTCGCCGCGCCGGGCACGGTCCTCGTGGGCGAGGCGACCCAGCGGCGCGGCCGCGGGCGATCGCCTTCGAGCCGGCCGGCGAGCAGATCCTCAAGGGCAAGGCCGCGCCCGGTCCCGGCCTGGCGGGCGCTGCGCGTCGTCGCCGAGCGTCGGCGGCCGGAACCGGTCGGACGCGCTCGAGGCGCCGTTCGTCGGCCGCGACGACGAGCTGCGCCTGCTCAAGGACCTCTTCCACGCGACCGAGCCGCGAGAGCCGGGCCGCGCCTCGTCTCGGTCATCGGCCCGGCCGGGATCGGCAAGACCCGGCTCGCCTGGGAGTTCCTCAAGTACATCGACGGCCTGGTCGAGACGCGTCTGGTGGCACGACGGCCGCTCGCCCGGCCTACGGCGACGGGATCAGCTTCTGGGCGCTCGGCGAGATGGTCCGCGAGCCGCTGCCGGCCTCGCTCGAGACCGACGACGAGCCGACGACCCGGGCGAAGGTCGCCGAGACGCTCGCCGAGCACGTCCCCGACGCGGACGGAGCGGCGCTGGATCGAGCCGGCGCTCCTGGCGCTCCTCGGCATCGAGCAGGGCGTCGGGTCCGGAGCAGCTCTTCGGCGCCTGGCGCACGTTCTTCGAGCGGCTGGCCGCGACGGCCCCGGTCGTCATGGTCTTCGAGGACTTCCACTTCGCCGACTCCGGCCTGCTCGACTTCGTCGACCACCTGCTCGAGTGGAGCCGCAACGTCCCGATCTACGTCGTCACGCTCGCCCGGCCGGAGCTGCTCGAGCGGCGGCCCGGACTGGGGCGCCGGCAAGCGCAACTTCACCTCGCTCTACCTCGAGCCGCTCGCCGGACGCCGGCGATGCGCGAGCTCCTCGCCGGCCTCGTGCCCGGCCTGCCCGAGCCGGCCGTCCGCGCGATCGTCGCCCGCGCCGACGGCATCCCGCTCTACGCGGTCGAGACCGTGCGGATGCTCCTCGCCGAGGGCCGGCTGGCGCTCGAGGACGGCGACGTACCGCCCGGTCGGCGACCTCGACGAACCTGGCCGTCCCGGAGACGCTCACCGCGCTCATCGCCGCGCGCCTCGACGGCCTGGCCGCCGAGCGACCGCGCCCTCGTCTCCGACGCGGCCGTCCTCGGCCAGAGCTTCACGCTCGCCGGCCTCGCGGCCGTGTCCGGGCTCGACGCGGCGGACGCTCGAGCCGCGCCTGCGGCGCGCTCGTCCGGCGCGAGCTCCTCGACGCTCGAGGCCGACCCCCGCAGCCCGGAGCGCGGCCAGTACGCGTTCGTCCAGGCGCTCATCCGCGAGGTCGCCTACAACACGCTCGCGAAGCGCGACCGCAAGGTGCGCCACCTCGCCGCGGCCCGCTTCTTCGAGTCGCCTCGGCTCCGACGAGCTCGCCGGCGCCCTCGCCGGCCACTACCTGGCCGCGCACCAGAACGCCGGCGACGGTCCCGAGGCCGACGCGCTCGCCGCCCAGGCACGGATCGCCCTGCGGGCGGCCGCCGAACGGGCGATCAGCCTCGGGTCGCTCGGCCAGGCCGTCGCATTCCTCGAACAGGCTCGTGCCGTTACGCGGGACGAGACCGAGACCGCCGAGCTCCTGGAGCGGGCGGGCTGGGCGGCCTTCATGGCCGCGATGAACGAGACCGCCGAGGACCGGCTGCGCCAGGCGGTTGAACTGCGCCGGGCGCTGGGAGATACCGACGCGATCGCCGGTGCGATCGCGAAGCTCGGCGCGGTCCTGATCACGATCTTCCGGCGCGACGCCGGGCTGGCGCTTCTCGAGCCCGCCGTCGACGAGCTGATCGGTCGTGACCGCGCTCCGACGGGCCCGGGCGGGGTTGACCTCCTGGCCCAGCTGGCGCGAGCCTACTTCTTCCACGAGGCGCAGGCCCGGGCGGTCGAGGTAGCGGACCGCGCCCTCGAGGCAGGCGAGCGGCTCGACCTGGCGTCGATCGTGAGCGACGTCCTGATCACCCGGGGCTCCGCCCTCTGCCACATCGGACGGTCGTACGAGGGCATCGGGGCGATCCGGGCTGGGATCGAGCTCGCCGACGAGCGTGGGCTCGTCTCGACCGCGCTGCGGGGGCGCCTGAACCTGGGCGTGCTGGCCTCGGATCCGCGAACCTCGTTCGCGGCGGCCGAGGCTGCGCTCGAGGTCGCCCGGCGGTTCGGGCTCCGCGGGTTCATCCGCACGCTCGTCGGGAACTTCGCCAGCGCGGGTCTCGAGGTCGGCGAATGGGACCGCGCGGTCCACGAGCTGGTGACGACGCGCGACGAGACCACCGACGAGCTCGAGGCAAACCACATGCGCTGGGCCCTCCTGACCTTCTCGGCCTGGCGCGGCGACGACGTGGCCCCGGACGTCGCCCGCATGACCGCCTGGGTGGAGAGCTTCGACGAATCCGGCCCACGCGAGGCCCTGCATGGGCTCCACGCCGAGATCGACTTCGCCGCGGGCAGCTTCCGCACCGCCTGCGACGAATGGATCGCCTTCGGCCGGAGCGATGCCCTGAATGCGCCGAGTGCGTATTTCGGCGCCGGGCTCGCCGGCCTCCTGGCGGCCGACCGGGGCCGGGCCGAGGCGGCCCTGGCCGAGCTGGACGCCATGCCCGGTAACAGTCGGCTGCGGAGCTACGATCGGCGCCTGCTGCGGGCCGGCCTCGCGGCGCTCGACGGCCGGGCGCCCGAGGCGCTGCGCGAGGCCCGGGCGGTCTTCGGCGAGTACGGCCGGCTCGGCCTGCCCTGGCGCGAGGCCCTGGGTGCCCTGATGCTCGTCTCGACGATCGGCAGCAGCGACGCTGAGGTCAGGGCGCTGGCCGAGTCCGCGCGTGAGACGTTCCTCCGGCTCGGGGCGAGGCCGTTCGTGGCGCTGCTCGATGCGCAGCTCGCCCACCCGGCGGACCGGGCGGGGCACCTCCGCCGCTCCATCCAGCCGGGCGTTGGTGACTCCCCGGTCGAGGCACACTAGCGCGGGGCCTTCATCGGACGGCAGCCGCATCCTGGCCCACGGATCGCAGCAGAGCGGTCCCGGGCCGATCGAGCTCTGGATCTCGGCGGACGGCGCAGCCTGGACCAGGCTCGCCCTGGCCGGCAGCGGCGCCGCGGCCATCGCCGCGGACGACACGGTGCAGCCCTTCCTGATGCGCGACGGGGTCCTCTTCAGCGGCACCTCGTCCACCTGGTTCGGGGACCCGGTCAGTCCCTGACGGACGCCGGGCCGGTCGTCGACTCGGCCCGGATCCGAACAGCCCAGGCCGATCTGGGTATTCGGGGTGGGGCTAGCCCCACCCCGAAGATGCCGGCTGCCCGGCTGGCCCCGGGCCCCCGCCAACCGTAGCCTCCAGGTATCGATCGCGACCCGAACCCGCTCCCGGTTCGTGGGCGGCCGGACGTCAGCTGGGCACGTCGCCCGAACGGCCGCACCGCGCGGACCGATCGGCCGGCCTGGAGGCAGGACACCATGAAGCTCAACCGGCGGCTCCTCTACTGGGGGGTCTTTCTCGTCGCGACGGGCGGCGTCGTGCTCGCCGCCGGCGGCAGCGGCGCGGCGGGTGACGTCATCGAGCAGGCCCTCCCGCTCTGGCCGGTCGTCGTCATCGCGCTCGGGATCGGCCTGCTGCTCCGCCGGACGCGCCTCGCGACCGCCGGCGGCGTCCTGGCCGCGGCCATGCCGGGGCTGATGCTCGGCGGGCTGATCGCCGTCGGGCCGCGCGTGGTGCCGACCTGCGGCCATGTCGAGCCGGCGAGCATCGCCACGCAGCAGGGGACCTTCGTGGGGGCCGCCGCCGTCGATCTGAGGCTGGGCTGCGGCGACCTGTCCGTCACGACGGCCCCGGGGAACGGCTGGCAGCTCCAGGCCGGCGACGGCACGGGCTTCCGGGTGGACGCCTCCGCCGACCGCCTCTCCGTGGCGTCCTCGAACCACGGACGCATGTTCGACTTCGGACGCCACGGCGACACCTGGCGGCTCGCGCTGCCGACGGCGTCTCCCCTGGACCTCTCGGCCGAGGTCGATGCGGGGCGGGGCACCTTCGACCTCGCCGGCGCGCAGCTGGGCAACGTGCGCCTGGCCGTCAACGCCGGGGATGCCCGGCTGGACCTGGGGGGCGCTACGGTCGGGCACCTCTCGATGCGCGTCAACGCGGCGGCCGGCTCGGTGAGCCTGCCGGCCGGGCAGGACCTCGTGGCCGACTTCGCCGTCAACGCGGGATCCCTCCGGATCTGTGCCCCCGGCGACCTCGCCCTGCGGATCCGCGGTGAGGTCGTGCTGGGCGCGGCGCACTACCCCGGGCTCGTCCACGGCGGCGACACCTGGGAGAGCCCCGGCTACGCAACGGCAATCCATCACGCGGACCTGACCGTCACGGCCAACGTCGCCAGCGTGGACCTGAATCCTGAAGGAGGCTGTCAGTGAACCCCCGTCGTCTCTACCGCTGCCGCTACGACCGGCACCTGGCGGGCGTCGCCGCCGGCATGGCGGAATACCTCGAAGTCGACCCGACGCTGGTCAGGGTCCTGTGGGTCCTCTCCGCGTTCCTCGGCGGCTTCTCGATCCTGCTCTACATCATCCTCGCCTTCGTCATGCCCCTCGAGCCGGTCTCGGAGCCGGGGCCGGGCGGGTGGCAGGCCGGCTGGCCGGCCGGCCCCGGCCAGCCGCAGGCCACCGGCATCGACCCGGCCGCCACCGCGACGGACGGGGTCCCGGCCAACGGCGCGGAGGGCACCTCGTTCGGCCCCGCCGGCCCCGACGCCGGCCGATTGCCCGGTGAGCGGCCGGCGCACCACGCCTGGCCGGCGCCGGTCCACGAGTCGCACCCGGAAGGCCGGCACGCCGGCAGGGCGGGGCTGTACCTCGGCGTCATCCTCGTGGTCTTCGGCGCGATCGCCCTGGCCAACGCTGTCTTCCCCGGCCTGGTCGCGGGCGTCGCCCTGGGGCCGGCGTTCCTCGTGGCCTGCGGGGTCGCCCTGCTGGTTGGCGCCACCCGCCGGAGCGCGGTCGAGCGCTGAAGGACCAGGCCTCTCGCCGGGGGAGCGATCCGCCGCCCACCCGCTCAGCCCGCACCAGGCGCCCACGGCGCCGCGTGCGGGCTGCCATGCGCTCAGGCGGAGCCCGAGGCCGCCGAGTCGAGGCTGTCCTGGATCCGGTGCAGCAGCTCGATGTAGGCGCGGAGCTCGCTGTCGGAGAGCACGCTGAGCCAGGCCTTCTCGTTGCGATGGACGAGCCGCCTGAGCTCCCCGACCACGGCCAGGCCCGCCGGGGTGATCTCGACCAGCAGGCCGCGTCGGTCAGCCGGGTTCGCCGAACGCCGCACGAATCCACGCCGCTCCAGGGAATCGAGGAGGCCCGTGACCGTGGCCCGGGTCACGATGAGCCGCTGGCCAAGCTCGGAGGGGGACATCGAACCGTGGTCGCGCAGGATCCCCAGGACCAGGCCGCCGGCGGCGCTGACATTGAGCGGCCGGAGCAGCCGCCCGATCTGGTCGAAGGCCATGTCGGCCGTCCGCATCGTGTTCATGACCGCCTCGGTGGCCAGGATGTTGGCGTCGGGCGTCTGGTCGTAGAAGTCGTCGGGCATCTGGATCTTCGCCATGTTCCTATGATACGGGTATTGACAATACGGCACCGTACCATATAGTAAGGCCCCTAATGACCGGCCGAGCGGCACGGTCGAACCGAGAAGGAGCGTCCCCGATGGCCAAGGTGATCGTCCAGCACCACGTGACGGACTACGACCGCTGGTTCCCCGTCTTCACCGAGCACGAGGCGGTTCGCCGGCAGCACGGCGCGACCGGCCACTCGATCAGCCGCGAGGTCGGGGACCCGAACACGCTCGTGATCGTGAACGACTTCGCGACGCTCGAAGGCGCCCGGGCCTTCACGCAGGACCCGTCGCTCCCCGCGGCGATGGAGCGGGGCGGCGTCGACGGGCGACCGCAGGTCTGGATCGCCGACGAGGTCGACGCCAGGGCCTACTGAGCATCTTCGCCCGGCGGCCGCGCCCCTGCGGCCGCCGGGCGAGCGATCCGCCGGGTCACGCCCGCCGGAGCCCTCGGGATCAGCTCCGCAGGCGCTCGGCCGACCCGTCGACCCGCCGCGACTTGAGGGCGTAGGCCGACCTCGCGTACATGACCTTCCGGTCGACCTCCATCCGTTCCATGGCCCAGGCCTCGGCCTCGCGCTCCAGCTCGGCCACGATGCCCCGCAGGACCGGGTCGTCGCCGGCGTAGGAGCGGATCCGCCGCGCCACGGAGCGCAGCGCCGTCCGGGCCGCGTCCCAGTCCCCCTTCCGGTTCAGGTCCACCGCGTCGCGCAGCGCCCGGTCGGCGTACGTCCGGGCGACGACCCGGTCGACCTCTCGATCGCGGTCCTGCCGGTCGTTGGCGGCCCCGTCGGCGAAGGTCCAGGCCAGCGTGGCGGAGGCAGCGAACCGACCGTCCTGGTCGCGGAGGGCCATCTCGATGCCCACGTCGCGGCCGGGCTCGCCGAGCGGGAACCCGAGCGCGAGGACGAGCCGGACGACCTGGTCGGCGACGAGGTCGCCGACGTGGAGGACGCCCCCGCGGGCCGCCTGCTCGAGCCGGTACGGTGCGAGGGACTCGACCCGCAGCCCCTCGGGGCCGGCGATCCGGAGCTCGACGTCCCTGGCTGTGACCTCGAGCAGCTCGCCGACCTCGCTCCTGATCAGGGCCGGGATCTCCTCGGCCGTGCCGATGAACCGGAAGGCGCCCCCGCCGGCATCGGCCATCGCCCCGAGGAGGCGCTCGTCGAAGTCCTCCCCGACCCCGAAGGTCGAGGTGGAGACGCCCCGCGCCCGGAGCTCCGCGGCCCGATGCTCGAGCTCGGCGCGGTCGGTGAGGCCCTCGTTCGCGAGGCCGTCGGTCAGCAGGAGCACCCGGTTGACGGCCCCGGGGTCGAGGGCGGTCGCCACCTGCTCCGCCCCGCGCAGCCAGCCCTCCCCGAGGTTCGTGTTCCCGCGCGGGCCGACCGCCCGCAATGCCTGGTTGGCGACCGCCTTCGCCGCGCCGTCGGCGGTCCGTCCGGCCGCGATCACGTCGACCTGGTTGTCGTACACGACGACGGCGAACCGGTCCGTGGCGGCCAGGCGCTCGATCCCCTCCCGGAGCGCGTCCCGGGCGAGCTCGAACTTGTTCCGCCCGCCCATCGACCCGGAGCGATCGAGGACGAACGCCACGTTCACCCGCGGCCGGACGGGGGCGGCGCTCGCGGAGGGCGCCGCGATCTCGACGAGCGCGTAGCGCGTGGAATGGTGGATCGCCCGGACCAGGCGGCGGTCGGTCCGGACGGCAAGGCTGGTGTTCCGGTCGATCATGTCTCTTCCTCCGCCTGGAGCTGGCGGGCGAACGCGAGCAGGCGCTCGACCATGCGATTGGCAGGGCGACCCAGCGGCCGCCGGACGTGGAGCTCGACATCCGGCGTGAGCGCGACCCGCTCCCAGTGCGAGCGCTCGCCCAGGGACAGCCCGGGTCGCGGCAGGGACGTCGGGGCCGACGGCGCGGGCGACGCTGCCGGCGGCGCGACGTCGATCGCCATCCGGCGAAGCGCAGCCGGGGCTGCGCGCCCGCCGGCGTCGTGCCGGGAGAGCGGCACCCGCTCAGCCCCTGGGGGCGCTCCCCCGCCGAGGAGCGAGCGAACGTAGTCCAGGGCGGAGCCGGGATGCGGCTTCTCGACCGGGGCGTTCCCGAGCGTGGCGATCTCGCCATCGCTGAGCGCGTCGAGCCGCGCCCTGATCGCGGCCAGGGGCTGGTGCGCGTCCCGGAGCCGGCAGATGAGCCGGAGCCGGGCGAGGGTCGTCTCCGGGTACCGGGTGGACGGTCCTTCCTTGCCGGGGGACGGGATCAGGCCCTCCGCGATGTAGTAGCGGATCGTCCGGCCCGGGAGCCCGGTGAGGGCGGCGAGCTCGGCGAGGCTGTAGTCGGACATACCGCGATACTAGCAGTCGCCAGTGTCAATGTCAATATAGTCCGACCCGGCCGGGCGGTCACGGGTCGCCCGCGACCCTCCTCCGGAGATCAGGCAGCGGGCCGTTCGTAGAGCGCGAGCTGCCAGCCCAGCGTCACGCGGACGCGGCGTCGCACGAAGCCCTGCGTCGCGAGGATCGCCTCGACGTCGGCGGTGCGATGGATGAACACGCGGAACGACGAGCGCGTCAGCCAGAACAGGAAGTTCTCGAGCGCGACGGCGGCCCGGCCAAGCCACGTGTCGCGGGGGTAGACGAGGGCGTACCGGTGGCGCGCCAGGGCCGCCGATCGAGCCACGAGGGCGCCCATGTCGCGATAGCAGCAGATCACCTTGTCGAGGGCCACGAGCTCGGCCGGCTCGACCTCGTCGGCGAGCGCGACGAAGTCGCCGACGAGGTAGCGCACGCGGTCCGCGTGGCCTTGCCGCTCGGCCTCCGCCCGGGCGGCGGACACGTAGGCGCGAGACGCGTCCACGTCGACCGCGCTGGCCGCCCCCGACCGCAGGAGCTCGTGGTGGACCACCCCGACCCCGCCGCCGACCTCGAGGACGGTGCGCCCCTCGAGGCCACCCTCGGCGAGCGCCTCGATGAGCTCGCGGGTCAGCCCCTCGGCGCCCTTCTGGTGATAGGCGCGCAGGTGGCGGGCCGCGTGGCGCACGTCGAACTGGCGATCGAACGGGGAGTCGCCCGGCGAGCAGCAGTCCACGGCAAGATCGTAGCGCCCGGGGCGAAGAGTGCCGCTCGAGCGCCGAATGCGCGAATCCGCCGCCCTCGGCGCCGCGCTTCGGATTACGCTCAGCCTGTCATGGCGGACCTGAAGCCCGAGCAGATCGTCGCCCTGATCGCGCCCATCGCGATCATCCAGCTGGGGCTCATGATCACGGCGCTGATCGACCTCGAGCGTGACGAGCGGCACGTCCGGGGCGGCAACAAGCTGGTCTGGGCGCTGGTGATCTTCTTCGTCAACATCATCGGCCCGATCCTCTACTTCACGGTCGGGCGGGAGGAGGCGTGAGCGCGCCCGCCCTGGCGTCCGCCGCGCCCTCCCCTGGCTCGGACCTCGCCGTCGAGGCTCGCGGGCTCACCAAGCGATTCGGCCCGGTTCTCGCCCTCGACCGGCTGGACCTCGTCGTGCCCCGCGGGTCGATCTTCGGGCTGCTCGGTCCCAACGGCGCCGGCAAGACGACGACGCTCCGGCTCCTGACCGGGCTGGCCCGCCCGTCGGCCGGCAGCGCCTCGGTCGCCGGCGTCAGCGTGGGCCTCGACGAGCCGCAGCTGCAACGGCGCCTGGGCTACCTCGACCAGGATCCCCGCTTCTACGGCTGGATGAAGGGGCGCGAGCTGCTCGAGATGATCGGACGGCTCCACGGGCTGGCCGGATCGGCGCTCCGCTCCCGCGTGGACGAGATGCTGGCCCGAACCGGGCTGAGCGCGGCCGGCGGGCGGCGCATCGGCGGCTACTCGGGTGGCATGAGCCAGCGCCTGGGGATCGCCCAGGCCCTCCTGCATCGCCCCGAGGTCCTCTTCCTCGACGAGCCGGTCAGCTCGCTGGACCCTGAGGGCCGGCGCGATCTCCTCGAGCTGATCAGCGGCCTGCGTGGCGAGGCGACCGTCGTCGTCTCGACCCACGTCCTCTCCGACGTCGAACGGATCTGTGACCGGGTGGCGATCCTCGACCGCGGGCGGCGGGTCACGGAGGGCCCCCTCGACGAGCTGCTGGCGGCCCATGCCCGCCCGATGTTCCGGCTCGTGCCGGCGCCCGGCCAGGATGGCCTCGTGGCGACCCTCGTCGAACGGCTGCGAGCGGCCCCCTGGACGACCGACGTCGCGCTCGAAGCCGGCCGCCTCCGGGTCGCCGTGGCGGACCCGGAGGCGGCCGCCGGTGGGGTCCTCGCCCTCGTCGTCGGCGCGGGCGTCGTCCTCGAATCGTTCGAACGCGCCCGTCCGACGCTCGAGGAGGTGTTCCTGGAGCTCGTCGGGCCGGCCGCCGCGGACGACCTCGACGGCCGCGGGTTCGTGCGCCCCCGCGAGGCCGCGCAGCGATGACCGGGTTCGCGGCGCTCCTGCGCAAGGAGCTCCTGGAGCAGTGGCGGACCATGCGCATCACGCTCGTGGCGACCGTCTTCCTGCTCGTCGGGCTCTCGTCGCCGCTCCTCGCCCGCTTCACGCCCGAGCTCATCGAGGCGTTGGGCGGCGCCCAGTTCAAGATCGTCCTCCCCACGCCAACCGCGGCCGACGCGTTCGACCAGCTGGCCAAGAACCTCGGCCAGTTCGGGGCGATCATCGCGGTCCTCCTGGCCATGGGCGCGGTGGCCACGGAGAAGGAGCGCGGGACGGCGGCGCTCGTCATGACCAAGCCCGTCGGCCGGGCCGCCTTCCTGGCGGCCAAGATGGCGGCCATCGCCGCCACCCTCGGCGTCGCGACGGCCGTCGCATCGGCCGGGGCCTGGTTCTACACGCTGGTGCTGTTCGAGCCGCTCCCGGTGGGCGGCTTCCTCGCCGCGACGATCCTCCAGTGGCTGGCCCTGGTCGCCTATGCCGCGATCACCTTCGTGGGCAGCACGCTGACCCGCTCGGCGCTCGCCGCCGCAGGTCTGGGCATCGTGGCCTTCATCGCCATGGGGATCCTGGGGATCGTGCCCGCGATCGGACGCTACCTGCCGACCGGCCTCGGCGCTCAGGCGCGGGGCCTCGCGCTCGGCCTGCCAGGCGTCGACGCCCTCGGCCCGACCGTCGCATCGGTCGGCCTGATCGCCGGTCTCTTCGCCGTCGCCTGGCTCGTGTTCCGGCGCCAGGAGCTCTGATCGCCCGACGCTCAGGCCCCGACCGCCTCCCTGGGCTCGTCCGCCTGATCGGGGAAGGTCACCTCGACCAGCGGGCTGTGGCGGACCATGGTTTCGACGTCCTGGTTCGTCCAGACCTTGACCACCTCGGCCAGGACCGCGCGCCGCTCCGCCTCGTCGGTGATGATCCGGGCCCGCGCGGGCAGGTCCGCGATCACCGGGCCCTTGAGGTGGAACGTGAAGCGCGGGTCGGCCTCGAGGTTGGCCAGCCAGGCCCGGCGGCGAGCCGCCCGGGGCATCCCCGTGATGTAGATCCGGCCGCCGATGTTGTGGAACACGATCTCGATCCGGCGCGGCTGGCCGGACCGGCGGCCGGTCGTGGTGATGTCGATGACCTGGCCGGCGCCAAGCGCGGCCCGGATGGTGTCGTCCATGCGATGTCGTTCCTCGTCTGGGCAGCCCCGCAGCCGCCACTAGTTGCTGTGTCAACTATTGCACGGCCCGGCCTCCCCGTCGTGCGGGCCACGGAGCGGGGCCGGACACGCCCGACTGACGGACCCGGCGTGCCCATCTACCATGCGGGGATGGGAATCGAGCAGGTCCAGGTCGCCGACGACGTCTTCCTCGCCGTCGATCGAACCAGCCCGGCGGCCCCGGACGCTCCGCCGTTCCTGCTGGTCCACGGACTGGCCTCGAACGCTCGGATGTGGGACGGCGTCGCCGCCCGGCTCGTCGCGACGGGCCACCCGGTCGTCGCCGTGGATCTCCGCGGACACGGTCGATCGTCGAAGCTCGACGGGCCCTACGACGTGCCCACCGTGGCCGACGACCTCGCCGTCCTGATCGATCGACTGGGGATCGAGCGGCCGATCGTGGCCGGCCAGTCCTGGGGCGGCAACGTCGTCCTGGAGCTGGCCGCCCGGCACCCGGCCGCCATCCGGGGGATCGCCTGCATCGACGGGGGCTGGCTGGAGCTGAGCCGCGAGTTCGACGGCTGGGACGCCTGCCGGGCCGCGCTCGCCCCACCGCGCCTGGCCGGGCGCCGGCTCGAGGAGATCGAGGGCCACGTTCGATCCGCCCATCCGGACTGGCCCGAGGGCGGCATCCGGGGCATCCTGGAGAACTTCGAGGTCCTTGCGGACGGCACGGTCGCCCCGTGGCTCACCTTCGACCGCCACCTCGTCGTCCTGCGCGGGCTCTGGGAGCACCATCCCGCGGCGCTCTACGCGGGGCTTGCCGTCCCGGTGCTCCTCGTGCCGGCCGACAACGGCGAGACCGCCTGGACGGAACGGAAGCGGCGGGCGGTCGAGCAGGCCAGCGCGGCGATCCCGCACGCCCGCGTCCGCTGGTTCAGCGGCGACCATGACATCCACGCCCAGCACCCGGACGAGCTGGCCGACGTGCTCCACGCGCTGACCCGGGACGAGTTCTTCGCATGAGCGGTCCGCGAATCCTCGCGATCATGGGCTCCGGGGAGACGGCGCCGACGATGGCCAAGGTCCATCGCGCCCTCTTCGAGCGCTTCGGCGCGGATCCGGTCCCGGCCGCGATCCTGGACACGCCCTACGGCTTCCAGGAGAACGCCGACGACCTGAGCTCCCGGACGGTGCGCTTCTTCGAGGAGAGCGTCGGCCGCGAGGTCGGGGTCGCCTCGTTCCGCTCGCGGGACGTCGACGCCGTGACCGCCGCGACGGCCGTCGCCCGGATCCGCGAGGCGCGCTACCTGATGGCCGGCCCGGGCAGTCCCAGCTACGCGCTGGGCCAGTGGCGGGACGGCCCGATCCCGGCCGCCCTCGCGGACATGCTGCGCCAGGGCGGCATCCTGACCATGGCCAGCGCGGCCGCGCTCACGATCGGCGCGCTCACGATCCCGGTCTACGAGATCTACAAGGTCGGCGCGGAGCCCACGTGGCTGCCCGGGCTGGACCTCCTGGGCCCCGCGACCGGGCTGCAGGCAGCCGTCGTGCCCCACTACGACAACGCCGAGGGCGGCAACCACGACACCCGCTTCTGCTACATGGGCGAGCGCCGCCTGCGAATCCTCGAGGGCCAGCTGGCTCCCGGCACGTTCATCCTCGGCGTCGACAGCCACACCGCGCTGGTCCTGGACCTGGATCTCCGGACCGCGGCCGTCTCCGGGCTCGGGGGCGTCACGGTCCGGGTCGCCGGCCGGGAGACGGTCGTCCCGAGCGGCAGCGTGGTCGACATCAGCACCCTGGCCGACGTCGCGCGCGACCTCGGGGCGGGGAAGGCGGTGGAGGTCGGCTGGGAGCCCCGCACCGCCGGCTCGACGCGCCCCGATCTCGCCGGCGAACGGCGGCCGCGATCTCCGGCGCCGCTGCGGGACCAGGTGGCGGAGCTCGAGGGCGCGTTCATCGCGTCGCTCGCGCGCGGGGATGGCCGAGCGGCGGTCGCCGCGCTCCTCGACGTGGATTCCGCGATCGAGGCGCGGATGCGCGCCGGCGAAGACAGCCCGGACCTCGACAACGCCCGGTCCACCTTCCGGGCGCTCATCGCCCGGCTCGGCGAAGCCGCCGCGACCGGGGGCGCTGATCCGCGCGCGGCCGTCGAGCCGTTCGTCGGGGCCCTCCTCGAGCTGCGGGCACGGGCGCGCAAAGCCCGCGACTGGGAGGCTGCCGACCTGATCCGCGATCGGCTCGTCGATGCCGGCGTTGAGGTCCGCGACGGCGCCGAGGGCTCCACCTGGGATCTGAGCGCGCCGGCGCCCCGCTGAGCCGGCGCGCGGAGGCGCGGCGCCCCCCGGTCGGCCGCCCGGCGCCTAGATCGGCCGGGCGATCGCGAACGAGACATCCGGCACCCGGAACGCCTCGATCGTGACGAAGCGGCCCGTCCAGGGGGTCGCGGCCAGCCTGAAGCGGTAGGGCAGCAGGAACTGGCGGAAGGCGTCGTACGAGAGGGTGGTGTCCGGCGGCGAGTCGTAGCCGTTGATGCTCTGCCGGCCGTAGAGGGGCCCGACGACCCGCACGCTCACCACCCGGAACCTCGAGGTGCTCGCCGGGTCCGCGGTCGCGCTGAACCCGGTGAGCACCCAGGCGTGGCGGCCGCGGGCCACGAGCAGCGCGACGGGGACGCCGGTCAGGCGCAGCTGGGTCACGGCCGAGTGGACGGCCGCGTCGAACGTGGGGCTGGCCACCAGGGCGTAGTCCGGGTCCGCGAATCGCCGGAGCCCGGCCAGGAAGCCCTGTGGGTCCACCCCGCGATGGGCGTGCTGCTGGTAGCGGTTGCTGGCCCGCATGGAGGCGAAGAACCGGCCCTGCTCGGCGCCGCCGTGGGCCGCGCCATCGAACAGGATGTTGCGGATGATCTGCACGCTCGCCGCGGTGCACCAGGTCCAGGTCGCCTGCTCCGAGTAGGCGCCCGGGCGGTAGACGTCGAATGACATGAGCCCGCCGGGCGGCGAGGCGCCGGCGGCGGGGACGGGCGCGAGCGCGGACAGCGCGAGGACGATGGAGGCGAGGCCCAGAGCACCGCCGCGCCGGGTGGGGACGGGCACGATGGCCATGCCCGGATCTTCCCACGAAGGCCGATTCACCATCCTCCGGGCGAGCGATACTCGTGGGCTGCGTCCTTCGTGGTCCCGGCCCGTGCGCGACGCCCCGGGCGCGCTGGCCGGTCCGTTCACGTCCTGTTCACCCGGCGAAGGCGATCCGGAAACACCCCTGCCGGGCGACGGGGGATACTGTCCGCGTTGAGGTCGCGGCGAGCCCTGTCCCGCCGGGGAGTCACCCTGGATGCACGCCGCGCCACGGTGGAGGTCCCCATGCTGCGATCACCGAGTCGTCCCCTCGGGCGGATCAGCGCGGTTGCCGCGGCAGCCGTGATCGGCGGGTCCACTCTGCTGGCCGGAGCTGCGGGCTGGTCCATCGTCCTCGCGGCCAGGCCCGCAGCCAGCCAGGCCTCGTGCTCGCTGGGCCCGAGCGGCGCGATCAGGCACGTGGTCTACCTGCAGTTCGACAACACCCACCTGGCCCAGGACCGGGCCGGCGTGCCCTCGGACCTGGCCCAGATGCCCCACCTGCTGAGCTTCCTGGCCGGCAACGGCACGCTGCTCTCCAACGACCACACGGTCCTCATCTCGCACACCGCGGGCGGGATCCTCTCGTCGCTGACCGGCGTCTACCCGGACCGCCACGGCCAGACCGTCTCCAACAGCTACGTCCGCTACAACGGCACGGGCTTCCAGTTCCCGAGCTCGTTCGGCTACTGGACCGACCCCGCGTCGGCGACCACCTCGATCCCCAACATGGTGACCCCGACCGGAGCCAACGCCCCGGCTCCCTGGGTCCCCTTCACGCGCGCCGGCTGCGACGTCGGCGAGGTCGCGACCGCCAACACCGTGCTCGAGAACACGGGCACCGGCCCGAGCGGCGACATCACGAGCGTGTTCGGCAATCCGTCGCCCCAGCAGGCTGAGGCCGACGCGGCACGAGCGCTCCCGAACATCCCGGCCAACGCGGCGGCCCGGGCGAAGCCCCAGGCGGACTTCGTCGGACTGGCCATCCACTGCTCGATGGGCTCGGCCACCTGCGCGGGTGGCGAGGCCGACCGCCTGGCCCAGGAGCCGGGCGGCTACGCCGGCTTCACGGGCCTCTTCGGCGCCCAGCAGATCGACCCGGCGCTCACCGGGCAGCCGGCGGCCACGCCCGTGACCGACATGCTGGGCCATCCCATCACCGACGCCACCGGCAACCCGGGCTTCCCGGGCTTCGACGGGATGTCGGCGGCCGTCTCGCTGGCGTACGTCGCGTCGATGCAGGAACGGGGCGTTCCGGTGACCTACGCCTACATCTCGGACGCCCACGACTTCCACGGCGTCTCCGGGAACGCCCACCTCGCCTTCGGCCCGGGTGACGCGGGCTACGTGGCCCAGCTGAAGGCCTACGACGACGCGTTCGCGGCGTTCTTCGCCCGCCTCGCCAGCGACGGGATCAACAAGTCGAACACGCTGTTCGTCGTGACTGCGGACGAGGGCGACCACTTCGTGGGCGGAACTCCCACGCCGGCCGGCTGCGACGGGGTCACGGTGCCCTGCTCCTGGACCGGCCAGATCGGCGAGATCAACGCCAACGTCACCAAGCTCATGGCCGGCCAGCACCCCGAGGTCACGACCGCGTTCACGGTCCACGGCGACGACGCGCCGACGTTCTACCTGTCGGGCAACCCGGGCCAGACCGACCCGGCGACCCGCGCCTTCGAACGGGCGGCCGCATCGCTCACGGCGGTCAATCCGTACACCGGCGCGACCGACCCGCTCATGGTCCAGATGGCCGATCAGGCCGAGATGAAGCTCCTCCACATGTACACGACCGGGGATCCCGGCCGCAATGCGACCTTCGCGTTCTTCGGCAACCCCGACTACTTCCTCACGGACTTCCCGTCGAGCACCTGCCTGACCTGCATCAACCCGGCCTTCGCCTGGAACCACGGTGACATCCAGCCCGAGATCGCCCGGACGTGGCTGGGCTTCGTGGGGCCGGGCATCCGCGACCGGGGCCTGGACGCGCGCACGTGGACCGACCACGTCGACGTCCGGCCGACCATGCTGGCGCTGCTCGGGCTCGCCGATTCGTACGTCGGTGACGGGCGGGTCATCACCGAGGTCCTGCGCAGGAATGCCCTGCCGCGCGCCCTGCGCGAGGACACCCACGAGATCGCGGCGCTCGGCGCCGCGTACAAGCAGCTCAACGCGCCGTTCGGGGCGCTCGCGATGGCCAGCCTGCGGATCGCCACCCGGGGCATCACCAGCACCTCCCCGGGCGACTCCCGGTACCTGGCCGTCGACGCGCGCCTGGCCGCCTGGGCGGCCCGTCGCGACGCGCTGGCCGGCCAGATCTCGAATGCCCTCAACGGCGCCGAGTTCGGCGGCGTCGCGATCCGCGAGCGCCGGGCCGAGCAGCTCACCGAGGCGGCGAACGAGCTCGTGGAGGCCGTGGTCGAGGCCTCGCGCTGACCGAGGTCACGAGTCCCACGATCCACTTCAGCGCAGCGGCCCCGTCGCCCGGGACCGCTGCGCTTCGATTCCCTGGTCGAGCTCCTTCCCGCCACCCCGGTCAGGGCGGCCCGGCGCGCCCGGGGCCCTGGCCGTGGAGCGGTCGGTCAGCGTGCCTTCGCGTACGCCTCGTTCGAGACCGGCCCCTCGCCGTTCGCGTTGACCGCGGTGATCACGTAGTAGTAGGTGGTCCCCGACACGGTGTTCGAGTCCCGGTAGCTGCGCGAGGAGGATCCGCGCTGGGTCAGGTACACCTCGGTGTGCGACGAGGTGCTCCGGTAGATCCGGTAGGCGGTGATCGCGCTCCCGTTGCCCGACGGTGCGGTCCAGCTGAGCTGGACGCCCCGGTTGAACGATGCCGTCTTCGCCGTGAGCACCGGGGCACCCGGCACCGCGGCGATCGGCACGGTCGCGGAACGCTCGTTGGACTGGCCGCTGGGACCGACGCCGTTGACCGCCACGACCGTGTAGAAGTAGGTGCTGCCGCCCGTCACCGCCGTGTCCCTGTAGCTGGTCACGATGCCGAGCGAGGCATAGGGGGTCTCGCCACCGTTGGAGGCTCCCCGGTAGACGGTGTAGCCGGTGATGGCCGAGCCGCCGTCGCTGGCCGGCACGGACCACGAGAGCGTCACGGAGCCGGTCGCGGCAGTGGCGCTGTTGAGCACCGGGGCGCTCGGCGCGGTGGCGACTGCCAGCGGGGTGGCCGAGCGCTCGTTCGACTGGGGGCTGGCCCCGACCGCGTTGACGGCGTCGACGGTGTAGTAGTAGGTCGCGCCGGCGGTGGCGGCCGCGTCCGTGTAGGACGTCACCGTGCCCACGGTCGCGTAGGGAGTCGTCCCTTCGAGGCCGCTGGCCGTCGAACGGTAGACGTCGTAGCCGGTGATCGGCGAGCTGCCGGGGTTGGCGGGTGCCGTCCACGAGAGCTTCACCGAGTTGACCCCGGCCGTCGCGCTGCCGAGCGTCGGGGCACCGGGCGCCGACGGGACGGGCGAGGCATAGCCCTGGACGCAGGCGCCGCCGTTCGCGTTGAGCCAGTTCTGCTGGACCAGGAAGTCCTTGGCGCCGACCCGGATGTTGGCCTGGCCTCCGCCGGACGTGTACGTGGTCCCGAAGGTCCAGGCGCACTTGTCGGCGTTCTCGTAGCCGGAGGTGTCGTACCAGGCGTTCAGCTGCGGGTCGGTGTTCGCCTCTTCCAGCTCGTGGGCCAGGACGCTGACCTCGGTGTCCGCGGCGGAGTCTCCGTTGGGTGACCCGGAGAGTGCCGAGCAGGCGGCCGGATTGTTCCAGTCGTAGGGCATCGCCGCGTACAGCACGACCTGGCCGTTCCAGGTGAAGTCCCCGTGGTAGGCGCAGTACTGGGTGAACGCCCCGCCGCCGAGGTTGACCGCGCCGGAAGAGAAGACCGCGTAGACGGTCGAGGGATCGTAGGTGAGCTTCCCGCTCGTGAAGCCGTTGACGATCTCGGCCTGGATGGACGCGTCCGAGACGTTCTGCGTGCCGGACGGCGCGCCCGCGTTGTCGGCCCAGTAGCCCGAGTAGCTCAGCGCGTTGGCCACCGTGTGGCCGCCGCCGACCGTGTCCGTGTAGGTGGTGTTGATGTTGTAGTAGGGCGACCCGCCCAGGTTGCCCAGGAAGTACCCGACGAGCGATCCGTCGGCGGCAGCCGTCCCGGTCGTCCCCGGCGTCGGGCCGCCGCTGTAGATCGTCGAGCCGGACCAGTAGATCGCGACGGCATGCTCCGTGGCGACGATCGGTCCGCCGTGGTAGCTGATGCCGTTCGTCCCGGCTGCCGCCCGGACCCTGGCCCCGCGCGCACGGGCCCTCACCACCGGGCCGGAGCGGAGCACGTGGACGCGCCCGCCGTCGGCGAGGTCGAAGGTCCCCGAGCTCCCGCGCTCGACGCCGTCGAGGCCGACGGTCGCAGCGGCCGGCTGCAGGGCGAGCACGGGCCCGGAGGCAGCCACGAGGGTCAGCATTGCAGCCGCAAGCACGGCCGCCCGACGAAGTCGCATGTGGGACGCTCCATTCGACGCTCTGGCGGCCCCCGAGGCCGCGATCGGGATGCGCGGACGGTAGCGTGGCGGGACGTCTTCGGCAAGGGGTCAGCCGGGGGCGGCCGGCTCGCTACTCCGCCCGGTTCGGGCAGATCGCGCGGTAGTCGCACCAGCCGCAGGCGCGCGGGGACGGCGTGGCCCGGAAGTCTCCCGAGCGGATCAGCGCGGCGCGGGCCAGCAGCTCGGCGCGGGCTGCGTCGAGCTGCTCGTCGGTCCGGGCGGTGCTCAGGCGAGTCGCCGACTCGGTGAAGTAGAGGGTGACCCGCTCCGGCGTCCCGAGTCCCAGGCTGTCGCGGCAGGCGAGAGCGTACGTCGAGAGCTGGAGGTTCTCGTCGACACCCTTCTGGCTGGCCATGCTGCCGGTCTTGTAGTCCAGCACCTCGATCCCGCCGGACGGGAGGCGGTCGATCCGGTCGATCCCGCCCTTGATCGGCACGACCGGGCTCCCGTCGCCCGGGTCGAGCCGGAGCTCGAAGTCCAGCTCCTCGTGGAGCGCCTCGCCGGCGTGCTCGAGCTCCCCGGTCCAGAAGTTGTCGAGCAGCGAGCCGGCGCGGCGCCGGTACGTCTCCTCGCTCGTTCGATCGGGGAAGCCGGAAGGATTCCACGCGGCGACGAAGAGCCGCCCCAGGTCCTCGCGGGTGGGCGCCGGCTCGCCGCGCGCGGCCCGCTCGCGACGCTCCCTCGTGAAGGCCTCGAACGCGGCGTGGGCCGTGCTGCCGAAGGTGCTCGCCGCGCCCGTGGAGGTGCCCGGCAGGCGATAGACGTGGCGGAACGCGTAGAGCGCGGGGCAGCGCTCGTAGGCATCGAACTGGCTGTAGCTGAACGATCCGGGAAGGGGCACGACCGCCAGGAGGCTCGCCCCGGCGCCCGCCTCGGAGGCGACGGTCCGCAGGGTCAGCGGGTCGAGGCCCCCGGCCCGGGCGGCGTCCGCCCCCAGCAGGGTCGCCTCTCCCACCCTGGTGAGCTGGGCCTGGAGGTCCGCGCGCGCCTCCGCGGCCCCGGTCGCCGCGGGATCGATCCCCTCGAGGAGCGAGAGGATCTCGGTCGCCCGGAGGCGCAGCGCGCTCCGCCGCTCGCGCGGGCTGGGCAGGGCCACGATCCGCTCGAGGGCGGCGGTGGCCGCGAGCCCGGCGGGCGCCGCCAGGTCGCCGTTCTCCGCGTCGCCGTCCTCGACCTCGAGCCCCGCGCCGCCCGGTCCGCCCGCCGTCGCGCCCGCCCCGGCCACCTCCTCCGACCATGCCGCCGCCTCGGTCGCGGCCGTCGTCGTCCGGTCGCGATCGAGCAGCTCGGGGCCCGCGCCGTCGCGGATCTCCTGGACGAACTGGCTCTTCGCGCGGTCCACCGTGGGACCGCCGTGGGTCGTCAGGACGAGGCTCTCCTGGGCGCGCGTGATCGCGACGTACAGGAGGCGGCGCTCCTCTTCCATGTGCAGGTCGCCGACCGGGACGGCCTCGCGCAGCAGCTCGCGCGGGAAGAGGCTCCAGTCGCCCCCGCGGACCGGCCACTCCCCGTCCACCAGGTTCGGGACGAAGACGTGGGGATACTCGAGGCCCTTGGCCTGGTAGAGCGTCATGAGGCGCACGCCCTGGACGTCCTCGGAGAGCTCCACGCTGGTCGGCAGCTCGCCGCCGGCGGACTGGTAGGCGTCCAGGTAGTCGACGAAGCTGCCGAGGGAGAGCGTGGCGTGCTCGCGCTGCCAGTCGGCGGCGAAGCGCATCAGCGACGCCACGTTGGCGACCGCGCGCTTGCTCTCGAGGGTATCCGCGGCGAGGAGATCCATGAGCATCCCGGTCCGCTCCAGGTAGCGCTCCAGGATCGTGAAAGGGCCCTCGCGGGGAGCCTCCGGGACCAGCTCGTCGAGCGTGGCGAGGAAGCGCCGCAGCTTCGCGAGGGTGGCCGGCGCCAGCGCGAGCGTTCGCCCCGGCCCGGGGGCGGCTGCCCAGGCGCGCGATCGAACGATGGCGCCCGAAGCGGCCGCGGCGCCCGGCGGGCTGTCCCCGGGCGCCGCGGCCTCGACCTCCCCATCGCCGCCGGTCCCCGCCGTCAGCGCATCGATCGTGACCTCGCCCGACCCGACCGCCTCGCGGACCAGCTCGAGGAGGTGGCGGTCCGTGCGCTTCGCGGCCCGCGTGATCGCCAGCAGCTCCAGCGCGTCGAGGCGCCATGGACCCGCCGTCAGGACGCGCCCGAAGGCGACGTCCGCGAACGGGTCGGCGAGGGTCCGGAGGGCCTGTTCGAGGTCCCGGATCTCCGGCGCGGCGAACAGCGACAGTCCTCCCGACACGGTATAGGGGATGCTCTCCTCGCGCAGGCGGGCGACGATCGCGTCGCGGTGCTTGTGCTTGCGGTACAGGACCGCGAACGCACCCCACGGGACGGCCGGCGGGGCGCCCGCACCCTGCTCCCGACCCGCGAGCGACTTGATCCGCTCCACGATCGCGGCCGCCTCGTCGTCCGGGCCGGCGCAGGTGAGGAGCTCGACGGCCGCCGCCCCGTCGCCGTCGCGGTGGGCGACCAGCTGCTTGTCGGCCTGGTAGCGCATCTCGTTGCGGCCGATCAGGCGGTTCGCGACGACCAGGATCGGCGGGCGGCTGCGGAAGTTCTGCTCGATCCGCAGGCGGGAGGGCAACCCGGGCGAGGGACCGGCGGGATCATGGGCGGGCGGCCCGGAGAAGCGTCGGTCGAACTCGATGAACGCGGCGAAGCTGGCCCCGCGGAAACGGTAGATCGACTGGTCGTCGTCGCCCACGACCATGACGTTGTCCGGCCGGTCCGGCGTCCGACCCAGCAGCTCCACGAGCTCGATCTGGGCGATGTTGGCGTCCTGGAACTCGTCGACGAGGAGATACCGGAAGTGCCGCTGCCAGCGGCGCAGGACGTTGGGCCGCTCCCGGAAGACGCGGATGACGGCGGCGACCTGCTCGCCGAAGTCGAGCGCCCCGCGGCGTTCGCGCTCGTCCTCGTAGGCGTGATAGACGAGGGCGAGCTCGGAGAGGCGGAGGACCTCGAGGGCAGCGCCGTCGGCGACGTAGGTCCTGGCCAGCCGGTCGGCCTCATCGCGCTGCGCCTCGGTCAGCTGGCCGGCGCCGACGGCCCGGCCCCCGCCGTGGACGGCTCGCCGCGCTTCGCGGTCGGCCGCCTTCTCGACCCTCCCGAAGTCCGGGCTCGCTCCGGCCTGGTCGAGCGCGGCGGTCCGTTCCGCTGCCCGATGCGCCGCGTACGCGCTGCGCGCGCTCGCCCGACCGCCGTCGAACGCGCCGAGGCCGGCCAGGCGCTCGAAGGCGTCCCTGTACGAGCCGAAGCGAGCCTCGAAGGCCCGGCGCTCCGCCTCCACGAACGCGTCGAAGTCGTCCGGGCTGACGAGCTCGTCCTTGGCCCGGTTGATGAAGCCGACGAAGCGATCGAGCCACCAGCTGGGGTTGCCCTTGCCAGAGTAGTAGAGGAGCGGCAGGCCGGGCCGGAGGTCGCGCAGGAGGAGCACCTGGCCGACGCCGTCGAGGACGTCCGGCGTGGAGGGGAGCCCGACGTCGGGCGCGCTCTCGACCAGGATCCGATGGCAGAAGCTGTGGAAGTTCGCCACGGTGAGCCTGCTGCGGACAGCCGGCCCGAGGGACTTCTCCAGGCGATCGGCGAGCTCCTTCGCCGCCTTGACGTTGTAGGTCAGGACCAGGACCTGCTCCGGGAGGAGCGGGCCCGCGAAGGGATCGTCGCGGTCGGCCGCGGCTGCCTCGGCCGGCAGGATCGCGACGCTGGCGGCTGCCTCGGCGGGCGGGCGCCCGCCCGCGTCGACATCGGCCACCGGCGCGCCCTTCGTCTCGAGGAGGCGCCGCACGCGCTCGACGATGACCCTGGTCTTGCCGGTGCCGGCGCCCGCGATCACGACGAGCGGGCCGTCCTCCCACTCGATGATCCGGCGCTGCTCGTCGGTCAGGCCGTCGATGGGCGCCCGGGGCGCCGTCTCGGTCATCGTCACTCCCGGGCTGTCGGCGGGCGTCCGCCCGCACCGAGCTCCAGCCCGCACGTCGTGCAGGCGCGTTCCGCCTGTCCGCCCCAGACCATACAGCCGCCGAAGGCTGACTCGACGGGCCTCGGGCCCAGGGCCGGGCGCCTGTCAGGCCAGCCTGCCCCGGGGGCGTGCCACCTTGCCTGGCACGGGCGGCGCGGATGGTACCGTCGCGCTGACGCTGCCCCGTGCCGCTACGGCGAGACCACGTGGACCGGCGCCAGGCGGCTCGGGACGCGCGTCCCATCGCCAAGCTGGCCGTCGGCGTCGGCTCCCCAGCACCAGGCGCTGCCGTCCTGGCTGAGCGCACAGGCGTGACCGCCTCCCGCGCTGATCGCGGTCGACCCCGAAAGCCCGGCGACCGCGACCCCCCGCGGGCTCTCCTTCACGGATCCGTCACCGAGCTGGCCTGACCCGTTGTAGCCCCAGCAGGTGACGGCACCGCCCTGGATGAGCGCGCATGCGTGCGCCCGTCCGGCGCTGACCGCGCTGGCGCCCGACACCCCGGCGACTGCCATCGGGCGTTCGCTCGATAGGACCGTCGCGAAGGTCGCCGGGTCGCCGTACATGCGACCCCAGCACGAGATCGAGCCGTCGCGCAGGAGGGCACAGGTGAAGTCGAAACCCGCCGCGATCGCGATGGCGCTGTCCAGCCCGACGACCGGGACCGGTCGCGCGCTGCTCGTCGTGGTGCCGTCTCCCAGCGCTCCCAACTGGTTGTCCCCCCAGCAGGCCACCGTCCCGTCGGCCAGCAGGGCGCAGGTGTGGAGATCGCCGACCGCGATCGAGAGGGCGCCCGCGAGGCCGGCAACCTTCACGGGAGTCGATCGGTTGGTCCTCGTCCCGTCGCCGAGCTGGCCCGCCGCGTTCGTTCCCCAGCAGGCGACGGTCTGATCATGGAGAAGGGCACAGGCGTCGTTCCGGCTCGCGGCCAGCGCCACGACGCCGGCCAGGCCAGGCACGGGAGCCGGGGCTGTGGCGTAGCCCTTCGTCGATCCGTTGCCGAGCTTCCCGGCCCTGTTCAAGCCCCAGCAGGAGACCGTTCGGTCGGCCAGGAGCGCGCACGTGGTGCCGCCCGAATCGGCGACCAGCGAGGTGACGCCCGCCAGCCCGGCCACGGCGACGGGCCGTGGGCTGTCGAGGAGGACGGTGAAGGTGGCGGCGTCGGTGACCCGGCCCCAGCAGGATGCCGTGCCGCCGGCGAGGACAGCGCACGTCTGCGAACCGCCCGCCGCGATTGACGTGACCCCGCCGAGGATCCCCGGCGCGGGCGTGGCGGCGGCGGACGGCGCGGTCGATGCCGAGGTCGTGGGTGCCGGGGCCGTCGCGGCCGCCGACGCAGGGCCGGGAGAGGACGCCGGCGGTCCGCTCGTGCCGGACGGCGTCCCCGCGAGGCACCCGCCGACGGCCAGCGCAACGCCGACGAGCACGAGGGACACCCGGGCGACGACCGCCTGCCTGTCGAGGTCGGCCCTGGGCATGCGACCCGCCCCTCTCCATCCCCGGTCGCGGGCCCAGGACCGCGGGAGGCGGCGGGCCCTGGGCGAAGGAGACGGCGCGCCGCAGGGCTCGTCAATGTATCGAACGGTACATCTCGTGCAGGCCGCCACCGGCCGCGACCCACCTGCCGAGCACCAGCCGCGTACCGCGGTCGCCGATGCGGGTCCTGGCTTGCGGCTCGATGGATGCGGCGCAGCGACGGCGGCGAGCTGCTCGCAGTCGGGGTCCTGGTGAGCGGGATCTCGCGCCGTGCTCGTGATCCGCTGGCCCTGGCCCTCACCGGGTACCCGAAGGTCGGCGGCGGCGGGCTCCACATCGCGCACATGCTCTGGGGCGGGCCTGCTGACGCTCGGCCGGCCCTGGCGTGCTGTTCGTCCTGTTCCTGGACCGCCGCGTCCATCGCACGCCGCTGTCGGTCGCCGGGCTCGGGTCTCGGGCCATTCGTGGACGCGATCCGCACGTTCGTCACCTCCGACAACGACTACGTCTACCGGCCCGGCCGTCGTCCTGATCTACCTGCTCGTTCGTCGTCCTCGTTCGACTGCTGCTCCGGTCGCTCGTCCCGACAGCCCCGAGAGCCCGCTCACGCTCCGGCGAGTCGCTCGCGAACGCCCTGGACGTCGCCGGAGCCGCGCGCGAGCGGGCCCCTCGAGCTCGTATGCCCGGGCCGTCGTGGCGCGCCTGCTCGACGCCCTCCGATCCCTGCCGGATCCCCTCGTCGCCCGCGCATCCGGCCGCCTGGCTCGCGCGCCGGGGTACCGAACGACCCGACGGCCGCGAGACCGCGCTCGACCGGGCTCGAGGCCACGCGGCGCACGCGCTGTACGCCGGGCCCTGCTCGCCGTCCGTGACCAGGTGGCCGAGCTCGAGGCCCGGATCGCCGAGCAGCTCGAGCTCCATCCCGACGGGTCCATCTTCCGCAGCCTGCCTCGGGCGGGCCAGCGTGCGGGCAGCGGCCCTGCTGGCGGAGATCGGTGACGTCCGCGAGCGCTTCCCGACGCCCGAGTCGCTCGCCTGCCTCGCCGGGGCCGCACCGTCCACCCGGCAGTCGGGGCAGCACCTCGCGGTCACCTTCCGCTTCGCCTGCGACAAGAAGCTCCGCGATGCCCTCATCGACTTCGCGGAGGACAGCCGGTTCGCGAACCGCTGGGCGGCCGAGCGTGTCACCGGCGAGCCCGCGAGCGCCACAAGACGCACCCCCACGCCGGCCGGATCCTCGCCCGGGCCTGGGTGTACGTGATCTGGCGCTGTTGGCAGGACCGGGTCCGCCTACGACCCGGCCCGCCATCGCGCCCTACAGCAGCTCGTCCGCGCGAAGGCGGCTTGACATAGGGCTACTCAGCCGCCCACCGCGGACATTTCGCCAGCAGCGTCGACAGCGGCGAGCTGCTCGCCGATTGCCCTGGTGGTCGTGGTGCTCGTCGCGCTCCGGCAGCGGCAAGGCACCGATCAGGTCGGCTCGACCCTCGGCCTGCCGACCATGTAGGCCGCGCCGGCGTCGATCCCTAGACGACGACGGCCTCGATCCCGAGCATCCGCGCCACGCGCAGCAGCTGTTCGGCCCAGTGGCCCTG
This sequence comes from uncultured Chloroflexia bacterium, assembly GCA_963801445.1. Lineage (GTDB taxonomy): Bacteria > Chloroflexota > Limnocylindria > Limnocylindrales > CSP1-4 > CTSoil-043. The sequence continues at coordinate 302,786 of CAWDEW010000009.1, read as the reverse complement.
GGCGGCCGCCATGTGGTGCGGCGCGCCCGCGGCGCACCACTCGTTGCACCACTCGTCGACCGGCAGCTCCGCGTGCCGGAAGAGGGTCTGCGGCGCCGAGATCGGGCGCGGCGGGAAGGGCAGGAACTCGCCCTCCGAGATGACGAAGCGCCACTGGTTCTCGCCGACCGTCACGAGGGCCAGGTTCGTGACCGGCCCGGGCTGATAGGCGAACTCGAAGCCGGCGCCGAACCCGTGCACGCCCTGGTAGTAGATGGAGCTCTTCACCTTGACGGCGCCCGGGGTGGCCAGGGCGGGATTGCCGTGGCCGTCGTGGGAGAACATGACGGCGTTGTTCTCGAAGTCGATGACGTAGTTCTCGACCGTGGTCGACTGGCCGGCCAGCTCCTGGAGGACGAGCTGGGCAACGGCGCAGTTCACGTCGCCCTCGGGCGAGGCGGGCACGCCGATCTCGCACAGGCGGCCGGTCCCGTACGAGGGAATGATCCCGACCCGGGGATCGCTCAGCCAGACCTGGTCGAACGCGGTGAAGGCGTCGAAGCGGTGCTCCTTCACGACCGACTCGAGGGCCAGGGCCATCCGCACGGAGCGCTCGAAGAGGGCCGGCTCCATCTCCACCTGGTGGCGGGCGCGCTCGGCGGCGACGACCACGTCCACGTCCGCCTGGGGAATCTCGGCGAACCGGACGGCGACCTTCTCGGGCTCCAGCGGCCAGACGACGGGGCCGATCTCCTGGCGGAGCGAGAGGCCGTCGAACATCAGGTCGGTCATGCCCTCGAAGGGATGCCCGACGACCGCGACGCGGGCGGTCCGCAGGCGACGGCGCACGGCCGCCGCGGCGATCGTCTCGCGGACCTGGCGGCGCCCTTCCGGGTCGTCGAGGCGCGAGGTGACCATCGTGAAGTCGCGGCCGGTCCGGATCAGGACCGCGGTCAGCTCGGGGATGCCGGCCATCCCCGAGTTGAGCATGACCACGTCGAAGCCGTCGCTCTCGCCGAGGCGCGCGATCTTCTGGGCGTTCCAGACCAGGACCGGGGCACTGGTGTCGATCAGGGCCCGGGCGGGCACGATCCCCTTCGTGTAGGCGAGCTCCATCGCCACGATGATGTCGACGTCCTCGGCGTTGAACAGGCGGGCGGCCGCCGCCGCCTGGTGCTCCTCCTCGACCAGGCCGGCGTGGAAGACCTCGCCGTACTCGCCCAGGAGATCGGCGATCTCGCGCGCCGCGGCGTTGGCCGCGGGCCGCATGTGGGCGGTCTTGTTGTAGTCGTCCTCGAGGAGGGCCATCACCAGGAGGCCGATCTTCGCCTTCGTCGCCATCGTCATCATCTCCTGCGGACTGGGGAACCTGTCGTGGGTCGTCGGTCTTGGGGCGTCCGCTCAGCCGGTCGCCCGGAAGAGCGGCCGGAGCGCGTCGAAGAGCTGAAGGTAGCGCGCGTAGGCGTCCTGGTAGGCCGCCCGGGTCGCCGGATCGGGCTCGTAGCGGTCGCGAAGCACCGTCATCACGGCCCCGGCGGCGGCCAGGTCCGGGAAGACGCCGGCCGCGACGCCGGCCAGCATGGCGTCGCCCCTGACCGCGGCGTCCTCTCCCTCGAGGGTGACCACGGGCAGCCCGCAGGCATCGGCCTTGACCTGGTTCCAGAGGGCGCTCCGGGCGCCGCCACCGTGCGAGCGGACCTCGGTCGCGGGCGCGCCGGCCGCGGCGAGCAGCTCCAGGTTCCGGCGCAGCATGAAGGCGATCGCCTCGAGGACGGCGCGCACGAAGTGGGGCTTGCCGTGGTGGAGGGTGAACCCGTAGAAGACGCCCTTCGCCTCGGCGACGTACTCCGGGCTGAACGCGCCCGCCAGGTGGGGGAGCATCGTGAGTCCCTCGGCGCCCGGTGCCACGCCGGCCGCGAGGTCGGCCAGGAGGTCGTAGGCGCTCCGGCCGGTCCCGGCCGCCCGGGCCACCTCCTCGGCCCCGAACTGGTCGCGGAACCAGGTGAGGGCCATCCCGCCCGTGGGACAGACCGGGCAGTAGAGGTAGAGGCCGGGCGCCGAGTGGACGTAGACAGGCGTCTGGCCGGCCGGGTCGCCGCCGTGGCGCTCGATGGAGGCCTGCAGCGTGAGCGCCCCGCCAGTGCTCTCGGAGACGATCCCGCTCTCGATGTTGCCCACGCCGATGGCCCCGGCACCCTGGTCCATGCCGCCGGCGACCACTCGGACGGTCGGCGGGAGGCCCAGCGCCGTGGCGGCGCCGGGGGCGAGGGTGCCCACGACCGAGCCCGGCGCGACCAGCTCGGGCAGGCGCTCCGGCCCGATCCCGACCGCCTCGAGCAGCGGACCCCACCAGCCGTGCTCGCGGATGTCGTAGAGGAGCGTCGTGCACTGGACGCTGCCGTCCGTGACGAAGCGGCCGGTGAGCCGGTGGAGGATGAAGTCCTCGACCAGCAGGAACCGTTCCGTCGCAGCGAACAGGGCCGGCTCGTTCCGGCGCCACCACAGGATCTTGCAGGCGGACCAGGTGGGGGCCATCGCGGGGACGCCGGTATGGTCGTAGACCGTGGCGTCGTCGAACCGGGCGGAGAGCTCGCGGGCCTCGGCCGCCGACCGGTTGTCGAGCCAGACGAGGGCCGGCCCGAGCGGCCGGCCCGCCGCATCGACCGGGATCACGGTCTCGCCCTGGCTGCTCACCGCGATCGCCGCGACCCGGCCGGGCTCGACTCCCGCGGACGCGAGGACCTCGCGGACCGCAGCGCCGGTCGCCGTCCAGTACGTCTCGGGGTCGAGCTCGGCGCGGTCGGGCGCGGGGTGGGAGATCCGGTACTCCCGGACGCCCGCCGCCAGCTGCCGACCCGTCCCGTCGAACAGGCCGGCCTTGACCGAGGTGGTCCCGACGTCGAGGCCCAGCAGCAGCGTCATCGGCGCGCCGGACCGAGCGTCAGGAAAGCCCGTGCTTCTCGGCGGCCGCGGTCGGCTCGGCACCGTTCTTGACGACCTCCTGAAGCGCCTCGAGGAACCGCTCCGGGCTCTGCGACTGGATCACGTTGCGGCCGAAGACCACGCCCCGGGCTCCGTCCCGGACCGCCGTCGCGGCGATCTCGAGCGCGTCGACCTCGCGGGGCGCCTTCTTCGAGCCGAGGGCCAAGATCGGGACCGGAGTAGACCGGACGATCTCGGCGAAGCGCTCGCCGGTGTGGAACGTCTTGACCAGGTCGGCCCCGAGCTCGGCCGCGATCCGGCAGCCGATCGAGATCTGCTCGTGGCGCTCCTCCGGCGCGATCTCCTCGTGGCCGGCGGGGTAGACCTCCCCGATGATCGGGACGCCGGCCTCGCGCTTCTCGGCGACCGACCGGGCAACCTGGGCCACGTTCTCGGCGTCGACGGCCTCGGAGCCGGTCTTGATCGACATGCCGACGAGGACGATGTCGGCCCCCAGGGCCACTGCCTGGGACGCCGAGATCATGGGCACGCTGCGGCTCTCGGTGTAGCCCCACTGGGTCGCGTACTGGGTTCCCCAGTTCAGGCGGAGGATCAGGGCGGGCGCGCCGCGATGCTCGAAGACCGACTGCACGTGGGGGACCATGCCGGGGCTGAGGAGGATCCCGTCGGCCCCGCTCAGGCGGCCAACGATGGGGGCCAGGTTCTCGAAGCCCGGACGCGGTCCGTTGTAGAGGCCATGGTCGATCGCGACGATGACGACGTTCTGCCCGCCATCGAACAACCGGTTGAACCGGATCGACTCGCCGGACGACACCCCTGCAACCCTCCCGTGGACGAGCGACGGCGCTGGCTGGACCGGCGACGCACGAAGCGGCCCGTGGATCGGGGCCTGCGACCGAGACTCTATCCAGGGGCTGGCGCTTCGTCAACCGTATGGTGTCGGAATCATGTCAACATCATGTGAATACGTGGATTACGTGGCGTCATCGATGCGCTGGGATAGCTCACCCACGCTCGTGGGTGGGATTCTTCGATGTTCGGATTGACGCGCGTTTCCCGTCGAGATATAAACGGACCCAGCGCGTCCATGCGCACAGGGCTGCCGCGCCATCGACGGCACGGGCACCAGGCAAACCGGGTCAGGTTCGATCGACCTGATCGCATGGCCCGGCCGACCCAGGAGGAACCAATGGTTCACCGGAAGCTCGCCGCGGTGGCCTTCGCGGTCGTCGTGGTCGTGGCCGGCTGTGGCGGCGGCGCCACGGCCTCCCCCGCTGCCAGCGCGGCGCCATCGACGGGGGCCTCGACGGCCGCCTCGACCGCACCGTCCGCGGCGCCGACGGCGCCCGCCGCGCCCGTGACGCTGACCCTCTGGCACAACTACGGCACCGAGGCGAACGCCACGGTGACCGCCGCCCTGGTCAAGGCGTACATGGCGGCAAACCCGAGCGTGACGATCAACATCGTCAGCCAGCCGGCCGACAACTACTTCGCCCTGCTGAAGACGGCCTCCATCTCGAAGTCCGGACCTGACCTGCTGACGATGTGGACCGGGCTCTTCGCGACCCAGAACCAGGGCTTCCTCGAGCCCCTCAACCAGTACATCCCGCTCGACACGCTCAACAAGTTCGACGGCATCAACTGGTGCTCGAAGGACCTGAACGTGCAGTCCGGCGCCATCTGCGTGCCCCTGGACCTGCAGTTCTACAACGGGTTCTACAACAAGGACCTGTTCTCCAAGGCGGGCATCACGTCCTTCCCGACGACCTGGACCGAGCTCTACGCCGCGTGCGACAAGCTCAAGGCCATCAACGTCCTGCCCTTCACCTACGGGACCGGCCTGCAGGCCCTCAACGCCGGCTTCTACCCCTACTACGACCTGAGCTACATGATGATGATGCTCCAGGTCGACGACTGGAAGAAGCTCTACGACGGCGCGATCCCGTGGACCGATCCCACGATCGTCGCCCAGCTCACGAAGTGGGCCGCCCTCAAGACCAAGGGCTGCACGAACACCGACGTCCTCGCCAACAACGAGTCGGTCTCCCAGTTCGAGTCCGGCAAGGCTGCGATGACGATGGAAGGCTCGTGGGGCTTCAAGGAGTTCTCCGACAAGCTCGGCGCCAACGCCGGCGTGTTCGTCCCGCCGTTCAGCGACAACCCGATCAAGGGCGTGGTCGAGTTCCCGGGCAACGGCTTCGGCGTGACGAGCTACTCCCAGCACAAGGCCGAGGCGGCCGCCTTCCTGGCCTGGATGGTCACGCCCGAGGCCCAGAAGATCATCGCCGACGGCGGCCTGATCCCGACGGTCGCTGGCACGCCGCCGACCCAGCCGCTGGCCATCGCGATGCTTGACTACGGGGCCAACCAGGGCTTCACCCGCTACCCGATGATCGACAACGTCATCCAGCCCGAGGTCACCGACGTCGCCACGAAGGTGCTCGACGCCGTCCTCGCCGGGACGATGTCGCCGCAGGATGCGGCCCAGAAGATCCAGGACGCCCTGAACCAGCTGCCGCCGGATCGCCGCAGCGGCACCTACAAGTAGCCGATCCACGTGACCTTCCGACGACCGGCGCCGCCCGCGCGACGCCGGTCGTCGACTCGCCGAGCAACGGCATGAGCCAGGGCGCGCCCGCCATTCCCGCCCCGCCCACCGCGAGGCGGCGAGGTTCGGGACTGGCCCGCCTGCGGGCGTCCCAGCGACGGGCGGGCATCCTCTTCGCCCTGCCGGTGATCATCCTGGAGCTGGCGCTCCTGGCCCTGCCGGTCGGGCAGGCCTTCTACTACAGCCTGACGAACTGGGACGGCCTCACCGCGACCTGGGTGGGGCCGGGCAACTACCAGCGCCTGTTCAGCGACCCGACCTTCTGGCAGATCGTCGGCAACAACCTGATGCTCCTGGCCTCGATCCCGGTCGCCATCCTGATCCCGCTGCTCGTCGCGTATCTCCTCAACGAGCGGGTGACGGGGTGGCGGTTCTTCCGGTCCGCCTACTTCCTGCCCACCGCCATCTCCTGGGTGGTCATCGGGATGGTGGCCATCCGCGTCTTCGCCACGAGGGGGATCCTCAACGGCCTGCTCGACCCGCTCGGCATCCACCTCGACATGCTGGGCGCGGACCTCACGGCCATGATCGCCGTGATCATCACGTTCATCTGGTCGGTGTTCGGCACGAACACGATCATCTTCATCACCGGGATGGCGACCCTCGACCGGGACATCTACGACGCGGCCCGGGTCGACGGGGCGGGGTCGTTCGCCACGTTCTGGCGGATCACCATCCCGATGCTCATGCGCTTCATCCAGTTCGCCTTCATCCTGACCCTGATCACCGCCTTCACCGCCCTGTTCAGCCTGATCTTCGTCATGACCGGGGGCGGACCCGGGTACGCCACGACCACCCTGGAGTTCTACGTCTACCAGCAGGGCTTCACGGTTGGCGTCTTCGGCTTCGGGGCGTCGATCGGGATCGTGCTCTTCGTGATCGTGTTCGCCATCAGCCTCGCCCAGATGCGGATCTTCCGCAGCCGGCTGGACTGAGGAGGACGCGGATGCCCCGCCTTCGACGACGCCTCGGCCGGGCCGCGATCTTCGCGATCCTCTCGCTCGTCGGGGTGATCATGCTGTTCCCCTTCGGGCTCATGACGCTCCTGTCGTTCCGCTCGTTCGACCAGTACATCGCCGGCTCGGGCTTCTCGCTGGACAGCTGGCAGATCCTCTTCGGCGCGATCCCGGTGGTCCAGCAGCTCATCAACTCGACCGTCGTGACAGGCGGCGCCGTGGCCCTGATCGTCGTGGTCAGCACGATGGGCGGCTACGCGTTCGCCAAGCTCGGCTTCCGGGGCTCGTCCTACGTCCTCCTGGGGGTCCTGGCGGGGATGATGGTGCCCCTCCAGTCGATCATCATCCCGGAGTTCGTGAACGTGAGCCAGGTCGGGCTCATCTCCCACAGCTTCCTCGGCGCGATCGCGGTCTACGCGGCCCTCGGGGCACCGTTCGCCACCTTCCTCATGACGACCTACTTCCGGGGCATCCCGAGCGAGCTGATCGAAGCCTCGCTGATGGACGGTGCCTCGTTCTGGCAGATCTTCATCCGGGTGATGCTGCCGATGGGCGTCCCGGCCATCGTCACCGTGGCCGTGCTCCAGGTGATCCAGGTCTGGGACGACCTGCTCGTGGGCCTGCTCTTCCTGCCCACGCCGGACGTCCGGACGATCACCGTCGGGCTCGCCACGCTCCAGACGTCTCGCGTCGTGAACGTCCCGGCGCTGATGGCCGGCTCGCTGATCAGCGCCCTCCCGGCGATCATCGTCTACCTGATCTTCCAGCGCCACCTGGTGAGAGGACTCACGATGGGGATCGGCAAGTGAGCGGCCGGGTCGACGCGCCGGCGCAGGATCCGGGAGCCCGCGGCACGCCGCCGGGGGCGGCTGCCGCAGGGACGCTGGGGGCCCGGGAGCGCCGCGACCAGATCGCCCGCCTGGTCATGGAATCCGAGCGGGTCTCGGTGGCCGACCTGACCGGTCGCTTCCTCGTCACCGACGCCTCCATCCGGCGGGACCTGGTGATCCTGGAGGAGCAGGGCCGGCTCCGTCGCGTCCATGGCGGCGCCGTCGGCGGGGCCGCGTCACGGCCATTCAGCATCTACGCGGCCAAGGCGCGCGACCACCGCGTGCAGAAGGCGCGCATCGGGGCGGTCGCGGCGTCGATGATCTCGGCGGGCGACGTCGTCTTCCTGGACTCGGGCACGACCGTGGCCGCGATCGCGGCGCACGTCCCCGGCTCGCTCCGAAGGGCAAACGCGATCACGGTTGTCACCCACTCCCTGCCGGTGGTCGAGGAGATCGGGGGCTGGGAGTCCCCGCACCTCATCTGCCTCGGCGGCCTCTACCTCCCCGACTACCGGGCGGTGGTGGGACCGCAGACCATGGCCGGCCTGCGCGAGCTGTCGGCCGACGTCGTCTTCCTCGGCTGCGAAGGGTTCTCGATCGAGCAGGGGCTGACGACGCCGCACGTGCTCGTCGCGGAGGTCGGGGCCCTGATGGCGGCCCGCGCGCGCCGCGTCATCGCGGTCGCCGACGCCTCCAAGCTGGGCCGGTCGGGCTTCACCCCGATCGTCTCGATCGCGACCGTCGACGCCCTGGTCACCGACGCCGGGGCGGACCCCGAGGAGGTCGCCCGCATTCGCGCCGCCGGCGTCGAGGTGATCCTCGCGTGAGCGCGCGCGTCCACGACCAGTGGAGCGTCGGCGGCATCGCGGCCCTCGTCCTCGAGAACGCGGCCCTGCGGGTGACCGTCCTGCCAGAGCTGGGCGGGCACGTCATGGAGCTGGTCGACAAGGTCGCCGACCGCAACCTGCTGTGGGTCAATCCGCGGACGCCGCCCCGGCGCGCGCCCTACGGGGCCCACTTCGATGACTGGTGGTCCGGCGGCTGGGACGAGATCTTCCCGACCGGCGACCGGGCCGACCTCCACGGCGAGCTGCTGCCCTACATGGGCGAGCTCTGGTCCGTCCCGTGGACGGCCACGTCCGGAGCGGCCGGGGAGCGCGCCTGGATCGCGGCGGCCGGCTTCGCGACGATGGCCCCGGCCCGCCTCGAGCGGACCCTGGAGCTGCGCGCCGACGAGCCCGTCCTGCGGGCGCGCTACCGGCTCACGAACCTGGACCAGCGGCCGCTCCCCTTCCTGTGGGGCATCCATCCCAGCTTCGCGGTAACCCCGGACCACCGGATCGACCTGCCCGCGACCGCGATGCTGGTGGGCGTCTCATCCGGGTCCCCGATGGGCGAGCCGGGCACGGCCTACCCGTGGCCGGAGCAGCCGGATCCCGGGACGCCGGCCGGGACGCGCGACGTCCGGGCCGTCCTGCCCGCGTCGGCCGCGGTCTTCGGCGGCCACTGGGCCACCGGGCTCCGGGACGGGTGGCTGGCGCTCACGGACGCCGCCTCCCGGCGCGGGATCGCGCTGGCGTTCTCGCCGGAGGTCTTCCCGCACGCGTGGCTCTGGCAGGTCTACGGCGGCTGGCGCGGTCACCACCACCTCTGCCTCGAGCCGTGGACCGGCTACCCGATGAATCTCGGGGAGGCCCAGGCCGCCGGCCGGGCGCGCGTCCTGGCCCCGGGCGAGTCCCTGGAGACCGAGGTCGCCTTCGTCGTGTTCGACGGGCTGGACCGGGTGGCCGCGGTCGAGCCCGATGGCACCGGGTTCCGGGTCCGATGAGCGGCATGGTCGGCCAGGCCAGGATGGCCCGTGGAGTCCCGATCGCCCGGGGCGGGCGCGATGTCGCCGACGAGGAGGGGTCGTGTACAGCGGGCTGCGCCTGAGGCCGCCGCTCTTCGAGATCGGCCTCAAGGGCTACCTCTACGGTGCCGCGGCCGTTCGCCTGGCCCGCGAGGCCGACCGGGCGAGCCAGGAGTTCGGCGTCGGCGTGATCTTCGACCCGCAGCACGTGGACATCCCGGCGGTCGCCCGGGCGACGGAGCACCTGTTCGTCTTCGCCCAGCACATGGACCCGGTCGAGGTGGGCCGCGGCGCCGGGGCGGTCCTGCCCGAGGCGCTCCGGGAGGCCGGGGCAGTCGGCGTGATGCTCAACCACTCGGAGCGGCGGATGACGCTGGCCGACCTCCACCGCGCGATCGAGCGCGCCGACGAGGTCGGGCTGGCCACGATGGTCTGCTGCGACTCGCCGGACGAGGCGGTGGCGATCGCCCAGCTCGCCCCGAACATCGTCCTTGCCGAGCCGCCGTCCCTGATCGGCGGCGATCGCTCCGTGGCGGCCGAGATGCGCGGCTTCGTGGCGGAGACGATCGCCCGGGTGGGGGCGGTCAACCCGGCTATCGTGGTGATGTGCAGTGCCGGCATCAGGACGCCGGCCGACGTGGCCGCGATGGTGGAGCTGGGCGTCGGTGCCACGGGCTCGACGAGCGGGATCCTGGGTGCCGCCGATCCGATCGCCACGATGCGGGCGATGATCCAGGCGATGCACGAGGCCTGGCTGCGGGTCCACCCGACGTGAGCAGCGATCGCGCCCGGCCCGGGCTGCCTGCCCCGGGCTGCCCGACCCGGGCTGCCCGCGCCGGGCCGACTCCCCGACCCAACCATGCCGCTGGAGTGATCCGATGACCGTCTTCCACGCCACGACCGAGGTCCGCAGCCAGCTCCACAAGCCGATGTTCCACGACGTCACCGAGGCGGCCCGGGCGGCGGTGGACGAGTCCGGGATCCGGATGGGGACGATCACGGTCTACTCCCCCCACACCACCTGCAGCGTGATCATCCAGGAGGAGGCCCACGACACCCTCTACGACGGCACGAAGCTCCTCCTCCAGGACATGCTCGACCGCCTGGAGGCGGCCGTGCCGACCTGCCGCCACGAGGGCCAGTACCTCCATCCCGGCCCGGCCCACATCGCCCACGCGAGGACGAACCTCGGCGAGGAGGCCGTGTGGAGCCTCAACACGGACGCTCACATCCGGTCCGCCTGGATCGGGCGGTCGGAGACCATCCCGATCGTGAGCGGCCAGATGGAGCTCGGCCAGTTCGGCCAGATCTATTTCGTCGACTTCGACGGCGTGCGGGACCGGATCCGGACAGTCCACTTCCAGGTCATGGGCGAGTAGCCGGGGTGCCGGCGCCGGGCGCGGCCCGGCGAGAACGCCGCCGATCCTGTTCCTCGGTGCCCGCCTCAGCGCGGGACGGCCGCCGCCTCCGGCTGGAGGATGGCCCGGGCGAGGCTGACGAACTCGTCGGTCTCGAGCGTCCGCTTCCTGGCCAGCGAATCGGCCTTGACCGCGGCCAGGAGCTGGGTGACCTGCTCGGGCGTTGCCGACATCCCGAGCGGCTCCAGGGCGTCGACGATCGAATCGGGCCCGCTGCCCTTGCCCAGCACGATCCGGGCGTCGTCCTGGCCGACGAGGCTCGGCAGGAATGGGAACGACTCGGTCAGGTCGACGTCCCGGACGTTGCGGACCCAGGCCGCGATGATCCCGGATTCGACGTTGAAGAGACGCGAGCCGGTCACCGGCCGGCTGCTCGGCTGGTCGACGTTCGCAAGCTTCATGACCATCCGGTGCAGCGCGGTCAGCTTCTCGAGGTGGATGCCGCAGTCCACGTCGTACAGCGTGCGCAGGGCGACGACCGACTCCTCGAGCGGAGCGTTCCCGGCCCGCTCGCCGATTCCGCCGACGGTCACGTGGAGCGTCTCGACGCCGTTCGCGGCGGCGATCAGGCTGTTGGCCACGCCCAGCCCGTAGTCCATGTGGAAATGGGCCTCGAGCGGCACGTCGAACCGCGCTCGACTCGCCGCGACGAACCGGCTCACCGCGTGGGGCGCCAGCGTGCCGAACGTGTCGACCAGGACCAGTGCGTCGAGATGCCCATCCCGGGCCACGGCGGCGACCAGGTCCAGGTAGTCGTCCAGCGAGGCGCGCGTCGCGTCGATCGGGAAGAACGAGACCTTGAGGCCCTGCTCGTGGGCATAGCGGGTGGCCTCGACGGACGAGGCGATCGCCCGCTCCACGCTCCAGCGATAGCCGAGCTCGATGAGATGGCGGCTGGACGGAATCTCCAGCACGACGCCGGCGACCCCGCAACCGACCGCCCGCTTGACGTCATCGAGGAGGCAGCGGCTGAAGGCGTAGATCTCCGAGGGCAGGCCCCGGGTGGCGATCTCGCGGACCGCTCGTTCGTCCGACGGCGACACGGCCGGAAGGCCGGCCTCGATCCGGTGGACGCCGGCCTCCGCCAGCGCCTCCGCGATCCGGATCTTGTCGTCGGCGGTGAACACGACGCCGGCCTGCTGCTCGCCGTCGCGCAACGTCGAGTCGTGGATCAGGAGCTTCCTGGGGAAGTGCAGCTCGGCTCGGTCCGCCGGGTCGTGGTTCCACGGGCTGGTGAACCACTGGTCGGTGTGCCAGGGCGGTCGCTCGTCCATCGCTCATCCTCCGCGAGACAGCGTTGCACGATCCCGCGGCAGCCCAGCAGTCGGACGCATCGATGGCCGCGTTACGCGTCGGAAGCCTGCACCGGGCGGAGCGGCAGGCCCGGCGAGGATAGCATCCGACATTGCCGCCGGGGCGCCGTTCCGAGCGGTCGCGCGGCCCGGCTCGAGGCCAGTCCGGGTCCGAATCCGAACCCGCCGGGCCGCTGCGCCGGGACCGAGATGAACCTTGACAATCCCTGTACATTCCATAGATCGGATTTAGGCGCAGCGGGGTTGACTGGTCCCGGTCCTTGACGTCGAAAGTCCAATTCGACGTTGTCGCGTCCCTCCCGCCCCTGCCGCAAGAGCCTATGGGAGGGATCCATGCTCCGACGGAATCTGGCCGCCTTGGTGACGGCCGCAGTCGTCCTCTCCGCGTGCAGCGGAGCCGCCAGTCCGGCGGCCAGCACTGGTCCGACGGCCGCCCCGCCCGCCTCCACGGCGGCCAGCGCGGCGCCTCCGGCCAGCCCGACGAACCCACCGATCAGCAAGAAGATCACGGTCGTCGTCCCCAACCCGTCCGCCCTGGTCTGGTACAACCTGTGCACGGCCATGGGCGAGGGCTACCTCGCTGCGGAAGGCATCGAAGTCAGCTTCCAGGCGCTTGACGGCTCCGGGGCCGTCCTCCAGGCCATGGCCGCCGGCCAGGCCCAGATCGGAATCCCGGGGCCGGGCCCCGTGCTCGCAGCGTGGGAGCGCGGTGAGCAGCCGGTCATGTTCTACGACCAGTACCCCCAGAGCCTGTTCGGCCTCGTCGTGCCCACCGATGGATCGGTCAAGACGATCGCCGACCTCAAGGGCAAGGTCATCGGCACCGGCACCGTGGACGGCGCCGAGGTCGCGTTCGCGAAGGGCATCCTCACCGATGCCGGGCTGACGGAGAAGACCGACTACACCTTCCTCCCGGTCGGTGACGGTGGACCCGCCACGGCAGCCTTCCAGCGCAAGGAGATCGCGGCTTACTCCGCGGGCATCTCCGACATGTCCATCATCCGGGCCCGCGGCCTGCCCCTGACCGAGATCACGCCGGACAAGTTCCTTCTGTTCTTCGGCAACAGCTACACGGCGCTCCAGGCCCAGATCGACAAGGACCCGGACCTGATCGCCGGCTTCACGCGCGCCCTCGTGAAGGGGACCACGTTCGCCTACGCGAACAAGGACAAGACCCTCGCCGACTGCGCCAAGCTGAACCCGCAGGAGGCCACCGACGCGGCGCTCGCGTCCGCCCTGTACGACGGGCAGACCGCTCGCTCCAAGCCCATCGGGAGCGCCATCGCCGGGACGTTCACGCTCGATGCGTGGAAGGCCTGGGAGGCGAGCCTGATCGCCTCGGGCGGGCTCAAGGGCCCGATCGCTGACCTGACCAAGGTCTTCACCAACAAGTTCGTCGAAGCGGCCCAGTAGGCCGATGCTCGGAGGCAACGCCTCCGCGAGCCGGGCGAGCGGCAACGCTCGCCCGGCCACGGACCCCATCGTCTCTGTCCGCGCCGTCACCAAGACGTATCCGGCCCGGGCCGTCAAGGGCTCCCGGGACGTTGCCGCGCTGGGATCGGTCGACTTCTCCCTGGACCGCGGCCAGTTCGCGTCCATCATCGGACCGAGCGGCTGCGGCAAGTCCACCCTGCTCAAGATCATGGCCGGCCTGCTGCGCTCGTCCTCAGGCGAGGTCATCCTGCAGGGGACCCCCGTCTGGGGTCCTCGCCCCGACATCGGGATCATGTTCCAGCAGGCGACCCTGCTCCCGTGGCGGACGGCCCTCGAGAACATCCTGCTGCCGATCGAGATCCGTCAGGGCGCCACCGGCGCGAAGGCACGCACGGAGGACGCCCGCGGCCTGCTCGAGCTCGTGGGCCTCACCGACTTCGAGAAGGCCTTCCCGCACGAGCTCTCCGGCGGGATGGCGCAGCGTGTCGCCATCTGCCGGATGCTCATCACGGAACCCGCGGTGCTGCTGCTCGACGAGCCGTTCGGTGCGCTCGACGAGCTGACCCGGGACTTCATGAACGTCGAGCTGCAGCGCATCTGCCTGCAGAAGAATGCGACCGCGTTCATGGTCACCCACTCCATCTCCGAGGCGGTCTTCGTGTCGGACAAGGTCTACGTCGTCACCCCCCGGCCCGGGGTCATCGCGGAAGTGGTCCCCGTGAACCTGCCCCGGCCGCGCACCCTGGCGATGGCGACCGGACCCGAGTTCGGCGAGATCGTGCGCCACGTCCGCGCCCGCCTCGATGCGGGAGGCCAGTCGTGACGGAAGGTACCCCGATGACAGCAGCACCCGACGCGCCACCAGCCCCGGAGTTCGTGCGCCCCCCCTCGGGGGATCGTTGGTTCGAGCGGTTGCCGCAGTGGCTTCTCGTCGTCGCCCTGGGCGCGGCCTTCCTGATCGTCTGGCAGGGGATCATCTCGGTCGGGCTCATGTCCAGGATCATCCTGGCGAGCCCCGGGGACACCGCGCGCGAGATCGTCATCCTGGGCCAGGGCATCCTGCAGTTCAACTACGTGTTCGATGCCCTGAAGATCACGGTGTTCGAGGTCGTCATCGGCTTCATCCTGGCGGCCATCTTCGGGTTCGTGCTGGGCACGGTCGTCGGGGAGACCCGGATCGGGCAGAAGGCCGTGATGCCCTACCTGATCGGCTTCAACGCCCTGCCCAAGGTCGCCTTCGCGCCGGTGTTCGTGGCCTGGCTCGGCTTCGGTGCCGAGTCGAAGATCGTGATGGCCCTGTTCATCGCGTTCTTTCCCGTCATCGTCGATACGGCCGCCGGGCTCGCGTCCGTGGACCGCGACTCGATCGCGCTGTTTCGCTCGTTCCAGGCCAGCCGCTGGAAGACCCTGACCATGCTCAAGCTGCCGGCGGCGATGCCGTTCATCTTCGCCGGCCTCAAGACCGCCGCGGTGTTCAGCGTGGTCGGCGCGGTCATCGGCGAGTACCTCGGCGGCGGCAAGGGCCTGGGCGAGCTCATCCGGGTCTCGTCCCAGCAGATGCGCATGGACCAGGTGTTCGCCCTGATCTTCTTCCTCAGCCTGGCCGGGCTGGCCCTGTTCGGGGTCGTCGGCTGGCTGGAGCGCAGGCTGGTCTTCTGGCACCGCCCCGACCCCGTCGGCACCGTCTCCGCCTGACCCGAATCTTCCAGGAGCACCAATGAGACTCGCACGCATCATGACGAAAGCTGGCGCCGCCTACGCGGTGCTGGCCAAGGACGGCACGTGGGTCGACCTCGCCGGCCTCGGGATCGAGGCCGTCACGACGGCCGACCTGGTCGCCAGCGAGGGCCGCCTGGCGGCCGCCCAGGCCGCCGCTTCCGGCGGCCTCGCCGATCCGACGTTCCTGTGCCCCGTGGTGGAGCCCTCGAAGATCATGGCGATCGGGCTCAACTACATGGACCACATCCGCGAGACCGGCTCGAAGGCCCCCGAGCAGCCCATCCTGTTCGCGAAGTTCCCGAGCTCGCTGCAGGATCCATACGGCCCGATCGTGATGGACGACCGGCTGACGCTCGAGGGCGACTACGAGTCCGAGCTCGCCGTCATCATCGGCCGGCGGGCGCGCCACGTCTCCGAGGAGGAGAGCCTCGCCCACGTCTTCGCCTACAGCGTCGGCAACGACGTCTCGGCGCGCGACGCGCAGAAGCGGGATGGCCAGCTCGTCCGCTCCAAGAGCTTCGACACGTTCTGCCCGATCGGCCCCTGGCTGACGACCGCCGACGAGGTGGCCGACCCCCAGGACCTGCCGGTCCGGAGCTGGGTCAACGGCGAGGCGCGCCAGGACTCGTCGACGCGGGAGATGATCTTCCCGGTTCGCCACCTGATCGCCTACCTGTCCAGGGGCATGACCCTGGAGCCCGGCGACGTCCTCCTCAGCGGCACCCCGCACGGCGTGGGCTTCGCCATGAAGCCACCCCGCCAGCTGGTTCCCGGCGACGTGGTCGAATGCGAGGTCGGGGACCTCGGACGAATCCGCAACGAGGTCGTCGCGCCCGAGGACTGACGGGGCGCGGAGGGATCAACGCCCCGCTAGCCTGGAGCTCCGATGACTGAACGCCCGGGATGGTCCCTGGCCGACTGGGACTTGTTGCCCACGGCCACGATCTCCGATTGCCTCGATCGATCCGCGGCCATGGACAGCGGCATCCGGCTGCTGTCGGGTGAGCGGGTGGTGGGACCCGCGTACACCGTGCGCGCCAGCCTCGGCGACTCGGCCCTGACCCACCGTGCCCTGGCCGGGGCCCCGCCCGGCCACGTCATCGTCGTCGCCGCCGAGGGAAGCCTCACCCGCGCCGTCTGGGGCGGGGTGCTGTCCGAGGCGGCCGCCGCCGCGGGGATCGTCGGCGCGGTGATCGACGGAGTCATCCGCGACCTGTCCGTCATCCGGGCCTTCGGCTTTCCCGTGTGGGGTCGGGGCACGTGTCCGGCCGGCCCGTTGAAGCGCGGTCCGGGTGCCATCGGGGTTGCGGTCAGCGTCGGCGGGGTCGTCATCGCGCCCGGTGACCTCATCGTCGGTGACGCCGACGGGATCGTCGTCGTGCCGGCAGCACGCATCCCCACCGTCCTCGACGAGGTGCGCGAACGGATGCGGCTCGAGGAGGAGTGGCTCGAGCGGATCCGCGCGGGAGAGACCTCGGCCCACATCCTCGGGCTCGAGTGAGCCCACTGCCCTGCCACCCGCCCGACCCTGAGCGCGCGACCGGGATGTGCTCGATGCCGGGCCGCAAACGGCCCGGCATGAGCATCCTGGAGGCGGTCGCGATCGTCCTCGCCGGGTGCGTCGCGGGCACGATGAACGCGATCGTCGGCGCCGGATCGCTCATCACGTTCCCGACCCTGCTCCTGTTCGGCTACTCGCCGCTCGTCGCCAACGTGACGAACAACATCGGCCTGGTCCCGGGGGCGTTCAGCGCGGCCGTCGGCTATCGGCGCGAGCTGGTCGGACAGTGGTCCCGGGCCATCCCGGCGGCGCTCGCGGCGTCCGCCGGGGGGCTCACCGGGGCCGGCCTGCTGCTCGTGCTCCCGGCGAGCGCGTTCGCACGGATCGTTCCCGTGCTGATCCTCATGGCCTGCTTCCTGGTGGCCTTCCAGCCGCGGCTGGCGAGGGCTGTCGCGGCCCGACGCTCGGGAGGAGGGACGACCCGCGGGCATGGCCGCCTGGTGCCGCTCTTCGTCTACATGATCGGGGTGTACGGCGGCTACTTCGGCGCGGCGCAGGGCGTGATCATGATCGCCATGCTCGCCGTGCTCATTCCCGACGATCTCCAGCGCCTCAACGGCCTCAAGAACGTCCTCGGTGCGGTCACGAACGGAGCCGCCGGAATCATCTTCATCTTCGCGGCGCCGATCGCCTGGGAGGCGGCCCTCCTGCTCATGGTCGGGGCCATCGCGGGAGGGCAGCTCGGAGCCGCGGTCGGGCGCCGGCTGCCCGCCGGGATCCTGCGCGTCTGCATCATCCTGATCGGCACGACGGTGGCGGTGCGGCTGCTGCTGGCGTGAGCGCGGTCACCCGCTGGCCCGGCATCGCCGAGCGCAGGCGGACCCGCCGGACGTCCGGTGGATCCGGGGCCGGCGGTACCTGCCGGGGACGAGATCTAGTAGCGGCCTCGCCGCGGCGGGTTGGCGTCCTTCGGCGGGCGCGGCTCGTGCCCGGGGCGCGGCGGACGGGGTGCCGTTCCGGGCGCCATGTCAGGCTGGCGGGGCAGCGGCCCCCGGGCTCGCGCGGCCTCGACGGCCAGGGTGAAGGCCTTCGCCGTCTCCGGCGGGAGGCTCCCCATCCAGGCGGCTTCGATCTGCTTGACCCGCTCGGTTTCCTGGGTGCGCCGCTCGCGCTCGTTCCTGGAGTGCTTCGTCATCGAGACCTCGTTCTGGTCAAGCCGTGGCCGGCTCGCTCGCTGCGGATGCCCTGGCATGGACGACCATCGGTCGAAGGCCCGGTCGAGACCGGGACCCGGGTGCATATCATCCCCGATCCCGTGATCCGCCGGCGCTGCGGGCCAGCCGCTCGCCGGGCAGGGCGACCAGAGGCCGCAGGGGGACAGTGGACGGGCGGCGGCCGATGGTGGCCAGGGATGTCCCGGCCGGCTGCCGGCGGGGGCCATCGGAGATCTGGCGCGCCGCGCTGAAGGACGGGCGAGCGCCGCCCTGGCGTGGCCCCGAGGGCCGGGCTGCGGCCGGTCGGTTGCCGGTGCCCGGGCGGACGCCGACGCGGCCACCCGCCATGGCCGACCGGAGCCGGATCGGCTCCGGTCGGATCGCGCGATCAGGCTCGAAGCCGGCCACGACCTCGGCCGGGATCTGGTGGCGCAGGAGGACCTCGATGTCGTGGAGGAGGCTCGCCTCGTCCACGCACACGAGCGAGACGGCCTGGCCGTCCACTCCGGCCCGGCCGGTCCGCCCGATCCGGTGCACGTAGTCCTGGGCAACCATCGGCATCTCGAAGTTGACGACGTGCGGGAGGGCGTCGATGTCGATCCCGCGCGCCGCGATGTCGGTCGCGATGAGCACCGCGACGCGCCCCCGCTTGAAGCTCTCGAGGGCGGCGACGCGCTGCGACTGGCTCTTGTTGCCGTGGATCGCCGCGGCGTTGATGCCGTCGCGCCCCAGCTGCTCGGCGAGCCGGTTGGCCCCGTGCTTCGTCCTGGTGAAGACGAGGGCCTGGTCGATCCTCCCGGAGCGGACGAGGTGGCTGAGCAGCTCGCGCTTGCGCTCCCGGTCCACCCTGATCACGACCTGGTCCACGAGCTCGGCCGCCGTGTTCCGGGGGGCGACGTCGACGGTCGCCGGGCGGTCGAGGATGCCGCCGGCGAGGGCCCGGATCTCGTTCGAGAAGGTTGCCGAGAAGAGCAGGTTCTGCCGGCGGGCCGGCAGAACGGCGAGGATCCGGCGGATGTCGCGGATGAAGCCCATGTCGAGCATCCGGTCCGCCTCGTCGAGGACGAGGATCTCGACCCGGCCCAGGTCGATCGTGTGCTGGCCCAGGTGATCGAGCAGGCGGCCGGGGGTCGCCACGACGATCTCGGCACCGGTGCGCAGGGCCCGGGCCTGGGGCTCGAACCCGACGCCGCCGTAGATGGCGACGGACTTGATCGGCCGGCGGGCGCCGTAGGTCCGGATGCTCTCCTCGACCTGGAGCGCGAGCTCCCGGGTGGGGGTGAGCACGAGGGCCCGGACGGACCGGCGGATCCCGCGGGGCCCTCCGGGACCACGGTCCGGGCCGCCGCTCGCGTGCAGCAGCTGGAGCATCGGGAGGACGAAGGCGGCGGTCTTGCCCGTGCCTGTCTGGGCACCGGCGAGCACGTCGCGGCCGGCGAGGACCAGCGGGATCGCCTCGCGCTGGACGGGGGTGGGCTCGGTGTAGCCCTCGTCCGCGACCACGCGGACCAACTCGGGCGCAAGCCCGAGGGAGTTGAATGACATCTGGGGAACGCTCCTGGCGAGCCCTCCCGCGCATTCGCGGGGCCCGGTCAGGGCGATGGGTGGATCGGGATCGGACGGTGTGGAATACCGTGGGCGCGAACCGGAGCACCCATCGAGCACGAAGAGGCCCAGCATAGACGACCGCCGCAGATCACGCTGCGGGTCGCTCGGAGTCCCTGCTCCTGCGCTCGAACGTCCGTGCTATGCTCTGGACACGCCACGATGTGTGGCGACGCTTCGCGTGGTCGACCCCCTTCTCGAACGGACCGTGCGTTCTGCCATCCCTCGTTCGGGAAGCGTGTGGAGGTCCGTGTGACCACCGGTACAGTCAAGAAGGTCGTTGCCGATCGCGGCTTCGGCTTCATTGCCGCCGAGGATGGGAAGGATTACTTCTTCCACCGCGGCGAGCTCGACCCATCGATCGACTTCGATCGCCTCTCCGGCGGCGAGCGCGTCGAGTTCGAAGTCGAGGCGAGCCCCAAGGGCCCGCGCGCCACCAAGGTGCGCAACGCCTGACGGCACTGGAAC
The DNA here is from genome assembly GCA_963801445.1 of uncultured Chloroflexia bacterium. GTDB lineage: Bacteria > Chloroflexota > Limnocylindria > Limnocylindrales > CSP1-4 > CTSoil-043. The sequence continues at coordinate 282,949 of CAWDEW010000009.1, read as the reverse complement.
GGCCCGTCTCCGGACGGGCCGTTCGCTTTCGCCCGGCGGGGAACGCCCGGTCCTCCGGGTCCGTTCGTCCGCCGAGCCGTCCGCCTGATCTCACCCACGGTATTCGGCGACCGCCCCACCACCGGCAGCGCATCGGGCACGAGAGACGGCAGATCGTCCGCTCGCGCGCAGCGGCCCACCGGTCCGGACAGCGTCTGCGCCGCGCCCACGTCCCGGCGCCTGCGACGCGCCAGCCCCGATCGGCGGAGAAGACTTCATGACCAGCCTGCCCAACGGCCCGGCGTTCCCGTCACCTGGCGCGGGCGCTCACCCGCTTCACGATGCGCTGCCGCTTCCCCTCGATGCCATCCTGGGCACTGACGCGGTGGGCTTCGCGCCCACGCCGATCTCTCCCGGTGCCGAGCCGGCGCAGTCGCTCCTGCGCGTCGTCGGGCCAAGCGGGGCCCTCGACGTGTGGCTGGGCGGGCCCGGCGATCGAGCAACGCTCGAGGCGGACGTCCGCGAGGTGAGCGAGCGAGGGCTGCGGCGTCTCCCGGCCCTGGCGGTCGCCCTCGGCGACGTCGCGCGGCGCCACAAGCTCGAGGTGCGGGTCATCCCCCGGCTCGACGCGAACGGGCCGAGCGTCCTCGTCCTCTTCGGCCGGCGCACGTTCCGGGCCAAGTCCCGGTAGGACCGCCGGCGTCGAACCCGCCGGCCGGCGCACGATGCGCGGATGAAGCGCGACGCCCCCGACGCGATCGTCATCGGATCCGGCCCGAACGGCCTCGCGGCCGCGATCACGCTGGCGCGGGCCGGCCGTTCCGTGATCGTGTACGAGGGCCACCCCACCGTGGGTGGCGGGATGCGCAGCGCCGAGCTGACCCTGCCAGGCTTCGTCCACGACGTCTGCTCGACGGTCCAGGGGATCTCCGTCGCCTCCCCCTTCTTGCGCGACCTCGACCTGTCCCGCCTGGGCGTCGAGCTGGTCCATGCGGACCTGCCGCTCGCTCACCCGCTCGAGGGCGGCCGGGCAGCCGTGCTGGAACGCCCGGTCGGGGCGACGGCTGCAGGCCTCGCCGCGCTCTCCGCAGATCCGGGTGCCGGACTCCGCGATGGACGGGCGTACCGACGGCTCGTGGGTCCCCTGGTGCGCGACGCGGACGAGATCCTGCCGTTCGCCCTCGGGCCGCTGGTCCGCATCCCCCGGCATCCGCTGGCGGGCCTGCGCTTCGGCGCGCCCGCGCTGCGCTCGGCGGCCGGCCTCGCCCGCTCGCGCTTCGGCGACGAGCCCGCCCGGGCGCTCTCCGCTGGCCTGGGCGCCCACTCGATGATGGCGCTGACGCGGCCCGCCACCGCCGCGTTCGGGCTCGTCCTGGCGATCACCGCCCACGTCCACGGCTGGCCGCTGGTCCGCGGCGGAACGCAGCGCCTCGCCGACGCGCTCGCGGCCGAGCTCGGCCGGCTGGGCGGGGAGATCGTCACGGGGCAGCAGGTGGCCTCGCTCGCGGAGCTCCCCCCAGCGCGAGCGATCCTCTTCGACACCTCGCCCCGGGCGCTCGCGGCAATCGCCGGTGAGCAGCTGCCCCTGGGCTACCGGCGCCACCTCGATGGGTACCGCTACGGGCCCGGCGCCTTCAAGGTGGACTGGGCGCTGGACGGGCCCATCCCCTGGACGGCCGAGGCCGCCCGCCGGGCCGGCACCGTCCACGTCGGCGGCACGCTGGCGGAGATCGCGGAGTCGGAGGAGACCGTTGCCCGCGGCCGCCATCCAGAGAAGCCGTTCGTGATCCTCGTCCAGGCGGCCTCGTTCGACCCGACGCGGGCGCCGGGCGGCTGTCACACCGGCTGGGCCTACTGCCACGTCCCGAACGGCTCGGACGTGGACATGACGGGTCGGATCGAGTCCCAGGTCGAGCGGTTCGCGCCCGGGTTCCGCGACCGCATCCTGGCGCGTTCCGTGCGCGGGCCCGCGGCGCTCGAGGCGTACGACCCGAACTACGTCGGCGGCGACATCAACGGCGGCCTCGCGGACCTCCGGCAGCTGCTCGCCCGCCCGGTCACCCGGCGCGACCCGTACGCCACGCCCGCCCGGGGCATCTACCTGTGCTCAGCATCCACGCCGCCCGGCGGGGGCGTCCACGGGATGAGCGGCTACTTCGCGGCGCGATCGGCGCTTTGCCGAGAGTTCGGCGAGCGGCGCTGACCTGGCGCGGAGGCGCCGGCTCCCGCCTGGCCCGGGTGTTGACAGGCTAGTTAGTAGTCACTATATTGCCGGCATGCCGACCTCCGCCCATTCCGCGAGCTCCCCTGCCTCGCCCGTCGCCGCCGGCCGCGGCCCGCGGCTCTCCTCGGTCGAACGCCGTACGGAGGTCATCGCGGCCGCGGTGCAGGCATTCGCGACGGGCGGCCTGGCCGGAACCTCGACCGAGGAGATCGCCCGCCTGGCCGGCGTCTCGCAGCCGTACCTCTTCCGGCTCTTCGGATCGAAGCGCGAGCTCTTCCTGGCCGCCGTCGGCCGCTCGTACGAGCGGATCGAGACCACGTTCGCGGAGGCGGCCCGCCACCCCGCGACCGACGCGGCGGACATGGACCCGGTCCTCCACTCGATGGGTCGAGCCTACGGGGACCTCCTGGCCGACAAGGCGCTCCTGCGCCTCCAGCTCCACGCCTTCGCCGCCTGCGACGACCCGGTCGTGCGCTCCTACGTCCGCCAGCGCTTCGCCGACCTGGTCGCCGACGTCGCGGCCCGCGCGAACGTACCGGTCGCGAGCCTGCGCGACTTCTTCGCCCAGGGGATGCTCCTGAACGTGGCCGCGGCGATGGAGCTCACCGATTCCCACGTCGCCTGGCAGGCGATCTGCGAGGGAGGGCCTGCCTAGTGGCCCGCGCGTCCCCCCCTTTCGACAGAGAAGTTAGTGACTTGTCAATATCTTTCATGACTGGAGGATCCCCGTGCTCGCACGCCGCCGCACATTGCTGACGTTCATCGTGACGTCGTTGGCCCTGTTCATGGTCTCGCTCGACAACCTGGTCGTGACGACCGCCCTGCCCGTGATCAAGGCGGACCTCGGCGCGTCGCTCGCCCAGCTCGAGTGGACCGTCAACGCCTACACCCTGACCTTCGCCGTCCTGCTGATGACGGCCGCCGCGCTCGGTGATCGCTTCGGACGCAAGCGCGTCTTCATCATCGGGCTGGCCATCTTCACGCTCGGCTCAACCCTCGCCGCGCTCAGCCCGAACGGCGACACGCTCGTCATCGCCCGGGCCATCCAGGGCCTCGGCGCGGCCGCCGTCACCCCGCTCACGCTGACGCTCCTCTCCGCCGCGGTCGCCCCGGAGCGGCGCGGCCTCGCCCTCGGGGCGTGGGGCGGCATCTCCGGCCTGGCCATCGCGATCGGCCCCCTCGTCGGCGGTGCGATCGTGGACGGGATCAACTGGCACTGGATCTTCTGGCTCAACGTGCCGATCGGGATCGCGGTCATCCCGATGGCCTTCGCCTTCCTCCAGGAGAGCCGCGGCGCAAACGACCGGCTGGACATCCCCGGCCTCGCGCTCGGATCCGGCGGGCTCCTGGCCCTGGTCTGGGCGCTCATCAACGCCAACAGCGAAGGCTGGACGAGCCCGGCGATCCTCGCCGCGTTCGTCGCGGCAACGGTCCTGCTCGCCGCCTTCCTGGTCCGGGAGGCCCGCACGGCCGCGCCCATGCTGCCGCTCCGCTTCTTCCGCGACCGTCGCTTCGCCGCCGCGAACGGCGTCAGCTTCCTGATGTCGTTCGGCGTCTTCGGCTCGATCTTCCTGCTGGCCCAGTTCTTCCAGATCGTCCAGGGCTACTCCCCCTTCGAAGCGGGGCTCAGGACCCTGCCCTGGACGGGCATGCCGATCATCGTCGCCCCCATCGCCGGCGCGCTCTCCGACCGGATCGGGAGTCGCGGGCCGCTGGCCGTCGGCATGGCCCTGATGGCGGCCGGCCTGGGCTGGTTCGCCGCCGCTTCGTCGACGACCGTGGACTACCTGTACCTCGTGCCGGCCCTCGTCCTCGCCGGAGTCGGGATGTCGCTCTTCTTCGCCCCGACGGCGAACCTCGTCCTGTCCTCGGTCCGACCCGCGGAGGAGGGGCTGGCGTCCGGCGCGAACAACACGATCCGCGAGGTGGGCGGCGTGTTCGGGGTCGCCATCCTCGCCTCCGTCTTCGCGGCGAACGGCGGGTATGCCTCACCGGCGACGTTCGTGGCCGGGCTCATCCCGGCGGTCTGGGTGGGTGCCGCGATCGCCGGGCTGGGCGCCATCGTCGCCCTTGCGATCCCCGGCCGGCGGACGTCGGCCGTGATCAGCCTCGAGCGGCCCGCCCAGCCCGCGCCGGGCGAACCGGCCTACGCGCTGGAGCGGATGGCGCCCGGCGACTGATCGGCCGCCACGCCTCTCGACGGCCCCGGGGCTTCCCAGCCCCGGGGCCGTCTCCGTCCCCGGCGCCGTGTGCGCCACGGGTCTCGCGTCCGCGGCGCGCGTCCCGTACCCTTCTGGCGAATCGCGGAGGAGACTCGATGCCACGCTACGTTCCCGAGGATTCGCTCCTGTCGCCCCGCTTCACCGGGCCGTCGACGTTCGCCCGGCTGCCGCTCGTCAGGACGCTGGAGGACGTGGACCTGGCGATCGTCGGCGTCCCCTTCGACACGGGCGTCACGTACCGCGTCGGCGGGCGCTTCGGGCCGAACGCGGTCCGGGCCGCCTCGGTGATGATCCGCCCCTACAACCCGAACCTCGACGTCGCCCCGTTCGAGGTCCTGAGCTGCGTCGACCACGGCGACGTCTCCATCGTCCCCGGCTACACCGAGCGCAGCTACGCGGCGATCGAGGCGGCTGTGACCCCGATCGTGGAGGCCGGCGTGATCCCGATCCTGGTGGGCGGGGACCATGCCTGCACGCTCCCCCACCTGCGCGCCACCCGTTCTCGCGGCCCCGTGGCCGTGATCGACTTCGACTCCCACACGGACGCCTGGGACAGCTACTTCGGGGAAAGGTACAACCACGGGACCTGGATGCGCCGGGCGATCGAGGAAGGCCTCGTCGACGTCGGCCACTCGATCGAGGTGGGCCTGCGCGGGTCGCTCTACGGGGCCGAGGACTGGACGTCGCTGCGCAGCGAGCTGGGGCTCGAGTACCTGACCACCGAGCAGGTGCTGGCCCGCGGGGCCGAGGCGACGGCCGACGCCATTCGCGCCCGGGTCGGCGACCGGCCGGCCTTCATCAGCTTCGACATCGACGTCGTGGACCCGGCCTTCGCCCCGGGGACCGGGACGCCCGAGCCGGGCGGCCTCTCCGCTCACGACGCGCTGGCCATCGTGCGGGCGCTGCGGGGCATCGACTTCGTCGGCTTCGACGTGGTCGAGGTCATCCCGGCCTACGACCCGGCGGCCCAGACGTCGACGCTCGCCGCCAACCTCGCCTTCGAGATGCTCTCGCTCGTCGCCCTGCGCCGGCTGGGGCGATGAGCGACGAGCCACCGTTCTGGCCCGCCGGTCAGCGCGCCGCGGCCGCGATCAGCTTCGACGTCGACGCGGAATCGGCCATCCTCGCGGACCATCCCGAGGCCGCTGCGCGGCTCACGGTGATGAGCCACCAGTCCTACGGGCCGCGGGTCGGCGTCCCCCGCCTGCTCCGCATCCTGGAGCGGCGGGGCCTGCGGGCGACCTTCTTCGTCCCCGGCTACACCGCCGACCGCCATCCCGACACGGTGCGCGCGATCCGGGATGCCGGCCACGAGATCGGCCACCACGGCTACCTCCACGAGCCCCTCTTCCGGGCCACCGCCGCGGAGGAGGAGAGCTACCTCGTCCGCGGCCTGGAGGCGCTCGACCGCGTCGGCGGCGTCCGGCCCACCGGCTACCGCGCCCCGTGGTGGGAGGCGACCTACCGGACCCCCGCGCTCCTGGCCCGCTACGGCTTCGCCTACGACTCCTCCCTGATGGACGATGACCGGCCGTACCGGCTGGCCACCGCTCCCGGCCCGGCCGCCCCGACCCTGGTCGAGATCCCGATCCAGTGGGCGCTCGACGACTGGGAGCAGTACGCGTTCCTGCCGGACCTGACCGGCTCGGGCGTCATCGAGAGCCCCCGCAAGGTCCTCGAGCTATGGTCCGCGGAGCTCGACGGCCTCGTCGCGGCGGGGGGCTGCTTCGTGCTGACGATGCACCCCTTCCTGTCGGGCCGTCCCTCACGGGCAGCCGCGCTCGACGAGCTGCTCGGCCGGATCCTCGACACCGAGGGCGTCTGGGTCGCCACGCTCGGCGAGATCGCCGGGCACGTCGCCGGGCTGGACCTGCCGCCCGTCCTCCACGAGATGCCGATCGTCACGTAGCGCGCGAGCGCCGGCGAGGAGCGCGCGCCTGTTGCCCCGATCGGCGCCCCGCGGGCGCGGAACGGCCCCGACGATCGCTCGCCGGGGCCTCGATCCCGGAGATGGTCGCGGTCAGGCGGTGGCCGGCACCGCCGTCGAGGCGCGCCGCTCGAGGACCCAGTACACGACGGCCGCCACGATGAAGCCCACGACGTACGTGATGTCCGTCCCGTTCGCCAGCGGCCCGACGAAGAGCGACTGGTTGAAGAACGGGATCGAGGCCACGAAGCCGACGACCAGCGCGATGAGCGCGTTCCACCCGCTCGGCAGGTTCGAGAACGGCACGACCCGGTGGACGTCGAAGCGACCGCCCCGGAGTCGCCAGTCCACGAGCACGATCGCGACCCACGGCCCGATCCAGTAGGTGATCAGCAGGAGGTAGTTCTCGAAGGCCGTGTTGAAGCTCCCGTAGTAGAGCCAGAGCGTCGCCAGGAAGCTGAGGACGCCGACGATCCCGGCGGAGATCGGGCGCCAGATGCGGACCCCGGCGGCGAGCAGCGAGAGCGATCCCGTGTAGTCGTTCATGGCGTTGACGCCGATCGTGCCGAAGAAGATCGCGACCATCGCCAGCGCCCCGGGGATCCCCTGGCCCACGATCGCGTAGATCTGGTGGGTGCCGTCGGCCGTGGCCAGGTCGCCGCTCAGCGCGCTCGTCACGGCCAGCCCGAGGATCTCGAGCCACGCGGCCGACAGGCCGAGGCCCAGGAACGTGTACAGGAAGACGCGCTTGCTCGGGGCGTCGACAGGCAGGTAACGGGTGTAATCCGACGCATAGAGCGCCCAGGCGAAGTTGAAGCTGCCCGCGATCGTGGTCATGAGGATGAACGTCCAGATCGAGGCCCCGGCGCCGTTGGCGAACGAGGTGTCGACCCTGGGCAGGGCGGCCACGGTCGTGACCGCGAAGAGCACCAGGAGCGCGATCGCGGCGTACTTCTCGAAGGTGTGGATGGCCTCGTAGCCAATCACGGACAGGGCCGCCTGGCAGATGATGACGATGGCCAGGCTGAACCAGAAGGGCAGCGCACCGCCGGTCAGGACGTCCAGGGCGTAGGCCCCGAAGAACGCGTTGATGGCGTCCCAGGCGATGGTGCTCGCCCAGTTGATGACGGCCGGGACGACGACGGTCTTGCCGAAGGGCAGGCGGGCCGCCGGGATCTGGGCCATGCCCGTGCGCGGCCCCATGACGGCGACCGCGGCGACGAGCGCCGCCGAGATTATGTTGCCGAGGACGATGGCCGCGAGGCCACTCCAGAAGCCCAGGCTGGCGAACGCCACGGCGAGGGTGCCGATCGCAAACGCGGCCGGGACGAGGTTCGGGGTGAACCAGACGGTGAAGACGCGGTAGACGGCACCGTAGCGGGAGCCCTCGGGGACGGGCTCGATGCCGTGTCCCTCGATCGTGAAGTCGCCTTCGCCGCGGGGCATCGTCCCGCTGCCGGTGTCCTCGTGTACGACCGCCGCCATGGTGACCCTCCTGTGCTCGCCCTCAGCGGGTGAAGGTGACCTCGGCCGACCCGTCGGGTCGGTGCACGATGCTCCGGGCCGGCTCCGTCTCCGCCACGACCCGTCCGGCCCGGATCACCCAGCGGGCGGCCGGCCGGAGCCTGATGGCCTCGGCCTCGTCCTCACAGTCGAGGACCACGAAGTTGGCGGGCCTGCCCTCGCCGATCCCGTACTCGACCTCCGCCGCCCGGGCCGGGTTCGAGGTGACCATCTCGTAGGCCCGGAAGAGCTCGCCGCGGCCCGTCATCTGGCCGACGTGGACGAGCATCGCCAGGGCATCGAGCATGGAGCCGCGCCCCAGCGGGTACCAGGGATCCATGATCGAGTCATGCCCGCAGGCGACGTTCACGCCGGCCGCATCGAGCTCCTTGACCCGGGTCATTCCGCGCCGCTTGGGGTAGGTGTCGAAGCGCCCGGAGAGCACGATGTTGTCGAACGGGTTGGCCACGATCGTCACGCCGGCGTGGCGCAGGATCTGGAGCAGCTTGAAGGCGTAGTTGTCGTTGTACGAGGCCATCGCCGTGGTGTGGCCGGCGACCACCCGGCCCTGCATCCCGTCGCGCATCGTTCGGGCCGCGACGACCTCCAGGAAGCGCGACTGGTCGTCGTCGGTCTCGTCGCAGTGGAGGTCGATCGGCGCGCCCGTCTCGCGGGCGAGGTCGAAGATGAAGTGGACCTCCTCGACGCCGTCCTCGCGAGTCCACTCGTAGTGCGGAATGCCCCCGATCACGTCGCAGCCGAGCCGCATCGCCTCGCGCATCAGCTCCTTCCCGTCGGGGAACGAGAGGATGCCGTCCTGGGGAAACGCGATGAGCCTGAGGTCTACGATGTCGCGGACCTCCTCGCGCAACTCGAGGAGGGCGCGCAGCGCGACCAGCTTCGGATCGCACACGTCGACGTGCGAGCGGATCAGCCCCGTGCCCTGGGCGACCTCCCAGCGGATCGCCTCCAGGGCGCGCCGCTTCACGTCCTCGTGGGTGAGCGACGGCTTGCGCTCCGCCCAGGTCTGGATCCCCTCGATCAGGGTGCCCGATTCGTTGTGGCGCGGCTCGCCGACGGTCAGCACCGCGTCCAGGTGGACGTGCGGGTCCACCAGCGGCGGGGACAGGAGTCGGCCGGCCGCGGCGAGCTCGGTCGCCCCGTCCGGCAGGGGTCCGCCGCGCGCCCGGATCGAGGCGATCCGGGCGCCCTCCACGAGCACGTCGACGGGCTCGGGACGGAGGCCGCGGGTGGGATGGAGTCGCGCCTCACGGACCAGCAGCGACATCGGGACGCTGGACGCTCCACTGGCAGCGGCGTGAGCTGGGCTCGCCGCGTCTGGCGGAGTGTAGCGTCGCCCGGCCGGCGCATGGAAGCCCCTTGCGCGGCCGGCCCGCGAGCGGCCGGGCAGCCCCACGCGACGTTCGGCCGCGACCCGGGGCCGGCGAACCGCTAGCCTTGTGTGCGGCCGGTCACCTGGGCCGGTCGATCCCCTCGCCCAGCAGCGGAGGATGGTCCCTGGTGGCGTCCGTCGACCGGGTCGCGCTCTTCACCAACGAGTACCCGCCCCACGTCTACGGCGGGGCCGGTGTCCACGTGGAGTACCTCAGCCGCGAGCTGGCCCGCCTGGTGCCCGTGGAGGTGCGCTGCTTCGGCACCCAGGACGTCACGGAGCCCGGCCTGCGCGTGCGCGGGTACCCAGCCTGGCCCGACGCGAGGCAGGGCACCGACGCCCGTTTCGGCAGCGCCCTCGATGCCCTCCAGCGCAGCCTGGCGATGGCCAAGGACACCCTGGATGCCGACATCGTGCACTGCCACACCTGGTACACCGACATGGCCGGCTTCCTGGCCAAGAAGCTGTGGGGGATGCCGCTGGTCCTGACCACCCATTCGCTCGAACCGCTGCGACCCTGGAAAGTGGAGCAGCTGGGCAATGCCTACGGGCTGTCCGCCTGGATCGAGCGGACCGGGATCGAGGACGCCGACGCGATCGTGGCCGTCTCGGAGGAGACCCGCAACGACGTGCTGCGCCACTTCGCGGTCGCCCCGGACAAGGTCCACGTGATCCACAACGGGATCGACCTCGAGCAGTACCGCTTCGATCCCGGCCTCGACGCGCTCGTGGAGCACGGGGTGGACCCGGACCGACCGTACGTCCTCTTCGTGGGCCGGATCACCCGCCAGAAGGGGATCATCCACCTGGTCAACGCCATCCCGGCGATCGATCCGTCGCTCCAGGTGGTCCTGTGCGCGGGAGCGCCCGACACGCGCGAGATCGGCGACGAGATGGCCGCCCGGGTCGCCGAGGTGAGCGCCGGCCGCGCCGACGTGACCTGGATCCGGGAGATGATCCCGCGCGCCGCCGCGATCCAGCTCTACTCCCACGCGACGGTCTTCTGCTGCCCATCGGTCTACGAGCCGTTCGGGATCATCAACCTCGAGGCGATGGCCTGCGGCACGGCCGTCGTGGCCTCGGCCATCGGCGGAATCCCCGAGGTTGTCGTGCCCGGTGAGACGGGGCTGCTGGTGGACCTGGAGATCCGCGCGGGCACGTTCGACCCGCTCGATCCGGCCCGCTTCTCGGCTGACCTCGCCACGGCCATCAATCGGGTCGCCCTCGAGCCGGGGCTCGGCGAGCGGTTCGGAAGGGCGGGGCGACGGCGAGTCGAGGAACGCTTCAGCTGGGCCACGATCGCCGCGCGCACGCTGGACCTGTACCGGTCCCTGGCCGGAGGAGCGGGGCGATGAGGTGCGCTCGTCGGACGGGGCGGCGCCGGGCCATCATGGCGAGCACGCAGGAGGGCATCGGGTGAGCACCACTGACGGGCGGGCGCGGGTCGTCGTCGAGAACGTCGCGCCGCGCGTGGACCATGGCGAGCTCCCGATCAAGCGGATCGTCGGGGACAGCGTGGAAGTGCACGCCGTCGCCTACACCGACGGCCACGACGCGATCGCGTGCATCCTGCTCTCGCGCCACGAGTCCGAGCCCGACTGGACCGAGACGCCCATGCAGCCACTCGTCAACGACGGCTGGCGCGGGCTGTTCACCGTTGGCCAGATCGGCCGCCACGCCTACACGGTGAGGGCCTGGGTGGACCGCTTCGCGACCTGGTCGCACGACCTGGTCAAGCGGCTGGACGCGGGATCGGACGTCACCGTGGACCTGCAGATCGGGGCCACGCTCGTGGAGGGGGCCGCGGGCAGGGCGAGCGGCGTCGACGGCGAGCGCCTCGCGGCGATCGCGGGCGTGCTCCGGGCCGGCGGGTCCGTGGCCGCTCTCGCCGCTCGCTCCGACGAGCTGGCCGACCTGATGGCCCGCCACGCCGAGCGGCTCTTCGCGACGACGGCCCCGGAGCTGAGCGTGGTGGTCGATCGGGAGCTGGCCCGCTTCGGCGCCTGGTACGAGCTCTTCCCGCGCTCCGCGGCAACCGAGCCGGGCCGCCACGGCACGTTCCGGGACGTCGAGGAGCGCCTCGCGGAGATCGAGGCCATGGGCTTCGACATCCTCTACCTGCCCCCGATCCACCCGATCGGGCGAGCCTTCCGCAAGGGACCCAACAACCGGGCCAAGGCCGGGCCGGGCGATCCGGGCAGCCCGTGGGCGATCGGGGCAGCCGAGGGTGGGCACAAGGCGATCCACCCGGAGCTCGGCACGCTCGAGGACTTCCGCCACCTGGTCGCGCGAGCCGGGGAGCACGGCCTCGAGATCGCCCTCGACATCGCCTTCCAGTGCTCGCCCGACCATCCCTACGCGACGGAGCACCCGGAATGGTTCCGCCACCGCCCCGACGGGACGATCCAGTACGCCGAGAACCCACCCAAGAGATACCAGGACATCTATCCGTTCGACTTCGAGACGGACCACTGGCAGGAGCTGTGGGACGAGCTCCTGGGCATCGTCGAGTTCTGGATCGAGCAGGGCATCCGGATCTTCCGGGTCGACAACCCGCACACCAAGCCCTTCGCGTTCTGGGAGTGGCTGATCGGCCTGGTCAAGGCCGCCCACCCCGAGACGATCTTCCTGGCCGAGGCGTTCACGCGCCCGAACGTGCTCTTCCGCCTGGCCAAGGTGGGCTTCACGCAGTCCTACAACTACTTCCCGTGGCGCAACAGCAAGGCCGAGCTGACCGAGTTCATGACCGAGCTGACCCGCAGCGGAGTGCGCGAGTTCCTCGGGCCGAACCTGTGGCCCAACACGCCGGACATCCTGCCCGAGTACCTCCAGTACGGCGGCCGGCCGGCCTTCGTCGCCCGCCTCGTCCTGGCGGCGACGCTCGGGACGAGCTACGGCATCTACGGCCCGGCCTTCGAGCGGTGCCTGGACGCGCCCCTCGCCCCGGGCCGCGAGGAGTACCTGGACTCGGAGAAGTACGAGATCCGGCCCTGGGACCCCGAGCGCGGCGGGACCCTGGCCGGCCTGATAGGCCGGCTGAACGCGATCCGCCGCGAGCACGCCGCCTTCCGCTCGAACCACGGCCTGCACTTCCACCACGTGGACAACGACCAGCTGATCGCCTACAGCCGGACCAGCGATGACCAGTCCAGCCAGGTCCTGGTCGTGGTCAACCTGGACCCGCACCACGTCCAGTCCGGATTCGTGGACCTGCCCCTCGAGATGCTCCGGATCGACCAGCACCAGCCCTACCAGGTCCACGACCTGCTGACCGACGCCCGCTACCTCTGGTATGGCGGGCGCAACTACGTCGAGCTGCGCCCGGAGGGCTCGCAGGCGAACGTCTTCGCCATCCGGCGCCGGGTCCGCACCGAGCACGACTTCGACTACTACCTCTGAGCGCCGGCCGCGTCGAGGGCGCTCGGCGAGGAGGAGGCGAGCGCGGCGTGATCAGGGATAGATGCCCCGCAGGCGGGTGGCCTCGGCGACGCGCTCGACGGCGATGGCGTGTGCTGCCCGGCGCGAGTCGATCCCGTCGGCAGCGGCGCGCTCCCAGACGGACGCCGTGGCCGCGAGCATCGCTTCCCGCAGCCGCCCGTTGATCAGCTTCGGCGTCCAGAAGAGCGACTCGCGGTTCTGGACCCATTCGTAGTAGCTGACGATGACCCCGCCGGCGTTGCACAGGATGTCCGGGATGACGGCGACGCCGTTCTCCTTGAGGATCGGGTCCGCGTCCGGCGCGGTCGGTCCGTTCGCGCCCTCCGCCAGGATCCGGGCCCGGACTGACCCGGCGTTGGCGGCCGTGATCTGCCCCTCGAGCGCGGCCAGGACGAGGATGTCGACGTCGAGGCCGAACAGGTGCTCGTTGTCGATCGGCTCGCTGCCCGGCGCACCCGCGATGGTGCCGCGCTCGAGGAGGAGACGCCCCAGGGCCGGCACGTCGAGCCCGGCCTCGCGGTAGACGCCGCCGCCGATGTCCGTGATCGCGACCACCCGCGCCCCGGCCTCGCCGAGCAGCCGCGCCGTCGACTCTCCGACGTTGCCGAAGCCCTGGACTGCGACCGAGGCACCCCGGACCTCGAAGCCTCCGCGGCGGGCTGCATCCTCGATCGCGTAGACGACGCCCTGGCCCGTCGCGCCGGCCCGACCGGCTGAGCCCCCGACCGCGACCGGCTTGCCGGTCACGACGCCGGGAACCGAGTAGCCCCGGTGCATCGAGACGGTGTCCATGATCCAGGCCATCGTCTGGGCGTTCGTGCCCATGTCCGGCGCCGGAATGTCGGAGTCGGGTCCGATCAGGATCTCGAGCTCGGTCGCGAAGCGCCGCGTGACCGCCTCGAGCTCGCGCGGGCTCATCGTCCGTGGATCGCAGGTGACGCCGCCCTTGGCGCCGCCGAACGGGAGATTGACCAGGGCGCACTTCCAGGTCATCCACATCGCGAGCGCGCGGACCTCGTCAAGGTCCGTCGACTGGTGGTAGCGGAGGCCCCCCTTGGCCGGTCCGCGGGCCACGTTGTGCTGCACGCGGTAGCCGGTGAAGACGCGCACCCGTCCGTCGTCGAGGCGGACCGGGAAGCGGACCGTCAGCTCGCGCTGCGGCGACCGGAGGATCTCGCGCACCTCCTCGTCCAGGTCCAGGTGGTCGGCGGCCGCGTCGAACTGGGCGCGGGCCGCGGCAAGGGCTGCCGCGCCCGGCGTGACGGCACTGGCCGCCGGCGCCCGGCTGGGATCGATCGCGGGCGCGAACGCGGCGGCGGCCGGGCAGGTCGCGATCCGCGGGTGCGCGTCGGCGGCATCCTCGCGGGTGATGAGCGTCTTCATGCAGGACTCCGGTGGCGTGGGCGGGGCCGGCCCTCGCCGGCACGGTCCGTCACTCCACAGGCTGGCGCAGCCGCACGAACACGGCGATGGACGCGCATGAACGCAGCATGAATAGATGGCCGGGGGACCAACCGTTCACGCACCGTTCATGCGCGTTCCCCGGCCGGTTCAGGTCGGGCACCGACGATCTCGAGGTGGCTCCTGCCACGCATCGAGGGACACGCCCGCCGGACAGGGCGAGCGCGTCCCGCCAGCGAGGTCCTCATGTACACGCAGCCGACCTTCATCTGTGCGACCTGCGACGCGACCATCGCCGAGGGGCCCGTCTTCCACCTGGGCCTGGCGTTCTGCTGCGCCGGCTGCGCGGCGGACGGCCCGTGCATGTGTTCCTACGACCCGCCGGCCGCGAGCGTCGCCCCCGTCGTCGAGGTCATCTCGGTCGCGCCCGCGGCGCCGGCGCTGGCGAGGGTGGCGCCCGCAACGGCGCCGACGCCCACGACCGAGGAGCGGATCCCCGTCTCCGCGCATTCGTGAGGACACGGCGCGGGCGCTGATGACCGTGACCGTCGCTCGACCCGTGGCGAGCCCGCGGGCGTATCCTCGGGTCGTCATGTTCGGCGTCGATCATCCGGCCCGTGGCGCGGCGCCCTCGGCGCTGGCCGCGGCCACGCTGCGCCTCATCGGCGAGGGAGCGACTCCGACCGCGCTCGTCGACCGGTTCGCCGCCGAGGGCGCGTCCGTCGACGAAGCCCAGGCCGCCCGCCTGCTCGGGGAGCTGGCCGGCCTCGGCCTCGTGCGCGTCGCCCGCCACACGGGCAACGGCCGCGTCCACGTGATCACGAGCCTGGGGCACCAGTTCAGCGCCACGGGGACCGACGTCGGGACGGGCGTGGCGGAGCAGCTCGCAGAGCTGGAGCACCTCCGTACGGATCTCCTGTCGACGATCGCCCACGAGCTGCGAACGCCGCTCACGGCGGTCCGCACGTGCGTGGGGATCCTGCGCGATCCGGACGCGTCGCCTTCGGAGGCGGAGCAGGCGACGCTGCTCGCGACCATCGAGCGGAACGCCGACCGCATGCAGCAGGTGGTCGGCGACATCCTCCAGATCGCCCGCCTCCGTACGGGAGAGATCGTCCTCCAGCTGCGCAGGTTCGACGCCGCCGAGCTTGCCCGGGGGGCCATCGCATCCGTCGCGCCGCTTGCGGCGCAGCGAGGCCAGGCGATCGCCCTCGTGGTCCCGGCCATCCCGCCACGGGTCTTCGGCGACCACCGTCGCCTCGAGCAGGCGCTCGTCAACCTCGTCTCGAACGCCGTCAAGTACGGCCCGGCCGGCGGGCACATCGAGGTGCGCGTCACGGCTGCCGGCCCCCTCGTCATCTGGGCGGTGCGCGACGACGGGCCGGGGATCTCCGTCGAGGATCGGCCCCATCTCTTCGAGCGCTTCTTCGTCGGGCCCAACGTCCGCGACGTTGTGACCCGGGGCGTGGGGCTGGGCCTGCCGACCGCGCTGGCGATCGCCCAGGCGCACGGGGGCCGGATCGACGTGGAGAGCGACCTCGGGAAGGGCAGCGTGTTCAGCCTCGTCGTCCCTGCCGAGGGGCCGGCGGACGCGGAGTGATGAAGATCCTCGTCGTCGACGACGCCCCGGACGTGGTGGAGTCGGTCAGCCTCGGGCTGACCCTCCAGTGGCGGGAGATCGAGGTCCTCGGCGCCGGCACCGGCGAGGAGGCCCTCGAGATCGTCGAGCAGAAGCACCCCGACATCGTCCTCCTCGACGTCGGACTGCCGGGGCTGGACGGCTTCGCGACCCTGCGCGAGATCCGGGTCTTCTCGGACGTCCCGGTCGTCATGCTGACCGCCCGCGACGACGCGATGGACAAGGTCAAGGGCCTGGAGCTCGGGGCCGACGACTACGTCACGAAGCCCTTCAACCACCTCGAGCTGATGGCCCGGATCCGGGCCGTGCTCCGGCGCCACGAGATGCCGCCCCCGACGAGTCGGGCGCCCTCCTTTCGGGCCCTTGACCTCGAGGTGGACTTCGGCGCGCACGAGGCCCGCCTGCGGGGTGAGCGGCTCGAGCTGACGCCGACGGAGTACAAGCTCCTGTACCACCTCGTCCGCAACGCAGGCCACGTGCTCCAGCACGGCACCCTCCTGGCGAAGGTCTGGGGCCGCGAGTACCTCGACGAGGTCGACTATCTCCGCGTCTACGTCCGACGCCTGCGCGACAAGCTCGGCGACGACCCGGAGCGCCCGCGCTACATCCGCACCGAGCGCGGACTCGGCTACCGCTTCATCGCCAGCCACGCCTGAGGTCGACCCGACGCCCGCCCGTGACGGGTACCCGGGTTCCAGGACCTCGCGCGATCGGGAGGATCGCTCCCGATGGGCCATGCCGTGCCCACCGCGGCGTTGGCCGATCGGGCAGCGTCGTTGCCCTCGATGGCACCCGTTCGGTCCTTGCAGCGCGCGTCGCGGTCGCGCATCGTTCTGACCGGAAAGGGGGCCGGGTGTCGGCGTGTCCATGACCTCCCGCCAGCAGCGCAGCGGCCCAGCCAGGAAGGCAGCGGTGCGCCCTGCCCGGGCGTCCGCGGCCGGTGGGGGCGCCTCTCCCATCCCGGCGACCGTCCAGCACAGCCTCGACGGAAGGGACGGGAGCAGCGGAGCCGACCACCTCACCGCCGGCGACGTCGACGTGCTCCAGCGGACGGCCGGGAACCAGGGCGTCGTCGCGCTCCTGGCCGTCCAGCGCCAGGCATCGGGGACGCCGGGCCATCGGCCGACGTTGCGCCGCGGCGCACGCGGTGAGGGCGTGGGGGTCCTGCAGCAGAAGCTGAACGCCGCTGGCGCGACTCCCGCGCTCGTCATCGATGGCGACTTCGGGTCCGTCACGCGAACCGCGCTCAGCGCCTTCCAGGCCGCGCATGGCCTGGGTCGGGACGGCGTGGCCGGGGCCCGGACGTGGGCCGCCCTGGATACGGCCGCGCCGGGTGGCGGCCCGGACACGGCCGGCGGGGAGGTGGCGGTCAGTGGCGGCGAGGCGAACCCGGTCGGCGCACCGATCGGGTCGATCCACCCGACGATCGCCGTGGGCGGGACGTTCGACCGGGCGGCCGTCGAGGAGCTCCAGCAGAAGCTCAACCGCGCCGGCCAGACCCCGCCGCTCCCCGTCAACGGCACCTTCGACGCGGCGACGCAGGCCGCGGTCACCGCCTTCAAGACGCGCGAGGGGATCGCCCCGACCAGCACGACCGTCGACGCCGCGACCTGGACGGTCCTCGACACGCGGGGCGCGGGCGGCACGGTGGGGCGCGTCGAGCGCAACTGGCGCGAGAACCTGGCCGGCCACACCGGGACGTTCGGGGGCGTGTCGGAGTACACGTGGCGGCTGCTCCCGCAGGCCGCCCCGACCCAGATCGAGGTGACCGCGGGGATCAACTTCGTGCCGGATGCCGGCGTCACGCCACCGGTCGCCACGTGGTTCGGCCACATCCGCTCGACCTGGAACAAGTACTCGGCCGTCAACACGGTGACCGGGGACACGATCGACATCCGGTTCAACCCGGTGCAGTCGGCCTCGGGCCACCGGGTGAACGTTCACCAGGGAACCGGCGTGGAGCGCGCCGACTCCTCCAATTTCTACGTGTTGGATCCGACCCCGCAGGACACGATCCCGCACGAGTTCGGGCACCTCGTGGGCCTCCAGGACGAATACCAGCAGATGGCGGCGGACTTCCAGCGCGAGACCGGGATGGTCGCCCCGGTGGGCGCCACGGCTGGCGGCCCGGGCGCCAAGGCTCCCGGCGCAATCGCCGCGGACCTGCGGGCGGCCCTCGGCGGCACGGGCGCGACCGGCGCGCCGCGCGCGGACGCGCTGGCCGTGATCCAGGCCAACGGGCTGCAGCAGGGCGCTTTCTCGCAGCAGGTTTCCTCCGCCTACCAGCGCCTGACCCACAACGACCTGGTCCAGGACATCATCGCAGCGGTGCCGATCTTCAACGACCAGTTCGACCTCGTCGAGCCGTTCACCTACTCGAGCGGCTCGGTCATGGGCGACACGAACGCCGGGCGGCCGCACCTGGCGGCCAACCCCCACGATCACGGGGTCCAGCCGCGCCACGTCCGCGAGTTCGCGGGCTACGTCAGGGAGTGGGCGACTGCCCAGGGACTCCCTGGCGGGTGGGACGTCGTGGAGTCGGGCGTGCCGGCCGGGATCCGCTCCCTCCTGGCCCAGCTCGGCGGGCTCCTCGCATGAGCCCGACACGGGAGGCGCACCGGTGACCACGAAGCCTGCAGTCACGTTTCGACGCTCCGGCAGCCGGGTGGTCCCGCGCGAGCAGGAGGACCTCGTGATCGGCGAGGATGGGGCGTTCACGATCTGGCGGGCCGTCAACGCGGGGCCGATCGGCCGCTTCGCCGGTCCCCTGCCCGGCCCGGACGCGCAGGCCGTGCGGGACGCGCTCGCCGCCGCCCGGGGCGAGGGCGGCCGGCCGATGGCGATGGTCCTCGACGCCGTCTCCGAGACTGTCACGATCGGCGCGCTGAACGTCACGGTCGGCCGGCACGACGTGCCCGACGGGCCCTGGGGCGACCTCTTCGTGCTGCTGCGGCGGCTGCTGGACCAGGGAACGGCCGACCCGCGGGCCGCCCTGGCCCTCGAGGCGGATGACCGCGGCTCGTTCGCCCGCCTCGTCCAGCGCGGCCCGGAAGACCTGGACGTGAACCTCTCGAAGGTGACCCTGGGCGCCCAGGTCTTCGGCCCGGGCTGGTCGGTCAGCGGGCGCTGGTCGACGATCTCGGCGCTGGGCGGGCGAGTCTCGATCGGCCCCGGGTGGTTCCTGGACCTGCCCTTCGAGCACGGCCTGGAGGTCGCCCCCGATCATGTGGTGCAGGTCCGAGTGGAGCTCGTCGCCTACGATGGGGCCCTGGCCGTCCCGGCCATGCTCGTCCGCTCCCCCGTTCCGCCCGCCTGACCCGGGGTCGTCCTGGGGGCCGGGCGACAGCGGGCCGGGCGCCGGTTGACGGATGGGCCGACCGGCCCTATCACTCATGCTTCCAGGGACCGAGCATGCCCACTTCACCCAGGCGGAGGAGAGAACCCAGTGGCCGATCTGTCGACCGTCTTCACGGGCATTCGCTTCGAGAACCCGTTCCTGCTGGCCTCGGCGCCACCGACGGAATCCGACTCGAACATCATGCGGGCATTCGACGCCGGTTGGGGCGGGGTCGTCACCAAGACGATCGGACTGCACCCGGTGGTCAACGTCCGCGGCCCGAAGACGAAGTTCCTGCGCGCCGACAACGTGGGCAGCAGGCTCTCGATGGCCAAGCGCCCCGACTCGACGCTGATCGCGTCGTGGAACTGGGAGCTGATCTCCGACAAGTCGCTCGACTGGTGGGTGGCCCGAATCGAGGCGATCAAGAAGGCCTGGCCCACCAGGGTGCTGGTCGCCTCGATCATGGCCGGCTCGGGCAACGACAAGGAGCTGGCCAACTGGCAGGTCCTCACCCGGGCCGTCCAGGAGGCCGGGGCGGACGCGATCGAGCTGAACTTCTCCTGCCCGCACATGGATCGGATCGACATGGGCGCCAACGTCGGCAAGGACCCGGTCCTGTGCTCCATCTCCACCCAGGCCGTCAAGGAGGTTGCCCGAGTCCCGGTCTGGGTGAAGCTCACGCCCGCGGGCGCCGACATCGTCGAGGAGGCCGAGGCGACGTTCCGGGGCGGGGCCGACGCGATCTCCTCCTCGAACACGTTCCCGGCGCTCCCGCCCATCGACCCCGACACGCTGGACTTCGAGGTCAACGTCGACGGGCTCGTCTCATCGGGCGGGCTGGGCGGCCCGGCGATCCTCCCCCAGTCGCTCGCGAACATGGCCAAGATGACCCAGGCGTTCCCCGACCGCGAGTTCTCGGGAATCGGCGGGATCTCCGCGTTCGACCAGGCCCTCAGCTACTTCCTGCTCGGCTGTGGGACGGTCCAGGTGGCCACGGCCGCGATGCTGGACCACGCGATCGGCCCGAACGTGATCCGGGCGCTGAGCGAGGGCATGACCGCCTTCCTGGAGCGCAACGCGGCGCGCGGCTGGACCTCGCTGGCGGACTTCCGCGGCCTCCGGCGCGGGTCCGTGGTCGCCCACTCCAAGATCGGGCGGCCGGATTCGTCCGACTACCACGGCGGGTACGACGAAGAGGCCGAGGGGTACGCGACACCGGTCGAGGTCCGCCGGGGCTAGCCCTCCGGGCCCACGGCGCCTCAGCCGCCGCTGGCGCTCGGGGCGGGCGATCGAACCGGCGTGCCCGTCGGCGCGGCCGACGCGCCGGGCGACCCCGCCACCTGCTTGATCTCGTGGCAGAGCAGGCAGGTGTCGTTGCCGCGGAGCGCGTGATCGATCGGCAGGTTGCCGACCTGGGCCGTCTCGTGACAGCTCCGGCAGTCCAGCCGCGGGTTCGCCTGGTGCGGGTACTCGGGCGGCGGCAGGGGCGTTGGCCTGTGGCAGAGCGTGCACTCGTCCTCGTTGCGGCTGGCCATGCTCGACGGCAGGTGGGCGAAGCTCCCGTGGCAATCCAGGCAAAGCTGGTCCTGGAGCTTCGAATGCGGTTGCGTGATCGCGGGGCCGGGCGGGGCCACCTTATGGCAGAGGAGGCACTGGTCCTCCGCGATCCCGTCGTGGCCGGGGGCCACGCGCCCCAGCTTCTCGTTCGTGTGGCAGACCGTGCACTGCCGCCAGCCCTCCAGCGGGTGGCCGATCGCGGGCACGACCTTGAGGCCCGCGCTGCCGCCGGCTTCGTGGCAGAGCACGCAGGCGTTGCTCGTCGGGATGTGGGCCAGGCCCATCTGCATCAGCTCGGGCGAGCCGGAGGGTGACGGCGAGGTGGCGGCCTGGGGTGGGTGCCCTGCCGGCCCCGTCCCGAAGGCGTCGAGCAGGACGGCGCCGAGGAGGCCGGCCGCAAAGAGGATGTTGAGGACGATCAGGGCCCGAATCCAGCGGTCGAGCCTGGCGAAGCGTTTCATGGCAGCGCTCCCGCGGCACAGGGCATGCCGGCCCCCGGTTCGCGGATCGCCGCCGGGGCCAGGGCGTCGAGGGCGCGGATCTCGCGCAGGGTCGTCCGGATGACGGCGGGCAGGGCGGCCCGCAGCGCGCCGCTCAGCCCGGTCCCGACCGCGATCGATGCCGGCTGGACCCCGACGAGGGACACGGCCGCGGGCAGCATCCCGGCGAGGTCGGCCGTCGCCAGCAGGTCCGCGACGCCCGACGGGCGGCTGCCGGGGCAACCCGAGGGCACTGAGCGAAGGGCGGCGGTCCCGAGCACGGCGACCGTGCCGGGTGCCGCGCCGAGGTCGGCAGCATCGACGAGGAGCAGCGCGCGGGCATCCGCGACGACCGGCAGCAGGGCAAGCCCGAGCGTGCCGGCGTCGAGCAGCGTCGTGCCGTACGGCAGGGCCGTGACGCCGCGCTCCACGCGTCGCTCGATCCCGTGGATCACGGCCGCGCCGATGCCCTCGTCGCGCAGGAGGACGTTGCCCACGCCGAGGACGACGAGCGGACCGTCGGCCCGGCTCATTCAGCCTGCTCCAGGACGTCGGGGCCGCCGTCGCGGGCCTCGAGGATCTCCTCGCGCGTGGCGAACTTGTAGCCGCTGAAGATGCTGGCGATCAGGCCGTTCCGCTCCAGCAGGTCCACCAGCACGGAGCTGTAGACGTGGAAGAGCGCGATCGCGAGGATCAGCCACATGCACAGGTGGTGGATGAGGCGGATCGTCTGGGGGCCCAGCAGCTCGCGGAGCCACCAGAAGGCCGTGGCGCCGGGCTCCGAGCCGATCAGGCCGTCGAGGGCGAAGCCCGTGACCGTCTCCACCAGCAGGAGGGCCCAGAGCAGGATGTAGGCGGCGGCGGCCAGCTGGTTGTGGCCGAGGATCCGCGGGATGTCCTTGCGCACGAAGGCGTAGAACCCGGCCTGCCGGAGGAGCTCGGTGGCCTGGCGCTTCGTCGTCGGGAAGAACGCCGACCAGCGGGCGAAGCGGTTGCCGACCAGCAGCCACCAGGTGCGCAGGAGCCCGGATGCGACGAGCGTGATCGCGGTGGCCATGTGGACCAGGCGCACGAACGTCATCACGTTGCCGCCGGGCGGGATGAGGAACGGGTCCGCGATGTACCCGCCGGTGATGCTCAGCACGACGATGCAGGCGGCGGTCAGCCAGTGCGTGATCCGGACGGGAACCTGCCAGACGTAGACGCGGTGGCGGGCCCGGTCCTCGTCCTGGCCGCGAGCGGCCGGGACGGTCGGTCCATCCATGACGGGTCCGGGCGTCGGGAGGGGCTCGGCCAGGGTCGTCATCGTCCCCCTCCCCGGGCGACGTGGAGCTCGACGGCCCTGCCGCCCGGGCGGTGGAGATGGACCGCGCAGGCGGGGCACGGATCGAACGAGCGGAGCGTGCGCAGGATCTCGACGGGGCGGTCCGGGTCCACGACCGGCGTCCCGATGAGGGCCTCCTCGAGCGCACCCCGGCGGCCCTGGCCGTCGCGCGGCGATCCGTTCCAGGTGGTCGCGTCCACGATCTGGTAGTTCGCGATCGTGCGGCCGCGGATCTTCAGCCAGTGGCCGACCGCACCCCGCGACCCCTCGCCGAGCGAGACGCCATCGGCCTGGTCGGGCCAGGTCCCGGGATCCCATCTCGTGAGGTCCGCGAGCGCGACGTCGCCGGTCGCCAGGTTGTCGGTCAGCTCCTGCAGCCAGCCCGGCAGCCGCTCGACCAGGACCTGCGCCTCGATCGCGCGGGCGACCGTCCGGCCGAGCGTGCTGAAGAGCGCGTCGACGGCGATGCCCAGCCCGGAGAGCATCACCTCGGTCGCGGCCCGAACTTCCTGGCGCCCTTCCACGATGGAGACGAGGATCCGGGCGAGGGGCCCGACCTCGACCGGGAACCCGTCATAGCGGGGGGCCTTGAGCCAGCTGTACCGATCGGAGCCCTCCAGGGTCGTGAAGGGCGGCCTGGGCCCGGCATAGGCAGGGTTGGTCTGCCCGTCCCACGGGCCCAGGGCGGCCACGTCGCCGTCGTAGCGGTACCAGGAGTGGGCGACGGTCTCGGTGATCGAGGACTGGTCCACGGTCTCGGTCCTCGCCAGGGAGCGATCCATGACCCGGCCGCGGGCCAGGAGGAGCTTCGGGGTGGCCGAGTCGTCCTCGGGAAACTCGCCGTAGGCCAGGTAGCTCCCGATTCCCGCTCCCAGGGAGGCCCAGCGCGGGTACTGGCGACCCAGGAGGAGCACGTCGGGCAGGTAGACCTGCTCCACGAAGGCGCGGGCCCGGGCCAGCAGCCCGCGGAGGTCCGTCAGCCCGTCCCCGCCCAGGGCGGCGGGGGCGTTCCGGTCGACCATCTGGGGGTGCTCGCCGGTGCCGCCGACCGGTCCGCCCCACGGCGTGGAGATCACCATTCCGCCCACGAGATATGTCTGCGGATGGGGGAGCTTGCCGCCCAGGAGGACCTGGAGGCGGCCGAAGTCGCGCTGCCAGTCGATGGCCTCGAGGTAGTGCGCGAAGAGCAGGAGGTTCGCTTCGGGCGTCAGCTCGTACGCCGGATGGCCCCACGAGCCGCGCGCGAACGGCCCGGCCTGGCCGGAGGCGAGGAAGGTCGCCAGCCGGCCCCGAACGCCGGAGAAGTAGTCGGCGCCGAACCTCGGCCAGTCGCTGACGGTCCGGGCAAGGGTGGAGGTGACCGCCGGGTCGGCCCTGACCGCCGCCTCGAGGTCCACCCAGTCCAGGGCCTGCTGGAGGTAGAACCGGGTGACGTGATCCGCGACGAACTGCGCGCCGGCCAGGATGTTGCGGACCAGCCGGGCATTCTTCGGGACCACGATGCCGAAGGCGCCCTCGACCGCCCGCACGGAGGCCAGGGCATGGACGCCGGTGCAGGCGCCGCAGACGCGCTGGGCGAAGAGCCAGGCGTCACGCGGGTCGCGGCCGCGGAGGATCTGCTCCATCCCCCGGAACATCGTGCCCGAGCTCCAGGCGTCCTCGACGGCGCCGTTGGCGATGGAGACCTCGAGGCGCAGGTGGCCGCCGATCCGGGTGATCGGGTCGATGACCAGGCGGGCCATCTCAGCGCACCTCCGGGGGCGGCGTCTCGGCCGACGGTGCTTCCGGCGCACCCTGCGCGCCCGGTGGCGTCTCCGGCGCCGGCTCGTCGGTCTCGGGCCGTTCCGACAGGCCCTGCCCGCTCGCCGCCGGGACGGTCTCCGCGGCCGAGACGGTCTCCGCGGCGCGCGCCGGCGACCGCGGCCTTCCCCGGTCGGTGCCTCGACGGCGGCGGGTGGCTCGGCGACCGCGGCCGGGATGGGCTCCCCGGGGGCGCCGGCGACCGCGGCCTCACCGGTCGGTGCCTCGACGGCGGCCGTGAGCCCGGCCTCGCGGGCGGCCGCGGCCCGGCGTTCGGCGGTGCCCACCCGCCGCTGGCGCACGTAGCTCGCGGCCCCGTGAACGACGACCAGGCCGCCGACGCCGCCGACGAGCAGCTGGCCGACGGTGTCGGCGGAGACGCCGGGCAGGAACGGGAGCGGCACGGGAAGGCGCGCATAGGCCGGACCCATCGCATCCCAGAAGTGGGGCATGTGGCAGCCGATGCATCCGTGGCCTGCCTTGACCGGCCAGCTGGTCCCGCCGCCGTAGCGCGTCGTGGGGCAGTTGGCGAACGTCTCGGGGCCCTTGCAGCCCATCTTGTAGAGGCACCAGCCCTTCTGGGCGGCCTCGTCGCCCCATTGCACGACGAACTCACCGAACTCGAAATGGGCTCGACGCTCGCACTGGTTGTGGATCAGCCCGCCGTAGGCGAACAGCGGGCGGTGTGCCCCGTCGGTCACCGGGAACTGCTTGAAGGTCAGGTAGTGGACCAGCGTCGCAGCCAGGTTCTCCACGTTCAGCGGGCAGCCCGGGAGGTTGACCAGCGGGACATCGGGGACGATCGTCGAGACCCCAGCCGCCCCGGTCGAGCCGCCCGACGCCGCCGGCGCCCCCCCGTCGACGGCGCACGCACCGACGGCGATCGTGCCGATGGCCCCCCCGCACACCTCACGGACGACGTCCGCGAACGGTCGACCACCGACCAGGCAGTAGGCACCATCGGCCCCGGTCGGGATGGCCCCCTCGACGATGGCGAGGTACCCCTGCGCGTGGAGCCGCCGACGTCCGCCAGCGCCTGCGTCGCGGCCGCCCCGGACGGCGCCATGAGCGAGTCCTGGTAGTCGATCGAGAGGAGATCCAGGAGCAGCTCCGAGGCGGTCGGCTTGGTGGCTCCCAGGAACGCCTGGCTGTTCCCGGCGCAGGACTGCCCGCGCAGCCAGACCACGGGAAGCCGGGGCGCCGCCTCGACGGCCGCCGCGATCTGCGCCCCGTACGCGACCGGCAGGGCGAGCGCGGCCGCCATCGCGGTCGAGAACTTGAGGAAGTCGCGCCGGGTGAGTCCGCGCCGGATGAGCGCCGCGTACAGGCCGTCATCGAGCCGGGTCATGCTCTGGTCGATCTCGATACGGGGCACCGGTCGGGTTCGATCTGGTCGGACCCGTGGTGCGCTGGGGCGGACGCCATCCCCGCGACGATGATGGACGCCGGCCTCGCGGACGGGACGTGCCGCAGATCACGCTGGTGGCGTGCCCAACGGCATCGCGGGGGCGGCCCGAATGGCCGGAATTGGCCTGCCGGGGCATGCGCGTCGGCGGCCGGGGTGGCACGCGTTGACGCCGTCGCGGTGCACACTGGCGCCGTGGGCAGGTCGGACCGAAGCACGGGGCGCTCCGGAGTGCGGGCGGTCGCGGTGGCCGTCGCGGCGGCCCTGCTCTGGGCCTGCAACGTGCCCGGCCCGATTCCGGCCGGGACGCCGGCCGCCTCGACCTCGGCCCTGGCGGCGCCCACGCCGGGGGCGCCCGGATCGGCTGGAGTGGCGGCACCCACGGCCGCCACGCTCCCGGGCGGCATCCCTGCGCTGGCGCTGCCGGTGCGCTCGCGGACGCCGGGTGCCGTGGACCCGACCGTGACCCAGTCGAACATCGCCCGCACGATCTGCCGGACCGGCTACACGACGACCGTGCGGCCCCCGGCCTCCTACACCGGAACCCTCAAGCGCAGGCAGCTCGCGGCGTGGGGCTACGCGGATCGCGATCCTGCCCACTACGAGGAGGACCACCTCGTGCCGCTCTCGATCGGGGGCGCGCCCCGCGACGAGCGGAACCTCTGGCCGGAGCCGCTGGACGCGCCCGGTGCTGACGGGACCAACCTGGGGGCACCCACGAAGGACGGCTTCGAGCTCTGGCTGCATCACCGCGTGTGCGACGCGTCGATCACCCTCGCGGAGGCCCAGCAGATGATGGCCGTGAGCTGGGTTGCTGCCTGGGATAGGGCCGGGCGTCCCTGACCGTCGGGGCGGGTGCGGCTCAGCCGGGCCCCGCGAGGTTCCCGGCGCCGGGCGGGGCCGGATCGGTCCCCAGGTCCGCGAACGGAGCCATCCGGCCCACCGCCACGAGCAGGCCGTGGATCAGTGCCTCGGGCCGGGGCGGACAGCCGGGCACGAAGACGTCCACCGGGAGGACCTCGGCGATCCCGTCCCGCCCGGCGTAGCTGCCGGCGAAGACCCCGCCGCTGATGGCGCAAGCTCCGACCGCGACGACCAGGCGCGGCTCCGGCATCGCCTGCCAGGTGAGGCGCGCGGCCGCCTCGAGGTTGCGGGTCATCACGCCCGTGACCAGGAGCAGGTCGGCGTGGCGCGGCGAGGCGACGAAGTCGATCCCGAGACGTTGGATGTCGTGGTACGGGTTGAGCAGCGCTGCGATCTCCCAGTCGCACCCGTTGCACGATCCAGCGTCGAGATGGCGGACGTGGAGGGAGCGGCCGAGCGTCCGTCGGACGGCCAGCCGGAGCGCGACAGCCTCGTCGGGCGGATTCGGCGGCAGCGGCTGGAGGGATGGTCCGCTCATCGGGCGGCTCCCGGAGCCCGCTCGATCACGAGGTCGGCCCGGTCCATCGTCGCGAGCTCGACCTGGTGACCGTGCCGGATCGCCCCGCGGGGACAGGCCCGGGCGCACGCGCCGCAGAAGATGCAGGCGCCAAGGTCAAGGCGCCAGGTCGCCCCATCCACAAGGATCGCCCCGGTCGGACAGGCGTTCACGCAGGCGGCGCTGGCATCGCACCGACGGGGGTCCAGCTCGGGACGACCACGGGCCGGGGCCGGCATCTCGGGCGGCGCGTCCGGGTAGCGCCGCGGCAGGGCCTTCGAGCGGAGCGGTCGGAGCAGGCGATCGAGGACGTCGAACGGCATCGTCAGCGGTCCGTGCAGGCGTAGCAGAGCTCGAAGCTCTTGTTGATGAGCGGGAAGTCGGGGACGAGGTTGCCCGGTACGGCAGCCGCCACGACCGGCCAGTTCGCGAACAACGCGGAGCGCAGGCGGAGCCGATCGATCGTCCCGTTGGGGCCGGCCCGGAGCCAGATCCACGATGCTCCGCGGGGCCCCTCGGCCGCCCCGAGGGCTGTCGCACCCGCCACCGGAACCCTGGCCAGCGGCACGGCGACCGGCCCGTCGGGGAGGCGCGCCAGGGCCGCATGGACCAGGCGGACCGATTCGACGACCTCCCGGGCGCGGATGTCGAAGCGAGCCGCCGCGTCGCCGCCCGTCGCGCTGGCGACGTCGACCGCAAGGTCGCGATAGGCGCCCGTCGGGCGGTCGCGGCGCAGGTCCAGGTCGAGGCCGCTGGCCCGTGCCGCGACGCCCAGCGCCCCGAGCGCCGCAGCCATCTCCCGCCGCACCGTTCCGGTGCCGTGGAAGCGGGCCATGACTCCCTCCGAGCGACGGATCGAGCGGACGGCCGCGGCCACCTCCCCGGCGATCGCGTCGAGCGTCGGCGGGAGCGCGGCGAGGCCAGGCGGGTCGAGGTCGGCGACGAGGCCGCCGGGGGCCACGGCGCCGGTCAGGTAGCGATGGCCGACCAGGGCATCGTTCGCCCGGACGAGCCGCTCCTTCAGCGCGCCCAGGCGGGCGACGCCCGGCTGGAACCCGATCCCGGCGCAGATGTTGCCGAGATCCCCGACGTGGTTGTAGAGCCGCTCGAGCTCGGCGAGGATCAGGCGGGCCCAGCGCGCCCGCGCCGGGATCTCCGTGGCGGTCAGGGTCTCGACAGTTTCCGCGTAGGCCAGCGCGTGGGTGACCGTGCAGGCGCCGCAGGCCCGCTCGACGAGCGGGGCGGCCGCCCCGAACGCCCGTCCCTCGGCCAGCTTCTCCAGGCCGCGGTGGGTGAAGGAGAGCCGCGCGTCGAGGTGGAGGACGCGCTCGCCGATCGCCGAGAAGCGAAAGTGGCCGGGCTCGATGATGCCGGCGTGGATCGGGCCGACCGGGAGCTGGTAGACGCCGTGGCCGTGGACCTCGAAGGGAACGAATCGGCGGTCCGCCTCGGGTGGCCGGACACCGACGGGCACGTCCTTGCGGAGCGGGTGATAGCCGCGCGGCCAGCGCTCGTGGAGGACCAGGCGGCGCGGATCGGGGTGCCCGACCGGGACGATCCCCAGCAGGTCGCGGGCCTCCCGCTCGTCCCAGTGGGCCGCCGGCACGAGTGGCGTGATCGACGGGTAGGCCGGCTCTCCGAGCGGCACCCGGGACCGGAAGCGGGCGAGCCCGCCGCCAGGGCGGACGACCACGGCCTCGACGGCCAGCCCGTCGCCGCCGACGGAGCGCTCGTCGAGCCCGACCAGCATGACGAACCGCCCGCCGGCCGCGATCTCGCCGGCGACGGACGGCGCCAGCTCTGCGGTCTCGACGTGACGAACGTCGGGGGGCGCCGCCGCGGGAGTCGGTCCGGGCACGACGGGGACGGGCGCGACGGGCCGTCGGCCGCGCCTGGGCGACTCAGCCACGGCCGGCCCCCAGGATCCGCGCGACCTGCTCGAGCGCCGACGCCAGCGGGCCCGGCGTCCAGAGCCCGACGACGACGACCGTCGCCAGGGGGATGCCCAGCAGCAGGCCCCGCGACCCCGCGCGCCGAAGCATCTCCCCGGCTCCTCCCGGCGCTCCGGTCGCCACCTGGACCACGTGGAACAGGAGGCCCGCGACGGCCGCCGCCAGGATGGCCGCGGCGGCGGCCGCCGCGAGCGTCCAGCCGGCCTGCACGCCCCCGAAGACGATCGCCACCTCGGCCACGAAGATGCCCGACGGCGGCAGCCCGCCGAGGACGAGGGCGGCCACCACGAAGGCCGTGCCGTCGTCCGGGGAACGGACGAGGCTGCCGCCGAGTCGCCCGATCCGGCGGCTCCCCCGCGCGGCAACGAGCCGCCCGGCCGCGAGGAAGGCAGTTGCCTTCGCGAGGCCGTGGCTGGCCAGGTGGAGGCCGAAGCCCAGGAGCGCGAGATGGCCCCCGAAGCCGAGGGCCAGCGTGGCCAGTCCAAGGTGCTCGATCGACGAATAGGCCAGCAGCCGCTTGAGGTCGCCCTGCGCGACGATGAACGGAAGGGCGATCACCAGGCTCAGGAGGCCGAAGACGACGAGCAGCGTCGAGGAGAACGCGGGGCCGAGCGCCCCGGCCGTCACCAGGTGGAAGCGGGCCAGCGCGTAGAGGGCCACCGCCAGGGCCGCCCCGGAGAGGAGCGCCGAGATCGGGCTGGGAGCCTGGCTGTGGGCGTCCGGCAGCCAGGTGTGGAACGGCGCGAGCCCGGCCTTCGTGCCGTAGCCGGCCAGGACGAAGATGAAGGCGAGGCGGACCAGCGCCGGATCGAGCTGCGGCGCGATCGCGACGAGTCGCGTCCAGGCCAGCGCGTCGCTCGTCTCGCCCAGGGCGCCGATCGAGGACGCATAGACGAGGAGCGTCCCGAGCAGGGCGAAGCCGATCCCGATCGACCCGAGGATCAGGTACTTCCAGGCGGCCTCGATCGCCTGCGGCGTGCGCGCGAAGCCCACCAGGAGCGCCGACACGATCGTGGTCGCCTCGATCCCGACCCACACGAAGCCCAGGTTGTCGACCAGGGGGACCACCGCGAGGCCGGCCACGAACCAGGCCAGGAGCGCGTAGTAGCGGCCCGTGTCGTGGCGGCGGAGCAGGCCCGCCGCGTGCTCGTGGGCGAGGTGAGCCGACGAGCCGGCGAACGCGATGGCCGCGACGACGAGCACGAGGGCCAGCACGTAGGCACCGAAGGCGTCGACGACGAACAGGTCCCCGAACGCGCGCACGGGACCGCCCGCGAAGACGAGCCCGGCGAGGACCAGCCCGGCGACAGTCGCCGGGACGAGACCCGCGAGCCCGATCCGGGCCGCCCACCGGTCGTCGGCGAACCAGGCGACGACGCCGGCCAGGCTGGGCACCACGACGACCAGGACGACGAGGGCCTCGATCATCCGCGCAGGCTCCGCAGCTCGTCGGTGGAGAGCGACCCGAAGACGTCCAGCATCCGGCGGGCGTAGATCCAGGCGACGATCACGGCGATCAGCACGTCGAACAGGACCCCCAACTCGATCACCAGGGGCATCCCGTACGTCAGCGAGAACGCCGTCAGGGCGATCCCGTTCTCGAAGACCAGGAGGCCGATCACGAGCGAGAGCGCCTTGCGCCGGGTCATCACGAGGAGGAGGCCCGTGAGCACGGTGGCGATCGCGGCGGGGAGCGCTCGATGGGCCGCCACGCTGGGCCCGGGGCCGATCCCGTTCGCCGCCGCGCTGGCCGCGAAGACGATCGCGACGGCCGCGATGAGGGCGACCCGCGGTCCGATGAGCGGGTTCCGCTCGTGCCGGATCGTCGTCCGCCGCAGGATCGAGCCGAGGACGAGCGGCACGACGAAGCCCTTCACCCCGATGGCCAGCAGCCCGCCGACCACGATGTGCCCCGTCCCGGTGACCAGGCCCACGGCGACCGCCGCAACGCCGGTCAGGATCGACTGGAGCGCGACGAGCCAGATGGCCCGGCCGATGGAGCGGGTCGCGGCCAGGATCACCCCGATCACCACGATCACGGCGGCGGCGGCGTTGACGACCTCGGCGGCGAAGCGGACGTCCATGATCATGCCGGCAGCCAGAGGCGGCCGGCCAGGCCGATCAGGGCGAGGATCGAGGCCGTGGCCAGGAGGCCGGGCAGGGCGAGGATCCGCAGCTTGGCCAGGGTCGCGTCGAGGATGGCCAGGGCGACGGCCGCCCCGACGAGCTTCGCGAGGGCGGCCCCGAGCGCGACCAGGACCGGCAGTGGCGCGAGCTCCGCGGCGCTGCCGAAGGGCATGAACGCGGCCGCGAAGAGGCCGGCGACGAGCACCAGCCTGATCTCCGCGGCGTAGGTCAGGATGGCCAGCCGCGGGCCCGAGGACTCGAGGAGCATCCCCTCGTGGACCATCGTCAGCTCGAGGTGGGTGTCGGGATTGTCGAACGGCTCGTGGCCGGTCTCCGCGACCGCCACGATCGCGAAGGCACCGGCGGCCAGGAGCAGGGCGGGCGTGTACCAGGAGCGCCCGACGTCGATCGCCGCGCGGGCGATCCCCCCGAGGTCGGTCGTGCCCGCGGCCAGGGCGGCGCCCGCGAGGGCCAGCAGGAGCGCGGGCTCGACGAGGGCGGCGATCGCGACCTCCCGGCTGCTGCCCATCCCGCCGAACGCGCTGCCCGCGTCGAGGGCCGAGAGCGCCAGCACGAACCGACCGGCTGCCATCAGGCCGATGATCACCAGCAGGTCGCCCCAGCCGTCGAGGGGCGGCCGCTGGCCCACGAGCGGCACGAGCAGCGTCGCGACGATCGTCGTCGCGAGCACGAGCACGGGCGCCGCCGCGCTGAGCGGGCTCGCTGCGTCGCTCTGGAGGACCTCCTTGCGCGACCACTTGGCCAGGTCGCGGTAGGGCTGCAGGATCGGGGCGCCCCGCCGGTACTGGAGGCGCGCCTTGACTCGCTTCGTGATCCCCAGGAGGAGCGGCGCGACCAGCAGGACGAGGACCACCTGGACCGCGCCCAGGAGCAGCGTCGCGACGGGATCGGGGAGGGGCGTCATCGGGCCAGGAGGAGGAGGACGAGGAGGGCGACGACCGCGTAGGCGAGGTACAGCTGGAGGCTGCCGGACTGGAGACGGCGGGTCAGCTGGGAGCCGGCGATGGCCGCCCGCACGAGCGGGTGGTAGACCCGATCGTCCAGGACGTGGCGCACCGCGCCCCGGTAGCGCACGGTGCGGGGGAACGGCGTGCCGGGGTGGAGCTCCACGCTGACCTCGCGGGTCGGTCGCAGGATCGGGCCGAAGTAGAGCCGGATCAGCTTGGCGTAGCTCGTGGCCGTGTACTCGAAGGCGGGCTCGGGGAGCACGCCACAGGTCCACGTGGGGACCTGGCGCACGGTCCGGCCCCGGACGGCGAGGAGCCAGACGACGGCCGCGATCGCCGCGGTCAGCACTCCCAGCGACCCCGCGGCGTAGATGGCGCCGCTCCCGGGCACGGGCAGGAGGGTGACGCTCACGTCGGAGCCGGACGACAGGCCCGGGCTCAGCGCTCCGGCCGCGACGGTGATGATCGACGAGACGAGCGGCCCGGCGACCACGCCGGCGATCACGCAGGCCGCGGCAAGGGCGGCCGTGGAGGCCCGCATCGCGCCGTGCACGTCGCGGGCATCCGCCGCGCCCGCGCTCCGGGGCAGGGCCAGGAAGGCCATGCCCGTCGCCTTGACGAAGCAGGCCACCGCGAGCGCCGTGGTGAGGGCGAGCGCACCGACCCCCAGGAGCGCCCCGGACCGCGCGACGGCCGAGAGCGCGGACGTCTGCCCGGCACCCAGGAGCCCCTGGAAGGTCAGCCACTCGCTGGCGAACCCGTTGAGCGGGGGCAGGCCGCTGATCGCGGCCGCCCCGATCCCGAACGCCAGCGCCGTGAGGGGCAGGGCCCGGGCCAGGCCGCCCAGCACGTTCAGGTCGCGCGATCCGGCCGCGGTCTGGATGGAGCCTGCGGCCAGGAAGAGGAGCGACTTGAAGAGCGCATGGTTCAGCGTGTGGAAGAGGGCCGCGCCGAGGGCGAGGGCTGCCAGCGAGAGCGCTCCGTCGCTCGCGGCGACGAAGGCAACTCCGACGCCGATCAGGATGATCCCGATGTTCTCGATGCTGTGGAAGGCGAGCAGCCGTTTCAGGTCGTGCTCCATGAGCGCGTACAGGACCCCCAGGACCGCCGACGCGACCCCGATCGCGAGGATCAGCAGGCCCCACGACTCGGGCCCGGGACCGAGCGTCCCGAGCACGAGACGGACGAGGCCGTAGATGCCGGCCTTGATCATCACGCCGGACATCAGGGCGGATACGTGCGCGGGCGCCACGGGGTGGGCGCGGGGCAGCCAGACGTGGAAGGGCATCGCACCGGCCTTGGTCCCGAAGCCGACGAGGAAGAGCAGGAAGATCGCGTCGCGCGCGGGACCGGGGAGCCCCGCGGCCGCGGGGCCGAACGAGGCGAAGGAGGTCGTGCCCGCGGCAGCCGAGAGGATCCCGAACGCGACCACCAGCGCGGCCGTCGCGAGGTGCGTCACGGCGACATAGAGGAAGCCGGCGCGAGCGACGTCGGGGGTGGGCCGCGACCCGACCACGAGGGTCGCCGAGCTGAGGGCCATCAGCTCCCACGCGAACAGGAACGCGAACGCGTCGTCGGCGCCGAAGACCAGCAGGAGGCTGCCGAGGAAGACCGGGTACGCGGCGGCCAGGCGCTCGCCGCTCCCGTGTCCCCGGGTGGCGTAGCCGATCCCGAAGACGGCGCTGGCACACCCGGCGGCGCCGAGCGCCAGCAGGAAGACCCCGGCCAGGGCGTCATAGCGGACGTGCACGAGGGGGAGCCCGAGCACCTGGAGCGCATCGGCCGTGATTGGGCCGAGGCCGAGGACCGCTGCCAGCCCCAGGACGAAGATCGCGCAGCACGCGAGGGCCGCCAGCGCCAGGGAGAGGCCCACCGGGTTGGCCCTGCCGTGGGGCAACAGCCCGGCCGCGGTCGAGGCAGCCAGGAGCGCCCCGATCAACGCGAGCAACGCCCCCAGCGCCGGACCTCCGAGCGCCGACCCGGTCGCCATCGCGGCGTCTCTCCCTCGATCAAGTTCGTCACCCGCGAGCGAGCAGTCGCGCGGCACCCGTCGGGGGCTACTATATATTCAAGTTCCTGAAGACTGCAGAATTCGGGTATCGGGGGCAATCGAGAACGCCCGTGCACGGAGGTGCGTTCGCGCCATGACCACAGAACGTCTGCGCCACGACGACGCGGAGCGCCTTCGCCAGTTCAAGGCGGAGTTCTTCAAGGCGCTCTCGCACCCGCTCCGGATCCGGATCCTGGAGCTCCTGCGCGGCGGGCCATTGAGCGTGACGCAGATCCAGGAGGCGACCGGCGTGCCCGGCTCGTCCGTCTCGCAGCAGCTCGCCGTCCTCCGCGGCCGGGAGATCCTGGACACGGAGCGCCGCGGGACCACGATCATCTACCGCGTTCGGGACGTCGAGCTGTTCGAGCTGCTCGATGCCGCCCGACAGATCTTCAACGCCCGCTTGAACGACACGATCGACCTGCTCCGGCTCGTGGAGGGAGAGGCCGTCGCCCCCGAAGGCGCCTGACCACGACCGTCGTCCCTCGGGCTCCGCGAGCGCTCCCGCGCCCGGCACGGGCCGGACGCCGGAGTCCCGGCGCGTCGGCGTCAGCCACCGCCGCGCAGCTGGAGCCGAACGGTGGTCCCGGTCACCGACTGGACGATCTCCAGGGCGACGAGCGCGCCGCCCTGGAGCTCATAGCCAAGCCGGACCGTGACGCCGTCGCAGGCCGTCACCAGCGTGACCACCGTCCCGGACCCTCCCGGCTGGACGGCCTCCACGGTCGTGGTCGCTCCGGTGACCGGGTCCCGGTCGAGCACCTGGCCGCCGCCGAACGTCGCGAGCGTGGCCGGGTCGTACCAGTAGATGCCGGTCGAGCCGGTCACGCCGGTCGTGTTGCTGGACTGCCGGGACCCGTTCACGTCGATCGTCGTGATGCTGGCGAACGTCGCCCAGGTCGCGCCCACGTCCCTGACCGTGACGTCGGTCTCGAGCGGGTAGCTCCACGAGCCGGCGCCCGGGTCGAGCGGGTTCACCGTCGTGTAGGTGCCCCGGTAGGCCAGCCGGGTGTTCGGGGCGACCCAGCCAGGAGGAGCGGCGCTGGTCCCGGCGAGGGAACGCTGGCGTACGCCGACGAGCCGGGTCAGGGAGAGCTGGACGTTGCCCGCGGGGTTGTTGTCGTTCGGCCCGCGGATCGGCGAGGCCGCCCCATCCGTCCGCGTGTTCGTCGCGAGCAGCACTCCGCTGGCGGTGTCGTAGGTCGACGACTGGTAGCTTCCCGTCCCGCTCGCCACGAAGCTGATCGCGTGGTAGCTGGTGCCGGCGAGGACGTAGTCGCCGCGCAGGACCATCATCCCGTCCAGGCTCGCGGGATCGATCGTGCGGAGCACCTCGGGGTTCACCCAGGCGCCGTCGACGGCGGCGGCGGCCATGCGCCCGCCGCCGAGCGGCGTCCAGGTGTACTGGTGGGCCAGCAGGTCCAGGCTGAACAGCGCCGTCGAGACCACGACGATGGCGCCCTCGACGGCCAGGACGTCCGTCTGGGTGTAGGCCTCGCCCGCCGCCGTGGGCATCCCCTCGCCCGACTCGTCGGTGCGCCGATAGTGCTTGTTGGTGACGGGATCCACCCAGTCGCCCTCGGGATCCTCGACGTACGTGTACCCGCTCTGGGCGACCGAGGCCGCGGCGCCGTACCAGGTGAGGCGCGTTCCGGGCTGCACCCAGGCCGGCGGCCCGACCCCAGCCACGACGACGGGCGACGGCAGGGCGAGGACCGGCGGTGCCGAGACCGCCGGTCCGAGCGGCCCGGCCGGGGCCGAGCCTGCCGGCGCCGCTGACGTTCCCGGGAAGCCGGGCAGGCCGGGCAGATTCGACGACGCGCCCGGTGCGCCGGACGAGCAGCCGGATGCCACGAAGAGGGCCGCCAGGAAACCCGCCCGCACCCGCGGCCAACTCGACCGCCTGGCCATTCCCGATCACCCCCGGTGCTCCGGGACGCACCGCCACGGGCCTCGGCACCCGCCCGGCTGAGGCTCGCCGGTGCCCCTGGCCCATGTCCAGAGCCGTCGGTCGTGAATGCCCGGTCGCTCGCTCGCCCGCCTGCAGCGGCTAGACTCGCCCCGCGGCAATCGAACCGTACCGGGAGCCTGTCGTGCTCGGGGTCTGGCGTCTGCAGCTGCTTCGCGAGGTGGCCCGGCGGGGCACCATCCGCGCCGCCGCGGCCGCCCTATCCATCACCCCGTCCGCGGTCTCCCAGCAGCTCAAGATCCTGGAGCTGGAGGCCGGCATCCCGCTCATCGAGCACCACGGGCGGCTGGTCCGTCTCACGGACGCCGGCCAGGTGCTGGTCCGCCACGCGGACACGATCAGCGGCGCGCTCGTCGCGGCGGAATCCGACCTCGCGGCGTCGCGCGATGCCATCGCGGGCACGCTCCGGATCGCGGCCTTCCCGACGGCCGCCCGCGCGATCCTGCCACCCGTCATCGCGAGCCTCGGCCGGCGCTACCCGGACCTGCGCCTCACGCTCCGCGATCTCGAGACGGACGAGAGCCTGGGCGCGCTGGAGAGGGACGAGGTGGACATCGCCGTCGTGGACGAGTACGGCGATCCGACCCTCGTGCGCGAAGCCGGGGTCGACGTCGTCCGCCTGCTCGAGGATCCCATCTACCTCGCCCTGCCTGCGTCTCGCGCGTCCGTCGGCTCGCCCATCGCGCTCGCGGACCTGCGCGACGACCCGTTCATCATGGACACGGAGACCAGCACGATCTACGGGGTCGCCCTGCGCGCCTGCCGCGCGGCGGGCTTCGAGCCGCACGTGCGCTCCAACTGCAAGGACTACAGCGTCATCATCGCGCTCGTGGAGGCGGGCCTCGGCGTGGCAGTCCTGCCCGGCCTCGCGCTCCACGATCGCGCCATCAGGGCGACGGTCGTGGCGGCCCGACCGCCCCTGGGACGGACCGTGATGGCCGTCGTGAAGCCACAGCGGCGGGCCCACCCGGCCGTGGCGGCGATGCTCGCGGAGCTGGCCCGGTTCGCCGAGGGCTATGCCCCGGGAGCGCGGGGCGCGCTGCCCTGACCGTGAAGCCCCGCTTCATGGTTCGGAAGAAGGACGCGCTTGACGCTATCGGTTCGACAGGCCATCGTGGGCCGCAGAGAGGCCCCGGACTCGGTCGATCGTGCACCCAGCACGCTCCGGACAGCGCCTCCGAGGAGGACGCTGCGATGCCGCTCGCGGAGCGCATGAGGACGATCGGCACGGAGACCGCATTCGAGGCCGCCGCGCGGGCCCGCGCCCTTGCCGCGACCGGGCGAAGCATCATCCACCTCGAGGTCGGCGAGCCCGACTTCGACACGCCGGCGAACATCCGCGAGGCAGCCGCGCGGGCGCTCGCCGGGGGGCGAACGCACTACCCGCCCTTCCCCGGCGTGCCGGACCTGCGGGCCGCGATCGCGGCCGACGCGACCGCTCGCAAGGGGTTCCCGGTCGACCCGGGCAGGGTCTTCGTCACGGTCGGCGGCAAGGGCGTCATGTACTACACGATCCTGGCCCTGGTCGACCCGGGCGACGAGGTGATCGTGCCCGACCCCGGGTACCCGATCTACGAGTCCGTGACCCGCTTCATGGGCGGCGTGCCCGTCCCGATCGAGATTCGCCAGGAGAACGACTTCCGGCTGGACCCGGACGAGCTGGCTGGCCTGGTCTCACCGCGCACCAAGCTGATCGTGATCAACTCGCCGGCCAATCC
The DNA here is from genome assembly GCA_963801445.1 of uncultured Chloroflexia bacterium. Classification (GTDB taxonomy): domain Bacteria; phylum Chloroflexota; class Limnocylindria; order Limnocylindrales; family CSP1-4; genus CTSoil-043. Next base: position 245,114 of record CAWDEW010000009.1, on the reverse strand, counting down.
CACCGGCGGCGTGCTGACCCGCGAGGACCTCGAGCGGATCGCCGCGATCGCCATCGAGCGGGATCTCGTCGTCCTCTCCGACGAGATCTACGGCCGGATGCTCTATTCCGGCGAGCATGTCTCGATCGCCGCGCTCCCGGGCATGGCCGAACGGACGATCGTGCTCGACGGCTTCAGCAAGACCTACGCCATGACCGGCTGGCGGCTGGGCTACGGGATCGTGCCCTCCTGGCTGGTCGAGGGGTTCGGCCGGCTCATCATCAACTCGATCTCGGGCGCGACGACGTTCGCCCAGGATGGCGCCGTCGAGGCGCTGACCGGCCCCCAGGACGCCGTGGACGCGATGGTCGCCGAGTTCCGGGCCCGGCGCGACCTCATCGTCGACGGGCTCAACGCCATCCCTGGCGTGCGCTGCCTCCTCCCGGCAGGCGCCTTCTACGTCTTCCCGGAGATCTCAGGGACCGGGCTCTCCGGCCGCGACCTGGCCGACAGGCTGCTCAACGATGCCGGCGTCTCGGTTCTCGCCGGGACAGCGTTCGGGGGCGTGGGCACCCATCACATCCGGCTCTCCTACGCCAACTCCCGGGCGAACATCCGCGAGGCGCTGGCCCGGATGGAGGCCGTGATCGAGCCGCTCGTCGCGGCCCGGGCCGGATCCCGATGAGCCGCCCAGCCGCCGAAGCCGCCGAAGCCGCCGCCCCGGCGGACGCCCCGCTCGCGCCCGCGATCGATGGCGGCCGCGCCCCGCTCGGTCCCGAGGCCGCCCGCCTCTACGCCTCGGCCGAGGCCGACTTCGCCCGTTACGAGGTCGTGAAGGACCTCGTCGACGAGTGCATCGACCTCGCCCTCAACTACCGCCAGAGCGGCCACCCGGGCGGTTCGCGCTCGAAGGCCCACCTGTTCCTCAGCCTCGTCCTGTCCGGAGCGATGCGCTGGGACATCCGGCGGCCGTGGCTCCGCTTCGCCGACCGCTTCGTGCTCTCCGCCGGCCACGCGGTGCCGCTCGTGTACGCGACGCTGGCCGTGCTCAACGAGGCGCTCCGGGCCCGGGCCGATCTCGAGGGGCCCGCCGGGCTGGAGCGCTGGGCGTTCCCCGACGACGGCCGCTGGGCGCTCACCTGGGAATGGCTCCTCCAGCTGCGCAGGAAGGGCGGCCTGCCCGGCCACGCCGAGATGGCCGGTCGGACGCTCTTCCTCAAGGCGAACACGGGGCCATCGGGCCACGGGATGCCCCCCGCCGCCGGCGAGGCGCTCGCCCTCCGGATGGCCGGCGCCGGCGAGGTCAAGGTGTTCGTCGTGGAGGGTGAGGGTGGCCTCACCCCCGGGGCAGCCCACGAGACGAAGAGCACGGCCTGGGGCCTCGGCCTCGGCAACCTCGTCTTCCTCGTCGACTGGAACGACTTCGGGATCGACGCGCGCTCCGCCTCGAGCGTCATCCCGGGCAGCCCGGTCGACTGGTTCGCCGCGTACGGCTGGCGCGTCAGCGGGACCGACGACGGGATGGAGTGGGGCCCGGTCACGCGCGCGATCCTTGACGCCGCTCGCGGGCAGAACCCGGCGAACGTGCCGTCGGTCGCCTGGTTCCGTACCCGCAAGGGCCGCGGCTACGGCAAGCTCGACGCGCCCAGCCACGGGACGCCCTGGCCGATGAACGCCCCCCAGTTCTGGGCCGCGCGACGGCCGTTCATGGAGCGCTACGGCGTCGCCTACGAGGGCCTCGACCAGGCGGCACCGACCGATCCGGCCGCCCTCGCGGCCCAGGCGGAGGCGAACCTGCGGGTCGTCATGAACGTCCTGCGCCGCGACGAGAGCCTGGTCCGCTGGCTCTCCGACCGGCTCCTCGACCTCGCGGCGACGGTCCCCGACGAGATCCCGGGCGTGCGCCTGGGCAGCGGCTCGGCGACCGTCTTCGAGGACCCCCGGCTCTTCGACGCCCGGCGGTATCCGGCGGCGATCTGGGGCAGGCCCGGCGAGCGGCAGCCCAACCGGGCGGGCCTCGCTGCATGGGGCGCCTACGTCAACAGCCTGGCCCTGCGCGACCACGGCCGCCCGCTCTTCGTGGCCGCCTCCGCCGATCTCGCCGAGTCGACCAACCTGGCCGGGTTCGCCAAGGACTTCGAGGGGCTGCCCGGGGCGGGCTGGTACGAACGGGATGCGAACCCGAGGGGCGCCCTCCTGCCGACCCAGATCACCGAGTTCACGAACGCGGGCCTGCTGACCGGCCTGGCCAGCGTGAACTTCGCGGCCGACCCGTTCGCCGCGTTCGACGGCTACTGGGGCGCCTGCTCGACGTACGGCTCGTTCAGCTATCTCAAGTACGGGCCCCTGCGCCTCTTCAGCCAGCTCGCCCAGGACACCGAGCTCAAGCTCGGCCGGGTCCTCTACGTTGCCGGCCACTCCGGCCCGGAGACCGCCGAGGACTCCCGGACCCATTTCGGGATCTTCTCCCCTGGCGTCATGCAGCTCTTCCCGCGCGGCCACGTGATCGACCTGCACCCGTGGGAGTACAACGAGGTGCCCGTCCTCCTCGCCGCGGCGTTCTCGACCGACGTGCCGATCGTCTGCCTGCACCTGACCCGGCCGGCCATCACGCTGCCGGACCGGGAGGCGCTGGGCATCCCGACCCATTTCGAGGCGGCCCGCGGGGCGTACGTGATGCGACCCTACCGGGCCGACCAGCCCCGCGGCGGGACCGTCTTCGTGCGGGGCACGATGACGACCTCCAACCTCGTGGGGCTCTTCGACGAGCTCGACCGACGCGGCCTCAACGTGAAGGTCGTGGCCGCGATCAGCGAGGAGCTGTTCCGGCGCCAGGACGGCGCCTACCGGGAGGCCGTGATCGGCCTCGGGGACCGGGCGGACGCCATGGTGGTCACGAACGGCGCCGTTCGCCTGATGCGCGACTGGGCATCAGGTGACCTCGTCGAAGAGTACTCGCTGAGCGCCGACTGGGACGACCGCTGGCGGACCGGCGGCTCCCTCGACGAGGTGATCGCCGAAGCCCACCTCGACCGGGAGAGCATCCTCGACGCGATCGAGCGGTTCGTCCGGGACAGGCCGGAGCGCCTGGCCCGCCTCCGCGAGACGGCCGACGCCGCAGCCCGGGGCTGAGCCCGGGCTCAGGGCAGGTTCCAGCGCGCAGGATCCCCGAGGACGACCCGGGCCGCGATCGACTGGAGCGTCCGCCCGTCGGCGCCGGACACGCCGTCCGCAACGGCCAGGCCCTCGGGGCTTGCGTGGAAGACGGTCGCGTAGAAGACGCACGCCGCGAGGTAGGTTCCCGCGGGGCCGGGATGGCTCCCGTCGGCGGCCCAGAGCGTGACCTGGGGGGCTTCCCGGAGCGCCGTCGACCAGGCGACCCCGACCGGGGCGACGGGTGCCCCAAGCTCGTGGCCGATCGCGAGATAGCCCAGGGTCACCTGGTCCTGCATCGTCCCGTAGCTCGGCAGGCCGTTCTCGGGCCACCCGTCGCGGTGGGCCCAGGTCAGGAAGAGGATGGTGCGGGCCCCGACGATCCGGATCCGGTCGGCGAAGGTGCGCACCGCCGGGTACATGACCTGGGTCCGTGCGGTTGCCACGGAGGGGACTTCGCTCTGCTCCTGCAGGACGACGTCGTCCCAGCGCTCGGGCACGAGGGCGTCAGCCGTCTCCTTCGCCGTGAGCAGGCCCGCCAGCGTCGCTCCGCCGTTGGCGACCATCGCGACCTCCGTCCGGTGCCCGCCGGCGTGGGCCAGCGCGGCGAACCTGCCCGGGAGGTCGTTGACGAACGTGTAGCTGTTGCCGATGAAGAGCACCCGGGTGCAGGAGCCGGGCGGCGCCCCCGCGCAACCCGTGGGCTGGGTCCAGGGGCGGACCACCAGCATTCCCGCCAGCAGGACGGCGAGCGCGGCGACGAGGACGAGCGGGGCGCGACGCATGGGACTCCAGTTCGGGCCGCGACGCCCGGGATCGCGCGGCAGGCTCATGGTGCCGTGCCGCGCGACCGGCTGTCCCGGTACGGAGGTACGTTCCGGGGAAGGACCGGGTCAGCGCGGCTCGCGCCTGACCCGTACCGTGCCGCTCGCCGCCGTCAGCTGAGGCCGACCGGCCGCTCGATCGCGGCGTCGGCCCGGAACGCGCGGTCGACGAGCACCCGGATCACGTAGCGGATCTCCAGGCCGGCCCCGTCGAACGAGGGCGCGGATCCGGGCGGGATGACGAGGCGTGCCTCGGTCGTGCCGGCCTTGAGCGCATCGATCGCGACGGGCGCGCTGGCGATGGTGGCCTCCTGCCCGTTCGGGACGTTCGTGTGGCGGTGGAGCTCCACCCGCGCGCCGCGTCCGGAGGGCGCGCCCGGCCAGCTGACGACGATCCCGATCTCGGAGCCGGCCGGCGCCGGGAGCGGCGTCGAGACGTGGATCGTCGCGCCGTCGACGCTCACGGTGTCGAACAGGCTCGTCCCGCCCTGCTTGCCCACGCCCGCCCGGAGCAGGTCCGGGTGCTGGGCCAGGGGCAGGTTGACCGCCACGAAATGGTCCGTTCCGTGGGGGATGTCCCAGCGGACCTCGAGGGCCCAGGCGACGATCGCCTCGCCGAGGTGCGCCGTCGGCGGACCGAGCGGCGGTGCCGGCACGGCGAACCGGGCCTCCCACTCCTGGCCGGGCTCCAGGCCCGCCGGGATTGCGGGTTCGGGGAAGGCGTCGTGGATGAACAGCTCGCCGTTCGCCTCGACCCATTCCTCGGTCGAGGTGACGTGACCCTGGCCGTCCGTGTTGGAGCGGGACTTCTTCTGCTCCACGAGCTTGAGGCCGACCAGGCGCAGCGCGGCCCCGCGGGCGGCGACCCGCTGGCCGGCCCGGAGGCGGACGGTGCCGGTGATCCCCTCGCCCACCCGCGGCTGCGCGTCCAGCGTGAAGACGCCGGCGATCGGCCCGTCCCCAGGCCGGACCAGCTCCTCCACCGCGATGCCATGGAGCGGGTGATCCCAGGCCGAGCCCGCGAGACGATGGCCGTCGACGGCGTCGAATGGCGCGGGCGACGAGCCGGTGTGACCGAAGACGCTCATGACGCTAGCGTACGACGCCGGGTCGCCTGCCTTTCAGTCCGGCGCGTTCGCCGCGGCCGCCGCGGCGCGCACGGTCCGGGCCCACGCAGCCGCTCGTTCGACCTCGCCGACCGCCAGCTCCTCGTGCTCGAAGTGGTGCTCCTCGCCCCGCGGCGGGCGCTCCATCAGCATGAAGAAGCTGGCCGGCGCGACCACCACGGCGAGGCCCGCGTCGCGCATCCGGTGGACCGCCCCCTCGGCGGCCGAGCCGCTCAGGAGCTTCATGACCCGGTACCGAGTGTCGAACGCGGCGGCGCAGATGCCGGGGGGCATCTCGCGACCCAGGCGGTCGAGCGCGTGGGCCATGATGTCGCTGAGCCCGTGCCGGTGCGTCGGGCCGCCCACCACGAGGAGGTCCCACTTGGGGCCCTTGAGGGTCCCGAGAGTCTGGGCCGCGCGAACCTCGACGTCCTCCCCGAGCTCGGCGGCGACGGCCCGGGCGATCTGCTCCGTGTGGCCGAAGACCGAGTCGTACACGACGAGCGCTGGCATCGCGGATCAACCTCCGGGCGACGGTGGCGGCGTCGGTCGTCGCGACCGTGCGGACCGATGGTCGTCGCAGGCCGCTCGGGCGGACAGGGCCGAGCGGCCCGGGTTCGGACCGTCGCGCGGGGGCGAGAGGGCCCCCGATTCGATCCGGAGGGCCCGGGGCGAGGGGCCGACCGACCTCCCTCGGCGCTCGCGACGCCGTCTCGAGCCGGGCTGTTCGCGGATGTCGATTCCGGGGAGCCCCGATCGTCGTCCCCATGAGAGCCGCTCTCGCCGGCTCCGCTTGATCCGGAGGACACCAGCGATGGCGAAGTACCTGCTCGCATACCGGGGCGGCGGCATGCCCGAGGGCGAGGCTGCCCAGGCCCAGGTCATGGCAGCGTGGGAAGCCTGGTTCACGAAGCTCGGCCCGGCGACGGCCGACCAGGGCAACCCCGTCGGGCACGCCCGCACGATCGGCGCGGACGGCTCCGTGCGCGACGGCGGCACGCTCAGCGGCTACAGCATCATCAGCGCGGACAGCCTCGACGCGGCGGTCGCGCTGGCGAAGGGCTGCCCGGTCCTCGCGGGGGGCGCGTCGATCGAGGTCTGCGAGACCTTCGAGGCGATGTAGGGCCGGGGCCCGAGGCGCAAGCCCGGCGGCGTGGCCAGCGCGGTCGCGTCGCCGGGCCGCGCCGGCCGCGGCGCGCCGCCCGGGTCAGCCCACCGCCACCGTGATGGCATGATGGCCGCGGGCTCCGTCCGGTGCCGGAGGCGTGACGTCCGCGGCCTGCACGGCGCCGGTCCCGTCGGTGGCCCGGACCTCGATCCGATGGTCGCCCGCGGCCGCGTCCCAGGGCACCTGCCACTGGACCCAGGCGGCCCTGGCAACCGCAGCCGACAGGGTCGTCGGCTGCCACGCTCCGCCGTCGATGCGGACCTCCACGGCCGAGACGCCGCGATCCGGGGCCCAGGCGACGCCGGCGATGGCCACCACGCCGGCCGCGACGCGGGCGCCGTCGCGCGGCACGTCGATCCGTGACTGGGTCAGGATCGGCGCCTCCTTGGCCCAGCCCAGGGGCACCCAGTACGCGTCGAACGCCTCGAGCGTCGTCAGCTCGATCTCGGCCAGCCACTTCGTGGCGCTCACGTAGCCGAACAGGCCGGGCACGATCAGGCGCGCCGGGTAGCCGTGCTCCGTGGGCAGCGGCGTCCCGTTCATGCCCAGGGCGATCATCGGGTCGCGGCCCGGGTCCATCGCCCACGCGGTGGGAAAGCCCACGGTGAAGCCGTCGACGGAGCGCCCGACGACCTGGGTCGCGCCGGCCCGGACGCCGGCCATGGCGAGGACGTCCCGCAGGTGGACGCCCGACCAGAGGGCGTTGCCCACGAGGTCCCCGCCCACCACGTTCGAGACGCAGGCGATCGTGACGTACTGCTCGAAGATCGGCATCGCCAGGAGGTCCTGGTAGCGCAGGGTGACCGGGCGGTCCACCAGCCCCTTCACGGTGACCTGCCAGGTCGAGACGTCGACGCGGGGCACGAGCAGCGAAGTGTCGATCCGGTAGAACCGGTCGTTGGGCACGACCAGGGGCGTGATGCCGGGCACGTCCAGGGCGGCTCCGGCAGGCAGGTCGGGCGCGGGCGACATGGGGGGCGGCAGCGATGGCGCCGCGGCCGCCGCGGAGCCCGGCCCGCCCACGCGGGCATCGAGGAGGAGGTGCCCGAGGGCACCCACGCCGACCGAGCCGAGCGCCACGGCGGTCCCGCGGACCAGGAAGCGGCGGCGATCCCATTCGGGCATCGAGGGTGTCGCGGGGACGCCATCGGACCCGCTCGCGAGCGCGGCGCCCGCCCACGGGGAGCCCGACGCCTCCAGGAGCAGGCGCAGGATCGCGAGCCCCAGGGCCGTCGCGCCGACGGCCGTCGCGATGGCCCATGCCGGGCTGACGAGCGGCTCGCGCAGCGCCGCGAACAGGGCAACTGCCCCGAACGCGCCGAACCCGGCGGCGCCCGTGCGCCACCGGCGCCACGCGACGTTGCCCAGACCCGCGGCGACGAGAAGCGCCGCGACCACGATCAGGACGCCGAGGGCCAGCTTGTCGTTCGTGCCGAACAGGCCGACCACGAGGTCCTTCGCCCCGGGGGGCTGGAGGTCGATGACCAGCGTCCCGACCGCGATGATCAGGGACGGCGCGCCAGGGATCAGCCCCGCGGCGAGCTCCCCGGTCGCGATCGCCGCGCCGGCGGCAAGCGCGCCCGCCAGCGCTGCGGCGAGGCGCGGGCCGCGCGAGTCCCGTCCCGGTACGGATGTGGAGCCAGCCTGGTTCGGTGTCATCTGCCTATCACATCGCGCCAGCGCCCCGATCGGATGCCGGCGCGCTGGCGCGACGATACGCGGGGACCGCCAAGGCTGCTGACGGGCCGCCAGCGGCCGGCGGGTACGATTGCCGGACAGACGCACGCTGCTCGAGGTGAAACGCGCCGTGACCGATCTCCGCCTCCGGGCGTCCGGCTCGCGTTCGTGATCCGCCGCGACGCACGGCCCGAAGCCGGCCCCGGATCGCCCCCGGGAAGCGCCCGGGCGATCGACGGGGTCGTGTTCGACCTTGGTGGCGTCCTGATCGACTGGGACCCACGCCTGCTCTATCGCCGGCTGCTGCCCGACGACGCCGCCGTCGAGGAGTTCCTGGCGACCGTCTGCACGAGCGCCTGGAATGCCCGCCAGGACGCCGGACGGCCGTGGTCCGACGCGATCGCGGAGCTGGTGGCGGCCTACCCGGCGCAGCGCGACCTGATCGTCGCCTACCGCGAGCGCTGGAGCGAGATGCTGGGAGGCGCGATCGAGGGCTCGGTGGCCGTCCTGGCCGAGCTGCGGGCCGCCGGCGTGCCCCTGTACGCGCTCAGCAACTGGGCCGCGGACACGTTCGAGGAGACGCGGCTCCGGTACGACTTCCTGGGCTGGTTCGAGCGGATCGTCGTCTCCGGCGCGGTTGGCGCGGCCAAGCCCGACCCCCGCGTCTACCGCTGGCTGCTGGACGCCTGCGGCCTCGACCCACGCCATCTCGTGTACGTCGACGACCTGGCCGCGAACGTCCGGGTCGCCGAGGCGTTCGGGATGCACGGGATCGTGTTCACCGGCGCCGCCTCCCTGCGCGATTCGCTCGGCGCGCTCGGGCTGCTCGGCGGGCGGACGGGCGGGGCCGCCGTGCCGGACGCCACCTCGATCGACCCCGTCGGCCGGTAGACTTCGCATCGCCGCGGCAGGGCGGTCGCGCCCGCCGCCGACCCCATCCGGAGGGACCTCGTGCTCCGCCGCCTCGCCTCGCTGCTCGCCGCCTCCGCCGTCGTCGCGGCCTGCGGCTCTCCGGCGTCGGCGTCCCCTGCCGCCTCGTCGATCCCGCCCCTCGCGCCCGGGCTGCACGCGTCGAAGCAGTTCCAGCCGGCGGTCACATTCACCGTGCCGGCCGGATGGGAGAACCCGGCCGACGAAGCCGACTACTTCGAGCTCCGCCCGGCGGGTGCCGAGGCCGTCTCGCTGAGCCTCTTCCGGGACCCGCGCGCGGCATCCCAGGACGCCACCTGCCCGACCGTTCCCGAGCCCAGCGTCGGAACGCTCTCGTCGGACCTGGTCACCTGGATCCGGGCGCGACCCGGGCTCGTCGTCTCGACGCCGAAGCTGGTGACGGTGGGGAGCCTGCGGGGCACGGAGCTGGACCTCGCGATCGCGCCCGGATGGAAGTCGTCCTGCCCGTTCGCGAACGGGCTCCCGACGGTCCCGCTCTTCGTCAGCGGGGCCTCCACCTACCGGTGGGTGATCGCGGGAACGGAGCGCCTGCGGCTCGACCTCCTGGACCTGCCGGGCGGCGGGCTCGTCGTGGTCGACGTCGACGCCTTCGACGGAACGCTCATTGGCGACTTCGTGACGGCCGCGCTGCCGATCGTCCGCTCGTTCGCGTTCGCCGGGACCTGAGGCCGCGCGAGGGCCGGGCCCGCGTGCGCCCCCGCCTGCCCCGGGTCAGCCCGGGATCGGCTCGGTCAGGAGGTCCGCGAGGCGATCCAGGTCCCCCGGCGAGATGCCGGCCCGCCGCAGGAGCGCGGCCGCGCCGCCGTGGCGGACCTCGAGGTGCTGGAGCATGGCCCGCATGTGCTCGGGCGGGCATTCCAGCTCCTGCGGAATCGCCCGCCAGTCGCGGAAGTGCGGGTCGTGGTCGACGCGCGAGAAGGCCGGCCCGGTCATCACGTAGTCGGCGACGATCACCTCGGCCGGCACGCCGACCGCCGAGAGGAGCAGGGCGATCGTGACGCCGGTCCGATCCTTGCCCGCCGCGCAGCCGATCGCGACCGGGAGCCCACCCGGCTCGAGGATCGTGCCCACGACCTCGGCCAGCTGCTCGGACCGTTCGTCGAGCATGAGCCGGTAGGTGGCAGCCAGCCCGATCACGGGTGTCGGGTCGTCCTCCAGCAGCGGGATGCTGCGGTAGCGCACGCGCGGGTCGCCCGCGAACACGCTGGGCGACGCCTCGAGCTCGTGCGGCCAGCGCAGGTCGACGATGGAGCGGATGCCGAGGTGGAGCACCTGCTCCCGCGACGCATCCGGAACGCTGTCGAGCGCGTCGGTCCGGAACAGCGTCCGCCAGCGCGTCCGCCTGCCGCGCCCCGCCGCGTACCCACCGACGTCACGGAGGTTGCGCGTGCCCGGGAGGCGGACGTGGCGGGTCGGATCGCCGGGAACGGGTCCGGCGGCGGGGAGGGATGGGCTCATGGGTTGAGGGTAGCGCCCGGCGCGCCGCCGGGCAGGCGGGCGCCGCCGGAGCGACTTCTCATCGGCGCTGCGACCACTCGGGGGGCGCGAGCGCGCTCAGCGAGCCCGGACCCGGTTGTTCTTCAGATTGTGCTCGAGCTCGACGAGCCCCAGCGCCTCCAGCAACGGCGGGACGTAGACGCCGAACCGGCCCCGGTACCCCTTGCGGGTCCCGTACCAGCCGCCCACCGGGTTTGCCTCGGAGCGGCCCCAGGCCTCGACCGACCCCTCGGGCGCCGGCTTCTGCTCGTCGGCCCCTCCCAGCGGGATCCAGTCGCCCTGCGCCTTCAGCCATGCGCCGAGGTCGTCGATGCACTGCAGCTGGTAGGTCAGCCTGGTCGAGCCGACCAGGCAGACGAGCAGCGGTGGGTCGGCCGTCTCGTCCCGGTACATCTGGTACGCCGACCCGCCGTTGGCGGTGGCCAGGTTCCAGGGGTCCTCGCGCGTGCCGGTGCCGCTGGCCATTGGTGCCTCCCCCGCTCGCCGGACCACGACATCGGCCCGGCCCTGCCCATCATCATGAGGCAGGGCTGTCGGGCGCGCCGGCGGACGGTCGCCGATGCACACTGCAGCAATGAGCGATCCGACTCCCTACGCCCCCGACCTGCGCGCCCGCCTCGCCTCGGGTGACTTCCTGGTGGGCTCCTGGATCACGTTCCTGGATCCCACGGTCACGGAGGCGCTGGGCGGCTCCGGGTTCGATTTCCTCTGCCCGGACGGCGAGCACGGCCCGATCGGGACCCCGGAGCTCCTCCAGGTCGTGATCGCGGCCCGTGCCTCGGGGACGCCGATCCTCTATCGCGTCCCGGCCAATGAGCCCATCCGGATCATGCACGCGCTCGATACCGGCGCCTCGGGCGTCGTCGTCCCGCAGATCCGCACGGTCGCCGACGTCGAACGGGCCGTGGCCTCGTGCCGCTACCCGCCGGTCGGCCTCCGCGGGATCGCCCCCCGGCGGGTGGCCGACTACGGCCGCCGGCGGAGCTACGTCGCGGAAGCAAACGACCTGGTCACCTGCTGCCCGCAGGTGGAGACGCGCGAGGCGCTCGCGGCCCTCGACCAGATCGTCCGCGTGCCCGGAGTCGATGCCCTGCTCATCGGCCCCAACGACCTGGCGGCATCGCTGGGCCACACGGGCGACCTCGGCCACCCCGCCGTGGAGGCCGCGATCGCCGAGGTCCTGGAGCGAGGCAGCGCAGCCGGCATCCCGGTCGGGATCTGGACCCCGACGGCCGACGTCGCGCTTGCCCGCCGAGCCCAGGGCTTCAGCTTCGTGACCGTCGGCGCGGACTACGCGTTCATGGTCTCGGCGGCCGACGCGGCGCTCCGGGCGGTCCGAGCCTCGGGCTGACCCGGGGGCGCGGCACCGGGGAGGCCGGGGCAGGGATTCGGCGCCTGTCCCGTCAGCGGTGACGAACCGTGCGGATACGCTTACGTATCGGTGCTGCGCAGCGGTCGCGGGCCGGACGGCCGCGGGCCGGACGGCCGCGGGCGCGCCGGCCGTTGGGCGCCCGGCCGGGGCGTCGGAGCCGGACGGGGCGGGCCGGGTGTCCACTCGCCCGACGATGGCGCGGTTCCCGGCGGGCGGGCCGGGGCCGGCGGGCCCTGGTCGAAGCGGACGGGGAAGGTCCGGCCCCGCAGCGTGGCGCCGCGCAGCGCCTGCACGACCCGGTCCGCGGCCTCCTCCGCGACGTCGACGAGCGAGAACGCGTCGGCGATCTGGATCGCCCCGATCGTGCTGCCCGGCACGCCGGCCTCGGCCGTGATGGCGCCGACGAGGTCGCCCGGCCGGATCCCCGCCCGGCGACCAGCGGCGACGTAGAGCCTCACCCACGGTCCGGCACGCCCCGGGCCGCCGTCCCCGCCCGGGCGGGAGCCCGGGAAGGGGCGTGCTCCACGGGACATGCGGTCCGAGGCATCGCCGCCGGGACGCCCGCGGAAGCCAGCACCACCGACAGCGCGGGATCCGGGGCCGGCAGGCCGCGGCATCGGCAGCATGGCGGTGGGAATCTCGACCTCCTCGTCGTCTCGCGCGCTGGCCGCGTCCACCAGGGCGAGCGCGCCGAGCGCGATCTCCACCGCGTCGTACTCGTCGGCCAGCGCCTCGACCACGCCCTGGTAGCGCTCCAGGCCGCCCTCCCCGAGGCGCTCGCGCAGGTTGCCACGGAGCAGGTCGAGGCGCCGCTCGCGAAGGTCCGCCAGCGTCGGCAGGGTCGCCCGTTCGAGGTGCCGGCGGGTCGCTGCCTCGATGTTCAGCAGGAGCCGATGCTCGCGCGGCTCGACGAGGGTGATCGCGACGCCCTCCCGCCCCGCCCGACCCGTGCGACCGGTGCGGTGGATGTAGGTGTCCGGCGATGACGGGACGTCGAAGTTGATGACGTGCGAGACATGCTCGATGTCGAGGCCGCGGGCTGCGACGTCGGTGGCCACGAGCACGTCCAGCGCGCCGTCGCGGAAGCGGGACATGACCCGATCGCGCTGCTCCTGGGACATGCCGCCGTGGAGCGCTGCGGCGTCGTGGCCGCGCCCGCTGAGCGCCTCGGCAAGATCCGAGATCTCGCCCCGGGTCCGCCCGAAGACGAGTGCCGCCGCGGGGTCCTCGACGTCGAGGATCCGGCCGAGCGCCGCGAGCTTGTCGGCGCCGCGCACGACGTAGGCGACGTGGCGCACGCGACCGGTCTCGTCGGCCGCCACCCGCTCCGGTCGCACCGAGACGCGAACGGGCTCGCGCAGGTGCCGGCTGGCCACCCGGGCGATCGTCGGCGAGATCGTGGCCGAGAAGAGCGCCGTCTGGCGTGTCGCCGGAGTGGCGCTGAGCAGCGCGTCGAGCTCCTCCGCGAAGCCCATGTCCAGCATCTCGTCGGCCTCGTCGAGGACGACGACCTCCACCGATTCGAGGTGGAGGCTTCCCCGGGTGAGGTGGTCCACCGCCCGCCCGGGCGTCGCGACGACGATGTCGAGGCCGCGCCGCAGGCCGCGGAGCTGCTGGCCGATCGCCTGGCCGCCGTAGATCGGCAGGACCCGGGCGCCGAGGTCCCTTCCGTACCGGTGGACCGCCTCGGCGACCTGCATCGCCAGCTCCCTGGTCGGGACCAGGACAAGCGCGAGGACGCTCCCCTCGCCGGCGCGACCGAGACCGCCGGCCGCCAGCCGCTGGAGAACGGGCAGCGCGAACGCGGCCGTCTTCCCGGTCCCCGTCGGGGCCTCGGCGAGGACATCGCGACCGGCGAGGAGGGGCGGGATCGCGGCCAGCTGGACGGGCGTCGGCTCCTCGTACCCGAGCCCGGCGAGCGTGCCCAGGAGGGCGGGCACGAGGCCCAGCGCCGCGAACCCGTCCGTCGCCTCGAGGGCGGGCTCGGAGCCGGGGGGCGGGCCGTCCGCGGGCGCGGGTCCGGGCTGGGGTTCGTCTTCGTGCGTCACCCCCGCAGGGTACGCCACGTCGCTCGGGCGCGACCGGACCGGGCTGGCGGCGGCCGGTCGGGAGTCGCTGGATCGGCAGTCCTACACTCGCGAATCGGAATGGCCACGGGGATTCGGCGCCTTGCGGACGCGCACGCGGGTCCGCTCCTGCTGCTCGGGTCGGCCCTCGCGTACGGGCTCGCTGGACCCTGGATCGTGGCCGACTCGTTCGTGCCGCTGGCCGACGCGTTCCTCCACGGCCGGCTCCACGTGATCGCCGCGCTGCCCGCCCTGGAGATGGTCCCGCGCGCGGGCGGGGGATGGTACAGCCCGTTCCCGCCGGTTCCGGCGCTCTTCCTGCTCCCCTTCGTGGCCGTGCTGGGCCCCGGGCTCGTCGACACCAACTGGAGCTCCGCGATCGCCGGCGGAATCGGGGTCGCGCTGATGTGGAGCGTCCTGCTCCGCGTCGGGCTGGCGCGGCGGACCGCGCTCTGGCTGATCCTGGCCTTCGCGTCCGGGTCCGAGCTGCTGTGGGTCGCGGCGACCGGGGGCCAGCACCACCTGCCCCAGGTCCTGGCCCTGGCGCTCGCCCTCGGGGCGCTCCGCCTCGCCCTCGACCGGCGTCGCCCGTGGGCCGCCGGGGTCCTCCTGGGCCTGGCCACGGGGGCGCGCCTGCCGGCCTTCCTCGCCGCCCCGCTCCTCGTCGCGCTCTACGCGGGCCGGGCCGGCGGTGCGCCGGTCCCGCGCAGGGCAGCGCTCGGGTCGGCAGCCGGGTTCCTCGCCGGCCTCGCCCTGCCCCTGGCGGCGCTCGGGCTCTACGACCTCGTCCGCTTCGGGTCGCCGTTCGAGATGGGCTACGGGCTGATCGCCGACCCTGTGACCGGTGCGGGGGTCCTCTCGGAGCCCTGGTTCGCGCAGGGAATCGAGTCGGTCACGTACGTCCCGCGGAACCTCTACGCCATGTTCGTGCGGACGTTCGACTTCGTCGACCAGCCACCCTGGCTGCGCCCGAACTGGATGGGCACGTCGATCGTGGTGACGATGCCGGCCCTCCTGTTCCTGCTGCGCGCCCGCCTCCGCGACCCGCTCGTCGCCTGGTGCCTCGTCGCGTCCACGCTGACGCTCCTGCCGGACCTGATGCACGGCGCGGTCGGGTTCACCCAGTTCGGGTACCGCTTCATCCTCGACGCGCTGCCCTACCTGTGGCTGGCCCTGGCGCTGACCCTCCGCGACCGGCTCGACCGGCTGGCCCGCGGGGCGCTCGTCGCCGGCGTCATCGTGAACGTCTACGGGCTCGTCGCGATCTGGGGGCTCCAGTTCGTGTCGTTCTGAGCCGGCGGGCGCGCCCTCCTGCTGGCGCCTCGGCCGCGGGCGCGGGCGGGCCTGGCGCGGCGTCGTCATCCACTCGAAAGGATCGCCCTCGGAGACTCCGGGCATGACAGCGCTCGACCTCAGCCAGACCCGACCCGTCGCTCGACCGGCGCGCGCCACCGTGGCCCACGTCGCCAACGCTCCGCTGGCCCCGCGCCGTTCGGGGTTGCCGGCCAGCCCGACCGCCCGGTGGCAGGTCGCCCCGGATGCGCCCGACGCCCCGCCGCCCGCGCCGCCGGGGGCGACCGCCGAGCCGGCGCGGACCACTCCGGCCGTCGCCGGGGCGACCTGGCGGGCGCTGGGCACCTCGGTCCACCTGATCGTGACCGAGCCCGAGCTCCTCGAGCTGGCCCGCGAGGCCGTCGCCCGGGTGCTCCGCGACGTGGACGCGGCCTACTCCCGCTTCCGGCGCGACAGCGAGCTGTCCGTCCTGAACGACGACGCGGGTCGTGTGCACGCCGTGAGCCCGCTCCTGGCGCGCGCCATCGGGACCGCCCTGCGGGCCGCCCGGCTGACCGGGGGCGCCGTGGACCCGACGATCGGACGGACGCTCCGCCTGCTGGGCTACGACGACGACTTCGCGAGGCTCCGGCGCGACGGCGGAACCGCGTGCGTCCTCGGCCCCTCCCCCGCCGCCTTCCCGGCTGCCGGGAACCCGGCGGCCGCGTCATGGACGTTCGCCTCGATCGCCGGCTGGCAAGCCGTCCGCTTCGACCCTGCCTCGCGCCAGCTGCGCGTCCCGCGGGGCGTGGAGCTCGATCTCGGAGCGACCGGCAAGGGCCTCGCCGCCGACCTCGCGGCCGAGGCCGCGCTGGACGCTGTCGGGCGGGGCGGCGTGCTGGTCAGCCTGGGCGGCGACATCGCGCTCGACGGGGCCGGGCCGGCCGGCGGCTGGCGGATCCTCGTGACCGACGACAGCGCCGCCGACCCCGCCGGTCCCGGGGAGCTCGTCCGCCTCGATGGCGGGGCCATCGCCACCTCCAGCACGACGGTCCGGACCTGGACCCGCGGCGGCATCACCCGCCACCACCTGGTGGACCCGGCCACCGGGCAGCCGGTCGCCGGGCCCTGGCGGACGGCCTCGGTCGTCGCGGCCTGTTGCGCGGACGCCAACGCCGCCTCGACGGCGTCGATCGTGCTCGGCGATGCCGCGCCCGCCTGGCTCGAGCGTCTCGGCCTTCCGGCCCGGCTGGTCGCCCTGGACGGCTCGGTGGTCCGGCTCGCCGGCTGGCCGGAGCCCCCCAGGGATCCGGCCCCCTCCCCGATCAGCCTGGGGGCAGCCCGATGAACACCCAGATCCTGTGGTTCGCGACCCGGGGAGCGGGCATCGTCTCGCTCCTCCTGCTCACCGGGGTCATGTACCTGGGGATCCTCGTGACCCTGCGCTGGCAGTCGGCGGCCTGGCCGCGCTTCGCGACGACCGCGTTCCACAGGAACCTGGCCCTGCTCTCGGTCGCCTTCCTGGCGATCCACGTCGTCACGGCCGTCCTCGACCCGTTCGTGAACCTGGGCGTGCTGGCAGCGCTGGTCCCGTTCGCCTCCGGCTACCGGCCCGTCTGGGTGGCCCTGGGCGTCGTCGCCCTCGACATCGACCTGGCCCTGCTCGTGACCAGCCTGTACCGGAACCGCATCGGCCCGAAGGCCTGGCGGGCCATCCACTGGCTGGCCTACGCGGCCTGGCCGATCGCCTTCCTGCACGGGATCGGGACCGGGACCGATGCCGCGGCCCCCTGGATGCTGGCCATCGACGCCGGCTGCCTGGCCGCCCTGGGGCTCGCCGTGGCCGTCCGGGTCCGGAGCCGGCGGAACCGGGCGCCGGCGACGCCGATAATGGCGGCCATGCGCACCCCACGCACGATCGCGGGCGGCCCGGCCGCCCGTCTCTGACCCGCCGATGCGGATCCTGGTCGCCGAGGACGATGCCGGCCTGCGCGAGCTCCTGGTCATGGGCCTCGAGCGGGCCGGCTACCAGGTCGACGCCGTCGAGCGCGGCGACGATGCGATCGACCAGCTCAAGTGGTACGAGTACGACGTCGCCGTCCTGGACTGGCGGATGCCGGGCGCCGAGGGGATCGACGTCGTCCGCTGGGCCCGCCGGCAGCGCCGTCCGACGGGCCTGCTCATGCTGACCGCCCGGGATACGCCGACCGACCGGATCCACGGCCTGGACACCGGTGCCGACGACTACCTGGTGAAGCCGTTCGACTTCGGTGAGCTGCTGGCCCGGATCCGGGCGCTCCAGCGCCGGCCGCGGGGCGTCGACGGCGCCACGGTCGAGCGCGGCCGCCTGGTCCTGGACCCGGTCCGGCGCGAGATCTCGCAGGGACAGCAGGCGCTGCCGCTGACCGCGACGGAGTTCAACATCCTCGAGCTGCTCATGCGCCGCTCGCCGGCCGTCGTGGACCGCAAGGCGATCGCCGAGCACGCCTGGCGCGACGAGACGGATCCCCTCGGCTCGAACGCGATCGACGTCCAGATGAGCCGCCTGCGGGCGAAGCTGCCGGGCGCCGGCGTCCGGATCGTGACCGTTCGCGGGGCCGGCTACCGGCTGGAGCAGGAATGAGCAGCGCCGTCGCGAACGGCCCGCGCGACGACGTCCGCGGCTCCTCGGTCAGGGTCGCCCTCGGGGCGACCGGCATCGTCGCGCTCTTCTACCTGGCGGTCGCCGCAGTCGTCTTCCTCGCGGTCACGAACGTCCTCACGAGCCAGCTGGATTCGCGGCTCCTGGACACGCTCCACCGGATCACCGACCCCGGCCGGCCCCAGCCCGGGGGCGGGTTCGAGGCACCCCCGCCCGACCGTCCGTACGGCCCCACCACGCTCGTCTGGACGATCCAGGCCAATGGCACGATCCTCTCGAACACGTCGGGCGCGGAGCTCCCCCCGGCCGCCGCCCGGGCGACGGCTCCGACCACGGTGAGCGTCGGCGGCACCGACGTGCGGATCGTGGTCGGCAGCGCCGGCACGAGCACGGTCATCGTCGGGCAGATCACGGCGCAGGTCACCGAGACCCAGGCGACCGTGCTCGTGGCCGAGTTCGCAATCGGGCCCCTCCTCCTGCTCCTCGTCTTCGGGGGCGCCGTGGCGATCGGGCGGCGCGTCGCCGCCCCCATCGAGCGTGCCCGGCAGCGCCAGCTCGACTTCACCGCCGATGCTTCCCACGAGCTGCGCACCCCCCTGTCGGTCATCGAGGCCCAGACCAGCCTGGCCCTGACCGGACCACGCGAGCCGACGGCCGACCGCGACGCATTCGACCGGATCGCCCGCGAGAGCCGGCGCCTGCACACGCTCATCGAGGACATGCTCTGGCTGGCCCGCTTCGACGCCACTCGGGGCGCGCCCACCGCTGAACCTGTGGATGTCAGCGTCCTGGCCGAGGCGACCGCGGACCGGTTCGCCGTCCGGGCGGAGGCGCGCCACCTCTCCCTGACCGTGGCGGTCGAGCCCGGGGACCACGTCGTGGCGATCCCGACGGATTGGCTGGACCGCCTCCTGGGCGTCCTCGCGGACAACGCCTGCAAGTACGCGCCCGACGGCGGCAGCGTCCGGATCGCGATCGGCAGCGAAGGCGGCCGGGTCCAGCTGGAGGTGGACGATAGCGGGCCGGGGATCCCGATCGAGGAGCGCGAGCGGATCTTCGACCGCTTCCAGCGGGCCTCCTCCAGCGGGAGCGGCGCCGGCCTGGGCCTCGCGATCGCCGACTCCATCGTGCGGGCGAGCGGCGGGCGCTGGCGCGTCGGCACGTCCTCGCTGGGCGGCGCGAGCATGGCTGTCAGCTGGCCGCGCGTGCACCTGGGCGACGGGGCGGCCCCGACCGGACGCTGAGGCGACGCGGCGCGTTCGGCCGCCCGACCGGGATCCGCCGCGTCGCACGGGCCGCGTAATCGGTTCGAAAGACATCCCCCGGGAGACTCCGGGCATGAACACGAACCGCCCCGCCCCCCTCGACCTGGCGGCCCGGCAGCGGGCGGCCGAGCGGATGAACAGGCTCACCGCGACGATCGCCGTCGCTGGCGTCGTCGGCGTCGCCGGGTTCGGCGGGCTGGCCGCCTTCACGAGCTCCGGCCCGAAGACGACGGCCACGTCGATCGACGTCCCGATCGCCGCCTTCACGAACCCCGGCGCGACCGCCGGCCCGGCCGGGACGACCGCGACCAGCGGCACGTCCGCCCCGCAGGTCACCGGCGCGAGCGGCGCGGGCCACGCGACGTCGGGCGGCTCGTGATGACCGGGCCCGTCATCTCCCGGGCGCTGCCGGTCGCGCCTGCGTCGGCGCGGCCAACGGCCGCCGCCCGGCCCGCCGGACCCGGCGCCGGCAGCCGGCTCGGGAAGGGCGCCTCCCGGCGCACGGTGCGCCAGGCCGCGACGTTCGGCACGATCGGCGTCGCCAGCACGCTCGCCTACGTCGGCCTGTATGCCGCGCTCCGCCTGGCCGTGGATCCACTGGTCTCGAACGCGGTGGCCCTGCTGGCGACCTCCGTGGGCAACACGGCGGCGAATCGCGCCCTGACGTTCGGGGTCCGGGGCGGCGCGCACGCCGTCCGGGACCAGCTTGCGGGTCTCGTCGCGCTGGGAGTGGCGCTCGCCCTCACCAGCGTCTCGGTGGGCCTCCTCGGCCTGCTCGCTCCGGGTGCCGGCCGGACTCTCGAGCTGGTCGTGCTCGGCCTCGCCAACGGGCTGGCCACCGTGGCCCGCTTCCTCCTCCTGCGGCGGTGGATCGCTCCGCCGGTCGCCGCCGCCCCATCCCAGGGAGTCATCCGATGAGCGCTCTCCTTCGACCGCCTCGACCGATAAGGGTGAGCGGCGGCAGCGAGCCCATCGCGACGGATGCCCCCGAGCGGTCCCGGTCGTTCGCACGCGGCGCAACCTGGGAGCTTCCCGGTCTGGCCGCGCTGGCCGGGCTCGCGGCGATCCTGTACGCGTGGAACCTGGTCGTGAGCGGCTATGCCAACACGTACTACTCGATGGCCGCCCAGGCAGCCTCGCAGAGCTGGTCGGCCTGGTTCTTCGGGTCGCTCGACGCCTCCGGCTTCATCACCCTGGACAAGCCACCCCTGGCCACGATGGTGATGGGGCTCTCGGTGCGCCTCCTCGGCCTGTCCTCGTGGAGCATCCTGCTGCCCCAGGCGCTGATGGGCGTGGCGACCGTCGTCGTCCTCTTCCTGGCGGTGCGCCGGTCGTTCGGCCCGGGGGCCGGGCTCGTGGCGGGCGTCGCGATGGCGCTCACTCCGGCGGCGGTCCTGATCTTCCGCTACAACAACCCCGACGCGCTCCTGACCCTCCTCCTCGTCTCGGCCGCCTGGGCGCTCCTGCGCGCGCTCGATGCGGGCAGGATGCGCTGGCTCGTCCTCGCGGGCACCCTGGTCGGGCTCGCCTTCACGACGAAGTTCCTGCAGGCGTTCCTGGTCCTCCCGGCATTCACCCTGGTCTGGGCCGTCGCCGCCCCGGGCGGCTGGCGCCGCCGCGTCGTCGGGCTGGCCGTCTCGGCCGCCAGCGTGGCGATCACCAGCGCGGCCTGGATCGCGGCCGTGATGATCGTGCCGCCCGATGCCCGACCCTACATCGGGGGCAGCACCACCAACTCGGTCCTGGACCTCGTCCTCGGATACGACGGCCTGGGCCGGATCTTCGGCGGCAGCGCCAGCCCCGCATCCGGCGGCCAGGGCGGCATGTTCGGCGGCGCGGCCGGCCTGCTTCGACTCTTCAACGACCAGTTCGCGGGCCAGGTCTCCTGGCTGATCCCGTTCGGGCTCGTGGCGCTGGCCAGCGGACTCGCGACCCGCATCCGCGCAGGTCGGACGAACCCCGCCCTCGTGGGCTACCTGCTGTGGGGCGGCTGGCTCGTGGCGGTCGGCCTGGTCTTCAGCCTGATGAGCGGCATCATCCACTCCTACTACACCGTGGCGCTGGCACCAGCGATCGCCGCCCTGGTCGGCGCGGGCGTGGTCGAGCTGTGGCGCCTGCGCGAGCGCTCGATCGTCGGCGGCCTGCTCCTCGCGGGCGCGCTCGTGGCCACGGGCGCCTGGGCGTACCTCCTGCTCGGCCGGACGCCCGACTTCGTCCCCGGCCTCGACGTGGCCGTCCTTGCCCTGGCGGTCGCCGCCGCCATCGTCGTCGCCGTCCCGGCCGTCATGTCCACGCCGCGGGTCGCGCGGGTCGCGATCATGATCGGGATCATCGCCATGCTGGCTGGGCCGACCGCCTACGCGGCCCAGACCATGTCCTCGGCCCACAGCGGTGGCGACCCCTCCGCCGGACCCACCTCGAGCGTGTCGGCGGCATTCGGGGGCGGGCCCGGCGGGCCGGGCGGCGGGCAGCTCGCGACGGCCGGCGGCGTCGGGCCGGGCGCCGCTCCTTCCGGGATCGGCGGTGGCGCAGGGGGACCGGGTGGCGCCGTCGACAGCACCCTGACCACGTACCTGGCGGCGAACGCCGGGGCCGCTCGCTGGATCGTCGCCGTGACCGGCTCGAGCGTCGCCGCCGAGATCCAGCTGGCGACCGGGCTGCCGGTCATGTCGATGGGCGGCTTCAACGGCTCGGACGCGACGCCGACGGCGGCGCAGCTCCAGGCGTTCATCGCCAGGGGCGAGCTCCGCTACGTCCTGATCTCTGGCAACGGCGGAGGCGGCCCCGGGGGCGGCCAGACGTCGACGGCCAGGGACAGCTGGGTGACCTCGTCGTGCGCCGTCGTCGACACGGGCACGTCCGGCGGAACCCTGTACGACTGCGCCGGGGTCGCGGGCGGCTGATCGAGCCCGTCGGGAGGCGAAGGGTTGCGTTCAGGCCCGGCAGGCGCCGGGCCTGAACGAGCTACAGCGGGAGGAGCAATCGCCCGTCCACCCAACCGCTCCAGCCGTTGGAGGCGGTCACGTGGGCCCATGCGCCGAGGCCCTCCACGACGGCAAGCGGCAGGCCCGCGCCGAGGGTGGCGACGGGTGCGACGGAGCCGTCCGGTCCCGCCCAGGCCGGCATGCCCTGGGCGGGCACGCGACAGGATGGAACCCAGGCCGGCGCGGGCGCCGGGGCCGGCTGGGGTGCCGGCTCGGCCACGACGGGCACGGGTGCCGGCGCGGGCTGGACGACCGGCTCGGCGACCGGCTGGGGTGCCGGCTCGGCCGCGACGGGCACGGGTGCCGGCGCGGGCTGGACGACCGGCTCGGCCGAAACAGGTGCGGGTGCCGGTTCGGGCTGGACGACCGGCTGGCGTGCCGGCTCGAGCTCCGGTTGTGTCACGGGCGCCGGTTGGGGCGCCACGGGTGCCGGTTGTGTCACGGGCGCCGGTTGCGCCATGGGCACGGGCTGTGCGACTGGGGCTGGCTGTGCGACTGGCCATTGGGGCGCGGGCTGGGGGCCCGCCGGACCCGGCCCGGGAGCGCCGGGCATCGATCCGGCCGGCCACGCGACCTGTCCCGTGGGCGCGGCCAGCACGAACGCTGGCAGGGCATCCAGCTCCGCCTTGAGCCCCACGACGAGGTCGTGCTGCTTGAGCAGGTCGGGGTCGGCAGGCGACGTCGCCCGGGTTGCGGCCAGGGCCAGGTTGATCTGCTGGCGCTGGAGCAGGCCCTTGAGCTTCCCGCCCGCCGGGCCCTTGGCCTGGCCGACGGCGCGCCGGGCCGACCAGCGTCGGATGACGCCGCCGAGCTCGTGGGTGTCGGACGGGCTGATCGCTCCGGCGACGCCCGGCATCGCGGCGAGAGCCGCGAACCACGCGTTCTCGCGCCTCCGAACGAGGCGCAGGACGATGACGAGGCCGATCAGCATCGGCAGGCCCTTGACCGTCGCGTAGACGAGGAACCCCTCGATCCCGCCGCTTCCGGCGAGGTCCGACAGGATGGGCGAGTTCCAGAAGAAGTGGCAGGCCACGCCGAGCGCGGCAAGCCCGCCGCCGATCGCGAGGCGACGGTTGAACGGCTCCGTCCCGCGCCGGGTCTGGAAGTAGGCGATGCCCATCCCGATCAGCCCGGTGTACAGGAAGTGGCTGTAGGGCCCGGCGCCGATGATCCGGATGATGAAGATCTGGAAGAGGCCGTCGAACGACCCGCCCGCCGCGGCGTAGGCCCGCATGAAGTAGAAGACGTCCTCCATCAGCAGGAAGCCCATCCCGACCATCGCGCCCCAGATGAAGCCGTCGAGCAGGTCATCCAGCTCGGCCCGCGCGATCGAGACGAGCAGGATGACGCCGAGGGCCTTGAAGCCCTCCTCGACGAAGGGAGCCGTGAGCGCAGCGCCCCAGTCCTGGGCGACCTGTGGCCCGGCGATCTTGAAGATCAGCTCACCGAGGGGCGTGTTCGTGTACAGCGCGAGCGTGGTCGCCACGAGAGCACCCCAGAGCAGGCCGGCGGCCAGGATGCTGAGCGGCTCGCGCTCGTAGGTGTCGATGAAGTAGATGATCGCGATCACCGGGATCGCGTACGGGGTGAGCAGGAGCAGCGTCACGAACCACGCTGTCGGCGCGGCCGTGAGCATGTCCAGCTGCTGGCCGAGCATGACCAGCCCGCCCAGGGCCACGGCCACGACGAACAGCCAGAAGGCTGGCTGGCGGCGCTGCCAGAACGAGGTCTGGTAGCCCCAGCGGGGCGGGATCGGCTCGATCGCCGGTTGGATGGGGGGGATGGGCGCAGGGGCGGCGTACTGGAAGCCCACGTCAACCTCCCACCTGGACCGAGCCGACGATGGCGCTGATGTCGGCAGACAGCGCCTGCAGCTGTCCCTGCGGCGCGAGGGCATTCACCACGACGCCGACTCCCTTGCTGACGCCGACGACGTAGATGCCGTCTACCTGGGTCTTGCCCTGGAGGACGGCCGTGTAGACGACGGCGACCGCCGGAATGCCCGATCCCATCGTCGCCTGGTTGGGGGCAGATCCGCTGAACTGCATGTCCGTGAACTGCGCGCGGTACTGCTTCTCGAGATCGGCCGGCGATCCGGAGAACGACCCGACCGTCACGATCACGACGGCCGAGCCGCGCGAGAATGCCGTGGATCCATCCTGGCTCTGGGTGACCGACCAGCCGGCGGGGGCGTAGATCTTGACGCCGGAACCGACGTCGGTCGGCTGGCCGGCCGTGACGGGTCCGGGCTGGGCGGGGCCGGTGCCGGGCTGCCCGGTGCCGGTCTGGCCGGGATTGCCGGTGACCGTCCCCGGGTTGGTGGGCAGGGGCACGACGGCGTTGACGAGGTTGGCGCCGCCGAACACGCCGATCATCACGAGCGCGACCGCGATCGTGGTCCGCCATCCGGTCCGGTCGAGACCAGCGAGCGCGGACCCGGCGCGGCTCGAGGCCATGGCCGCGGCGCTCGCCCAGGGCGCAGGAGCACCCACCGGCGCGCCGGGAGCGGGCTGCCCGGGCCAGGGAGCCGGAGCGCCCGGCGGGGGCCAGGCTGCGCCGGGCGGGTATCCGGCGGCCGGCGGGTATGGGCCCGGCTGCGGGTATTGGCCCGGCGGGTATGGGCCCGGCTGCGGGTATTGGCCCGGCTGCGGATAGCCGGCCTGCTGCGGGTATTGACCCGGCTGGGTCGGCATCGGTGAGGTCGCCGCGACCGGCCCGACGGGGACCGGCGGCTGCCCCGGGTCCGCCGGCGCCGGAGCGCCGGTTGCCTCCGCGGCGGGAGGTCGTCCCTCACTCGGCTCGGTCATCTCCCTCTCCTCCCATGCCAGGACGCCGGACGACCGGCCCGAGCGTCGCGCACACAGCGTACGGGAAGACGATGGCGCCGTGAACACCCCGGCGCACCCGAAAGGCGCCGATGGCGCGACCATGGCCGGCTCAGGACCCTCTCGATCCGGCCTCGTCCGGGTGCCCCTCGACCCCTCGCCCCGGGCGCCCCTCGCGCGGCAGGGTCAGCCACGTGAGCACCGCCGCGGAGACGGACGTGCCGAGGACGAACCAGACCGCCACGTCCAGCGAGCGCGCGACGAGCACGCCCCCGATCGCCGAGCCGACCGGGAAGCCGATGAAGTTGAGCGCCATCGAGACCGCGAACGCCCTCCCCAGCCAGGTAGGGTCCGTTCGTCGCTGGCGGAGCGAGAAGAGCGCCACGTCAAGCGCCCCGTTCAGGAGCCCCGTGATCGCCATGATCACGAACAGGAGCGCGATGCTGGGCGGGACGAAGAGCAGCGCCCCCCAGGCGAGGCCGGTCACGGCCATCGGGAAGGCCAGCATGAAGCGCTCCCGGCCGTGCCATTCGAGGCGACCGACGAGGAGCGCCGAGATGCCGGCGAAGGCCCCGTTGACCGCCCAGACGCCTCCCGCGAGCGCGGCGCCAGCACCCAGCCTGTCGATCACGACGATCGGCACGACCAGGGCCGTCACGCCCCCGGCCAGGTTGGCGATGGAGAGCCCGATCGCCAGCGATCGAAGGGTCGGGTTGCGGACCGTGTAGAGCAGCCCGGCCAGGGCGTCCCGCATGAGGTTCCCCGTGGTGACGATCTCGCCGCGGGGGTCCGGCAGGCGGAGCAGCACGACCGCGGACAGGGCATAGACCGCGGCGATCGTGAGCATGGCGGCAGGGCCGCCGGCGAGCTGGACCAGCATTCCGGCAAGGGGCGGCCCGAGGAGCGTGGCGACCACGTACCCGTTCGAATCCAGGGCGTTCGCCCGGGTCCAGAGGTGGCGCGGGACGATCAGCGGGAAGAGGCTCCGCAGGCCGGTCGCCCCCAGCGGCTGGGTGAGGCTCGCGACGACGGCGATGGCGATCAGCACGGCCGGCGGCAGGGCGTCCGCATAGGCGAGGCCGCCGATGAGCGCGAGGGCTGCGGCGGCTACGGCCAGGTCCAGGACGATGAAGCGGGCCCGACCATGGCGGTCGAGGAGCGCACCGGCGATCGGGCTGACCAGGAGTCCCGGGGCGATGGCAGCAAAGGTCACCAGGCCCGCCATGTCCGGCGAGCGGTACCGGTCCAGGGCGAAGAGCACCATCGTGACGCCGACCATCGCGGAGGCCGTCCGCGAGATGGTCATGCCCACCAGGATCCGGCCCATGGAGGGCACGTCCAGGAGGGCCCGATACGATCGGTCGACGGGGGCGCTCACCGCACGAACCTAGCACCTCCGGGCGGGATCCCGCGCGCTCGCGCGTGTGCCCGCGGGGCGCCTTCCGGAACACGCGCGCTGCCTTCGAGGACATCCGGCGCCGCCGGTGCCCGGCCGCACCGAACCGCGACCTCTTCCCTGCCCCGGCGGTACCAACGGAGTAGCCCGGTCCGCCGGCCGCGGGGGTACGGTCGTGGCAACCCTGGTCCGGGACCGGGGAATCGGCGGGGAACCAGTGGACGAGATCGAGTTCAACTGCGAGCGCTGCGGGCGAGACCGCGACACCTTCTTGCCGGGCTACGCCGCGTTCCGGACGTGCCCGACGTGCGACGCATTGTGTTGCCCGGACTGCTGGAACCAGTTCGAGCGCGGCTGCGTGCTCTGCCAGCCGTTCCGCCTCCCCGACGGCCGACCCTACGAACGGGTTCGCCCGGGTGCGGGCGGCACGGGCTCGCCTGCCGACGCCCTTCCCCACGTCGATGAGGATGCCCCGATCTCGTCAGTGCAGGCCGCCCGGCAGGGTCGCGTCGACGGGGGCGCGGCACGAGTGGCGTCCGCCGAGATCGCTCCGCGGCTGCCGGCCGGCGCAGCTGTTCCGCCGGTCGTCCCGGCCGCGGCGACCGCCCGTCGAAGGCCCCTGCGGGGCCCTTCGCCCGCCGGGGCGGCGCGCGCGATCGTGCGGGCGGGCATGTTCGCGCTCGCAGTCGTCGCGGGCCTCGGGATCGCCGGCGTCACGTCGGCCATGCTCCTCCACCCGGCCTCGGCTCCGGTGGCCGAGGCTCCGGTGGCAACTTCGACCCCGCCGGCCACCCCAGCTCCAAGGCCGTCCGTGATCCCGACGCGCGCGCCGACGCCGGCCCCGACGCCGCGGGTCACGTCCCGTCCCACGGCGGCGCCGCGCGTCGTATCTCCCCCGGTGCGGGCCACGCCGCGCCCGACGCCGAAGCCGGTCCGGATCGCTCCTCCGCCGCCGCCTCCGCCGCCGCCCTCGACCCCGACCCCGAGCCTGTCGACCGAGGGCCCCGAGGTCCCGACGGCACCCCCGACACCCTGAGGTCCCGGCAGCCGTACACTCGCTGGAGTCGCCCGTCCTCCGGTCGCGACCGCCCGCGCGGAGTCTGCTGCCCATGATCGACCTGCTCGCAGTCACCGCGACCCTGTGGGGTTGCGTGATGGGGATCGCTCCGATCCTCCAGATCCGACGGATGCACACGACGCGCTCGAGCCGGGACATCTCGATCGGCTGGCTGGCGGTCCTCGTCCCGGGATTCGTGATCTGGGTGACCTACGGGTTCGCCCTCGGCTCGGCGGCGCTCGTCATCTCGAACTCGGTCTCCCTGGGCGTGGGCCTCGCGACGATCGCCTTCGCACTGCACTACCGGCGGGTCGGCCGGTCAGCCACGATCGATGAAGCTCGCGACGCCCCTGCCTCGGTCTGAGCCCGGCGTGGAAGCCTAGGGCAGGACCTGGCGCAGCGCGAACAAGAGGTTCGCAGGACGCTCGGCGAGGCGGCGCATGTACCAGGGGTACCAGAACGCCCCGTAGGCGATCAGGGTGAAGGCCGGGAATCCCGCCCCCTGGAGCCGTCGGAGCTCGGCCGCGCGGATCCCGTAGAGCATGTGGACCTCCATCTGCGAGCGCAGGACTCCGGCGGCATCGGCAAACGTGGCGATCCGTTCGACGAGCGCGCTGTCGTGCGTCCCGAGCGCGCACCGGGCGCGCCCGTCCCGGGCGGCCTCGGCCAGGATGAGGGCCAGCGCCTGGTACGAGGCGTCCACCTCGGCCTTCGAGCGGTAGGCGATCGACTTCGATTCGTCGTAGGCGCCCTTGACCAGGCGGACCGCGGGCTCGAGCGGCAGCAGGCGACGCAGGTCGGCGGGGCTCCGGCGCAGGTACGCCTGGAGGCAGATCCCGACGTTGCGGTGGCCGGCCCTCAGGCGCTCGTAGAGGGCCAGCGTCTCGTCCACGTAGGCGGAGCCCTCCATGTCGAGCCAGAGCCAGGTTCCCGCCTCCTCCGCCCGGGCGGCCAGGGCAGCGAGATGGCCGAAGCAGGCCTCGGGGTCGATGTCCAGCCCCAGCTGGGTCGGCTTGACCGAGAGCTCCACGGGGCGCGGGAAGGTCGTAGCCCGGTCGAGGAGCGCCTGGTAGTGCGCGGCGACCTCGTCCGCCTCGGCGATCGCGGCCAGGTTCTCGCCCAGGCGGGTGAACAGGATCCCCTGCCCGGCGGCGGCAAGCCCCTGCGCGGCGGCATACGCATCGTCAGCGGTCTCGCCCGGCATGAACCGGCGGACGGCCTTGCGCACGAAGCGCAGCCGGGGCAGGCGCTCGCGGAGCCACGAGTTCCGGGCCATCCAGAGAAGCAGCGTTCGCACAGCTCGTCTCACCTTCGCGTGGAGGCCCGGCGGCACCTGCATGGTCGCGGCTCACCGGCGTTGCGCCCGCCCAAGTATCGCCCGAACGGCCCGTGGCCTCTCGGCCCGGGCCTCGCGGCGGCCGCCCTCCCGGGCCCGGACCGCCTGCGCGACTCGCGCTAGGCTTGCCCGATGGCAACGTCGTCCCCCGCCGGCCTGCGGGCATTCGTTCGGCGGAACACGCGCCTCATCCCGGTGCCGGACCTTCCCGGAGTCCGCCTCCACCTTGCCGACGACGTGATGGCGGTCTGCCGGCTGGCCGGGAGCGAGCTCGGCCAGTCGGACCCGCCCCTGCCGTACTGGGCCTTCGCCTGGGCTGGCGGGCTCGCGATCGCGCGCTACCTCGGGGACCATCCCGGCGAGGTGGCCGGGCGGCGGGTGCTCGACGTCGCCTCGGGCTCGGGCTTGTGTGCCATCGCCGCCCTGCGCTCGGGCGCCGTCTCGGCGCAGGCCGTCGACATCGACCCCCTGGCGGAGGCGGCCGTCGCCGTCAACGCGCGGGCCAATGGCGTTCGGATCGCCTTCAGCAGGCGGGATCTCCTCGCCGTTCCGCCGCCCCCGTGCGACGTCATCCTCGCCGGCGACATCTGCTACGAGGAGACGATGGCCGGCCGCATGCTCGGCTGGCTCCGGCTCGCCGCGCGGCGGGGCACCCGCGTGCTGGTCGGGGACCCGGGCAGGAAGTACCTGCCGCCCGACCTGGAGCGCCTCGCCGCCTACCGCGTGCGGACGAGCCGCGAGCTCGAGGACGCCGAGGTCAAGGAGTCCGCCGTCTTCACCTTCCCTGCCGGCGCCTGACTCCGCCGTACCTGCCCGCGCAACCGCCCGCGGTGGATCGCGCTGGTCCGGCACAATCACGCCCCGTGGCAGACCCCATCCTCATCACGTCGTTCGGACTCGGCCTTGCCTATGCCAGCGCGCCGGGCGGGGTCAACGCCGAGTCGATCCGGCGCGGCCTGGCGGGTGGCTTCCGGCAGGCCTTCCTGGTCCAGTCCGGGTCGCTCCTGGGCGACATGGGCTGGGCGATCCTCGCCCTTGCCGGCCTCTCGCTCTTCCTCCAGGACGGCCGGCTCCGGGCGCTCCTCGGCGGCGCGGGCGCGCTCCTGCTCCTCTGGTTTGCCCTCGGCGCGCTGCGGACCGCCCATCGCCCGCACCCGTCGGGTGAGGCTCCGACGCACACGGGCGCGAGCGCGTTCGGAACCGGCATCGTCCTGTCGGTCGCCAACCCGTTCGGGCCGATCTTCTGGCTCGGCGTCGGCGGCGGGCTGGCCGCCGGCGGGCTGGCCGACCAGTCCGTGGGCGGTGCGGCCGCGTTCATCGCCGCGTTCGGCCTGGGGGCGCTCGCCTGGTCGCTGGGGATCGCGTCGCTGCTGGCCTACGGCCGGCGCTGGGCCGGGCCGACCGTGTTCCGGATCGTCGACCTCGCCTGCGGGCTGGCGTTCGGGTACTTCGGGGTCAGCCTGCTCGTGGAGTCGATCCGCATCCTGGCCGGCTGACGGGTTGGGCTCCCGGCGGGCGGCGTGGCCGGCGGGCCGGTCGCGGTAACCCTGTGCTGCGTGCAACGATGTAACTGTGTAATATCAGCATGCACAGAGCATGCAGCGTGAGGTCCAACCCGATGTCCACCCAGAACCACGACGAGCTGACCGGCTGGTTCGCCGGCCGGCTTCCCGACGGCTGGTTCAGCGCAGCCCCCGAGATCGCCGTCGACCGCGAGGAGATCCTCGTCGTCGGCGACCTTGTCGATGTCGAGCTTCCCGCCGACACGACCGAGGCCGCGAAGGCGGCTGCGCGCTCGGCCCGGATCCAGCGCTTCCGCGAGGAGACCCGCGCCGGGCGCATGGGGATCGCCGAGGAGGCGCAGCACCGCTTCCGGCGGATCGTCTCCTGGGGCGTCCGGATCGCCGGCGAGCGGACGCTCTTCACCACCGCCAGCATCCCGGTCATGTCGCGCCTCCGCCAGCCGGAGCGCGCGGTGCTCGACACGCTCGTCGAGGCGGGCGTCGCCCGCAGCCGGAGCGAGGCGCTGGCCTGGTGCGTCAAGCTCGTCGGCGAGCACGAGTCCGAGTGGATCGCCACGCTGCGCGACGCGCTGCGCGGCGTCGAGCAGGCTCGCCGATCGGGTCCCGCCGCCGGCTGATTCGCGTCCGCCGGGCGCCGCGGCAGGGCGGGTGCCCGGGACTCCGCCCCGCGTGCCGGGGCGCCCTCGACGAGCGGAAGCCGTCCGCGCCATTATGGGCCGCGGACGGCTTCCCGCTGTCTCCCCGCCAGACCTCCGCCCCGGAGGACTCGATGCCCGCGGAGCCGCTCGTCCACTTCGGCCGCGAGGTCTGCGCCGACCCCGGCGCCGCGACGCGCCGCCAGTGGACGATCACGAACGGGATCGGTGGCTACGCCTCGGCGGCGATCGACGGCACGCCCGTCCGCCGCTACAGCGGCTGGCTGGTCGCGGCGCTGGAGCCGCCGGTCGCCCGGACGGTGCTCGTCGGGGGACTGCTGGAGACGGCGACGGCCCCGAACGGCGTCTTCGAGCTGGGCTCCCTCGAGCGGGCTGGTCGCGGATTCGACCCGGCGGGCGGCCGCCATCTCGAGGCGTTCGAGCTCGAGGGCATGCGCCCCACCTGGGTCTATGCGCTGGGCGGAGCGCGCCTCGAGCGCCGGGCCTGGATGGCCAATGGCGGCAACAGCACCTACGTCCGCTACCGGGTCCTGCGCGGCGGTCCCGTGGAGCTCGACCTGGCGCCCCTGGTCACGTTCCGCGACCACCACGCGCTGCGACCGATGGACGGGCGCCAGCCGCGGTTCGCGGCGGTGCCGGGCGGCCTCGAGGTGCGCTGGGACGAGAGCCCGGTCGTCACCCGGCTGCTGGGCCCCGGCGCGAAGGCGACCGTCCTGCCCGAGGGGACCGCGGACGGCTGGGTCCGGGGCGTCACCCACCGGGTCGAGACGGAGCGCGGCCTCGACGACGTCTCCGACCTTGCCGTTCCGGGACGCTTCCGGGTCAGGCTGGCCGATGGCGAGAGCTGGACCCTGATCCTGACCGCCGAGCCGGACGGGACGGTGGAGCTGGACGGGGAGCGGTCCCTGGCGGCCGCCGTCGGGCGGGACGCCGAGCTGGTGGCGCGGGCCGCGACTGCGGGCGCGGACGTGGACGATCCCCTGGTCCGGCAGCTCGTGCTGGCGACCGACCAATTCATCGTGGCCCGCCAGGTCCCCGGGGAGGCGACCGTCGGGCGCAGCGTGATCGCGGGCTATCCCTGGTTCAACGACTGGGGCCGCGACACGATGATCGCGCTGCCGGGCCTGTGCCTCGCCACCGGACGCGGCGACGACGCGGCGCAGATGCTCCGGAGCTTCGCCCCCTGGGTCCGGGACGGCCTCCTGCCCAACAGCTTCCCGGACGCCGAGCGGACCGAGCCCGGCTACAACACGGTCGACGCCGCACTCTGGTACGTCCATGCGGTCCGGGCGTACCGCGACGCGACGGGCGACGAATCGGTCGTGGACGACCTCCTGCCGACCCTGCGCGCGATCATCGACCGGTACGTGGCCGGAACGCGCTTCGAGATCCGGGTCGATCCCGCCGACGGGCTGGTCCGGGCCGGCGTCCCCGGCGTCGCGCTGACCTGGATGGACGCCCGCGCCGGCGACTGGGTCGTGACGCCGCGGATCGGCAAGCCGGTCGAGATCCAGGCCCTCTGGATCCATGCCTGCCGGACCGTGGCCGCGCTCAGCGCAGCGCGCGGAAGGAACGCCGACGCGACCCGCTATGGGGCCCTGGCCGACCGGGCGGCGGCATCGTTCCGGGCGCGCTTCTGGGACCCGGCCTGCGGCTACCTGCGCGACGTGCTGGACGGCCCCGCCGGGGACTCGGCCCAGCTCCGGCCGAACCAGCTCCTGGCCATCAGCTTGGAGGCGGACCTCGTGCCCCCCGACCGGGCCTCACGCGTCGTCGCCGCGGTGACCGCCGCCCTGTGGACCGGCTGCGGCCTCCGCTCGCTGGCCCCCGGCGACCCCGCCTACGTCGGCGTCCACAGCGGGGACCGCGTGGCCCGCGACTCCGCCTACCACCAGGGCACGTCCTGGTCATGGCTCATCGGGCCGTGGGCGGAGGCGCTGCTCCGGACGGGTACGCCGGCCGCCGGCGTCCGGGCGCTGCTGGAGCCCTTCAGGGACCACCTCCGGGACGACGGGCTCGGCTCCATCTCGGAATGCTTCGACGGCGATCCGCCCCACCGCCCGACGGGCTGTCACGCCCAGGCCTGGGGAGTCGCCGAGCTGCTGCGGGCACTCCGGCTGGTCGAACGGTAGGGCCCGGGCCGGAGAAGGCCGCCCCGGATCGCGTCAGGCCGACGGCGAGTCGAGGAGCACCGCGAGCGGGTCGGGCCCGTCCGCCCGCTCAGCAATCGCGTCGGCCCCGATCCGCGTCCGGCCCGGCCCGCCCAGCGGCTCGCCCAGGATCGCCCACCAGCCTTCGTCGGCGAGCCGCGCCAGCGTCTCCTCGGCAGCCCCGAGCAGCGCCTCCGCCGCGGAGGCGACGCCCGGTCGCCCCAGCGTGAGCGTCGCGGGCGCCGTCAGCTCCTCCCCCACCCCCACCGCCGCGCGCAGCGCCTCGAGCGTGCGGGCCTCGACCGGCGAGGCGTGCGGCGCGACCATTGCGCTCGGCCCCGCGATGCCCAGGCCCAGGGCGAGCAGGTGCAGCCAGCGAGCCGCGGCGCGTCCCGTCGCCGGAGCTTCCTCGAAGACCAGCGGCAACGTCGGCCAGGCCAGCCGCCGGACGGCGACGCCGGCGAGCCCATGCGTGGCGGCGAACGGCTCGTCGGCGAGCCAGGGCGGCAGGGCCCCGACAGCCAGGTGGGCATCGCCCAGCCCATCGCCCCGGGCCACGGCGACCGCGAGGGCGAGGAGGGCGAACGCCCGGCCGGCACGGGTGGCGGTATCCGAGGGGATGCCCCGGGCAAGGTCGGGAGCGACGATCAGGGGTCCGGGCCCGACGACGACCAGCGTGCCGGCTCGACGGAGCAGGCGATGCGCGAACGAGTGGTCCGCGAGCGCCCGGTCCGGGTCAACGCCGGAGCCGACGATCTCGGCGATCGCGTCCGCCTCGACCACGTCCACGCGCTCGAGCGCTGCCACGACCGCCTGCTCGGGCGCCGCGAGCGCCTCCGTCCCGGTGGAGAGGCGGATGTAGCGACCTTCCTGCGCGGCAACCTCGTCGAGGCGCGTCCGCAGCCCGGCAAGCCCGCGCTGGCTGCCGGCCGGGACATCCTCGTCGGATTCCTCCTCGAGCTCCGTCCGGGGCTCCCAGCCCGAGCCGTCGAGGCCCAGGTCGAAGCGCCGGAGCACGAGCTCCCGGACGGCCGGGACGTGCACGCGGACGACGTCGGCTCCCGCGGTCGCCAGGTCCGCGCCTTCGTCCAGCGCCCCATCCAGCATCGGCGCTCCGAGCCAGGAGCCCACCCATGGGCGCCGGGCATCGCCGAGGACCGAGAGGAGGTCCAGGCGCGCCGCCCGGTTGGCGTCGACCCGCGCGGCGGTACGGGTCAGCAGGCGGCGAGCCTCCGCCTCCGCGGCCGCCCGGCGCTGCGGATCGGCGAGGAGCTGCGCTTCGAACGAGAGGTCGACCGCACCGCTGGCCACGTCGAGGGCGAGCCGACGGGGCGAGACGTCGTACTCGAGCAGCGCGACCACGAATGGGAGCGCGATCCCGCGGGCCAGCGCCCGGAGGTCGTCCCCCACCGCGCGCTCGACCACCGCCGAAGCGAGGGGAACGCCGGAGCGATCGAGCCCGCCGACGTCGAGGAGACGAAGGACGGCCCGCTCGCGAGCGAGCGACGTGGACCCGCGAGCGCGCGCGCCCCAGGCGCCGCCGAGGTCGTCGGCACGGCGCAGGACGCGATCCAGCCGGTCGTGGATCGAGTCAGCCATGGCGAGATACTAGGGCCGGGGCGGCAGCGGGTCGAGCCGTCTCAGTCCACGAGGCCGGCCAGGCGGATCCCGGCCAGGAACGAGCGGTAGGCGGTCACGGCGTCGTCGGCCGCGTGGCGAACGGTTGCGTCGCCGAGCCGTTCCGATCCCGGCACGATCGCCGCGTGGTCCGCCAGGCCCGCGTGGCGATAGGCGACCTCGATCACGATGGGCGGCGGGAGCACGAGGGGCGGGAGCTCGTGGAGCTGGGCCCGGCGGACGGCTCGCTCCGCACCGGCCCGGACCAGGTCCCGGGCCAGCGACGGATGCAGGGATGCGGCGGCATGGCGCCCGAGGGCCTCCTTGACGACGACCCGCTCGGCCCAGGGCAGCCAGTCCTCCACCTCGCTGGCGAGCCTGCTGTCACCGGATACCATGCCGACCGGGATCCCCCAGGCGCCCAGGCAGAGCGCGTTGATCGCCGTCTCGCCGGCCGGGCGACCCTGCAGGCTGGACGAGGTCGGACCGAACGAATACGTATGGGCGATCGTCCCGGTCGGGTCGCCGGCCCGGGCGTGGTAGCCGACGAAGAGGGCGACCCCGAACCCTGAGTCCGGACCCGTCCCGGCCACCATGGACCAGGGCTTCTGCCCCTGGATGAGGCGGGCGGCCGGGTGCAGGCCTTCCTGCCCGAGGTTGTACATGAAGCCGTGGCTGTCGTTGACCACGATCTCGGTCGCGCCGGCGGCGAGCGCCCCTTCGATCGCCGCGTTCGCCTCGCCGGTCATCAGGGCCGCCGCCGCGGGATACCCGACGTCCCCCCGCTCGGTGGGCCGCGGATGGCTGATCCCGGCGATCCCCTCCATGTCCACGGAGATCCAGACCTTCACCCGGGCGTCTCCTCTCCCCGCGATCCGTCGGGCCCCGCGGCGGCCGTGCGCGCCTGGGTGCCGACCCAGACGTGGCCGTCGATGAAGCGCTCCGCCTTCCAGATCGGCGCTCGCGCCTTCGTCTCGTCCATCGCGTAGCGCGCCGCATCGAAGGCGGCAGCGCGGTGGGGAGCGCAGGCGACGACCACCACGCTGAGCGCACCGAGGGGCACGGTCCCGACGGCATGGACGATCGCGAGGCGCTCCACCCCGGACCGCTCCCGGACCTCCGCCGCGATCTCGCCCAGCACGCGCAACGCGAGCGGCTCGAACGCCTCGTACTCGAGGGCGTCGACGGCGCGGCCCGCATGCCGGGCGGCCTCCGCCTCCTCCCCGGGCGCCGGCGTGCCGGGAGTCGTCCGGGTGCGGCCTTCGAAGATGACCACGGCGCCGTCCTCCGGCGTGGCCAGCCGGTCGGCCAGCTCGCGGCCGAGGCCGGCGTCCAGGGGCGCCGGGCGCAGCGCCAGGAACGGTGGGGGCGCGGCCGGTCCCGGCCCGTCGGCCGACGGGTCGTCGCCCGCGCCGCCGCTGACCGGCGGGATGACGGCCACCTCGTCGCCCTCGGCCAGGGCCGTGATCGGATCGGCGTACTCGCCGTTCACCGCGAAGCGGACGTACGGACGTCCGTCCGCGAGCCCGGGATGACGTCGCGCGAGCTCGCTCCAGGCATCGTCGACGGTCGCGCCGACGGGCAGCTCGAGCTCGACCCGACGGGTCCCCGCGATCTCGCGCTGGCGGGCGAACAGGCGCACCCGGACGATCATCGGCGTGTCCCCCCGGACGGAGGCGGCTGCCCGCGCCGACCGTCGCCCGTGAACGTGCCCACGAGGAGGCCATCGCCGACGGGCAGGATCGTCGCCCGGAAGCGCGGGTCGCGGAGCAGCGCTGCGTTGAACGTCCGCAGGTGCCCGGTCGACTCGTCGTCGCCGGCCGGCCTCCCGCCCGAGACGCGACCGCTCCACAGGACGTTGTCGACGGCGAGCAGCGCACCCGGCGCGAGGCGGGGCACCAGCGCTTCGACGTAGGCTCCGTACTCGTGCTTGAGGGCATCGACGAAGGCGAGATCGAACGGGCCCGCCAGCGCCGGGAGCGCTGCCGCGAAGGCGTCGAGCGCGGGCCGGTTGACGACCTCGATGGCCACGTCGGCGATCCCCGCGGCCCGCCAGTGGGCGCGGGCGCGGTCCGTCCGTCCGGAATCCGGGTCGATCGTCACGATCCGGGCCCCGGGCGGCATCGCGAGCGCCATCCAGAGGGTGGAGAACCCGATCGCGGTGCCGACCTCGACGATCGCGCGGCGGTCGACGGCCAGGACGGCCAGGACACGTCCCGAGGGCCGGTCCAGGATCGGCACCCGCGGCCGCGCCGCGAAGGCCTCCTCCTCGATCGCCGCGAGCGCCGGGTGCAGCGGCCCCGCCAGGGCCTCGATGTAGTCATGGTCCGCCGCCTCGGGGAGCCAGCCGCGGTCGCGCTTCATCCGTGCAGCCTAGACGAGAAGTCCGGCGCCGAAGTACAGCCCCGCCGCCAGGACCGTGCCCGACGCGATGGCCCCGACGGCGATGTACAGGAGTCCGGTCGCCGACTCCATGGACCGGCTGCGGACGGTCTGGAGGGCCGCCCAGGTGATCACCAGCGGGAAGACCAGGCCGATCGCGAGTCGGAGCCACACGAAGAGCGCCCAGGGCCCGGCCAGCGGTGCGAACGGGGGCAGGTTCTGCCCGGCTCCGAACCCGACCCAGGCCACGAACAGGGCGAGCTGGAGCCCGACGACCGCGCAGAGCACGCGCGTCAGCAGGATCGCCGGCTGGATCGACAGCCTGGGCGTGACGAGGTACCAGTGACCCAGGATCATCGCCGCGAACACCCCGCCGGTCGCGGCACCGAGGACGACGAGCTGGATCGCCAGCGGAACCGCCCCGACGAGATCGCCGCCCCAGCCGAGGGCGCCGGCGACCAGCGTGCCCAGCCCGACGAGCGAGCCGGCGACGAGGAGAAGCGCGGCTCGCCGGCCCCGGAACAGGGCGATGGACGCCGCCAGCGCCAGCAGCGCCTCCACCGCCAGGAGGATTTGCCGGGGCAGCTCCCAGGCCGGATCGATGATCACCGGCGAGCCGGCCAGGGTGGCCGCCGGCAGCCCTCCGTCGGAGATCCAGGCGAGCGCCGCGAAAGCTGCCGCACAGAGCGCCGTGAACCCCAGGTAGCC
This sequence comes from uncultured Chloroflexia bacterium, assembly GCA_963801445.1. Taxonomy (GTDB): domain Bacteria; phylum Chloroflexota; class Limnocylindria; order Limnocylindrales; family CSP1-4; genus CTSoil-043. The sequence continues at coordinate 207,509 of CAWDEW010000009.1, read as the reverse complement.
CTTCGTGGCGTCGGTCCCCAGGCGCAGCAGCGCCACCGCGCTGATCGCGCCGGCCGCCAGGCCCGCCAGGACGGTCCAGTTGATGAACGCGAGGTTCCGGGCGATCTGCTCTGCGGGCACGAGCCGGAGTGTATCGGCGCGAGCGGGGGGCCGGGGCGGGGATCGCCGGCGGAAGGGTGCCGCGGCCGCCCGCCCGCCGATTCTCAGGCGACGACACGCGGGGTCGACGCTACGATGGCGCGACGGAGGTGCCACTCATGGGACTCGACCGCGACACGACCCTCACCTGGTACGGGCACGCCTGCGTGGAGATCCGCAGCCCCGGCGGCCGGACGATCCTGGTCGACCCGTGGTTCGGCAATCCGATGAGCCCGAAGACGGCCGGGCAGGTGGACCGCTGCGACCTGATGCTGGTCACCCACGGCCACGGCGACCACATGGGCGACGCCGTCCAGCTGGCCAGCCGCCTTCATCCGACCTGGCCGGCGATCCACGAGATGAGCCTCTGGCTGGCCCGCCGGCTGCCCGGCGGGGGCGACGCCGTGGTCGGCATGAACAAGGGTGGGACCGTGATGGTCGGCGAGATCGCCGTCACGATGGTCACGGCCGATCACTCGGCGGGCGACTGGAATGCGCCGGGCGAGACGACGCTCTACCTCGGCGAGCCGGCCGGCTTCGTGATCCGGCTCGAGAACGGATACACCGTCTACCACGCCGGCGACACGAACGTGTTCGGCGACATGGCCCTGATCGCCCGCCTCTACCAGCCGAACCTGGCCCTGCTCCCGATCGGCGGCCACTACACCATGGGGCCACGGGAGGCCGCGCTGGCGGTCGAGCTGCTCGGCGTCGATGCCGTCGCCCCCATCCACTTCGGGACCTTCCCGCTCCTGGCCGGCACGCCGGAGGAGCTCCGGGCGGAGCTGGCGGCTCGCCACCTGGACCGGGTGACGGTCCACGCCTGGCGACCGGGGGATTCGCTCCACGGATGACCGGGCCCCGCTCAGGGGGGCAGCAGGGCAGCCTGGCGTGACGTCCCCGAGCGGGCAACGGACCCCGGAGCCGTCGGCGCCGACGGTGGGTCCAGAGCACGTGGCCCGGTCGGACGCTCCGGGCGCTGACGCGCCTGGCCGCCCGCCCGCGCGCGAAGGAGCGCGCGAGCGCGCGCTCGGGGCGTTCCGGAGGACCACGGGCAACGCGCAGCGACGCGTCGGTCGGCTGGTCGCGAGACCGGGGCCGCGGACGCATCCCGACGAGGCTGCGGCGTTCCGGGCTGCCGAGCTCGAGGCTGTCCGATCGGCCATCGTGCCTGCGACGCCGCCCGCCCGCGGCCGCGCCGGCGCGCCAGGGCACGCGGACGCGCCACCGCCCGCAGAGGCCCTACCGTCCGCAGGCACCCCGCCCCGAGCGCCCGGACCACGCGCGGCGCCCGCTCTCCCGGCGACCGGCGCCGGGCGGCGGCCCGCGCCGGTCACCGCCCGGGTTGTCCCGGTCGATGCGCCGACCGCGCTCCCCCAGACGATCACCGCCCCGGCTGGGGAGGCCCACGAGGAGCTGGGCACCGCCCCGTCGCGGCGGCGTCCCGCAGGGACCGCGCCGGGCGACCTCCTGCACGCTCCGAGAAGCGCCACCGCGGCCGCGGACGACTTCTTCGATGGGCTCATCCGTCGGACGGGGGACGGCCGCTGACGTGCAGATCATCACGCTGTCCAACAACAAGGGCGGCAGCGCCAAGACGACGACGACCGTGAGCCTGGCCGCGATCTTTGCCGAGCGTGGCCTCCGGGTCCTCGTGGTGGACCTCGACCCCCAGGGATCGGCGACGGAATGGCTCGGCGGCGTCGAGTCCCCGGTCGGGCTCGTGGAGTTCTCGGGCGGCGGGGTTCGGGTCTCGGAGATCGTCACGTCGTCGACCGCGACCGGCGTCGACCTCATCCCGACCAGCCATAGCCTGGTGCCGTCCGGCGAGCAGGCGATGAACGAGACCGGGCTGTGCCTCGTGCGGGCCTTCGCCCGGCTGCCCGACGATTGGGATCTCGTCCTTGTCGACACCCCGCCGACGGTCGGCTACCTGTCCCTTGCGCCGCTCGCCGCCTCCCACCACGTCGTCATTCCGGTCGAGGCCCACGCGCTGGCGCTGCCCGGCGTCGCGAGCGTCGTCGCCTCGATCGAGCGGGCCCAGCGGCGGGTCAACCGGAAGCTGAAGCTGCTCGGGATCGTCGCCTGCCGCGTGAATGCGACCAGGCACACGCGCGATGTCGCCGCCCAGCTCCGCGCCCAGTTCGGTCCCACGGTGCTGCAGCATGCCGTTCGGGAGGCCATCCGGGTGGCCGAGGCGCCGGCCTTTCGACTCCCGATCACCCAGTACGCGTCCTCGAGCCAGGTGGCCCAGGACTACCGGGCGGTCGCCGCCGAGCTCCTCGACCGGCTCGACGGCCTGCGCTCCTGAACGGGCACGGCTCGGCGCCGCGCCGACTCGAGGTCAATCCTCGAGAGGCGGGGTGATCCGCGCCCCGGGCCGACTCGCCTGCCGGTGGTCGGGCTCGAGAAGGCCAAGGTGGGCGAGTGCGATTCCGGCCGCGGCGCTGACCGCGAACGCGGCCACGACCGCGGCAAGCAGGCAGCCCAGCTGAAGCAGCAGGTCGAGCGGCATCCGGGGTGGTACCTCGGGGTGGCGGCGAAGTGACGCCCAGAGGCTAGGATTCGGGCGGTCACGCGGGCAATAAGGAGGCCTGCGTAGGAGCCGAACCCGAGGGCGCTCCCGGAGCGACGAGCCCAGGCCTGATCATCGTGGCGTCCGGCGCCGAACGCCGCGACGGTGCAGCGGTGCACCAAGATCACGCTCGGGATGGCCCGAATGTACTGCCCGGACTTGAACCGAAAGGGTACGATGGAGCCAGTCCGGCGCCGGCCCGCGCGCCGAGGCCGCGACCTTAGTGGTTTCCGGGCTGTCAAACGGCGGACCTGCCGTAGAGGAGCGCACGCCATGAAGCGTCGGACCGGGTGGATCGCCGGTCTCTCCGCTTTCCTTCTGGTCTTGGCCACCACTGCCACCGTGGTCGGCTACCAGAACGAGGTCAAGGGAGCGCTCAGCATCTCGATCTCGGCAACGGCTCACTGCGGAACGAACGCGGCGGCGACCGCGACACTCCTCGATGCGAACGGCGCACCGATCCCCGGCGAGTCCGTGGCCTGGTCGTTCGTGATCAGCCCGTCGAATCTCGACAGGATGAGCCCAACGCCCACGATCACCAACGCCAAGGGCCAGGCCGTGACGACGTTGACGCTGGCGAACGTGGCCGGCATCCGACGGATCAGGGCGACGGCCAAGGACGCCACGGGCGAGGTCAGCGGGACGGTCGTGCTGAACCCGTCGTGCGGCAGCCTGCCAAACACCTCGACGCTCCCGCCGCTCCCGTCGAACGAGGGCAGGACGCCGCTCGGGATCATCTTCGGCGTCCTGGCCTTCGCCGCGGTCTGCGGCCTGGGCGTTCGCCGCTTCGCCCGAACCCGCTGACCTGGCCGCACCGCCCGACCTCGCCCGAGGAGTCGTGAGCCGAGGCCGCGCGTGACCGTAGCGGATCCAGGGCCGCGCGCCGGGCGCGCCGCAACCCGGCCCGCGATCGCCGTCGGTGGGCTTCTCGTCGTCGCGGTCATCGTTGGCGCGCTGGCCCTCGCCGGCGGTGCGCCGACGCCGGCGCCACCCGTCGCGAGCGCGACGCCCACGTCGGCCCTGGGCGGCCTGCCCCTCGTCACCGTCGCCCCGACCACCTCGCCGACCGGCGCGTCGGCGACGGGAAGCGCCGCACCGCCCGCGTCAGGTCCGGGGTCCCCTTCAGTCCCGGGATCCGCCCTCGCGAGCCCCTCCCCCGGGGCAAGCGCCGGCATCGCGGCGAGCCGCATCAGGATCGCGCGGCTGGGCATTGACCTGGCGGTCATCGAGGGCGACGGGATCGACGCCCCGATCGGCAAGGCGGCCCACTACCCGGGCTCGGCCTGGCCCGGTGGCGGCTCCAACATCTACATCTACGGCCACGCCCGGGACGGCATGCTGATCACCCTCTGGCAGGCTCGCGTGGGCGACACGATCGAGCTCGACCTCGTCGACGGGACGTCACGCACGTACGTCGTGACCCAGGTGCTGCCCAGGGTCCCCTGGGATGCCACGCAGTACCTCGCGCCGACGCCCCTGGAGCAGCTGACGGTACAGACGTCGACCTCCTACTACGCCACGGCCCCGCGGTTCATCGTCATCGCCGTCCCCGCGCCGTGACCGGCGACGATTCCGGACCGGTCGCCCCCCCGCTCCCGTCCCCGCTGTCGCGCCGCCGCCGCCGGGCCACGCTCTACGTGCTCGGGCTCGCGGTCCTGGTGGTGCTCGCAGTCGGTGCCGGGCTGGTCGCCGTCCGCTACCTCCCCGCGCTGGACGAGGCGCGGGCGCTGCGGGCCAGTCTCGAGACCCTGGTCGGTCGGGCCGGGGATGCCGGCCTGGGGATCGACCGGCCGACCATGGACCAGCTGGATGCTGACCTGGCGGCCGCCCGCGGGCACTTCACGCATCTCAGCGATCTCCTCGCGAACGACCCCCTGGTCGGGCTGGCGCGGGCGATCCCGCTCACGGCATCCAACGTGCGCGGCGCCGACGACGTCGTGGCCGCGGCCGGGCGCCTGCTGGACGGCGTGGGCGACGGGCTGGCCATCGGCCGGCGGTTCGTCGGGATCCGGGAGGCGCAGGCCGCCGGCCCGGGGGGCGGGACCGCGCTCGCGCAGATCGTGGAGCTGATGGCGACCTCCCGCGACCAGGCCGTGGCCGCGTCGGCTTCGGTCGATGCGGCGCGCGAGCAGCTCGCGAGGGTCCCCGACGGCCTCATCGGCCCCATCGAGAGCGTGCGCGACGCCATGAGCGCGCGGATCGACCGCTACGGCCCTCTCCTGGCAGCCTATGTCACCGCCAGCGCCCGCCTGCCGGCCATGCTGGGCTGGGACGGCCCCCGGCGTTACCTCGTGCTCACCCAGGACCCCGCCGAGCTCCGGCCGAGCGGCGGCCTGATCGGCAGCTACGGGATCATCACGTTCGACCATGGGCGGATCACCGAGCGCCGCTTCCAGGGCGTCTCGTCTCTCGACGTGCAGACCACCTACCCGTTCGTGAAGCCACCCCAGGAGCTCGCGGACTACCTGCTGGGCCCGAAGCAGTCCTGGCAGCTCGCCGATGCCGGCTGGTCGCCCGACTTCCCTACCAGCGCCCGGGACGCGCTGCGCCTCTACACGAACGAGTCGGGCGACGCGCGGATCGACGGCGTGATCGGGATCACGACGTACACCATCGACGAGCTGCTGGCAATCACCGGGCCAATCAGCGTCCCGGAGTACGGCGCGACGATCGCGTCCGGGGAGACCACGCTGAAGGTGCTCCAGCTGACGCGGACGCCCCAGAAGCCGGGCGAGAACGCGAAGGCCTTCCTGTCGGTCTTCGCGGAGCAGCTCTTTGCCTCACTGCTGGCCATGCCCCCCCAACGGTGGGGCGATCTGCTGGGCGCGGCGGGTACCCTGGGACAGGAGCGACTCCTCCTCGCCTGGTTCCACGACCCGGCCGACCAGGCTCTCGTCGCCGGGACGAGCTTCGACGGTGCCGTCCGCCAGGATCCCGGGGACTTCATCTATCCGGTCGACGCCAACGTCGCGCCGGCGGGCAAGCTCGACTACTGGACCACGAGGTCGCTGGACCTCGCCGTCCAGCTCGACGCCGTCGGGAACGCCAGGAACACGCTGGCCGTGACCTGGCAGAACCGGGTCGAGACGCCCGATGGGGCCCCCTTCCGGGCAATGACCCACGTCGGCGGCCGCATCCTCGGCGAGTACTTCCGGCTCCTGGTGCCTGAGCGCAGCCGGGTCGAAGCGGTCGCGGGGGGAGGGCTCGCGCCGGTCACGGACCCCGCGGTCGTGGAGGACGAGGCAGGCCGGACGGCGATCGGGACGTACCTCAAGATCCCGCCCGGCTCGTCGAACCTCCTGTACGCGTGGACCAGCCCGTATGCCGCCGTCGTCGGCCCCGTTGGCGGCGAGTACCGCCTCACGATCCAGAAGCAGCCGGGCAGCCTCCCTGGGCCGCTGACGCTCACGATCCGCGTCCCGGACGGCTACCGGATCACCGCGGCGAGCCAGGGCCTCACGGTCAGCGGGGCCACGGCAACGCTGGCTGCTCCGCTGGATCGGGATATCGTAGTCGGCCTGGAGTACGGCCCGTGAGCGCGCCCATGGCCCCCCGGAGTGTCGTCGCGGCGGCAGCGATCGGGGCTGCCGCGCTCCTCACCGTCGCACTCGGGGGGTGCGCTCGACCCATGCCGACGCCTGCACCGAGCTCCGCGCCCGCGTCGACGCTCGCGCCTGCGCCCGCGCCCACGCCCGGGTCGACGCCCGCGCCTACGCCCGCGCCAACGCCGACGGCAGCGGTCCTCGCCGTCCCCTCGTCCGTCGACGCGACCGGGGTGACGGACGCGAGCGCGGCGCTCATCGCCTTCCTCGCCACGGTCGCCGACGGCTCGACGATCGTGTTCAAGGCGGACGGCGTCTATCGAATGGACGTCGGCCTCAGGTTCTCCGGCCGACACAACCTGGTCTTCGAGGGCCAGGGAGCGACCCTGCGATCGAACGGGGCCGTCACCTGCGGACGAGACTGCTCCCTGTTCTACCTCCTGTCGGGCAACACCGGGATCAGGATCCATGACTTCAACCTCGTCGGGAACAGCCCGACTCCGGGCATCTTCAACCATCGCTGGGAACACGCCTCGGCGATCACGATCGTGGCCGGCGGAGACGTGGAGATCGACGGCATCACGGTGAGCGGCGTGGGAGGCGATGGCCTCACCCTGAGCGGAGTTGCCCCTGACTGGCCCTCGGGGATCTCCTTCCACGACTCGCACGTCATCTCGAGCGGCCGGATGGGCGTTGCCGTCATCGCGGGAAGGAAGGTCACGGTCGAGCGGGTGGCATTTGACCGGGTTGGCTTCGGCGTGTTCGACATCGAACCCAACGACCGGACCCAGGGCGCGAGCGACATCACGTTCGTGGAGAACACCGCCGGAACGTGGGGCCGTGGCTTCTTCGCCGCAGCCAATGGTGCGGCGGGCTCGTCGGTGGACGGCGTGACGATCAGCGGCAACACGATTGCCGGCGGCTCGCTCCTGACGGAGGTCAATCTCGCCCGACGTCAGAACATCACGTTCACGAACAACGTCTCGCGAGTCCCGGCTGCCGGTCCCGTCCTCAGGTTCGCCCACATCGACGGCCTCACGGTCACCGGCAACGTCCAGGAGCTGACCTCGGGCGCCCTGGCCAGGATCGTCGACTGTACGCGGGTGACCTACCGGTAGCGCACGATCTCGCCGAGGCTACCGGTCGCGGTCGGCACGTTCCTCGGCGTCGCCCGCCCGGACTCCATCCCTGCCCGGGAGTGGGAAGCCCAGGGCAAGGTCCTCGGTCGTGGAGACGTCCGTGCGGCGGAGCACCTGGGTGATCGTCATGACCAGGATCCGGACGTCGAGCCCCGGGCTCCAGTTGTCGACATACCACACGTCGAGCTTCAGCCGATCCTTGAACAGGAGCGAGTTGCGCCCGTTCACCGCCGCCCAGCCCGTGATGCCCGGCCGCATCTCGTGCCGCCGCAGCTCCTCGGCCGTGTACTCGCCCAGGTACTCCATGAGCAGCGGGCGCGGGCCGACGAGGCTCATCTCACCCCGGAGCACGTTCCACAGCTCGGGCAGCTCGTCGAGGCTGGTCGCGCGCAGGAACCGTCCGAGACGCGTCATGCGCTGCTCGTCGGTCAGGTAGTAGACCTCGTCGGCGCGCGGGACGCGCATGGTTCGGAACTTGTAGATCGTGAAGGGCTTCCCACCCAGACCGGGGCGGCGCTGGCGAAACAGGATCGGGCGGCCGTTCGCGGCAGCGACGGCAAGGGCCAGCCAGGCGAGCGCCGGCAAGAGGATGACCGCGGCCGTCGCGGCTCCGGCGACATCGATGAGCCGCTTGATCCCGAGCAGCACCCGCCGGTTCGCCGGGCCGGACTGGACCATGCGCCGGCGCCCCTAGGGCCGCTGCGCCCAGCTGACCAGCACGGCCCCCATCCCCACGGCTCGGCCAACGCGCCAGAGCGGACGCAGGAGGGGCGCGCGCTGCGCTCGCGCCAGGTTGTGCGACGTCACGTACCGCCAGTCCGCGGGCGTCGTGGTGAACGTGGTGCGCGGCTGGAGCCCCGCCCGGCGCATCGTCCGCTCGAGGGAGCCCGGGTCGAACGAATGGAGGTGGTGAGGCGGCGGAACCGTTGCCACGAGGGCGCGCCTGCGCCGCAGGGCGACGCGCGTCCGGGTCGCCAGACCGCCCTCGTTGGGCGTGACGAACAGGGCCACGCCTCCCGGGGCCAGCAGCTCGCCGACTCTCGCCAGCACTTCGAGGGGGTTCGGAAGGTGCTCGACGACATCGCGGAGCTTCACGAAGTCGAATGCCCCGGCCGGCAGACCGCTCTCCAGGATGGGCACACAGCGCAGGTCCACCCCCAGCTGATCGCGTCCCTCCGCGATCAGCCGCGGGTCGATGTCGATCCCGAGCGCTTCCCATCCAAGGTCGGTGGCGGCGCGAACCGCAGCGCCCGAACCGCAGCCGATGTCGAGGAAGCGAACGATCCGGCGAGGGTCGGCACGGCCATCGGTGAGCCGGACGATGTTCGCTGCGTTGGCCTCGAGCTGGCGCCGCTCGAACGCGAGGACGGCATCCGTGATCGGCCGGTGCATGTACTCCGTGTACTCGAATGCGCGCGAGACGTCGGAGAACTCGTCCGTGGGCCGGAAGAAGGGGGCGGGGTTCACGTAGATGAGACCGCAGGCTCCGCAGCGCCCGATCGTCCACTCATCCACGCTGGACAGGGCGAGGAAGCGGTCGGCCCCGCATGCATTGCACAGGATTCGCCGCGTCTCCATCGTCCCGATCCTCATCTACAGCGCTTCGTCATGCAAGGGCCGCCGGGCCGCCCAATCCCCGAGATCGGCCGGGCCCCTAGTTTCGCCCCAGGGTCGTCCACGCTATCCGACCCGCGTTGCGCATCAGGTACCGGAGGCGCACCCAGAACGGGCCCATGTCACGACGATCGAAGATGGCGTCGCAGTGTCGCCGGGCGTACGGCGCGACGTAGTCCATGGGGGCGTATCGCTCTCTTCCGAGGAAGGCGAGGCTGTATCCGACGTCCCGGAAGACGTCGGTCCAGTAGATGCCGGATCGAAACCGGCCGCCCGAGGGCAGCACGCCCTCGGCAAGGTGCCGGTACTGCATGAGGGGGAAGTTGATCCCGCATCGGACGGCGAGGATTCCGGACAGGTTGTGCCGTCCGTTGACCTCCATCAGCTTGTAGACACCGTCGCGGCGATCCAGCTTGAACTCGGTGCAGGCGAAGCCTTCGAACTGCATGGCCGCCAGGATCTTCCGGCCCGGCTCGATGACCTCCGGGATCCGCTCGCTGATCGCGACCCGAGGCGATCCGAACTCCGGCGGCGCCTTGCGCACCTGGCGCGCCGTGAACTCGGCGAGGGGCCGCCCACCCCAGAAGTAGGCGTTGTAGTTGACGACCGCCGCGTCGTCGCCGGGGATGATCTCCTGGAGCATGACGGCCAATCCGGCCGCGACGGCCCGGCCGTAGGAGATCCTGAGTGACGCCATCGTGTCCGCGCGGACCATCTTCCGTCTGAAGCGCTCGTAGAAGAGGTGGCTCTCCGCCGGCTTCAGGAGAAGTGGGAAGCCGATCGACTCGGCCTGGGATTCGAGCTCCTCGGGGGACCCCGGAACGAGCGTCCGCGGCGCGGGAATGGCGTGGGCGCTCGCCAGCGCGTAGGTTCGCGACTTGTCGATGAAGCGCTCGACGATGGCCCACTCTGGGCAGGCGACCGTCGAATCCTGCGCCAGGACGTCCCTGTTGCGAGAGATCGCGACCGCGCTCTCGTCCGAGGCCGGGATCAGGATCGGGCCCCCGAGTCGGCGCGCCTCCGCCCCGAGCGCATCGACGAAGCCGGCCTCGTCGTACAGCGGATGGGGGATCCGAAGGGCGGCGAAGACGTACCTCGACGACTGGGCCATGTCGCGCGGGTCGTAGTGCGCCACCGCGACGGGTACCCCGGCCTCCCCCAGGGCCCGCACGACTCCCAGCGCCATCGTGTGGCCGGAGACGACCAGCGCCGGTGGGATCCCACTGCTCACCCCACCGCCTCGACGAGCGCATCCGCGACGTACCGGACGTCCTCGTCGGCGAGTCGGCTCGAGAACGGGAGCGCAAGCGTCGAGGAGGCCACCTGTTCCGTGACCGGGAAGTCGCCGGGCTTGAACCCGAACGTGGAGCGGTACACCGGCTGGAGATGCAGCGGCGTGAAGTAGGGGCGGCTCGGAACACCCATCTCGGCCAGCCTCGTCATGACCCGCCCACGGTCGATATCCGGGCTGAGCCGGACCACGTAGACGAACCAGTCGACGACCTCGCCGGCGCCAGCGCGGGGCAACCTGACCCAGTCGAGGCCAGCGAGGGCAGCCTCGTACGCGCGGGCCGTCCGAGCCCGACCGGCCTGACGCTCGGCCAGGCGCTCGAGCTGCGCGACTCCGACGGCGGCCGAGAGCTCATCGAGGCGATAGTTGTAGCCAAGGCGAACATGTCGAAACCAGGCCCCGTCGGTGTCGCGGCCCTGGTTGCGGAGGCTCCGCATCGTCTCGGCGAGCACCGGGTCGTCGGTGACGACCATCCCACCCTCGCCGGTCGTGACCTGCTTGTTCGGGTAGAAAGCGAAGACCGCCACGTCCCCGAAGCTGCCGAGCGGCCGTCCGTCGACCGACGAGCCAAGCCCCTCGCACGCGTCTTCGATGATCGCCCAGCCGCGCTCACGCGAGATCGACGTGATCTCGCCGATCCGGCACGGCCGGCCGAACACGTGGACCGGCAGGACGCCTCGCGTCCGGCTCGTCGCGGCCTCCAGGATCCGGCCCGGATCGATCCCGAGGCTGTCCTCCTCGATGTCGACGAAGCGGGGCACTGCCCGTTCGTACAGCAGGCAGTTGGCCGAGGCCACGAAGCTGAAGGGCGTCGTGATCACCTCGTCGCCCTCGCCGATCTCCAGGGCACGTACTCCCATGTGCAGCCCGGCCGTCCCACTCGAGCAGGCGACACCCTCGAGTCGGCCGGCCAGCGCGGCGATGCCCGCTTCGAACTGCTGCGCAAACGGCCCGTTGGCCAGCCTGTCGCTGGCCAGGGCCTGCGCGACGAGCTCGAGCTCGCGGGGTCCGGTGTCAGGCTGGGCCATGGAAATCGGCCGACCGTGAGCCCGACGGGAAGAGGTCATCAATGCTCCCGGGGACGTGGGCTTCCACGTGGAAACGAGGCCTCCGGCGTGCGTACCGCGACGCCCGCCCAGCCGCCAGCACGTTACCACGCAGCCACGGCCACGGCGCAGTCGCTCCTGCAGGAGCGACCGGCAACGTCCTCGCGAACCCGGGCTGGTGGACCCGGGCCTCCCGCGCTGCGCATTGGAGATCGGTACGATGAAGACATGCGTTGTCACGCCAAGGGAATCCCATGAGCTCGGCGCGGCCCACGGTCGACGATCCGCGCACGGGCCCCGGCCATGGCGACGACCTCGGCCGCCAGGCGACGCTTCGCTCGTTCGAGGATCTGGCATATCGAGACGCGTTCTGGCCACGCCGGGAGTACGAGGACCGGTGCGACCGCCTGGCGCTCCGCGCGCTTCTGCCGGCGACGGGCGATCTGCTGATCGAAGTCGGGGCGGGATTCGGTCGCCTCGCGAACGAATACGCGGGGTACCGGGAGGTCGTCCTCCTCGACGCCTCAGCGACCATGCTGCAGGCCGCTCGTGAGCGGCTCGGATCCGATGGGCGCTTCAGGATCGTGGAAGCTGACCTCTGCTCGCTGCCCTTCCCGGACGCGAGCTTCGACGCCGCGGTGTGCATCCGCGTGCTGCACCACTTCGAAGACCCCCGCCCCGCGATCGTCGAGCTGGCCCGGGTCTTGCGACCCGGTGGAGTGCTCGTCCTCGAATTGGCGAACAAGCGCAATCTGAAGGCCGTCGTCGCGCATCTCCTTGGGCGCAGTGCGACTTCGCCGTTTGCCCGTGGCTCGCAACCATACGTGGGCGTCCACCTGATGCCTCGCGCCATCGGGCGCGCCAGGTCGCGTCTTGCGGCCCGGCTGGCGCGCTCCGGCGAATCGGCGCCCGAATGGACCGCCTCGACCTCTTTCGTGCACGCCCCGGGCGACCTTCGGTCGTGGCTCCGCTCCGCCGGGTTCCAGGTGGGTGGGCGCCGAAGCGTGGGCCTGTTTCGCCTGCCGATCCTCACGTCGCGCGTTCCCCTCGGTCTCCTGATCGGCCTCGAGCGCTTCCAGCAGGCCTTCCTGTCGCCCGTCACTCCCGGTCCCTCGCTCTTCATCCGGGCTGTTCGCGGCCCCCGTCACGCACCGAAATGAGTGCGCGGCCAATTCCGACAGCAGGACCAGGCAGCGGCGAGCAGGCGGGGGCGATACAGGCGCGGCTGCTCAGCGTTGACGCGCCCGAGTGGGCTTCGCTCCTGCGCTCGACCCGCCACGACTTCTACCACCTGCCGTCGTACGCCGCGCTGTGCGCCGCCCAGGAGCACGGCGAGCCCCGGGCGCTCCACGTCGTGGGCGCCCAGTCGAGCATGCTCCTACCGCTTGTCGTCCGCGCCATACCGGGCGGCGGCTTCGACGCGACGTCGCCGTACGGCTACCCGGGCCCACTGGTGGGCGGCATCGGCGGTCAGGAGTGGCTCCCGCGGGCGTTCGCCGCGGGGATGCCGGCGCTTCGCGCGGCGGGGCTCGTCACCGTCTTCGTGCGCCTTCATCCGCTGCTCAACCCGTCCCCCTCGGAAGGGGTCGGCACGCTCGTCCGGCACGGCGAAACCGTGAGCGTCGACCTGACCATCTCCCACGACGAGATGTGGGCCCAGACCCGCCTCAACCACAGGCGTGACATCGCCCGGACCCTGCGGTCCGGCTACGTGGCCCGCATGGACGACGAGTGGAAGCATCTCGCGACATTCACGCGCATGTATCGGGCGACGATGTCTCGTCGGTCCGCGGCTCACTACTACTTCTTCGACGACGGGTACTTCGACAGCCTGCGCGATGCCCTCGGCGAACGGCTCCATCTGTGCGTCGTGGAGCGAGACGGCGCGATCGCGGCGGCGGGCCTGTTCGTCGAGACCGACGGCCTCGTCCAATACCACCTGTCCGGCACCGGTGCCGAGTTCGTGCGCCTCCAGCCGACGAAGTTGATGATCCACTTCGTGCGCGGCTGGGCGAAGGAGCGCGGCAACCGGGTCCTGCATCTCGGCGGGGGTGTCGGCAGCAGCAGCGATTCGCTCCTGCAGTTCAAGGCAGGGTTCTCGCCGTTACGCCACCCGTTCAGCACGCTTCGGATGGTCATCGACGAGCAGGAGTACCGCCGGCTCGTCGTGACGCGCGACGCCCTGGTCGACCCCGAGGCCCGCACCGACTTCTTTCCCCTGTACCGACATCCCTGACGGGCCTCAGCTCCCGGTACCTCACGCGTCCGCGGCGGCTCCGCGGGGCCCGCCCCCGGTGCTCCCGGGTCCCGTCCGGCATCCGGACCGCGGCCCGCACGCCTCCCGGTGAGGGGCAGAAGAGGTGCACTTCGGTGCGCTTCGGTGCGGGCTCGATAGTCCCTCGGCCGTGGGGCGGGAGTACATCTGGTCCGCTGACCTGGCTGAGCGCAGGCAGTAGCCTGTCAATTGGGGGAAGAGCACGCGGGGCTGATCCAGTCGGTTTCGGACCGGCCCCCTCGAAATAGCACACCCGTCGCGAGGCGGGGTCGCAAAGCCACGGAGCTCTCGTAGCCAGCCGGGCTGCCGAAAGGGGTCTGCCCCATGGGCTGGCATGGCGAGCGCTGGACAGGAACACCTGGCGATGGCGGCGAGACGAAGCGCCCAGCGAGGCGGGGCCGCAGCCATGCCTGGCTCGCGACCCTCTCGATCCTGCTCCTCGTTCCCGCCCTCCTGATTCCCTCCTCAACCGCGGCAGCGGCGACCTACCACCCGCGGGTCTCGATCCAGGGGACGCCCTATGCGGGCGGGCTCGTGACCATCGTCGGGAGTGGATTCTGGCCCGGCGGGTATATCCAGGTGCGCTGGGACAGGGCGCCGACGAGGATGCTGTTGGTCCGGGTCACGAAGCGCGGCAGCTTCCGGGCCAACGTGCGCATCCCCAGCTCGGCAGCAGTCGGCGTGCACAGGGTGACGGTCGGCCGGGCGAGCTACTGGAGCCTCTCCGCTGCCCGTCTGCGGACCACGAGGCTGCTCCCCCAGACGACCATCCTGTCCACCACCGTCCGCGTGAAGCGCCGGCCGGCACCTCCGACGCGGATCCCGACCCCGGCACCCACGCCGACGCTCGCGGTCACGCTCGATCCGACCCCGGCACCCACGCCGACGCTCGCGCCGGCACCCGATCTGGCGCCCGCACCCACGCCCACGGTCGCGCCGGCACCCGATCCGGCACCCGATCCGGCGCCCGCGCCCACGCCCACGCCGACGCCGGCACCGGATCCGACGCCCACGCCCACGCCGACGCCCACGCCGACGCCGACGCCCACGCCGACGCCGGCGCCGACACCGTCCGGCATCGCCGTCCCGGCGTCCATCGACGCCACCGGCGCGACCAACGCCAGCGTCGCGCTCGGCCAATGGCTCGCCACCATCCCCGATGGGTCGACCATCGTGTTCAGGGCGGGTGGCGTGTACCGCATGGACAGCGGGCTCGGGCTTTCGGTGCGGAACAACCTGACCCTCGACGGCAACGGGGCCACGCTCCGCTCGAACGGCAATGCGAGCGGCAACAGCACCCTGATCACGCTCTATCGCTCGAGCGGCGTCACCATCCGCAACTTCGTGCTCGTGGGCAACAGCCCGACGCCCGGTGTCTACAACACGCTCGGGGAGCAGGCGCACGGCATCCGCAGCTACAGCAGCAATGGCACGGATATCTCCAACGTCACGATCAGCGCGGTGTGGGGCGATTGCCTCTACGTCGCCGACTGGTCCGATACCGTCTGGTTCCACGACTCGACGTGCGCTTCGAACGGGCGCATGGGGGTCGCGATCACGTCCGGCAGGAACGTGACCGTCGAGCGCGTGGCGTTCGACAAGGTCGGCTACGGCGTGTTCGACATCGAGCCGAACTACAGCACCGAAGGGGCCAGCAACGTCAAGTTCCTGAACAACACGGTCGGGACCATCAGCCAGGTCCGGGGCAAGGCGTTCCTCTTCGGGGCGAACGGCGCTGCGGGCTCGGTCGTCTCGGGCGTGACCGTCAGCGGGAACACCGTGACCGGGGACTCGCTCGACACCTACGTGAACGACACGACCCGCCGCCAGAACATCGTCTTCACGAACAACCGGTCGACCGTGGCGGCATCCGGCCCGGTCCTCTACCTCGCCCACATCGACGGCCTGACGGTCACCGGCAACGTCCAGCCCCTGACGTCGGGAACGTTCGCCAGCATCACCGACAGCACGGGAGTCACGTACCCGTAACGGGATCAAGCCCGCCGGAGCCGGAGCGTGTCCCAGCGTCCGCAAGGCAGATCCGCGGGCAGGAGTTGCCAACCGGAACCGACTCCGAGGATCTCGGTCCGCCAGGCAGGAATGGCTGGTCCTGGACCCGCGCACGAGGCGACCGACCCTGACCTGAAGGGGTCGGTCGACAGGGGCCCGGATCTGGGCGATACTTCGCGCGTTGCCTCAGGGCACCACCGGTGACTCCCCCAGGCCGTGGCCCCTGCGGTCGAGGGTGACCAGCTCGGGCGCGGCCGACGTCGCGCCCGCTGAGCAATCAGGCAGACAGGACCAATCGAAGACCGCCGCCCCGGCAACCTGCTGCCGGTCGGTCGGGCCCACTCGCGGCCCGACACCCTTCGAGCGCGATCCGGGAACGCGCTCCCGTGGACCCATGAAGGGCGAGGTTCGTGCCCTCCATGCCCCGCGCCGGGTGTTCGAACGGGCCGTTGCCCGTCCACCTCCCTTGCCGGGCGGCCAATCGCTCCGTTCGCCGCACGCATGTGCGGCGTTCCGGTAGAGAGGAGGCACGTCTGTTGTCCTTTTCGAACGGCGCCCAGCGGGCGCCTCGCCAATCTCCCTCGACCAGACTGGCCGGGATCATCGTCCTGGTCGCATTGCTCGGCGTTGGGTCAGCCCTCACCGGACCTGCTCCAGTCGCCGCCAGCGCGGCGCCGAAGGTGGCCATCATCGTCGGCCCCGCAGGTGCCCAGACGGGCGTCAACAAGGACTGGGCGAACGCAGCTGCCAGGGAGGCGCTGCGCTACACCGCCAACGTCGTGAAGGTGTACAGCCCGTACGCGACGTGGGCCCGGGTCAAGGCCGCGATCACCGGAGCCTCCATCGTCGTCTATATCGGGCGCGGGCGTGGCTTCCCATCTCCGTACGGCAGCACGCTCAGGCCGTACATGGAAGACGGGTTCGGGCTCAACGCGGTCTCCGGTGGCGGCAATTGGACGACGAGGTACTACGGGGAGGCCTACATCCGGACGGCGCGGCTCGCTCCGAAGGCCGCCGTCCTCCTCAGTCACCTGTCCTACGCCTCCGGGAACAGCGAGCCCGGGCGGCCTCAGCCCACGCTCGCGGTCGCGCGGCGGCGGGTGGACAACTACGGAGCCGGTTTCCTCGCGGCGGGAGCGTCGGTCGTCATCTCGGAGGCCGTCTACCCGCCGACGTACTACATCCGGGCGATCTTCACGAGGAACGCCTCGGTCGATTCGGTCTGGCGCACGGCGCCGACGTACCACGGGCACGTGACCTCGTTCGCGTCCACCCGGCGACTGGGTGCCATCGGGCGAACCGATCCGGTCACTCGGACCTGGGGCTACTACCGATCGATCGTAGGCTGGCCGGGAACCTCGACCGCGGTGATCCGGCGGGCGGCCGTCCAGGTGCCCCCGGCAGCGCCCGCACCGGCGCTCGCCCAGCAAACCATCGCAGTCCCGGCGTCGATCGATGCGACTGGTGCGACCAACGCGAGTGCCGCGTTGACGACCTGGCTGGGCACGGTTCCCGACGGCTCGACGATCGTCTTCAGGGCGGGTGGCGTGTATCGCATGGACCGTGGTCTCCAGTTCACCAACCGCCACAACCTCGTGTTCGAAGGGAACGGCGCGACTCTGAAGTCGAGCGGCGACGCCAGCTCGCAGAGCTCCCTGTTCACCGTCTACAGGGATAGCAGCATCACCATCCGCAACTTCGTGCTCGTGGGCAACAGCCCCACGCCCGGTGTCTACAGCACGCTCGGGGAGCAGGCGATGGCCGTCTCTGTGCGCGGCTCCACCAACGTCGATATCTCCAACGTCACGATCAGCGCGGTGTGGGGCGATGGCCTCTACGTCGCCGACTGGTCCGATACCGTCTGGTTCCACGACTCGCGCGTCGTTTCGAGCGGCCTGATGGGGGTCGCGATCACGTCCGGCAGGAACGTGACCGTCGAGCGCGTGGCGTTCGACAAGGTCGGCTACGGCGTGTTCGACATCGAGCCGAACTACAGCACCGAAGGGGCCAGCAACGTCAAGTTCCTGAACAACACGGTCGGGACCATCAGCCAGGTCCGGGGCAAGGCGTTCCTCTTCGGGGCGAACGGCGCTGCGGGCTCGGTCGTCTCGGGCGTGACCGTCAGCGGGAACACCGTGACCGGGGACTCGCTCGACACCTACGTGAACGACACGACCCGCCGCCAGAACATCGTCTTCACGAACAACCGGTCGACCGTGGCGGCATCCGGCCCGGTCCTCTACCTCGCCCACATCGACGGCCTGACGGTCACCGGCAACGTCCAGCCCCTGACGTCGGGAACGTTCGCCAGCATCACCGACAGCACGGGAGTCACGTACCCGTAACGGGATCGTCGGGGGCACCGGGGAGCAGATGGGCGCACCGCCCCCGCGAGGCACCGCTGGACGACCGGGGTGCCGCCATGGGGCGGCGCCCCGTGTTCGATGCGGTCAGGTGCTGCCCAGCTGGTCCCGGTACCAGGCGATCGTCCTGGCGATCCCTTCCCGGAACGGCACCGTGACCTCGTACCCGAGTGCCCGACCGGCAACCGAGATGTCGGCGTTCGAGTGCAGGATGTCGCCGGGCCTCGCCGGCCCGAAGACAGGCTCGACCCGCCGGCCGGCGACTTCGCAGATCGCCTCCAGCAGCTGGAGCAGGGTCTGCCGGGTACCGGACGCGATGTTCGCGGTCAGACGCGACGGGCTCGACGGCGCGGCAGCGAGGAGGTTTGCCTGGACCACGTTGTCCACGTGGACGTAGTCGCGCGAGATCTCGCCAGTCCCGTTGACCACGGGCCGTTGGCCCGAAAGGACGGCCGTGATGAACCGCGGGACCACGGCCGCGTACTCCGACGCCGGATCCTGGCCCGGGCCGAACACGTTGAAGTAGCGGAGCGCCACCGACTCGACGCCGTGCAGCTCGCCGAGCGCGTGGAGGTAGTGCTCGGCGGCGATCTTGCTGGCGCCATACGGGGACCGCGGGCTGGGTCGGTGGTCCTCGCGGCACGGGAGCTCCTCCGGAACCCCGTACACCGCGGAGGATCCGGCGAGCACCACCCGTCGCACGCCCAGCCGCTCCGCCGCGAGCATCACCTCGATGGTCCCGCCGACGTTGACGTCATTCGTCTGCCGCGGCGCGACAAGGGATCTCGCGACCGACGCGATGGCAGCTTGATGGAGGATGACCTCGCATCCGGCGGCGGCCTGATCCAGCGCGGCAGGATCGAGGACGCTGCCTTCCGTGAGCGCGACCCGACTGCCGAAGGGCTCCAGTCGCGACCGGTGCCCGGTCGAGAAGTCGTCGAGAATGCTGACCTCGTCGCCGCGAGCCAGGAGGGCCCGGACGAGGTGGTGACCGATGAACCCGGCTCCGCCCGTGACCAGAGTCCTCACCTTGCGTCTCCCGTGACCGGGTGCGACACTCACCCGTGATCGATCGAAGGCCCAGCGTGACTGGACGCCAGGGTAGTGTGTCAGACTCGACACACCGACTGCCACGGCCGGAGTTGGGCGTTGCCCCCTGCGGGCAGCCCGGATGCCAGGCGATCCGGGGAGGGAGGCCGGTGATGATCCTCGCCGCCTCGACCAGCCGGGGCCCCCGGCTGGACCGCAACCACCCCTGCTGGACCCCCGGCCCACGCGCGGCGTCACCAGCCGCACGCGGATCGGCCGTCAGATCATGAGCACCGTGGGAGCGCCAGAGCTGTCAACGTCCCGGGCAGGGTCGCTGCTGTACGTGGCGACCGTGGCCCCGTCGATCCACAAGTTCCTGCTCCCCTACGCGGAGCATCTCCGGGCGCTCGGGTGGCGCGTCGATGCCGCCGCCAACGGCGCAACCGAGGACCCGCTTCTTCGCCGCGCATTCGACCATGTCTACGAGCTCCCATTCTCGAGATCGATCCGAGATCTTCCGAGCCTGGTGCGCGGTGCGCGGGCCCTTTCGCACGTTCTTGCCAGTGGCCCGGAGATCGTCCACGTCCACACGCCGATCGCGGGATTCATGGCGCGCTGGGCTGTTCACCGTCTGCCCATGGAGGAGCGACCGGCGATCGCCTACACGGCCCATGGCTTCCATTTCCATAGCGCCGGGAACCCGCTGACGAACGCGCTCTTCCTGACCGCCGAGCGGGTCGCAGGCCGTTGGACCGACCGCCTGGTCGTCATCAACGACGAAGACCGCGAGGCTGCGCTGCGGCACCGGCTCGTGATCCCCGGCCGCCTCGTGCCGATGCCCGGCATCGGCATCGACACGAACCTCTTTGCCCGATCGACCATCGGTGCCGCCGAAGCTGCCCGGGCTCGCCTTGAGCTCGGGGTCGGCTCCGGCCTGCCCCTGTTCGTCTTCGTCGGCGAGCTCAACCGGAACAAGCGACCCGGAGACGCAATTGCGGCGCTCGGCATGATGCGCCACGAGGAAGCCCACCTGGTGCTTGTCGGCCCGGGCCCTCTGCAGGCGCGCCTGGAGGAGCTGGCAGGCCGCCGGGGTGTCGCGCAACGCATCCACTTCACCGGGCTCATCGACGACGTCCGCCCGATCGTCGGAGATGCCACCGCATTGGTCCTGCCCAGCGAACGCGAGGGCCTCGCTCGATCGATCATGGAGGCCCTCTCGCTCGAGGTGCCGGTGGTCGCCTCGACGGCGCGCGGGAACCGGCAGCTTGTCGGCGACGACGGCGGGTTCGTGGTCCCGACGGGAGACGTTCCCGGACTTGCCGCGAAGATGGACTGGCTTGTCGACCACCCGGTGGAGGCTGGCGAGATGGGGCGGCAGGGCAGGGCGAGAATGGTCGCGCAGTACGACCTGGAGATCCTCATCCGGCGACACGAGCAGCTCTACGCCGGGATGATCGCGTCCCGAGGGACCCGGCCCCCGGGCGCCTGAGGCGGGCTGGCGCTACGGGCAGTGGCGCCGCCGCTTCGAGGATCGGCCAGCGACCTGTCTCGCGCGGGCGGCCTGCACCAGGACATCCTCGGTCTGGCCTGCACGAACGTCCCAGGAATAGTAAGCGACGGCGGCGAGGCGCCCGCGCCGACCCATCTCCAGGGCCCCGGCTGGATCTCCTGCGAGCCCTGCGACGGCCCGGGCCAGGGCGTGCGCGTCGCCCGCCCCGAATGCGACGCCGCACTCGTGGGCATCGACAACATCTGCGAGGCCCGGCAGGTCGGACACGACCACCGGGACGCCGCAGGCCATCGCCTCGAACAGCTTGAGCGGAGAGAGGCCGAACCTCGACCTCGGCGCGTCGGTCATCGGGACGAGTGCGGCAAGGCTCCCGGAGACGACCGTGGCTGACTGCGCGTACGGGATCGTCCCCAGCCACCGGACACGCGGGTTCGCCTGCGCCGCCTCCCGGACCCGGCCGCTCTCCCTGCCGTCGCCGGCGATGACCAGGTCGACGTCCGGCGGCCATGAGCTGGTGTCGACCGCGCTGAGCACCGTTTCGATGCCCTGCCACGAGGCCAGCGCGCCCACGAACACGACGTAGGGCCGTCGATCGTCGCCGGCCGCGCCCGCGCCCGCGCCCTCGCCGGCGCCCTCGCCGGCGCCCTCGCCCGCAGGGTGGAATCGGTCAACGTCGGCTCCGTTGCCGACGACGTGATAGCCGCCCAGGCGACCCGTGAAGTCGGCGACGTACTCCGCGAGACCCGGGGTGACCGTGATGAGGGCATCCGCCCAACGGAACTGCAGGCGCACCGAGTGGCGTATGAGTCGGTGGATGCGGCGCAGGAGCGGCCATGCGTCATAGGCGTCGTCGATGGGCCCGTTGACCTCCTGGACGACGATCGCACCGGCTGCTCTCGCGAGCGCCGCCGTGGGCAGTGCGGCGAAATGGGCCCGAATGTAGACGAATCGAGCGGGGCGGAGCCGACACGACGCCCAGTAGTGAACCTGGAGCGCCACGAGGGCGAGGACGCGGCGAGCTCCATCAAGGCGACCCGGTCGGGGATGTCGGGGCTCGATCACGCGCACGTCCCAGCCACGGCGGCGCAGGCCAGCCACGATCTCGTTCACGTGAGCGTGGCTCGCCTGACCCTCGCGGGTCGGCTGCAGGCACAGGTAGTCGATCGTTCGTCGCATCAGTTCCGGGCGGGCCCTTCCTCGGTGGATCCAGGGGTGCGCCAGGGCCCTGTCAGGCGACAGCTCCTGGCCTATCCATCGTACTGGGCCCGGACCGATCGTCGCCCGTCGCCCGAGGTCGGTCGCGACAGCGCGAGCTACGCCGGACGCACGAGCTCCGCGACGAGGTCGCGGTAGTGCGCGCGCTGGCGGGCGCCCGGGAGCGAGCTGTTGTGGTAGAGCAGCACCGCATCGCCGCGGTGGCGCCGGCAGACAGCGACGACGGCGCGCGTGCGACGGGCCGCATCGTCGAGCTCGAGCCCGAGGTGCGCGAACAGCGTGGCATCCATGGCGACCAGGGGACGCTCGCGCAGTCTCAACGTCCGGTGCTCGAGGAGATCGAAGACCGGGTACTCGCGACACGTGCCGGCGCGGAATCCGATGCGGTCGGCGAAGCCGAGCGTCGAGTCGTGGTCGATCCCAGCCAGCTCCTGGCTCCGCCACGTATCCGGATTGTCGAAGCGCAGGTAGTGCTGCCTGACGCCCCACGTCGCCTGGTCGAAGCCGACGGCCCTGCAGGCGGCCCTGAGCCCCTCCAGCTCGGCCTGGGTGAGCTCGGCCGAACGATGCGTGCCGTAGCTGGCGTGCAGGCCGACCTCGTGGCCGCGGTCGTGGATCCGGCGGAGGAGGTCTGCGACCGGCGGGTCGGAGAGCCGGTAGTTGCCGTCGATCCGGGGATTGGTCCGGCCGGCCATGAAGTAGAACGTGCTGCGCAGGCCGTGTCGCTCGCTCGTGTCCATCAGGAAGTCGAACGTGTTGAACGGATCCCTGTCGATGCGTCCGGCACGGGCGTCGACCAGGGATCGGGCGCGTTGCGCGGCGAGCACGGGGTCGTGCCGCCGGAGGAGGTCGCCGGCGACGGCGCGTGCGACGGTTCCGATTCGCTGCCCCATCGCGGCCCAGGGCCAGTCGACGTCGTGGGTGAGCCGGAGCCGGAAGGTCGACGGCCGGCGCACGAGGGCTGGCCAGAGGGCGTGCATCGCTGACCACAGCAGGTCGACGTATTCGTCCACGATGGGCCGCTCCAGGAACTCTTCCGTCGCGGCGAGCGAGGCTGCTCCGGGGAATCTCTCGTGCAGGTCTCGCGCGGGACGCACGACCTCCTCGTAGCGGCTGAGGAGGAAGAACACGCTTCCGAAGATGTCGACGGAGACCGAGCCGCCCGCAGCAGTCGCCTGCCACGCCGCCTGCTGCGCCCCCGGGTCGCCGAACAGGACCGGGATCTCCCCGGCCGGGAGACCATCGGGTGGCAGGCCATTCGGGGCACCACCCGCGGCCGGGATCGGCCCGACCTGGATGCGGGCGAGAGGGACGGCCGGCATCGACCGCTCCGTCAGCCAATCCTCGGTCGGGGTGGCAAAGAGCACGTCCGGCAGCGTCAGCTCGCCCGCGCGGGGATCGCCCACGAGCTCGATCGTCGTCCGCGATCCCCGCCCGGAGTCCATGTGGTACTCGAGGCCGAGCCACTCCGCCAGAACGAGGTCGAGGACGTATTGGCGCTCCGGCAGGTAGTCGGGGGGGCAGCGCACGAGAAGGGTCACGTGGGTATTCAAACCTGATCCATCGACGGTTGGTGCGCCCGTGCCAGTCCGGGGATCGGCCGTGGGCTCAGCCGGTTCGCTGCCCGCGCCACGATCCGAGCCAGTCCGCCAGGAACCTCGCGCCGGCGCGGGCCGTGAACGTCCGCACAGTGTACGTGGGCACCAGCCGAGCACCCCACCGGGACTTGAAATCGGCCACCGCCGGGATGTTCGCGCCACAGCCGTCGATGCCGGTCGCGCCGGCCGACAGGAGGTCCTCGGACGCGAACCGCCACAGCAGATGACCCGACCCATCAGCCAGGTGAGCGGTCTTCGTGCCTGACTGCCACCAGAGCGCACGGGCACCGGGTTGGTGGAGGACCACCAATGAGCTCGCCGCATGGCTCTCGGCATCGAAGCAGACGTACATCCTGAGGTTGTCCGGGCCGAGCAGGCCCGACACCGTGCGGAGCTCGCGCTGGCCGATGCCAAGGGGAAACCGGGCTCTCGACGCGGTCTCGGCCAGGCATTCGACGACAGGGTCCACCTCGCGCACCCGTTCGGCCACCATGCCGAGCCTGGCTGCCTTGTCGCTGTTGCGCCTCATGCCGCGGTCCATCTGGGCATCGTCGAATGGGAAGTCGAGGCAGTACGAGTACCTGGCGCCGACAAGGAAGCCCCGCCAGCTCCACGGCCGGGCATCGTCGACGTCCGGCGGCAGGGTGACCAGGTTGGCCACGCCCCGCCGCTTCATCTCCTCGGCCAACGGGGCCGCGACCTTGAGCCACTCCGCTGTCCGACCGCTCGGCCGCTGGCGGCCCGAGCGAAACGTGATCGGCAGATACGGGTTGTTGGGCGGAAGCCTGACCCGGCCGCGTCGGTCGAGGTAGAGGATCGCCCGGGCTTCCGCCCCACCGTCGGTCGCGGAGACTCGATGCGCCTTGAGGCTGGTTCGCCACTCATTGAACTCGAGCCACCCGGGCAGCTCGAGAGGGGTCAACGTCACCGGACTTCTCGAGCCTCCAGGATCCAATCCTCCACAAGCGCAGAAGCTCCGAAGGAGGCACGCGGGGTGACTCCATCACGGGAATGATCGCAGGACGCCAGGCGCGGAGAGCATGGAATGCGGGCTCCGTGCGATGTGGGGCGGCTGGGTTCAGCTCGGCCCACGGAAGTCCTCCGAGCTCGCGCCCTCCACGACCCGGACGCCGACGTTGAGCGCGACGAAGAGGGCAGCCGGCAAGAGGATGGCGATCGGCCGAACCCACTCCACTCCGGCGGCAAGGGCCAACCCGCACGCTGCTCCCAGCGCTGCGAGCCCCCCGTAGAGCGAGGCGACGGACGAGTGTGACCATCCGGCGATCACGAGGCGCTGGTAAAGGTGCGACTTGTGCGCCGCAAACACGTTCTCCCTCTTCGCCAGCCGGCGCAGGAAGGTGAACCCGGCATCGAGCACGAAAGGCCAGACAGCGAGGAAGCCGATCCACGGGACGTCACCGGCCGATCCTCCCCGGAACATCAGGGGCAACGCTGCGAACGAGAAGCCCAGCGTCGCGCTCCCGACATCGCCCATGAAGATCCGCGCCGGAGACCAGTTGTAGAGCAGGAAGCCGGCGCTCGCACCGGCGATGCCCGCGCTGAGGGCCGCCACGGACACGCTTCCGAAGCCGAGCCCCACGAGGAGCCACACCATCGCCGCGACGACCGCCTGGAGACCGGCAATCCCGTCGATTCCGTCCATGAAGTTGTAGGCATTGGTCAGGCCGACGATCCACAGGAACGCGAGCAGCAGGCCGAATCCACCGAGCGAAACCGGCCCGCCGGGTGTCCAGAGCTGCGTGAAGCCGCCCTCCGAAAGGACGAGCAGCGCGGCAGCCCCCGCGTAGACAGCAAGCCGTAGCCCGGGTCGCACCGACCGGAGATCGTCCACGAAGCCGATCGCGGCGATCGCCGGCACCCCAACGAGGTAGCCCACCGGAAGCGCTTCGCCCTGTTGGACGCTGGCAAGGGCGACACAGCAGGGTGCGATCAGTGCGATCGCCAACCCGCCACCGCGCGGGATCGGACGAGTATGGGAGCTGCGCTCGTTCGGGATGTCGAGGATTGCCTGGCGCTCGGCCCAGCCGCGGATCTGCCGTACCCCGATCACGGCGGTGGCAAATGATCCGAGGAACAGAACGAGGGCCTCAAGCACGGAGCGTCTCTCGCGTCGAGCGCAGGAGCTCGTCGTCCATGGGCACCGGGGGCGTCCACCGGAGCGCGTCGCGCGCCTTCGAGCTGCCGACCCAGCGGCAAGCCCGGGGGGCGGATGCCATTCCGGGCGATCCTGCCTGTCCGCGGCCGGCGAAGCCGACGCCGCGCTTCATGTCCTCGCTCGCATGAGTGCCGTGAGGCGGTCTTCGAGCCTCGCCTGATCGAACTCGCGGAGGGCATACGCGCGTCCGTCCAGGTTGAGCCCCAGGTGGCCCGCCTCGTGCTCGTCGTGCAGCTGTTCGAGCACCCGGACAAGGGCCTCGGTCGTCACGGGCCACACTCGGCGCACGTGTGGGACGTCGTGCGTATAGATGACGTGGCGTCCGTTCAGCAATCCCTCGATCACCGTGTTCCCGAAGCCGTCATGGCGAGGGACGCGGACGACGACGGTCGTCTGGGCATACTGCTGCGCCAGGTCGTCGACCCAGCCAAGCCAGCGGAGGTTGCCGTCCCTCCCGCGGGCGGGCTCTTCCATCGCGCCCACGATGTCGAACCGGGCACCCGGCAGGCGACGCGCGGCCTCCAGGACGGTCTGGCCGCCGTAGAAGTCGAATCGGGGCGCGGGCAGGTAGGTCAGCACGCTGAAGTCAGCGGGCAGCGGCGGCGCCTCCGCCGGCGCGGGAACCGGCGGCGGCAGGAAGGCGACCGTTGCAGCGAGTCCCACCGATTCGAGCTCGGACGCCAGCCAGGGAGCCACGGCGAGATGGAGATCGTCCCGCGCCGCCGACAGGGCGGATCGCCGGAGCGTCCCGGCCCGAGCCTCTTCCACGGTATCGAGGACGTCCGTGCCAAGCCAGAAATGGCAGGGCACTGCGCGCGGCATCGACCGGCGGAGCAGGGCCCAGTACGCGTCGAAGAGGCGACCCCTCGCGGTCGACGCACCGACTCGGTAGCCGGCGCGCAGGATGACGACGCGATCCGAGTGCGGGGGCCGCGCGAGCAGCCGGGCGTAACGGCCCTGCGGGACGTAGGTGGCCTGCACGTCGCCAGCGCGCGCGTTCAGAGCCCGCGCGATCCGCGTCGCGTTGTCCCAGTGCCCGAAGATCAGGACGCTAGTCATTCGAGCCCGCGAGCAGGGCCCTTGGCTCCGGGGAGAAGCGGACTCCGAGGGCCAACGCGATCGCCCATCCGATCGCCGATGCCGGGAGAACGCCCGCCGGGACGACCTGGGCGACGACCGCAACCAGTCCAAGGGATGGAATGGCGAGGAGCAGGATCCGACCGACCGGCCGGATGAGCTCCCGCAGGCCGATCGACGCCACGCGGAGGAACCGCCAGAGCGCGCTGACGTTGAGCGCGGCGGAGACTGCCGCCAGGACGACGAGGCCGACGGTCAACGAGTGCGCCATGGCCCCGATCCCGAGCGATGCCGCCCTGAGCCCCAGCTCGGCCGCGGTGAAGGCGAGGCTTTCGCGCTCGCGCCTCCCCACGAGCAGCAGGCTGCTGATCGGGCTTGCCACGCTCCACAGCACCAACCATGGGGCCATGATCTGCGCGTAGAGGCCGGCGAGCGCCCACCGCTGGCCGAACACCGTCTCGAAGAGCCCCGAACCGCCCACGGCCACGATCGCATAGGTCGGGATCGAGAACACGAAGAGGGACACGGTCACGTTTCGAGCCAGCTCGTGCAGGTCGTGCGGGTCTGCCCGCCGAAAGGAGGCCTCGCCGAAGAACACCTGGCTGACCGCCGTTCCCACGAGCGTTGCCGGGAGCACGAGGACCCGATAGGCGAGGAAGTACTGGCCCGACGACTCCAGGTCGAACAACGCGGGAATGAGCAGGAACGGAACCTGCAGGGACACCGCGCTCAACAGCGAGGCGACCGTCATCACGCGTGCGAAGCCCCACCGCTCGCGCGCACGGCGGACCACGGCCCGGCGAGACAGGCTGGTCGACCGCATCGTGGCGAACAACGAGCGGAACAGCTGCTCCATGCCAACGGCCCGTCCGGCAACGTCGCCCAGGATGAGCCCGAAGGGTCCGCCCTGGACGAACCCGAGCGCGGTCTGGCCGATTGCCTGGGCCACGCCCTGCATCGCCCTCATCCGCCCGAGCGCCGGGAACGACCGGTGGTACACGGCCCACGACTGCAGCGCCTGGGCGGTCGCCGCCACGAAGAGAGCGATCGGCAGCATCCAGAGGAAGGGGGCAAGCGGCGCCGCCCCCAGGACTGCCGCCAGGGGAGCTCCCCAGACGAGGACTGCGACCCCAACGGCGATGCTCGAGACGAGGGCCAGGGCGACGCTCAGGACGAGGAGATGGATCGCCTCGTCGGGATCGGCTGCGATCGGGATGGCGAAGTCGAAGCGCAGCGACGCCAGCGCCACGAGGATCGAGAGCACCGCCGCATACACGGACAGGAGCCCAAAGGCCTCTGGATCGTAGAGGCGAGCCAGGACGGGAGCCGCGACCACGATCGCTCCCTGGCCCAGTGCCGCGGCTCCGCCGACGACCAGCATGCTCCGGGCGATCCCGCCGAGCGCACGTCGAGGTGGCCGGTGGCCCGCAGGCGTCGAACCTCCCGTCCCGGCCCGGTCCTGCCCGGATGGGTCGGACTCCGAGCGGTCGCCTGGGTCGTAGATCCGGGGCTCAGTCTCGGCCATGGAGGTCCTCATCGAGACCCACGTCGACCCGGTCGCGCAGACCCGACGGAGCCGAACCCGGGGCTCCCCCGACGCTCACGTCGTCGGTTGCCTCGAGATTCCCCCGCGGCCGTCAGTCGGGGGTCGCTCGATGTGCGACCTTCGCTCGATCGTCCTCGCGGCACCAAGCCCGAGTGCCAGGGCAAGGAAGAGCCACACCTGCTTCTGGGAGATGATGTCGAGGAACGCCGACTGGACCACGAGGCTGATCAGGGCCAACCGGACGACTGTTCCGACCTGGTCGCCCTTCACCGCCAGCAGGGCCGCGCCGACGAACAGGGCCAGGAGAAGCCCGCCCACGAGTCCCGTCTCGACCGTCGCCCCCAGCAGCACGTTGTGCGCAGCCCGGTCGGCGAAGAGGGCGCCACTGGAACCCGAGGCGGACGCGTGGGCAATGGCGTAGGGCGTGAATGCCTGCCCGAAGTTGCCGAACCCGACACCGAAGAGCGGCGCTGCCGCCAGGATGCTGAGCCCGACGGCCCAGATGTCGGTTCGACCGGATCCCCCGGTCGAGAGGCTTGAGCCGACCCGCCCGGTGAGGAAGTCGCCAACGCCCGGAACGGTCACGACAACGAGCACGACCCCGAGCGCGAGCGCTGCGACGGCGAGGATCTGGCGCCGGTCGCGTCGCAGGATGACCCACCCGAGGGCTGCCGCAAGGAGTCCGGCCCAGGCACTGCGCGTGCCGGAGAGCGCGAGGGCCCCGACGCACAGGACGAGCGCGGCGAACGCGAAGAAGCGGAATGGCGGCCTCGTCGAGCGCGCCTGGACCTCCCCCATCAGGATGACGGCCGCGGGCAGGACGAGGCTGGAGAACAGGGCCGGGTCCTGGTCCGCGAAGGCCGTCGCCCGGGAGAACATGCTCATCCCCTGGAGGTAGGCCACGATGGCGATGGCCGCGGTCAGGGTCGCCGAGATCGCATACGACCAGAGTGCTCCGCGGACGATGGACTCATCCGCGGCGACCAGGCTGGCGACCAGCACCGTGACCAGGAACAGCTGGGCAAGGCTCAGCCATGTCAGGAATGCAAGGTCCGCGTTGATCGCCCACAGGATCGAAACGAGGCACCACGAAACGAAGAGCCAGCCTGCCGCAGGGACGGTGCCCGGCCGCAGCGAGCCGGGCGCACGGATCAGATACCCGGCAACGAAGACGAGCCCCGCGATCCGGGCCACGGTGCCGGCCGGTCCCGGCGGCAGCGCGAAGTTGAACGGAATGGCAGCGCAGTACGCGTAGAAGAGGTAGTTGGGCCGCACCATCGCGACCGCGAGCGCGGCGATCACGAGCCCAACCACGAGGAGGACCAGGAGAACGCCCATCGACGCGGCGATCGCGGACGCGGTTGCCGACAGGATCAGGCACGTCGCCGCGAGAACGACGGTCTCCCGCCTCGCGGCCTGATACCGCCCGATCATGCAACCCGCCAGCGGTCGAATCCGGTCATGGCGCTACTCGTGCGGCCCCGGCGCCCTGTGGAGCGCCGTGGATGCCCGGTCGGCGAACGAGGTGCACCCTGCCTACCAGGGGGCAGACGGGCCACCTGGCCTCCGGCCCGTTGCGCAGGGCTTCACTGGGCCGGCCCCGAGGGCGATTCCCCGACCCCGGGCGCCCGCTTCTCCACGCCCCTGTCGGACCCGAGATAGTCGCCGTAGTAGTCCGCGTACTCGGAGGGTGCCCTGCTCGGGGCTCGATTGAGGACGGCGCCGAGCACGTTTGCCCCGGCCTTCGCGAGCGTTTCGCGGCCCAGCCGCACGGCGCGCCGGTGGCCCCGGGCAGCGTCGATCACGAGGATCGTCCCGTCAATGAACGAGCTCAAGATGGCCGAGTCGGTCACGGCCTGCAGCGGTGGGCTGTCGATGATCACCAGGTCCTCGGCCGCCGTGAGTCGCTCCAGCACCGCGCGCATCCTCTGCGACCCGAGCAGCTCGGCCGGGTTGGGTGGCAGCGGACCGGTCGTCAGGATCCGCAGGTTCGCCTGCTCCGTCTCGTTGGTGATCGCGTCGAGCTTCTCGTCGCCGTCGCGGAGCAGGCTGGTCAGGCCATGCCAGTTCGGCAGGTTGAACACGAGGTGGATGCCGGGTCGGCGCAGGTCCGCGTCCACCAGCAGAACCTTGCGCCCGGCCTGGGCGAAGGCGACGGCCAGGTTCGCGGAGGTGACGGTCTTGCCCTCGCCCGGGAGCGCGCTCGTCACCAGCAGGGTTCGAACAGTCGCATCGACGGATGCGAACTCGATGTTGGCGCGAAGCGTCCGGTATGCCTCCGCCGTCCCCGAGCGGGGATGCAGGAGCACGGCCAGCTGGTAGATCTCGCTCCGGCCCCCCTCGCCCTTGATCCGCGCGATCGTGCCCAGGGTGCTCAGGCCCGCGACCTCCTGGATGGCGTCCGAATCCTTGAGTCGATCGTCGAGGTACTCGAAGATGGAGATGATGGCGGCCGCGATCAGGAGACCGAGGATCGCCCCGACGAGGGTGTCCAGGAGGGGCTTCGGCGACACCGGGATGCTGGGGGCGATGGCCGGCTCGATCACGCTCAGAAGGTTCGAGGAGTTGCCCGAGGAGAAGGTGAGGAGGGTGGCGAAGGTCTGGCGCAGCGTGACGAGCCGTCCATCGAGCGTCTGTAGTTGCGCGTCCTGCTGAGCCGTCCGCGTGGTCAGCGCTCTCAACGCCTCGACCTGTGCCTGGGTCGCCTGGATCTGGTCCTGCGTCGCTCTCAGGTCCGCGTCGATGGACTGCTGGATGTCGGTCTGACGGCCCTGGATGGCGGGGGAGGCCGCGATGAGCTGGTCCGCCAGTGCGTTCGCGATCGTGGCCGCACGAGCCGGATCTGCGTCCTGGGCCGAGATGGTCAGGAGCGTGCTGTCGACCGGCGCGTCTGCCCGGACGCGCTTCCAGAGATCGTCGGAGGTCACGCCGAGACCGAGCTGCTGGATGACCGCCTCGAGGATCGGTCGCTTCGTCGCAACGGCGGCATATGTGGTCGACAGCCGCTGCGAGACAAGGAGCTGGCTGTAGTCCGGATTCACCGCGGAGAGTGACTGGCCGACGATGAGCGTGGCCCTGGCCTCGTACACCTTCTGCTGGAGGCTGCTGAAGGCGAACGCCGCGCCCGCGGCGAGCAGGATGCTCGCGACGAAGAGGGGGAACCACGCCCGGGCAATGGCGATCTGGCGACGGAGATTCACAGTCTCACTCTCTGCCCCAGGACGCGCTGGGCCTGCTCGGGGTGGGCAACAGTCCGATCATCTGTCACGACGTCTGAGGCCGTCAAATCGCCGGCCCGCCTTCGGGCCCGACGTGCCGCCAATCACCCTCTGCCTGCGCCAGGCCTCCAGCCGCTCGCAGGTGCCGAACTCCGGCGTGAAGCACAGCGTCGTCTGGCGGCCCGCGTCGACCGAGCCGGCCGGCTCGGTCGCGAAGCACCGGTGGGCCGGGTTGGGAAAGGAATAGCGGGTCCGGTGATCTGCGGCGAGCCCCAGGAGGGGGCAGACCCGCGGATCGACCAGGTCAGGCTCTCGGGTGACCACGGGCTCCATCATAGGCTTCGGTCGCGCCGCCCCCAGCCGTCGGGCGCCGTCGCACGTGCGCCCGTCGAGGGCCGGGGATCCCCCAGTGCGCGTCCCAGCGCGAAAGTTGGTGCGAGCAGGCACCGAAGGCGAGCGTGGCGAGCGTGGCGACAGGGGTCTAGCGTGGCGAAGGGGTCCATTGGTACTATTCACCCTTGCGCCAGCCGCCCTAGCGTTTGATGTCCGGGGATCCAAATGGGGTCACGAGCGGCCGCTGCGCCGCGAGGTGAGTCTCCGGGCGCCGGTGCTGGTGCGCGGCGCCCCGAAGTCGTGTCGTCGACCACGAGGAACATTGGCTGTGCGCCGCCCGCTCCGGCCGTCGTCCTCTCCCGATCCCGCGCCGTCCGCGGGGCAGAGGATCGACGCGCCGCGCCTCCTGGGTGACGCGTCCACGCCGGTCCAGCGCTTCGCGCTCCGAGTGCGCGGCCGACACCTCCTCGTCATCGACCTGGTCGGGATCGTCGTCGCCGCATACCTCGCGGTCGCGCTCCGATTCGACCGGTTCAGCGGTCCGGCCTTCGTGGGCGCGGCCTTTCCCCTGGTCGTGGGCCTCCTCCTCGCGGTCCGGACCATCTGCAACACCCGCCTCGGGCTGTACAGCCGGCGCTGGCGCTACGCAAGCATTCCCGAGCTCGAGAGGATCGTTGGGGCCGTGGCCCTGGGATCGATCGGGAGCATCGTCATCTTCTACGGGGCGGCGTTCGTCGATGGCGCCTCGTGGGTCGACGGGTTCCCGCGCTCGTTCTGGCCCATCGAGCTCCTCCTGAGCGTCGCCATCCTGGGCGGCGTACGGTTCGGCATCCGGGCGGTCGCCGATCTTTCGCCGGCGGCGGACCGCACCGAGTCGGCCGACCGTCGCGCCACGCTGCTCTACGGGGCGGGACGCACGGGTGCGCAGCTGGCGCGCTCGGCGCAGCGGCACGCAGGCTCGGGCGTCGTCCCGGTGGGGTTCCTCGACGACGATCCCAGCCTGGCCGGGGGGTTCGTCGCGGGCGTCCGGGTCTTCGGCGGCATCGACGCCATGCGGCGGGCCGTGGCCGAGACCGGCGCGCAGACGCTCCTGATCACGATGCCGGGCGCCCCGGGGACTGCCATCCGGCGAGCGCTCGAAGCCGCCCTGGCGCTGCATCTCGACGTCCGGACGGTGCCCTCGGTGACCGACGTCCTGGACGGGAGCGTCGACGCCAGCAGGGTCCGCAGGGTGCGCGTCGAAGACCTCCTGCGGAGGCCGATGGTCAGCGACCATGCGGCCGGCGTGGAGGAGCTCATCCGGGACCGCACGGTGGTCATCACGGGGGGCGCCGGCTCGATCGGCTCGGAGCTCGCCCGCCAGGTCTTCGCGATCGGGCCCCGGCGGCTCATCCTGGTCGACAGGTCGGAAAGCCCCCTGTACCTGATCCAGCGCGAGCTGGAGGCGCGGCGCGATCGCGGAAAGGGCCGCGGCGAGCTGCGCGCGCATCTCGCGAACGTCGCCAGCCGGGCCGCCATGGCCCGCCTGATGGCCGCCGAGTCGCCCAGCGTGATCTTCCACGCCGCGGCCTACAAGCACGTGCCCATGATGGAAGAGCACCCGTCCGATGCCGCGTACGTGAACGTCGCCGGGACGATGGCGGTCCTGGATGCCGCCGAGGCCGCCGACGTGGAGCGCTTCGTCTTCGTCTCCACGGACAAGGCGGTCCGCCCTTCGAGCGTGATGGGCGCCAGCAAGCGGATCGCCGAGATGCTGGTCGCCGATTCGGCCCACCGGACCGGCCGCTCGTACGTCTCCGTGCGCTTCGGCAACGTGCTGGGCTCAACGGGCAGCGTGGTTCCCATCTTCCAATCCCAGCTGGAGAACGGTGAGCCGCTCACGATCACCCATCCGGACATGACCCGCTTCTTCATGACCATCCCGGAGGCGTCGTGGCTGATCCTCGACGCCGCCGCGCTCGGGCGCGACGGCGACATGTTCGTCCTCGACATGGGTGAGCCGGTCCGGGTGATGGACCTCGCCCGGGACCTCGTCCGGCTGGCCGGGCGCGACCCGGACAGCCAGCCGTTCGAGATCATCGGGCTCCGCCCGGGCGAGAAGCTCCACGAAGAGCTCTTCTACGACGCCGAGCACGTCGAGCGGACGCTGAGCCCGAAGGTCCTGCGCGCGATCGCGCCCCCTCCGCCTCGCGAGATCCGTGAGGATGTCCGGCGGATGATGGCCATGGCCGGAGGCGATACCGAGTCCGCGCTCCGCGAAGCGATGCTCTGGTACGTGCGGAGCGCGGAGGAGCCCGTCCTGGGCGCTGAGGTCACGGGCGATGCGGGGCCCGTGGAGCGCACATGGCTGCCGGGCTCGCGGGGCAGCCTGGTGGGCGTCCCGGGCGCTGCACAGCGCTGACCGGCCTCGCGGTATGGGTCCCGCGCTGGTCCTTCCCCTGTTGCTGCCCGGGGCGATCGGCTCCGCTCTCGTCGGCCTCGCAGCCGGCGGTGTCCTCGGCCGGGCCTTCGGAGTGCGCCGGAGCGTCGCCAGCCTGATGGTCCTGAGCCTCGGGCTCATCCTGTTTGGAACGCTGACCCCCCAATGGGAAGCGATCGCATACGGCAGCAGGAGCTCGGGCACCTGTGACTTCTCGCGGCTCGGCCCGCCGTCGATCGCGGACCTCGCGAAGTTCTACGACGCCGGGGTCAACATCCTCGTCTTCCTGCCCCTGGGCGCGACGATCGCCCTCGTGCCGCGATCCCGGCGCAGGGGTGCCCTCGTCGCCGGCGCAATCGCCCTGCCCTTCGCGATCGAGGCGATCCAGCTGCTCGTGCCGGCCCTGGACCGCGCCTGCGAGAGCGCCGACGTCGTGGACAACCTGATCGGGCTGGCCGGCGGCCTGGCTGCGGGTACTGTCGTCGGACGGCTCGTTCCTTCGCTGCGCCGGCCGGACTGAGCCGGGCCAGCCGATCAGCCGATCCGGCCGACGCGCTCGGCGTCGCGCGCGGCGCGCCAGGCGAGCGCCTTCTCGAGGCCGTGCTCGCGGACGAGGCGGTCCCACTCGAGCTGCTCGGGCGTGTCGGCCGCGTGGATGACCGCCCCGAGATCGATCCCGGCCTCGACGGCCGTGAGGAACCCCGCGGCCTCCATCGCCCGGTTGAGCATCCCCTTCGTGAGCGCCATCAGCTCGGGCGGCGTCCGGGCGAGCCGGTCGGCCAGGGCGCCCACCTCGCCGTCCAGCTGGTCGGCGGGCACGACCCGGTTCACGAGTCCGAGGCGATGCGCTTCTGGGGCGCCGATGAGCTCGCCGGTCAGGAGCAGCTCGCGGGTCTTCTTCTGCCCGACCAGGTAGGGCATCAGGAGGGTGACCGGCGCCGACCCGTTGAGGATCCCGGGCGCGCCGAACCGGGCGCCAGCGGCCGCGACCACGAGATCGCAGGCCATCGCCAGCTCGAGGCCCCCGGCCAGGCAGTCACCGTGGACCTCGGCGATGACCGGTTTCGGGCAGCGCCAGACTGCCAGCGTCGCTTCCGCGTCTCGAGCGAGGGTGGCTCGCCTGCCTGCCGGCCCGACGGGGGGATGCGCGACCTCCTCGGCCAGGTCGTAGCCGGCGCAGAAGGCCCGGCCCGCGCCGGCCAGCACCACGACCCGGATCTGCGCGTCCGCGCCGGCCTCGGCCACGGCGGCGACCAGCTCGTCGACGAGCGCGGCGCTCAGGGCGTTGAGCGTGTCCGGCCGGTTGAGCACGAGCCGGATCCCCCACCGGGTACGCTCCCGCAGCACGAGGGGCCCGGGCGGGGTCGGGTTGTCGACGGGTCGTTCGGGGCTGCCCACGTGGAGTCCTCCGGCCATCGGACGCGGGAACGGGGCCCACGATATCTCCACCCGCCCGTCCCGCCGCCTGCGATCATGCTCTTCTTCCCGGAGTCGGAGCAGCCGAGGCCGTCGTGACCGCCCTTCCCGCCACCTTCCGCGCCTTCGTCGTCGAACAGCAGGGGGATGCCGTCACCCGCGGGGTGCGCGAGCTCGCCGCGACCGACCTCCCGCCGGGCGAGGTCGAGATCCGGGTGGCCTGGTCCGGGGTCAACTACAAGGACGCCCTGGCCACGATCGCGCACGGGAAGGTCGCCCGGGTCAGCCCGCTGATCCCGGGGATCGACCTCGCGGGAGAGGTGGTGGCCAGCGACGACCCGGCGTTCCCGGCGGGCAGCGCCGTGCTCGCCCACGGCTACGAGCTTGGCGTGAGCCGGCACGGCGGCTTCGCCGAGTACCAGCGCGTGCCGGCGGAATGGGTCGTGCCCCTCCCGGCCGGCCTCTCGCCGCGGCTTGCCATGGCCCTCGGGACGGCGGGCTTCACGGCCGCGCTCTCCGTGATCCGTCTCGAGGAGCGCGGGCTCCGCCCGACCGGCGGACCGGTGCTGGTGACCGGGGCGTCGGGCGGCCTGGGCACGACCGCGGTCGGGATCCTGGCCGCCCGCGGCTACGAGGTGTGGGCTGCCAGCGGCAAGCCGGAGGAGACGGACCGGCTGCGCGCGATCGGCGCCAGCGCCATCCTCGGCCGCGAGGACGTGTCGGCCGAGAGCCCGCGCCCGCTCGAGACAGAGCGCTGGGCTGGCGCGGTGGACTGCGTGGGCGGGGCGACGCTGCCCTACATCCTGCGGACGTTGAAGCGGAACGGGACGGTGGCCGCCTCGGGCAACACGGGGGGGGCCGCGTTCTCGACGACCGTCTTCCCGTTCATCCTGCGGGCCGTGACGCTGGTGGGCGTGGACTCGGCGACCGTCCCCATCCGCGAGCGGCGGGACGTCTGGAACCGCCTGGCCGCGGACCTGCGGCCGAACGGCCTCGGCGAGAGCCTCGCCGAGGTCACCCTCGACGGGCTGCCCGAGGCGCTCGACGGGATCCTGGCGGGACGGGCCCGCGGCCGCTGGATCGTGCGGGTGGGCGCGTAGCGCAGGCGCATGCCGCCCGCCGGTCAGCGAGAGGTCGCGACCTCGGCCTTCTTGGCCTCGATCCGGTCGAGCAGCGATCCCCAGGACTTCACGAACGCATCGGCGCCCTTGACCTGGAGCTCGTGGCCCACCGCCTCGGCGTCGATCCCGGCCGCCGCGAGGCGGGCCAGCCCGGCCGCGGCCGGCGCCGCGTCGGCGGAGAGCAGCGTCCTCACCCGACCGTGGTCGCTGAACGCGAGGAGCGTCTCCTCGGGCATCGTGTCGATCGTGCACGGCGCCGCGAGGCCTTCGATGTAGAGGACGTCCGAGGCGGTCGGGTCCTTCGTGCCGGTGCTGGCGAACAGGAGCCGCTGCGGGCGGGCCCCGAGATTCGCCAGGCGCTGCCAGCGGTCCGAGGCGAACCACTGGCGGTACTCGACGTAGGACTGGCGGCCGACGGCGAGGCCCAGCTGCAGCTTCAGGTCGGGCGGGACCCGGTCGGCGACGGCGCTGTCGAAGCGGCTCACGAAGACGGAGGCGACGGAGTTGACGAAGGCGGGCAGGCCGGCCTCGACTCGCCGCTCGATGCCGCGCGTATAGGCCTCCATGCTGCCCCGGTACTGCGACGCGGAGAAGAGGAGCGTCACGTTGACGGGGACGCCGGCGAAGATCGTCTCCTCGATCGCCCGGTTTCCCTCGCGCGTGCCCGGGATCTTGATGAACAGGTTCGGGCGCCCGCCCAGGCCGTGGAGCCGGACGGCCTGCCGATGCGTCGCGTCGGAGTCGTAGGCCAGGAGCGGCGAGACCTCCAGCGAGACCATCCCGTCCACGCCGCCGGTCAGGTCGTGGACGGGGCGGAAGAGGTCGGCGGCACGCCGCAGGTCGCTCAGCGCCAGGTCGAAGAAGATCTCCTCGTTGGAGGCACCCCGTCCGGCGCTCACCCGCACGGCCCCGTCGTACGCCTGGGAGCCGCCGATCGCCTTGTCGTAGATCGTCGGGTTCGAGGTCAGCCCGGTCACCGACAGCTCGGCGATGTAGCCCGCCAGGGTGCCCCGGTCGAGCAGGTCCCGGGTGATGTTGTCGAGCCAGAGGCTCTGGCCGGCCTGTCGGAGCTGCGCGGTCGGGTTCATGGGTGCCTCCGCATCCGCGTCGGGCCGCCTGCCCGATCGCGTGAGGGTCATCGATGTGTCGACGAGTGCAAGGATGCCACGCCCGGTGATTCGAGCATGCGGGGCGGTCGGATGGCCCACTGGAGCGGCGGGACCCCTCGCGGCGCGCGCGGCGGACGGTCGGCCGGCCGGCTGGCCGCGCGGTAGGCTCCCGGCGTGGATCCCCTGGAGCGTCAGCTCGAGCTGCCCGGGCCGGCCGACCTCCGGCTGGTGCTGGGCGTCCATCGCCACGGCGGCGGCGACCCGACGATCCGCTTCTCGGCGGACGGGTCGGCCTGGCGCGCCAGCCGGACGCCCGACGGACCGGCCACGATCCGGCTGGTCCCCCTGGGACCCGCCGCGTTCCGGGTCGCCGCCTGGGGGCCGGGCGCGGGCTGGGCGCTCGAGCAGGCCCCTGAGCTGCTGGGCAGCGCCGATGAGAGCGCCGACTTCGCGGGACGCCTCGCCGGCGCTCCCCTCCTGCGCGAGCTCGCGCGACGGCACCCCGGGCTCCGGATCGGGCGGACCCGGCGGGTGCTGGAGGCGCTCGTGCCGGCAATCGTGGAGCAGAAGGTGACGGGCGCGGAGGCGGGCCGGGCCATCGCGGCGATCCTGCGCCGCCACGGCGAGCCGGCGCCCGGGCCCTGGGACGACGCGCGCCGTCCGTCGCCACTGCGCGTTCCGCCGTCGGCCGCGACGCTGGCCGGCCTCCCGGGATACGCCTACCACCCGCTGGGCCTGGAGCGCCGCCGGGCCGATGCCATCCGCAACGCCGCGTCGAGGGCCCGCCGCTTGGAGGAGTGCGCGGACCTGCCCCTGTCCGACGCCTACGCACGCCTGGCCTCGCTGCCCCTGGTCGGGGCCTGGACGGCCGCCGAGGTCGGCCTCCGGGCCTTCGGCGACCCGGACGCGGTGAGCGTCGGCGACTTCCACCTCGCGAACACCGTCTGCTGGGGGCTGGCCGGCGAGCCGCGCGGGACCGACGCCCGGATGCTGGAGCTGCTGGCCCCCTGGGCCGGCCAGCGCGGCCGGGTGATCCGGTTGCTGGAATCGAGCGGCATCGCCGCGCCACGCCGGGGCCCCCGGTTCGAGGCGCGCGACATCCGGGGGATCTGACCGGGCCGCCGCCCAGCCCCCCGGTGCGGCCGCTACTGCGGGCGCGCCACCACCAGGATCCGGATCTCGGTCATGTCCTCCACCGCGTAGCGCAGCCCCTCCCGGCCGAGGCCGGAGTCCTTCACGCCGCCGTAGGGCATGTGGTCGATCCGGTAGGTCGGGATGTCGTTGAGGATGACCCCGCCGACCTCGAGCTCGGCGAAGGCGTCGAACGCGCCGCCGAGATCGTTCGTGAAGACGCCCGCCTGGAGCCCGAAGCGCGACGCGTTGACCCCGTCGATCGCCTCGGCGAGGCTCGCGAACAATTCGACGACGACGAGCGGCGCGAAGGCCTCCTCGGCGCAGACGCGCGAGGTCCGGGCGACGTTGGTGAGGATCGTCGGCGGGAAGAACGCGCCGTTGGCCCTCCCGCCGAGCGCGACGTGAGCGCCTTCGGCGACGGCTTCGTCCACCCAGGCCTGGGTCCGGGCAACGGCCTTCGCGTCCACCATCGGCCCGAGGTCGGTCTCCGGCGAGAGCGGGTCGCCCTGGCGCAGGGCGGACGCCGCGGCCGCGAACTTGTCCATGAAGGCGTCCTGGATCGCCTCGTGGACGAAGATCCGCTGGACGCTGATGCAGACCTGCCCCGAATAGGCGAACGCGCCCACGGTGATCCGCCTGACGGCCCAGTCCAGGTCGGCGGTCCGGTCCACGATCACGCCGGCGTTGCCGCCCAGCTCCAGCACGACCTTCTTCTTGCCGGCCCGGGCCTTCATCGGCCAGCCGACCGCGGGCGACCCGGTGAACGTGAGGACCTTGAAGCGATCGTCGGCCACGAGCCGGTCGCCCAGCTCGCGGGTCATCGGCAGGATGCTGACCGACCCGGCCGGCGCCCCGGCCTCCTCCACGATCTCGGCGACGGTGAGCAT
Source organism: uncultured Chloroflexia bacterium (assembly GCA_963801445.1). Lineage (GTDB taxonomy): Bacteria > Chloroflexota > Limnocylindria > Limnocylindrales > CSP1-4 > CTSoil-043. The sequence goes on along the minus strand of CAWDEW010000009.1, from coordinate 167,728 downwards.
CGTCAGGGGATCGGCGGAGGGTGGCTTGAGGACGATCGAGCAGCCGGCGGCGATCGCGGGAGCCAGCTTGTGGGCGGCCAGGTTGAGCGGGAAGTTGAAGGGGCTGATGGCCGCGACCGGGCCGGCGGCGACGCGCCGGGTGATCCCGATCCGGCCCTTGCTGCTGGCCATCAGGTCCAGCGGGATCAGCTCCCCGCCGATGCGCTCCGCCTCCTCGGCCCCGAGCCTGAAGGTGAGGACCGCCCGGTCCACCTCGACGAGGGCGTCCCGGATCGGCTTGCCGGCCTCGCTGGCGAGGAGCCGGGCCAGCTCCTCGCGGCGGGCGCGGATCCCGGCGCTGATGTTGCGCAGCGTCGCCGCGCGCTCGTAGGCGGGCAGGCGCCGGGTCACCTCGAAGGCGGCGACCGCGGCCTCGACCGCCTCCTCGTACTGCTCCGGCGTGGCAAGGTACGTGCTGCCCGCGGGTTCGCCCGGCCGGGCCGGGTTCTCCACCACGAGGGTGTCGGGCGAATCCACCCAGCGGCCGGCGAGGAAGATCTTGTGGGGGACGAGGGCGGTCGCGGTTGCCATCGGAGGCTCCTCGGGCGGGTGGCGCGCGGCGGCGGCCGCGGCTGGCCACCCATTCTAGCCAGCGCGTGGGGGGCGGCTGCGCTGCGGGCCGCCGACCGGGACGTGCCCCGCGGCCGGGACGCGCCCGCTCCCGCGACCTACGATGCGGCGGACGCGGTCGTCCGCGGCGCAACCGGAGAGGAGGGCGGGATGGGCTCGATGAAGGGCACGGAACGGAGCTTCCGCGAGCTCCTCCGGGTCAAGCCGGGTGCCCCGGTGAACATGGGCCGGTTCGACGCGGAGGCGACCCACGGGCGCGAGAAGGCCGGCGCGGAGGCGGAGCTGGCGGTCGTGCTGGATCGCCTGACCGACCTGCAGTCCCGGATCTGGGCTGAGGCGAAGCATCCGGTCCTCGTGGTCCTGCAGGGCATCGATGCGGCCGGCAAGGACGGGACGATCCGGGTGATCGCCGGAGCGTTCAACCCGCAGGGCACGCCGGTGAGCTCGTTCAAGGTCCCGTCGCCGGCCGAGCTCGCCCACGACTACCTGTGGCGCATCCACCAGCGGATCCCCGCCAAGGGCGAGATCGGGATCTTCAACCGGAGCCACTACGAGGAGGTCCTGATCGTCCGGGTCCACGAGCTGGTCCCGGAGGAGCGCTGGCGGAAGCGCTACCGCCAGATCCGGGAGTTCGAGCGGATGCTCACGGAGGAGGGCGTGACGATCGTCAAGCTCTTCCTCGCGATCGACCGGGAGGAGCAGCGCCGGCGCTTCCAGGAGCGCGTGGACGACCCGAGGAAGCGCTGGAAGTTCAGCCTCGGCGACGTCGAGGAGCGCAAGCGCTGGGACGACTACGCGGTCGCGTTCGGCGAGATGCTGGGCGAGACCTCGACCGACTGGGCGCCGTGGTACCTCGTGCCGTCGAACCGCAACTGGCTGCGCAACCTCGCGGTGGGCCAGATCCTGGCCGACACGCTCGACGACCTGCAGCCGCAGTACCCGCCGGCCGCGCCCGGGGTCGAGGGCACGAAGGTCGTCTGAGCTGCGGAGACAGGGCGGCCGTTAGGCCAGTCATGACCTAGCGGTATGCAAGGCAGAGCAGGTTGTGTCCGGCAGACCTGCGCGGCATATCCGGCCAGCCCGCGGTATCGCCGCGTGCGACCCCCCGATCAGGCCAGCCTTCCGTCAGCCTCAGCCAACCCTCCGCGACTGACGAGGATGCCTCCCAGGTCTATCCGCCGCCGCGCACCGCGCGGGAGGACCGGGGACGGCGCGGCCCGGCCGGACCGGGTTGGCGCGCCGGGCTGACCGATCGGAGGTCAGCGGCGCCGGCGGGAGCCCCCGCCGAACAGGGTGCCCAGCACGCCCCGCAGCACGGTGTTCCCGACCTGCGAGATCTCGCGCTCGCGCTGCAGGCGGGCGCGCTCGGCCGCGCGCTGCTGGACGGCGTCCTCCTTCGCCTGGGCCCGCGCCTCGCGTTCCGCGTCCTTCCGGATCCGCTCCAGCTCCCGGGCGCGCCGCTCGATCTCCGCGCGCTCCTGGGCCGGCGTCGGGCCGCCCGGCGCGGAGGACCCCGCGGCATCCTGCTGCATCGCGGCCGTCGCCGCCTGGGCCGCCTGGAGGCGGGCCGTGATGATCTCGTGGGCGCTCTGCGGGTCGACCGCCTGGGCGTACTTCGCGTAGAGGCTGCCGGCCATGATCCGCCGCTCGAGCTCGTCCGGCGCGAGCGCGGCCATCAGCGAGTCCGGGGGGACCAGGCGGGTCGGCGCCAGGGGAGTCGGCACGCCGCGCGGCGAGAGGACCGTGACGAGCGCCTCGCCGATGCCCAGCGTCGTGATCGTGGACCCCGTGTCGAAGAACTCGGTCATCGGGAACGTGCGGACCGTCTTCTTCAGGTTGTCCGAGTCCTCCGGGGTGAACACGCGCAGCGCGTGCTGGATCCGGTTGCCCAGCTGGGCCAGCACGGACGAGGGAACGTCGGTCGGCGACTGGGTGATGAAGTAGACGCCGACCCCCTTCGAGCGCACGAGCCGGACGGTCTGCTCCACCTGGCTGAGGAGCACGTCCGAGGCGTTGTCGAAGAGCAGGTGGGCCTCGTCGAAGAAGAAGCACAGCTTGGGCCTGGGCAGGTCGCCCGCCTCGGGCAGCGCGTGGTAGAGCTGGGCCAGCATCCAGAGCATGAACGTGCTGAACAGGATCGGCTTGTCCATCACGTCGGACAGCTCGAGCACGTTGACGATCCCCTGCCCGGCCGGCGTGATCCGCATCAGGTCGTCCACGTCGAACTCGGGCTCGCCGAAGAAGACGTCCGCGCCCTGCTGCTCGACGGTGATGATCGCGCGCAGGATGACCCCCAGGCTGGCCGGCGAGATGCCACCGTAGTCGGCCAGGATCGCCTTCCCGTCATCGCTCCCGAGGTACTTGAGGGTCGTCGAGAGATCGGCGAGGTCGAGGAGCGCCAGCTGGTGGTCGTCGCAGTACTTGAAGATGAGCGAGAGGATGCTCGTCTGGGTGTCGTTGAGGCCGAGGACGCGGCCCAGGAGCATCGGCCCGAACGAGTGGACCGAGGCCCGGACCTGGGCCCCCAGCTTGCCCGTCAGCGAGAGGAACTCGACCGGGTGGCCATCCGGGCGGAAGTCCCAGCCGATGTCCGCCGCCCGGCCCGTCACCTTCGGGCTGGTCGCGTCGCCCGGCAGGGCGAGGCCGGTGAGGTCGCCCTTGATGTCCGCCACCAGGCAGGGCACGCCGGCCAGGGAGAGCTGGCCGATGATCCCCTGGAGGGTCTTCGTCTTCCCGGTGCCCGTCGCCCCGGCGATGAGGCCATGCCGGTTCAGCATGGACAGCGCGACCTGGATGCGGAGGTCTTTCAGGGCCGTGATCCCGTCCATCGGGGCGCCCAGCGTGATGGCCGGCTCGTCGAGCGCGTAGCCCTGCGCCATCGCGTCGTGGAATGTGCCGGCCATGCCGTCCTGCCTCCTTCGCGGGCGATCGCGCGATCGCCAATCCGAGCGGACCCCGCCCCTGGGCCGCCCGCGAGCGTACCACCGGGCGATGGCCCCCGACCGCCCTTCGAGGCACGCCGGGCTTCCGCCGATCAGCCTCCGGCGCCGCGCGGGTAGCTGCCCAGCACGCGAACGAGGGTCGTGACCGGCGCCAGCGCCGCCAGCGCGGCCTGCGTCGCGGGCGCAGTCGCGTCGGCGTCGAGGTCGACCCAGAACACGTACTCCCAGGGCCGGTCGCGGGCCGGACGGGATTCGAGCTTCGACATGTTGAGCCCGTGGCCGGCGAAGATCTCCAGGCAGCGGAGGAGGGTTCCAGGCTCGTTGCGCACCCCGATCACGAGCGTGGCGCGCATCGCCCCGGACGGGTCCACGGCCGCCGGGCGCGGCGCGGGCAGCGTCGCTCCCGATGCCGCCACGACCAGGAAGCGGGTCCGGTTGTCGGGCACCGACTCGATCCCGTCCACGAGGACCTGGAGGCCGAAGAGCGCGGCCGCGCGCGGGGAGAGGACGGCCGCCGCCGCGCGCTCGCCGCGGTCCGCGATCGACTTCCCGGCCCCGGCCGTGTTGTACGTCGTGAGCAGCGTCCACGGCCTGGTCCGGAGGAACGCGTCGGCCTGGCCGAGCGCCTGGACGTGCGAGTAGACGCGCTCGATCCCGTCCAGCGTCTCGCCCGGCAGGGCCGCGAGGCAGAGGCGCACGGGCACGACGACCTCGCCCCGGATCTCCAGGGCGAACTCCAGGAGCAGGTCGTAGTTCTCGCGGACCGTCCCGTTGACCAGGTTCTCGATGGGAACCACGCCGGCCCGGGCGGTCCCCGACGCCACCGCCTCGAAGACGGCCCGGAAGCCACCGGTCGCGAGGGTCGCCACGTCCGGCCCGAAATAGGCGCGGACGGCATCCTCGGCGAAGGCCCCGGGCTCGCCGGAGAACGCCACGATCGATGAACCGCGGTCCTGCTCCATGCCCGGAGGATACGGCCGCGCGGCGCCCCCCGGCGGGGCGGGCGGGGCCGGCCGGCGAGCCGCCTCCGGGCGCCGGCCCGTCAGCGGTTGAACCAGTCCGTCGGCTCCGATGGGGCAGAGGCGTCCAGCTCCGCCCGGGCAGCGGACCGGGCAGCCTGCGCCCGGACCTCGGCCAGCCGCCGATTCCCGGCCGCCTCGGTCGCGCCCACCCACGCCTCGTCGGCCAGGAGGGCGGCGATGGCGGCCAGGTAGGCCTCGGCGCAGGCCGCCACCAGGTCGCGGTGGCGCGCCGTGCCCGGGTAGCGGCCCGTGGCCCGTTCGCCGGTGGCCGTGGCGGGCGGCTCGATCGCGAGCTCGACGAGCGCATCCGCCGCGGCGGTCTCGCCGATCGCATGGACGTCGAAGGCGACCAGCCGGACGCGCCCGCCCAGGACCTCCTCGAGCGCCGTGTCCAGCGCCTCGTACAGGGTGAAGATGGCGCCGCTGCCGTCGGCGGTCGCCTCCCATTGGTGGTCGCCCGCGGCCAGGACCACCGCGGCCCGGGCCGACGAGCTGGACCCCGTGGAGCTGGTCCAGCGGACGAGGTGGAGCCCTTCGCCGCTCATGCCCCGGCTCCCCGGCCCGTGGCCGGCGTCGCGAAGTGGCGCTCGTCGCGCCGGCGCAGCTCGGCGCCCGACTTCCAGATCGCGTACTCCAGAGAGTCGGCGAGGGCCGCCGCCGAGGCCGCGATGATGTTCGTGTCGGAGCCCATCGTGCTCCAGCGCCGCTCGCGGTCGGCGGAGTCGATCACGACCCGCGTCCGCGCGGCGGTCGCCTCGCTGCCATCGAGGATCCGGACCTTGTAGTCGACGAGGTGGATCCCCTCGATCCCCGGGTAGAACGCCAGGAGCGCCTTGCGCAGGGCCGCGTCGAGGGCGTTGACGGGGCCGTTGCCGTCGGCCGCGGTATGGAGGACCTCGCCCTCCACCTCGACCTTGACCGTCGCCTCGGCCAGCAGCTCCTGGCCGGCCCGCTGCTCCACGAGGACGGTGAAGTCCACGATCCGGAACGGCGCGACGTAGCCGGAGGTGCGCCGGTGGATGAGCAGCTCGAACGATGCCTCGGCCCCCTCGAAGGCCAGGCCGTCGGATTCGAGCTGCTTGATCAGCTGGGAGAGCTCCCTGGGGTCGACGACGCCCTCGAGCGTGTGGCCGAGCTGCTCGGCGCGGAGCCGGGTGTTCGCCTTCCCGCCCAGCTCGGAGACGACCAAGCGGCCCTCGTTGCCCACGGCAGCCGGGTCAACGTGCTGGTAGCTCCGGCCCACCTTGGCGACGGCGGCCCCGTGGACGCCGCCCTTGTGGGCGAACGCGCTCCGGCCCACGAACGGCTGGTAGTCGCTGGGAGCCACGTTGGCGATCTCGGCGACCGATCGGGCCAGCTGGGTCAGGTGGCGGAGCTCGCCGCCGCCCAGGGGCAGCAGGGCCAGGTCCGTCTTGAGCGCGAGGTTGCCCAGGATGCTCACCATGTTCGCGTTGCCGCAGCGCTCGCCGTAGCCGTTGATCGTGGCCTGGACGTGGCGGATCCCCGCCTGGACCGCCGCGATGGAGTTGGCGACCGCCAGCTCCGCGTCGTTGTGAGTATGGATCCCCCAGGTGACCGGCGGGGCGGCGTGGTCGCCCTCCAGCGCCGTCCGGGTCTCCCCGACCATCCGGAGCAGCTCCGCGGTGAGCGTCCCCCCGTTCGTGTCGCACAGGACGAGGGATCGGGCGCCGGCCTGGCGCGCCGCCCGGAGCGACGCGAGGGCGTAGGCCGGATCGGCCCGGTAGCCGTCGAAGTAGTGCTCCGCGTCGTACACGACCTCGCGGCCGCGATCGCCGACGAAAGCCACCGACTCGGCGATCATGTCCAGGTTCTCGGCGGGAGTGGCGCCCAGCACCTCCACGACGTGGAGCAGCCAGCTCTTCCCGAAGATCGTGACGACCGGCGTCTCGGCCGCGACGAGCTCGTGCAGGTTCGGGTCGTCGCCCGCGCGGTTGGCCCGGTGCCGGGTCGAGCCGAAGGCGGCCAGGCGCGCGCGCTCCCAGCGCATCGTCTTGGCGGCGGCGAAGAAGTCGACGTCCTTGGGGTTCGAGCCCGGCCAGCCGCCCTCGACGTAGGGCATGCCGTACTCGTCGAGCATGCGCGCGATGCGCAGCTTGTCGGCGAGGGAGAGCACGATGTTCTCGCCCTGGGTTCCGTCCCGCAGGGTCGTGTCGTAGCAGACGACCGGCGCGCCGCCTGGGGCGCCGGTCGGGGCGGGTGTACCGGGTTCGGTCATCGGGGGTCTCCGGGTGGGGTCGGGAAGGCCGGCGTTATTCTGGCAGCCGCCCTCAGGCGACCGCCCCGGCAATCCCGATCCGCGCGACGATCGCGTCGGCCATCCCGACGGTTCCCACGCGGGTGCAGCGTTCCGCCTCGGCCGGATCGCGGGGCATCAGGTCGGCCGTCCGGAAGCCGTCGTCGAGGGCGCTCGAGACGGCCGCCTCCACGGCCGAGGCGGCATCCGGCCGGCCCAGCGACCAGCGCAGCATCATGGCCACGGACTGGATGGTCCCGATCGGGTTGGCCAGGTCGCGCCCCGCGATGTCCGGCGCCGAGCCGTGGATGGGCTCGTACAGGCCGTGCAGGCCGTAGGGGGTGCGGTGCAGGCCGACCGACGCGGAGGGCAGCATTCCCAGGGAGCCGGCCAGGACGGACGCCTCGTCGGAGAGGATGTCCCCGAACAGGTTCTCCGTGACCAGCACGTCGAAGCCCGCCGGCCAGCGCACGATCTGCATCGCGCAGGCGTCGACGAGCCGGTCCTCCAGGGCCACGTCGGGGAACTCGGCCGCCACCTCGTGGGCCACCCGCCGCCAGAGCCGCGAGGTGGCCAGGACGTTGGCCTTGTCCACGCTCGCGAGCTTCCGGCGGCGGCCGCGGGCCAGCTCGAACGCGAGGCGGACCACGCGCTCGATCTCGGTGTCGCTGTAGGGCAGCAGGTCGATCGCGGACCGCGTGCCCGGGTCGCCGTCGTCGGCCTCGGTGCGCTCCCCGAAGTAGATGCCGCCGGTCAGCTCGCGGACGATCAGCATGTCCACGCCGTCGAGCAGCTCGGGGCGCAGCGGCGAGGCCGCCGTGAGCGCGGGGTGCACGGTCACCGGGCGCAGGTTGGCGTACAGGCCCAGCGTCCCGCGCAGGGCGAAGAGCGCCTGCTCCGGGCGCACCGGGCTCGTCGGGTCGTCCCACTTCGGGCCCCCGACCGCGCCCAGGAGGATCGCGTCGCTCTCCGCGCACGCCTCCAGGTCCTCGGATCGGATCGCGCTGCCGTACGCGTCGATCGCGGCCCCGCCGACGATCGCCTCGGTCCACGCGGCCGCGAAGCCGAAGCGCCTTCCGGCCGCGGCCAGGACCCGGCGGGCCCCGGCCACGACGTCCGGCCCGACCCCGTCGCCCGGGATGGCGACCAGGCGGTAGGTGATCGGCGCCCCGGGTCCGCTCGGTCGCGCGACCCCTGCCGGCGCCCCCGGAAGGCCGTCCCCCGCGGTCATGGGAGCGTCTCCGAGCGGCGTCCGCCGGCCGAGACGCCCTCGCCGCGCTCCGCGGCCCGCAGCTTCGCGGCGGCCACGACGTAGGCCTCGAGGGATGCCTCGATGATGTTCGTGGAGAGGCCGTGCCCGGAGACGATGATCGGATTCTCCGATTCGTCGGTGGACCGGCGGCAGCGCACGAAGACGCGGCCCTGGGCGTCCTCGCCCTCGGAGACGGCCCGGATCTCGTACTCGACGAGCGTCGGCTCCCAGCCGAGGATCGGCCGGATCGCGTCGTCGACGGCCCGGTAGAGCGCGTTGACCGGCCCGTTGCCGGTCGCCTCGCCCGAGAGGCTCGCACCATCCAGGATGACCCGCACCGACCCCGACGAGCGTCCGCCGTGCTGCGAGGTGATGCTCCAGCCCTCGACCTGCACGCTGGCCCGCTCGCCCTCGGCGGTGCGCTGCTCGACGAGCGCCAGCAGGTCCGCGTCGGTGACCTCCTTCTTGGCGTCGGCCAGGGCGATGGCGGCGCGGTAGATCTCGTCGAGCGCGTCGCCCTCCACGTCGTGGCCGAGGTCGCGGAGCTTCTTCTGGAGCCCCTTGCGGCCGGACAGCTTGCCGATCGTGAGCTGGCTGCCGGAGAGCCCCACTGACTGGGGAGTCATGATCTCGTAGGTCAGCGGGTTCTTGATCACGCCGTCCTGGTGGATCCCCGACTCGTGGGCGAAGGCGTTCCCGCCGACGACCGCCTTGTTGGGCTGGATCGCGAACCCGGTGAGCGTGCTGACGAGCCGGCTGGCGGCCGTGATCTGCTCCGTCTGGACCCGGCTGGCGAGGTCGGGGAACTGGGTCGGGCGGGTCCGCAGGGCCATCACGACCTCCTCGAGGGAGGCGTTCCCGGCCCGCTCCCCGAGCCCGTTGATCGTGACCTCCACCTGGCGCGCCCCGGCCTGCACGGCCGCCAGCGTGTTGGCGGTGGCCAGCCCCAGGTCGTTGTGGCAATGGACCGAGATCGTCGCATCGCGCCCCACGAGCGCCACGACCCGCCCGGTGAGCGAGCCGAACTCGGCGGGGATCGCGTAGCCCACCGTGTCCGGGATGTTGACCGTGGAGGCTCCCGCCTCGACGACGGCCCCGTACACCTGGAGCAGGTAGTCGAGGTCCGTCCGCGAGGCGTCCTCGGCCGAGAACTCGATCTCGGCATCGCGGCCGAGGTGCTCCCGGCCGTAGCGGACCCAGCGGACCGCCTCGGCCAGCGCCTCGTCGCGCGAGATCCGGAGCTTGTGCTTGAGGTGGATGTCCGAGGTGGCGATGAAGACGTGGAGGTGGGGCCGCTCCGCGACCCGGATCGCCTCGATCGCCTTCTGGGGATCACCGTCACGGCAGCGGGCGAGGGCCGCGATCGAGACGCCCTTCGCCTCGAGGGCGATCCGGTGGACCGCTTCCCAGTCGCCCGGCGAGGCGGCCGGAAAGCCGGCCTCGATGACGTCCACCTTGAGGCGGACCAGCTGGCGAGCGACGTCCAGCTTCTCGGCGGCGGTCAGGCCGGCGCCGGGAGCCTGCTCGCCGTCACGCAGGGTCGTGTCGAAGATCCGGACCGTGCCGGCCGGGACGAACGGGCCGGAAGCTACGGGGGCGCTCACCGGTTCCCTCCCGCGGGGCCCGACGCAGCCGCCTGCGCCTGGCCCGCCACGACCGTGACGGGGTTCAGGAAGGGCATTGCGCCCCGCAGCCGGGCCCCGACCTGCTCGATCTGGTGGTCGCGGTCACGGGCCCGGAGCCGCTGGAACTCGGCCCGGCCGGTCTCGTTCTCGCGGATCCAGCTGGCGGCGAAGGTGCCGTCCTGGATCTCGGCCAGAACCTGCTCCATCGTGGCCCGGACGCGGGCGTCGATGATCCGGGGCCCGGACACGTAGTCGCCGTACTCGGCCGTGTCGCTGACGCTGAAGCGCATGAAGTTGAGGCCGCCGCGGTACATCAGGTCCACGATCAGCTTCAGCTCGTGCATCGTCTCGAAGTAGGCCAGCTCGGGCTGGTAGCCGGCCTTGACGAGCGTCTCGAAGGCCATCTTGACGAGGGCCGCGGTGCCCCCGCAGAGGACCGACTGCTCGCCGAAGAGGTCCGTCTCGGTCTCCTCCTTGAACGTCGTCTCGAGGACGCCGGCGCGCGTCGCGCCGATGGCCCGGGCGTAGGCCAGGACGCGCGCTCGTGCGGTGCCCGTGGCGTCCTGCTCGACCGCGAACAGGGCGGGCACGCCGCCGCCGGCCTGGTAGACCGACCGGACGAGGTGGCCCGGTCCCTTCGGCGCGACCATCCCGACGTCCAGGCCGGCCGCCGGGGCGATCAGGCCGAACCGGATGTTGAAGCCGTGGGCGAACATCAGGAGCGCGCCCGGCTTGAGGTTCGGGCCGATCTCGGCGTCGTAGACGGCCTTCTGGGCGGTGTCCGGGACGACGATCATCACGACGTCGGCCCTGCGGGTGGCCTCCGCCACGTCGAGGACCGGGAGGCCGGATTCCTCGACGATCGCCCGGCTCTTCGAGGTGACGGGGAGCCCCACGACGACGTCGACGCCGGATTCGTGGAGGTTGAGGGCGTGGGCGTGACCCTGGCTGCCGAAGCCGATGATCGCCACGGTCTGCCCGGCGAGGGCCGAGGGATCCGCGTCCGCGTCGTAGTACATCCGCGCCGTCATCGCTTCGTTGCCTCCTCGATGGACTGCGGGCCGCGCGACATCACGACGGTCCCGGTCCGCACCAGCTCCTTGATCCCGTAGCCGCGGAGGAGGGCGATCAGGGCGTCCACCTCCGATTCGGTCCCGGTCGTCTCGACGATCACCGACTCCGGCGACATGTCCACGATCCGCGCCTTGTACATCTCGACGATCGAGATCAGCTCCCCGCGCGTGCGGTCGGTCGCCCGGACCTTCACGAGCGCCAGCTCATGCTGCACGGTCGGCTCGTCCGTGACGTCCTGGACCTTGAGGACGTCGATCAGCCGGTAGAGCTGCTTCGCGGCCTGCTCCACCAGGACGTCATCGGCCCGCAGGGTGATCGTCATCCGGGAGATCTCCGGGTCGTCGAGGTGCGAGACGGCGAGCGTCTCGATGTTGAAGTTCCGCGCCCGCATGAGCGAGGCGACCCGGTTCAGGACGCCGGTCCGGTTGTTGACGATCGCCACCAGGACGTGGCGCCGCTGGGCGCCGCTGCCGGGCACGGCCCTGGGCGGCGGCGCGGCCTGCGCGGCGGGCTGCCCGGCCTCGCCGCTCACTCCTCGACCCCCCGCTCCAGCAGGTCGGAGAGGCCCTTGCCGGCGGGCATCATCGGGTACACGTTCTGCTCCTCGGCGGTCTCGAACCAGACGAGCGCCGGACCGTCGACGGCATCCGCAGCCTCGATCGCCGGCCGGACCTCCTCCGGCCTGGTGACCTTCCAGGCCGGGATGCCGTAGGCGTCCGCAAGCTTCAGGAAGTCCGGTCCGAACATGTTGGACGAGTGGTAGTTGCCCCCGTAGACGAGCTCCTGCCACTGCCGGATCATGCCCAGCTTCTTGTTGTCGAGGATCCCGATCCGGACCGGGATCCGGTCCTGCACCAGGGTCGCCAGCTCCTGGATGGTCATCTGGAAGCCACCGTCCCCGCAGATGGCCCAGGTGGACTTGTCGGGCCTGCCCAGGGCCGCGCCCATCGCCGCGGGCAGCGCGTAGCCCATCGTGCCCAGGCCGCCTGACGAGAGATGGCTGTGCGGCCTCCGGTACCCGGCGTAGCGGGCCATCCACATCTGGTTCTGGCCCACGTCGGCGACCAGCGTCGCGTCGTGGTGGGTGACGTCGCCGACCTGGCTGATCACGAAGTCGGCGGAGAGGAAGCCGTCGCGCCAGGCGCCCGACCCGTGCCAGCTGGTGGCCTCGGATTCCCGCCGCCACTCGGCAAGCTGGCCGAGGTAGTCGGCCCGCTCGTGCGGATCGGTCACCGGGACGGTCCGCAGGAGGGCCGCCAGGACCCGCTTCGCATCGCCGACCACCGGCACCTCGACGCTGACGTTCTTGCCGATCTCCGCCGGATCGATGTCCACGTGGACGATCCGGGCATACGGCGCGTACGTCTTGACGTTGCCGGTCACCCGGTCGTCGAAGCGCATGCCCAGGGCGATGATCAGGTCGGAGGCCTGGATCGCCCGGTTGACGTGCTTCCAGCCGTGCATCCCCATGTAGCCGTAGGCCAGGGGGTGCGTCTCGTCCATGGCGCCGATCCCGAGCAGCGTCCAGGCGACCGGGATCTGGGCCCGCTCGGCCAGCTCCCGCAGCTCCTCCGTCGCGCCGGCGATGAGGATGCCATGGCCGGCGAGGATGATCGGCCGCTTCGCCCGGGCGATCTCCTCGGCGATGAGGCGGACCTGGCGGGGGTGCCCGTCGAGGTTCGGGCGAAAGCCCGGGAGCCCGGCGGCGACCTGCTCGTCGGACGGGTGGGGCGCGTCGGTCTCCTGCTGGAGGGCATCCTTGGTGATGTCCACGTGGACGGGTCCCGGACGGCCGGTGCGGGCGATGTAGAACGCCTCGGCGATGACGCGGGGCAGGTCGTTCGCGTCGCGGACCAGGTAGTTGTGCTTGGTCATCGGCAGGGTGATGCCGGTGATGTCGATCTCCTGGAAGGCGTCCTTGCCCAGCAGCGCCGCGGGCACGTTGCCGGTGAAGGCGACCATCGGGATCGAGTCGAGCTGGGCGGTGGCGATGCCGGTGACGAGGTTCGTCGCGGCCGGCCCCGACGTGCCCAGGCAGACCCCGACCTTGCCGGTGGCCCGGGCATAGCCGTCGGCGGCATGGGCAGCGCCCTGCTCGTGGCGGACCAGCACATGGCGCAGGGCGGGGTGGTCGCCGAGGACGTCGTAGAGCGGGAGGATGACGCCGCCCGGGTACCCGAACACGACGTCGACGCCCTGGCGCAGGATCCCCTCGCAGAAGACGTCGGCCCCGATCCGGGCGCGATTCCCCCGCCGCGGGGCGGCCTCGTGGAGCATCTCGCGCTGGGCGCGGGTGACCGCTTCGGCGGCCGCCGTGCCGGCTCCCGGCACGTGGCTGTGCCGCTGCGGGCCGGGACCGGACGGCGCCCCTGCGGTGCCATCACGCGCATCGCCCGGGGCGCCGGCCGCCGCGGCGCCCTGGGCGGTCGAACGGGCCGGCTCGGCCGACCCTTCGTCCTTCGTCATCGCCATCTGGTGTCACCTCCTGCGGTCGCGGCTCACGGACCCCCCGGGTCCGGGCCGCGCCCCGCGGCCGCCGGATAAATCGAAGACCCCCGCCGGTCTCCCGGCGAGGGTCCTGTCGGTTGTCGGGTTCGTCGCGCCTCAGCGCTTCGTCCGTCGCCCTCCAGGCTCCCGCCGGGAGCCGCTAATAAGGCCCAGAAGGCCAAGAAGGGAGAGAACAAGGGAGCGCAGGGATACCCGGGAGTCGTCCCGATCGGGATCACGCAGCTGGTCGAGGGGCACGTTCACGCGGCGGCCATCGCTCGTCACGACGACGGCGACGGGGCGACGATCCTGCCCTTCGAAAAAGCCCATTGCGACCTGCCCGGCTCCTGAGGCGCCTCGGCGCTCATGCGACGAGTGCGGGGAGTGTAGCAGGGATCGGCCGAGCGTCAAGGCGAGGGGGCGAGAGGGCGGGCGCTAGCCGGGGCGCCGCCGTTTCGCCGGCCACCAGCTCCATTCGCCGAACATGGCCGCCAGGGCCGGGACGAGGATGCTGCGCACGACGAACGTGTCCACCAGGACGCCGAGGGCCACCGCGAAGCCAACCTGGAAGAGCATCGCCAGCGGCGCCGCCATCAGCGACCCGAAGGTGCCGGCGAGGATCACGCCGGCCGACGTGACCACCGTCCCCGTCCGGGCCGAGGCCGTCCGAATCCCGGTCCGGAGGTCACCGGTCGCGCTCTCCTCCCTGATCCGGCTGGTCACGAAGATGTTGTAGTCGGACCCCAGGGCCACCAGCAGCACGAACACGATGAGCGGCAGGTACGTGTTGATGCCGGCCTGGCCGGCGACGTCCCGGAAGAAGGCGCCCGCCAGGCGCAGCGTGGCGGCGTACGAGAGGAGGACGGTCGCGACGAGGTAGATCGGCGCCACGAGGCTCCGCAGGAGCAGGGCGAGGACGAGGAGGATCCCGGCCACCGTGAGCGCCGCGACGACCACGAAGTCGCCCGCCATGGTCGTGTCGACGTCGGCGAACTCGGCGCTGACGCCGCCGACCACGAACCGGCCCGCCGACCCTGGGCCCGCCAGGCGAGGATCGATCGCCGCCGGGCCCGCCAGGGCTGCCCGGATCCGGGCGACCGTGGCGAATGCGTCCGCGCTGTACGGGTCGTCCCGGGCGACGACGACGATCCGGGCCGCGTGCCCGTCCGGCGACGCAAAGCCCGCGAGCAGCCGCGCCATCGCTGCGCCGGCGTCGCCGGGCAGGTCGGTCGGGAGGAGCCAGTCATCCGCCGGCGAGGCCGCCAGCACGTCCGCGAGCGCGGAGCTGGCCGTGGCCAGCTCCCCCGCTGCCGCGATGGCGTCGACGGTCGCTGCGTCCGCGACCGGTCCCGACGCGCCGGCCGCCAGCGCGGCCAGGTCCCGGCCCAGGCGATCGGCGGCGGCCAGCGCCACCCCGTACGACGGGTCGGTCCGGGCCGTCGTGCTCGCCCTGCCGAGCGCCGCCAGCCAGGCGCCGCCGGCTCCGAGCTGGTCGGCCACGCCGGGCGTCGCCAGGGCGACCTTGATGGCCCCCGGGATCGCCAGCTTCCGAACCTGCCCGGCAATCGCGCGCAGGCGCGTGGACGGGCGGAGCGCGTCCGTGCTGCCACCGGCCGGCGCGACGAGGCTGCTGACGGCCGTGACCCCGTCGAGGCCGGCGATCCGGGTCGTGGCGCTCTCGATCGTGGCCAGCCCGGCAGGCGAGGTGACGTCCCCTGCGGGCACGTCCAGGTAGGCCACGATCGGCATCAGCCTGCCCCGGTCCATGTGCTCGGCGACGCGATCGAACCCCACCCGTGCGTCGGCGCCGGCCGGCAGCTCGCGGAGCATGTCGAAGCTGACGGCCGGCTCGGGCAGCAGGACCACGGGCAGTGCCAGCCCCCCGACGACCAGCGCGCCGATCAGCACCGGGCGCCGGACGATCGTGGCCGCCAGCCGGGCCCAGGCGGAGGTGGCGGGCTCCTCGCCCATCGGCCTCGGGTGGCGGGGCCAGAAGAGCGCCGGCCCGAAGACCACGAGGAGGGCGGGGGCGAGCGTGAGCCCGGCCAGGAACGTGACGACGATCGCGAGCGCCAGGGAAGGCCCCGTCGTCTGGATCAGCCCGAAGCGGGCCACGGCCATCGCGGTGAGCCCGACCACCACCGTTGCCGCCGAGGCGGCGATCACGGAGCCGATGCGCCCGACCGTCTGGCGGGCGGCCACGAGGCGAGTGGCCACGGATCGGCCACCATCGGGCGTCCAGGCCAGCTCCTCCCGGTAGCGGCTGACCAGGAAGATCGTGTAGTCGGTGCCCACGCCGAAGACCAGCACGACGATGAACGACTCGATCAGCGTGCTCACCTTGACGCCCGACGCCGCCACCCAGCCGAGAGCCCCGCGGGCCACGAGGTAGGCTACGCCGATCGTCAGCAGCGGCACGAGCGCCGCGAGCGGGGCCCGGTAGATGGTCAGCAGGATCAGGACGACCAGGAGGACCGTCACGATCGTCGTCCGGTCCGTGCCCGCGACGATCGCCGCGAGGTAGTCGGTGCCGATCCCCGCAGAGCCCGTGACGTGCACCTCCAGGCCGGCCGGCGCGCTGGCCGCGGCATGCGCGCGGATGCCCGCGACGGCGTCGTTGGCGCCGCGCTGGTAGGCCACGACGTTGAGGCGGACCGTGACGAGCTCGGTCGTGCCGTCGGCGCTCTGGAGCTGGCCGGCCCGGTCCGGGGCCGTGGCCGCGGTCATGACGCCCAGGACCCGGTCCCGAACCTCGCTCGGGGCGGCATCCCCCGTCAGCCAGGCAGCGAAGGCGTCGCGATAGGCGCGATCGGCGTCGGTGAGGCCGCTCTCCCTGAACAGGACGAGGGTGGCGGTCGAGGCCGCCGATTCGGACGGGAACGCCCCGGCCGCCACCCCCCGGGCCGCCATCGACTCGACGTCGGCCGCCAGGAAGCTCGCCTCGTCGGCGGTGCCGACCCTGGAGAGCGTCGGGGCGAATGCCAGGCACAGCCCCGCGACGGCGATCCAGGCCGCGACGACCAGGAGGGGGGCACGAATGATCGCCCCACCGATGCAATGGAACATCCCGCCCGAGGGTGCCGGTGCGTGGCCGGGCGGGCCAAGTGCCGCGGGTCACGTCCGACGGCGCCGATCGGCTGCTGGCC
This sequence comes from uncultured Chloroflexia bacterium, assembly GCA_963801445.1. Lineage (GTDB taxonomy): Bacteria > Chloroflexota > Limnocylindria > Limnocylindrales > CSP1-4 > CTSoil-043. The sequence continues at coordinate 151,317 of CAWDEW010000009.1, read as the reverse complement.
GGGCTGAGGAGCTCGCGGCCGGGGTGATTTGGCGGCCGGGGTGAGTTGGCGGCCGGGGTGGGCGGTTGGATGCGCGGCCCCGGGAGGTCTAGGGTTGACGGCGCACCGACACGCCTGGAGGAACCCTGATGGCCTCGCTGCGACACGACCACGAGGTCGAGGTCCGGACCACGGCGGAAGCGCTCTGGCGGGCGCTCACGGACCCCGCCATGACGCGCCAGTACTGGTACGGCACCCTGATCCGGTCCACCTGGGCGCCGGGCGCCCGCTGGACCAGCGAGTCGCCGGAGGGTGAGCTCTACCTGGAGGGCACCGTGCTCGAGTGCGACCCTCCCCGGCGCCTCGTCCAGACCTTCCACATCGTCGACGAGGAGGCCCCCGCCGCCGAGCCACCATCGCGGGTGGCCTGGCAGATCGCGCAGCACGACGGCGCCTGCACGCTGACCCTGGTCCACGACGAGATGGGCGAGGCGACCGCCGAGTACGTCACGGGTGGCTGGGAGCACATCCTTGCCGGCCTCCAGGCGCTGCTCGAGACGGGGCACCCGGTGGCGGAGCCTCCGGAGGCGGCGGGGAGCTGACGCCGGCTTCCGGGGCGCCGGGTTCCTCGGCACCTCTGCTACCCTCTTGATCCCGTTCGATTCCGCCGTGGAGCGCGCCACCGTGTCCGATCCCCGTCCGTCCGTCGCCGCACGGGCGCCCCGCACGCTCGTCGAGAAGATCTGGGACGAGCACGTGGTCGCCCAGGAGGAGGGCGCGCCCGCGGTCCTCGCGATCGACCTCCACCTCGTCCACGAGGTGACCAGCCCGCAGGCCTTCTCCGGGCTGCGGGCCCGCGGGATCGCCGTCCGCCGGCCGGACCGGACGGTGGCGACCGCCGACCACTCGACGCCGACCACGCCGCGCGGCCTGCCCATCGTCGACGCGCTGGCGGCGGCGCAGATCCGGCAGCTGGAGGTGAACTGCGCGGAGTTCGGGATCCCGATCCACGCCTACGGCAGCGCCACCCAGGGGATCGTCCACGTGATCGGCCCTGAGCTGGGGCTGACCCAGCCGGGGATGACGATCGTGTGCGGTGACTCGCACACGGCGACGCACGGGGCGTTCGGCGCGCTCGCCTTCGGCATCGGGACGAGCGAGGTGGAGATGGTCCTGGCCACCCAGACGCTCCTCCAGCGCAAGCCCAGGACCTACGAGGTCCGGGTGGACGGACGGCTCCGCCCGGGCGTCGGGGCCAAGGACATCATCCTCGCCCTGATCGCCCGGATCGGGATCGGTGGCGGCACGGGCCACGTCTTCGAGTTCCGGGGCGGGGCGATCCGCGCGCTGTCCATGGAGCAGCGGATGACGGTCTGCAACATGAGCATCGAGGGCGGCGCCCGGGCCGGCCTGATCGCGCCCGACGAGGCGACGTTCGAATACGTTCATGGTCGCCGACACGCTCCCCGGGGCGCCGCCTGGGAGGCGGCCGTCGCGCGCTGGCGGACCCTCCCCAGCGACGACGGTGCCGCGTTCGACCGCTCCATCACGCTCGATGCCGCGACCCTGGAGCCGATGATCACCTGGGGCACGAACCCGGGCATGGGGATCCCGGTCTCCGGGCACGTCCCCGACCCGGCCGATTCCACGGACCCGGCCGCCCGCCGTGCCCTGGAGCACGCGCTCGAGTACATGGGCCTCGCCCCGGGCCAGGCGATCGCCGGGCAGCCGGTCGAGGTCGTCTTCATCGGGTCCTGCACGAACTCGCGGATCAGCGACCTGCGCCAGGCGGCCGCTGCCCTGGAGGGCCGCCACGCGGCGCCGGGCGTGCGCCTGATGGTCGTGCCGGGCAGCCAGCAGGTGAAGGCCCAGGCCGAGGCGGAGGGACTCCACGAGATCTTCCGGGCGGCCGGCGCGGAGTGGCGCGAGGCGGGCTGCTCCATGTGCATCGCCATGAACGGCGACCAGCTCTCGCCGGGCCAGTACGCGGTCAGCACCAGCAACCGCAACTTCGAGGGCCGCCAGGGCAAGGGCGGGCGAACGCTCCTGGCCTCGCCGCTGACCGCTGCCGCCAGCGCGATCGCGGGCGTCGTCACCGATCCCCGGACGCTGCCCGGGGTCGAGGAGCCGACCGTCGTCGGCGGGGGGTACTGAGATGCCCGATCCGTTCCGCCAGTTCAGCTCGCGGATCGTCCCGCTCGCCGCCGAGAACGTCGACACGGACCAGGTCGTGCCGGCCCGCTACCTGAAGATCACGGACAAGGCCGACCTGGCCGACGCGCTCTTCCACGACTGGCGCTTCAACGAGGACGGGTCGCTGCGCGAGCCGCGCTTCATCCTCGATCGACCGGGGATGGCCGGCCGGCAGGTCCTCCTCGTCGGTGACAACTTCGGCACGGGCTCCTCGCGCGAGCACGCCCCCTGGGCGCTCGCCGCGTGGGGGATCCGCACGATCCTGTCCACCGGCTTCGCCGACATCTTCCGCAACAACGCCCTCAAGAACGGCGTCCTGCCGGTCGTCGTCGACCCCGCCACCCACGCCCGGCTCTTCGCCATGGTGGAGGCCGACCCCGACGCGACGCTGACGGTCGACCTCGCCGAGCAGGGCATCCTCCTGCCCGACGGCTCGACCCTCGACTTCGAGATCGACCAGTTCGCCAAGCAGATGCTCCTGGCCGGCACCGACGAGATCGGCTACGTGCTGGGCAAGCTCCCCGCGATCCGGGCCTGGGAGACGGCCCACGCGGCACGGGTGGACTCGCGGCTGGGCACCTCCGTCGAGGGCGCGCCGATCCCCGGCTGACCCTCGTTCACGGGCGCAGAGGCGCCCGACTGCGGGCCGGACGACCCGTGCGCCGCCGCCTCCGCGGCTCCACGATGGGCGGGTGATCGACCCCCGGCCGCCCCTCCCGCCCGTCATCCGCGTCCGTCCGGAGCGCGAGGCCGACGCGACCGACGGCGCCGCCGCCCGGGCGGTCTCGGAGGCGGCCTTCCCGACCGACGCCGAGGCGAAGCTGCTCGACGCCCTGCGCGCCTCGGGGGACTACGACTCGGCGCGGTCGCTCCTCGCGGAGGTCGACGGGCGCATCGCGGGCCACGTCCTCCTGACGGCGGTGACGCTCGAGCATCCGGACGGCACGGCCGCCCACGACCGGATCCTGGCCCTGGGACCCATCGCCGTCGTGCCGGTGCTCCAATTCCGCGGCGTCGGCTCGGCGCTCGTGCGCGCGGCGCTGGAGCAGGCCGAGCGCGAGGGCATGGCGGCCGTCGTCGTGCTCGGTCACCCGAGCTACTACCCGCGCTTCGGCTTCCGGCCCGCCCGGGCCCAGGGCCTCCACCCGCCGGGGCCCTGGCCGGATACCGCCTGGATGGCCTGCCGGCTGCCGGCCTCGACGGCCGACGACGTGGGCGTCGCCCGCTATGCCCAGCCGTTCATGGAGATGGACTAGGGGTCAGCGCGGCGGTCGCCCGGTCGGCGCCCGATCGGAGTCCGGAACGGCCCGCGGCAGGGCCGCCAGGCTAGAGCAGCGCCGGCCGCTCGAAGGGCCTGCCGAGCAGGTGCTCGTCCAGGAAGGCGAGGACCGTGCCGTACCAGATCCGCGCGTTCTGGGGCTTCAGGATCCAGTGGTTCTCGTCGGGGAAGAAGAGGAACCTGCCGGGCAGCCCCTGGCGCCGCAGGTCGGTCCACAGGATCAGCGCCTCGCTGATCGGGACGCGATGGTCCTTCTCGCCGTGGATCACCAGGAGGGGCGTCCGGATCCTGGCCAGGTTGAGGCGCGGGGAGTGCCGGAGATACGCGTCCGGGTCCGCGTACGGGTCGCCCATCTCGTGCTCCCAGGCCGGGCCGTGGTCCGTCGTGCCGTGGAAGTTCAGGAGCTCCCAGAGCGAGGCGTGGGTCACGATGCAGCGGAAGCGGTCCGTCTGCCCGGCCACCCAGTTGGCCATGTAGCCCCCGAACGAACCGCCCATCAGGGCAACCCGCGTGCCGTCGAGGTCGGGGCGCTCCAGCGCGGCGTCGACGGAGGCCACCACGTCCGTGTACGGGGCGCCGCCCCATTCGCCCCAGCCTCGCTCGATCATCGCCTGGCCATAGCCGGTGGAGATCGCCGGGTCCGGCATCAGGACCGCGTAGCCACGCTCCACGAGGAGGTGGGGGTTCCAGCGCCAGTGCCAGGAGTTCCAGGAGCCCAGCGGCCCGCCATGGACGAACACGACCAGGGGCGCGGGCGACGCCGCCGACGCCGACGCGGGCCGGGCCAGCCAGGCCCCGATCTCGGTCCCGTCCGCGGCCCGGGCCAGGACCCGCTCGATCACGCCGGGCGCGGCGAACGCTCCTTCGTCGATCGCCCGGGGCAGGTCCGCCGGCACCTGGTCGGCCGCCCGGGCGTCCAGGCGGACGACGCGGGGCGGGCTGGCGAGCGTCGAGCGGAGCGCGTAGACGACCGTCCCGTCCGGTGCCGGGCAGAGGTCCGTGACCGCGCCCTCCCGGGTCAGGCGCGTGACCCGACCTTCGGGCAGGTCGACCCGGTACGCCGCCCGGTGGCCGGCATCGTCGGCCGCGAAGAAGAGGGCGCTCGCGTCGGGGCCCCAGGTCGGATGCTCCGGACGCCGATCGAGGTCCGGCGCGAGCGTCCTCTGGGCGCCGCTCGCGAGGTCGACGAGGACGAGGCTGACGCGCTCCGCGGCCTGCCGGGTGCCGAACGTGGCGCGCAGCGCGGCCACCGTCCGGCCGTCCGGCGAGATGGCCGGCTCGGCGTACCAGGCGTCGCCGTGGGTGAGCTCGCGGGAGGCACCGCTCGCCACCTCGTACGCGACGAGGTCGTCATACGTCTCCGGGAACCCGCCCGGGCGCCGGCGCACCGCGACGACCGTCGCGCCGTCGGGGCTGACGTCGAAGCCGGCCTCTTCGAACGTGAAGCCGGCCGCGGTCGGGTCGAGGTCGTGCGGCTCCGGCAGCTGGGCCTCGGGATCCGCGGCCAGCTCGGCCGCCCAGAGGTGGGCGTGGCGCGGGCCCAGCCAGTGGTCCCAGTGCCGGACCGGGTAGTCCTCGAAGAGGAGGGCCTCGACGCCGGCATCATGGCGCGCCTTCTCCTTCCGGGCGTCCTCCTCGAACGAGGCCGAGCCGGGGTGGACCCTGGCGCCGAAGGCCAGCGACGACGCGTGCCGGGCGGCCACGATCTCGGTCACGCCGCCCTCCGGTGAGGCGAGGAGGCGCGCCTCACCGCCGTCCGGCGGAAGCAGCCAGAGCGCGTGGACCTCCTTGTCCGGGTCGGGCTTCGCGTCCGGGTTCGGCCGGCTGGAGGCGAACAGCAGCGAGCCGTCGGGCAGGAACGCCGTCGTGCCCGCCTCGCCCGCGGCCGACCGGGTCAGGCGACGCGGCGGCGCCTCGCCGGCCGGGTCGACCTGCCAGAGCGACGTGGCCATCTTCTTGCCGTCAGGGGCCACGCGGCCGACGGCGACGACGAGCCGGCGACCGTCCGGGCTGAGCCGGAGCGACGACAGGCGGGGCAGGGCGAGCATGCGCTCGATCGTGAATGGGTCGGACATGCGCCCATGATCGCACTGCCAGGCTTCCGTCGGCGACGCCCGCGCCCAGGGCGCCAGCCAGCGCCGCCGACCGGCGTCTCCTGCTCGCGCCGTCAGCCGGCGGCGGCCTCCGGAGGGCCGGCGCCCGCACGCACGTCGGCGCCCGCGAGCCGGGTCAGCGGGCTCCGGCTTCGCGAGCGGAGCGCACCCAGCCCAGGAAGGTCCGCGTCCGCTCGGCGATGGCGGCCCGGTCGCCCGAGTGCATCAGGTCGCGCGGGTAGAGGTGGCCGCCGACGCCCAGGCACGCCGCCCCGGCCGCGAACCAGGTCCTGGTCGCCTCCTCGGTGGCGACCACGTTGGTGGGCATGACCTTCGAGGCCGGGCTGGGCGCAAGGAAGTTGCGCACGAACGCGGGCCCGTCGAAGGCGGCCGCCGGGAAGAGCTTGACGATCTCGCAGCCGAGCTCCTCGGCGGCCGCGATCTCCGTCGCCGATCCGGCTCCCGGGATGTAGGCGACCCGGCGGCGGTTGCACAGTCGGGCGACCGGCTCGCTGTACGACTGCCCGACCACGAAGCTCGCGCCGGCGGCGAGGAACAGGGCGGCCGTCGGCGCGTCGATGATCGTGCCCGCACCGAGGATCGTGTCGGGGATCTCCCGTGCTACCCGGCGGGCCAGCTCCGCGAACGTCGCATACGCGAAGTCGCCGCGGTTCGTGAACTCGATGACCCGCGAGCCGCCCTCGCGGCACGCCGCCACGAAGGCGAACGCCGCGTCCGGATCGGGCGCCACGAAGGTCGGGACGGCGCCGTCGTCGAGGATCGTGCGAAGGACGTCGAGGCGATCGTGCCAGGGCATGTCTGACGCGGGCTCCTTCCTGCGGGCATCAATCATGGCGCGCCCGGCGTCGGCGCGCCACAATCTCCGCGTGAACCTGCCCCTCAACCTCATCGACCTCTCGGCCGTGGCGCTCGTGATCCTCCTGGCGGTCCTGGGCTGGCACTCCGGGGTCCTGCCCCAGCTGCTCGGGCTGGCCGGTGCGGCCATCGGCATCCTGGTCGTCATCGTCCTCGCCCCGATCGCCGCCGCCCTGCTCGGCGGCCTCGACCCGACCGGCCGGGCATTCGTCGTGCTCGCCGGCGCCTTCCTCATCGTGGCGACAGCGGAGGCGAGCGGGGGAACGCTGGGCTCGGCGTTGCGCGAGCGGCTCGGTGGCGGCGTTGCCGGGAGGCTCGACACCTTGAGCGGCGCGCTGCTGGGCGTCACCCAGGCCCTCGTGATCGCCTGGCTGGTGGGCGGGCTTCTCGCGACCGGCCCCTTCCCGGCGATGGCCCGCGAGGCGCAGCGCTCGTTCACCGTGCGCACGCTGCTCGGCTTCCTGCCGGCTCCATCCGATGTCGCGGGCCAGCTGGTCCGGGTGGTCGACGCGTCGGGCCTGCCCCAGGTGTTCGCGGGCCTGGAGCCGGTCCCGGCAGCGCCCGTCGATCGTCCGAGCGACGGGCAGGCGCGCCAGATCGCCGCCGCCGCGATCCCCAGCGTGGTCCGGGTGGACGCCCTGGCCTGCGGAACCGGCGTCACCGGGACGGGCTTCGCGATCGGCAACGGCTACGTCGTGACGAACGCCCACGTGGTCGCGGGCGCGACGTGGGTGAACGTCATCGCCGACCAGTCCGGTGCCAAGGCCCGGGGCACGGTCGTCCTCTTCGATCCCGAGCTGGACGTCGCGGTGATCCGGACCCCGGGGCTGAAGCTGCCCGTCCTCCATTTCTCGTCCACCTCGCCCGCCCGGGGCGTGCAGGCTGCCGCGGTCGGCCATCCCAACGGCGGGCCGATGACCGTCATCGCCGCCGCGATCAGCGCCGAGATCCAGGCCCGGGGGCGCGACCTGTCCGGCGCCCAGATCGTGGTGCGCAGCGTCCTGGAGCTGCGCGCGCCGATCGAGCCCGGCGACAGCGGCGGCCCGCTCGTCCTGGCGGATGGGACGGTCGGCGGCCTCGTCTTCGCCCAGTCGCGCACGGATCCCACCGTGGGCTTCGCGCTGGACCCGGTCTCCGTCGCGGCCGACGCCATGCCGGCCGTCGGCAGCACGGCCGCAGCGAACCTGGGCGGCTGCCTGCGCTGACCGTCGGTGGACTTCCGGAGCTACCCCCCCGCGAGCATCAGGGAGAAGGCGATGAGAGGACGGACGGGCGCTCTCGTGCGGGCGAGCGGCGCGCTCGCCGCGCTCCTCGCCATCGCTGCCGGGTGTGCGGCGCCGGTTCCGTCTGTCGTGACCCTTCCCTCCGCGAGCAGTTCGGCATCGCCCGCAGCGCCCTCGAGCAACCCGCCATCGCCGTCCCCGAGCACGGCTGCCGCGCCGACGGTCGTGTGCGACAGGAGCGCGCCGACCTCGGCCGGGACGGACGCGTCGGGATCACCGATCCCCGTCAGGCTGACCTGCGAGAACGCGGTGGCTGCGGCCAGGGCCGTCGTCGGGCCGTACCCGGCCATCGCCTACATCGAGTTCGACTACGTCCGCTGGTGCCCGCCAGGCGACTTCTGCGTGATGTCGACGATGAACGACGGTCACGTCATCTTCCACGTGAAGGGCCGGCGGCCGGACATCCTGGTCTCGGTCGTGGCGGACGAGGCGGGCCGGGTCAGCGCATCGAGCCCGCAGCCCATGGCGTCGCCGGGCGCCTGATCTTGACGCGACCGACGGATCGCGCGACCATTCGCTACATCGGGATCCGATGTAGACAGGCGAGGGTGATGCGGCGCGGTCAGCTACGAAGCCAGCTCCTGAAGGGCGCCACGCCCTTCCTCGTGCTCGCCGTGCTCCGCGAAGGGGAGCTCTACGGCTACCAGATCGCCCAGCGGATCCGCGACCGGAGCGACGGGGCGTTCTCGCCCGCGGAGGGCTCCCTCTACCCGGCGCTCCACCGCCTCGAGGCCGATGGCGCCCTGGTGGCCACCTGGCGCGACGGCGAACACGGGCCGCGGCGCCGCTGGTACCGGATCACGCCGGCAGGCCTCGCCGCGCTCGTCGCCCACGAGGCGGAATGGGATGCCTTCAGCGGCGCGGTCGCGAGGGTTGCGTCGCCGACCCGGGAGCCGTCCGGTGCCTGAGCCGCAGGACCGCCCGGGCCATCCTGAGGGCGGGAGCCCGGCCGCCGGCCGCGCCGCGTTCCTGGCCGGCGTCCGGCTCGCGCCTCGACCTGCCCGACGCCGTCGCGCGCGACGTCCTCGAGGAGCTGGTGGGCCACCTGGACGACGCCGCGGCCGAGCTGCGGGCCGCTGGGCTGTCCGCGGAGGACGCGGACCGCCGGGCAATCGGGCGGCTGGGCGATCCGGGCACGCTCGGGGCAGACCTCGGCCGGGCCCGCCGCGGGCGACGTCACGTGCTCGCCGCGGTCGGCGGCGGGATCCGGACCGTCCTCGCGGAGGGGATCCGGACCTGGATCTTCCTCGCCTTCCTGGCCGGCCTGACCGCCCTGCTCGCCTTCCCGCTGGCCTCGCTGGCCCTGCATGCCCTCGACCGCACCACGTCCGGCTTCCTGGTCGGGCCGGCCGGCAGCGTCCTGACCGTCCTGGCCGTCGCCGGGGGCTTCGCCTACCTGGGCTGGATCCTGCCGGCGCGCGTCGCTCGGCCGGCGATGCGCTCGGTCCGCGGCGTCCGGCGGGCCGTGGCCACGATCGGGTTCGCGCTGGGTTCGGGCGTGGTCTGGTTCCTGGTCCCGGTCGTCATGGATCCCGTCCTCGCCCTGGGCCTGCCCCTCGGCCCGGTCGCCTTCTCGATCGCGGCGCTCCGGGCGCCCGAACAGCCGACATTCAGGGTGGGGATCGTCCCGGCCTTCGTCGGGGCCGCCGTCCTGTTCCTGCCGGTGACCCTGCTGGCGATCGCAACGGCGACCGGTCCCCGCCCGGACGGCTGGATGGCCGACACCTCGCCGATCGGCAGGGCGCCCGCGGCCACGGACGTCGAGAGCACGGCCATCGGCATCGAGTGGTCCGCCCCGTTCGGCGCACCTGGCCAGGTGACGGTCGACACCGGAAGCTCGACGGAGATCATCGCCGCCCGCCTGCCGACCCTCCGCGTGGAGGTCTGGCCGGCCCGGATCGAGGCGGGCCAGATGCGCTTCGGCAGCGCCCCCCTCGTCGCCGCGTCGGCACCGACGGAGATCCGGACCACCCTGCGCTGGGCCGTTCCGACCCTGCGCGACCCGGTCACGACCGTCACCTTCGTCGTCGGGATCGCCCCGGACGGGTCCCGTGTCGTCCTGGGCTCCGATCTCGACCTGCGCCGGACGCCGCCCTGGACCGGGACGCTCGCCGCGTGGTGGACGGGCGGCTGACCGGCCCGGGCTGAGAGCGCCCAGACGCCGCGGCGGACCCCGCGGCCGCCCGCGCCCGGCGACCGGACGTGCCTCGCGAATACACTGCACCCGTCGCGCCCGGCGGCCGTCACGACGGCGCGCGACGCGGCCGCCACCGCTCGCAGCCGCCCGCCGCTCCCCGCCCGACCCTCGCACTCGCGCCCGCCCGCAGCCTTCGCCGTCGACCATCCAGCCTCGAGGACCCCGATGACCGACCCTTCGACCCTCCCCTACGGCCAGCCGACCGACCCCGCCAAGCGCCACAGCGCGAAGCTCACCGACGGGCCCGACCGGGCCGCCGCGCGGGCGATGCTCAAGGCGATCGGATTCACCGACGAGGACCTCGCCCGGCCGATCGTCGGCGTCGCGACGACCTGGATCGAGACGATGCCCTGCAACTTCAACCAGCGCCGCCTCGCGGAGTCGGTCAAGGCGGGCATCCGGGCCGCCGGCGGGACGCCCATGGAGTTCAACACGATCTCGATCAGCGACGGCGTGACCATGGGCACGGAGGGCATGAAGGCCTCCCTGGTCAGCCGGGAGGTGATCGCCGACTCGATCGAGCTCGTCGCGCGCGGCCACCTCTTCGATGGCCTCGTCGCCCTGGTCGGCTGCGACAAGACGATCCCGGGTGCCGCCATGGCGCTCGTACGCCTCGACATCCCCGGCCTCGTCCTCTACAACGGCACGATCTACCCGGGCGTCTACAAGGGCAAGAACGCCGACATCGTGAGCGTCTTCGAGGCGGTCGGGGCCTACCGCGCCGGCACGATCACGCTCGAGGAGCTCTACGGCATCGAGAGCGCCGCCTGTCCGGGCGCCGGGGCGTGCGGCGGCCAGTACACGGCCAACACGATGAGCATGGTCATGGAGTTCCTGGGCCTCTCGCCGGCGGGCCTCAACGGCATCCCGGCCGAGCACCCCGCGAAGGACGAGGCGGCCCGGCGCTGCGGCGAGCTGGTCATGGACCTCGTCCGGCAGGACGTCCGACCGAAGTCCGTCCTCGACCGCCGGGCGCTGGAGAACGCGATCGCCGCCGTCGCCGCCACGGGCGGCTCCACGAACGGCGTCCTGCACCTCCTCGCGATCGCCCGGGAAGCCGGCCTGCCGCTTGAGATCGACGAGTTCGGGACGATCGCGGACCGGACCCCGATCGTCGCGGACCTCAAGCCCGGCGGCCGCTTCTCGGCCTCGGAGCTCTACGACGCGGGCGGGGTGGGGCTGGTCATGCGCGAGCTGCTCAAGCGCGAGCTGCTCCACGGCGACGCCCCGAACCTGGACGGCCGCACGCTCCGCGAGATCGCGGCCGCGGCCGTGGAGACCCCGGGGCAGCAGGTGGTCGTGCCCCTCGAGACCCCCCTCAAGGCGTCCGGCGGCCTCACGATCCTGCACGGCAGCCTGGCCCCCGACGGCTGCGTCATCAAGCTGGCGGGGCACGAGCGGCGCTTCCATCGGGGGCCCGCCCGGGTCTACGACTCGGAGAACGCGTGCTTCGACGCGGTCACCCGGGGCGAGATCCGGCCCGGCGACGTGATCGTCATCCGCTACGAGGGCCCGGTCGGCGGTCCCGGGATGCAGGAGATGCTGAGCGTGACCGCGGCCCTCGTCGGCGAGGGGCTGGGGGAGCAGGTTGCCCTGCTGACCGACGGCCGCTTCAGCGGCGGGACGCACGGCCTGATGGTCGGCCACGTGGCACCCGAGGCGGCCCTCGGCGGTCCGATCGCGTTCGTCGAGGAGGGCGACGAGATCGTCTTCGACGTCGAGCGCAAGGCCCTGGACCTCCTCGTGGCCGAGGACGTGCTGGCGGCCCGGCGGGCCCGCTGGTCCCCGCCCGCCCCGCGCTACCCCGGCGGGGTGATGGCGAAGTACGCGGCCCTGGTCTCCTCCGCGTCGGAAGGCGCGATCACGACCGGAGCCCGGATGCGGGCCAGCCTGCCCAACGCCTGACGGCCGAGGCTCCCCCCGGCCGCTCGATCGGCAGGCGCGATCCGGGCCGGAACGCGGACGACCCGGCCGCCGGGCCGGGTCGTCGATCGAGCGCGGGACGCGACGGGTGACTCAGTCGTCGCCGCCACCGCCGTGCTGCGAGCCACCGTCGCCGTGGCCGTGGTTGCTGCTTCCGGGGTTGGCGCCGGCGTGGTCGGAGCCCTGCTGGCTCTGGCCCTGGTCGTCGTCGCCCTGGTCGTCGCCCTGGTCGTCACTGTCCTCGTCGGGCTGGGCCGCCTGCTGCGCTCCGGGCGCGCTCGTCGCCTCCGGCGTCTCCGTCGGCTCCGGGGTGCGCATGACCTTCGGCGCCTCGGTCGGCTCGGCCGTCTCGGCGGGCTCCTGGGTCTGCGTCGGCTCGACGAACAACTTCGGGCCGAGCGAGGGGGTGGCCTCCACCGAGCCTGATGCGTCCGGGCTCGCGGTCGAGCCGGCCAGGCTGCCATCGAACAGCCTCCCGGGCGCCTGGAGGATGGCCGAGCTGGCGAACACGCCACCGGCCACCAGGAAGGCCGAGACGCCCGCGACGGCGACCCCGCGAATGATTGCTGGGCGTTCCATCTACCCCCTCCGATATCTGTCAACCTCTGCCGCCAGGCGGGCGGCGCGGGAGATCGAGCCTTCTGGAATCGAGGCCCTCGGGCGCCCAAAGGTTTCAGGATCGCTTCACCCGGCACGCCGGGAGGCGGCGCGGAGGACGCGGATCGGAACCGGCGGCCGTGCTCCGCCGGCATCCCTCGGCCCCCGCGCCAGCGGGAGCGACCGCGCCAAGGCATCATTCGCCTGTGACCACCGAGCAGGAGCAGCCCTCCGATCGTGCCGGGGACCCCGGGGAGCCCAGGGACCCCGGGGAGCCCGCCGTCCACGCTGCCCCTGGTCGCCCGCGCGGGCTCGAGGCGTGGTTCGCGCCGGGTGGCGAGGACGAGGCGGACGAGGCGCGTCGGGCCGACGAGCGCCGGATGCTCCGGCTCCTCCTCCTGATGATCGTCCTGCTGGTCGGCATCCCGACGCTCCTCACGTTCATCGCCCTCGCCCAATCGCTCATCGCCCGGGGTTCCGGGTGACCGTGGGCGAGCCGGGCGGCCGGTGACGGCCGCCGGGCGCGCTGCGACGACGCCTCGAGCACGGGCGGGCATCCGTCCATCGGGCGGGCTGGATCGGGCGACGCTCGAGCGGGCGCAGGCCGAGCTGGTCGACGGCCTGCGCGACCTGATCAGGATCCGGACCGTCAACCCGCCGGGCGACGAGATCGTGGCCGCGCGCCACGTGGAGGGGGTCCTGGCCGACGCGGGCATCCCGTCCGTCGTCTTCGAGCCCTTCCCGGGCCGGGGATCGGTGGTCGCCCGGCTACGCGGTGACGGGACGGGTGGCGCGCCCCTCCTGCTCCTCTCGCACCTCGATGTCGTCCCGGCGCCTCCCGACGGCTGGACCCACGACCCGTTCGGCGGCGATCTCGAGGACGGCTGCGTCTGGGGACGGGGTGCCGTCGACATGAAGGGCATGGTCGCCATGGAGGTGGCGGTCATGCGGCTCCTCGCAGCGGAGGCTCGCGCGGCGGGCCGCGATCCCGCCAGCGACCCGGTGCCCGGCCTCGCTCGCGACGTCATCTTCGCGTCCACCGCGGACGAGGAGGCCGGCGGCCTCGAAGGCGCCGGCTGGCTCGTCGAGCGGCACCCGGACCTGCTCGCAGCGGCCGGCGCGCTCAACGAATGCGGGGGCGTGTCGATCACGCTCGCGGGCGCCCGGCTCTACCCGATCCAGGTGGCGGAGCGCGGGTTCGCGATCTACGACCTGGCCGTGCGCGGACGCTGGAGCCATGGCTCGATGCCCGGCGACGGCTCGTCCCTCGACGGCCCGGCCGAGGCCAGCGCGCTCCTGCGCGCGGGCGAGGTCGCCCGCCGCCTCGCCGCCCCGGGTCCCGCGCGGCTGACGCCGGTGATGGCCGCCTTCCTCGACGGAGCCGCCACCGCCGTCCCGCCCGCGGTCGGGCGCTGGCTGGGCCGCCTGGCCGACGAGGACCCCAGGATCGTCGAGGCCGCCCTCGGGACGGTCTGCACCGAGGCCTACCGACGGGCGGCGCGGGCGCTCCTGCAGACGACCTTCTCTCCGAATGTGCTCCACGTGGGCACCCGCCACAACGTGATCCCCGGGGCGGCGGCCCTCACGGTCGACGTACGAGTCCTGCCCGGGACCGACCCGGACGAGGTTGCGGCGGAGCTCCGCGAGCGGATCGGGCCGGACCTGGCGCCGCACGTCGAGGCCGTGCTGCGGCTCTGGGGGCCGCCGGCCGACGCCCCGACGGAGGGTCCGCTCTGGGATGCGCTGACGGGCGCGCTCCGGGCTGCCGATCCGGAGGGCATCCCGCTCCCGGTCATGGTGCCCTTCTCGACGGACGCCAAGCACACCTCGAAGATCGGGATCCCCACCTACGGCTTCTCGCCGCTCCGCCTGGCGCCGGACGAGCAGTTCCTGGACCTGTTCCACGGCGACGACGAGCGCGTGTCGGTCGAGGCCCTCCGGTTCGGTCTCCCGGTCCTCTACGACGTGGTCCGCACCTTCTGCGGATAGGCCCTGCGGCCGCACCCCTATCCGGGGCGCTGCTTGATCAGGCGGCCGCGACGCGACACGGCCCGCGAGGCGAGGGCGGCGACGCCCATCGCGACGATCGCGCGCTCCGGCGTGGGCAGGGGCCGCACGACCGCCAGGAACTGGTCGGCCCGGGAGCGGTCCACGACCGCGACCAGGGCGCGTCCACGCTCGGTCAGCCAGACCGAGCGCATCCGCCGGTCGTCCGGCTCCTCGCGCCGTTCCAGCAGGCGCCGCCGCACCAGGCCGTCCACCAGGCGAGAGGTCGCCGAGGGCGACCGGTTGAGCGTGTCGGCCAGGTCGGCGATCGTCGTCGTCCCGCCGTCGGCGAGGGCATAGAGGGCGGCGAGCTGGGTGAACCCCAGGCGCAGCTCTCCGAGCTGCGCCGCGAACCCGATGACCAGCTCCCTCCAGAGGGCCTTGCCGAAGGCGACCCGTTCCGAGAGCTCTCGCGGGTTCGAGACGTTCCGGCGGGCTGCGGCCACCGGGGCGAGGAGGACGTCGTCGGCCATCGCCTCCAGGCTGGCGGTCGAGACGCGCCCATGCCCGCCCACGAGCCGGCGGTGACGCGCGGGGGCCCGTCCTGCCGCGGGCCGGCGCTCGGTCCCGTCCCCGGACCCTGCCGAGGAGGGCGCCGGCAGCGCCTCCTGGGCGGCCGTCCCGGCCGGGTCGGACCTTCCTTCGACGGGGCCGGGGTCCCTCTGCGCCTGCTCGCTCATGGATCGCAGCGTACCGTCCCCGGCCGGATCGATGCAACGTTGCACGCGATTCCCCGGGGAGGGGCCAACGCGGGCGTACGCTCTCGGCGCGCCGGCAAGCCCATGCCGGCACCCGGTACCTCGTGGCCCCGCCTGGAGCCGCGTTCCAGAGGAGCTCGATGTCCAGCCTCGCGTTCATCTTCCCCGGCCAGGGCTCGCAGGCCGTTGGCATGGGCCGGGCGCTCGCCGCCGCCTCGCCGGCCGCCGCCGCCGTGTTCGCCGAGGCTGACGATGCGCTCGGCGAGCCGCTCAGCCGCCTGGCCTGGGACGGGCCGGCCGACCAGCTGGACCTCACGATCAACGCGCAGCCCGCGCTCCTCGCGGCCTCGATCGCCTACCTCCGGGCCCTCGAGGAGCGGCGCGCCGCCGCCGGCCTCGCCCCGCTCGCGCCGGCCTTCGCCGCGGGCCACTCGATGGGCCAGTACTCGGCTCTCGTGGCGGCCGGGGTCGTCAGCCTGGCCGATGGCGTGCGGCTCGTGCGCGAGCGCGGCCGGCTGATGCAGGCGTCCGGCGAGGGCAGCCCCGGGGCGATGGCCGCGATCATCGGCCTGCCCGACGAGCGCCTGCCGGAGCTCGTCGCGGCGGGTCGGGCGCAGGGCACGTTCGGGGTCGCGAACCGCAACTCGCCGGGCCAGGTCGTCGTGTCGGGCGTGCGGCCGGCGGTCGAGGCCGCGGCCGCGGCCGCCAGGAGCCTCGGGGCCAGGCGGGCGCTCGTGCTCCCGGTCAGCGTCGCCGCGCACTCCCCGCTGATGGCGGGGGCGGCCGCCGGGATGGAGCAGGCGCTCCGTGACGTGCCGTTCGCCGACCCGTCCGTCCCGCTCCTCGCCAATGCCGATGCCCATCCGCTCACCAGCGCCGAGGCGTGCCGCGCCGAGCTGGTCGCCCACCTCACCACGGGCGTCGACTGGATCGCCGCCGTCGAGGCAATGGCCGCGGCCGGCGTGACGACGTACGTCGAGGTCGGACCTGGCCGCGTGCTCTCGGGGCTGGTCCGCAGGATCGCCCCGGAGGCCCGGATGGTCTCGCTCGACGACCCCGGCGCCCCGGGCGGCCTCGGCGACCCCGACGTCGCGGACGCCTGACCAGATCCAGCAACCCAGTCCAACACCCCCAACGCCCAACCCTGGAGGTCATCCCCTCACCGTGCGCAAGCCTGATTACTCCCGCCGAATCGCCGTGACCGGCCTCGGCATCGTCAGCCCGATCGGATCGGACATCCCGACCGCCTGGAAGAACCTGGTGGAGGGTCGATCCGGCCTCAAGCGGATCACCCGCTGGGATCCCGAGCCCTACGACTGCAAGGTGGCGGGCGAGGTCGACGACTTCGACCCGACCGCCTGGATGAACTTCAAGGAGGTCCGCCGGACCGACCGGAACGTGGTGCTCGGCGTCGCTGCGTCCAAGAAGGCGCTGGCGGACGCGGGCCTCGAGGTCACCGAGGCGAACCGCGACGACATCGCCATCTACTTCGGGTCGGGCGGCGGTGGCAGCAAGCTGCTGATGGACAACCTGGAGACCTGGGAGGCCAAGGGCGCCCGGGCGGTCAGCCCGTTCTTCATCGCCAACATGCTCCCCGACACAGCCTCCGGCCAGATCGCCATCGAGACGGGCATCCGCGGCCCGAACATGTGCATCATCACGGCCTGCTCCACGGGCACCCACAACATCGGCGAGGCGGCTGAGCTGATCCGCCGGGGCGACGTCGTGGCCGCGATCGCCGGGTCCACCGAGACCCCGCTCCACGAGCTGATCCACATCGGCTTCAGCAACATGCGCGGGATGGGCACGCCGCGCCCGGGCGAGCCGGACCAGACGATCTCGCGCCCCTTCGACATCACCCGCAACGGCTTCGTCCTGGGCGAGGGCGCCGGGGCCATGATCCTCGAGGACCTGGAGCACGCGAAGGCTCGCGGGGCGACGATCTACGCGGAGGTCAACGGCTTCGGCTCGGCCGCCGACGCGTTCGACCTGATCCAGCCGGTCGAGCAGGGCGACGGCGTCCGGCGGGCGATCCTCCAGGCGCTCGACCGCCACGGCGTCCCCGCCGAGCAGGTGGACATGATCAACCCGCACGGAACGTCCACGCCCCTGGGCGACCTGCGCGAGGCCCAGGCCTTCCGGGCCGTCTTCGGCGACCGGATCGACGAGATCCCGATCAGCGCGACGAAATCGCTCACGGGGCACCTGATGGGCGCCGCCGGATCGGTCGAAGGGATCTTCACGGTCCTCTCCGTGTACAACCAGTCCGTGCCGGGCGTCCCGACGTTCCGCGACGAGGATCCCGAGATCCGGCTCAACATCCCGCGGACCAGCCAGCCGCACGAGATCCGCTACGCGATCTCGGACAACGTCGGCCTGGGCGGCCACAACGGCGCGGTCATCTTCAAGCGCTACGAGGGGCACTGAGGGACGGGCCGCCGGCCCTGCCGGCCGGCGCGCCTACAATCCGACCTGAACGACCGTCCCGAGGAGACCACCGTGCCGCCCAGCCAGGATCCCGCCCGCCGTGCCGTCGTGACCGGCCTCGGTGCCGTCATGCCCATCGGCAACGACTTCGAGACCTACTGGCGGAACCTGCGCGCCGGCGTCTCCGGCGTGGCCCGGATCACGGCGTTCGACCCGACCGACTTCGAGGTCAAGATCGCGGCCGAGGTCAAGGACTTCCGGCCCGGCGACGCGATGGATCCCAAGATGGCCCGCCGGATGAGCCGTTTCATCCATCTCGGCATGGCGGCCGGACGCGAGGCGCTGGCCAGCGCGAACCTGTCCTTCGAAGGGTGGAGTCCCGAGCGGCGGGACCGCGTCGGCGTCGTCATGAACACGGGCGGGGGCGGCGTGGAGCAGGTCGTCGAGGGCACCCGCGTCCGCGAGCAGCGCGGACCCCGCTTCGTCTCGCCGTTCGCGATCCCGGCCCTCTCCGGCTCGATGGGCGCCTGCATGCTGAGCATGGAGTACGGGCTGACCGGGCCGGTGATCACCCAGGTGGCGGCCTGCGCCACCTCCATCATCGCCCTGAACAATGCCCTGCGGCTGATCCAGGAAGGCGAGGTCGACGTCGTCCTCGCGGGCGGCGCCGAGGCGCCGATCCTCGAGGTCGGCGTCGCCGCGCTGGGGAACATGGGGGCGCTCTCGAAGCGCAACGACGACCCGACCCACGCCTCGCGGCCATTCGATCGCGACCGCGACGGGTTCGTGCTCGGCGAGGGCGCCGGCGTCGTGGTCATCGAGTCGCTGGCCCATGCGCAGGCGCGCGGGGCCACGCCGATCGCCGAGATCCTGGGCGGCTCGCTGACGGCTGACGCCTTCCACATCTCGGCTCCGGAACCGACCGGCCGGGGCGCAACGCGCGCCATGAATGCCGCCCGGGAGCGAGCCGGGGCGGCGGCCGACGAGATCGACTGGATCGTCGCCCACGGGACGTCCACGCCGCTCAACGACTCGACCGAGTCGCGCGCGATCAAGGCGTCGTTCGGGCCGGCCGCCTACAGCCGCGCCATCAGCTCCCCCAAGTCCATGATCGGGCACCTCGTCGGTGCCGCCGGGATCGCCAGCGCGCTCGCCGGGCTCGGCGGGATCCGCGACCAGGAGATCAGCCCGACGGCGAACCTCGACAACCCGGACCTGCCGGACTGCGACCTCGACTACGTGCCGGGCACGTCGCGCCGGGCGAAGGTCGAGACGGTGATGGTCAACGGCTTCGGCTTCGGCGGGCAGAACGCCGTGACCATCCTGCGCAAGCTCTGAGGGAGCGGCGCCCGCCGTCGCTCGCCCCGGTGCGCCCGAGGGGTACGATTCCGGCGATGTCTTCGACCGGGATCCCCGCCTGGCTCCGTCGCGGCCTCGAGGCGGGCCTCTTCGCCGCCGTCCTCGCGCTGCTCACGTTCCTGACCTACCGGCACGACGCGGTCGGCGTGGGCCTCGGGACGCTGCCGGGCGGCGTCCAGGGGTCCATCATCATGGCCCTGCCGGTCCTCGCGCTCGGCGTCTTCTGCGTCGGGTATCCCGTGGCCCTGGCCGCGACGCGCAGCGAGGCCATCGTGGGCTCCATCATCGCGACCCTCGTCGCGGCCGACATCGTGACGCTCGTGACCTTGACCCTGGGCGAGCGCGTCGCGCTCAACGGCGGGAGCCGGATCCTGCCCATCGGGCTCCTGACGACGCTTCTCGCGGCCCCCGCGGCGGTTGCCGGCCTGGCCGCCAGCCAGCTCTTCACCCGCCTCGGATTCGGCCGTCGGGCGGGTCGGGCAGCGGCCATCGCGGCGACGGTCGTGGCCACGCCGATCCTGGTGGTCGGCGTCCCGATGCTCGCGTGAACCCGGTGCCGGCGGCCGGGCGCACGGACAGGGGCCTCGTGCGCGACCACAACGAGGATGTCCTGCTGGTGCGTCCACCGCTCTACGTGGTCGCGGACGGGATGGGCGGGCACCGGGCCGGGGAGGTCGCCGCCGCGATCGCCGTCGAGCAGCTCGGGGCCGAGCTCGACGCCGGGAGGATCGTCGACGGCGTGTCGCTGGGAGCCGCGCTGCTCGTCGCCGGCGCCGAGGTGCGCGCCCGGGGCACCGGCGACCGGGCCGGGATGGGCACCACCGTCGTGGCGATCCTGCTCGACGGGAGCCGGGCGTGGGTTGCCCACGTCGGCGACTCGCGGGCCTACCTGCTGCGCGCCGGCACGCTGGAGCAGCTCACGGCCGACCACACCCTGGTCGGCGAGCTCGTCCGCCGCGGACGGCTCACGCCCGCCCAGGCCGCCACCGACACGCGACGCCACGTGCTCACCCGCGCGCTCGGAGCGAGCGACGATGCGCCCGACGTCCGCGCCCTTCCCCTCGCCCCCGGCGATCGCCTCCTGCTCTGCTCGGACGGCCTCGCCGGGGTCGTGCCGGACGCCCGGATCGGCAGCTTGCTGGGCCAGGGAGACCCCGAGGCCGCGGCCGACGCCCTGGTCGCGGCGGCGCTCGCTGCCGGCGGACCCGACAACGTGACCGTTATCGCGCTGGACCCGCCAGTGGCCGGGCTCACCTGACGCCGCGGGCGGGGCAGCCGGCCGGCCCCGATTCGCCACCCTCTGCGATACTCGGTGGGCTTGCACCCCGCCCGGCCCGGCCGCCCGGGGTGGCGCAGGAGGCTCCTTGATCACGCCGCTCCAGCCCGGCACCGCGTTCGCCGGCTACCAGCTCGATGGCGTCCTCGCCCGTGGCGGGATGGGCGTCGTCTACCTGGCCACCCAGCTGCGGCCGCGCCGGCGCGTGGCCCTGAAGTTGATCGCGCCCCAGTTCGCCGCGGATCCCGGGTACCGCGAGCGGTTCCTCCGCGAGGTCGATGCGCTGGCCACGCTGGAGCACCCGCACGTCGTCCCGATCCATGCCGCCGGCGAGTGGGAGGGCCAGCTCTACCTGGCCATGCGCTACCTCGACGGCCCGGATCTCGCGGAGCTGATCGGGACGGGCGGGCCACTCGCGCCCGGACGCGCGATCGCGCTCCTGGCTCCCATCGCGGACGCCCTCGACGCGGCCCACGCGCGCGGCATCGTCCACCGGGACGTCACGCCGGGCAACATCCGCCTCGACGGGCGCGGCGTCCCCTACCTGACCGACTTCGGCCTGACCAAGCGCGCCGCGAGCCAGGGCGGCCTGACCGTGGCCGGAGGCGCCCTGGGCACGCCGTCATACATGGCGCCCGAGCAGTTCACCGCGGCCAGCGGGGACCCACCGGACGCGGCCCTCGCCGGCCGCATCGACATCTACGCCCTGGCCTGCGTCCTCGTGACCGCCCTGACGGGCCAGCCGCCCTTCCCGCGCGACAGCTACGAGGCGACCCTCTGGGCTCACGTCCACGATCCGGTGCCGAGCGTGGCCGCCCGCCGACCCGGACTCCCGCCCGCCCTCGACGCCGTCGTCGCCCGGGCGCTGGCCAAGGATCCGGCCGCCCGCTTCCAGTCGGCGGCGGCCCTGCTGGAGGCCGCGCGGGGCGCCCTCGCGGGACGGTCGGCGGCGGGCGCGGTGGGCGCGCCGTATGGTGCGCTCGCTGGGCCGCCCGCGAGCCCACGGCCCGGCTCGCCGGGGCCCCCGGGAACGGCCCTGGGTCCTGCGTCGGTCGGCGCTGCGACGACGGCCACCGAGATCGCGGGGTTCGGCCCGCGGAACCGACCGCCGCGCCGCCGGTGGGGGCGTCTCGCGGTCGCCGTGGCCGTGGTCTGCCTGGTCACCGTGGCAGGCGGGGCGGGCCTGGCGTTCGGGAGCCTGGTGATCGGCGCACTCGGCGCTTCCTCCCCGACGCCCACGCCGGGCAACGCCGCAACGGCCAGCCCGGCGCCAACCCCGCGTCCCACGCCGAAGCCGACGCCCACGCCGACGCCGACGCCGACGCCCACCCCGACGCCCACCCCGACGCCCCGCCTGGGGAACCCCGCCGACGTCGCCCGGCTGCGCCAGTCGGTGCCGTCATCGATCCGGCCCTCGTGCGTCGTCGCCGGCATCGCGGCGTCGGGGGAGCAGGCTGCGCTGGTCTGCCAGGCCGACGGGGTGGTCGAGGCCCGCTACACCCTCTACAAGAACGGCGCTGCGCTCCGGAAGGCGTGGGACACGCTCCAGGGCAGCCTCGACCTCGCGAGCGACCCGTCCGCCTGCGCGCAGGGCACCCCGTCACGCGGATCGTGGGGCACCAACGGCTTCCTCGGCTTCGGAGAGCAGCTCTACGGGTACGTCGCCTGCTGGGCCGACGCGAGCCAGCGCGCCCGCGTCGCCTGGACGGATGACGCCGCCCTGGTCCTCGGCGGGATCCGCCGCGCGGACAACGACATCGCCGCGCTGTGGGACGTCTGGACGTCCGGAGCGGTCACGACCCGGCCCTAGCAAGCGGGGACGATCCCCAGGCGCCGCCGGCAGGGCGGCGCCGTCGCGCCGCGCCCGCACCCCGCCCCACCGCCGGGTTCAGCGCTGGCGAACCTCGAACGTGGCCGCGGTCGTCGCCGTGTTCGGCATCGCGGTCATCCCGGCGGTCGAGCCTGCCGTCTCGTTGAGCTCCACGCAGGCCAGCCGGTACGTGCCGGGCGTGTCGAGGGCAAAGCGGACCTGTTGGGTGGCGCCGGCGCGGGGATTCAGCTCGACCCGGGGCGCGCCGGGAAGCGTGCACCACTGCACCGCGTCGCCGTCGTTGCGGAGGACCAGGAGGACGGATTCGCCGGCCCCGATCGCGATGACCGGGCCCGGCCCGCGGAAGGCCGTCGCGACGAGGTCCACCTGCCGGGCCGTCGCGTCGAGCCAGCGGTTGGTCCCGATCGCCAGCCCCGCGACGCCCATGGCCAGCGCCGCGACGACCGCGAGGTAGGCGCCCTCGCGGACCCGGGTCAGGGTCGGGTGCGCCGCCCCGGCCAGGAGGGCCGCGGGGCGCGGATCGTAGCGCCGGAGGCGCAGCGAGTTCGAGATCACGCTGACCGAGGAGAGGGCCATCGCACCGGCCGCCAGGGCGGGGCCGATCGTGATCCCGAAGGGCGGGTAGAGGATGCCCATGGCGACCGGGACCAGGAGCACGTTGTAGGCGAACGCCCAGAACAGGTTCTGGCGGATGACGGCCATCGTCCGCCGCGAGAGCGCGAGCGCGGCGACCACGCCCCGTGGGTCGCCCCCGACGAGCGTGATGTCCGACGCCTCGATGGCCACGTCGGCGCCCGTTCCGATCGCGATCCCGAGGTCCGCGGCCGCCAGCGCCGGCGCGTCGTTGATCCCGTCCCCGACCATCGCCACGACCCGGCCGGCGGCCTGGACCTCCGCCACGATCGAGGCCTTGTCGCCGGGGAGGACCTGGGCGCGAACGCGTTCGGCCGGGATGCCGACGGCTGCTGCCACGGCCGCGGCCGTCGCCGCGTGGTCGCCCGTGACCAGCCAGGCGTCGATGCCCTGGGCCGCGAGCGCCCGGATCGTCTCGGCCGATTCCGGCTTCACCGGATCCGCGATCGCGATCAGCCCGGCCGCCACGCCGTCCACGGCCACGAAGACGGGTGTCCGCCCGAGCGCGGCCTGCGCATCGCCGGCCGCCCCGAGCGCCGCGCTGGACACTCCGCGCTCGCCGAGGAAGCGGGCGCTCCCGATCAGCACGTGGCGCCCGTCCACGGTGGCCTCCGCGCCGCCACCGGCCGTGGCCGCGAATGCCTCGCCGCCGGGGAACGCGAGCCCGCGATCGCGGGCCGCCCCCAGGATCGCGCTCGCGATCGGATGCTCGGAGCCGGCCTCGACGGCCGCGGCCAGGCGCAGGAGCTCGGCCGGGTCGCTGCCACCGGTGGGGATGACCTCGGTCACGGCCGGCCTTCCCCGCGTCAGCGTCCCGGTCTTGTCGAAGAGGACGGCCGACACGCGCTGAGCGCGCTCGAGGGCCTCACCGCCCCGGACCAGGATCCCGGCCTCCGCGCCGCGCCCGGTGCCGACCATGATCGCGGTCGGCGTGGCCAGGCCCATGGCACACGGGCAGGCGACGATGACGACGGTGATGAACGAGGCGAGGGCCAGGGTCACCCGGGGCTCGGGACCGAGCAGCCACCAGAGCGCGAAGGTAAGGGCGCCGATCGCCAGCACCAGCGGCACGAAGACGCCGCTGATCTGGTCGGCCAGGCGCTGGATGGGCGCCTTGCTCCCCTGGGCGCGGCGAACCATCTCGACGATCTGGGCCAGCGCCGTCTCGCGCCCGACCCTCGTCGTCCGCATGACGAAGCTGCCGGTCGTGTTGATCGTGGCCCCGATCACCTCGTCGCCCGGACCCTTCGTGACCGGCATCGCCTCGCCGGTCAGCATCGCCTCGTCCAGGGCCGAGCTGCCTTCCGACACGACCCCGTCGACCGGCACCTTCTCGCCCGGCCGGACCCGCAGGAGGTCGCCCGGCTGGACCTGGTCGATCGGGACGTCGACGTCGCCGCCGGGCCTCACCAGCCGGGCGGTCCGGGCCTGGAGGCCCACGAGGCGTCGGATGGCACCGGTCGTCCGGCCCTTGGCCCGAGCCTCGAGCCACTTCCCCATCAGGATCAGCCCGATGATGATCGCGGAGGAGTCGAAGTACGTCTCGCCGGGCAGGCCGGCGCGCATCGCGACCTCGGGGTACATCGTGATGACGACGCTGTACGCCCAGGCGGCGGTGGTGCCGACCGCGACGAGCGTGCTCATGTTCGTCCCGAGCCCATGCCGGAGCGCCTTCCAGGCGGCGTCGTAGTAGCGCCGGCCGGCCCAGAACTGGACGAACGTGGCGGGCCACAGCACGAGCCGGTTGATGTCCGCCATGGAGAGCGGGATCGATGGCCAGAACATCAGGACCATGATCCCGACCGCCACCGCGATCGAGACTCCCGATTGGAGGGCCAGCGTGCGCGCCTCCCGGGCGCGCGCCCGCTCCGTCTCGTCGAGGTCGTCAGCGACCGATCCGGCCTCGGCCGTCTCGCTGCGCGCCTCGGCGGCCTCGAGCGAGCCGGGCCTGACGTCGTAGCCGGCCTTCTCGATGGCCCCGACCAGCTCTGCGCGGCCGACGTGATCGGGCAGGTAGCGGATCGTGGCCTCCTCGGTGGCCAGGTTCACGTTGGCCTCGACGACGCCGTCCGTCTTGCGCAGGAACCGCTCGATCCGGTTGCTGCAGGAGGCGCAGGTCATCCCCACGACGGGGAAGCTCACCTCCAGCGCGGCGGCGGACGCGGGCGGGGCGCCCCCGACGGCCGCCAGGGTCACGACCGGGGACGGCGCGGCGAGCGTGGCGGGCGGCTCGGGCTTCATACTCCCCAGGAGTATATCAGCAGGATGATGGCGTCGGCGAGCCGCGTTCCATGCGACGATCGGGTCCTCGCCACAACCGTGAGGTTCCGCCCGTGTCGCCCACAGCACAGCACCGCCGCGCAGATCCCGCCGGCCGGGCGCCCGCCTCGCTCCGGGACCCGGCGGTCGTCGCCGTCATCGCCACGCCGATCGGGCCGGTCCACGCGGCCGCAATCGAGGCTGGCATCGTCGCCCTCGAGCTGCACACGACCGACGAGGCCTTCGGCGCGTCGGTGACCGGCCGGATCCGGCGGCGCCTGGTCCCCCGGGCCGACGCCGCGGCAACGGCCGGCTCCCGCGCCCACCTCGCCGCCCTCGAGGAGGCGCTCCGGGCACACCTGGCCGGGGCACCGGCAGCGCTGGCGGACGTCCCGGTCATGCTCGAGGGAGTGACCGACTGGGATCGCCGCGTCCTGGACGGAGTCCGGACGATCCCCTGGGGCGCGACGGCCGGATATGGCGAGGTGGCCCGCCGGATCGGCGCGCCGGGCGCGGCCCGGGCGGTCGGGGGCGCGGTTGGGCGCAACCCGGTCGGGCTGCTCGTGCCCTGCCACCGCGTCGTGGCCGGGGACGGCACGCTGGGCGGGTACGGCGGCTCCTGGTTCGGCGACCGGGAGGAGCTCCTCCGCCTCAAGGAGCGCCTGCTCGCCCTCGAGGGAGTCCGGGTGCCGCGCCGTGGCTGATCTCGCGGCCCGGCGGGCTCGGGGCCGATCAGGCCGGGAGCGACGTGGACGTCGCCGCGAGGATCGCCTTGATCTCGAATGGGGTCACGTCCGGGTGTCGCGCCC
This sequence comes from uncultured Chloroflexia bacterium, assembly GCA_963801445.1. Classification (GTDB taxonomy): domain Bacteria; phylum Chloroflexota; class Limnocylindria; order Limnocylindrales; family CSP1-4; genus CTSoil-043. Next base: position 125,559 of record CAWDEW010000009.1, on the reverse strand, counting down.
GGATGAGGGCCGCGTACCCCGCGATGTGCGGCGCGGCGAAGCTGTTGCCGGTCGCGATCATCCGCCCGCCGGCCCGCCAGGCCACCGGGACGTCCACGCCGTAGGCGCCGAATTCCACGGGCGGCCGCGGGTTGTAGAACCAGGCGGCCGGATCGGCCAGGTCGTGCGCGGCCACGCTGACCACCGCGGCGAACAGCGACGGGTAGCTGTTCCCGGGAACGTTGTTGGCCGCGCAGACCAGGAGGGTGTTGGCGAAGTAGGCCCGGTCGGCCAGGTCGTGGAACAGCCCGAAGAGCGCGTCGCTCCTGGACGAGAGCGACAGGTTCATCACCCCGGCGCCCTGCCCGATGGCCCAGTCCAGGCCGGCCGCGAAGACGATCCCCTTGCCCCTGTTGTCAGGCCCCAGGACCCGGACCGAGACCAGGTCGGCGGCCGGTGCGAGGCCGTGGATGATGCCGGCGCAGGCCGTCCCGTGGCCGACCACGTCGATCCCCTCTAGATCGTCGCTCACGACCGGATCCTCGTCGGGGGTCGCCCCGGGCTCCACCTTGACGCTCCGAACGAGCCTGCCGCCCACGGCCGGGTGGTCGCGCTCCACGCCGCTGTCGATGATCGCGACGGTGACGCCCGCCCCGTCGCTGCCGCCGATCGCCCATTCCCGGTCGATCGCGGGCAGGGGCGGCAGGCGCCGGAGCGCGTCACGACCCGGGCCGACGAACGGCTCGCTCCAGGCCGGCAGGAGGTGGTCGGTCACGCGCTCAGCCGTCCGAGCTGACATCGGCGGCGGGCGCCGTTCTCGAAGCAGGCCGCCCGCCGCGGCTTCCGCGGCCGGCCAGGCCGCTCCGGCGTCCGCGATCGCGCGCAACCTGGCGGGCCAGGACGGCGAGCAGGCCCGTCACCAGCTCCAGCTGCTCCGGGGACGCCCGGCGGAGGACGGCGATCTGCTCCACGAGTGGCCAGAGCCGGTCATCGGGGTCACCGAGGCCGTCGAGGGCGGCCGCAACGAGGGCGTCGATGCCGGCCGGCGGAGCCTCGCCGCCGGCGAGCCCCGCGAGCACCACGCGCAGCAGCGTCGCGGTGTCGCGCTCCACCCGGCTCGCCCGGATCGCCACGGTTGCCTGGCGGGCGAAGACGCCGGCCAGCTCGATGTCGCGGAGCGAGAACGCCGCCTCGCTGCGCTTGTCCAGCACTTCGAGGACACCGATCGTGCCCCGATCGTCGACCAGCGGGACGGCCACGATCGAGCGCGGCACGTAGCCCGTCGCCTGGGCGAAGGCGCGCCCGAAGCGCTCGTCCCGGGCGACATCGGAGATCGCGAGGGCCTGCCCGGTCGAGAAGACGTAGCCCACGAGCCCGCGGTCAGGCGCGATCTCCAGCCCGACGACGCCCTCGCCCTGCTCGCCGGCCGCGACCCGGAAGACGAGCACGTTGCGGCCGGGGTCGTGGAGCGCGAGCGAGGCGGCCTCGGCCTGGAAGAGGGCAACGGCGGCCTCCACGACCGAGCGGAGCACCGCCTCGGCCGCTCCGAGCTCGAGCCGGCGGGCGATCTCGGAGCGGGCCGCGATCGCGGCGAGGGCCGCCCGCACGTCCCTGTCGGGGGCGCTCCGTCGGCGACGGGATGGGCGCGGGTCGACCCGTTCGCTCACCGTTCGGCAGCCCGCTCGAGGCGGGCCAGGTCGGGCACCACGAGGACGTCCCGCTCGATCCGGATCAGGTCCTCCGCGGCGAAGTCCGCGAGCAGGCGATTCACCGTCTGGCGGGTCCCGCCGATCATCGCGGCCAGCTCGGACTGGGAGTAGGCCCAGGGCAGGCGCACCTCGCCCCCGGCCGCCGGATCGGCCTCCCGCGCCAGGCGCACGATCCGCCGGGCCAGGCGCCCGGGGAGGTTGAGGAAGTGCAGCTCGCCCACGTGGTGGGTCAGGCGGCGCAGCTCGGCGACGAGGCCCGCCACAAGGGCCCGGCGCAGGTCCGGCTCGCTGTCGACGAGGGCCTCGAACGCATCACGCCGGAGGACGTGCGTCACGGTCGCCTCGTGGGCGATTGCGGTTGCGGAACGCTCTGCGCCGTCGAGCAGGGCCAGCTCGCCGAAGAAGTCCCCGGGTCCGAGCGTGGCGATGATCGCCTCCTCTTCGCCCTCCGGGGAGGGCAGGACGATCTTCACGGCGCCCGATTCGATGACGTGGAGAGAGTCCCCGGCGTCTCCCTGGTGGAAGATGGTCTCGCCCCGTCGATAGCGGCGCGTGCGCAGCAGCGCGATGCAGCGCAGGAGCGTCGTGTCGTCGACCCGTGAGAAGAGCGCGCAGCGGCGGAGCGCCTCCGCTACCGTCGCCTGCCCCTCGAGCACGAAGCCTCCGCAGTTCGCACGCTCCAACCGACGCGGGAATGCTACGAGGCGCGATCGGTCGTCCGCAATGGGCCGGGCAAGCGAAGGGCGGGGCCGTGCGACCCCGCCCCTATGGCCCCGGACGAGCGCGTGGTCAGCGCTTCTTGCCGAGCGCCCTGCGCGCCTCGCTGAGGACCGACTGGCGACTGGTCTGGCGCGCGATGTCACGCTCCCGGGCCAGGGTCATCTCGCGGGCCAGGGTCGGGTTCAGCATCCCGATGTTGTGGCCTTCGACGTCGTCCTCGTCAGCCGTGCCGAGGCTCTCGACGCCGGCGTCGCCGGCCTTGCCAGCGACGGGACCGTCGCTCTTCTCGATCTTCCTGCGGGTGCTCATCGCTCGTCTCCCAGGGCCCCGTGTCCGTCCGGTCACGTGTGCTTCGCAGGATGGCGCAGGAGGCGGGGCCGGTAAAGGTGGAATCCGACCGTCAGCCTGTCTTCTGCGCGACAGCCAGGGCGCGCCGGCCCGGTCCGGGCGACCGGGGGCCCGGCCGCGCGCCGCCTGCGAGTCCTTGCTCAGCCGCGCTGCACCGGCCGCATCGGGAAGACGCCGATCACCATCGGGCTGACCGGGTCGAGCAGGAGCTCGAAGCCGACCTCACCCGAACGGACGAGCTCGGCGAGCATCCCGGCCTCTCGGGCCGGCAGGCCGACGAAGACTTCGTGCCCATCGGCCTCGAACCCGGTCGTGTCGTCGTCGCCGCCGTCGAGCACGAACCGCCGGCGGAGCTCGTGGAGCGGCACGTAAGGGCGGCTCTTGATGAACCGGCGAAGCTGCGCCGACGTGCAGGATGGCTGGACCGCGGGTCGGACCGGCGGCGGGCCCGGTTCGGCGCGCGGGTCGACAACCTCGTGGGCGGGCTGGGTCATCTCGCCTTTCGTCGCGGCCGCGCGGTTCACGCGGGGAGGTCTGCCAGACCGTCGCGGCGGATGCCCGACGGCCACGAAAGCATACCGCCGATCTCAGATCCGCCGCCCGCGGCCCGGCCGGCGCTGCACGGACCGCCCCGCTCGAGTCCGCGGCGCCGCTACCCCGTGACGACGAGCAGCTCGCGGTCCATCTCGTTGAGGATGATCGGCCCGTCCTCGCCGCACACGACGATGTCCTCGATGCGGGCCCCGTAGCGCCCGTCGAGGTAGATCCCGGGCTCCACGCTGAAGGCCATGCCGGGCCGCAACAGCTCCCCGTTGCCCGTCACGAGGTACGGATCCTCGTGGCTCTCGAGCCCGATCCCGTGCCCGGTCCGGTGGAAGAAGTGGGGCCCGTGGCCCGCCGCCGAGATCAGCTCGCGGGCGACCTGGTCCACGCGCTCGCAGGCGACCCCGGGCCGCACGGCGTGGGTCGCCTCGGCCTGGGCCGCCCTCAGCACGGAGTAGAGGCGCAGGAACTCGTCGTCCGGGCCGCGTGCCGCGTCCCCGCCGGTCACCCAGATCGTCCTCGTGATGTCGCTGCCGTAGCCCGACCAGGGGCCGCCGATGTCGAGCACGATCGGCTCCCCCGCCTGGATGATCCGGCCGGACGCCTCGTGGTGCGGCGAGGCCGAGTTCGGGCCGGAGCCGACGATCGCGAAGTCCGCGCTGTCGTGGCCGTCGGCGACCAGCAGGTCGCGGATCTCCCGGGCGACGTCGGCCTCCGAGCGCCCGACGAGCCGCCCGTGGCTCACCTCCCAGACGACCCGGTCGGCCGCCTGGGCGGCGCAGCGCAGGAGGGCGATCTCGTCCGGGTCCTTCACGATGCGGAGGGGACGCAGGACGTCCGTTGCGCTGCTGAACGCGACGCCCGGGAGGGCAGCCTGGAAGCGCAGCAGGTGCATGGCCCACAGGCGGTCGGATACGCCCACGCGCGGGGCGGCGCCGGGACGGCCGAGGAGCGCCCGGACGAGCGCGACAGGGTCGTCGGTCTCCTCCCAGGTCGCGAGCGCCGCGAAGCCCCCGGCGAGGGCGGGGCAGAGCAGCGCCGCCGGGGCCTCGAGGCGCGGGGCGACGAGGGTGATGAGCCCGTCGGCGGGGATGACCAGCATCGTCAGGCGCTCGAGGGGCATCGCCGCGTACCCGGCCAGGTAGCGCAGGTCGGGGCCGACCGCCACCAGGAGCCCGTCGAGGCCCGCGCCGCGCGCGCCTTCCTGGGCCCGCCGGAGGCGCTCTCGATAGCGTTCGAGCGGGACAGTCGGTCGGACCGCGGGACGGACCGAGGTCGGGGCGAAGGGTGCAGTCATGTCGTCAGCCATCTCCTGCCTGTGGGACGGCGAGCGTGCCCGGAGCGGGCGCCGGTATGCCGAGCCACGAGGCGAGCGTCGCGTGACCATCCTCGAACAGCTTGCGGTAGGCGTACACGCGCTCCGCGCCGGCGGCCAGGGCAGCCCGACGCAGGGGAACGTCGTCGTGCTGGCCGACGCCGAGCACCCGGAGGCCTGCTCCCGCGGCCCGGGCGACGCCGGCCACGCCGTCGTACGCCCGGGCGGTGAGGTCAACGACAGCTCGCGTCGGCCGCGGATCCTGGCCGGCCCCGCCCGCCAGCGCGGAATCGAGTCCCGCAATGGAGGAAGCCCGCACGGGGTGCGCCCCGAGCGTGCGCAGCTGGCCGACGAGCCGGGTCGCCCAGATCAGGTCGTCCGCGAGGACGACGACCGTCTCGCCGGCGGGGGTGACCTCCCCCGCAGCGGTCACGCGACGGTCCAGGTCTCGCCCTGGCCGAGGAGCTTCTCGAGATCCGCCTCACCGTGCTTCGCGACCGCCGTCCGGACCTGGGCCATCACGAGCTCGTCGTGCGTGGGTCGCGGAACGTTGCGGATCACGCCGATCGGGACCGGGAAGTCCGGCCAGTAGATCCGGGCCAGCATGTTGTGGATCGTCGGATCATCGGACGTCTCGTCGTGGACCAGGATGTCGTCCAGGGTGATCCCGCCGTCGCCGATCCGGACGATCTCCGGGCGGACGCCGTTGAGGCGCAGGCCCATGTCCCGATCCTTGCCGAAGACCATCGGCTTGCCCTGCTCCAGGATGAGCATCTTGTCGTCCCTGACCTCGCGGTCCGTGAACATCCGGTGCGCGCCGTCGTTGAAGATGTTGCAGTTCTGGAGGATCTCCACGAAGGCGGAGCCCTTGTGGCGGCCGGCCCTGTCGACGACAGACTGGAGATGGTCCGTCTGGGTGTCCACGGTCCGGGCCACGAAGCTTGCCTCGGCGGCGAGGGCGACCACGAGCGGGTGGATCGGGTAGTCCGCGGACCCGACCGGCGTGGACTTCGTCTTCTGCCCGAACGCCGTGGTCGGCGAGGCCTGGCCCTTGGTGAGCCCGTAGATCCGGTTGTTGAACATCATCACCTTGATGTCCACGTTGCGGCGCATCGCGTGGAGGATGTGGTTGCCACCGATGGAGAGCGCGTCGCCGTCGCCGGTCACGACCCAGATCATCAGCTCCGGGTTGGCCAGCTTGAGCCCGGTCGCCAGCGTGGGGGCCCGGCCATGGATCGAGTGGAACCCGTAGGTGTTCATGTAGTACGGGAACCGGCCGGAGCAGCCGATCCCGGAGACGAAGACGATCTTCTCCTTCGGCACGCCGAAGTCGGGCATCACCTTCTGGGTCTGGGCGAGGATCGAGTAGTCCCCGCAGCCGGGGCACCAGCGCGGCTCCTGGTCGCTGGCGAAGTCCTTGCGGGTGAGCTTGGCGGGTGCTGCGGCCGGGGCGGCCAGCTGATCGGTCATGGGATGCGCCTCAGAGGTTGCCGAGCACGTGCTCGGCCTTCGCCTGGATCTCGCCGATCTGGAACGGCTTCCCGCGGACGAGGTTGAAGCCCTCGGCATCCACGAGGTATGTGCTGCGGATCATCTGCCGGAGCTGGCCCAGGTTCAGCTCGGGGATAAGGACGTGCCGGTACGCGCGCAGCACGTCACCGGTGTTGGCGGGGAACGGATTCAGGTGGCGGAGGTGCGCGTGGGCCACGGACCGGCCGTTCGCCCGCATGCGCTCCACCGCGCTGCGGATGGCCCCGTACGTGCTGCCCCAGCCCAGGATCAGGAGCTCGCCCTCGGGTGGTCCGAAGACCTCGAGGGGCGGGATGTCGCGGGCGATCCGGGCGACCTTCTCGGCCCGCAGGAGCGTCATGCGGTGGTGGTTGTCCGGGTCGTAGCTCACCGTGCCCAGGACGTCCAGCTTCTCGAGGCCGCCGATGCGATGCTCGAGGCCCGGCGTGCCGGGGATCGCCCAGGGGCGGGCCAGCGTCTCGGGATCCCGCTCGTACGGGTAGAAGCCGGCCGGATCCGTGCGATTCGGCACCTTGAGCGCGGGCAGGGAGGCCATCTCCGGGATCCGCCACGGCTCGGTGCCGTTGGCCAGGAACGTGTCCGACAGGTAGATCACCGGGGTCATGTAGCGGAACGCGATCCGGGCGGCCTCGAGCGCGTACTCGAAGCATTCGGCGGGGGTCGCGGGCGCGATGACCGGCACGGGGCTGTCGCCATTGCGGCCGAAGACCGACTGGAGGAGGTCGCTCTGCTCCACCTTGGTGGGCAGGCCGGTCGACGGTCCGCCGCGCTGCACGTCCACGACGACGAGCGGCAGCTCCACCATCACCGCCAGGCCCAGCGCCTCGGTCTTGAGCGCCAGCCCGGGACCGGACGTCCCGGTCAGGCCGAGGGCGCCGCCGTAGCTGGCGCCCAGGGCGGCGCCGATCGCCGCGATCTCGTCTTCCGCCTGGAAGGTGCGGACGCCGTAGCTCTTCCAGCTGGACAGGTAGTGCAGGATGTCCGAGGCCGGCGTGATCGGGTAGCTGCAGTAGACCAGGGGCCGCTCGGCGAGCCGGGCTGCGGCCACGAACCCGAGCGCGGTGGCCTCGTTGCCGGTGATGTTCCGGTAGGTCCCCGGGGCGAGCTTCGCCGGGCCGACCCGGTACGTCGTGTGGAAGATCTCGGTCGTCTCGCCGAACGCATACCCGGCGTTGAGCGCCCGGCGGTTCGCCTCGGCGATGATCGGTCGGCCTCCGAACTTCTCGGCGATCCAGGCCAGGGTGGTGTCGGTCGTCCGACCGTAGAGCCAGAACATGACGCCGAGGGCGAAGAAGTTCTTGGTGAGGTCGACCTGCTTGGAGGTCATGTCCAGGCCCTCGAGCGCGCGTGCGTTGAGGGTCGAGACGGGGACCTCGAAGACCTTGAACGCCTTGAGGCTGTCATCGCCGAGCGGGCTCGCGGCATAGCTCGCCTTGGCCAGGTTGGCCGGCGTGAAGGCGTCGCTGTTGACGATGATCGCGCCGCCCGGCAGCAGGTCCTTCACGTTCGCCTTGAGCGCTGCCGGGTTCATCGCGACGAGCACGTCCGGCGCATCGCCCGGGGTGTGGATGTCGGACGAGCTGAAGCTGATCTGGAACCCGGAGACGCCCGGAATCGAGCCGGCCGGGGCGCGGATCTCGGCGGGATAGTCCGGCAGCGTGCTGATGTCGTTGCCGAAGACGGCAGCGGCAGTGGTGAACTGGGTACCCGTCAGCTGCATGCCATCGCCGGAATCGCCGGCGAACCTGATCGTCACGCGGTCCAGGTCCTGGACCGGCAGCTCGTGCGCCTTCGTGGTGGTCACCTGGCCAGTTGGCTCCTTCGTCGGGCCAGCGCGCGCGTGACCCGAGGGCGGCTGACGAAGGCCGCGGGGCCCGGGACGCTGCCGCGGGGCGGTTGTCATGGACAGCCTACCGTACGGGAAGCCCAGCGTCCCGGCGCAGCGCGGGTACCCGTCCGGGCCCGGCGCGATGGCCCTCGGCTTTGCTAGGCTCGGGCGATGGACCGTCGTCGTCTGCTGGGGGTTGCCCTGGCGGCAGCCTCCGCGTGCGGCTACGGGTCCGGCCCCCTCTTCGCCAAGAGCGTCTACGGATCGGGCCTGGACTGGCTCGCCCTCCTCTACTGGCGCTTCCTGATCGGCGGAGCGCTGGTCTGGGCGTGGGCCCTGCTCGTCCCCGCGAACCGGGCGGCCCTGCGGGCGACCTCCAGGCGGCGAGTGGTCGTCCTGCTCGGCCTCGGCTGCTTCTTCGTCTCGAACGCCGGGACCTACTACGCGGCGCTCGAGTGGATCTCGGCGTCGCTCGCCTCCCTGCTCGTGTACGTCTACCCGGCGATCGTGGCGGTTCTCTCGATCCGCTTCGGGGCCGGCCTGAGTGGCCGCCGACCGTGGGTCGCCCTCGGCATCGTCACGGGCGGCGTCGCGCTGACGCTCGGGGGCATCGAGACGAGGGCCGAGCCCCTGGGGCTCGTCCTGGCCCTGGCCTCTCCGTGCCTCTACTCGGTCTACATCCTGATGGCGGCCCGGACCGCGGGCGAGCGGCGGGGCGAGACGGCCAACGACCGCACGGGCGGCGAAGGTGCCGAGACACGCCCCGCGGTGGCGTCCGCCCTGATGCTCAGCGGCACGTTCGCCGTCATCGCCGTCCTGGCCACGGCCATGGGCGAGCCGGTCCTGCCGGCCGCGGTCCCGGCGGGTGCATGGGTGGGCCTGGTCGGGATCGCGGTCCTCTCGACCGCCCTGGCCGTCTCGGCGTTCTACGCGGCCACGGCCCGGATCGGGGCGGCCCAGGCCGCGCTCGTGTCCACGGTCGAGCCCGTCTACACGATCTCGATCGCGATGCTCGCGTTCGGCGAACGCCTGGCCCCGCTCCAGCTCCTGGGCGGTGCGTTCGTGATCGGCGGGGTGATCCTGGCCCAGACGACGCCCGGTGCGACGCCCGATGTCGTCATCGAGGAGCCGTAGGCTGCGCGAACGAGCCTCGCTGGGCGGCGGCCGCCTCGGGCGAGGCTGGCCGCGGTGGGTCCCGGCCACGCAGTCCCGGGCGCGCGACGGCGCCGGGTCCGGGACGAGCGGCTAGGATGGCCCCATGTCCGAGGTCAAGACGATCGCCGCGCGCGACGGCACGCCCCTCCTGACCCGCACCTGGCCCACGACCGGGGAGCCGTGGGCGACGGTCCTGGTGGTCCACGGCCTCGGGGAGCATTCGGGTCGCCACGACGCGACGGGCGGCCGGTTCGGGGCGTCAGGCCTCGCGGCGACCTCGTTCGACCACCGTGGGTTCGGGGCGTCGGGCGGCCGGCGGGCCTTCGTGGATCGCTGGTCCGACTACCTCGACGACATCGAGGATCGCCTGGCGGCGTCCCGGCGGGAACGGCTGCCCGCGGCGATCTACGGCCACTCGCTGGGCGGCCTGCTGGTGGCGGACTACCTCCTGGACGGCCGGCCGCTCCCCGACGTCGCGATCCTCTCCGCGCCGGCGCTCGGCGCGGGCGTCAACCCGCTCCTCCGGATGGCTGCCCCCGTCCTCGCCGCCGTGGCACCGCGGGCCGCCATCCGCAACCCGTGGCGCCCGGGCCAGATCGCCCGCGACCCGATGCCCCCGGTCGTGGCGCTGACCGACCCGCTCTCGGAGCCGCGCACGACGTTTCGGCTCGGACGCGACCTCTTCCGAGCCATGGACAGGGTCCGGGCCCGCCTGGCCGAGCGGGACGGCTTCCCCCTCCCGGTGCTGCTCGTCCACGGCGGCAGCGACACGCTGGTGCCGACCGCCTCGACCGCGTTCCTCGCGGCATTCCCCTCGGTGGAGCGCCGGGTCTACCCGGACGTTCGCCACGAGCCGCATCACGACCCGTTCCTGGGCGCGCGGATCGTCGACGAGATGACGGCCTGGCTGCGCGAGCGCCTGGGACCCACCCGGTTCCCGGAGGCGAACCATGCCTGAGCCGTCGCGACGCGCGGTCGAACTGGCCCTCCGGATCGGAACGGCCGTGGACCGCCTGGTCGCCCTGGGGCCGGCGATCGCGGCCGCGGAGCCGCTCCCGGCGGGCGCCCCGCTGGGCGAGGGCGAGGACGACTGGGGACCGCGCGAGGTGCTTGCCCACGTGGCCGAGGCCGTCCCCTACTGGCATGGCGAGATCGAGCGGATCCTGGCGGCCGACCGCCGGGCGCCTGCCCCGTTCGGCCGGGGCCCGGGCGACCCGGCCCGCATCCTGATCATCGAGCGGGACCGGACGCTGCCGGCCACCGTCCTCCTCGCCCGCCTCGCCCGCGAGGCGCGTCCGCTCGTGGAGCGAGTCGCGGGCTTCAGCGAGGCCGACCTCGCCCGGACCGGGCTCCATCGGGTGCGCGGTCCCGAGCGAGTCGACGAGCTGCTGGAGCGGACCCTCGCCGGGCACCTCGAGGGTCACGTCGCGCAGCTGCGCACGACGCTGGGCAGGTAGGCGGGGTCGCCCCGTCCGCCGCCGGCGGCCGGCCGGATCAACCGCCCCGCCCCTCCCGGGCCACGCTGCGCAGCAGGAACGCGACGTTGGCCGGCTTCTCCGCGAGGCGGCGCATGAAGTACGGGTACCACTCCGTGCCGTAGGGGACGTAGATGCGGACCCGCTCGCCCCGAGCCAGCAGCTGGGCCTGGAGGTCGCGCCGCACGCCGTAGAGCATCTGGAACTCGTAGCGATCCGGGGCGATCCCCTCGGCCCGGGCGAAGCGCAGGATCCGTCCCACGAGCCGGCCGTCGTGCGTGGCGAAGGCAGCCGGCGTCCCGGCCCGGAGCATCGTCCGGGCGAGCGCCTCGTACGCGTCGTTGATCTCCTCGCGCTCGCGCCACGCGATCCCCGCGGGCTCGTTGTAGGCGCCCTTGCAGAGCCGGATCGGGGCGCCCTCGGCGACGAGCGCCGCCACGTCGGCGACGCTCCGCTTCAGCGCCGCCTGGATGACGACCCCGCTCTTCGGGTTGACCGAGCGGAGCCCGCGCCAGAGGTCGAGGGTCGCGTCGGTCCGGGTGTGGTCCTCCATGTCGACCCGGACGAAGGCGTCCACCGCGGCCGCGGCGCGGAAGACCCGGGCCACGGTCTCCCGGCCCAGGTCTCGCCCGATGTCGAGGCCCATCTGGGTGGCCTTGAGGCTGACGTTGCGCTCGAGGCCCCGGTCGGCCAGGGCGGCGAGCGTCTCCTCGTAGCGGCCCGCGGCCGCGGCGCAGGCCTCCACCGAGTCGACCGACTCGCCGAGGACATCCACGGTCGACGCGTAGCCCGCGGCGCGAAGCCGTTCGAGCGCGGAGAGGACCTCGGGCAGCGACTCGCCGGCGATGAAGCGGCGGACCATCGGCCGGGTGATCGGGAGTCGCGTCGCCAGCCGGCCCAGTACGCGACGTTGCGAGAGCGCGATGAACGTCGTGCGCAGGACGCGCTCCGGGATGCTGGACCTGGTTCCGGCGGTCTCGCTCATCGGGTATCTCCGGCGGTCGAAGCGGCGCAACGGCCGCGGAATTGGCAGGATCGGTTGACGCCGGCCGGCGGAGTCCGACGCATCCAGCATCGCCGCTCCCGGGCGCGAGACGTCCGCCGATGCTACTCCGCCGGGCGCGCAGGATCGCGGTCGCGGCGCTCGCGCCCGGCCCGAGCCTCCTGCCCGTCGCCCGCGGCCGCTACGGACGGTCGACGGCCGGCACCACGCGGACGGCGGCGAGGATGACGATCGCCACCGTCCCGAGGGCCGCCAGCCAGCCGAGCAGCGCGAGCGAGGCGCCCGCCCAGCCGAGAGCGACGAGCCCGAGGGGGTCGAGCGGCGCCGCGTCGGGTGAGCAGGCGGCGCCCGGCGAGGACGCCGGCCCCTGCGAGGAGGCCGATCCCCGACGGCCCGGATCGGGCCCGCGACGCCGTCGACGACCGCGCCCGCCGCAAGGACTCCTGCGCCGGTGAGGGCGCCGCCGGCGGCGAGCGACGACGAACGCCGCGAGCGCGATCGGCAGGAGGCCCGGCAGCGGGACAGCCTCCGGCCCGGGCGGGAGGCCGATGCGCGGGGGCCGGGCCAGCTGGATGAGCAGGGCACCGGCCGCGACGGCGGCAGCCAGCAGGACGGCCAGGCGAGCGGCGAGCTCCACCGGTCCCCGGCGCCGCGGGTCAGCGGTCCGCCGCGGGCGGCTCCCCCGCGAGGTAGCGCTTCAGCCAGGCCACGATGCGCCCGAAGGCGTCACGGCGGTTCTCCCTGCGCTCGTAGCCGTGGCCCTCGTCGTCGTACCAGTGGACCTCGTGGAACTTCCCCTCGACCTCGAGAGCCTCGACCATCTTCTCGGTCATGAGGGGCACGACCCGCTTGTCGCGCCGCCCGTGGAGGATCAGCAGGGGCGCCTCGATCCGCTCCGCCCGGTAGAGCGGCGACCCGCGCCGGTAGAGCGGCGCCTGCGCCGGGTCGTCGGGCAGGCCCATCATTCGCTGGAGGTCGATGCGGCCGGGCCGATCGCCGTGTCGGAAGCTCTCGGCGATCTCGGAGTCACCGAACAGGTCCACGCCGGCTGCCCACATCCCGGGCTCCTCGACGAGCGCGCACAGAGCGTCAGGTAGCCGCCGTAGGAGCCGCCGTACATCCCCAGCCGGCCGTTCGACCAGGCCTGGCCGGCCGCCCACCGCGCGGCGTCGATCACGTCGTGGAGGTCCCCGTGGCCCCATTCGTCGACGTTGGCCCAGCGGTGCTCGCGGCCATAGCCCGTGGAGCCGCGGAAGTCCACGGAGAGGAAGGCGAAGCCCTCCTGCACGAAGAGCTGGCGCAGAGGCTGCCAGTCCAGGTAGACCTCGCGAGGTCGGGCCGCCGTGAGCGTGGACGATCGTCGGGACGGTGTTCCCGCCCCGGCGCCCGGTGGCCTGCAGGAGGACGCCACAGGGTGAACGGGACGGCCCGGCCGTCGCGGGCCCGGATGACGTGGTGCTCCGACTCCACGAACCCGGTCGCGGGAAGGACCGCCGGGCGGCTGGTCGTGAGCCGGCGGGGACGATCGGCTGTCGGCGTGCCGTCCGGACCGGGGGCCGGGAGGATCCACAGGTCCTCCGCCTCACGCTCGGATTCGCCGACCGCGAGGAGCCCGGACCCGTCGGGCAGCCACGCGACCGCCAGCCACACGCCCGGGAACGGCGCGATCGACCGCGGGCTCCAGGCCGGGGTCACCGGCCGGGCCCTGGGCGGTCGTCCGGGTCGCCGGGGGAGCGCCGTCGGACCCGGCCCGGCCGGAAGGGGCGCGACGACCAGGTCCTGCCGGCCGTCGCGGATCAGCGCGTGCACGAAGCGCGAGCCGTCCGGCGAGGCGAGCGGCCACGACCCGAACCCCGCGCCGTAGTCGCCGTGCTCGGCGGATCCCTCCGTGAGCACGGTCCGCCCCCCGCCGTCGGTCGCGATCCGGACGACCTGGAACCAGCCATCGCGATCGGAGACGAGGAGCAGGCCCTGCCCATCCGGCAGCCACGTGGCGGCCGTCTCCCAGGCACCGTCGCCCGCAATCCGGCGCTCAGCACCGGTGGCGACCTCCACGAGCGTCACCTGGAAGGTCCGCAGGTCCGGGTCGCGCTGGGCGAGGACGGCCAGCTGCGTCCCGTCAGGCGACCAGGAGATCTCTTCCACGTCCCAGCCGACCGGGCTGACCGCGCGCGGCTCCCCCGCCGTCTCGCGGGCCGGCCGGCGGCCCCGGCGTGGGAGCGGGGCGTCGACCACCCAGGCCTGGCCCCAGCCCCGGCGGCGGGAGATGAAGGCGATCCGCCGGCCGTCAGGTGACCAGCGGGGGGCCTTGTTGCCGGCCGGGTGGTCCGTGACCAGCGTGGGGCGGCTGCCGTCGGCACCGACCATCCAGATCGCCGTCTCCCGCACGAACGCCAGCCGCTCGCCATCCGGCGCCCACTGAGGGTCCGTGACGTTCTTCTCGGAAGCGGTCAGCTGGCGGACCTGGCCCGTGCGAAGGCCGAGGAGGAACACCTGCCGGGCGCCGGCCGCTTCCTGCGTGTAGGCGACCCGCCGCCCGTCGGGGGAGAGGCGCGGCTCCCGGGGCGACTCGACGGCGACGATCTGCTCGATCGTGAGCCTGTCGCGGCGTGCGGATGGCGTGGCAGCGGGGCGACGGGCCGTCCCGGCACGACCGGGCGGGCGGCCGCGCCGGCGGGCAGCGGCTGGCGGCACGCCCGGCGAGGCGGCCGCCTCGCCGGGGCCGGGACCGGGGCCAGTGGCTGGCGGCGATGCGGCCACGGCGTCGGCGGCGGCGCTCGGCGGCTTGGGGCGGTTCTTCGAGCCGGGCGGGCGGCCGCGCCGGCGGGGCGGGGCCGCGGGCGGAGTCGCGGGCGGGACATCGGCCGGGCCTTCGCCCGCCGTGGCGACCTCGCCGGCCGGCGTGATCGCCGCCTCGACGGGTGCCGGCTTCGGGCGGTTCTTCGAGCCGGGCGGGCGGCCGCGCCGGCGGGGCGGGGCCGCGGGCGGGTAGTCGCGCGGCTCGATGGCCGGTCCGGGTCCCTCGTCGGGCGGAGGCTCGGCTGGGGTCGCGCCGGAGGCCTCGAGCGCCGTGGCGGCGCCCGGGAGGAGATCGTCCCCGGGAGGTTCGAGACGACGGCTGCCCATCAGCGGGCGTTATACCACGCCGCGGAGGGTCGTCTCGCGCTCCCCGGGCGCCGGCGGCGGCTCCACCCGCACGAAGGTCTCGGTGCCCAGCCAGGCCTCGAGCAGCGGTCGCGGCATGTCGCCCCAGCCACCCCGCATCTGGCTCGCGTGGGCGGCCAGGGCCGCGATCTTGCGGTCCACCACGGCCCGGACGTCGACGATCGTGCTGATCTCGTCGTCGGGACGGGCCAGCTCGACGAAACGGCGCTGCTGGAGCAGGTCGTCCTCGCTGGGTGCCGGCGATGGCGCGTCGGGCGTCGCGGCCGCGGCCCCGAGCTGCTCCTGGACGCGCCCCATCTCCGCGATCGCGGAGGCCGGAAGCGCCTGGTGGTAGAGCACCGTGGGCCCGCCTGGCTCCCCGACCGTCCGTCGGAACGCCTCGGTCGCTCGCGCCGACACGGTCACGTGGTCCGGGTGCCCGTAGATCCCGCCGGGGTCGAAGGTCAGGATGACGTTCGGGCGAAGCGTGCGCACGATCTCGACGAGCCGTCCGACGACCTCCTCGGGATCGGCCGTCGCGAAGCATTCCGCGGGCCGCGGCCAGCTCTCCATCCCCGAGTCGCCGTAGCCCATGAAGATCGGCTCGCCCACGCCCAGCGCGGCCATCGCCTCGCGCAGCTCACCGCGACGCAGCTCGCGCCCGATGTCGCGCTGGCCCTCGGCCCCGCCCAGGTCGCCGTCGGTCGTGCAGACGAGGTGGGTCGGGACGCCGGCCTCGGCCGCCAGGGCCAGCACGCCGCCCACGCCGAACGTCTCGTCGTCCGGGTGGCTGAAGATCGCCAGGAGGCCCCGGGGCGGCGCAATCCCCTCGGAGCTCGTCACCGGGCGTGGGCGCCGTTCCGGGTCGCCGCCGCCCGGGGACCGCGCTTGGCCCCGGACTGCCCGCGGCGGCGTCGGGCCGGGGCCGTCGGGGCCGGGGCCGTCGGGCCCGGGACCACGGACGCCTCGAGCTGCTCGCCGAGCTCGACCGTGCGCCGGAACGCCGCCCAGACCGCCTCGGACAGGACGGTCCGGAGCCGCCCCGACTCCAGCTCGTGGAGCGCCGCGGCGCTGGTGCCGCCCGGCGAGGTCACCATGTTGCGGAGCACGGCCGGGTGGGCCGCCGACTGCTTCGCGAAGTGGGTGCTGCCCTCGAGCGTCTCGATCACCAGGTCGTGGGCGACGTGGCGCGGGAAGCCGAGGTGGACCGCCGCGTCGATCAGCGCCTCCATGACCAGGAAGACGTAGGTCGGGCCCGTCCCGGAGACCGCCGTGGCCATCGCCACGAACTTCTCGTCGTCGACCTCGATCTCGTGGCCGAGGGCGGACAGGAGGGCCCGCGCCTGGGCCCGCTGGTCGGCGCTCGTCTCGGGGGTCGGGTACCAGACCGTGATGCCGCGGCCCAGCTGGGCGGGCGTGTTGGGCATCGACCGGACCAGCTCGTGGTGGCCGGCCAGGAGCCCGCTGAGGGCCGTCGTCGTGGCCCCGGCGATCACCGACAGGACGAGCTGCCCCGGGCGGAGCTCCGGGCCGATCTCGCGCCCGACCCGGGCCAGCATCTGGGGCTTGACCGCGAGCAGGACGACGTCGGCTCCGCGGACGGCCTCGACGTTGCTGGCCGTGACCCGGATCCCGTGCTGCGCCGCCAGCTCGTCGCGGCGCTCGGCGCGGGGATGGCTGGCGATCACCTGGCCGGGCTCCAGGAGGCGACCCCGGATCAGGCCGGCGATCATGGACTCGGCCATGACCCCGGTGCCGACGGTGGCGAGCGTGCGACCTGCAAGCGGCGACATGCCGGCGAGTCTACCCCACCGGGAACCCTCGCCGGCTCGCGACGGCAGTCCGCCCGCGCAGGACGGTCGGGCCCGCACAGGGCTGGCCCGGGTCGGTCAGCCGTGCCGGTGGCTCATCCGACCGGTCGCCACCCGCCCATCGGGGCGACGTCCTCGAACCCGTCCGGATCGAAGATCTCGGCGAGCATCTCGATCCCGTCGATCACGCGCGGACCGGGCCGGGCGAAGTAGGCCGCCCCGTCCAGCGCGAAGACCCGGCCGCGGCGGGCGACACGGAGCTCCTCCCACCTGTCCGGGCGGGGGGCGCGCGACCAGGCGGCCAGCGCTCCGCGCAGGTCCGCGGCCGCCGGCAGCACGAGAAGCATCTCCGGGTCCAGGTCGCGGACGGCGTCCCAGGACGTGGGCCCCGGGCGCTCCCCCTCGCGACCGAGGAGATCCCATCCACCGGCCCGGCGCACCTGCTCGGGAACCCAGTGCCCGGGCGCGACCAGGGGATCGAGCCATTCGAGCGCGACCACCCGGGGCGCGCGATGGCCGGCCGCCCGGCGCGCGGCGACAGTCTCTTCGACGTCGGCGAGGCGCTCCCGGAGGATCTCGACGAGGCCGACCGCCTCGTCCTCGGCCGAGGTCATGGCCCCGACCGTCGAGATCGCGTGGAGGATGCCCTCGACGCTCGTGGGCTCCAGCGACAGGACGGTCGCGTCGTCGTCGAGCAGGGCGCGCACAGCGGGACCGAGCTGCCGGTAGCTCGTCGCGCAGGCCGGGCAGCGCTCCTGGGTCAGGACGAGGTCGGGACGCAGGTCGCCGAGCAGCTCCTCGTCCACGACCGCGGCCGCGCTGCCCACGTGGGCGGCCGCGCACGCGAGCTGGTACGAGGCGGGGACGGCATTGTCCGCCAGCTCCGGGACCGGTTGGGTGAGCGACGGTCGCGTGCGGGCCTCGGCCGGGAAGTCGCAGGCGTGCGTGACGCCCACGAGCTCGTCGCCGAGCCCGAGGGCGAAGACGATCTCGGTCGCGGCCGGGAGCAACGAGACGATCCGCATCGCGCCTCCCGGGACAGGACGACCGGCCGCCCGCGACGGGAGCCGGTCGTCGATGACACGTGCCGGCGCGGGCGCCGGCGCAGGGTCGAAGCGTCAGGCGGGCTTGAGCGCCTCGACGGCGGCCCGGGCCGCGGCCTTGTCCGAGAACCAGACCGCGTTGATCTTCGTGTACCCCGTCCACTCGCCGGGGAGGGACTCCTCCGGGTAGATGGCGTTCACCGGGCACTCGGGCTCACAGGCGCCGCAGTCGATGCATTCGTCCGGGTCGATGTAGAGCGTCCGGTCGACGCCCTGCTCGAAATGGATGCAGTCGACCGGACAGACGGCGACGCACGCCTGGTCCATCACGTCGACGCACGGCTCGGCGATCACATAGGTCATGGAGATCCTCCGGTACCCGACATCATGCTTCGCGATGCTGGCCGGCCGCCTCCGCGGCGGCGGTGATCGCCCGCGTCGGCAGCGTAGCACCTCGCTCCGCTCCTGCGCGCGCCGGCGGGCCGCACCTCGACGCGGGTCGGGCCGACGGCGTCGCGGGTCAGGGCCCCGAGGGTGCGGCTGCCGCCGACGGCGAGCCGCTCGGGCCCTCCGGCGGCACGCCGCCGGGACCGACGAAGCGGATCGCGCCGGCCATTCCGCGCTCCAGGTGATCGGCGATGTGGCAGCCGAGCAGGAGCTGGATCCCGATGTCGCTGGGGACCGTGTACGTGACCGACTGGGTCTCTCCCGAGCGAGCCACGATCCGGAGGCCCTCCAGGCCGGGCGGCACCGAGACGGATGGGGTCGGGCCGGGGGGCGGGTTCGCGGCCGGGCGCTCCGCGGCGGCCCAGGCATCCTGCACGTCCGCCGATCCGAGGACGAGCTCGTGGACCTCCAGCCCACCGTTCACGACGTTGAGCCGGATGGTCTCGCCCGGCACGAGGTCCACGATCCCGGGCACGAACAGGTAGTCCTTCAGGATGACGTTGACCTGGCGTGGGGACGCGGCCGTGCCCGGGGTGATGGCGGGCGTGGCGGGCACCTCGGACGTGCAGCCGACCAGCACGCCGCCGAGCGCGACGGCAAGAGCGAGGCGGCCGAGGAACCTGCGGGGCACGTCCGGCAGTCTACCGGGCCATCGGGAGGTGGCCCCGGCCGCAAGCGCCCGGCGCGGGAAGGCGCCGGCCGCGGGCGCGGGATCGCCCCGGGCGATCGCAGGCGGTCGAGGTTCTGCCGGCCGAGGCGGCGGCCTGGTCCGCGGCCCGCAACGGGCCGGCCGAACGAGGCTGAATTCTTGACACTCGCAGCACGCTCGGCCCACAGTGGCGGCGCTCCGGGACGGTAGGGGGGACCCGCCGCGAGAAGGCCGCCGGGGCGTGCCGCCGGTCGGGGCCCCAGGCCGCCGCGATGCGTGAGGAGACGTTTGGCCCTCGAGATCCCGAGCTCGGTCGCGGTCCCGTCCCCGAGCCTTGCCGTTCCCGCCGTCCGCCTGATCGGGCTCGAGAAGCGCTTCGGCGACATCGTCGCGGTCGCCGGGATCGACCTCGACATCGCGGAGGGCGAGTTCTTCTCGATGCTCGGGCCATCCGGCTCGGGCAAGACCACGACGCTCCGGATGATCGCCGGATTCGAGCGCCCGACCGCCGGCCGGATCGAGCTCCACGGCCAGGAGGTCGAGAACCTGCCGCCGTTCGAGCGGAACGTGAACACGGTCTTCCAGGACTACGCCCTCTTCCCGCACATGACCGTGGGCGAGAACGTGGCCTACGGCCTGATGGTCCGCAAGGTGCCCCGAGCCGAGCGCGCCCGGCGCGTCGAGGACGCGCTGGAGATGGTTCGCCTGGTCGGCTACGACAAGCGCCGGCCGGCCCAGCTCTCCGGCGGCCAGCGCCAGCGCGTCGCGCTCGCCCGCGCGCTGGTCAACCGGCCGCGCGTCCTGCTTCTCGACGAGCCGCTCGGCGCGCTCGACCTCAAGCTGCGCGAGGAGATGCAGATCGAGCTCAAGACGATCCAGCGCGAGGTCGGGATCACGTTCATCTACGTGACCCACGACCAGGAGGAGGCGCTCACGATGAGCGACCGGCTGGCCGTCTTCAACCACGGACGGATCGAGCAGGTGGGCTCGCCCGCGGAGGTCTACGAGCGGCCGGCGACTCGCTTCGTGGCCGGCTTCGTCGGCGCCTCCAACCTTCTCGCGGGCGACGTCGCCCGAGCCATCGTGGGAACCGACGGGACGTTCACCGTCCGGCCGGAGAAGATCCGGCTGGAGGAGCCGGATCACGCGGCCGGGGCCGACGAGGCGTCCGCCGTCGGCCACATCGCGGAGGTCGTCTACCTCGGCGCCGACACGCGCTACCTCGTCGCCCTCGACGCCGGCGCGACGCTCACGGTCACCCAGCAGAACCTGACCACGTCGTCGACCGAGGCCCTGGCCCAACGCGGGCGCCTGGTCCGGCTCGTCTGGAAGCGGCAGCACAGCCTTCCCGTCGGGGACGGGGGGCACGCAGGAGGAGGATCGGCATGAGGACCCGCCACCTGGCCACGGCGCTCGCCGCGGCCGCGATCGTCGTGGGCGCCTGCTCGGGGTCGGCCACGAACGTCCCAACGACGCCGCCCGCGACCGCGGCCCCGAGCACGGCCCCGACGACGGCGCCCAGCGCCGCCCCCACGGCCACTCCCGCCCCGTCGCTGACGGGCGGCGAGTACGGCACCATGACGCCGCTCAAGCCGGCCGTCGACCTGTCCAAGGTCGGTGGACCCGGTGAGGGGGCCCTGAACATCATCATCTGGGCCGGCTACGCCGAGGATGGCTCCACGAACAAGGAGTACGACTGGGTCAAGCCGTTCGAGGCCGTGACGGGCTGCAAGGTCGCGACGAAGGTCGGCAACACCTCCGACGAGATGGTCACGCTGCTCCGCCAGGGTGGCGGCAGCGTCTATGACGGCGTCTCGGCATCGGGCGACGCGACCAACCGCCTGATCGCCAACGGCGACGTCGCGCCGGTCGATCCGTCCACGATCCCGGGCTTCGGTGACGTGGCCCCATTCCTCCAGAACGCCCCGCACTACGTCGTGAACGGCGTCCACTACGGCGTCCCGCACGGCTGGGGCGGCAACAGCCTCATGTTCCGCTCGGACATCGTGACGCCGGCCCCGACGAGCTGGAACGTCGTGTTCGACCCGACCGCGTCGAAGCCGTACCAGGGCAAGATCACGGACTACGACAGCCCGATCTACATCGCCGATGCGGCGCTCTACCTCAAGGCCACCAACCCGGCGCTGGGGATCACCGACCCCTACGAGCTGACCTCGGACCAGCTCGACGCCGCGGTGAACCTGCTCAAGCAGCAGCGCCCGTGGGTCGCCAAGTACTGGTCGCTCTACTCGGACGAGATCGACAACTTCAAGAACGGCTCCACGGTCGTGGGCACGACCTGGCCGTACCAGTACAACACGCTCGTGTCCGGGGGCACCAAGGTCGGCAACGTGGTCCCGACCGAGGGGATGACCGGCTGGGCGGACACCTGGATGATGTCGGCCAAGGCCCAGCATCCCAACTGCATGCTGAAGTGGATGGCCTGGATGATCACGCCCGAGGTCCAGGCGCAGGTCGCCGAGAACTTCGGCGAGGCGCCGGCCAACCCGAAGGCGTGCAAGTACCTGGACCCGGGCTACGGGCCGTACGCGTTCAAGGACTTCTGCACGCTGTTCCGGGTCAACGACCCGACCTTCTACAACCAGATCGCGTTCTGGAAGACGCCCCTCGCGGACTGCGGCGACAGCCGCGGCCAGACCTGCGTGGACTACTCGGTCTGGTCCCAGAAGTGGACCGAGATCAAGGGATGACCCCCACCGGGGCCATCCCCGAACCGGCCGCGACCGGCTGACGGCCCGCGGCCCGTTCCCGTCGCGGCGGGGCCTCGCGCCCCGCCGCGCTGCCGCCCGGGGCTCGTCCCGCCCCGGCGGCCGAAGCCCTCCGCTCGCGCGGATCATCGTCACCCACCAAGCCGACGAGTCGATGCCCTCGCTGACCCTCGCCCCACCCCCCCCGCCACCCTCGGCGACGCGCCGCCTCCAGGCCGCGCTCCACCGCCACCCGCGGCTGCAGATCGTGCTGCTCCTCGCCCCGCCGACGGGCTGGTTCGGCGTGATCTACCTCGGCTCGCTGGCGATCCTGTTCGTCTCGGCCTTCTGGTACCTGGACCCGCTCACGTCGGCGATCAGGCACGACTTCACGCTTCGCAACTTCCAGCTGATCCTGGGCGGCGCGGTCTACCGGACGATCGTCCTGCGCACGGTTGGCGTCGCCGCGCTGGTCACCCTGCTCGACATCGCGCTGGCCTTCCCGGTGGCCTACTTCATGGCCCGGGTCGCGGCCGGTCGCACCCGCGCGATCCTCTTCTCGGCCGTCCTGCTGCCCCTCTGGACCAGCTACCTGGTCCGGGTCTTCGCCTGGCGGGTCATCATCTCGAAGGGCGGCCCGCTGGACTGGCTGTTCGCCCAGGTGGGCCTCGCCGGCGTCACCCTCGACAAGACCGAGCTGGCGATGGTCGTCGTCTTCGCCTACCTCTGGCTGCCCTACATGATCCTGCCGATCTACGCCGGCCTGGAGCGGATCCCCGAGTCGCTCCTGGAGGCCTCCTCGGACCTCGGCGCCCGGAGTGGCCTGACCTTCCGCAAGGTCGTCCTGCCGCTGGCCCTGCCGGCCGTCGCCGCCGGCTCGATCTTCACCTTCTCGCTGACCCTGGGCGACTACATCACCCCGAACCTGATCGCCAACAGCCAGTTCATCGGCAACGTCGTCTACGACAGCCAGGGAGTCGCCGGCAACGTGCCTCTCGCCGCCGCCTTCGCGACCGTGCCCGTCCTGATCATGGGCCTCTTCCTGCTGGTCATGCGCCGGTTCGGCGCCTTCGAGGCGCTGTAGCCGCCATGGGGCGCTGGGGCCTGCGGATCGTGACCGGCCTTGTCCTCGCCTTCCTCTACATCCCGATCGGGATCGTCATCCTCTACGCGTTCAACGCCGCCCGCGACCAGACCTGGCCGATCACCGGGTGGACCACGAAGTGGTTCGGGATCGCGCTCGAGAATCCCGACCTGCACGACGCGTTCGTCCTGTCGCTCCAGGCTGCCCTCGGGGCGACCATCGTGGCCCTCCTGCTCGGAACGCTGGCCTCGCTGGCGGTGCATCGGTTCCGCTTCTTCGGCCGGGAGACGATCTCCTTCATGCTGGTCCTGCCGATCGCGCTGCCGGGCATCGTGACGGGCATGGCCCTGAATGCCACCTTCAACTCGTTCCACGTGCCGTTCTCGATCTGGACGATCATCGTGGGCCACGCCACGTTCTGCGTGGTCACCGTCTACAACAACACGATCGCCCGGATGCGCCGGTCCTCGCGCTCGATCGAGGAAGCTTCGATGGACCTCGGCGCGACCACCTGGCAGACGTTCCGCTACGTCACCTTCCCGGTCATCCGGACGGCGCTCGTCGCCGGGGGTCTCCTCGCCTTCGCCCTCTCGTTCGACGAGGTCATCGTGACCACGTTCACGGCCGGGACGCAGCAGACGATCCCGCTCTGGATCTTCAACAACCTCAAGCTGCCGAACCAGCGCTCGATCGTGAACGTGGTGGCGGTCCTCCTGATCCTCCTCTCGCTGCTGCCGGTCTACCTGGCCCAGCGCCTCACGAGCGACGCCGGCACCCGGACCGGCCGCTCCTGACGCTGCAGGCCCCCGAGAGCCCGGACCCGGGGCGCGGGATCGCCAGCCCGGGCCTGACCACCATCTTCACCACAGGCGCCCGTGCATCGGTCGCGCCTCCGGCGCGAGGGAGGCCAGGGCGACCGCGGGGTGACCGCCCGCGCCCACGACCGGCGAGGGATTCCCGGTGGCGCTCTGCGCGCCGATGGCCGTCGAGAACGCGGCGAGCACGAAGAACGGGACGAGAAGCGCGGTGAGTCCGCGCAGCCGGCGAGCGCGCACGGGGAGGCACCTCCGAAGCCGCCCAGCCGGCGGCAAGCGTGCCCCGCGCCACGATGATGTCGTAGGCCGCTTATCGGACCCTTACGCGCCGGTCCCCTGACGGGCCGGCAATCCAGGGGCCCCGCGAGGCGTACGATCAGGCAACCATGGAACCATCGATCCCCGACCTGGCCCTCGCCCGCACGCGCCTCGACGCGGAGCAGGACCCGCCTCCGTGCCGAGCTCGGCGAGGAGATCGAGGCGCCGGGCCAGATGACCTACGGGTCCCAGGCCGCCGCGGCTGCCCAGGTGTTCGCCCAGCAGCGCGATCTCGCCCTGCGCGACCAGGCCGAACGGCGGCTCCACGCGGTGGACCACGCGCTCGCCCGACTGGCAGCCCGGACCTATGGGACCTGCGAGGCGTGCGGTCGCGCGATCCCGGCCGAGCGCCTGGAGCTCCTGCCCTGGGCGACGACCTGCGTCGACTGCAGCAAGGCGGGCCGGTGACGGGCGCAGCAGGAAGCGGGCCCGGTGCCCCCCTCGTCACGCTCGCGGACATCCGGGCCGCGGCAGTCACCCTGCGGGGCGTCGCCGCTCGCACGCCGCTCGTTCCCCTCGGCGATCCGGCCCGGCGCCAGCTCCTCAAGGCGGAATCGCTCCAGCCGATCGGCGCGTTCAAGATCCGGGGTGCCTACAACGCGGTCGCGTCGCTCACGGAGGCGGAGCGCGCCCGGGGGGTGATCGCGTACTCCTCGGGCAACCACGCCCAGGGCGTCGCGCGCGCCGCCCGCCTGCTGGGCTGTCCCGCGGTCGTGGTCATGCCCGGGAACGCGCCCGCCCTCAAGCGGGAGCGAGTGCGCGCCGACGGGGCCCAGATCGTGACCGTCGGCAACGCCAGCGCGGAGCGCCAGGAGGTCGCGGAGCGGCTGGCCGCGGAGCGCGGCCTCGTCGTGATCCCGCCGTACGACGACGATCGGATCATCGCCGGGCAGGGCACCTGCGGCCTCGAGATCGCCGAGGACCTGCCCGACGTCGCCCTCGTGCTCGTGCCCGTGGGCGGCGGCGGCCTCGCCTCGGGCGTGGCGACCGCGCTCAAGGCCCTCGTCCCGCGAGCGCGCGTCGTCGGCGTGGAGCCCGAGCTCGCCGCCGACGCCCGCGAATCCCTCGAGCGCGGCGAGATCGTCTCGTGGAGCGCGGAGGCCGTCTCGCGCACGATCGCCGACGGGACCCGGACCCAGGCGCTGGGCCGGCGCACGTTCGCCCATCTCCGGGCGTTCCTCGACGGGATCGTGACCGTCAGCGAGGTGGAGATCGCGGCCGCCGTCCGCCTGGCCGCGGAGGATGCCCGCCTCGTGGCCGAGCCGTCCGGGGCCCTCGTGGTGGCAGCCCTGCGCTTCCATGCGGCCGAGCTCGGCCTGGACCGTCTGAGCGGCCCCGCGGTCGGGGTCGTCTCGGGCGGAAACGTCGACCCGAAGCTCTACCGCGCCTACCTGGCCGCGCCGATCCCGTCGGGCGCCTGACCCGCCGCGGCCGACGCGGTGACGAGGGCCGCGGCCGCGGCGCGGGAGTCGTCGAGCGATTCGCGGCGCCGCGTGCGAGCTTCCTCGGCGCGCATCCAGGACGCGATCACCAGCAGCAGGGCGACCAGGAACCCGAGGTCGCCCAGGCCCCACATCAGGGCGCCGGCCAGCTGCTGGTCCTCGAGCGGCGTCGGGCCCCAGGTCCGCCCGGTGGTCGCGTAATGCGGGTAGAGGACCGTCGAGGAGAACAGGATCGCGACCCCCAGGAACGAGTTCATCGGCATCTGCACGAGCAGGTAGAGGAGCCGCGCCGGGTGCTCCATCCGGTGAGGACCGGGATCGCGCCCGACGACCGGCAGGAAGAACAGGATCGCGCTCGCCAGGTACAGGAGATGCTCGAGGTCGTGGATCCAGGCGTTCACCAGCGCCGCGTCGAAGATCGGGCTGAAGTGGGTCCCCCACATCACCGCCGTGAAGAGCAGCGCGGCGATCAGCGGGTGGCCCACGAGGCGAACCGCCCGCGAGTGGAGCGCGGGCAGCAGCCACCGGCCGCGGACCCGCGGCGAGGCGACGCGCAGGGCGAGCGTGACCGGCGCGCCCAGCACGAGCGCCGGGGCCGCGACGAAGATCAGGATCACGTGCTGGACCATGTGGATGCTGAACAGCGTCGTGTCCCAGCGCTCGATCCCCGACTGGAGGGCGACCGCGATCGCAGCGAGGCCGAGCAGGAAGAAGACCGGGCGGTCGCGCGGCACGGGATTGCCCGGGTGGGCGGAGCTCACCCGGCGGACCGCCCACAGGTAGGCGGCCGCGCTGGCGAGCAGCGGGATCCACAGCAAGGGATCGAACGACCACTCGAGGAGGAGGCCCTCAGGGCTGGGGGCTTCGTCGGGGACGGCGCCCCCGTGGGCGAGCGCGACCCGTGCGATGGCCAGGACGAGCGCCGGCGCGAGCGCGAGCGCGAAGCGCCCGCGCGGCCTCCCGGGCGCGGCGCGGCGAGGACGGGGGTCGGGCCGGCGGGTCGGGTTGCCGTGCGGAGCCACGGGAGCGATTGTCGCGCGATTCGGCACCCGACGAGGGCAAGGGCTGAACGGCCCGGTTCGTGGGGGGACCAATGGCCCGTGCCGGGCCACCCGCCGGCGCATGGACGCGGCTCCTTCGGGTATCATGCCCGCGCCTCCGTCCCCGACGTCCCCGGCGACCGAGGTCGAGAGGTGGGCGCGTCCGGGCGGGGTCGCACCCCGAGCCCGGCGCAGGCAGCGCTGCACAAGGTCGCGAGGAGTCGATGGGATCTTCCTGGAAGGGGCTGGTGCGCCGGGCGGCGCTCCTCGGAGGGCTGGCGGCGATCGTCCTGCTCGTCTCCGCGTGCTCCGACTTCCGGATCTCCAGCGCGATGCCGCCCGATGCGGCCTCCACCCAGGGCCAGCAGATCCGCGACGTCTACAACGTCGTCTTCGTCATCGGCGTGGTGATCTTCCTGCTCGTCGAGGGCCTGATCCTGTTCGCCGTGCTCCGCTATCGACGGCGCAAGGGCGACACGGAGCTTCCGCCCCAGATCCACGGCAACAACAAGCTGGAGATCGTCTGGACGGCCATCCCGATCGCGGTGGTGCTGGCCCTCTTCGTGTACTCGTGGTCCACGCTCAACACGGTTGACGCCCATACCCCCAGCCCGTCGATGCGGATCGGGGTCGTGGCCTACCAGTGGCAGTGGCAGTTCGTGTACGCGCCGCCCGACATCAAGTGGGAGGACTGCGGAGCGCCCCAGAACGCCGGCAAGTGCGTGACCGTCTTCGGCACCCCGCCGCCCGGGGGCGATCGCTCCACGTGGGATCCGCCCACGATGTACGTCCCGGTCAACGAGACCGTGGAGCTGCAGCTCCACTCGATCGATGTCATCCACTCGTTCTACGTGCCGGCCTTCCTGTACCAGCGCGACATCACCCCGCGGCGCGACCAGGTCGTCCAGTTCACCGCGGACCGGATCGGAACCTACCGCGGCCAGTGCACCCAGTTCTGCGGGCTGCTCCACCAGGAGATGGAGTTCCAGGTCAAGGTCGTCTCCGCGGCGGACTTCGACGCCTGGCGCAACGCCCAGCTGAACCCCCCGTCGCCGTCCCCGGCCCCCGGCGGCGCCCCCAGCGGCGCGCCCGGCCCGGGCATCACTCCCGTCCCGGGCAGCAGCCCCGCCGCCACGCTGACGCTCGACGCCTCGGGCATCGCCTACGGCAGCGACACCCTGGCCGCGCCGGCCAACCAGCCGTTCGCGATCACGTTCACCAACAACGATGCCGGGATCCCCCACAACGTGTCGATCCACCAGGGCTCGCCGACCGGGGCCGAGGTCTGGAAGGGCGACATCTTCACCGGCGTCGCCACGAAGACCTACCAGGTCCCGGCCCTGCCCGCCGGTACGTACGGCTTCGTCTGCTCGGTCCATCCGAGCATGACGGGCACGCTGACGGTCCAGTAGGAGAGCCCTGATGGCAACCACCGCGCTCCGGCCCGCCGCGACGTACCGCTCGGGACTCTACGACTGGCTGACGACCACCGATCACAAGAAGATCGGGATCATGTACACGTTCAACTCGCTCTTCCTGTTCCTCGTGGGCGGCATCCTCGCCCTCGCGGTCCGGACGGAGCTGGCCCAGCCCGGGCTCCAGTTCATGAGCGAGTCCACCTACAACCAGATGTTCACGATGCACGCCTCGGTGATGATCTTCTGGGTCGTCATCCCGTTCCTGGCGGGCTTCGGCAACTACCTGGTCCCGCTGATGATCGGGGCGCCCGACATGGCGTTCCCGCGGATCAACGCGCTCTCGTTCTGGCTCCTGCCGCTCTCGGCGCTGGTGGCCATGCTGGGCTTCCCGCTGGGCGGCGCGGCCGCAGCCGGGTGGACGAGCTACAGCCCCCTCGCCCAGGACAAGTTCTCGCCCGGGTACGGGACGGACCTCTGGATCGTCGCCCTGCTCCTGGTCGGGACCAGCTCGATCCTCGGCGCCGTGAACTTCCTGGTCACCATCTTCAAGATGCGGGCACCCGGCATGACCCTCTTCCGGATGCCGATCTTCGTCTGGACGACCCTGGTCACGAGCGTGCTCGTGTTGATGGGCACCCCGGTCCTGACCAGCGCCCTCATCATGCTCTTCATCGACCGGAACTTCGGAGGCTCGTTCTTCAACACCGCGCTGGACGGGGGGAACGCGATCCTCTGGCAGAACGTGTTCTGGTTCTACAGCCACCCGGCCGTGTACATCATGATCCTGCCGGCCATGGGGATCGTCTCCGAGATCCTGCCGACCTTCAGCCGGAAGCCCCTCTTCGGCTACAAGGCCTTCGTGTTCGCGACCGCCGGGATCGGGGCCCTCGGATTCTCCGTGTGGGCCCACCACATGTTCACGACCGGGGCCGTCTACCTGCCCTTCTTCAGCCTGATGACGTTCCTGATCGCCGTGCCGACGGGGGTGAAGTTCTTCAACTGGATCGCCACGATGTTCCGCGGGAAGCTGACCTTCTCGACTGCGATGCTCTTCGCGATCGGGTTCCTGATGCTCTTCCTGATCGGCGGCATCAACGGCGCCTTCCTGGCCGCGGTGCCCGTCGACTACCACGTCCACGCCACCTACTTCATCGTGGCCCACATCCACTACGTGCTCTTCGGCGGCTCGATCATGGGGATCTTCGGCGGCCTCTACTACTGGTGGCCGAAGATGTTCGGGCGGAAGCTCAACGAGACCCTCGGCAAGATTCACTTCGTGGGCATCTTCATCGGGATGAACCTGACCTTCTTCCCGATGCACCTGCTGGGGATCTCGGGCATGCCCCGGCGGATCGCGGACTACAGCGCGACCGCCGGCTGGAACGACCTGAATCTCCTCGCCACCATCGGCGGCTTCACCATCGCGGTGGCGATGCTGCCCTTCCTGTGGAACGTGTTCGTGACGCTCCGCAACGGGGAGCCGGCCGGCGATGACCCATGGGAGGGCAACACGCTCGAGTGGGCCACCTCGTCGCCGCCGCCGCCCTACAACTTCGACCACCTGCCGCCGATCCGCTCCGAGCGGCCGGTCTTCGACCTCCGGCACGCCGGCGACGCACCGGCCGGCGGAACGGGTCACTGAGCGTGGCGACGGATACGCGCGCGATCGCGCCGCACGCCGGCCCGGCGGCGCACTCGGCGACCCACGCCCGGGGGATCAGCAACCCGATCCTCGGGATGATCCTGTTCATCGTCTCCGAGGTGATGTTCTTCGCGGGGCTCTTCGCGGCCTACTTCAACGTCCGGCTGAACGCGGCGCACTGGCCCCCGCTCGTCAACGAGCAGGCCTTCGAGCCGTTCCACCTCCAGAACGACATCGTCCTGCCCGCGCTCCTGACCACAGCCCTGGTGCTCAGCTCGGTCACGATGCAGCTGGCCGTCTGGGCGATCCGCCGGGGCGACCGCACGGTCTTCCTGCGGGCCACGGCGATCACGCTGGTCCTCGGCGCGACCTTCCTGGTCGGGCAGGTCTACGACTACACCCAGCTCGGGTTCGGGATCACCGACTCGGCCTTCGGGAGCACGTTCTACACGCTGACGGGCTTCCATGGCGCGCACGTCCTGGGTGGGGCCATCATGCTCACGGTCGTGCTCTACCGGGGCATGGCCGGCCAGTTCTCGGCGCGCCACCACGACGCGGTCGAGGCGGCCTCGCTCTACTGGCACTTCGTCGACATCGTCTGGATCGCCCTGTTCAGCACGCTCTACCTGCTGCCGAGCGCAGGCTGAGGAGGACCGACATGATCAAGCGACCCGGGCGGGCGGCCCTGCTCGGCCTCCTCTTCGTCACGATCTCGTTGATCTACGGCGCGCTCAGCCACGACTGGGGCGGCACGACGCTGCTGCTCGCCCTGGGCCTCGCGATGGGCCTGATGGCCTGGGTCCTGGTTGCGGGCTCCCCCCGCGGCGACGAGAACACGTAGGCCGGGAGCTGCCCACCCTCGATGTGGAACGCCATCCTCGACGTCATCTCCAGGATCGTCTCGCCTGATTGGGGGGCGCTCATCGGGCTGATCCCCATCGCCCTGGCGGCGGCGGTCGTCCTCTACCTGCTCTTCCTGCTGCGCCGAGCCTTCTCGGCGCCCCCGCGCCGCCGCCTTCCGACGCCGACGGCGCCGCCGCCCGCGGGCACCCACGTGCCCGGACCGAGCTTCGCCCCCATCCTGGCGGCGCTCGGGGCGGCCTCGATGTTCCTCTCGCTCCTCTTCGTCAGCATCGGGCCGAAGATCGACCCGGCCACGAAGCAGCCGATCCCCGACTCCACGACGTGGTCCGTGCACCCGTTCGGCGTCCTCGCCCTGGTCATCGGGATCTGCGGGCTCGTCGGCGGCCTCCTCTACTGGGGCCGCGAGGCGAACCGGGACTACGACGCCCTCGAGCCGCCCGCCCCCCTGCCGGCGGTCGTCCACCGCGGTCCGCCGCCGGGCGTCCACATGCCCGGCCCGTCGTTCCGGCCGTTCCTCTTCGCGATCTCGGCGACGGTCCTGATGCTCGGCCAGGTGATCCACCCGGCGATCATGCTGGGCGGCCTCGTGATGCTCTTCGTGGCCCTGCTCGGCTGGCTGCGCGACGCCCGCCTCGAGTACCGGGAGGTCGAGCGGGCCGACGAGACCGGCCACCTCGAGAGCATCGCCGCCCCGCAGTTCCCGACCCGGACCCTGGGCTCGTTCCTGGCCATCTTCGTGCTGAGCGCCCTGGTGGCCGGGGGAATCCTCCCTCCCCAGGGCGCGGGCGTGGCGGCCTCCGGCTCGGCCGCCCCGTCAGCCGCGTCGAGCCAGAAGCCCGGCCCGTCGTCGGCGGCCGCCGGGTCCGGCGCCTCGACCGCGGCTGCGGGCTCCCCCGCGGCTGGCGGCGGCTCGCCGTCCGGCGTGATCCTCCTGGTCACCGCGTCCGGCGTCTCGTACGACACCGCCAGCCTGAGCGCCCCGGCCGGCAAGGCGTTCCAGATCACGTTCACCAACAACGATGCGGGCATCCCCCACAACATCTCGATCCACCAGGGCTCGCCCACCGGCCCCGAGGTCTGGAAGGGCGAGATCTTCAGCGGCGTGGCCACGAAGACGTACGATGTCCCGGCGCTTCCGGCCGGCACGTACGGCTTCGTGTGCACCGTCCACCCGAACATGACCGGAACCCTCACGGTCCAGTAGCAGCACGTCCGGGAACCCTGCGGCCGGCGGGCCGCGGTGCGCCTGCGGCACCCCGAGAGCGAACCATGCCATCGCGCGCCATGCGCATCGCCGCCCCGCCCCGCCGGCTTGCCATGCTGGGCTCCGCCGCCCTCCTCGTCGCCACGACCTTCGCTGCCTGCGGCGGCGCGGCGACGCCGAGCTCGAGCGTGGTGCACCTCGGGTCCCCGCTCATCGACAAGCCCGCCCCCGCCCTGACCGGGACGACCCTGGATGGGCGGCCCTTCGACCTGGCGTCGCTCCGGGGCAGCGCCGTGCTGGTCAACTTCTGGGCGTCCTGGTGCACGCCGTGCCGCGCTGAGTTCCCGCTCCTTGCCTCCGCGGAGAAGCGCCACGGCCCGGCCGGGCTGAAGGTCGTCGGAGTGCTGTACAAGGACGATGCCGGGCCGGCGACCGAGTTCGCCACCGCCGCTGGAGCGGACTGGCCGACGGTGACGGATCCGGCGCGCGCAATCGGGCCCGCCTGGGCAGTCCTCGCCCCTCCCCAGACCTACCTCGTCGACCGCGACGGGATCATTCGCGACGTGCAGATCGGGCAGTTCCGGAGCGAGGCGGAGATCGACCAGGTGGTCGCCGAGGTGCTGCCATGACCGGCCGGCCCGGGACCGGGCTCCTCGGAACCGCCGGCGCTGCGGGGAGCCGAGCGGACCGCGAGCTCGCGATCGAGGTGCGCGGCCTGCGCAAGGCCTATGGCTCGCTTTCGGTGCTGGAGGGCCTGGATCTCGAGGTCCGCCGTGGCGAGCTGGTCGCTCTCCTCGGCCCCAACGGCGCCGGCAAGACCACGACGGTCGAGATCCTGGAGGGTTACCGCCCCCCGGACGGGGGCACGGTGCGGGTGCTCGGCCTGGATCCCCGACAGGACGGGTCCGCCCTTCGGCCCCGGATGGGGATCATGCTCCAGCAGGGCGGGATCACCCCGCAGGGACGGCCCGGCGAGCTCCTGCGGATGCACGCCCGCCTGTTCGCGAACCCGGCCAACCCGGACCAGCTCCTGGACTTCCTGGGCCTGGGCGGGGCCGCCTCACGCCGGTACAAGCTCCTGTCAGGCGGGGAGAAGCAGCGCCTGGGGCTCGCCCTCGCGCTCGTCGGGCGACCGGAGCTGCTGATCCTGGATGAGCCGACCGCCGGCATGGACCCGGCCGCCAAGGTCGCCGTGCGCGGCCTGATCTCGGACCTGCGGGCAGCCGGCCGGACGATCCTCCTGACGACCCACGAGCTGGCCGACGTGGAGCGCCTGGCCGACCGCGTCGTGGTGATCGACCATGGCCGGGTCGTCGCCGCCGGAACGCCGGCCGAGCTCGTCGCCGGGTCCGGTCCGGTCCTGCGGTTCCGCCTGGCGGCCGTCCATGGTGGCCACGCCCACGTCGACGCCGCGAACATCGACCGGCTGGGCGCCGCGCTCGGCGGACGGGTGGAGCCCGACGGCGCGAACGGCCATCACCGGCTGGTCGGCACGGTGCCCGACCCGGGCACGATCGCGGCGCTGGCGGGCTGGTGCCTGGAGCACGGCCTGCTCCTCGCCGAGATGCGCACCAGCGGCGGCACGCTGGAAGAGCGGTTCCTGGAGCTGATCGCCGCCACCGACGATGCCGGACCCGGGCCCGGCGACGGTCCCGGCCCGGGCGGGGCGGACGCCACGGGGGGAACAGCATGAGCGGGGACATCGCGACGGAGATCCTGCGTCCCGGCGACGGGCGACCCGCGTCCCCCGCCCGGCGGATCGCCGCCATGCTGGAGCTGGAGATCCGGCTCACGGCCCGGCGGCCCGAGAACCTCTTCATCACGCTGGTCCTGCCGGCCATCCTCCTCGTCTTCTTCGGGGCCATGCCGGTCCTGCCGAACGCCACCACCGCGACGCACGTCAGCCACCCCGTGGACGGCGCGTTGCCGGCCATCCTGGCCGCGGCGATCGTCGCGGCGGGCCTCGTGAACCTCGGGATCTCGACCGGCTTCGAGCGCTCCTACGGCGTCCTCAAGCGGCTCGGTGGATCGCCCCTCTCGCGAGGCCAGCTGCTGGTGGCCAAGGTTGCCACCATCGGCGTGGTGGAGGTCGTCCAGACGATCCTCCTGGTCGGCCTGGCCGTCGGCCTCTTCGGGTGGGGCCCGGGGGAGGGCTGGAACCTGCTCGTCGTCGTGCTGGCCGTGGCCCTCGGGACCGCGGCCTTCAGCTCCCTGGGCCTCCTCTTCGCCGGCGCGCTCCGCGCCGAGGCCACGATGGCCGTCACGAATGCGCTCTTCCTGATGCTGCTGCTCCTGGGCGGGCTGCTCGTGCCGGCCCACCAGCTCCCGGGCCTCCTGGGGGCGCTGGCCTCGCTGCTCCCGTCGGCGGCCCTGGCCGATGCGCTCCGGGTGGGCCTGGGGGCGGCCACCGGCGACCTCGTGGGGCCGCTCCTGCTCCTGGCAGCCTGGGCTCTCGGGATCGGCTCGCTGACCGCGCGCACGTTCCGCTGGGAGTAGGCCGCCGGACCCGACTGCGCGTCGTCCGGCCGCGGGGCCGCCGGCCCGTGGTCTAGCGCGTGCGCGGGAACCCCAGGTCCACCTTCGAGGTCGAGGGATCCGGCCAGCGCGCCGTGACGAGCTTCGCCCGCGTGTAGAACTGGATCCCTTCGGGGCCGTACATATGCAGGTCGCCGAAGAGGCTGGCCTTCCACCCGCCGAAGCTGTAGTAGGCGACCGGAACCGGGATCGGGACGTTGATCCCGACCATGCCGGCGTTCACCTCGAACTGGAACCGGCGGGCCGCGCCCCCGTCCCGGGTGAAGATGGCCGTCCCGTTCCCGTAGGGGTTGTCGTTGATCAGGCGGACCGCCTCGTCGTAGGTCTGCACGCGCATGACCGTCAGCACCGGGCCGAAGATCTCGTCCCGGTAGCAGTCCATGTCGGTCGTGACGTTGTCGATCAGGCTGAGTCCCAGGAAGAAGCCCTCGGAGTCCCGGTAGAGCGGGTGCTCGCGCCCGTCGGCCACGACCGTGGCGCCCTGGGCGGCTGCGGACTCCATGTAGCCCGCGACCCTGTCGCGATGCTGGCGGGTCACCAGCGGGCCCATCTCGGACGTCGGATCGCTGCCCGGCCCGACCTTCACCCGGGGAAGCCGCTCCGCGATGGCCGCGACGAGCGGCTCGGCCACGTCGCCGACGGCCAGGACGGTGGCGACCGCCATGCAGCGCTCGCCCGCGGACCCGTAGCCCGCGCTCACCGCCGCATCGGCCGCCATGTTCACGTCCGCGTCGGGGAGGACGATCATGTGGTTCTTCGCGCCGCCCAGCGCCTGGACCCGCTTGCCGAGGCGCGTGCCTGTCTCGTAGATGTAGCGCGCGATCGGCGTGCTGCCCACGAAGCTGACGGCAGCGACGTCGGGGTGCTCGAGGATCGCGTCCACGGCGACCTTGTCGCCCTGGACGACGTTGAAGACACCGTCCGGGACCCCCGCCTCGCGGAGCAGGTCGGCGAGGAAGAGCGACGGCGAGGGGTCCTTCTCGGACGGCTTGAGGATGAACGTGTTCCCGCAGGCGATCGCATTGGCGAACATCCACATCGGGACCATGCCCGGGAAGTTGAAGGGCGTGATGCCCGCGACGACGCCGAGCGGCTGGCGGATCTGGTAGACGTCCACGCCGCCGCTGACCTGCTCGGAGAAGCCGCCCTTGAGCAGGCTCGGGATCCCGCAGGAGAACTCCAGGTTCTCGATTCCGCGGGCGATCTCGCCGAGGGCGTCCGCGGGGACCTTGCCGTGCTCGGCGGTCAGGATCGCGGCGAGCGCGGCGCGGTTGGCGTCGACGAGGTTGCGGATCCGGAAGAGGATCTCCGTCCGGCGCGAGAGCGACATGGCCCGCCAGGCGGGGAACGCCGCCTTCGCGGCAGCCACGGCGGCTCCCACCTCCTCGACCGAGGCGAAGTCGACCTCGCGCGCAACGACGCCCGTGGCCGGGTCGTAGACCGGGCCCACCCGCCCGGAGGTCCCCGCGGCTCGGCGCCCGCCGATCCAGTGGCTGACCCGATCAAGGGATGCCGGCGTGCCGGCCGCCGGCTCGACGACCTGCGTCATCTCGGGGACTCCTCGCGCTTCATGGGGGGACGGCCATGAACCCGCCGCGGCGGTCCGAGGAGGATACCCTCCCGCCCCGGAATCGGCGTTCGCGGGCACCGAGCCCGGGAGCCGGGGCCGGACGGCCGGCCGCGCCACCGTCAGTCGAAGCCGCCCAGCTCCTCGACGGTCGGAGGGTCGGCACCCTGGCGTTCGCAGGTTCGCCCCGCGACCTGGCCCGCGGCCACGATCCGGCCGGTCACCGGGTCAGCGCGGAGGCCCGGTCCAGGACGAGCTTCGCGAGCGCCACCAGCTGGTCCGCCGCCCGGGTCCCGGTCGGAATCGAGATCCCGAACACCAGGCGGCCCTTGCGAACGGCGATCGCGGCGTACGGCGGGGTGTCGATCGCCGTGTCGATGGCGACGTCGTCGGGCCCGGGCAGGAGCGCCTTGCCGTTGCCCGTATCCAGGAACGACCGGACGTTCTGCCAGACCCCGTCCGCATCGGCTGCGTCCGTGGTCACGAACGCATCGAGCTCCAGGCCACCCGTCCCCCCGGACTTCCCGGCGTAGACGCAATAGGCCCCCTCGGTGTCGGGGTTCCTCGTCGGTGCTCCGGCCCCCGAAAGCCCGACAGTTGCGAAGTCGCCCGGGCCGAGCAGCGCACAGACGTCGCCGCCGGCGGCGACCGGTCCGCCCGTCGCCCCAGCGGCTCCGCCACCGGCGCTCCCGGCGGGGGCCGGCGCGGAGGTCTGCGCTGCCGTCGGGGCGGCCGTGGCGCCGCCACCCCCTCCGCAGGCGGTCACGGCCAGCACGATCGCGATGCCGGCCCCCAGCCGTCGAACGTCCACTCCGATCCTCCCCAGCCTGGTCCGATGCCGACCGATCATGCCATTCCGCCGGTCACCGGTCCACCCGGCCGCCGCCACCGGCTTGCGGGCTACAATCGCCGGGCGGTGTGGCGTCGCGCGCATGGTCCGGCCGGCGCCCAGCTGCGAGATGACGGAGGCTCCCATGACATCCGACGGCCCCTCCAGGCCCTTCGCCCCGTCGGGCAGCCCTGGTCCCGTCGAGGCGTCCGCCCCGGGCGCCGAGCCCGAGCGCGAGGTGTCCTGGGACGGGGACGCGGCGGTGCATCTCGAGGACCTGGTCGGGGATCCTTCCGCGCTCCCCGAGGCCGTCGCCGCCGAAGGCGTGGCGATCGAGCTGGTCGGGCCGCACCTGCGGGTCTCCGGCAGCGTCCTGATGGGCTACCACCATCGGCTCTCGGACTTCATCAACAACCACAACGGCCTGATCGAGCTGCACGGCGCGACCATCCTGCGCCGCAATGGCGATCCCACCAAGGTGGTCACGCCCAGCCTGTGGGTCAACCCGGACGACGTGACCCTGATCGGCGCCCTCGCCGACGAGCGGGTCCCGGAGCCGGGGGCGCTGGTCCACCTCGAGAAGACGCCGAGCTCGATCATCGTCGTCACGCCCGGCCACACGCTCACCGGGGAGGTGCACCTGGCCGCGCAGGCCATCCTGGCGGCCTTCATCGAGTCCCCCGATCCGCGCTATATCCCGATGACGGACGTGCGCACCCGCTCCCTGGCGGACCGGCGGGTCATCACCCGGTACCCGTTCGCGCTCCTCAACCGTCGCCACATCGTGGCCGCGACGGCGCTGCAGCCCGGGATGGTCCGCGGCCGCAACGTCCTCTGATCGCTCGCCCGGTCGACTCGACCGGGAGGGAGCTGCCGGCGAGCGGCGCGGACCCCGGGAAAGCAAGAACCCCGGCGGGCGGACCGGGGTTCTCGAGACAATAGATGTATTGGTTGCGGGGAGGGGATTCGAACCCCTGACCTTCGGGTTATGAGCCCGACGAGCTGCCGCTGCTCCACCCCGCAGGCGCATGATAACCCTTCCGGACGCCCTCGGTCAAACGAGTGTCCACGTGCCCGGGCATATCGAACAGGCTCCCGAAGGCGCCCGATGGCGTGCTGGAGCCCGGCCACCTGGCCTCCGGTGGGCCGCCGGACGGCTGCCCGGGGGAGGCCACGGCGGGCTGCGACCCTCATCGCCCCGGGTCGGGCTGTAGAGTGCGGGGGACGTCGCGCCGACGTCACCGAAGCCGGAGCCCTCATGCCCGCCGACGATCTCCTCGCCGCAGCCCGCGCCGTCCGCGCCCGGGCCTACGCGCCCTACTCCGGCTACTCCGTCGGGGCGGCGCTGCGCGACGCCGAAGGCCGCATCCACGCGGCCGCGAACGTCGAGAATGCCGCCTATCCGCAGAGCCAGTGCGCGGAGGCGTCGGCGATCGGGGTCCTGATCGCGGTGGGCGGGCGGCGCATCGTGGAGGCCCTCGTGGTCACCGATGCCTCGGCCGGCCTCCCCTCGCCGTGCGGCGGGTGCCGGCAGCGGCTCCGCGAGTTCATGGCCCTCGATGCGCCGGTCCACCTCGCCGGGGCGGACGAGGGCATCCTGCGCACGGTGTCCCTGGGCGAGCTGCTCCCGATGAGCTTCGGCCCGGAGCACCTGCACAGGGAGACTCCCCCGTGAACGACCCGGCCATCCTCGCCGCCGACTTCCTGCGCGGGCGGGCGCCCGGCCTCGCGCCGCGCCTCGGGATCGTCCTCGGCTCGGGCCTCGGCGGCCTGGCGGACCTCCTGGACGACGCGGTGGCGGTGCCCTATGCGGAGATCCCGGGCTTCCCGACGTCGACGGTCGCCGGACACGCCGGGAGATTCCTGCTCGGGCGGCTCGAGGGCGTGGACGTCGCCTGCATGCAGGGGCGCTTCCACCTGTACGAGGGCCATCCCCCGGCCGTCATCAAGCTCCCGGTGCGAACCTTCAAGGCGCTCGGCATCGAAGCCCTGCTCCTCACCAATGCCGCCGGCTCGCTCCGCCCCGAGGCGGGACCGGGGAGCCTGATGCTGATCACGGACCACCTGAACTTCATGTGGACGAACCCCCTCATCGGCCCCAACGACGACGCCTGGGGGGAGCGCTTCACGGGGCTGGAGAACGCCTACGATCCAGGGCTTCGGGCACGGCTCCTCGGCCTGGCGGCCGGCCTCGGGATCACGCTCCACGAGGGCGTCTACTGCGGGCTGCTGGGGCCCCTGTTCGAGACGCCGGCCGAGATCCGGGCCTACCGCACGCTCGGGGCGGACGCCGTCGGGATGTCCACCGTCCCCGAGGTGATCGTCGCCCGCCACGCGGACCTGCGGGTCGCCGCGATCAGCGCGATCACGAACCTCGGCGTCGGGATGAGCGACCAGCCGGTCGACCACGAGCAGACCCTGCGGGGGGCCGCCCTGGCCGCGGAGAAGCTGACCCGGCTCGTCCGCGCGTTCGTCGCCTCCTTCGGCGACCCGGCCGGGCGGGCGGCGGGCGGAGCGTAGGGCCGTGCTTCCCCAGGAGATCGTGCGGGCCAAGCGCGACGGACGGACCCTGACCGACGCCGAGATCGGGGCCTTCGTCGCCGGGCTCACCGACGGCTCGATCAGCGAGGGCCAGGCGGCCGCGTTCGCCATGGCGGTCTTCTTCCGGGGGATGACGAGGGCGGAGACGGTGGCCCTGACCCTGGCGATGCGCGACTCCGGCTCCGTCCTGGACTGGAGCGGCGCGGACCTGCCCGGCCCGGCCCTCGACAAGCACAGCACCGGGGGCGTCGGCGACAAGGTCTCGCTGATGCTGGCCCCGCTCGTGGCCTGCTGCGGCGGCGCGGTCCCCATGATCAGCGGGCGCGGCCTGGGTCACAGCGGCGGCACGCTGGACAAGATGGATTCCATCCCCGGCTACGCGACCGCCCCGGACAAGGCCACGTTCCGCCGGGTGGTGCGCGACGTGGGCTGCGCGGTGATCGGCCAGACGGCCGACCTCGCCCCGGCCGACCGCCGCCTGTACGCGATCCGCGACGTCACGGCGACCGTGGAGTCCATCGCCCTCATCACCGCCTCGATCCTTTCCAAGAAGCTCGCCGCCGGGCTCGACGGGCTGGTGATGGACGTCAAGTCGGGCAGCGGCGCCTTCATGACCCGGGCCGAGGACGCGCAGGCGCTCGCCGCCAGCATCGTCGAGGTGGCCAACGGGGCGGGCTGCCGGACCACCGGCCTGATCACGGACATGGACCAGGTCCTGGGGCGCAGCGCGGGCAACGCGGTCGAGGTCCACGAGGCGATCGACTACCTCGCGGGCGGCTGGCGCTCGACGGGCGTGGCCGAGGCGCGCCAGCACGACGTGACCATGGCCCTGAGCGCCGAGCTCCTGGTCACGGGCGGATGCTCCGCCTCGGTCGCGGACGCGCGGGTCGCGCTGGAGCGGGCCCTGGCGTCCGGCATGGCCGCCGAGCGGTTCGGCCGGATGGTGGCCGCGCTGGGCGGACCCGCGGACCTCCTGGAGCGCCCCGCTGCCCACCTGGAACGGCCGGCCGTGGACCGGGCCGTCCTGCCGCGGCGGGCCGGCACGGTGACCGCGATCGACGTCCGCGCGGTGGGGCTCGCGATCGTCGGCCTCGGAGGAGGCCGGACCAGGGCCGACCAGCAGGTCGACCATGCCGTGGGGCTGGTCGACGTCGCGGCGCTCGGCGAGGGCGTGGGGCCGGAGCGTCCGATCTGCCGGGTCCTGGCTCGCACCGAGGCGGCCGCCGAGGCGGCGAGCGCTGCGATCCTCGCAGCGTACACGCTCGGCGACCCGGGCCTGACGGTCGAGACCGGGCCAGTGGTGCGGGCGCGGGTGGGCGCCCCCTGAGCTCGCCCGGCTCCCGACGCCGGAACCGGCCCGGCGATCTCGCGGCTCGACCTCAGCCCGGCGCGCCGCCGTCCCGCAGGAACAGCACCTCGGCGCCGAACGGGTGGAACCCGGCCGCGAGGACCGCCCTGAGTGACGCCGCGTTGCCCGGCGCGACCTGCACGAAGACGTGCTCTCCGCGCGGGACGGCGAGGACGGAGAGGGCCGCGAGCGTCCGACCGAGGCCCCGGCCCCGGGCCTCGGTCGCGACCTCGAAGGCCGCCTCCCAGCGACCGGCCAGGCCGCGCCCGATCAGCAGGAGCCCCTGGCCACCCGCGAGCTCCCAGGCCCGGACGTCGGTGCGGTAGCGCAGGGCGCGGGCGATCCGCGGGTGCTCGACGTCCCGGGTCACCTCGCGGAGCTCCTCGGGGAGCGGTGGCGCGCTCGCCCCGGCGCGCGCCGACAGCACGACGTCCAACGTCCCGGGCACGGCTCCGAGGCGCTCCCCGAGCCAGGCGAGGAAGGGGGCGCCCATCGGCGCCGCGATGTCGTCCGGGTCGAGGTGCGCGATCGCCTCGTCCGGGTCGATATCCGCGGCGACGACGTGGTGGGCCGTGAACCCGAGGACGGCGTGAACCGGCCCGGCCGGCGCCGGGACGACCTCGACCCCCCCGTCGGCGGGCGGGAATCGGCCGCCGGCGGCGCCCTCGATGAGGCGTCCGAGCCAGGACCCTGACAGGACTCCCTCTGTAGGTCCGGCCCCCTCGACCGACGGGCTGCTCACCGGCTCCGGGACTTCGTGGCGGGCCGGCGGCGGGGCGCCGGAGGGGCCGGGGGCGATTCGCCCGGTGCCCGGCCGGGTTCGGCGACGGCGTCCACGATGCCCACGATGAGCGTCCGGATCGGCGCACCGGGTGCACCGAGAACCTGGCGGGCGGAGTTGCCCTCGTCAAGGATCAGGACCGTCTCGCCGGCGCCCGCACCGACCGTGTCGATCGCGATCAGGTAGCCGCCGGCCGGCCGGCCGGCCGGATCGAGGAGGTCGCAGAGCAGCAGCGTCCGGTCCTCGAGGTCCGGCGCGTTGATCGTGGAGACGACCGTGCCCACGACCCGGCCCAGCTTCATGGCTCGCTGCCCGCCAGCGCCGAGACGGCGTCGACGATGCCCACGATCGCGTGGTCGACCGGCACGAACGGATCGGGCATGGCCTGGGCCGCCTCGCGGGCCGCGACCACGTAGACGAGCTCGCCCGGCCCCGCCATGTGGATGGCGTCGGCCGCCACCAGCTGGCTGCCGATCGGCTGGAGCGTCCGGTCCAGCGGCTGGACGAGCAGGAGCTTGATGCCCTCGAGGCCGGGGGTCTTGATCGTGGCCACGACGGTCCCGATCACCCGGGCAAGCTGCATCCGGGCCTACCTTCCGGTGTCCGCGCCGCGGAGCCGCTCGTGGAAGCGGGCATCCGCCGCGAGGTTGTCGGCCATCTCGGCGTGCAGCCGGGCGATGACTCGCCAGGCGAGGCCGGCCGCCCCGGCGATCCGGGCAGTCCCGATCTCCACGGCCGCCTCGACGTCCGAGACCGCCCCGTCGAAGAGGAGGTAGCCCTTGCCCCCGAGGTCGTCGGCGAGGCGCAGCTCCAGGAGATGGACCCGGGCGCCCTTCAGGCCGGCGTCCGCCGCTTCGATGACGGCGGCGACCGTGGCGGTCTCGATGACGCCGAGCGCCTCGCCCGCGGGCCCGCGCCGCGCGCCGCCGAGGGCGGCCACCAGCTCCGGGTGGACGTTCGGGATGAAGACGACGTCGAGGAGCGCCGATGCCGCCACGGCGCGACCCGCCTCCAGTGCTTCCTCGACGTCGCCGACGGCGCCGGCGACGAGGACCAGGTACTTCCCCGGGTGCACGGTGCCCGCCCTGATCACGTCGATCGGCGCGCGCTTGGCCATGGCGTCGCCGGCCTCGATCCCGGCCGCGATGGAATCGAGCTCGAGCAGGGCGATCGCGGGCTCCAGGGCCGGGGGCTCCATCGTCAGACGATCCGCAGCGCGCCGACGACGGTGATCCGACGCTCCCGCGAGAAGGTCCGGGGACGGGTCAGGCCATCGCCGGACGGGCTCGCGATCGAGAACGACGTGAAACCCTCGCCGCCCTCGCCCAGGCCGGCCAGGTTGGGGCCGTTGGTGACGAAGATGCTGCAGTTCATCGCCCGGGCCATCCGCGTGATCGTCTCCACGTTCGTGGAGTGGATCGAGGCGGTGTGGCGGAAGCCGTGCTCGACCCGGACCGCGAGGTCGATCGCCTGGTCCACGCTGCCGACCCGGACGACCGGGAGGACCGGCATCATCTGCTCGGTCCAGACCAGGCTGTGGTCGCGCGGCACGTCCGCGACCAGCAGGCGCGGCGCAGGGTCCACCTGCGCGCCGATCTCGGCCAGGATCCGCGCGGCGTCACGGCCGATCCAGGTCGGGTTGATGACCCCGGGCTTCCCCGGCTGGCCGAGCTCGGTGAAGATCACCCGCTCCAGGCGGCGGAGCTCGTGCTCCTTGAGGAGGTACGCCCCGTCCTGGGTCATCGCCCGGAGCAGCCGGTCGGCGACCGAGTCCACGACCAGGACCACCTTCTCGTCGATGCACACGATGTTGTTGTCGAACGAGGCACCGCGCACGATGTCGCGGGCGGCCCGCTCGACGTCCGCGGTCTGGTCGACGACCGCCGGCGGGTTGCCGGGTCCCGCGGTGATCGCCCGCTTGCCGGACTTGAGCGCCTCGCGGACCACGGCCGGACCCCCGGTCACGAGCAGGACGCGCACGCCGGGGTGAACCATCAGCGCGCGGGCCGTCTCGATCGTCGGCACGGCCACGGCCGTGACCAGGTCCGGCGGGCCACCGGCGGCCACGATCGCCCGGTTGATCAGGCGGATCGCCTCGGCGGAGCAGCGCTTCGCGCTGGGATGCGGGTTGAAGACGACCGCATTCCCGGCCGACACGATGCTGATCGTGTTGTTGATGATCGTGGAGGTCGGGTTCGTGACGGGCGTGATCGCGGCCACGACGCCGAACGGGGCGAACTCGGTCACCATCATCCCGGCGTCGCCGGTCACGGCCTGGACCTCGAGGTCCTCCGGGCCGGGCGCCTTGGAAGCCACGAGCCGGTTCTTGACGATCTTGTCGGCCACGCGGCCGAGGTGGGTCTCCTGGTGGGCCATCCGGGCCAGCGACTCGGCGTTGGCGAGCATTGCCCGCCGGACGGCATCGATGATCGCGTGGCGGCCGTCGAGGCCCGAGCCGCTGAAGGCCTGGAAGGCGCGCGTCGCGGCGGCGACCGCATCGTCGACGGTCGCGTGGATGCCGTCGCCCAGCTCGGCCGAGACGGCTGCCAGGTCCGCCTCCGCCCGCATCGCGGCGCCGGGCTGCACGTCGCCGGCCGTTGCCACGCGGCGGCGGACCCGGTCGATGATCTCCTGGATCTCGTGCTGGTCGAGCTCGTTCATGGTTCTGCCCGCTACTTGCGGTAGACCTCCGTCCCGCCGACTTCCCACGTGTCCACGATCGCCATGATCACCGCGTCGCAGGGCCGGTCGCGGGTCGTCTCCGTCTGGCGGGCGGAGCTTCCGGTGGCGTACAGGACCACCTCGCCCACCCCGGCACCGACGGCGTCGGCCGCCACGACATAGGCGCCGACCTCGTGGTTGGCAGCGTCGAGCTGGCGAACCACGAGCAGCTTCCAGCCCTCCATGAGCGGCTCTTTCCGGCTGGCGACCACGGTTCCGGTCACTCGTCCGAGGAGCATCGTTCCACCGCCTGCTGGGGGAAGGGCGCGCCGGCCGTTCCGGCGCGCCCGGTCCCGAGTCCTAGCCCTGGCCGCCCTCGGCCTTGGCCTCCTTGAGCCGCCCGAGCGGCAGGACGAGGTCGACGTTGACGTGCGGCCGCGCGATCACGTGGCTGGCGACGACCTCGCCGACCTTGGCGGCATTGCGCACGCCGGCCTCGACCGCTGCCTTGACGGCGGCGACGTCGCCGCGGACCACGGCGGTGACGTAGCCGCCGCCGGTCTTCTCGTAGCCGACCAGCTCGACCTTGGCCGCCTTGACCATCGCGTCGGCCGCCTCGACCACTGCCGCGAATCCGCGGGCCTCGATCATCCCGAGTGCTTCTGCCATCTGTGCGTCTCCTTCTCGCCCGGTTCCCTGAGCGACCTCGTGGCCGTCAGGACTTCGCTTCGCGTCCTTCGAGTCCTTCGATCGCCGCCAGGGCGGCCCGCCAGCCCACGTCGATGTCCCGCTCCTCCCCGCCGAGGTAGATGCGGCCCATCGAGCCGAAGGAGCGCACCTCGAGGATGTTGATGTGGGCCGCCTTCTCCGCCTCGTTGGCGGCCAGCGCCGCGTACGCCGCGGGCTCCAGCTCCAGCACGTAGAGCGTCTGGCCGGGGATCAGCATCTGGCCGTGGCGCGTCCGGTTGATGAGCTGGGCCTGGTGGTCGTCGATCCGGCGGATGATCTGGCTGGAGAGGATCCGGGGCTTGATCCGGTCCGTCTCGCGCAGCTCCAGCTCGGCGAGGATGGCGGCGCCCGCCGCGCGCACCTCCGCCTGCGAGGGGGAGTGGATCTCCAGCATGCCGTAGTAGCGCTCGATGATCTGCATCCCGGGCTTGACGGACGTGGCCTTGAGGGCGATGTCGGTGAGCCGGTTGATCTCGATCCCGGGCGACACCTCGATCAGGAGCGAGGCATCGCCCGCGAGGGGCAGGAACCCCTGGGCGACCGTCCCGAGGAAGGCCGCGTACTGGGCCTGCAGGCTGTCCAGGAAGACGTAGGCCCGAAGGTCAATATTGCTCACGAGCGCCCCTCTCTCCGGTCACGATCTTGACTCCGGCCGAGGCTCCGATGCGGGTCGCCCCGGCCGCGATCATCTCCTGCACGTCCTCGGCGGTCCGGATGCCTCCGGCCGCCTTGACGCCCATC
This sequence comes from uncultured Chloroflexia bacterium, assembly GCA_963801445.1. Classification (GTDB taxonomy): domain Bacteria; phylum Chloroflexota; class Limnocylindria; order Limnocylindrales; family CSP1-4; genus CTSoil-043. Next base: position 80,593 of record CAWDEW010000009.1, on the reverse strand, counting down.
TTCGGGCCCACCGCCTCGCGCATGAGGGCGACGTCGAAGACCGTCGCTCCGCCCGTCGAGTAGCCGGTGGAGGTCTTGACGAAGTCCGCCTTGGCCTGCACGGCGAGCTTGCAGGCGACCACCTTCTCGGCGTCGGTCAGGAGGGCCGTCTCGATGATCACCTTGTTGGCGGCACCGGCCTCCCGGCAGGCGTCCGAGACGCGGGCGATGTCCTCCCGGACGAGGTCGTGCATCCCGCTCTTGAGCGCCCCGATGTTGATCACCATGTCGATCTCGCTGGCGCCGTCGCGGATCGCCCGGCGCGCCTCGAGGGCCTTGACCTCGGTCGTGCCGGCCCCGAACGGGAAGCCGATCACGGAAGCGACGGCAACGTCCGTGCCGCGCAGCCGCTCCGAAGCGCGGCGCACCCAGGTCGGGTTGATGCAGACGGCGGCGAAGCGGTGCTCGGCCGCCTCGTCGCAGAGCTTGTCGATGTCGGCCGCCGACGCGTCCGGCCGCAGGAGCGTGTGGTCGATGAAGCGGGCGAGGTCGCCGGGCACGTCGTCCGCGCTCCCGTGGTAGCCGACGCGGCTCGCGCCGCTGGTGACGACGTCGCGGACCTTCGGTGCGCAGCGCGCCGCGCAGGCGCCCCGGCAGGTGGCGCAGGGATCTCCGGCCCCTCCGGGAGCCCCCAGGGCGGCGAGCACCTCCCGGGTGATGGCCTCCACGAGGTCGGTTCGCGTGTCGTGCGTCTCGGTCATCGTTGCCCCTCGCCCGCGGGCCTGCTGTAGCGCCGCTCGATCTCGGTGATCTTCTCGACGCGGGCCGCGTGGCGGCCGGGAGCCCACTCGGTTCCCAGCCAGGCCCGGACGATCTCGATGGCCAGGCCCTCGCCCGTGAACCGGGCGCCAAGGGTGAGGACGTTGGCGTGGTTGTGCTCGCGGCTGTTGCGGGCGCTCGAGAGGTCGTGGCAGAGTGCCGCCCGCACGCCCGGGACCTTGTTGGCGACGATGCAGGAACCGATTCCCGCGCCGTCCACGATGATCCCCCAGCGGCAGGTGCCGTCGGCGACGAGGCGGGCGACGGCCAGCGCGAGGTCCGGGTAGTCGACGGCGTCGGGGCCGTTGGTGCCGCAGTCATGGACGGCGAAGCCGGCCTCGGCCAGGACCTTGCCGATCCGGTCCTTCAGGACGTAGCCGCCGTGATCCGCGCCGATCGCGACGGTCACGGGTCCGCCCGGGGCGGCCGGGAGCGGACCGGCCGGAGCGGCTGCCGGGGCAGAAGGCGCCGAGACGGTCGAGGCCGCCCCGGCCCCTCCATCGAGCGTGGCATCGACGATCCGCCGGACCAGGGCGCGGACCTCGTCCGGGGAGGGGGGCCGGGCGGCCGGGCCCGGGGCGGCCTGCGGGTCACGCATGGTCGAGAACCCAGGCTGCGGTCGCCTCGTCAGCGACGATCAGGTTGACGCACCCGGTCCGCAGGGCGGCCAGCGCGATCGGCCCGCGACCCGCCCCGGCAGCGAGCCCGACCGCGAGGGGCTTCGAGCGCAGCTCCCCGAGCGGGAGCCCGATCGTCCGCTCGTCGACCGCCGGCAGCGCGATGCTGCCATCCGGGGCGAGGAACCGCCCCAGGACATCGCCGACGGCGCCGGCCGCCTGGAGCGCCTCGAGCTCGACGGGGCCGAGGTAGCCCGAGGCCACGTGCACGCTGTCCGGGCCCAGGACGCCCAGGCCGAAGATGGCCGTCGGCGCGGACCGGGCGGCCGCGAGCGTCTGACCGACCGCCGGGTCTGCCTCCAGGGCATGCCGGAGCTCCGCCGAGCCCACGATCGCCGGTGCGGCGATGAGCCGGATCGCCGCGCCCGTGGTCGTCCCGAACCGCTCCACGATCTCCTGGGCGCGGGTCGGGCGGGCCGAGCGCGAGATGGCCCCGTTGAGCTGGACGATCTCGGTCGCGCTGGTCCAGCCCGGCCGAAGGTGGGCGGCGAGCTCGAGCATCGTGCGGCCCCAGGAGACCCCGATCGCGCCGGCCGGCCGCAGCGCGGCCAGGTGAGTCGCGGCCGCCTCGGCGACGCGCTCGCGGGCGAGCAGCTCGTCGTCGGCCGCCGACGTCGCGCTGGGGGCCTCAACGACGAGCGCGCCGCGCAGGCCGAACCGGCTGACCAGGGCGTCCTCGAGCTGCACGAGCCGGGCCGCCGGATGGACGATCTCGATCCGGACCGCCGACTCGCGCAGCGCCCGGTCGAGGAGCCGGCCGACCTTGAAGCGGCTGACCCCGAGGCGCTCCCCGACCTGGTCCTGGGTCAGGTTCAGGCGGTAGTAGAGCTGGGCCGCACGAAGCATCAGCCGGGTCTCCGATCCCGGGCCGTCGGCGCGGAGGACCGAGGCGGTCGCGCTGATGCTCATATGTGCACGCCTCTGCTCATGTGTAGTCAGCGTACGCGCGTCGATCCGGCCCTGTCAAGGGGGTTCGGGGCGACTGTCGGAGGGTTCGGGGTCCTGGGGCGGCAGGGCGGTCGGCCCGGCCGGTCAGTCCGGCGAGCGACCCGTCAGTGCGCTTGCGACGACGAACGGGACGACGAGGCGCGGCGACGCGACGTCGCGGTGGCGCCGGAGCCAGAGGATCCCGGCCGCGCCGACCAGGACGGTCCCCGCGCCGCCGACCAGCAGGGCCGCGGCGGCTCCCCAGCCGCTGGCGATCGCCCCGGCGATGAGGGCTCCAACCGGGGTGGAGCCGGCGAAGATCGTGGTGTAGACGCTCAGCACGCGGCCGCGGAGCTCGTCGGGGACCGTCGCCTGGATCAGGGTGTTGGCGTTGGCGGCCATCCAGATCGCCCCGAACCCGGCCACGGCGAGGGCCGGGAGGGCCACCACCGGCACGGGGAGGGCGGCCGTGACGACGAGCGCGGCGCCCAGGACCGTCGCCCCGATCGGGATCGCCCAGGCGCTCGGGGCATGGCGGGTGGCGAGCAGCAGCGCGGCCGTGATCGAGCCGAGCCCGCTGGCGGTCATGAGGAACCCGAACAGGGCCTCACCGCCGCCCATCGTGTCCCGCGCGAAGGGCGGGATCGTGACCTGGAAGTTCATGGCCAGGGTCGACGCGAGGCCCACGATCGAGACGGCCAGCAGGACGCTGGGCACCCGACGGACGTAGCTGAGGCCCTCCCCGATCGAGGCGATGACCTCGCCGGCTCCGTGCGGCCGGCGCATGGGCGGTGGCGAGTGGAGCTCGCTGTCGCGCATGAGGAGGAGGCCGACGATGACCGCCAGGAAGCTCGCCCCATTGAGCATGAACGCGATCGAGATGTCGAAGGCCGCGATCGTCAGGCCGGCCACCGCCGGCCCGACCACGCGAGCCCCGTTGAAGAGCGCCGAGTTCAGGGCGACCGCGTTGACGACGTCCTCGCGTCCGACCATCTCGACCGCGAACGCCTGGCGCACGGGCATCTCGACGGCGTTCACGCAGCCCAGCAGGACGGCCAGCACGAGGATCATCCAGACCTGGACCAGGTGGGTCGCCGAGAGGATCCCGAGGGCGAGCGCGAGCGCGGCCAGGGAGGCCTCCAGGACGATCAGCGTGCGGCGCTTCGGGAGGGCATCGGCGATCAGCCCCCCGAAGAGGCCCAGCACCAGCACCGGCGTCCACTGGGCGGCGACGACGACGCCCAGGATCAGGGGGTTGTTGGTCAGGGTCAGGACGAGCCAGGCCTGGGCCACGGTCTGCATCCAGGAACCGACCAGCGAGATCGCCTGGCCGGAGAAGAAGAGCCGGTAGTTGCGGTGGCGGAAGGCCCGGACGGCGGGCGCGTCGCGGACCGCGTCGAACGTCACGGCCCCGGCTGGGGATGGGTCTCCCCGGGTTCGTGGGCTGGGGTCCCGCCGCCCTCCAGCTCATCCAGGTGGGCCCGGAAGTGGGCGCGCCGTTCCGCGGCCACGCCGACCATCGCTCCGAGGCGCGTTCGCTTCGCCTCGAGCGTCGCGACCTGGCGGTCGACCCGCTCGATGAGGTCGCGCAGGATGGCGCGCTTCTCGGCCTCGTCCCCGGCCACGCCAAACCGCTCGCGGTTGCGGATGCGGGCGTCCTCGTCCTCCAGCAGGAGCGCGATCTCCGCCAGCGAGAAGCCGGCGTCGTCGCGGAGCCCGCGGATGAACGTGAGGCGCTCCAGGTCCGACGGGTCGTAGAGGCGGTAGGCGCCCTGCGAGCGCGCGGCAGGCCGGAGCAGCCCGATCTCCTCGTAGTAGCGGATCGAGCGGGGGGTGAGCCCGGTCTCCGCGGCGACCTCCTGGATCTGGAGGAGGCGCGGCTCGGCGGCGGATGGCATGGCCAGATGATGCCACAACCTTGACGTTCGCGTGAAGGTGAAGGTAAAGGCGCGGTCGTGCCCGCGGTCGCCGTCAGCCGATGGTGGCCAGCTCCCGTGCCCGCTCGGCGTCCGGGAAGGACGCCTGGGCGCCCGGCCGCGTCACGCTGTCCGACGCGCAGCGGATCCCCAGGCGCACGGCCGCCAGGTCGTCGAGCCCCGCCGCCAGGCCGTACGCGAACGCGCCCACGAACGCGTCGCCCGCACCCGTGCTGTCCACCGCCCCCACCGGCACGGCGGGCACGCGATGCACGTCGCCGTCGAGTCCGACGAGCGCCGCGCCGCGCGCTCCCAGGGTGACCACGAGCCGGGTTCCCAGCCGCTCTGCGCACGCCCGCAGCGCGCCGTCGCCGGTGTCGTCACCGGTCCCGGCCAGCGCGCCCAGCTCCCCCTCGTTGGGGATGAGCCAGTCCGTCGCCGCCAGCAGCTCGGGGAGCAGGTCGTGCGCCGGGGCAGGATTGAGGACGGTCCGGGCGCCCCGGCGTCGGGCCACGCCGAACGCCGCCGCCGTGACCGGCTGCGGGATCTCGAGCTGACCCACCACCGCGCCCGCCGCATCCAGCACCTCGAGCGCGGCCACGGCGTCCTCACGCGTGATCCGGTCGTTGGCGCCCGCGACGACGATGATCCGGTTGGTGCCGCCCGGCTCCACCCAGATCGGGGCGACGCCCGTGGATCCCTCCACCCGGCCCACGTGGCTGGCGTCGATCCCCAGCTCCGCGAGCCGGGCGAGGTACAGGTCGCCGTACGCGTCCGTGCCCACGCTGCCCACCATCGCCACGTCCGCGCCCAGGAGCCGCGCCATCACCGCCTGGTTCGCGCCCTTGCCACCCAGGAACATGCGGAACTCGCCGCCGATGAGCGTCTCCCCGGGGCCCGGGACGCGCGTCGTGTAGGTGACCAGGTCGACGTTCAGGGAGCCGACCACGACCACGCGCGGGCGGGCGATGCGCGCCAGGCCCACGGGGGCGGCAGCTGGGGCGGCGGCGAGCGTGCCTCGCTCCGGGGTCATCGCGCGCCGATCATCACGGCCGCCGCCCCGTTGGTCGCCGGCCCGTCGGCGGGTCGCGGGGCGATCGCCAGGCGGGCCCGCAGCGCGTCCCTCCAGGTCTCCACGGCCGCCGGCCACCAGGCGTCGAGGTTCGCTTCATCGCCATACCACGGGGCGGCGACTCCCGGACCGTGGACGGCCCCGTCGAGGACGAGATGGCGAGCTCCCGGAAGGAGCGCGGCCGCGACCGGGACCAGCCCGTCGCCCTCCGCCTCGGCCAGCGCGGACGGGGGCCCGATCTCCTCGTACAGCTCGAAGACGAAACGGGCGCGACCGTCGCCGTCGCGCCGGCCGACGACCAGGCGCGAGGCCACCGCCAGGTAGCCGGTCGTGGGCGCAAGCGCGGCGCCCGGCACGTTCCGGTTCACGAAGCGCACCCCGGCGTCGGCCACGCGGCGGCCCCAGCGGGCCTCGGCGCCGACCTCGTGCGGCGTGCCCAGGGTGACGATTGCCCCGATCCGACCCCCGGCCCCCATCCGGCGCCCTTCGAACGGCACGGGCGAGGTCAGGAGGCGCCCCACGATCCCGCCCGCGCTGTGCCCGACCACGAGGATCGGGGCCCCCCTGCTTCGCGGCGACGCAGCCGAGACCTCCCCGGCGAGGAGGAGCGCCCGCCCGACGCGGGTGGCGATCGGGCCCAGGCCGCGAACGGCGGCCAGGGCCCAGTCCGGGAGATGGACCGGGGCCACGACCACGTCGGCCGCGCCTCGCGCCCGCAGCAATCCGGCGAGCCGCCGGTAGAGGCCCGGCCAGGTCAGCAGGCCGCCGGCGACCAGGACCACCGGCTCGAGAGTCCCGGGGTCGACGTCGCGCCAGGATGGAGCGCTCATGCCGGGTCGTTCGTGCTGGCGACGGCCGGGGACGTCGAGGGTGCGAGGCCGGCGGTCGCCTCCCCGGGCCGAGGTCCGTCCACCAGCGCCCGCCCGCCGATCGCGATGCCGATCGAAAGGGTCGCGGCCACCCCGACCGCGAAGACGTAGAAGGGGAGCCCGGGGTGGGCCTCGAAGAGGATCCCCGCCGAGAGCGAGGCGGCGATGAAGCCCAGCGTCCCGGCCCCGCCGAGCAGCCCCTGCGCGGTGGACGAGCGCCCGGGCGGGGTGCCGCGGCCTGCGATCGTGAAGAGCGCCGGGCCGGAGAGCGCGAACCCGATCCCCTCCACGACCACGAGCGGGATCGCGAGGCGCGGGTCGTGGATGGACGGGTAGAGCACGCCGGCACAGGCGGGGAGGATGCTGCCGACGATCACGAACCGGACGGGCCCGGTCCGGTCGATCAGGCGGCCCGCGACCGGGCTGAGGATGAGCACCCCCACGCTGAAGGCCGCGAACGAGAGGCCGATCAGGCCGAGGTCGGCCCCGATCCCCTTCATCCAGAGGCTCCATATCACCTCGTACGTGCCCGACGCGAAGTAGGCGCCCAGGTTGACGACCATGGCCGCGACGAGGACACGGTTGAACAGGCGGTGCGGGCCGCCCGCGTGGTCGCGGCTCACACCGGCCGCCTCCGCGTCGCGGATCGCCACGGTCGGCGAATGCGACCGGGTGGTGACCGCCAACACGGCGGCCCCGACGAACATCGCGACGCCGCAGAAGACGAACGGGAAGGCATAGCCCCCGAACAGGGCGGCCCCCACCCCGCCGATCGCCGGGCCCAGGAGGAACCCACCCATCTGGGCGGCGCTGTACAGCCCGAATGCCCAGCCGCGCTCGTCCGCAGGCACCGCCTCCAGGATGTAGCCGCGAGCGGCCGGGTCGTAGGCCGCGGTGAAGAGCCCGGCCAGCCCGCGCAGGACCACGAAGGCCAGCGCGCCCCCGACGAACAGGGGCAGCGGGACCACGATCCCGGTGCCGACCAACCCGGCGATCATCAGCAGCCGTCGATCGTGGCGGTCGGCGAGCCAGCCGAAGACCGGCTCGGCGATGAGACGGGTCGCCGGCCAGGCCGCCACGATCAGGCCGAGGGTGGCGGCGTCCATCCCGCGCTCCGTGATGTAGAGCGGGAGGATCGGCAGCAGCGCGCCGAAGCCGAGCCAGAGCACGGTCTCCGAGGCGAGGACCGGGAGGATCGGGCCGATCCGGGCGACGCGCCCGCGGACCTGCCCGACGCGTTCGGACGTCATCGAGCCCATGGTACCCGGCGGCATCGGCCGATCCGCCGATGGGACCGCCCTATGATCACCCGATGGCCGGCCCCGCGCTCCTGCTCCTGGTCCTCGTCCTGATCCTGGGCGCCTCGATTCCGACCCGCCGCCTGTCGCTCGCCGGCGTCGGCCCGGGCTGGCTGGTCGCCTACCTCGCCCTCGTCGTGGTCCTCGGGCTGCTCGTGGCGTCGGGGAGCGGCCCGGCGAAGCTCATCGTGCCGGTCCTCGTGATCGCGGTCGCGATCCCGTTCGCGGCGTCACCCGAGACCGTCGGCCGCGTCCTGCGGCGCGTGCCGCCGGGCGACGGTCCGCCCGGTGCGAGCCCGGATCCCGGCCGGCACACGTCCTGGAGCAGCCGCGCTCCGTGGCGCCGGGACGCACCGAGGCACGAGCCGAAGGTCGTGGGGTCCGGGCCGGGCCGCACGGTCCGGCCGGACGACCCGCCGCTCGACGATGGCCGGCCGCCGCTGTCCTGACCGGCCCGCACGAACCGTTCGCTCGCCGTCGCGACCTTACCCGGGCCTTACGTTCCAGGACCTCCCGGTTGATCGAGCGATCCGATGGTGGGCCTCGCCGCGCTCGTGCGGCGCGTCCTTCCAGCCAACGGAGACTGAACCATGAACACCCTCCCTCGCCGGATCGCGATCCTCGCCGCCGGCGCGCTCTTGGTCGGGATCGCGGGCGCCGGCATCGGCGTCGCCGCCGCCGGATCGGCCGGCGCGAACCTGGTCTCGTCCGGGTCCGGCGGGTCCGAATCGGGCGCCCTTGCGGCGTCCGGCGCGAACGCGGGAGCGCTCGATGACGCGGCGCTCGCCGATCTCGCCCTGGCGGCGGTGGCTCCCCAGGACGCTCCGGCGGCGAACGCGGCGCCCGGCCCGAACGGAGCAGGCCCCGGAATCCTCCGGCGCCTCGGTCGCGGCAGGGCCTTCGTCCACGCGGTGGTCACCCTCCAGCGGCCCGCCGGGCTCGTGACCTTCCAGGTCGACCAGGGAACGCTGGCGACGATCGCCAGCGGGTCGCTCACGATCGGCGAGGCCGGCGGGCGATCCGAGACGGTGGCCACGAGCGCGCAGACCCGCGTCCGCAAGGACGCCCAGAAGTCCGCGCTCACCAACCTCGCGGCCGGCGACCACGTCATCGTCGTGAGCAGGTTCGATGCCTCCGGCAAGCCCGTCGCGCTGCTCGTGATCGTGCCCCGGCCTGCCGGCAGCGGTCCGGCGGCCAGCCCGGCCGCGAGCCCGGGCTCGAACGGCTGAGCTCGTGTGGGGCGCACCCGGCCGGGGCGCTGGGGCCCGGCCGGGTGCCGCTTCGCGTCGCGGGCACCGTCACGCACGCGATCCGCTGCGAGTAGTCTGGGGCCTCTCGACCGCGTCCATCGGCCGGGACCAGATCCGCGCAGGGAACGAGGTGCCGTGATGTCGCTCGATCCGGATGCCCGGCGTTCGCGCCGGTCGATCCTCGCTGCCGCGGCGGGCGCCGCGTCGGCAATCGCAGTCACGAAGCTCGGCGGACCGGATCCGGCCGCGGCGGTCTCCACGGCGCTTCTCACGGAGGTCGACAATCCCGTCGCCGCCCTGACCACCATGACGGGCAACGGCGTCAACATCCTCAAGCTCGTCACCGGCACGCAGGCCACGGCGCTCTGGGCGACGAGCGGCAGCGGCGCGGCCGTCGCCGCCCAGACGGAGAGCGGCGTTGGTGTCGAGGCCAGCGCGACCTCCGGAATCGCCGTGGAGTGCAGCTCGACCAGCAACATGGGGATGAGCGCTTCGTCCACGAGCAGCGTCGCGGTCCGCGGCTGGTCCACGACCGGAACCGGCCTGATGGGTCACGTGGGATCGGCGACGCCGAGCCCCGTCAGCGGGGTCGCCCTGCTCGGCTCGGTGAGCTCGAAGGGCCAGGTGGGACTCAGGGCAGCGGGCCGCGTCCAGCTGCCCGACCGGAGCGGCCGGGCGACGATCCTGGCGGGCAAGGCCTACGTCGACGTCGACGTGCGATCCAGGGGCGGTCTCGCGGGCACCCCACTCCTGTTCGCCAACCTCATGACCTACCGAAGCGGCGTCCACGTCGCCGCCGTCCGGGCCAACTACCCGGGCAGCGGCAGGTTCCGGATCTACCTCAACCGGGCCGTGGCGTTTTCCACGTCCGTTTCCTGGCTGATCATCGGCTGATATACCGCCTCGCCGCGCCCGGCCGCCCCGCCCGCCCGTTCGCCCCGTCGGGGGATCTGTAACAACGCGACAGCCCTTCGCGTCTCACGGATCGGCGTCGAAGGTACGGAACCAGGGGTTCCACGAGCCCAGCGTCCTACGGCGGCGACCATGACCGCCCGCTCCGCCTGTGGCGTACCGACCGCGCCGGGATGGGCGCCAGACGCGCCCGGAGAGGGGTTCTCGTGTCCAACGTTCCGGCCCGTATGCGGGCGCGCTTCCGCCAGCGCCGCGCGGTCCTCGGCGCCATCCTCAGCGGGCTGATCGTAGCCCTCACGCTCGGCGGTGCGACGGTCCAGGGATCCACGAGCGGCGGGTGCGACCTGGCGCGCCAGTGCCGGTCATCGGGCTACGGGGTCGATGCCGCCGCGAGCACGCTCAAGGGCGACCTGACCCCCGGCGTGGTCTACTTCGACACGTACCTGAGTGCCGGCCTGTCCTCGACCAGCGGGAGCGCCGGCTCGTCGACGAGCGCATTTGCCTGCCTCGACCAGATCAGCTACTCCATCGACAATGACGGCAACTGGATCCAGGTGGCCGACCGGTTCGGCTGCGCCAACCCCGGAGATGTCCAGCTCACAGTCGCCTCCAGCCTGTCCTCGGCGACGCTGACCGCGACGCTCCAGCTGCAGACCTGCACGTATGACGCCCAGGGCGTCGGGACCTGCACCGACCCGGCTCCGGCGGCGCTCGTCGGGACCTGGGCAGCGTCAGGCCCGAAATCCAGCAACGTGTCCACGTTCCATGAGAAGTACCCGGGGACGACGTACACGTCGACGTTCCAGGGCAGCACGAGGAGCGCCAGCGCCACGGTCACGCTCGCGTCGGCCTCGCTCTTCGGATCGGCGCTCTGGGCCGACATCACCAACTCCAGGTCGAACAACGTCTCCATCTGCCACGGCCCCACCTGCTGAGCCTGATCGGGCGATCCAGGGGGAAGGAAGCGGCCCCTCGGGCTGTGCCGGGGGGCCGCAACAGGCGAGACCAAGGACAGAGTCCGGCAGGGAGAAGACCCCATCCGGTGGTAGGTGTGCAGCATCCTCTCCGCGAGCGAGTCGTGCTCATGGCGGCCGCTGCTGCCGCCGTGCTGGCGGCAGCCTGTAGCCCAGTCACCCCGCCGGGGCCGCCCTCGATGTCGGCCTCGCCGCCGGCATCGGGGGTTCCGTCGCTGGTCACATCACCGACCCCGTGGCCGGCCCCGTCCACGCCGTCGCCGGAGCCGACGACCACCACGAACGCACCGATCCCGTATCCCGTGCGCACGCTGCCGCCCGATGCGCTTCGCTCGATCGCCCTGCCCGCGAGCGCGCCCCAGATCCATGGCATCGTCGGGGTATGGCTCGCTCGTCGCGTTCGACGAGCTTGGGTACGGCGGAGACGCCGGCCAGGGCCGGACCATCTGGCTGGGCGACCTCGCGACGGGCTCGCTTCGCAAGCTCGCCACCGCGGCGGGCGGCGACGCCGCCTCGACGCCCAACATTCGGGGCGCCGAGGTGGCCTGGGTCGAATGGCACTACGCCAACAACCGGTCGTTCACGGGGGCCCTTACCTGGCGGATCATGCTCGAGGATCTGTCGACGGGACGAACAAGAGTCGTGCGCACGGGGGTGAGCCCGGCGATCGAGGGACCCGGCGGGACCCCACTCGTCGTGCTCACCGACCAGACGCTCGTTCTCGCATTTCCTGCCCCTTCGTCGGCGCGGCGGACGGCCTGGGAGATCGAGATCCTCTCGCTGCCCGGCCTCGCGCCGCTGCGCACGCTCTCGTCGGACCAGTGGATCTACGGCCTGGCCGCCTCCGACGCGGTCGTGGCGTTCACGAAGGGCAAGGTGAATCCCGAGGCCGACTTCGTCTACGACACGACGCTCATGGTCGCGGCGACGGGCGACTCGACGCCGCACGAGCTCGCCCGAAACTCGTTCGAGGTCGCCGTGGACGGCCGGCGGGTCGTCTGGGTGGACGACCGGGCCGCCAGCCAGGGGCCGTCACCGGCCGCCGTCGCTCCCCGCATCTACTCGGCGGCAACCCCTGACGCGATCCCGGTCGCCCTCAGCCCGGTACCGAACCGGGAGCCCATCGTCGGCTCGTCGTGGCCGGCCGCCGGTGACGGGTACGTCAGCCTGGACCGACAACCATGACGCGCCCCCTGCATACCCGGACCCGAACGGCGATCATCTCGTGCTCTGGAGCGAGGGCACCGGCGCGCTCCAACTCGAGCCCACGGCGGGGATGATCCTGTCGGCGGTCGGGGAGGGCTGGCTCGTGTGGTACAACGACTGGCAGCCGACCCTCTACCTGTACGGCATCCGACTGGGGGACATTCCCCACTCCCAGGCTCGACCCCTGGCTGGTGGCCCGAGGTGACCCCGGTTCATCCGGCCGTGCCCGAAGGCTTCGGCTACCCCCGTCCGTTCGACCCTTGCGGAGCGTCACGCCCGACGTAACCTCGGGGACCATACGCGATACCAGCGGGCCAGTGCGCGCGACCCAACCTGGGCGCGAGCCGAGGAAAGGCGATGAGCAGGCCCACGCAACCGGGCGGAACGGACCCGATTCCCACGCGAGAGTGGATCAAGGGCGTCGTGTTTGTCGCAATCGTCCTCGCGATCTTCCTGCTCGTGCTCTGGGCTGTCGTCATCGCGCCACGTGCGGGCTGACGTGTCCAGGCAGACTCTCGAGATGTCGCCTCGGGGCCTCCGGCGCGTGCTCAGAGCCGGCTGACGACGAGCTTGGCGAGGGCCGTCTCGGCCGTCGTGAGGTCGTTCGTCATCCCGGGTGCCGCCACCTGCACGTCGATCTCAAGGGATCCCTTCGCCACATTGACGACCGAGCTGTTCGCCCAGGCCTCGTCTCCCACTCCCGGGATCGGCTTCCCCTGCGCATGGTCGCGGTTGAAGACGAACTGAGCGTGGTCGAGCGTGAAGATGTTGACGCTGACCAGGGCGCCCTTGGCGTCCCATTCGCAGCCGAGGCCGCCGGACACGGTCACGGACTTGCCTGCGTCGAAGGTGATCCCGGTGGCGGACTGCAGCTCGCCGGCGCTGAGGAGCGCACACGCATCCTTGGGCACCGAGCCGGCTCCGCCGCCGGCCGCCGCTGGCGAAGCCGCCGTCGTCGCCGAACCCGGAGTGGCAGCCGCCCCACAGCCGGCGACCGCGAGGGCGACGAGGCCGGCGAGCACGGCCGCAGCAAGGCTCGACCGCGCCGGGCGAGTGGATCGATCGAGGGTTACCATCGCGCCCCCCAATGCCGGCGGTCGATCGCGGAGGTCCGGGTCGCGCCGGCGACTGAGCCGGGAGTCTGCGCGCTCGTCACGACTCAGGCAAGCGCAGATTCCTGACCCCCCGGATGCTCGCGAGTCGGGCCCGAATCGGACGCGCACCGAACGGACAGCCCCGGCCCCCGTCGCCTTCACGGACTCCCCCATGGTCGCTGGCCGTGGGATGGGCGTGTTGTTCCACGTGGTCAAGACCCTCACCTGCGAGGACGGGACCGGGACCTTGCGGATCGCGGTCAACGTGGAACCGTCTCGGGATCGCCTCAGGACCAGGGCGGCTGGCGAATCATCGATGGCACGGGGACTATGCAGGCATCAGCGGCTGCGGCACCCTGGTGGGGATGGGCTTCCCGGGCGGCGTCATCGACCTGGACACGGGCAACGTGCAGCGCTGAGAGGTCACTTCGCCGGCACGCCTGGACGCGGCCCTCGGTCCTCCGGGGCCGCGTCTTCATGCCCCCGGCGAGCACCGGCCGGCACGGCTGTCTTCGGCTTGGACACAGGCCGAACTCCAGGGACTCGCGGTACCGACCGTGCGATGGTGAGCCCGGTGGGATTCGAACCCACGACGCAGGGATTAAAAGTCCCTCGCTCTGCCGCTGAGCTACGGGCCCCGCCGCGAACGATACCGGCGCGGGGCATCTCCCGGCGCCCCGGCTATCATCGAGGCGTGGCCACCTTCTACGACATCGATGCCGCGAACGCCCGACTGCCCGAGGTCCAGGTGATCCTGGAGCACCTCCGCCGGCGGCGCACGGAGCTGATCGCGCTGCGCGACCTGGTCGTCGCGCATCGGCGAGCGCAGCCGAGCCTCGATGACGGGGGCGATCGAGCGACGACCGGGCCGGGCGATCGCGGCGTCGTGCCCGGGGCCGGGGACCCGGGGACCGCTCCCAATGAGATCGACGTGGACTCGCCCCGGATCCTCGACGCGCGCATCCGCGCCGTGATCGACCAGATGGAGGCGGGGGTCGCCCAGCTCGATGCCTGGGACATCCATCTCCGCGACATCGGGGACGGGCTGATCGACTTCCCGGCCCTCGCGAACGGGCGCCAGGTCTGGCTCTGCTGGCGCCTCGACGAGCCGGCGGAGATCCATTTCTGGCACGAGCTGGACTCGGGGTACGCGGGCCGGCGGCCGCTCATCGAGCTGACGTGACGGGCGGCGACCAGGCCGCCGCGACGCGGTCGCAGCCGGCGGCGCGCCCGGGGACTATCCGGGAGCGGGGACGCGCGAAGGCCTTCCGGCCGCTCGACCGGCCCGCGCGGCGGGCGGCCCTGGAGCGCGGCCTGGCGGCGTACGAGCGGGGGGCCTGGTACCTGGCCCACGAGGAGCTGGAGCCGGCGTGGATGGGCACCGACGACCAGGCGGAGCGGGCGCTGATCGGCGGCCTCATCAAGCTGGCCGCGGCCGGCGTCCACGCGGAGCGGGGCAACCCGCGCGGCGTCCGGACGAACCTGCGCGGCGCCCGCGAACGGCTCCGGGACGCCGCGGCGAGCCCTGACCTGGACGCCCTGGGCCTGGACCTCGGCGCGCTGCTCGGCGCGGTCGAGGAGCGACTCGACGCCGTGGACGGCCTGGTCGGGGCCGGGCAGGGCGCGGGCGCCGGCGGCGGACCGGCCGATCCGACCCGCCCGGCGCGCAGCGCCCGGTCGAACGACCACGACGTCGTCGGACCGTCATCGCAGGTTCGGGGAGCCCCCGTCCCCGTTTCGGCACCACCCCTCCACAGGAGCCACCCCGCATGACCTTCCGCGGCCCGTCCCTGCCCACGATCGACGTGAACGAGGCCGACCGGCGCCTCGGTTCCGACGACCCCGCCCCGCTTCTCCTCGATGTCCGCGAGCGCGACGAGTTCGCGACCGGGCGCGCTCCCGGGGCCGTCCTGCTGCCCACGTCGTCGTTCCTGGTCCGGTTCGAGGCGCTGCCCCGCGACCGCCCGATCCTGGTGATCTGCCAGTCGGGGAGCCGGTCGAGCGCGGTCAGCGCGTTCCTGGCCCGCAACGGCTGGACCGACGTCACGAACGTCGCCGGCGGGATGGACGCCTGGGCGCGGGCGGGCCTCCGGCTTCGGCGCGGGCCCCTGGCAGCGGGCGAGGGCGAGCTCGAGGGCTGAGCGCGGCCCGGCGGGCCCGGTCAGGCGCGCCGGCGCCGCTCTCGGAAGTCGCGCAGCCTGGCGCGCGTCTGCTCCTTGTGGTTGAAGGCATAGCCCAGGAGCAGCAGGATCACGAAGTCCGCCGTCGCGACCCCGGCGGCCGACAGGTACGAGAGCTGCTGGCCGACCTCGCCACCGATCCCGAGCGACGGCACGACGGCGTAGAAGAGGCCGAGCTGGAAGAACGGCGGCAGGGGCGCCATGTACGTGCGAGCCGTGCCGGTCGTGGGGCCCGCGTCCGTCGCCCCGCCGACGAGGAAGGCGTGCGCGCCGGACACGATCGGCGCGGAGCCCTGCAGGTCCAGCCCCGCGGGCAGGTCGCTGGCCGCCAGGTGGGTCCAGCCGGGCAGGTTGCCGTTCGCGTCGGGGGCGGCCCAGACGACCTGGCCCTTCGCATCCTTGCCCCCGGCGTAGTAGAGGGTGCCGTTGGAGACCCATCCGAACGCCCCGAGGTGGGCCGCCGGCAGGTCCTGGGCGGCCGATCCGGGAGCGGCCCACTGGGTGACCTGGCCGAGCGTCGCGGCCACCGCCGAGATGTCGCCCCGGAGGACCGTCGCGGTCGGCCCGGCCGCGTCCTCGCCGCCCCACACGAACAGGTGCGGCCCGAGGACCGTGGCGAGGGCGTGGACCCGCGGCGCAGGCTGCGACACGCCCGAGACGAGGTTCGCGAGGGTGGCCTGCGGGGCCCACGCCTGGAGCTTGCCCGTCTTGACGTTCAGGGCCGCCTTCCAGACGGTGTCCGTGGGGCCGATCCCATCCGTCCCGCCGACCAGGAAGAGCCCATCCCCGGCGACGGCGACGGCTGCGCCGGCCCGGGGCGCCGGAAGCTTCAGGTCCGCGGACTCGGCCCAGGCGCTGATCTTGCCCGTCGCCGCGTCGGGCGTTCCCGCGTAGACCGTGGCGGTCGGCTTGCCATCGGCCCCGACCCCGCCGATCACGTAGGCGGTGCCGGAGAAGAAGACGGCCGCCGCGTCCGCGCGCGGGGCGGGCAGGTCGGCCCCCTTCGACCACGGGTCGAGGCTGCCATCGGCGTGGAGGACGGTGGCGAAGACGCTGGCCTGGGGCGCCGTGCCGTCGGTCCCGCCGACGAGCAGCGTGTCGAGGCCGGCGGCCACGACGGCGGCCTGGGTTCGGGCCGCGGGAAGTGCGAGCTCGCTGGGGCTGGGCTGCCAGGGGAGCATGGCGCCGGCCGGTGCCGGGCAGGGCAGCGTCTGGTTGGAGGCAGGGCAGAAGTTGACCGGGGTGACGTCGAGGGCGGGGTTGAAGACCTTCAGGGCGACGCCGACGTCGATCGTGGGCTGGACGGTCGCGTACAGGGCGCGGTCCGGGAGGTAGGCCATCAGGATGATGATCAGGACGAACCAGATCACCGCCTTGACGATCGCCCAGCTCCAGCCGGCGGCGTCGAGCAGGCCGAAGAAGGCCCGCTGCCGGGCCACCGTCCCGCCTGGTCCGAGCACCTGCTCCGCCATCAGACCTCCCTGTCGCGCGCCGGCTCCTCCGGCCGGGGCGCCCTCACTTGACCGTGAGAATCCCCGTCATGTTCGGGTGGACGGTGCACACGAAGCCGTACGTGCCGGGCGGAAGCGCCGGCACGTCGTAGGTCTTCGTCGCCACGCCGCTGAAGATCTCGCCCTTCCAGACCTCGGGACCGGTCGGCGAGTCCTGGTGGATCGAGACGTTGTGCGGGATGCCCGCGTCGTTGTTGGTGAACGTGATCTGGAAGGGCGTGTTGGCCGGCGCCTCGAGCGTCGCCTTGTCGTAGGCGACGTTGGCCGCGCTGATCGTCAGGACCACGGCCGCGCCACCGCCGCTGGGGGCCGGGGTCGCCGCGCCCGACGGTCCGGGCGAGGCCCCACCGGACGGGGCGGGGGCGGAGCTGGCGCTCGCGAAGGCGTCCTTCCAGCAGGCGGGGACGGGCGAGGCGCCGGGTGGGGGCGCGTAGCTCGGATCGCGCCAGCCCGTCATCGTGACCGTCTTGCCGGTCGCCGGGTCCAGGCCCTGGAACGAGACGGTGGTGGGGGCGCGGAGGAACGCGATCAGCTCCTCGATGTTGCGGTAGTTGAGCGGACCGGGCGGGTTGCCCTGGTCGGACCAGACGGGCATCAGCGAGTTCGCATCGCCGCACACGAGGCGGCCGCCCACGGTCAGGACGTTCTTGAGGTAGCCGGGCGTCAGGTGGGCCAGGAGCTTGGCCTGGTCGTTCAGGACGGGGCCGATGCCGCCCTCGCCCTGCACGCCGTGGCAGCGCGAGCAGTTGGCCTGGAAGAGCGCGTAGCCCTGGGTGACGTCGGTCACCTGCTGGACGGCCACCTCCTTCTCGAGGCGGCTGGAGTTGGCCACGCCCGGGAACCCGAGGTCGTAGAAGTAGTAGAGGATGGAGAAGAGCGCCACGATCGTGACGGCCAGGAAGGCGACCCAGCGCGCGCTCGCGCTCTGGGACACGATCTTGGCCGCGCGCTCGGGCGACAGGCCGACGGTGTGCGCGCTCGGCGGCGCCGTGAAGCGCTCGACCGGCACCGGCGCGGACTCCGGCCGCGGGGCTGGCAGGCGCTGCTCGGGGCTCTGGCCGGGCTGGTCGGTCATGGGGATCCTCTGGTCCGGCTCAGATGCAGCCGGTCGGGCTCTTGGACGGGATGAGGCCCGGCTGGCCGAGCGCCACCGGGAGCGGTCCGAGCGTGATCTTCCCGGTGTCGAGGGTCAGCGTGCCGGCGGCATCGACGCTCACTGCGAAGCGGTCCATGGAGCGCGGCGCGGGGCCCAGCTCCTTGACCTTCGTGCCCAGCCGGTCGTAGCGCGACCCGTGGCAGGGGCACTCGAGCCAGAAGCTCTTGAGGCAGGGATTCGGCTTGCAGCCCAGGTGCGGGCAGCGCTGGTAGAGCGCCCGCACGTTGAGCGCCGTGCCATCTCCGCTGCGATCCTCGCCGGCGACGAACTCCTGGCGGGAGGGATCGACGAGCATGATGAAGGCCTTGGCCTCCTGGTAGTAGGCCGGGAAGCCGTCCGCGATCGGGAGCGCCGCGTTCGCGTTCTTGATGTCCTGCAGCTTGCCGATCGGGACCTTCCCGCCGAAGCCGCCCGACAGGTTCGGCCACAGGAAGCCGATGGTGCCGGCCGACACCTCGAGGATCCACAGCCCGACGCTCGCGCCCAGCGACGTGCGCAGGAGGTGGCGGCGGGAGACGCCCCTGGGCGCTTCGTTGCGCAGCGACTTGAGCGCCTCGGCGGTCAGCGCCTGCGGCTTGCTGGCAGGTTCGACGTGGTAGTTGCTCATGCCGTCGGGTCCGTCCGTCGCGTCACAGGCTGAAGTGGAAGCCCTGGACCCACGGCAGCGTGAACGCGTAGCCGGGACCCCGGAAGAAGATGCCGATGAAGGTGACCACCAGGCCGAGCCCGCAGAACAGGGTGAAGAGCACCACCGCGGTCTTGCGCTCCGAGGGGCGCACGGCTCGGATGTTGCCCCGGTCCACGTACGGGATCAGGGCGGCGCCGACCAGCACGAAGAGGGGCACCAGCGCGCCGGCCACCGTCGGGTGGAAGTAGGCGAGGAGCTCCTGGAGGCCGAGGAAGTACCAGGGCGCCTTGGCCACCTCGGGGGTGACGTTGGGGTTGGCCAGCTCCTCCAGCGGGGCGTTCACGAACAGCCCCATGAACAGGAGGAAGACGCTCATGAACACCGCGGCCAGGAACTCGATCGAGAGCAGGTGCGGCCAGGTCATGACCGTGTCGTCGGGTTCCTTCTGGACCCGCACGACGGCATCCTGCTTGACGAGCGCGAGCAGGCGATACGGTCGCGCCGACATCGGGACGCGCTGCTTGTCGATCTCGGTGCGGCGCGTCGGATCCACGGGGAGCACGACGCGGCGCTCCGGCGGCGCCTTCTGGTCCGTCATGCGCGCTCCCGCGGGCCGCAAGGGGACGCGAGCGCAGGCAGCCCCGCGCGCACCCCGAGGTGGGTGAGCGAGTCGGTCGAGGCGGGAACGACGCGATGGCCCGTCATAGCGGCCCCGAGATTCCCCCATCTTTCCGAATCCGCCAGAAGTGGACGGCCAGGAAGACGGCCGCGGCCAGCGGGAAGACCATGATGTGGAGCACGTAGAAGCGCAGGAGGGTGTTGCCCGACACCTCCAGGCCGGCGAGGAGCAGGAGCTTCGAGGGTGTGTTGAAGAGCGGGGCGTAGCCGGCCATGTTCGAGCCGATCGTGATCGCCCAGTAGGCGATCTGGTCCCACGGCAGCAGGTAGCCGGTGAAGCTCAGGAAGAGGGTCAGGAAGAGGAGCACCACGCCGACCACCCAGTTGAACTCCCGGGGTGGCTTGTAGGCGCCGTGGTAGAAGACCCGCATCATGTGCAGGAAGACGAAGAACACCATCAGGTGGGCCGCCCACCGGTGGATGTTCCTGGTCAGGAGCCCGAAGGGCACCTCGGCCTGGATCTTCAGGATGTCCGAGTAGGCCTGGGTCGCCGACGGCGCGTAGAAGAACATCAGGTAGACGCCCGTCACGGTCAGGACCAGGAACAGGAAGAAGCTCAGCCCGCCCAGGCAGAACGTGTAGGCGAACTTGACCGCGTGCTGCCGGACCCGGACCGGGTGCAGGTGCAGGAAGACGTTGTTCATGACCGCGTACGCCCGCGACCGTTCGTCGTTGGGGTACGGGTTGCGGAACAGGGACCGGAAGACCGCGCTCCTCCGGATCGACTGATCCACTCGCTCCAGGAAGCTCACCTGGGTCCTCCTGCGACGCCGGGGGTGCCGGCCAGCTGCGCGTCCCGGTACGACTCCTTGTAGAGCCGCCCGTCGGTCGAGATCTCCTGGAGCTCGAACCGCTCCATCGTAATGGCGTCAAACGGGCATCGCTTGACACACAGTGCGCAGCGGATGCAGCGCTCCTCGTCGAGGACCATCGCGGCCCCCTGCTGCCAGCCGTTGGCCTCCTCGAGCTCCGGAAGGAACCCCTCCGACTTCATCTGGTTGACGTCGATCATGTGGATGACGCCCTCGGGGCAGACGTCGGCGCAGGCGCCGCACAGGACGCACCGGAAGGGGTCGAACCAGATGTTGTAGTTGCACATCAGGCAGCGCGTCGACTCGGCCACTGCCTGGGTGGTCGTGTAGCCCAGCTCCACCGGGGTCGTGAAGTTGACCACCGGGTCGCGCGACGGCATGCGCACCTCGACCGGGGCCGACGGGATGTGCTGGCGGGGCAGGACGTCGTAGAGCTCGGGCATGTCGTGGCGCCACGACGACGTGATCTTCACGTTCGTGGCGACCGTGACGTCGGCGCGGCCGGACAGGTAGCGGTCGATCGCGTAGGCGCACTTCTTGCCGTGCCCGGCGGCCTCGATCAGCGTCGCCGGCCCGGTCACGAAGTCGCCGGCCGCGAAGACGCCCCGCGTATTCGTGGCGTAGGTGGCGGGGTCGACCTTCACCCGGCCGCGGGCGACCTCGAAGCTGCCCTCCACGGGCAGGAACGAGAGGTCCGCGGCCTGCGACACGGCGGGGATGACCGTGTCCGCGGGAACGGTGAACTCGCTGCCCGGGATCGGGATCGGGGAGCGCCGGCCGGAGGCGTCGGGCTCGCCCAGCTTGTTGCGGATGAAGCGGACCCCGGTCAGCTTGCCGTCCTCGCCGAGCAGCTCGATCGGGCTGACGAGGAACTCCATCTTGACGCCCTCGCGCTCGGTCTCGCCCAGCTCCTCCTCGTCGACGACCAGCTCCGAGCGCGTCCGGCGGTAGGCGATGGTCACGTTCTCGGCGCCGTGGCGGAGGCTGGTCCGGGAGCAGTCCATCGCCGTGTAGCCACCGCCCACCACGACGACGTCGCGACCGACGACCAGCGGCTCCCCGAGGTTGGCCTTGCGCATGAAGTCGACGCCGTACTGGACGCCGTCGAGGTCGCCGCCCGGGATGTCCAGGCCGACCGCGTCCATCGCGCCCGCGCAGATCGCGATCGCATCGTGGTCGCGCAGCAGGTCGGCGAACGTGACGTCCTTGCCGACGGACGTCCCGTAGCGGAACTGCACGCCGAGGCGCTCCACGAGCCGGACGTCCATCTCGATCGCCTCGCGGGGGAGGCGGAAGGCGGGCACGCCGATCAGCATCGTCCCCCCGGCGAAGGGGAGCGAGTCGAAGACCGTGACCTGGTAGCCCTTGACGGCCAGCTCGCGGGCGACGGCCAGGCCGGCCGGACCGGCGCCGATCACGGCCACGCGCTCGTCGCGAGGCGTGATCTGGGGCACGACGTCGGGGATGCCCGAGGCTTCGTGCCACTCGACGAGGAAGCGCTTCATCGCCCGGATCGCGAGCGGCCGATCGATGTCGCCGCGCCGGCAGGCCCGCTCGCACGGGGCCGAGCAGACGTACGAGCACATCGCGGCCACGGGGTTCGGCTCCCGAGAGAGCAGGTAGCCCTCCTCGAACCGCCCTTCGGCGGCGAGGTTCAGGTAGCCCCGGCAGTTCGTGCCGACGGGGCAGGCCTCCTGGCACTCGATGTTGCACTGGAGCCAGGAAGCGTCCACCGGCTGGACGAGGAACTCCTGGGTCGGGTCGATGGCCACGATGCGGTCGCCTGATCCTCGATGCTGGGCTGGCCGGGGCGCATGCCGATCTCCGATCCACTCGGGTGGGTCGGCGCCCGAGCAATCTACACGACGGGCGGTCCGAGTGCACGCACCCGCCCTGGGCGCTCGGGCGCTCCCGACGAACCGTTGCGCGACGTGGCCGAGAGCCGTATCCGGCGATGCCCGCATTGACGCGTCCGGCCTGCGCAGCTACCCTCGGCCTCGGACCGGGGACGCTGGACGGGCCAGCCTGGAGTCCGGGTGCCCCGCCCGAGGAGGATCGTGAGCTCGACCGAGTTCCTGATCGCAGCCTTCTCCCTCGGGCTCGGTCTTGCCGCAGGAGCGACGCTCGTCGAAGTGCTCCGGGCACGGCCGGCCAGCAGGCGAGAGGTGCGCATCACGATCGCGCCGGGCGTGTCGCCCGCCCGGTCGGCGACCCTCGCCACGATCGAGGACCCCACGCAGCGGCCCGCCCGGCGCGACGCGCGGGTCCCGGTCATGGCCCCGGGGACGGGGCCGGCGGATGGGGTTCCGGCGCGCCAGCCGACCGGGTCGATCGGGATGCCGGTCGAGGGTCGCATCCCCGTGGCCGTGGGAATCGCGACCTCGCCAACGCCCCTGGCCTTCGCGTCCCGGCCCGATGACGCCGGCACCCGGCGGCCACCCGCGGGCGGCGGCGGCGAGTCGGGTGAACGCCCGTTCGATCCTGTTCGCGCCGAGGGTTCGTCCGGGGAGCCCGCGGCCGGCATCCCGGCGCGCGCGTCGACCCCCGACGAGCCCGGCGCCACCGACGGCAGCGCGGCCCTGCGCGCCCGGGTCGACCTGCTGTGCGGCCAGGCGGAGCGGCTGCGCGCGCTCTCGGCGGCGGCCCAGACCCGGCTGCGCAATGCGCGGCGCGCGTACGACGAACACGCGGCACGGCGCGACGAGGCCGCGACCGGGACCGATCCGCGGACCATCCGGGCCGCCAAGGACGCCGCGCAGGCCGCCTTCCGGCGGGGCCGCCTGGCGGCCCGCGACGGTGCGGCGCTCGATGCGGCCGCCACGGCGTGGCTCCGCGAGATCAACGAGATAAACGGTCGGACCCGGCTGGCTGCCACCGTGCTCACGCGCGAGACGGCGATCGCGGCGGAGATGCTCAAGACGGTCGAGCAGGCGGGGCTCGAGGCTGACGGCGCGCGGATCCAGGCCGAACGGGCCTCCGAGGCCTGCCAGGCCGCCCGGA
The DNA here is from genome assembly GCA_963801445.1 of uncultured Chloroflexia bacterium. Classification (GTDB taxonomy): domain Bacteria; phylum Chloroflexota; class Limnocylindria; order Limnocylindrales; family CSP1-4; genus CTSoil-043. Next base: position 57,635 of record CAWDEW010000009.1, on the reverse strand, counting down.
GCGCGCTGGCGGACCAGATCGAGCGCGATCAGGCCGCGGCGGCGCCCCCAGTCGAGGTCCCGGCGCCTGCCCCGCCGACCCCCCCGATGCCGGGCTGGGACGTGGCATCCGCCCCGTCGACCGGATTCGCCCCCGTTGACCACTCCGCGTATCCCGTCGCCGACGCCGCCGTCCTGCGCATCCTGCGGGGCGACCGGGCGGCGATGACCAGCCTCGTGGCGGAGCTGGGCGGCGAAGACCTCGAGGAGCGCCGGCGCTGGCAGATCCTGCTCTCCGATCTCATCGACGCCATCGTCGCGCGCGCGATCGACGCGGCGGCCCTGACCTTCCCTCACGACGAGAGCTTCTGGGGACCCTATTCGCAGACGCAGTGCCGGGAGATCGCGGCGGGCCTGGCCGCTCTGGGCTACCGCTTCGACGGGCTCGGCGGCTTCGCGGACGAGCGCGTGCCGAGCCAGCGCGACCTGTCGCTGGCGCTGGGCTACGCGGGGCTGGACCCGATGCGCGTCCGGCGCTGGCCCGGCGAGGCTGACCTCAAGGCGCTCTTCCGGGACGTCCACGTCGACGCGGGCCGCTACCTCACCGAGGCGGCGGGTGGGCTCACGATGGGCGAGATGGTGGACCTGCTGGGGCGCCGCGCGGAGCCGCTGGCCGACCTCTGGAACGACTGGGGCCGGGTCCGACCGCTGCTCCTGGCCGACTGACGCCTTCGGCGGGCGCCGGGCCGAGGGCCTCGAGCGCTATGCGTCGGGCGGTGTCTCACCCTCGTCGTCATCGATGACCACCAGGCGGAACCCCTCCGCGGCGGTCGCGCCGATGGCCAGGCCGTCATCGGCCGCCCACGCCCGCATCCGGGAATCGAGCGTCTCCGGATCCGAGACCTGGCTCCGATGGCGGGCCAGGGCATCCACCTTGCGCCCGATCGTCGCGCTGACGTCGACCCAGGCGTTCGGATCGTTCGGCCAGAAGAGGTACAGCCGGCCGACCCGATGGGCGGACAGCCCGTCCCGGGCGAGGGCGGGGAAGGCCATCGGGTTCCGGGCTGCGGGGAAGACGGCATCCACGGCGGCGATCCCGGCCGCCCGGTGATCCGCGTGGTTGATGCCCCCGCCCCGGTAGAAGAGGACGTCCGGGTCATGGGCCAGGACGGCGTCGGGCTTGAACTCGCGGATCTCGCGCACGAGGAGCTCGCGCAGGGCGAGGTCGTTGGCCAGGGCGCCGTCCGGCTGGTGCAGGAAGCGGACGTCGTCGTACCCGACGACGGCGGCCGCCGCCCGCTGCTCGTCCTCGCGGGTCGCGGCCAGGGCCAGCGGATCGGCCGATGGATCCTCGCCGCCCTGGTCACCCGAGGTGCAGCAGACCAGCCTCCCGATCGACCCGGCGTCGATCCAGCGGGCCGCCGTGGCCGCCGGGCCGAAGTCGGCGTCGTCCGGGTGCGCGGCGATCACCATGAAGCGGCCCGGCCGCCAGCCATGCGCCACGGCCCTCGTCCCCGACGCCGGAGGATCCGGGTTCACGGCGCGTCGAACCCGCCCTCGAAGGCGACGCGAGGGAGTCCGATCCGGGTCGGAGGAGCGATCCTGGGGCGGCATTTCCACCTGTTCTGGGAAGGCGTCCTTGATATAGTGCAGGCTGAGGCTTCGCTCGTCTCCCCCCACGAGCGAAGCCTCTGTCCGTGCCCGGCTCGTGCCCGCAGCGGGCCAGGCAGGACCTGGCGCCGGCGCGCCGGCGGGCCTCCGAGCGGCCGCACCCGCCCCGACCTCCCGGCGGCGCTGCCCGGGAGCGCGCCGCGCGACGATGGAGATCAGCCGGCGGGCGCGGCCTTCGCCTCGCGCAGCGCGTCGCGCACCTCGCCGGCGTGACCTTCGGGCTTGACCTTGGGCCACGCCCGCGCGACCGTCCCGTCCGGACCGACCAGGAACGTGGACCGCTGCACGCCCATGTACGTTCGGCCGTAGCGGTTCTTCTCGACCCACGCGCCGTAGGCCGTCGCCACGCCCGCGCCCTCGTCCGAGAGCAGCGTGAAGGGAAGCTCGAACTTCCGACGGAACGCCGCATGGCTCTTCGCGCCGTCGGGGCTGATGCCCCAGACCTGGGCGCCTTCAGCCCGCAGGCTGGCGAAGCTGTCGCGGAACTCGCAGGCCTCGGTCGTGCAGCCGGGCGTGTCGTCCGCCGGGTAGAAGTAGACGACGGTCCACTCGCCGCGGCGGTCGGCCAGGCGGTGGATCGCGCCCGCCTCGTCGGGAAGGGCGATCTCGGGCGCCGGCTGACCGGCGATGGGCATCTCGGACATCACGCTGTCTCCTCTCGTGGGCTGGAAGTCTGGTCCCTCCCGGCCAGCCCGGCAAACGGACCCCGCGCCGGGCTGCCCTCGACCCTGTTCGCTGCGGGGCGGCCGGTGGTTCGCGCCGGGACGGCCGTCAGCGCAGGGCGAGCGCGACCAGGAGGACGGCGACGCCCGCGGCGACGATCGCGGCGTCGCGCGGCGCCCATGCGATCGGCCGATAGCGCGTCCGGCCGGACGTGGAGAAGCCCCGCGCATCCATCGCGACAGCCAGCCGATCCGCACGCCGGATCGCGAGCACCAGGAGCCCGACGAGCACCCGCGGATGCCAGCTCGCCCGGAGGCCGCGGATCCGCCGTGCCTCGCGCAACGAGGCCAGGTCATCCGCCAGCCAGGGGATGCCCTGGAGGGCAGCAAGCGCCCCGTACGCGAAGCGCTCGGGAAGCCGTGCCTGCTGAACGAGGGCGTCGGCCGCATGCGTCGGGTCGGTCACTCGCGTCCATCCGATGCCCACGGCCACGATCGCGACGACGCGGAGGGCGAGGGCGCTCCCCGCCGCGAGCGCAGGCTGGGTCACTCGAATCGGCCCGGCCGTCAGGACCGCCGCGATCCCGGGGTCCCCGTTGGTCGGATGAAGAAGCGCATTGAAGAAGCCGACGGTCAGGGCGGCCGTGCACAACGGGGCGAGGGCGCGCGTCAGCGACCGGGGATCGACCCGTCCGAGGAGAAGCGTGGCGGCGAGGGCGACCAGGGCGAGGAGGACCGGCGGCCGCGGATTGGTCGTGGTGGCGAGCGCGATGAGCCAGGTCATCGCCACGGCAAGCGTCGAGAGAGGGCTGGCCCGCCCCAGCGGGCTCTCGGCGACTCGGTCGGGCCGGCTGGGGATGACGATCACGCCGCGGACCCGGGCGTCAGGGTCGCCCCCGCAGCAGGCGCTGCGCGACGATCCCCAAGGCGCACGATGCGATCGGCCATGTCGGCGACGAAGCGCAGGTCGTGCGTCGCGGCGACCAGTGCGGCGCCGCCCTCCAGTCGGTCGTGGAGAATGGCCACGAGGCCCTGGTAGGTCCGCCGATCCTGCCCGAATGTCGGCTCGTCGAGGACCAGGACCGACGGGCGCCGAACCAGCTGGGCACCCAGCGAGAGCCGTCGCTGCTCGCCGCCCGAGAGCGTGTACGGGTTACGAGCAGCGAAGCGTGCGAGTGGCAGCCCGAGCATCTCGGCGACGTCGCCGACACGTGTCCGTTCCTGGACGGTCAGGCCCGCGCGCAGCTCGGCCTCGACGGTCGGCGCGAGGAAGCTCCGCTCCGGGTCCTGGACCACGTACCCGGCGAGGCGGGCGAGGTGGGCCGCCGGAAGGCGGGCGGGATCGCGCCCGACGAGGCGAACGGAGCCCGATGTGGGGCGGAGAAGCCCGACGATCAGCCGGGCGAGTGTCGTCTTGCCGCTTCCGTTGGGCCCGAGAAGCGCGACCCGCTCCCCCGCGCGCACCTGGAGGTCCACGTCCTCCAGGACCGGGATGTCGCGCTGGTAGCCGAACGCGGCGCCGCGGACGTCGACCACGAGATCGCCGGGGGCGCGGGACGGATCCGCGTCGCCGGCACGCCGGGAGGTCACCGGGTCGTCGGGAAGCCAGATGCCGGCCGCCGCGAGGTCAGCGCGACGTTCCGCCAGCAGCTCGGCAGGGCGGCCCAGGGCGAGCGGCCTGCCATCCGCGCCCAGCGCGAGGACGAGGTCGGCGAGCGGCCAGGCCAGCTCTGCGCGGTGGTCGACGAGCACGATCGTGGCCAGCTCGCGCGCCCGGACCTCACCCAGGCGTTGCGCGAACGCGACCGCGCCCGGCGGATCGAGGTTGGCAGTCGGCTCATCGAGCACCAGGAGCCCGGGCCGAGGGGCAAATGCCCCGGCGAGGGCGAGACGCTGTTGCTCTCCCCCGGAGAGGCGCGTGGTCCGTCGCCGGCCGTATCCCTCGAGGCCCACCTCGGCGAGCGCCTCGGGCACGCGCCGGAGCATGGCTTCGCGCGGCCAGCGGCGCCCCTCGAGGCCGAACGCGACGTCGTCTTCGACGCGTTCCATCACCAGCTGGCTCGACGGGTCCTGGAAGACGACCCCGACCCGGGCGAGGAGCGCAGTCGGGTCGCCGGTGCCCAGGCGCGCTCCGCCGACCAGCAGGTCACCCGTCAGCCGCCCTGGCGTTGCCCAGGGAACGAGGCCGGCGATCGCCCGGGCAAGGGTGCTCTTCCCCGCCCCGGACGGGCCCACGATCAGGAGGCACCTGCCCGGGGCCAGGTCGAACGTGATCTCGTCGACGACCGGATCCGGCCGACCCGCGTACCGGATGGCGAGGTCGCGGGAGACGACCGCCAGCGGCGGCGCGCCTCCCGGCGATCGTCGGACCGCCGTTCAGGCGTTGCCTCCAGGGAATCCCTCGAGCACGCCGGCGCTCCGCAGGGCGCGCACGAGGAAGAGCGATCCGCCCGCGACGATGACGAGCCCGGAGACAACCATCAGCGCCCCCACGAGGAGCTGCGTCCCGGTGTCGATCGCGGTGAAGTAGAACCACCAGTCGAGCAGCCAGGCGGCGACCATGGCGAGGACGCTCGCGGCCAGCACGATCGGCGCCCCGAACCATCGGTACCGGGTGACCAGGAACGGGAGCTCGCCCGCGACGCCCTGGACGACGCCGTAGAGGAGCACCTGGAGGCCCCACTGCGATCCGAGGATGGCCGACACGGCCGCGGCGACCACCTCCGCGTAGATGCCGGCGCCGGGCTTGCGAATCATCAGCGGCGCGAGCACGGCCGGGATCAGCCACGGTCCGTACAGCAGGTTCTGGAGCGGACCGAGTGCCTGGAGCGCGGGCCAGACGACATTGCCCCATGCCCAGAAGACCACGCCGAAGGCCACCCCCAGGACGGCGGTGACGATCACGTCGCGCGTTCGCCAGCCGTTGCCCGTCGCGGGCGCCGTCGCGGGGCTCGATTGGACCGTCATCCGGGACCTCCGTCTGGATTGCGCGTCTCTATCACGAGGAGGCGCCCGGAGCGGAGGGAGACGCATGCCTCCGCACCGATGCGCACGTTGGACAGTCCACGGGCCGGGCCGGCTGGCAGCGGCTCGTCGCGGAGCGGATAGGCAAGGCCGTCGGTCGTGATCCCGACCGCGGCGGCGCCGAACGGGAAGATCGAGATGAGGTCGCCGGGCCGCCCCGTGAGGGTCACCGACGCCGGGGCGGATCCGGCGTCGAGCAGCCGGACGCGCGTGGTCGCATCCAGGAGCACGGTCGGGATGCCGTGCAGGGCCGAGTGGGCCAGGAGCCAGGCGTTCGCGACCGCATGATCGAAGCGCGGACCGCCCAGGGCGCCGAGGATCGTGACCCGGCTCGCGCCGCGGTCGATCGCCGCGATCACGGCCAGCTCGAGGTCGGATTCGTCCTTGGCCACGGCGGCCAGCTCGACGGGGATGCCGGCGGCGCGGACCTCCGCGAGGCCGTCCGGCCCGAGGGAATCCGCGTCGCCCACGACGAGATCGGGCCGCAGCCCGGCCCGGGCCGCCTTGCGCGCCCCGCCGTCGGCGGCGATCACGAGCGTCGCGCCGTGGGCCCAGCCCGGCCAGGCATCATCGAGCGCTCGACGCAGCGGGACGTCGCCGTCGCCGACCAGGATCGCCGGGCCGGCGGCGCGGGCAGCTGGCTGCTCGGGATGACCCGGCCGGCCGGCGGGCGCGCCGGAGCGCGATGGCGGGACCGTCGAGCGGCGAGGACCGGAAATCGAAACGCCTCCGTCGTGGTGCTGGGACGGAAGCGTCGCCTGGACTCCCTTCGCCGGCATGACCCGGATCAGGTTCCGAGGGTCTGCGGTCACCCGCACTCTCAGCGCCCTTGGGCGCTCCCCTGTCCCATCGTTCAGTTGGCCGGACTCCTGGCCGGCAGCCTGCTGAATCTACACCCGGTGGGCCAGGAGCTGCGTGACCCACGCCTCGACGGACGGCGCGACGTCGACAGCCCCGGCCGCCCGCAGCTCGGCCTCGTCGCCCAGGACCGACGTGATGCCCACGGGCCGCGCCCCGACGGCGGCTGCCATGCGCACGTCGTCGAAGGCATCCCCGACGAAGGCCGTCTCCTGCGCCGCGCGGTCCAGGCCAAAGGCCCGAAGGGCCACCCGGAGCGGCTCGGGGTGGGGCTTCGCGAACGGCAGGTCGTCGCCATACACGCGCACAGGGAGGAGGTGGGCGAGACCGTGACGCTCGATCTGGCGGCCGACGCTGGCCCGGGAGCCGCCGGTGACGATGCCGATCGGGATGCCGGCGCCGGCCAGCCGCTCGAGCGCCTCGCCGGCGCCCGGCAGCAGCGCGCCGGCCTCCTCGCCCCGGTAGACCTGCCACCAGCGGATGCCGATCCGCTCGACCGCTTCCTCGGGCACCTTGAGCCGCCGGTAGAGGAGCCGCCAGTCCGGGCTGAAGTGGAGTCGGTAGTCGTCCCAGTCGAACGGCACGCCGAACTCGGCCATCACGACGGCGGTGGCCTCGTACATCCAGGGCAGCGTGTCGACGAGGGTCCCGTCCCAGTCGAAGAGCACGGCTCGCATCGGGCGAATCGTAGCCCGGCCCGCCTGGGATCCGCCGGGCGGCGGCTGTAGACTCGACCCCGTGATCGATCCGGTCGTCCCCTCCCCTCTCGGAGCCGTCGATCCCGCCGTCCGGCGCGTGACCGACGCGGCCGCCCGGAAGGGCATCGCCATCGCCGTCACCATCCTCGCCGACACGAGCCACACCGCCGAGGACGCCGCCCGGGCCCTGGGCGTCGAGCTCGGACAGATCGTCAAGTCGCTGGTGTTCGTCGCACCCGGCGACGACGAGGCCCTGGAGCCGGTCATCTGCCTCGTCGCCGGCACGAACCGGGTGGACCTCGGGCGCCTGGCGGCCGTCACGGGCGAGCGGGCGATCCGCCGGGCGACCGCCCGCGAGGCGCGCGAGCTGACCGGGTTCAGCATCGGCGGCATCCCGCCGATCGGGCACGGGCACCACGTCCGGGTCGTCATGGACCCGGACCTGGGACGCTATCCGGTGGTATGGGCGGCGGCCGGGCAGGACCGAGCCGTCTTCCCGACCTCGCCGGCCGCCCTCCGGGACCTGACGAACGCCACGGTGGCGCCGATCGCGGAAGCGCCCGCCAGCCCGGCGCCGAGTCCCGCCGACGCTCCCGGCGGCGGCGACCGCGCGCCGACTTCGTGACGGGCGAGCCGCAGCAGGCGGTCGTCGCGTACCCGGGGGGTATCCGGGCCCGGTACCGGTGGGCCGGCACGGGCCGGGGCGCGGAGGTCTTCGCCCTGTCCGAGGTCGGCGGCCGGCTCGTGGAGCTGGGCGACCGGGTCTCCCCCACCTTCGAGCGCCTTTGTCGAGCCGAGCTGCGGGTCGAGTCGCCGGTCGGCACGTGGGCGGTCCGGCTCGCGTCGCCGATCTTCGACGCCCCGGCCGGCGTCGCCTGGGACAGCGCCGGCCTGCTCGTCGTCAAGTACGGCTTCCACACCGTCGGGCTGGACGCCCGGACCGGGGACCTGCGCTGGCTGCACCGGGCCGGATCCCCGGTGATCGCGGTCCTGGGGTCCTCCCGGCTGCCCCACGTCCTGGTCCAGGCCGAGGTCGAGACCTTTGCCATCGAGGCCAGCGGAGAGGTTCGCTGGCGCGTTGCGCACAGCGACGTGGTCGCCTCGGCCGAGCTGGTCGGGGGCAGGCTCGTGCTCTCCAGCTACGGCGGGCTGGCCAGCTCCCTCGACCCGGTGACCGGCCGCGTCGCAGCCTGAAGGCGCTCCGCGCCGCTGCCGCGGTGGATGAGGTGTGGACAATCCGCGCAGCGAATCCCGTTCTGGTGGAGACAGCCGATTGACCCGGGTCCGTCAGGCCGGTAGCGTTGATTCCGGCCCGGAGGGGTCATGAGCTCGCTAACGGCGGCGGCCTCGGCCAATGTCCACGCGACGCGGAGGTTCCTCCGGGTCGTTTCGTGTCCGGCGCCCGGCCCGTGCCCGCCGGGCGTCGGCTTTCGTCCTCGGCGAGGCCGCGCCGAGGAGCGACCGGTCAGGCCGGGCCGGCAGGCGCTCCCGCGAGCCCGCTGCTACGATCCCGCCCCGTGACCCCCCTCCTCGTCCTTGCCGCCGGCCTCGCCGCCATCGCGGTCGGCACGGTCCTGCTCCGGTCCTACGGTCCTCGCGCCCGGGTGGCGCGCCTGCTGGCCGTGACCCCCACCGTCTCGATCGCCGAGGCGCGAGCCATGGCTGCATCCGGGGAGCGTCGCTACGTCCGCGTCGAAGGCCGTATCGACGCCGACGAAGAGCTCACCGACGAGCATGACCGGCCGCTCGTCTTCCGGCGCAGGCGCGTCGAGGCTCGCCTCGGCGGAACCTGGCGCAGTCTCGAGGAGCGGCGCGACCTCGTTCCCTTCCGGCTCGCGGCAGGCGGGGCCGAGCTCACGATCGACGGCGATGCGCTCGGGGCGGGCCTGGTGACGATGGTGCGCGAGTCCGTCGGCACGGCCGGCGAAGTCGCCGACCAGCTCCCGCGGCCGCTTCCTCCGGCCACGGTCGTGCGACTCCGGATCGAGCAGCTCGGCTCCGTGGAGCACGCGACCGTGCTGGGCGTGCCCAGGACCGCCCCGGACGGCAGCGCGCAGATCGGCGCGGGCACGGGCCGACCGCTCATCGTCTGCACCCTGGAGCGAGACGAGGCCATGCGGATCCTGGCCGAGGGCCGGCGGGCCCGCCCGATCGCAGCCGCCGTGGCACTGGCCGGCGGGCTCGCTGCCCTCGCAGCAGGGCTCGGCTGGGCTCTCCTGGCCGGATCCTTCTCATGAGCGTCCGCACCGGCGCGAACGGGAAGGGGTGGCCGCCTCAAACCGCGCGCCCTGCATCGCGGAGTCGTCGTGGGGCGCGCGGCCCGGCCGGCTCGGGCGTCCACCCTGGCAGCGCGACCATCCTCGCGATCCTCTTCGCGCTCATGGCCGCGACCGGCGTCCTCGCCGCAAGCCCGGAGCCCTCGGCGGTCGCGGGCGACGTGCGCACCACCCCCGCAGCACCCGGGCTCGTGGGCGACCCGCTCTTCGCCGTGCTCGGGGTGCTCGTGATCGCCGGCGCCGCCATCGTGCTGACGCTGCTCTACATCCGGCTCTCTGACCGGCGCTGACGCGGGTCGGAGGCCCGCGCCGACCGCGTCGGCCAGGCCGCTGGGGGGCCGGGGCCGGAAGCTTCCGGGCAGGAGCCGTACGGCGCTCCGGTGGTGCGTCGAAGCACCGGGACCTTCGGCCCATTGGCAGGTCCTGTGAAGAAGCGGAGACTGGGCGCGTCCTCACGTTTCCTGCCAACAAGGGAGCCGTCACCCGCGATGACCGTCGGCCGGCCCACGGACGCCACCCTCTCCGTCGCGAAGGCCGCGCGCGTCCTGGGCGTGCACCCGAACACGATCCGGGCCTGGAGCGACCAGAACCGCCTGCGCTACTACCGGATCAATGCGCGCGGCGATCGGCGCTACCGGCTCAGCGACCTGCAGCGGTTCCTCGCGGCAGCCGAGAGCGGCACCCCGCCGGAGCGCCGCGGGCGCGGCTCCGGCCAGATCGGGCTGGTGGGCCCGATCCGGTCACTCGGACCCGAGAACGTCGAGCTCCGAACGCGGCCGACGGACCACCGACCCCTGGTTCCCCGGACCGTCATCCGCCAGCTCCGACGCTCGGACGGACGCCCCTTCCCGGGCTCGGCCGGGGCCGGCGGACACCTGGCCGGCGATCCCACGGTCCACGCGGCTGGCTTCCCGGCAGGCAATGGACACGCTCGGGCCGAGGTCGCGATCCTGGCTCGGCTCGCGGACCTCGTGAGCGGGGATCCCGACGTCGATTCCGTGATGGTGGCGGCGGTCGACCTGCTCCACGACCGCGCGGGACACGACCTCGTCGCGATCCTGGAGCGCCGGGACGGCCGCCTCCACCGGAGGTTCGCTCGCGGCGTCGGGGCCGATCAGCTCCTCCCGATCCCGGAGTCGTCCGGCCTGCCGGCCCGGGCGCTCGCGAGCGATGGCGTGGCGTTCGAGACCTCGGCGCCCGCGCCCGACTGGCTTGGCCCGGGCCGCTTCCTCAACGGCCGCATCGCGGCTGCCATCCCCGGGCCAACGGACCGTCCGTGGGGCGTCCTCCTCGTGGCAGACGAGGGCACGGGCGGCATCCAGGACCGGACGCCGTTCGTCGGGGGCGCGGCCCGCGCACTGGGCGTCGCCGTGCGCACGGGAGCATTGCGCCGCGATTGGAGCCTGGAGCTCCAGCGGTCCAGCGCGCTGAGCCGGATCGCCACGGACGTCGCCAGCCGCCTGGACCTCGACGAGATCCTGGCGGCGGCCGTCGACAACGCGACGGACCTGTTCGGGGCCCAGCGCGCCGCGATCTTCCTGCGCCGCCCGGACGGCGGGATCACCGCGGAGGTCTCCCGTGGCCTCTCGGCCGAGTACCTGGCGGGGGTTCGGGAGGTCCCCGTTCCCTCGCTCCCCGCCGACGCGGTGGCTGCCCGCCGGCCGATGTACTCCACCCACTACCGGGACGATCCGCGGGCCGCGGCGTTCCGCGACAGCGTGGTTGCCGAGGGCTTCGATACGATCTGCACAGCACCGCTGCTCCGCGGGACGTCCGCCCTCGGGCTGCTCAACGTCTACCACGACCGGCCCCGTCTGTGGACCCCGGACGAGCTCGAGACCCTGGGCGCCCTCGCCTCGCTCGCCGCGGCGGCCATCTGGAACGCCCAGAGCTTCGCCCAGATGGCGACCTGGGCGGCCCACCTCCAGTCGATCCAGCAGCTCGGCGTGCGCCTGTCGCACTTCACCGACGAGCACGAGATCGGACAGGCGATCGCGAACGAGCTGGAGACCCTGATCGACTTCCACAACGTCCGGGTCTACCGGCTTCAGGACGACGGGTGGCTGGTCCCCACGGCGATGCGGGGGCTCGTCGGCGAGTTCAAGGACGAGACCCCCGACATGCTGCGGATCCGGGTCGGCCAGGGGATCACCGGCTGGGTCGCCCGCGAGAAGGTCGCCCAGATCCTGCCCGACGCGTCCAGCGACCCACGGGCCGAGACGATCCAGGGAACGGATGACATCCCGGAGTCCATGCTGGTGGCCCCGATGCTCTACGAGGAGAAGGTCCTCGGCGTCCTCGTTCTCTCCAAGCTCGGGCTGCGCCAGTTCACCGAGGACGACCTCCGACTCCTGGTCATCTACGCCAGCCTGGCTGCCCAGGCGATCGTCAACGTGGAGGCGACGGAACGTGTCCGGGCCCAGTCGGCGCGCCTCCAGCGGCGGGTGGACAGCCAGCGCGCGATCTTCGCGATCACCGAGGCGATCGTCGGCATCTTCGACATCCAGCAGCTCCTCGGCGAGGTCGCCGACCGGCTCGAGGAGCTGGTGCCCTACGACAACTTCGGCGTCTCGCTCGACGATGGGACGGGCGAGGCCCTGCTGCCGCTCATGGCCCGCGGCGTCCATGCGGATGCGTTCATGCGCCCCTGGGAGCCCGGTGAGGAGGGCATCGAGCTGTGGGTGATCAGGCACGGGGAGCCCCAGCTCATCCCCGACGAGCTCAGCGACCCGCGGATCTACCGCGACCCGCTCGTCGGTCCCGTCGAGGGGAGCCTCGCGGTGGTCCCGCTGCGGGGGCCGGACGGCGTGCTCGGCGTGCTGACCCTCGAGCGCCTCGGCCGGGACGATCCGCTCGACGAGGAGGACTTCGAGCTGGTCCAGCTCTTCGCCGCACAGGTCGCGGTGGCGCTTCGGAACGCGGAGCTCTACCGGGCCAAGGAGATCGAGGCCCAGACGGACCAGGTGACCGGCCTGCTCAATGCCGGCACGCTCCGGCGGTGGCTCGACCAGTCGGCCGGGCCCAGCGAGCGGTTCGGGCTGATCATGCTGGACCTCGACCGGTTCAAGGACGTGAACGAGACGATGGGTCACGAGGCCGGCACGGAGCTCCTGGTCCAGCTCGGGGCGGCGGTCGCCGTCGCGGCGAACCGCGAGTCCGATCGAGTCTTCCGCTACGGCGGTGATGAGATCGTGGTCATCCTGCCCTCGACCGAGCCGGCTGGGACGGTCGCCGTCGCGCAGCGGATCCGGGAATCGATCCGGGACGTCGCCCGGTCGTGGGCCGGCAGCGACCGCGTGACGGTCAGCGCCTCGCTGGGCGTCGCCAACTTCCCGAAGGACGGCTCCACGAAGGGCGCCGTCCTGCTGGCCGCGGACCGGGCCTGCTTCGTCGCGAAGCGGGGCGGCCGGGGTTCGATCGCGACCGCGGCGGAAGGCCTCGCGGTGGCGTCCGAGATCACTTCCCTCTCCGAGCCGACGCCGGTCGACCCGGCAGACAGCGCGCCCGACCGGCCGCTGTTCGACGGGGTTCCGGGCGCGGGCTGACGACGCGCCGCGCTACGATCGGACGGTGCGCACCCGCGAATCCCGCGCCCCCCGCCCGCTCCGGTCTCGGGTGGTCCCTGATGGGCCGGTCGCGCGCCCCACCGGCCGCCGTGCAGGGCACGTCCTCGGCTGGGCTGTCGTGCGCGCGGCGGCTCTCGGGCTCATCGTCGTCGCCGCCGGGTGCGGACCGATCGGGGCGGGCGGATCGGGGGCGCCGTCGCCCGCGCCGGGATCCGGAGCGGCTTCGTCGGGGGCCGGGCCGTCGGCGCGCCCGACCGCGGTGCCCGGCCCCACCTTCGCGACATACGTCGTGCGCCGCGGTGACACCCTCAGCGGCCTCGCCGCGCGGTTCCGGACGACCCTCGAGAGCCTCGCCTACTGGAACCGAGCGCGCTATCCGTCGCTCGATCCCGACTCGCCCGGCTACCGCCCCGACCGGATCGAGGTGGGCTGGACGCTCGTCTACCTGCCCGGCCAGGTCGTGGACCCCGAGCACCTCCCTCCCGCGTCCCTTGCGCCCAGCAGCACGCCCGTGGGTGCGCTGCCGTTGCCCGTCCTGCCGGCCGACGGCGGAGCCCTCCTCGTCAATGCCGGGCCGCGAGGATCGAAGCTGGTGGCCCTGACCTTCGACTACACGGGGGGACCCGGGGCAGGCCTCGACGTCGGCGCGGGACCCGAGCAGGTCCTGCAGTGGCTCACGGCGAACAACGTTCCCGCCACGATCTTCCTGGCGCCCGCGGCGGCGACAGCCAAGGATGGTGCCACGGCCGGCGTCCTCGCCGCGCTCGCCACGGACGGGGGCGGCACGCCTTCCGTCGGCCTGCTCGTGACCATGGCGGGGAACGGTGCCGGCGACCAGGCGCGCGCCGGGGACACGGCGCTGCGGGGCAAGCTCGGGCGGACGACAGCACCCTGGGCCCGGCCGGCGGGCGGCGTCGCCGACGTCGCCGGGCTGCTCCGGATCGGGCAGGCCGGCTGGCCGTGGGCGATCTCCTGGGATGTCGATCCAGGCGACGGGATCGCCCTGGAGAAGGGTGGTCCCGACGCGGCTGCGATCGTCGCCCGGGTTCTCTCGCGGGCCGCCGGCGGGTCGATCATTCGTCTCCAGCTGGGCGGAGCGTCGACGCTGGCGGCCCTGCCCGACATCATCGACGGGCTGGCCACGGCCGGGCTCCAGGTCGTGCCGCTCGCCCGGCTGCTGGGCGCGACGCCCTAGCAGCGGGGGAAGGGCCGGGGTCAGAGCCGGCCGGCTTCCGTGACGCGCCGCAGGAACTGGCGGGTCCTCTCCTCGCGGGGCGCCGCGAACATCTCGGCCGGCCGCCCCTCCTCGAGGATCCGGCCCTCGTCGAGGAAGCAGACCCGGCTCGCGACGTCGCGGGCGAAGCCCATCTCGTGGGTCGCGATGACCATCGTCATCCCGCCCTCGGCCAGCTCCCGGACGAGCCGGAGCACCTCGGCCACCAGCTCCGGGTCCAGGGCGCTGGTGATCTCGTCGAGGAGCATGAGATCCGGCTGCATCGCCAGCGCCCGGACGATCGCGACGCGCTGCTGCTGGCCGCCCGACAGGCGGTCCGGGAACTCCCGGGCCTTCTCCTCCAGCCCGATCCGGCGCAGCAGCTCCATGGCCCGGGCCTCTGCCTCGGCCGGGGCGAGGCGCAGCGCCTTGCGCGGACCGAGCGTGACGTTGTCCAGGACGGTCATGTGGGGGAACAGGTTGTACGCCTGGAAGACGATCCCGATCCCGCGCCGGACGCGGTTGACGTCCACGCGGGGAGCGCTGATCTCGTCGCCCTCCACGAAGATCCGCCCCGCGTCGATCGGCTCGAGGAGGTTGATGCAGCGCAGGAGCGTGGACTTGCCGCTCCCGGACGCGCCGATCAGGCAGACCACCTCGTGCTCGGCGACCGACAGGTCGATGCCCCGCAGGACCGGGTTCCGGCCGAACGACTTGTGGACGCCTTCGATCAGCAGGGCCGGACGGCCCGCGCCGCTCACCGGGCGCCCGCGGCGGCCCGCCGCCGGTCGCGCGCGATCAGCAGGTCCGTGAGCCGGGCGAGGGGGATCGTCACCACGAGGAAGACCAGGGCGGTTGCGATGTAGGGCGTGAAGTTGAAGTTCGCGGCCTGCTTGATGTAGGACTGCCGGAAGATCTCGACGACGCCCACGTAGGAGACCAGGACCGTGTCCTTCTGGAGCCCGATGAAGTCGTTGAGGAGCGGCGGGATCACCCGGCGGATCGCCTGGGGCACGATCACGTAGCGGAGCGATTGGATCCGGGTGAGCCCCAGCGAGCGCGCGGCGGCCTCCTGCGACGGGTGGATCGATTCGATTCCCGCGCGGTAGACCTCGGACACGTAGGCGCTGTAGATCAGGGTCAGCGACACGACCGCCCAGAAGAACGGCTCGATGGGGATCGCCTCGATGCCCAGCCCGGGCATGCCGAAGCCCAGGATGTAGATGACCAGGACGCCGGGGAGTGCCCGGAAGACGTCCGCGTAGATGGTCGCGAGCAGGCGGACCGGGAAGAAGACGGGACCGGGCAGGCTCCTCAGCACGGCCAGCAGGAGCCCGAAGCCGAGGATCAGGACCTCCGCGATCAGGAAGAGCTGGACGTTGACCCAGAACGACCCGACGATCGAGGGCAGCGCCTTCGCGAAGACCGCCCCGTTGAAGAACGAGCGCTGGACGGCGCTCCAGCCCGGAGCGTTGACGACCAGGAGGGCCAGGGCGACGAACACGACGATCGTGCTGATCAGGGCGACGGCCGTGGAGCGCAGCGCGTCGCGCTCGTGGACGAGCCGCGGCCCGCGCGGGCCCTGGAGCCGGATCAGGTCGCCGGGGTCTCTCGGGCCGCCGCCTATGCTCACGTCGGCTCGACCAGGTCGAGCGGCTAGGGCTGGAAGGCCGGAGCGCTCGCCTTGTCGGACATCCAGGTCTTGGTGATCTGGTCAAGCGTCCCGTCCGACTTCAGGGCCGCGAGGGCCTGGTTGACGCACGCCGTGAGCGGGCTGTCCTTGGCCAGGACGAGGCTGAAGTGCTCCGCGTTGCTGCCGCTCGGCGGCGGCGAACTGGCCGACGATCACGCCGTTGTCGAGCTGGACCGCCGTCATGTAGAACGCGGTCGGGAGGTCCACGACGATCCCGTCGATCTGCTTGTTCTTGAGCGCGGTGATGGCCGCGTCGTTGGTGTCGAAGACGGACGGGTCCTTGGTCGGCTTGATCGTGTTGACGATCGTGTCGTAGCTCGTTGTGCCGGCCTGGGCACCGAACTTGAAGGCGGCCAGCCCGCTGATCGTGGTCACCTTGGAGAGCGCGCTGTCCTTGATGGCCACGACCGCCTGGCTCACGAAGTAGTAGCCGTCGGACAGGTCGGCCGTCTGGGCGCGCTCGGGCTTGTAGGAGACCTGGGCCAGGTAGAAGTCGAACGGCTTGGGCCCCGGCGCGTACGAGTTGTCGAACTTGACCGGGATCCACGAGACCGCATCGGCGCCGAAGCCGAGCTGCTTGGCGACGGCGTAGGCGACCGCGCTTTCGAAGCCCTGGCCGTCGGTGGGGTCGCCGACGAAGTCCCCCTCCCAGGGGGAGGTGTTGCCGCCGGGCCGCGGGGCGAAGTAGGGCGGATAGGCGGGGTTGTCCGTCCCGACGGTCATCTTGCCGGCGCTGACGAGCTTCAGGTTCTCCGGCGCGCACGCGTTCGGGGTGGCCGTCGGCGTCGGGGCGGGAGTTGCCGACGCGGGCGCAACCGTCGGCGCGGCGCTGGGGGCCGGGGTCGGGGTCGGCGAGGCGCCGCTGGAGCAGGCCGCGATGAGGGCCGCGGTCAGGGCAAGGGTCGCGGTGAGGCGGATTGGGCTGCGCATGGCGGGTTGACTCCTCCGTGGCTGGAACCGGCGAGAGTGTACCGCGCTCAGGTTCGATCGAAGGACCTCGGCGCGCGACGGCGCCGCCCCGGGCCGGGCCAGCCGGAGGGCGGCGCCGCAGGGGACCGGGCCCCCGGTCGGGCCAGGGCCGCTCGACTATGCTCGGGGCGTGCGCGTCCGCGTCTTCGAGATGCGTCTCCTGGCGGCCGGCCTCACGTTCCTGTGGGGGCTGGCCTGCCTCCTCGTGCTCGTGGGCTACCGGCCGGGCGGGCCGGCTGACCTCCTCGTCGGCGTCGCGTTCCTCGTCCCGGTCGCGCTCGCGGCAAGCGGCCTGGTCTGGCCGGCGGCTGCGCAGGGACCCCTGACCTACCGGATGATCGTCATCCTCGCCATGGGCACTGGCCTCATCCTGGTGCCGTCGATCGGAGGCATCTGGACGCAGCTGGTCGATCGGGGCCTGCAGACGCTCCTGCCATCGTTCGAGGCGGCCTACCCGTGGGCCCTCGCCGTGCTCGGCACCTCCCTCTTTGCCGGCCTCGGGCTCTCCCGCCGGCTGCTCGGCGGCGATGCGGCGCGCCCCCGGCGCCTGGCCTCGGCGCTCGCGATCGGGCTTGCTGCGGCCGCCGTCACGGGGACGCTGCTGGCATCCGTGTCCGTGGCCAACGACCTGGCGCTGGCCGGCCGGGCCGCAGGGTCCTCCCGGTTCGGGCCCACCGACCCGACGCTGGAGCCGCCGGCCTGCGACCAGGGGATCGCGGTCGGTCAGACCGCCGTCCTGGAGGGAACCCTGGGCGGCGTCGTGGACGGCCGCTCCCTGGGTGGGGCGCGGATCGTCGGTGCGCGTTCCGGCAACCAGTTCCGCTGGACGTCGCAGGTCGCCAGCTCGTTCGCCCTGGGCCTCGGCGGCGCGATCTCCGTTGGGGCCCGGGGCTGGCTCCGGGAGCCCGGGCAGCCATGGACCACGACCAGCGCGGCCGCGGTCGCGGGCGAGTCGCTGGACCTGGCGGTCGTCATGAAGGCGATCGACCCCCTGGCGCGGTCGGCGATCGAGGAGGTCGGCCTGGCCTACGTGGAGGGCGCCCGCGCCCGCCATTGCCGGGCCCAGCTCGACGGGACCGTCTTCCGGGCCGCCTTCCCGCAGGTCCGCTGGCTCGCCGGCACCGCCGACCTGGCAAAGTGGCGCGGCCAGATCGACTATTGGGTCTTCAGCGACGGCCAGCTCGGCCAGGCCTCCGCGTGGATCGAGGGGGAGGGCTTCGCGCTGGTCCCCGGGGCCATCCACGGGCGCCTCGAGGCTGCCCTCATCGCCACCGACCGCGGAAGCGCGATCACCATCGCGCCGCGCGGCGGCTGAGCCGGCCCGCGGCGAGGAGGAGCAGATGGCCAGCTGGGACGCGCCGGAGGATCGCGCCGGGCGCAAGCGCGACCGGCTGGCCCGCTTCTACCGGGTCGTCCAGCTGCTGGAGGCCCACGCCGAGGGAGTGACCCCCGACGAGATCGCCGCGTTCGTCGGGATGTCCCGGCGCAACGCGTATCGCGACCTGCGGGCGTTGGAGCAGGAGCTGGACGTCGCGCTGTGGTCCGAGGGAGGGCGCTGGGGCGTCGCGGACGGCACCTTCCTGCCGGCCTTCCGGCTCACCCAGCCCGAGGCGATGGCCGTCTTCCTGGCCGCGCGGCTCATGGCCAAGTACGCCGACGCGTACGACCCGGACCTCGCGGCCGCCTTCCAGAAGCTGGCTGCCGGCCTGCCCCCGGTCCTCGCCGCCCACGTGCAGCGAACGCTGGACGTGATGGCCAGGCGCCCGCTCGACCCGGCGGGCAGCCGGAACCTGCGCCTGCTGACCCAGGCCTGGGCCGGCCGGCTGGTGGTGGAGCTGACCTACGACACGAGCACGTACGACCCGGGGCGCGGGAGCCGGCATGCCCGCGTCCGGCCCTACCTGATCGAGCCGTCGCAGGAGGCCCACGCCCTCTACCTGATCGGGCATGACGAGTCGCGCGGGGCCACTCGCACGTTCAAGCTGGAGCGGATCCGCGACCTGCGGGTCACGGCCGATCGCTTCGAGCCTCCGCCCGACGGCCAGATCGAGGCCGCGCTGGGGCGCGCCTGGGGGATCATCACGGACCAGGACCAGGTGGAGGTCGTGCTCCGGTTCGCCCCTTCCGTCGCCGCCCGCGTGGCCGAGACGACGTGGCATCCCACCCAGCAGGTCGCGACGGCGTCGGACGGGTCGCTGACCTGGCAGGCCACGGTGAGCGGCGTCCTGGAGATCCGGCCGTGGATCCTGGGCTGGGGCGCGGACGTGGAGGTGCTCGGGCCGCCCGAGCTGCGGGCCGAGATCCGTGGCATCCACGCCCAGGCCGCAACCCGCTACTCGCCGGACGGGAAGATCGGGTACCCTGAGCCGGTCGTTCCCTTCGCGCGGGAGCGGTTGCGCGGCCAGGCCCCTGGTCGGTCGCGCGCCTGACGCGGTCCCCCCATCGGGGCGACCGCTCCGCCCCGACGCGGCACCCAGTGTCCCGGGTGACCGCGCACGAGAGGAGACGCGCGTCGAATGAGACTTCACAGCCCGCGCCTGTCCCACCGTTCCCTGGCCTGGCCGCTCGTCGCGGCCTTCGTCCTGGCCGGCACCCTGGCGGGCCCCGCCGCGCCCGTCACCCGGGCCTCGACCACCACGTCCGCGCTCGAAGCTTCGATCCTCTCGTGGGCCAACCGCGACCGCGCCCTCAACGGCCTCGTGCCGCTCCGGATCGACGCGCACGTCCGGACGATCGCGCAGCAGCGGGCGACCAACCTGACGGCCGCCTCGACCTTCAGCCACGCGGCAGCGGGCGGCGACATCGGAGCGGCCCTGAGCAGCGCCGCCGTGCGCTGGTACGGGTGGGGCGAGGTGATCGGCATGGCCGGCGGTGGGACCCCCGCGACCATGGCGGCGGTCATCTACAACAGCTGGAAGCACAGCAGCAGCCACTGGCCCCTCCTGATGAGCCGCACCTTCAACTACGTCGGGGTCGGCGTGGCGATCCGCGCCGATGGCGCCGTCTTCTCATCCGTGGTCTTCTCCGAATCCCCCGACCACTCGGCCCCGACCACCCGCTTCACGTCGCGCTGGCGGGTCGGCCGGGCGGCCAGCTGGGCCTGGCGCGTCGTCGATCCCGCGCTGCAGACGCACTGGGCGGGCGTGCGGAACGTGGACATCCGGCTCCGCGTGGGCGCGGGAGCCTGGCGGATGATCCGGATCGGGGTCCTGAACCGCTCGATCACGCTGTACAGCCTGGCCCGCGGACGCACCTACTGGCTGAGCGTGCGGGGCCGGGACCGGGTGGGCAACGTCGGGGCCTGGTCGGCGGCCTGGGGAGTCACCATCCCGTAGCCGGGCTCGGGTCTAGCGGCCCCAGCCGCCCGGGCTCCCGGAGGGCGAACCGGCACGGCGCACGCCCGACCCCGGGAGCCGCGACAATCTGCGCATGCGCCCGGCCCGGTTCGCCGCCGTCAACCTGATCAGCGACCCGATCCACGGCTATATCGAGCTGACCAAGCGCCTGTCGTCATCCGGGGCGCGGGCGGCCGGGCTCCCGGTGGAGGAATCCGCCGAGGAGGACCTGCTCGACACGGTCTGGCTGCAGCGCCTGCGCCGGATCAGCCAGCTCCAGAGCGCCCGCTGGGTCTTCCCCACCGCCGAGCATTCCCGGTTCACGCACGGCCTGGGCGTCATGCACGAGGCCGGCCTCTGGGCGCGCCAGCTGTATCCCTCGCTGGTGGACGCGCTGGCCGGGAGCGACCCCGGCATGCGCCCGCCGTCGGAGGGGCTGGTCGTCGAGACGCTGCGCGTCGCGGGTCTGCTCCACGACGTCGGACACGGGCCGTTCGCCCACTTCTTCGATGAGCACGTCCTGGCGGCTCATCCTGCCCCGCCGGACGCCCGCCGGCCCGGCGCGAAGGCCCTGACCCACGAGGACCTCTCGCAGCTGATCATCACCCGGGAGCTGGGCACGCTGATCCGGGCGCTGCGACGGGCACCCGGCGGCGGCCTGGCGGAGCGTGATGCCCTGGCGCCGGGCGAGGTCGTGGAGCCGGCCTGGGTGGCGTTCCTGGTCTCGAAGCCGGCGCTCGACGATCCCGCCATGCCCCGCTGGGTCCGCTGGCTCCAGCCGCTCCTGTCGGGCGTCTTCACGGTCGACAACCTGGACTATGTTCGCCGCGACGCCTACCTCACCGGCGTGTCGGCGGGTCCGGTGGACGCGGAGCGGCTGCGCCGCTACTCCTTCATCTCGGAGCGCGGGCTGACCCTCTACGAGCCCGGGCTGGCGGCGCTGGAGATGTTCCTGACCGCCCGGCTCTTCATGTACCAGCAGGTCTATTTCCACCGCACGGTTCGCGGGATCGATCTCGACCTGGGCGAGGTGTTCGGTCCATCGATCGCGGCGATCTTCGGCGAGGCCTCCCCCGCCGACGACCTGAGGCGATACGCCGACCTCGACGAGTACGCCCTGCTCCACCAGGCCGCCCGCTGGTCCCGCGGCGAGGACGTGACGCTGACGCCGGCACCCGGGGACGGCACGGTGACCCCGACCGTCGCCGGGACCTGGCGGCGAATCCTCCTGCGGCGACCGCGCTGGCGCGCCGAGGCCGAGATCCGGGCTGAATACGAGGTCGGGCCACCGTCGCCCGAGCTCCTCGCGACCCTCGGGACCGCCGTGCCCGGGCGCGTCCGGATCGACCTCGCCGAGGTGGACGCGCGGCCCCACACCGACGGGGTGCCGCCGCTGGCCATCGTGGGCCGGGACGGCCAGCCGGCCGGCTCGCTCGCGGAGCGCCTGGGCCGGTTGCCCGCCTATGCCCTGATCGGGCGGCGCTACGTCCGGGCCGAAGGGGAGTAGGCGCCCGTGCAGATCGCCGACTTCGCCCTCGAGCGCTTCTTCGCCCGCTGGGAGTTCGCCGTCAGCCACCTGCTCTGCGCCTCCGACATCGAGGGCTGGCCGATGGTGGACCTGCTGGCCCTCGCCGACGAGCGCACCCGCGCCCGCTGGGACAGCCTGACCCTGGGCTACACGGAGGCCCCGGGCGACCCGGAGCTGCGCGCGGAGATCGCCGGGCTGTACCCGGGCCTGGAGGCCGGCGACGTGCTGGTCTTCTCGGGCGCCGAGGAGGCCATCTTCTGCCTGCTCAACGTTGCGCTCGGGCCGGGCGACCAGGCGATCGTCACGTGGCCCGGCTACCAGAGCCTGTACGAGGTCGCCCGGGCGGCCGGTGCCGACGTCGCGCTCCACGAGCTGCGCGAGGCGGACGGCTGGGCCCTGGACGTGGACCGGCTGCTCGCCTCGTTCCGGCCGAACACCCGCCTCGTCGTCGTCAACGCGCCCCACAACCCGACCGGGATGCTGCCCTCGGAAGCCGAATGGCGGCGCCTCGGCGAGGCCTGCGCGGACGCGGGGATCCGGCTCGTGGCGGACGAGGTCTATCGCTATCTCGAGCACGACGGGCGGGCGACCCTGCCGGCCGGCGCGGAGCTGGCGCCGTCGTTCGTCTCGATCGGGGTGCTCTCGAAGTCCTTCGCCCTGGCCGGGCTCCGGATCGGCTGGCTGGCCTCGCGCGACCGCGACCTGCTGGGCCGCTGTGCCGCCCTCAAGGATTACACGACGATCTGCGCGGCAGCCCCGTCCGAGATCCTGGGGCTGATCGCGCTCAGGGCCCGCGCGGCCGTGCTGGCTCGCTCGCGCGCGATCGTGACCGCCAACCGGTCCGCGTTCGACGCGTTCCTCGCCGCCCGGCCCGGGTTCGGTTCCTGGGTCGCGCCGGCCGGCGGCTCGACCGGCTTCCCGCGCCTGGCCCCGGGGCTCGACGCGGACGCCTTCGCCGCCGACCTCGTCGAGGCGGAGGGCGTGCTGCTCCTCCCGGGGAGCGCGTTCGGCCATGGCGGCAACCACGTGCGGGTCGGCCTTGGCCGGCTGGACCTGCCCGTGGCGCTGGAGCGGCTCGCCGCCCACCTGGCCCGGCGCGGCATCGCCTGACAGTCGACGTCCGGAGGGCAGTCACCCGGGTCCTGGCGCGACGGACATGGTCAAGCCCGACCTGGCCAAGATCGGCGGGGAGGTCGCGAAGCAGGCGGCCAAGGGCCTCACCGAAGGCGTGACGGAGGGGGTCGCCGCGGAAGCGACCTCCGCGGCCCCTCCGGATCATCCTCCACGCCGACGACTGAAGGACCCCTGGCCTGCGGCGAGCCGCTGTGCGTCGGCCCGCGCCCTTGCAGTCGGGCCCACCGTGGGACGGCGACCGCGCCTGCGGTACCATGCCCCGTGCCGTGGCCCGGCCTCCCGGGCCCGCGCCGCGCGCCCGTAGCTCAGTGGATAGAGCACCTGACTTCGGATCAGGCGGTCGGGGGTTCGAATCCCTCCGGGCGCGCCACGCTCGCACGTTGTCACCGGAGGTCGGTCTCCCTGAGCTCAGGGCGGCGGTCATCCGCACGATGGCTCCGCTCGGGGATGCGACGCGCACCGAGAGGCGTCCAGGGCCGTTCGCCCCTCGTGCAACGGTGAGGTACGACGCAGCGTCTCATCTCGGCCCGCTCGGTCGGCGTGGCCCTTGCCCAAGGGTCGCCGAGGTCGGCGAGCGGCCGGGCGGCGCGGACGAGGACGGCCTCGCCGTAGGTCGGCTGTGGCGGTCCGCCATGGAGGGATGCCATCAGTGCCCGCCTGCGGCCCGCGTGTTCCTCTCGGGTGATGTCGGCCTTGGCGAACAGATCCGGAGGTGTGCCAACTGCCGCTCGATCCGGGCGGTGTCCACGGCCGGGGCCGTTCGCCTCTAGCCACCGGGCTCAGCGCCGCGGACCGTCGCGCCTGACGGCGGAACCACGCCCTGGAAGGGTTCCACCGTCCGGGAGAAGGCGCGAGGCGAGTGCACATGACCGACGCTGGAAAGTCCGAACACCCATCGAGGGGTGACCCGCACGGGCACGGCGGGGAGCCGCCTCATGCGGGCGTCGATACCTCGGGCCGGCTGATCAAGGCGGGGGTGGCCGTGATCGCCATCTTCTTCATCGGCTACGGGTTCTGGCTCCTCTCGGTCATCGCAACGACCTACTGTGGGAGAGGCGGTTGCGGTCCGTTCTACCTCATTCCGATCGTCCCCATCATCCCCGGCCTACTCGCGATCTGGGCGGGACGACGTGCACTCCGCGGCAACCTCGTGGGCCTGATCGTCGTCGGGCTCCTTGGTGCCGCGATGGTCGCCGTAGCTCTCCTCGGCGAAATCGCGATCGTCCCCTGGGCAGTGCAGTACGGGAGGCTGGACGCTGCCATGCTCTGGGCCTTCGTTGTCGGACTGGTCGGCTTCATGCTCCTCGCGGGAGTCGCCGGCCGGCTACGGGAGCGTCGCCGGCTGACGCGGTCGCGCCTCTGACCGGCTCATCCGCAGTCGATCCCCGCCTGGGCCGGCCTCAGGCTGCGCGGAGAGCCTCGACCAACGTCGCCACGCCCTGAATCACGATGGTTGGTGGCGTGCGCTCGAATCCCTCCGGGCGCGAAGACTCTCCCCCTCAACCACAACAGGTTGGGGTGCTGGAGGGACGCGCATCACGAGGAGCTGGCGGCTCAAGGCGCTCAGACTCCGTCTCGGATGTCCCACGACGAGAGCCCGCATATCGATTGGAGCCAGACACCCCAACCGGAGCACGCGGGCTCTCGCGATGTCAACAACGTGGGTGGGGACTACACCTAGGTCGCCGAAACAGTGCTCGGAGCGGCGGCCTGCCACCTCGACCTCTCACCGGCAGGCTCGGCAGCGAGGCAGACTGGTTGAAGCCCTTGGCGATCAGCCACACCGCCATGACCATCTCCTGCAGGAAGAGCGGGGCCACGAGGATGCCGAGCGAGAGCCCGAACATGCTCCCCAGCGACGGCACGATGTCGAGCGCGGCCGCCACGAGCCCCCAGGTGGACAGCCACCGGGGCACGAGCCGCGACTGGTAGAGCAGGACGTAGAACATCAGCGCGCCGAGAACGAACGGGATGGCGCCCACCTGGTCCCAGATCACGGGCTCGGCTGTGCGCACGAAGCCGGCGAGCGGTCCCGCATCCGGCTGCGTGCTGAGCGCGATCAGCAGCAGCCACCCGAGCACGCCGACGATGTAGATGACCGTCTCGAGCGCGCCCCGGAAGACGACGTAGCCCATGGCCAGCGTCTCGTTGTACCGCTTGCCGATCGGCCAGAACACGACCGGGACCATCGCGAGCGCGAAGCCCGCCAGCAGGACGAGCAGGGCGCCGATGGCCACCTGGTTCGGCTGCGCGGCGACCTGGGCCAGGTAGGCGGGGCCTGTCAGGACCGCGTCCGTGACGACCACGCTGAGGACCAGGGCAACCGTTCCGATGATGTACAGCACGCCGATCCAGACGGCGGCCTTCCGATCCGCGCTCATGCCGGGCCTCCCCGGAGCTGCGGCGATCGTTCTGTTCGTGTTCATGCTCTATCTCCCTGTTGTGGTTGACGTTGACGTGGACAAGCCGCCCTCGCCGACTTCCGATCTGGCATCTGCCACATCTGCCTGGCCTGTCCCGAGCGTTGTCGGGGGGTCGGTCTCGTCCCGAGTGACCGAGACGAGCGGCAGGCCGAGGTCACGCACTCGCTGGAGCAGCCCGTGGAGCGCGGCCTGATCGGCGATCGGACCGCTGATGAGCGTGGTCCCGTCGCCTTCATGGCCGACGGTGAGCCCGTCGAACCACGCGGCCCAGCGCGCGTCGAGGTGCCCGGCCAGCCGGATCTCGTAGCGTCCGGCCTCGGGGCGATCGCCCCTGGAGGTGTGTCGTTCGGTCATTCCGCTCCTCGTGCGTCGTTGCCACCTGGATCTCCGGCCGGCAACACCGACCCGAGTCACTCGACCCAAGGTGGAGGCGGACGTGATGAGCGCGCATCGACACACGTGATGAGCGACGTGATGATTCGTCATCGAGACGAGCGGAACCCGGGTCGGCTGTCCGTGCGCGTGGCCGCGACCCGGGGGACCCGTGCGGCGAAGGACTACGGGTGGGTCGGCGGTCCCGGGTGCGCGAGAGCAGGCCGAGCTCGGCGGCACGACGGACGGCTGCCCTCCGGCTGTTCACGCCGAGCTTCGCGTAGATGCTCCTGGTGTGCGTCCGCACGGTGGCCAACGACACGATGAGCTCGCGCGCGATGTCCGGCCCATCGAGCTCGCTGCCCAGGAGGCGAAGGACCTCGAGCTCCCGTTCGCTGAGCGGTTCGATCAGCGGCTGTCCGACGGTCGCTCGTCCCTCCGCCGTGACGACAGCGGCCAGGAGTCGGCGCACGATAGCTCGGAGCCGTTCCGCTGCTTTCGCCGCCAGCTTCAGCAGCGCCGCCATGGGCGGCCCTTCGTCGATGAAGACGCGGACGTAGCCCTCTGGCTCAGCCAGGGCCACCGCGCGCGCCAGCGACGCAAGCGCACCCGCCACATCGCCGCGTGCGTGACGGGCGAGCGCCTGCACGACGAGGATGTCGATCGCGCTCCCGCTGCGCCCACCGTCCTCCGCCGCTGCCAGCAGGCGCTCCGTGAGCTCGATCGCCGCACCGATCGCTGTCGTCGGCGCGGTCTCGCGTCCCCTGCGCCAGGAGCAGCCTCGCCAGCGTGGCGTGCTCGAACTCGTGGAGGTAGCTGAGCTCGTCCGCGGCCGTGACGACCATGCTCCCGCGCCCAGCCCCACGCCGCCGACAGCTTCCCCTGGGCGATCCACACCCTCGCCCTCACCGCGGCGACCGGGCGCACATCGGGCGAGAAGTTGCCCACGTACAGGCGCTCGGCCTCGTCGAGGAGCTCGAGCGCGCCATCGAGATCCCCTTCGGCCTGTCGGATCCGGGCCGCCGCGACACGCGACCGGTAGGGGTTCTGCTCCAGGCCGTTCTCCTCACCCAGCTCGCGGCTCACCAGCAGGTGCTGCGACGCGGTCTCGAGGTCGTTGCGCTCGCGAAACAGCTCGCTCATGCCCGTGTGCATGTCCGCCGCCCCCCGCAGCGCGGGCGCGCCATGTTCGGTCGCAAGCCTGCAATCCCCGCTCGTAGGTGCGCAGTGCGTCGTGGAGCCGACCCTGGGCGATCCGGATGTCAGCCTGGATGATGGCGCAGCCGATGACGGTCGTGACGTGCCCCGCCTTCTGCATGCTCGCCATGCAATCGGCATACGAACGGTGCGCTGCCTCGAGATCCCCAGTCGTCCAGGAAACGAGTCCCAGGAGCCCCGCTGCCGCACCACGCCGGGGATGATCGTCCTCGCCGACGAGGTCGAGCGCCCGCCGGGCATGGGTCATGGTGCCGGCCACATCGCCGACGGCCAGGGCCTGGGCCGCACGGTAGAGGGCGATCGAACACGGTAGACGGCGGAATTCCTCCTCGTCGACGACGACCATCGCAGTCGATGGGGCCTTCGGTCCCGCCCGCCCGTCGGCCGTCGTGTCCAGCCACCGTTCGGCGTCCCGCAGTCGGGCCTCGACGCCCTCGACCTTGCCTCCGACCAGGAGTGTCGCGGCATACGCAACGCTCAGCACGGGCCTGACCCGGATCAGCTCGTCGGGAAGTGCCTCGAGCCACCGGCGCAGCGTGGCCGCCTGGTCGTTCTGGCCGGTCGCCGGCCACGCGAGCTCCACCAGGTCCGCCGCCCGCGCGACGTCCCCGCCCGCCATCGCGTGGCGGATCGCCTCGGAGCGATCGCCGTGCTCCTCGTACCACTCGCATGCCCGCCGGTGCAGCTCCGGCGCCCGTTCGGGTCGCTCGTCGAGCAGGCGCGCCCGCAGCACGTCGGCAAAGAGCTGGTGGTAGCGATACCACCGGCGGCGGTCGTCGAGCGGAACGAGGAACAGGTTGCCTCGATCGAGCGCCTCCAGCATGGCCTTGCCGCCCGTCCTGGCCGGTGACCGCGTCGCACAACGGGCCGGTCATGCGGGCGAGGATCGACGTCTCCAGCAGGAAGCTCCGGACCTGTTCGGGCTGCCGGTGCAGGACCTCCTCGACCAGGTAGTCGACGATGTAGCGGTCGTCCCCCGCGAAGCCCGCGATGAAGCCGGCGACATCGTCGCGCCCCTGCATCGACAACGCCGCCAGCTGGAGAGCGGCGATCCAGCCTTCGGTGCGCCCCTCCAGCGCGGCGACGTCCCCCGCAGCGAGATCCAGCCCCATCACCTCGTTGAGGTAGGCGGCGGCCTCGTCCGGCGTGAAGCGCAGATCGGCGGCGCGGATCTCGACGAGCTCGCCCCGCGCCCGCAGGCGGGCCAGCGGCAGCGCCGGATCGGCGCGGGTGGTGATCACCAGGTGGATCTGCGGGGGCAGGTGCTCCAGCAGGAACGCCATCCCGTCATTGATGTCGGGCGCGTCGATCACGTGGTAGTCGTCGAGCACCAGCACGACGTCGTTCGGCACCGCGCCGAGCTCGTTGAGCAGCGTCGCGAGGACCGTCTCGATCGGCGGCTGGCTGGGGTCCCTGCAGCAGGGACAGCGCCCGTGCGCCGACCCCCGGCGCCACCGTCTGCAGCGCGGCGACCAGGTAGGTCCAGAAGGATGCGGCTTCGTTGTCGTCCTGGTCGAGCGAGAGCCACGCCACCGACCGTCCATCGGCGGGAATGGCTGCCAGCCACTCGGCCAGCAGCGTCGTCTTGCCGAAGCCGGCCGGGGCGGAGATGAGCGTCAGCTTCGACTCGGCCCCGCGGTTCATGCGCTCGATGAGCCGTGGGCGCGCGACCAGGCCGCGTCGCAGCCTGGGGACGTAGAGCTTGGTCTCGAGCAGCGGGCCTGCGTTGTCCAGCGTTGTCACGTCTCGTGTTGCATGGCGGCGGTTCGTGGATGCGCTGTCTGCCGATGCGCTGCGTGCTCCCTCTCATTGTGGGCTTCCAGCGGGCCATCGAGGTAGACAACAGGCGAACCGTCAGCACGGCCGTGCTCGGCGTCGGCAGGCGTCCGATCGTCGGTCAGCCCGACGCTGCCCCCGCGGGCGATGGCCGTCACGGCCTCACGCGTCAGCCGTCGACGGCGAGCAGCGCGGATCGCAGCCCGCGGGCCGGAGGACCCCTATTCGGGTCGGGGCGACAGGATGACGACCGCGGTCTCTCGTGACCGCCGGGCCGCAAAGCCGTCGAGATCCTTGTCGTAGACGGCCCACCTGGCCCACAGGCGGGGCCGCTCGTCCTTGTCCGCTGCGCGTGCGTGGACGGCGCGCGACCCACCGGGCAGATCGACGGTGACGTCGGGATGAGCCTGCAGGTTGAGCCACCAGGCGGGCTCGGCATCGGCCCAGCCGTTCATGGCCATGGTGACCAGGTCGGGACCGTCCTCGAAGTAGCCGAGGATGGCCATGCGCTCCTCGCCGGTGCGGCGCCCGACCGTCCGCAGGCGCATCATGCCCCAGCGGTCGGCCGTCGCGGTCCGGAGGCCGAACCGGCCGCGCGTGACTGAATAGGCGGCACGCTGCACCGCCCAGAACGAGCGGATGAACCAGCGCGGCGGGAGGGACGGTGACTTCTTCGACGGTTCCGACATGGTGTGCTCCCGATCGGTGCGAGGGTCGTTGGGTAGGGTGGCGGGCGAGGTCACGGCTTCTCCTCTGAGTCGGGGTAGTGGAATGCCTCATCCAGGCCAACACCGAACGCTCGGGCGATCTGGAAGGCCATCTCGAGCGAGGGCGAGTACCTGCCCTGCTCGATGGCGATGATCGTCTGGCGGGTCACGCCGACTCGATCGGCCAGGTCGGCCTGGGTCATCTCGCCGTGGGCGAACCTGAGCGGTCGGATCGAGTTGGTGACGCGGGTCGGCTTCACCATCCCTGGAACGGCCCGCGGTATGCCGCGATCTTGGCGACCGAGCTGAGACCGGCTCCCGCCAGGCCCCCGAAGAAGATCGCGTTGGCGATCCAGAAGTGGTCCGCCCTGGTCATCGCCAGGACCAGTGCGGCGACCGAGCCGGCGATGACCAGCCAGTTGCCGACCCGCTCACCGTACAGGTCGATCTCCCGGTCGCGCTGGTCCTTCTTGGGCGCCTCGGTGGGGTTCAGGGCCGCCGCCACGATGTTGCCCAGGATGTTGGCCACGATGAAGGCGACGATCGCGACGGTCATCGGCTGGACCCAGGAGACCTCGGCGATCGGCTTGCTGAGCACCTGCGGCACGACCAGGGCCGCGTAGATGAGAAGCGTCGGGACCGCGACAATGAGCGCGACCCAGTTGCTCTTCTCAAGGAATGCCATCGGCGTCTCCCATGTCAAGAATCGTTGACATGGGTAATGTAAAGGCAAGCCAACATGTTGTCAATTATCTTTGACAACCAGGTTCCGCGCTGGCCATGGGCTCTCGAAGCACGGCACCCTCACCGAGCTCGGGGTCGAGTTCGGGCAGGGCTACCTGTTCGGGCGCCTGGCGCGGGCCGGGATGTGGGCGGCTCGAGGGTCCGGCTGCCCTGACCGGCGACCAGCTCCCGACCTAGGGCTACGCGAGACCCCGGGCCGCCCAGGCGCACCCCGTCACGACGAACGGTTCGTCCGGGAATCGTGCGCGGCAGGCCTCCCGAAGCCGGGCCTGTCGATCCGGATCGAGGCGGGCGGCGTAGCTGCCGGCAGGCCCGACGCCGAGCGTGAACGGTTCCCACCACTGCGCGAACGTTGGATGCTCGACGCGCACCGAGAGGAGGGTGCCCTCGATCGCGTGCAGGCCCGCTGCCTCGAACAGCTCCTCGAGGTGGCCTTCTCGAGCGCCGGCAAGATCGGATTCGTCTTCAACCGCGGAGTCGAGAACGCGCGCCTCTTCCCAGAACGCGCCGAGCGGCCCCTGCCCGCCGGCATGATCCCAGACGCAGGCCGCCACCACGCCGGGCGGGCGGGTCACGCGCCTCATCTCCGCCAGCCCGGCGAGAGGGTCCGTCATGAAGTGGACGACGAGCTGGGCCAGGACCGCGTCGAACGATTGGTCCGGAAACGGCAGGTGCTCTGCCGTGGCTCGCTCCACGCTCACGCCGGGGAGGCGCTCTCGAACCGCCCGGACGAACGACTCGGACGGGTCGACGGCCGCCACGAGGTCCGAGCCAAGACGCCTGACCAGCTCCGTTGCGAGCGCGCCCGGGCCGCAGCCCACGTCGAGGGCGCGCTGGCCGCCTGCCACACCGGCGAAGGACGCGAGCAGCGGCGCGAGCGGCATGGAATAGCGGCCCATGAAGCGGTCATACGCCTCGGCGGCAACCGTGAAGCTCATGCGGGCAGTGTGAAGCAGGCGTCACATTGCTGCCCCCGCGCGCCAGGGGACGCTCCGGACGCGCCACGGCCCTTCCCCTGCATGCCCGTGGATCGGTGACAATGCCCGGCTGTCCAGCCCGATGAGGAATAGTCAGGACCTGTGGATCGGCGTGTCACGCGACTTGCTGATCACCACCCTCTGATCCGTCGGGTCGTTCGATGAGCTTGCCGTTCCTGAGCACTGCGCCGGCACGGACCAGCGCGACGAGGTGTTACCGCTCCCGGACTCCGTAGGTCAGGTGGGTCACCCGCTAGCGTCGGCTCCGCGCGGACCGGCTCGAGGGCCACGCGGCCCGCGTCCACGCCCTCGAACAGGCGGATTCCGGAGCCGAACAGCACGGGTGAGAGCGCGATCGAGAACTCGTCGATCAGGCCGGCGTTCACGTACTCCAGGATCGTTGCGCCGCCGCCCGCGATCCGGACGTCTCGGTCGCCGGCGGCCTCGCGGGCCTGGTCGAGCGCGGACTCGATGCCGTCGTTGACGAAGTGGAAGGTGGTCCCGCCCGGCCGCTCCCAGCGGTCACGCTTCTCGTGCGTCACGACGAAGACCGGCGTGTGGAACGGCGCCTCCTCCGGCCACATCTGCTCGCCGGCGTCGAACATGCGCTTGCCCATCACGCTCGAGCCGGTGCGCTCGAACGTCTCCCGCGCGATGTCGTTGTCGCGCCCTTCCTCGCCGCCCTCGCCGAGCTTCAGGTTCTCCCGGAAGAACCGCTGCGGGAACATCCACTGCTGCAGCTCCATCCACTGCTGCCCCATCAATTCCCCGAGAGACCCGGGCGCGATGAACCCGTCCAGCGACATCGTCACGCTGAAGAACACCTTCCCGACCATCAATCCTCAACTCCCTTCCGAACGATCTCGGTGACGTAGGCAGCCAGCTTGCTCAGGGTCTGCTGGCCGCCCTCGATCGCGTGGTACTTCTCGACCGCCTCGTCGCGCAGCTCCCTGGTGGGGAACACCGTGCGCATCTCGATCCGGGTCGCCGCGCCGTCGGACGCGAACGTGAGAACCGACACGAAGGCGTTCGGGTCGCCGCGGGACTCACCGTGCAGCAGCGCGATCCGCTCCGGCGGGGCGATCTCGGTCCAGGAGATCCACTCCTGGTAGTCCGTCCCGTCCGGTCCGTGCATCACGAAGTCCCACTCCCCGCCGACGCGGAACTCGAACGCCCGCGTGGTGGTGGTGAACCCCTCCGGTCCCCACCATCGCGACAGGTGCCGGACTTCGGTGAACGCCTCGAACACCAGCTCCCGTGGGGCACTGATGACCCGGGAGATCACGATCTCGCGGTCGGCCGTCGCTGACTGCGCCGGCGCGTCCCGTCCTGTCGCTGCCATCGGTCACTCCTCCTGCCTTGCCTGCTTGAGGTCCTGCACGTACGCGTCCAGCCGGTCGAAGCTCTCGTTCCAGAACCGCTCGAACCCGCCGGTCCACTCGTGAACCGGTCGCAGCCCGCGGGCGTCAAGGCCGTACAGGCGTTGCTTGCCTGCCTTGCGGTCCCGCACCAGTCCGACCTCCCGGAGCACCCGCAGGTGTTTGGACGCCCCCGGCTGGGTCATCCCCAGCTCCTGGGCCAACTCGGTCACCGGCCTCTCACCCGCCCGCAGCAGCACCAGGATCTCCCGGCGCTGCGGCTCGGCGATCGCGTTGAAGACGTCCGACGTCGTCGCTGCTCGTGCCATGGGCCAATCATATTCCGATATCGGCATACGTCAAACCGAGAGGAATCAGGCGCGTCGTGTCAGATGACGATCGTGACCCTTGTCAGCGGCTGCGGAAACGCGCATCCCGAGACGGCACGCGTGTCCGAGGCTTTCCGGGCCCGAAACGTCTCGCGCTCCGCCGGTCATTCGATCCGAATGCCTCTGGGCGGACGGCCAGGCTACGACCACGCTGGGCGCGACCCGTTGGTCGCGAGATCGGGTCGACGAGGAGGCCGAGATGGGTGCCCAGGTCAGGATCACCGAGCGGGACGCGGCCCTCGTCCTGTCGAAGCGGATCCCGGTCACGCTGTCCGAGATCGGCGGCGTCATCGGCGGAGCATTCGGCGACGTCTACGGGCACCTCCAGGCACGGGGCGGCGAGGCAAAAGGCCCGCCCTTCGTCATCTACCACGGCGCGCCCAACGGGGACGACCCGTTCGACGTCGAGATCTGCGCGCCCGTGGCCGGTGCGACCGATCCCCCCGAGGGTTGGCGCATCGGCGAGCTCCCGGCCGGCACGTTCGCCACGATCCTCCATGTCGGTCCGTACGACACCCTGGGGACCGCCTACGACACGCTGGCCGAGTGGACCGGCAGCCACGATCTCGCTGCCGCGGGCCCGCCCCGCGAGGTCTACCTGAGCGAGCCCGGGACGCCGCCCGCACAGGTCAGGACGATCGTCGAGCTCCCGGTCTCCCCGCTCGCAGCACCGCCTGCGACGGGCTGACGCGACCGTCGACCGCGCGCGCCGGCCCGCGTCGGCCGATAGCTCCGCGCGCCCCCGGTGGTGGCGACGACACCTAGGCCGGCGACCCTGACGGATCCGGTCCCTTCTGGACCCTCTCGAGCCCGTCGAGGATCAGGTCGAGCCCGAAGTCGAACTCGCTCGGGCCTTCCGAGCTCGCCTCGGCGAGGTGCTGCCTGATGTGCTCGGCGACGTAGGGGAACTCGTCGGCGGCCAGCTCCCGGAGGACCGTTCGGGCCACGCGGACAAGCTCCTCATCCGTCCTGAACGGCAGGCTCAGCTGCCAGAGCGTGAACCCGATGATGTGGCTGTCGAGGGCGTGATAGGCGCGATCGGTCAGCTCGATCGAGAAGCCCCCATCCCGGAGGCAGCGCAGGACGGAGTCCGTGTAGCGCAGCCGCGCGGGAGCAACGTTGGCGGCGCCCGACATGAGGAGCCCGCCCGCCCAGCGGTGACGCAGGAGGACCTGGTGGGCTGAGGTCGCACTCCGACGCAAGGCGGACTTCCAGTCGCCCGCGCCCAAAGGCAGCTCCATCTCGCCCACGACGATGTCGACCATGCCGACCAGGATGTCGTCCTTGTTGGCGACATGGTTGTAGAGCGACATCGCCTTCACCCCGAGCTCGCGGCCAAGCCGGCGCATGCTCAGCGCCTCGATCCCGCTCGCATCAGCGAGGGAGACGGCGGCCCGCAGCACCCGCTCCGTGCTCAACGGGCTTCGGGGCGCGGCGTTCGAACCAGGCGGCGTTGCCATCCACGGGCTCCCTGCTCGTCGCAATTCCTACAACTGGTGGAGGCAGGTCCGAGGCTTGACAAACTTACGGCGTACGTTACGCTTGCCCCGTCCTACTTACAGTGTACGCCCATCCCGACGGCCCAGGAGAATCGGATGAAGGCAATCGTCTACCGCAGGTACGGCTCACCGGATGTCCTGGAGCTCAAGGACGTCGAGACGCCGGCGATCGGCGCCGACGAGCTGCTCGTGCGCGTCCGCGCCGCGTCGGTGAACCCGCTCGACTGGCACCTCATGCGCGGCCGACCCTACTTCCTCCGCACCCAGGCCGGGCTGCACAGGCCGACACGCAGCGTCCTCGGCACCGACCTGGCGGGACGGGTCGAAGCGGTCGGGAAGGACGTGACCACGTTCAAGCCGGGTGACGAGGTGTTCGGCGCCCGCGACGGCTCCTTCGCCGAGCTCGCCCGCGCTCGACCGCGCAATCTCGTGCCGAAGCCGCCCAACCTCACCTTCGAGCAGGCGGCGGCGGTCCCCGTGGCGGCAGTCACCGCCCTCCAGGGCCTCCGCGACAAGGGCAAGGTCCAGCCGGGACAGAAGGTGCTGATCATCGGCGCGGCCGGGGGCGTGGGGACGTTCGCGGTACAGATCGCCAGGTCGTTCGGGGCGGAGGTCACCGGCGTATGCAGCACGAGGAACGCGGACATGGTCTGCTCGATCGGGGCCGACCACGTCGTCGACTACACGCTCGACGACTTCGCGGAAGTGGCGCGCCGCTACGACGTCGTCCTGGACATCGCGGGCGGCTATCCCCTGTCCCGCATCCGGCGCGCCCTCGCCCGCCAGGGGACCCTCGTCGTCATCGGCGGCGGGCCGGGACGCTGGCTCGGGGGCCTCGATCGCACGCTCGGGGCGGTCGTGCGGTCACGCTTCACGAGCCAGCGGCTCAGCGGGCTGATCGCGGTGATCCGCAGGGAAGACCTCCAGCTCCTGGGGGGTCTCCTCGAGGCCGGCACGATCACGCCGGTCATCGACCGAACGTACCCGCTGGGCGAGACCGCTGAGGCCGTCCGATACCTCGAGGCGGGACACGCGCGAGGAAAGGTCGTCATCACCATGTGAAGGCGCGCCGCGCCCTCGCGGACGAGCGGGGGCACCGGTTCCTTCGGCGTCGGCGGCTCCCTGGTGCCCCACGTTCAGAGCGCCGCGCCGGCCTCGAGGAACGCCGCGACGTTCTCCCAGGGCACGTCCGGCTCGTCGATGTCGTAGGCCGGGCAGAGGACGAGCCCGGCGCGCCCGAGCGTCGCGACCCTCGCCCGGACCTCGGCCCGGATCTCGGCGGGGCGGCCGAACGCGAAGGTCGTCTGGCGTCCGACGGTGCCCCACAGGGCGAGGCGCGGCCCATACCGGCGCCGGATCCGGGCGGCGTCCATGTGCTCCGGCTGAACCGGGTTGACCCCGTCGACACCGATCTCGACGAGGTCGTCGAGGATCGGCTCGATGTGGCCGTCGCTGTGGTAGATGACCCGGATGTCGGGCTTCGCGGCCCGCGCGGCGTCGACGATCCCGGCGAGCCGGGGCCGGAAGAACTCCCGCCAGGTGGCGGGCCCGATCATCATCGTGCCCGGCATCCCGACATCGTCGTCGAGGGCGAGCACGTCGACCCCGGCGAGCGCGAGCGTCGTCGCGTTGCGGCGGGCCAGCTCGGCCAGTCGATCGAGAAGGAAGTTGGCCATCTCCCGCCGGGTCAGGAGATCCATCAGGAAGCGCTCCAGGCCCCGCAGGCGCCAGGCAGCCTCGAACAGCTCGCCGCCGAGATGGGGCGTGTTCCCGCCGGCCGCCCGCCCGCGTGCGTGCAGGTCGCGGACCTGGCGGGCGACGGAGTCGACGACGCGCGTCCCGCCGACCTCCGGGAAGGGGAAGCTCGCCAGGTCGGCCAGGGTCTCCGCGCGCTCGAGGGGATTGCCGTCCTGCTCGGCTTCCGGGTGGTAGCTCCAGCTCGCGTATCGGGCGACCTGCGCCGCGTTGCCGAGCCGGGTGTCCCCGTCGTGCGGCATCGCGCGGCGGCGCAGCTCCTCCTCCTCGGCGGAGACCGGGAATGCGACGAAGCCCACGTCGACGGCGTCGTCGCGCCAGGCGCCGGGCGGGGCGAGGGTCGCGCCGTCCACGTGGTAGAAGCTGAGCGCGAGCGGCACGCGATCGGGTGCCTCCCCATCGAGAGCCGCGAGGACGCGCTCCCGTCCATCCATCGGAGCGCTCCAGTCGCCCATCGACCCCGACCGGTCGGGGCCCGTGCGGGCTCGACCATGCTACGCTCGCCCCGGCTGCCAATTCGACGCGACCGACCCGTCGCCGGCGCGATCTCGGTCCGGGTCTTCCGCTGGGAGTCGGCGGTCGAAGGCCGGCGTCTCCGGTGCATCGGCGCCTGCTCTCGAGCACGGCGCGGAGGAGGACTATCTCGGACCATCCTCGGGCCGGATGGCGCGCCCGGGCGGGCCGAAGCTCATTCGCTCCGCGCGGGGTACGCTCCTACGCTGCGAGGTGCAGATGCCTCGCATGTTCGTGGCACCCCGGCCCGGCGAGCACCGGCGGATCCGCTCAGCAGGTGGGCGCATTGCGGTATGGAGCCAGTCGATGACGGACCCGCGAAACGAGGGCGATCCCGCTGCGCTCCTCGGGGCGTTCCCCAATCCGGCGCTTCTCGTCGGCCCGGCTGGGACGATCGTGGGCGCCAACGAGGCCGCCCTGGCCCTGTTCGGTTACGAGCGCGCCGAGCTCCTGGGATCATCCGTCGAGCTGCTCGTGCCGGACACGGTGCGGGCGCGCCACGCGGAGCTGCGCGAAGGGCGCGAGGACGCGTTTGCCCGCCCGATGGGCAGCGGCCGGGAGCTCTCGGGCCGGCACCGATCCGGCGCCCCGATCCGCCTGGAGATCGCCCTCCAGCCGATCGAGCTGCTCGGGGAGCGCCACGTCGTCGTCTCGTGCATCGACATCGGGTCGCGCCAGGAAGCCACGGAGGGGCTCGTCCGCCTCGCCCTCACCGACGCCCTGACCACCTTGCCGAACGAGCGCGTTGCGCGCGACGTCATCGCCTCCGAGCTGGCTGCTGTCGGCGAGCGCCCGTTCGCCGTGCTCTACCTCGACCTTGACGGATTCAAGGCCGTGAACGACCGCCTCGGCCATGCGGTCGGTGACGAGGTGCTCGTCGCGGTCGCGCACCGGATGGCCGCCGCGGTCAGGGACTCGGACCTTGCCGCGCGCCTCCACGGCGACGAATTCCTGGTGGTGCTGCGGGCACCGCTGCGGCTCGGCGAGGCCATCGGCGTCGCCGACCGAATCCTCGGCTCGCTGGCCGAGCCGATCAGCGTGACCGGGGAGCACGAGGGTGTCCGGGTGGGGGCGTCGATCGGGCTCGCGCTGGGCGGCACGGCCGGTCTGCCCACCACGGTCGACGGAATCCTCGAAGCAGCCGATGCGGCCCTGCTCGAAGCGAAGCGGACGGGTCGAGGGCGCCTCGTGCTCTCGGCGACACCGGAGGACCAGGTCGGCCGGGCCCAACGCGTCGGGTTCGAGGAACCAGATCACACTCCGCGTCCGGGCGCCTGAGCCCGACCCGCCCCAGGCGGCCTCCACGCCCTACCTTCGGACGAGCTGATCCTCCAACGTGGTGGTCAGCCAGGCCTCGAACTCGTCCGGTGTCCAGCCCTGCACGTCAACGAGCTCGCCGAAGACCGCTGGCAGGGTCAGCGCATCGAGGATCGCGGTTGCCCGAGGCACGGTGATCCCGGGGGCCAGGTCCCCCCTGCTTCATGGCGAGCAGTTGCGGATCGCGTGCTTGCACGCATCCGCCGAGAACGACAAACGACAATGCCAAAAAGATTTTCATGTTGCCTCCTAGTGATTATCCGAGATTATTGTTTGCGTTTCGTCTGCGGCTTTGGCCCATGATCGCTGCCACGATCCGCGTCAATACAATGGCTGAATTGTTTCCAATCATAGTTTGAACTCGCCTCATGGTGCAACTGAGTATCTATAATAGTAGTGTATTCAATCACCGCAACAGCACAAGCGCGATAATTGAGAAACCGTTGGGTGACAATGCTATGCAGTCAAGCTCACCGCGTCTCTGAACTTGAACGCTCCATTATAGAGTGCGCGGCCAACCACGATACCTTCCACGCCATCTTTCTCCAGCGGCAATAGCTTGCGAATATCGTCGAGGGTCGCGACGCCGCCCGAAGCGATGATGGGAATCTCTCACGGCGCGGGCGATTTTCAAAGTCTCATCAAGATTGACGCCGTCTCGCGTTCCGTCGCGGCTGATGTCGGTGTAAATGATGCGCGCCGCGCCGTCCTGTTCGCACCGTTGAGCGAGCTCGACCGCCTCCATGGCGGTGGTTTCTTTCCAGCCTTTGACCGCGACTTTGCCTTGGCGGGCGTCGATGCCGACGACGATCTTGCCGGGAAATTTTTTGCACAGAGTTTGCAGCAACGAGGCGTTGTCGTAGGCCGCGGTGCCGATGACCACCCGCGACACGCCCAAATCCAATGCGGCTTGGACCGCAGTCGACGGATCGCAGCCCGCCGCCCAGTTCCACGGACAAACCGCCGACGCCGCAGATCGCGGCGACTTCCTCGGTGTGCACCGGCCGGCCTTCCACGGCGCCGTTCAAGTCGACGATATGAAGAAAAGTCGCGCCCTCGCCGACCCAATGTTTTGCCGCGGCCACCGGATCTTCGAAGTAGACCGTTTCTTGATCCATGTCGCCTTGGAACAAGCGCACGCAGCGGCCGTCCTTCAAATCGATGGCGGGAATGATCAACATAAGAATCAAACAATGGAAAATGGATAATTGAAAATGGATAATTTAGGAATTCGACGTTTCAGACTTTGTCCGATAATTCTCAATTCTCCATTATCCATTATCAATTGTTTTCGACGAACCGCCCAAAGTTGGCAAGTATGCGCAGCCCAAGGTCTTGGCTCTTCTCGGGATGAAACTGGCAGGCGAACAGCCTATCGGTGGCGACGCTCGAAACAAACGATTGGCCGTAATCGGTGGTGGTAGCGACGATCGATCGATCTTGCGGCGCGACGTAATATGAATGGACAAAATAAACATAGTCGCCGGTGGAAATACCGTCGAGAAACGGCGAGTCCTTCGCCTTGACGATGCGGTTCCAGCCCATATGCGGCACCTTCAGATCGGCGCTGGGATGAAATCCCAATACTTTACCGGGGAATAGATCGAGCCCCTTCTGCTTGCCGAACTCTTCACTCTCCGAAAATAACAATTGAAATCCCAGACAAATTCCCAGAAACGGCTTTTTCTGCCGCACGATTTCGTGGATCGGTTCGATCAGGCCGAACTTGCCGAGATTCTCCATGCAAGCGTTAAAAGCGCCGACCCCCGGCAGCACGACGCCGCGCGCCGACTGAATCTGGCCGACATCGCGCGTCACCACCGCGTCAAAGCCAACCCGCTCCAACCCTTTCTGCACGCTGCGCAGATTTCCCATCCCGTAGTCGATGATCGCAATCATACGTTCTTAATTGAAACGATTGGAACCCCTGGAACATTTGGAACCAGTCCGTTTAGAGACTCCCCTTAGTCGACAACACACCCTGCACTCGCGGGTCGACCTGCGTCGCGCGAAGTCCATCGCCCGGGCGAAGGCCTTGAAGCAAGCTTCGATGATATGGTGCGGATTCTCGCCGCGCGGCACATCGATATGCAGGTTCATGCCCAACTGATTGGCGAAAGCGGCGAAAAACTCATGGGGCAAGTCGGTGTCGAAATCGCCGACACGCCCTGGGCGAATCTTGACGTTGTACGAGAGATAGGGCCGGCCGCTGAGATCGACCACCACCTTGGCGAGCGTCTCGTCGAGCGGACAGCTGGCTTCGCCGAAGCGGCGAATACCCGCCTTGTCGCCGAGCGCATCTTTGAACGCCTGCCCCAAGGCAAGGCCGACATCTTCCACCGTGTGGTGATAGTCGACTTCCAAATCGCCCTTGGCCTGGATGTTAATGTTGAAAAAACCATGGCGGCTAAAGGCGTCGAGCATATGGTTGAAAAACGGCATGCCGGTTTCGATGGCCGCTTGGCCGCTGCCGTCGACATCCAGATTGATCGTGATGTCGGTCTCTTTAGTTTTTCGCGCAACCTTCGCCGTCCGTCCCATAATTCACTCCCGTTTTGATTTCCAACTCGAAACTAGAAACTATTTCTTAAACCGCACTTCCACCGAGCGCGCATGATCGTCCAAGCCTTCCAACCGCGCCAGATGGGTGATTTTCGATGCCAACGCTTTAAGGCCGCGCCGCTCGGCGTGGATGATCGTCGTCCGCTTGAGAAAATCATAGGTGCCCAGGGGTGAAAAAAACCGCGCGCTGCCGCCGGTCGGCAGCACATGATTGGGCCCGGCGAGATAATCGCCCAAGGGCGGCGCCGAATAAGGGCCGAGAAACATCGCCCCGGCGTTGCGGATCTGCCGCGCCACCTTCTCAGGCTGCCGCACCAACAGTTCGATATGCTCGGGGGCGATGGTGTTGGCCAGCTCGATCATATCTTTTTGCCCGCGCGCGACGATGATCGCGCCGTACTTTTGCAGCGAGCGCAGGGAGATCGCCTGGCGCTTGGTGCTTCAGCAGCTGCTGTTCCACGGCCTTTTGAATTTTCCGCGCCACGGCCATTCGACGTCGTCACGCAGAGCGCCGCAGCCAACTCATCATGCTCGGCCTGCGACAGCATATCCGCTGCCACATGAGCCGGATCAGCGGAATCATCGGCCAAAAGTAAAATCTCGCTCGGCCCGGCGATGGAATCGATATTCACTTCGCCGAACACCATCCGTTTGGCCGTGGCGACGAAGATATTCCCCGGCCCGACGATCTTATCGACCTTGGGGATCGTCCGCGTGCCAAAAGCCAACGCGGCGATCGCCTGCGCGCCGCCGACGCGAAAGATTCGATCGACCCCAGCCACATGGGCAGCGGCGAGAATAATCGCGCCGTCGACGCCGATGGGCGAGGTCATGACGATCTCTTTGACGCCGGCGACTTTGGCCGGAATCGCATTCATCAACACCGTCGACGGATAGCAAGCCTTGCCGCCGGGGACATAGACACCGACCCGTTCGAGAGGCGTAATCCGCTGCCCGAGCACCATTCCCAGCGGATCGCGATACTGCCAGCTTTTGACCATCTGACGGCGATGAAAGGCCGCGATGCGTTTGGCGGCAAGTCGCAAGACGGATAAGTCCTTGCGCGAAACTTGCGCGACGGCATCGGTGATCTCGGCGGCCGTCACTTCCAGCGTCGCCGCGCGCAAGCGCACATGATCGAACTGCGCCGTATAACGCAGCACCGCGCGATCGCCCTGGCGCTGCACCGCGGTAACGATTTCTTCGACGCGCTTTTCGACATCGCCGGCACGCGTGCCGCGGCGCCCGAGGATTTTCGCCAGTCAAGGGCTTAAAGCCGGAATCGGAAGTTTTTACTAGTCGAATTTTCATACTACCTGTGAGAATTTCCGTCCTTGAACCGTTGAACCTTGAACCGTTCTTTATCCCGCGACGCGATCAATCTGCGCGCCCAATTGGGAAAGCTTCTTTTCAATCTGTTCGTAACCGCGATCGAGATGATAGACGCGGGCCACTTCGGTGCTGCCACTGGCGACCAGACCGGCGAGCACCAGCGCCACACTGGCGCGCAAGTCGCTCGCCATCACCGGAGCGCCGGACAGTTCTCTGCACGCCGCGCACCACTGCGCGATTGCCTTCGAGCTTGATATCGGCGCCCATGCGGTCGAGCTCGGGCACATGCATGAAGCGATTCTCGAAAATCGTCTCGGTGATCACGCTCACACCATCGGATACCGCCATCAGCACCATCATCTGCGCCTGCAAGTCGGTGGGAAAACCGGGATAAGGCAAGGTCTTCACATCGACACTCTTGATTCTGCTGCCGCCGCGCACATGGATGCCGCCGTCGTCGCTGCTTCCAGATGACGCCGGCTTCACGGAGCTTGATCAAGAAAGCTTCGAGATGATCGGCGCGCGCGCCCTTGACGTAGACGTCGCCGCCACTGAGCGCCGCAGCGATAACGAAACTGCCGGCTTCGATGCGGTCGGGAATAATTCGGTGGTCTAAACCATGCAAAGCGCTGACACCATCGATCCGAATCACATCGGTACCGGCACCGTTAACTTGCCCGCCCATGGCATTGAGCGCTTTTGCCAGGTCTTCGATCTCCGGCTCTTTGGCGGCGTTTTCAATCACCGTGGTGCCCTCGGCGAGGGCCGCCGCCATCATGAGATTTTCCGTGGCGCCGACCGACGGCAAGTCTAGATAAATTTTTGCGCCGCGCAGTTTCGTGGCCCGAGCTTCGACATAACCATGGGTCTGTTCGATGGTCGCGCCGAGCGCTTCCAAGCCTTTCAAATGCAAATCGATGGGGCGCGCGCCGATGGCGCAACCGCCCGGTGTCGACACCCGCGCCCGGCCGAAGCGCGCCACCAGCGGACCGATGACCAAGAACGACGCGCGCATGGTCTTGACCAATTCGTAGGGCGCTTCGAACTTGTCGATGCGATCGGCTTGCAGGGTGAGATCGTCGGCGCCGCTGCGCCAGCGCTGGTGCTCGCCCTTCCCGCCGAGGCCGCCGAGCAGTCTCAAAATTGTTCGAATATCGGCGAGATGGGGCACGCTCCGGTAGCTGCAAGGCTCGGCGGTGAGCAGCGACGAAATCAATGTCGGCAGCGCCGCGTTCTTCGAACCGCTGACAGTCGATCTCGCCGTTCAAGCGTTTGCCGCCTTGTATGACGATCTTATCCACTTGATCGCTTCCTTAGCTTCTTGCCAAGTTCGCCAAAATCACCCGATCGCGCCCGGCATAATCCTGGAAGACTTCGATCGATCGATACCGCCCGGTTTCGTCGCAAATCGCCGAAACCTCGCCTGCCATATCCGCACCGATCTCCAAGTGCCAGCGCGCCCTGCTCGGCTAAATAGTCCGGAGCGGCAGCGGCAATCCGTCCGGTAAAAATTCGAGGCCGTCGACGCCGCCGTTCAACGCCACGCGCGGCTCCCACCGGCTCACTTCCGGTGCCAGCGTGCCGATCTCGGCTACATCGCACATAGGGCGGATTGCTGACGATCAGATCGAATCGAACCGCCGGCCCGGCACCAGTGCATTGAACAGATCACCGGTGAAAAATTGCATCCGTGCCGCCACATGATGCGCCTCAGCGTTGCCTCGGGCGACGGCCAAAGCCGCGAGGTGAAATATCCGTGGCGTAGAATTTGCGCCGACGGCAACTCGCGCGCCAAACGACCGCCACCGCACCGCTGCCGGTGCACAGGTCGGCGATCCGCAGTGGTTTCGACGCCGGAAAGCGTCGCTGTGCATAAAAGCGCGACTTCAACCAAACGCTCGGTATCCGGTCGCGGAATCAACACATCCGGCGTCACGGCAAAATCGAGCGACCAAAACTCCTGCGTGCCGGTGATGTAAGCCACCGGTTCCCGGGCTTAAACGGCGTTGCAGCAAAGTTTCAAAGCGCTGCGCCGCTGCCGGAGCGCTCGCCAAATCGCCGGCAACCACCAACTGCTCGCGGCTCATGTTCAAACAATGCGCCAGCAACACTTCGGCATCGAGGCGAGGGTTATCAATCCCGCCGGCAGACAAACGTGCCGCCGCGAGCATCAGCTCGTCGTGCACGCGCCGCGCACCCGCTTCGTTGGCTATGTTGGTAAGCCCGTCCATTGCCGCATGTTGCCTACTTGAGCGCCTGTGCCTGGTAGTGAGTGATCAAAGCGTCGACCACTTCGTCGATCTGCCCCTCCATCACCCGCTCAAGCTGGTAAATCGTCAAATTGATCCGATGATCGGTCAACCGCCCCTGAGGGAAATTATAGGTGCGGATGCGCTCGCTGCGGTCGCCGCTGCCGACCATCGATTTTCTCGTCGCGGCGATCTCGGATGCCTGTTCGTCCTGTTTCTTTTCCAGCAAGCGCGCGCGCAAAATCTTCATGCCCTTGGCGCGATTTTTATGTTGCGACTTTTCGTCCTGGCAGGAAATTACGATACCCGTAGGGATATGGGTTATGCGCACCGCCGAATCGGTGGTGTTGACGCTCTGTCCGCCCGGGCCTGAGGAGCGAAAGACATCGATGCGAATCTCTTTCGGATCGATGGCGATTTCCACTTCGTCGGCTTCTGGCAACACCGCGACGGTTACCGCCGAGGTGTGGATGCGTCCCGATCCTTCGGTCACCGGCACGCGCTGCACCCGGTGCACGCCGCCTTCGAACTTGAGTCGGCTGTAGGCGCCCTGGCCTTCGATGCTGAGGATGATTTCTTTATAGCCACCCAAGCCGGTGGGATTGGAACTCATCATCTCGACGCGCCAACCGCGCGACTCGGCGTAGCGCGAGTACATACGGAACAACTCGGCGGCGAACAACGCCGCTTCGTCGCCGCCGGTGCCGGCGCGAATCTCGACGATGACGTTCTTAGCGTCGTTGGGATCTTTGGGCAGAATCAGAAACTTGAGCCTGGTTTCGAGGGCCTCTTTGCGCTCGCGCAGACTCGTCAACTCTTCCTTGACCAGCTCGCGCATTGCTTCGTCGTTTTCATCCATGAGCTGGCGGTTGTCCGCGATGTCTTGCTCGACCTTGCGCCATTCGCGGTAGCAAACGACGATCTCTTCGAGATCGGAGCGCTCCTTGGCGACCTTGGCATACTCCCGTTGCTGTCCAGCCAACTGCGGGTCGGACATCATGCCTTCCAGTTCG
Source organism: uncultured Chloroflexia bacterium (assembly GCA_963801445.1). Lineage (GTDB taxonomy): Bacteria > Chloroflexota > Limnocylindria > Limnocylindrales > CSP1-4 > CTSoil-043. The sequence goes on along the minus strand of CAWDEW010000009.1, from coordinate 12,826 downwards.
ATGTAGCGCTTTTCGACTTCGAGTAATTTTTCAAGCATAACTGCGCGTCACTTCGCGGCGGCTCTATTCGTGACCGACTACGGTCAAATGAGTGTCCCGCTTCACCCACCTCCTTGAAGGTGAAATAAAAAAGGGCAAAGGGTTGCGAACATGCCCTTTGCCCTTTCTTGTCGCCTAAAGCCTTCTAGGTCAAATTCAGCCTCAGCCCTCCGCCGGGTTTTGGTTCTGGATGCCGTATTTCTTGCGGAACTTTTCTACCCGGCCGGCGGTGTCGACCAATTTTTGTTTACCGGTAAAGAACGGATGGCAATTGGAGCAAATTTCCACGTGGATGTTGCCCACCGTCGAGCGCGTCTCGGTGACATTTCCGCATGCGCAAGTGACCTTAGCCGGCTTATATTCTGGATGAATTCCTGCCTTCATGATTACCTCTCAATGGTCGAGTTTTATAACATATCGTCTGGAGGGCTTCAATTGGCATAACCCGACAAGCCAAAGTCCGCGATTCACGACAATTTCGACCTCGCCACGGAATCGATTGCCAAAAAAGGTGTAAGCTCATAAAATACCTCGCATAGCCTGGATTGCAAAGTCGTAACCCCAATCATCGGCCAGAGGAAACAGAAAAGGGCAGGAAATCTATGAGCAAGCCAGAACCGACTCAAACCGAAAAACCCGATATCGTTCCGCCCGTCGCACTAACGGTCGAGAACACCGGCCTCGACTTTGGTTTTCTCGCCGACCTGGCGCTGAAAACCGTCTACGCCGACGCCAACTGCACCACCGAGCGCGCCGCCGACAAGATGAAACTCACCATGCCGGTGGTCGAAGAGCTGCTCCAGCACTTATATCGCGAAAAGTTCGTCGAGGTTCGCGGTTTGATCAGCTACGGTAACAACCGCTACGGCATGCTCGACCGCGGCTGGCAGCGCGCCCAGCAGCTTCTCGGGTTAAACGGTTACATAGGCCCGGCGCCGGTATCGCTGTCCGACTATACCCACTCGGTATTGCGGCAAAGCGCCGCGCGCGAATCGATCCAACCCGGCGCCGTGCGCGATGCGATGTCCAACCTGGTATTACCGGAAGACAGCATTCAAACCCTTGGCTTGGTCGCCAGCTCCAGGCGCAGCCTTATTCATGACCGGCCCCGCCGGCAATGGTAAGACCACCATCGCCCTAGCGCTGCATCAAGCCCAGCAGGGCGAGATCTGGATCCCCTATGCCATCGAGGTCGACGGCCAGATCATCAAAGTATTCGACCTGCACAATCATCAACCTGTCGCCGTCGACGGCATCGGCCGCTACGATGAACGTTGGGTTCGGGTCAAGCGGCCGATCATCGTCGTCGGCGGCGAAATGACCATCGACACGATGGATCTGATTTACAGCCAGACTGCGCGCTTCTACGAAGCGCCATTTCAGATGAAATCCAACGGCGGCACGCTGGTCATCGACGATTTCGGCCGCCAACGGGTCGATCCGCATGATTTGCTCAACCGCTGGATCGTGCCCCTCGAAGGCAAGGTCGACTATCTGACTCTGCACACCGGCAAAAAGATCGAAGTGCCCTTCGAGCAGCTGCTGATCTTCGCCACCAACCTGGACCCCGACGACCTAGTCGATGACGCCTTCCTGCGCCGCATGGGCTATCGTCTCTACGTCAACCCGCCGGACAAGGAAATGTACGCCAGGATTTTCAAGCAATACGTCGAATCGAACGGCTTTGATACGACCCTAAGTATCTCGATTTCGTGTACCGACTCTATGACGCCGACAAACGACCGCTGCGTGCCTGCGAACCGCGCGACCTGATGCTGCGCTGCGCCGATCATTGCAAGTACGAGAATCTGCCCAAGACCCTCTCCAACGATATCATTCTGCTGGCCTGGAGGAACTATTTTGGTGCCGCGCCAACTATTCAATAGAGGCGTCGAGAGAGCAAAAAACCATGCATGTCGCACTACCCATGTGCCGTTGGGTTTTTCTGAGCGTCGCCCTCTGGTCGCCAACCGGCTGTAACGCTACCGAGCTAGTCTCGGAACATGCCTTCAAAGAAAAAGTCGAACGGCTGCGGGTCGGCTAGACCAACCGCGCTGAGATCGAAGCACTGCTCGGCGCGGCTCAAGTGGTCGAGCGTAATCGCCTGACCTATTATTTTGCCGACACCGAATTTGGCGTCGGCATCCGCCGCTACACACCGCCCAGCGGCGCGCTGCCAATCAATGCCGGCGCTTTCCCCAGTATTACTCGGGGTGTCGTGTCATAACCGTCGGATTCAATGACGCGGGAAATCTTAAACGAGTTGCGGTCGAGCGCTACTTCGACCCGCCGATCCTCAACACCTATGCGTATTCGATCAAAAATGCCGCCAAGGAGCAACCTTCGACGCAGTCGAAAGGATCGACGCGGCCAACAGTTTCATAACCGTGGACCTGAGCAAAGAAACTGGCACGGTGACGCCGCAGGACAACGAAAGCAAAGATTGGCGTCAAACTTACCGGCGAAACCCTCGCCCAACTTCCAAGAACCCGCACAGCCGGCTCGCCCCGAATACCCCCTCTACATCAAGCGCGAAACCAATCTCACCACCGCTATCGCTAGCGTGGACTAGTTGCGTTGACTGAACGCACAGAGCTGCATTATCAAACTAAAAATTCAGATTTAGAAACTTGGTGGAGGCAGTGAGACAGCGTAAAGAACCGCTTCTACAAGTGTCCTTCACTCTGAGTTGAAAAGTCGGCACAGCTATCCGATCGTTCCGGGCGAGACCCCACCCTATCGAATCCCGCTGCACATAGCACCTAAAACTCATACAATTCAAATTGTTATATACATGCAACACCACCGTAAAAACAACACTTGAAGACAGCGATATCAATCAGTGCGCGAGCCCTGACACCGAAGTATAAGATGCAACGGTTAAATCTCGCGGATTTGTTAGATCGCTTGTAAATAAAGACTTTGAATCCTGGGCCAAAGAGAGTTCCGGCATGCTTGTTTTTTATGTCGCCGAAGTCATATCGCTAACACCGACGGTAATGCAATTCCCAACATACCTCCTCTAATGTCGATGCGGCCGTACCGGTCAGTGCTCTCGTAGGTAGCCGTGACGATTTTTCCAACACAGAGATCGCAGAGCGCTTCTCTCGCTTAGATGCCGTAAGTCTGGCGCCGCTCGGGCGCGTCAATTTCAGCGAGACGGATGCGCACTTGTTTTTTCTCCTCGGTGAGTATGGGGAGCGTGTCGCCGTCGGCGATAGCGACGAAGCGGCCAGCGAGTTGGCGCACCTCAGCGTCGATTACTCGTAACGGGAGAAACGGCCAGCAGACAAAACAAACACAAGACCAGCTTTGGTCATCGCCTGGAAATAGCAGTCGCGTCGGTTTCTGAAAAGAGTTGAAGAGGGGGGGGTTTAGGCATTTTGACAACTGAAGCGATCGCAAGACAAACGTTTCGCGCACAATTGGCTTATAACGAACGCTAGCGAGTTGAGCCTTGATCGAATGACTAGGGACTCTGTCGGCGGGACAGTTCTCTTATTCCTTGTAGGTATTTCTCTTTGAGAAAATCGACGGCTAATTTTTCATCGATACTTTTTCGGTTTCGAGCGCCGTTGCTTTGGATTCTTCGAGTCGGTCAGAACCTGATTGGTGCTCGTCGGGTTTTCAGAGCCCGGCATGGTTCACCTTCCCATCGATCATGAGTCTGCCAAACATCAGAACATTCCGGGGACACTTTGACCCTATGGGCTGTTTGCGACATCTATCTAGACATAGGGGGCTTCCTGCTCCAAGACCAGAAGTCAGAGATTAGGTATCGGAAGTCTGCGTAACGCATGGAATTTCGGATTTCGAACGTCGGATTTCGGATTTTCAATTTCGGATTTATGGATCCAACCCGAAAAGACTTCACCGCAGAGAACGCTGAGGGCACTGACTAAACTGCTAAGGGCTAAGAGCGACACCGCCGGGTTTGAGTCTTCGAAATGAGATCTGCCAGTTTACGACTGAGATACCGGGACTGCTCTCTGGACCCAGATTGCAATGTTTCGGCAAATACGGCGTAACCTATCGGCATTGATCTCGCCAATTGCTCCCAATAAGACATCCGCTCCCACGACGGCTAATCGTCCGACGCGTATAACACTGGCAGATTTAAGCCCAGAAATTTGGAAGTCGCCTTCCGTCGGCTCCAAGATTTCGTCGAATCCTTCGACGGCGTGTTGAAGCTGAGTAGAAATCATCGCAATAAGCCAGTCTTCGTAAGGTCCCGGCACAGGAGCGAGAAGGAGAACTGGGCGGGGTTTACCCGGAGTTAAATCCGTGTGAGGGAATCGCAACAGAGCGATTTGTCCCGCTTGCCTCACCGCCACTTCTCCTTAAAATCTCCCTCGCTATATTCCGGGCCTAGTTCGTCTTCTAATCCCCGCAGCGCCGCGTGCAATGATAATTCTGACCAGTCGGAGTCTTCTTGGCGAAGCTTAAGCGCAAGACGTTCGACGAATTCTAGCACTTCGCGTTGCAACGGATCTGGCAGGGCCTTGACCTTTTGATAAATACGATCAACCGTTTCCATGTTCAGTTTTCCCGACGAGGACCTCTTGAACTTTCTTCTACAGTAACATGAGAGACTACCATACCGCCAACCGCTTGGATTCGGGGGTTGGGATTCAGGTTTTGGGTGTCGGGTAATCGGGTTCGGGTCTTGGGTATGAGCCATCGTACCCACCGAAGTGTTCAGCCTACCGGGCACTCTTCAATCTAAAACCGAACACCCATCACCCATTACCCACAACCCGACACCCTCCACGTTCGCGTCGAGCGTGCGCGCGACGTGGCCGTGATCGGAGAAGGCGCGGATCGTCTCGAGCGGCATCGTGTTGACAGTCTCGGGCCCCGATCAGCTCATCGACATAGAGCGTGTCCCGGTACTCGGGGTTCTTGGTCGACGTCGAGGCCCAGAGGCACCGCTGCCGCCACGCGCCCCGCGCCTGGAGCGACCGCCAGCGCTCGGACGCGATCACGCCCAGGTAGTGCTCGTAGGCGAGCTTCGCGTTCGCGATCGCGAGGCGGCCGCGCAGGGATAGCGCCTCGCCGCCGATCGCCTCGAGCCGCTTGTCGGCCTCGGTATCGACGCGGGAGACGAAGAAGCTCGCCACCGAGTTGACCGTGGACGGGTCGCCGCCGGACTCGATCAGCCGCTTGAGCCCGGCATACGGGCGTCCAGACCTCGGCGCTGGCCTGGCGCAGGCCGAAGATGAAGGTGACGTCGACGCTCTTGCCGCGCGCGATCATCTCCTCGATCGCGGGCAGCCCGGGGCGCGGTGCCCGGGATCTTCACGTAGAGGTTCGGGCGATCGACCCAGTCGTGGAAGCGCTGAGCCTGCTCGATCGTCCCTTCCGTGTCGTACGCGAGCCCCGGCTCGACCTCGAGCGAGACGTAGCCGTCGAGGTGCCGGGTCGAGTCCCACGTGCCGCGGAACAGGTCACACGCGTCGCGGATGTCGTCGACGGCGAGCCGGAAGAAGATCTCCTTGGGATCGTCCTCGGAGCGCAGCACCTCGCGCAGCTGGTCGTCGTATGCGTTCCCCTCGGCCAGGGCCTTCTGGAAGATGGTCGGGTTGGAGGTGACGCCGACGACGGCGTCCTCGTCCATCAGGCCCGCGAGCGTCCCGTCGCGGAGCCAGGTTCGGGACAGCGAGTCGATCCAGACGCTCTGGCCCTGCTCCGACAGCTCGTGCAGTCGTGACTTAGCCATGTGCTCTCTCCATTTCCTCGATCTTGTGGAGGCGTCGTACGTAGCGCTCGCCGCCGTCGAACCGCGCGGCGAGGAATACCCGGACGAGGTCGGCGGCAAGCTCGGCGCCCACCACCTCGGAGCCGAGGCAGAGGACGTTCATGTCGTCGTGCTCGACGCCCTGGTGTGCGGAGTAGGCGTCGTGGCAGATGGCGGCACGGATGCCGGCGATCTTGCAAGCGGCGACCGAGGCGCCGACACCCGAGCCACAGATGAGCACCGCGCGCTCCGCGCGGCCGTCGTGAATCGCCTCGCCGACCTCCCGCGCCTTGTCGGGGTAGTCGATGCGCGGCTCCGGCCGGTCGGTGCCGAGATCGACCGGCTCGTGGCCGAGGCGGACGACCTCCTCGAAGACGCGCTCCCGGAGCTTCACGCCGCGGTGATCGAACGCGAGCGCGACCTTCACGGTGGCCGTGCTCCACGGTTGACTCCATGCGCGCGATGCGGCCTTCCCTGAACGCGATCACGGTCTCCTCGCGGCTCGTGTAGGCGGGCGAGCCGTCGTCGCGCCAGCGGTGGACGGTGTCCTTGACCTCGATCACCTGGCCGTTGCGCTGCTCATAGGCGCGCGCGGCGATCTCGGACTCGATGCTGTCGAACCCCTCCGAGTCGCTCAGCAGCCGGATCCAGCGGTCGGCGCCCTTGTAGCACCGCCCGCTCGGGCGGACGATCTCCACGTCCGGGTCGAGCAGCTGGCGCGCCGTTTCCCAGTCGCGGTCGTCGAGCGCCTCCCCGTAGCGCCGTGCGACGTCGACGGTCACACCGACGAGGTTACACCGGGGGTAGATTCCCAGCGATGGCCGACGCAGCCTTCCTCCGCGAGCTCGGGCAGCAGCTCCGCGTGGACTCCATGCGCGTCGCAGCCATCACGAATTCGGGCCACCCGACGTCGACGATGTCGGCGGCAGACCTGATGGCCGTCCTGCTCGCGAGCCACCTCCGCTACCGCTTCGGCGAGCCCAACGACCCCAACGACCACCTCATCTTCTCGCAAGGGCCACGCCTCCCCGCTGCTACTACTCGATCTTCAACGCGGCCGGTGCGATCACCGACGAGGAGATGCTGACGTTCCGAAGCTCGGCAGCCGGCTCGAGGGACATCCCACGCCCGTGCTGCCCTGCGTCGACGTCGCCACCGGCTCGCTCGGCCAGGGCCTGCCCGTCGGCGTCGGCGTCGCGCTCGCCGGCAAGCGCCTCGATCGGCTCGCCTACCGCGTCTGGATCGCTCCTCGGCGACAGCGAGATGGCCGAGGGCTCCATCTGGGAGGCATTCGACAAGGCGGCTTACGACGAACCTCGACAACCTGACCGCGATCATCGACGTCAACCGCCTCGGCCAGCGCGGCCCGACGCGCTCGAGTGGAACCTCGACGCCTACGCGGCTCGCGTGCGCGCCTTCGGCTGGCACGCGATCGAGATCGACGGCCACGACGTCGAGGCGGTCGACCGCGCCTACGCCGAGGCATCGCGACCGAGGGCAAGCCGACCGCCATCGTCGCGCAGCACGGTCAAGGGCAAGGGCGTCGCGTGGGAGGAGAACAAGAACGGCTTCCACGGCAAGCCGCTCGACGATCCGGACGACGCGATCCGCGAGCTCGGCGGCGACGAGCATCCGCGCATCGCACACGTCCGCCGCGCCCGAAGCCGCCAAGCCGCACCGTTCCCGAACGCCCGGAGCTGAAGCTGCCGACGTACGACGGGGCGCCGAGGGTCGCCACGCGCAAGGCGTACGGCGACGCGCTCGCGGCGCTGGGCGCGGCCGGCGGCCGCGTCGTCGCCCTCGACGGCGAGGTGGGCAACTCGACCTACACGGAGACTTCGCCAAGGCAACTTCCCCGAGCGCTTCTTCGAGATGTACATCGCCGAGCAGCAGATGATCGCGGCCGCGGTCGGGCCTGCAGGTGCGCGGCTGGAAACCGTTCGCGTCGACCTTCGCCGCGTTCCTGACGCGCGCCTACGACTTCATCCGCATGGCTGCGGTCAGCCGCCAACATGTACCTGTGCGGCTCGCACGCCGGCGTGTCGATCGGCGAGGACGGGCCGTCGCAGATGGGCCTCGAGGACTCGCCGCGATGCGCGCCGTGTACGGCTCGACCGTGCTCTATCCGTCCGACGCGAACCAGACGGCCAGGCTCGTCGCGCGATGGCCGACCACACGGGCATCACTACATCCGCACGACGCGCGCAGGCACGCCGGTCATCTACGGCGCCGGACGAGGAGTTCCCGTCGGCGGCAGCCGGGTCGCTCAAGTCGAACGCGACGACGACGTCACGCTCGTCGCCGCGGGCATCACCCTGGGCGAGGCGCTGAAGGCGGCCGACGCGCTCGCGGGCGAGGGCGGACGCGCGCCTGGGTGATCGCACCTCGACGTCAAGCCGGTCGACGGCGAGACGCTGCACGCCGCGGCGGAGGCCACCGGCGGCCGTTTCGTGACGGTCGAGGACCACTGGCCCGAGGGCGGGCTCGGCGAGGCGGTGCTTTCCGAGCTCGCCGACTTCGAAGGGCAGCTCCATTTCACGAAGCTGGCCGTCGGCGACATGCCCACGTCGGGCAAGCCGAGCTGCTCGCCGCCGCGGGCATCGACGCCGAGGCGATCGCCGCGGCGGCGCGGGCACTCGTCGGCGCGGCCGTACAAGCCTGAGCAGAACTCCACGGCCTACGCTCGAAGCGTGGCCGTCGTCATCGCCAACAACCTGCGCAAGGAGCTCGCCGGAGACGTCCTCTTCGACGGCGTGAGCGGAAGGTCGAGCGCCGCGAGCGGCTCGCGCTCTCCGGCCCGAACGGCGCGGGCAAGACGACGCTGCTCCGCATGCTCGCGGGCCAGACCGAGATCCACGGCGGCGAGCTCGCGTTCCAGAAGGGCACGCGCGTCGCCCTCCACGACCAGCGCCCGCCGCTCGAGCTCGGGCTGACGCTCCGCGAGTACGCGTTCTCGGGCGCCGGCGACGTGATCGCCGCCGAGGAGGAGCTCGCGCGGCTGGAGCAGGCGATGGCCGGCGGCGACGCCCGGGCCGAGACGCTTACGCGCTACGGCGAGGCGCAGGCGCTGCTCGAGCACGCGGCCGGGTACGCCTGGCGCGAGCGGGCCGTCGTGTCACTGCGCGGCCTCGGCTTCCGCGACGACGACCTCGACCGGGAGCTGACCACGTTCTCGGGAGGCGAGCTGACCCGCGCATCGCTCGCGCGCGCCTGACAGGCGGCCCGGATCTGCTGCTGCTCGACGAGCCCACCAACCACCTCGACGTCGAGCGGCTCGAGTGGCTGGAGCGGGAGCTCCAGACAATGGACGCCGCTGTCATCCTCGTCGCGCACGACCGCTGGTTCCTTGAGGCCGTGACGACGTCGGTGCTCGAGCTCGAGGGCGGCCGCTCGCTGACCTTCAACGGCACATGGCACGCCTGGCGCCGGAGAAGGCGGCGCGTGCCCTCCACGCCGGGAAGGAGGCCGACCGGATCGCGGTCGACATCGCACGGCTCGACCGCTTCGTCGAGCGGTTCCGCTACAAGAAGTCGAAGGCGAAGCAGGCACAGGCGAAGATCACGCAGATCGCCCGCCTGAAGAGCGAACGCTCGACCCACACCGGCGAGCTCGAGCGGCTCACGCGCAAGCAGCGCAGCCTCGGCTTCGAGTTCCTGAGGCCGAAACGCAGCGGCCGGACGGTGCTCGAGGTCGAGGGTGTGGCCGTGCGCGCGGGGGACAAGGAGCTGCTCGACCACGTCTCGTTCGCGCTCGAGCGCGGGGAGCACGTCGCCCTCGTCGGGCCGAACGGCACCGGCAAGACGACGCTGCTCGAAACGATTCTCGCCGATGAGCCAGAGGCCGGGAAGATCCGCCTTGGGCACGGCGTTGAGCCCGCGTACTTCTCACAGCAGGAGATGGAGCTGGACACGCGCGGGACGGTGCTCCAGTGCGTCCAGCGCGCGACCGGGCTCCAGCGGCCGGACGCCCAGAATCTGCTCGGCCGCTTCCTGTTCTCGGGCTGGGACGAGCAGACCAAGGCGGTCGCCGTGCTCTCCGGCCGGCGAGCGGCGGCGGCTCGCGCTGGCGATCGTGGTCGCGTCCGGCGCGAACCTGCTGATCCTCGACGAGCCGACGAACCACCTCGACCTGGAGAGCCGCGAGGCGCTCGAGGCCGCGCTCGAGGCGTTCCCCGGCACGGTGCTGCTGGTCTCGCACGACCGCGCGCTGCTCGACGCGATCGCCGAGCGGACGCTGGCAATCGAGGACGGCACCATCCGCGCCTACGACGGAGGGTGGGCCGAGATGTCGCGCCGGCGCGAGGAGCGCGAGGCGCCGCCACCTCCCCCTCCGCGCAAGCCGAAGCCGGCACGCCCGGCGCCCCCGCCGGCGCGGCGGCCGTCCGAGCTGGAGCGGCTCGAGCAGGAGATCGCCGCGTGCGAGGCCGAGGTGGCCGGCCTGGAGGCGAAGCTGGCCGAGGACTGGGGCAACGTCGAGACCCTCCAGGAGCACGCCGCCCGGCGCGAGGCGCTGCGCGCGATGATCGCGCGCTGGGAGGAGCTCTTCGAGCAGGCGGAGGCCTAGGACGTCCCGCCTCTAGCGAAGCGTGCCGGCGAAGCGCCGAACGGTGGTCCCGCTCGGCGTCGACACGGTAAGCGAGCCCTTGAGCTGCTTCCCGTGCGCCTGCGCCGGGATCTTCCAGACGCAGCGCGCAGCCCCGTCGAAATAGCTGTGCACACTCGGCGCGACCGGCCGGCCGGCGACGGTCGCCGCGCAGGTCAGCGTCGGTTTGAGCACGGGACGTCTCCACCGCCAACCTGCGCGGTCACCACGAGCGCTCGGCCCGCCGTGGCCGGCCACGGCCGGATGAGGAGCCGGCCGACGGGCGGCGCCTGGCGGCGCCCGACGCTCATGAGCGTGGTCGTGTGCGCGACGCGGTCGCGCAGGAAAACGTCATCGCAGTCGAAGTGGTCGCCCTCGTCGCCGCAGCGATTCGTGCGGCCGGCCACGAGATTCGAGCCCTGGGACTGGAAGGCAACGTAGCGCCCGCCGGCGCTGACAGCGCCCGCCAGGACGATCCCGTTCGACGCGTCCCCGTGGGCGTTCACGCTGATGCGCTCGGTCGTCTTCGTGCGCCGGTCGCGCAGGAAGATCTGACCGAATGTCGGCCCCGCCTTCTTGCCGCTCGCAAACAGCGTGGTGTCGAAGGCGACGAACCGGCCGTCGGCGCTCAGTGACGCACCTTCGGCCCAGGTCGGAATCTGCGGCCCCGGCGTCACGCCGACAAGGTCGGTGCTGCCGTCGATCCGGCCCACGACGTAGATCCTGCTCGTCATGCCGACCTGAACCTGGACGGCGATGAACCGGCCGTCGCTGCTCATCGACGTGAGGTTGACCACCGCGCCCGGCCCCGCACCGGCGACCGCGAGACGGGCGGTCGCGTGCGCGATGCGGTCGCGGAAGAAGACGTCGTGCGCGCCGTTGGTGTCTCCGGCGACCAGGTTCGACGCATTCGAGCCGAACGCCACGAACCGTCCGTTCCCGCTGATCTTGCCCGACCCGCTGTCGGCGTTGGCCTCGGTGCCGTTCGAGGCGACGCTCACGCGCTCGGTCGTTCGCGCGACACGGTCGCGAACAAACGTGTCCTGCTCGCCGTTCGTGTCGCCGGAAACGAGGTTGGACGCGTCCGACGAGAACGTGACGAAGCGGCCGTCGGCGCTGATCGACCCGACCCAGCTCCCACTATTCGCCTCGACGCCGCCGGGCCCAACGCTCACCCGCTCGGTCGTCTTCGCGCTCCGGTCGCGGACAAAGACGTCCTCGGCCCCGTTGGTGTCGCCGGGGACGACGTTCGGCGCCCCCGAGACGAACGCGATGAACCGGCCGTTCGCGCTGATGGATGCGTCGCGCGCGCCCACGCCGACGGGCTCGGTCGTGTTCTTGACCCGGTCGCGCACGAACGCGTCGACAGCATGGTCGGTATCTCCGGGCACGAGATTCGTCGCCCAGGAGACCATGAGGATGTAGCGCCCGTCCTGCGCTCATTCCCGCGATCAGGCTGGACTGGTTCGCCGGCACACCGTGCACGACGAGGCCTGCTCCGGGCCGGGCCGAAGCAGACGCGAGCATCGCGACGGCTCCGAACACCACGATCGAGGCGAGCCGCAGGCGGTTTCCTGCAGGCGTAGACACGGAGCCTCCTTCCAGCTCTTGGATGATCGCCCCGGTGCCGCGCGGGGATATCAGGGAGGACGCGGATCTTCCGGGCGGAGCGCCCTGCAGGCGCTTCTCGAAGCAGCGGCTGAGCCCGCGGTGGGCATAGACGCCGTAGCAGGGGATAGGCTCGTACCCGGACGACTGGTAAAGGGCGAGCGCTTCGACCGACCGGTCGCCGGTCTCCAGCAGGACGCCTGCGTATCGGAGGCGCCGCGCCTCGTACTCAAGGTGCTGCAGGACGAGGCGCCCGAGTCCCCGGCCGCGCGCACCTCGAACACGTACATCCGCTTCAGCTCGGCCCGGGTCTTGTCGAAGCGGACGATGCCACCGCACGCGACCGGCTCGCCCGCGTCGTCGCGGACGACCAGGAACACACCGTCAGGCGGCTCGAACTGCGACGCCTCGCGCGTCGGCCCGATGTCGTTGCCGCCCTCGCCGTAGAGGGCCAGCATCTCCGCTTGCTGCGCCTGGGCGAGCCGGACGACGTCCGGGCGAGTCGAACGGCTCAGATCCAGAACGCATCAAGTCGTTATTCCACGCCTTAGGACCAAAACGCATCGAGTCGTAAAGCCTCAGGCCCAGAATGCGTCAAATTGCGAGTCGAGTGGGACCGCTGTCACCTCGGCCCACTGGCCGTCGCGGATCCGGATGATCAGCGCCTGGTTGACGTCGAGGTCGATCCCGTTGCGACTTCCCTGCGCGCGGTAGATCGCGACCGCCCAGTCGTCGTCGGCCAGCACGCTCTGGAGCTGCGAGCGGTACGTGCCGCCGGTCTCGAGGCCCGTGCGGCGCAGGAACTCGACCACCTCGCGGCGGCCGCGGTACTCGCCGCTCATGATCGTGTTGCCGGGGACG
>CAWDEW010000008.1:0-147655 GCA_963801445.1 uncultured Chloroflexia bacterium | reverse complement strand
GTTGACCGATGCCTGCCTCGGGGAAGTTCAGCGAGCCGAGGGTCAGGCTGGCCATCTCTGGGCGAACCGGCCCGTCGAGATCGAGGACCGCCGCTCGGGCATCGAGCTCGGGCTCCCGCCGCCCGCTCGTCGTGATGCACACGACGATGTTGGAGCCGCGGCTCGGACGGCGGCGATGAATGCTGCTGCCCGCTCCCGGGACTCGGTCGGCTCACCGGACTCGTCGCGCGGGTGGATGTGGACGATCGACGCGCCGACGTCGAGACAGCGCCGGACATCGGCCGCGACCTCGTCGGGGGTCAGGGGAACATGGGGCGTGTCGGCGCGGGTCGGCACCATCCCGGTCGGGGCAAGGTTGATGATCAGCTCGTCCCTCACGCTCGCTCCAAGCGACGCGCCGGCAGCCCGATGACGGTGACGCCTGGATCGACATCCCCCACGACGACGGCGCCGGCGCCGACCGTGACTCCCGCACCGATCGTCCGATCGTCCCTGACGATCGAGCCCATCCCGAGGTACGCCTCGTCCCCGATCCGCGCACCGCCGGCGACGTTGGCCCCCGGGCCGATGAACACGTGCTCACCCACGAGGACGTGGTGACCGATGAGTGCGCCCGGTTCACGATCGTCCCGAGCCCGATCCGGGTTCGCGCGCGATGACGGCGTGCGGGAGATCACGCAACCAGGCTGGAGGATCGCGTTGCCGGGCACCGATGCTCGCAGAGAGGTGGACGAGCGTGGCCAGGCTGCGACCCTCGTCCACAGGCGCTCGACACGGGGCGTCGCCGCAGGGACCCGATCGCCGGGGTGAGTCCAGGCTCGGGCTCGAAGAGAGCCTGATCGTCGGCCCGTACGATCAGGGAAACGGCCATCGCGTCGGCCCGGGACGGTCGAGCCCCTCGATGAGGCGGCGATCGTGATCCCGGCGTCCGCCGCAACATCGCGCGTCTCCTCGGCGAACCGCCCGGCACGACGAGGATGGAGTCGGCCACCCGTCATGCCGGAGCACCCGCTCGATGCAAGCGCCGGTCGACGGTCACCCGTCGAACGAGCCTCGACCCCCTCGGCGATCGCGCGTCGACCCGGCTCGTCGGCCAGAGACCGCGGCGACCGCCGGGCGATCCCGCCGTGGCTTGCCTAGATGTATGCCACGCCGGGAATCGAACGATGGGGATCGTCAAGGAGCTCGGTCGCGGGCACGGCTCCGGCGGCAACATCGTGGTCAGAAACCGGAAGCCGGTGAAAGTTGCCGAGGAACGCGATGGATGTCGAGGACCACCCGGTGCCGCGCAGGATGGCGTCTCGTTCGGCCGCCCACACGCCCTCGAGGTCCACCACCGTCCCGAGCATCTCCAGCGCCGGGGCAATCGTTGCGAGACTCGTCCGCGACGAAGGCGACGCTCGCGTGTTCCCGGCGTAACGGCGACGGAGATGTCGCGGCCTTCGCTATCCGGCGCGACGAGTGGTCCAGACCCCGCCGGGTGGTAGCCGAACGGAACAACGGCGGCATCGATTGCGTGCTGGGCGAGGGTCCCGGCCCGGTCGCGGGACGTGGCGACGATGCGGTCGACCAACTGCGAGCACCAGATCGCGTCCGCCAGGTTCGGCCCGTTCCTCGGCGATCGCGGCGGCCTCGCGGACGCGGCCCAGGGACCCGGCAGCGACCGCCGCGAGATGGGCCCGAGGCTTCGTCGCATCGCCCGCAGCACGACGCCGACCCGGCTCCTGGAGCTGGGGCCACCGGCCATCTTGCCCACCCGGGACCGAGGCAACGGCTCGCCGAACCACGCCGATCCTCCGGCCCGAGCGGGGGGCCTCCAGAAAGGGTGCATACGAGCGCGGAAGGCCCGCCGCCAGAGGACGTCCACCGATGCCGCGTCCTCCGGCCGGCGCCGATCCGACGGGTGATCAGCCCGACCTCCGTCGGCACAACTCTCGATCGACTCGAGGATCCCATCGACCAACGGATCAGGGTTGGCGTGGGCGAGGCCGAGCACGGTCATCGCACGAGCTCACGGCGCCAGCCGATACCCTCGCACGGCGTTCGCCACACGGTCGACCTCTTCGTCGGTGAGCCGGGCGTGGATTGAAATCGCGAACGATCGGGCGGCAAGCTGCGACTGCGATCGGCCGATCCGACCCCTGCCGGAGAACGCGGTGAGGTCGGGAAGTCGCGATGTCGTAATAGGGCCTGGTGCCGATGGACGCTCTCGCCAGGCAGCGCCGGAGAGGGCCACGATCCGCTGGGTCGTCCACCCAGACCAGCTGGTCCTTGTGGGCGGACCGCTCACCCGGCGTCGGGCCGCTGAGGCGGAGGGGCAGGTCGGCCAGTGCCGCGACATACCGTTCGTGGATCCGCTGGCGCCGCTCCAGCTTGTCGGGCCGAGCAACTCCAGCTGGCGGAGCGCGAGCGCGGCGGCAAGCTCCGAGAGGCGAAGGTTCATCCCAGATCCGACAGCGTCCATCGACCCGGGCTCGTGGCCCTGGAGCGCCCACCGCCGTGCCGCCTCGACGAGGGTCGGGTCACGCACGGTCAGGCAGCCACCCTCGCCCGCGGCGACCTGCTTTGTCGCCCCGAGACTGAATGCTTCGATATCGCCGAGCGAGCCCGCAGAGATCGAGCCCGACCGCTGGCGCCGAGGGCATGCGCACCAATCGGCCACGAGCGCTAGGCCGAAGCGATCGGCGATCGCCCGGAGCTGTGCCATCGGCGCCAGCGAGCCGGCCAGGTGAACAGCTAGGATAGCGCCGGTCCGACTGCTGAGCGCCGCCTCGACGGCCGCCGGATCGAGCAGGCCGCGGTCATCCACGTCCGCCACTACCGGGATCATCCCCGCCCAGCCGACTGCCTGCCAGGTGGCAAGGTACGTGTATCCGGGGATGATGACCTCGCCGCCCGGCTCTGCGACCAGGGACAGGGCGGCGATCAGCCCGTCCGAGCAGTTGGAGACGGCGACGACGTCGCGGTCGCCCATCCACGGCCTCATTGCCTCCTCGAGCCGGCGAACGAACGGGCCTTCGCTCAGCCAACCTGACTCGATGATCGTGCGGGCGTCCCCGAGGAAGGCCCCGACGTCCGGCAGGCTGGGCCGATGGAAGGCAACCGGTGCTGCCTGCCGGGTATCCGGATCTCCGTGCAGTTGGTCCCGGATGGGCTCCCGCGAGGTCGAGGGACGGATTGCCGGCCCTCCGACCGCAGATACCGCAGCTTCCCCCACGGCCTGGCGCGCACCTGGGAGCTCGTTCACGGCAAGCACGCCTCTAGTGAGACGGCGCCGGCGCCACGCAGGAGCTTCGCGCGGCAGAGCCCGGAGACCGGTGCGCGTCCTCCCAAGGCTGCTCCAGCCGGCCGCGTGATCGCGAGCCGGATCAGGACGCGGGTGATCGCGCATGGGGCGATCCGCTCGGGATGCGGCATCGGAACGGCCATCCCTCCGGGTGTCTGGTCGCGGGTCGGCCCCGACATTCGGACCGTCGGCCATCACCCAGGGTCCGGGCTGGAGTGTACCGACCGCCCGCGTCCGGCGCATGGTTCCGGACGAATCGGAGTTCGCTCCGGCACCGGGAACAGGTCTGCGCGCGACAGTCTTTGCCGACGCGATCTACTTGGACGAGTGGGCCATCGCCTCGTCGGCGAGGTCGTCTCTGTCGCGATCGAGGGCCTCGGCCCGCATCCCCGCTTCCCAATCCGTGGCGCGCAGCTCCTTCCCGCCCCGGCCCTGCCGCGCGCCCTACATCATCACCAGGCCGCCGTCCACCGCGAGCACGTGGCCCGTGATGTAGGCCGCCTCGTCGCTGGCGAGGAAGGCGACGGCGCTGGCGATCTCCTCGGTCGTCCCGAAGCGGCCCAGCGGGGTGCGCCTGGTGAGCTCCTCCTTCAGCGCGTCGGGGAGGTCCGCCGTGAGCTCCGTGAGGACGAACCCGGGCGCGACGGCGTTGGCGGTGATCCCGCGGCTGGCGACCTCGCGGGCGACGGCCTTGGTGAGCCCGATCAGGCCGGCTTTCGCGGCGCTGTAGTTGGCCTGGCCCATCTGGCCGGCCTGGCCGGAGACCGACGAGATGTTGATGATCCGGCCGCCCCGGGCCTTGAGCATGGGCCGCATGGCCGCTTTGATCGTGTAGAACGCCCCGGACAGGTTGGTCGTGATGACCTCCTGCCAGGCCTCGATCCCCATCCGCATGACCAGGTCGTCGCGGGTGATCCCCGCGTTGTTGACCAGGATGTCGATGCGCCCGAAGGCTTCGAGGGCGGCCTTGACGAAGGCATCCGCCGCGGCCGGATCGCTCACGTCCGCCTGGACCGCGAGCGCCCGGCGGCCCAGCCGCTCCACCTCGACCCGGACATCATGGGCGGCCGCCGCGTTGCCCCGATAGCTGAACGCGACGTCCGCGCCCTGGGTGGCCAGCCGGAGGACGATCGCGCGGCCGATCCCGCGCGAGCCACCGGTGACGAGGGCGCTCTTGCCGGTGAGGTCGATCATGCGGGGATCCCCTTCCGGGCCGGAGCGGGCTCCCCGGGCACCACGTCGTCGAGCGGCACGTCAACCGGGCCGTGCGCCGCGAGGATGGCCGCCAGCGCGGGCGGGATCGGGTCGACCGAGTCCCAGTCCACCGGCAGCCGGACGTGGATCTGCTCCGGGCGGATCGCCGCGGCGCGGCGGCCGTTGGCCGGGTCCACGGTCCATTCGAAGGCGACGGCTCCGGACGTGAAGCCGGCCCCGAACGCGACGATCACCACCTTGTCGCCCAGCGCCACGCGCCCCGAGTCCACCGCCTCGGCCAGGGCCAGCGGGATCGACGCGGCGGAGGTGTTCCCGTAGCGGTCGACGTTCACGAACATCTTCGACATCGGGAGGTCCAGCCCCTTGGCCACCGCCTCGATGATCCGGATGTTGGCCTGGTGCGGGATGAAGAGGTCGATCTCGGAGGGATCCAGGCCGGCCTTGCGGATCGCGGCCAGCGCGGTGGAGGCCAGCGTCTTGGTGGCGAACCGGTAGGTCTCCTTGCCCTCCATCCGGATGTAGTGCTCGCCCCGCGTGACCGTCGCCGCCGACGCCGGGCTCTTGGACCCGCCGGCCGGCAGCCAGATCATGTAGGCGCCCTGCGGCTCGGTGGTCAGCTCCACGCCGCTGGGCCCCACCGGCTCCTCGGACGCGGAGACGACGATGGCCCCGGCCCCGTCGCCGAACAGGATGCAGGTGCCCCGGTCCGAGTAGTCCAGGAAGCGCGTGAGCAGCTCCGCCCCGATCACCAGGACGTGCCGGGCGATCCCCGCCTGCACGTAGGCGCGGGCCGTCGCGAACCCGTAGACGAACCCGGAGCAGGCGGCCGCGACGTCCATCGCCGCCGCCCGGGTGTTGCCGATCGCCTCCTTGACCAGGGCGGCGGTGGAGGGCATGTAGTAGTCGGGCGTCAGCGTGGCCACGAGGATCAGGTCGATGTCGTCGGGCTCGAGCCCGGCGACCGCGACGGCCCGCCGGCCCGCGACCGCGGCCATGCTGGCGGTCGTCTCGTGGGCGGCGGCGATGCGCCGCTCCCGGATCCCGGTCCGGGTCACGATCCACTCGCTGTTGGTGTCCACCATCCGCTCCAGGTCGGCGTTGGAGAGGATGGCCGACGGGGCGTAGGAGCCCCAGCCCGTGACCTGGGCATAGACCTGGCGGCCGGGCGCCGGCGCTCCGGCGGGCTGCGATCCGGAGGACGCCGGAAGCGTCATAGCGGCTCCACCTCGATCAGGGGCTGCTTGGCTTTCACCAGCGTCCCGTTCTCCGCGGCCACCCGCACGACGCGACCGGCCTTGTCCGACTTGATCTCGTTGAACAGCTTCATCGCCTCGATCAGGCCGATCACCTGGCCGACCGCCACCTCGCGCCCCTCCGCCACGAAGGGCGGGGAGCCCGGGCTGGGCGACGAGTAGAAGATGCCGGTGAGCGGCGCCGTCACCGCCGCGCGACCGGAGGCTGGGGCGGCCTGCGCGGCCGGGGCCGAGGCCGGATCGCCGGGGCGGGTGCGGGCCGGCGCGACGTCGCCGGGGGCCGGGGCATCCGCGGCCGCCGGCCCGGCCAGGGTCGCGGGCTTGCGCAGCACGACGGTCGTGGCCCCGGACTCAACCTCGAGCTCCAGGAGGTCGCTCCGGTCCAGGAGCGCGGCCAGCCGGTCCACGAGGGCCAGCAGGGACGCGTCGGCCGCGGCCGTGCCGTCCGGGGGCCTGGGGTCCAGCGGGCCGGGGCCCACGGGGATGGCGGCGACGTCGCGGGGCTCGCGTTCCATCTCCTCGCTCATCCTTCCAGACGCCGCAGGACGAGGGCGCTGTTCTGCCCACCGAACCCGAACGAGCTGCTGACCGCGATCCGGATCGCGCGCTCCCGGGCGACGCCGGGGGTGAGGTCCAGGCCGGCGGCGGCCTCGTCGGGATCGTCGAGGTTGATGGTCGGCGGGATCAGGCCGTCGCGCAGCGAGAGGAGCGTGACGATCGCCTCGATCGCGCCGGCGGCGCCCAGGGTGTGGCCCAGCATGCTCTTGTTGGCCGTCACGCTGACCCGCGGCGCGCGGTCGCCGAAGATGCCGCGGAGCATCTCCAGCTCCGTCCGGTCGCCCTCCGGGGTGGAGGTGGCGTGGGCGTTGAGATGGTCCACGTCGTCCGCGGCCAGGCCGGCCTTCTCGAGGGCGCGCCGGACCGCCCGGATGGCCCCGATGCCGCCGGGCGCGGGCAGGGTGATGTGGCTGGCGTCCGCGCTGGCGCCGTACCCGACGACCTCGCCCAGGGGCTCGGCGCCGCGCGCGCGGGCGTGCTCCAGCGACTCCAGGATCACCACCCCGGCACCCTCGCTGATCACGAAGCCGTCCCGGCCCCGGTCGAACGGCCGCGACGCCGCGGAAGGGTCGTCGTTGCGGGTGGAGAGCGCGCGCATGGCCGCGAACCCGCCCACGAGCGCCTCGGTGACGCCGGCCTCGGTGCCGCCCGCGATCATCACGTCCGCGTCGCCGCGCCGGATCATCTCCCACGCCTCGCCGATGGCATGGCCGCCGGTGGCGCAGGCCGACGAGATCGCGAAGCTCGGGCCCAGCGCGCCGAAGACGATCGCGGCCTGGCCGGCCGCCAGGTTGGGGATCGCCATGGGGACGAAGAACGGGCTGATCCGGTCCGGCCCCTTCTGCAGGCTCACCGCGACCTGCTCCGCGAACGTGCCCCCGCCGCCCAGGCCGGTCCCGATCAGGGTCCCGGTCCGGAGGGCCAGCTCGCCATCGAGGCGGCCGGAGAAGCCGGCCTCGTCGAGGGCCTCGCGCGCGGCCACGAGGGCCAGCTGCGTGTAGCGGTCGTTGCGCCGCTGGTCCTTGCGGTCGAGCACCCCCGACGGGTCGAAGTCGGGGACCTCGCCGGCAATCCGGGAGGCAACCCGGGCGGCATCGAACCCGCTGATCGGCCGGATCCCGGAGCGGCCGGCCAGGAGCCCCTGCCAGGTGGCGGCCACGCCGGTTCCGAGGGCGCTGACGATGCCCGTCCCGGTGATCACGACGCGCGGCGCTCCGCCGTGCGCGCTAGCGCTCACCGGACCAGCTTCCCGTTCCGGACCGTCGCCGCCCGGTAGACGTCGCCGGGCAGGCCGCGGGTCGCGATCGCATCGGCGGCGGCGAGCGCGTCGAAGGGGACTCGCTTGATCTCCGCGCTGACGCTGCCCTCCACGATGTCCAGGAGCGCCCACGAGGCCGTGGGGTCGCCGTCGAACACGTAGCCGGCGCTCCCCGCGTTGACGATCACCTTCCAGCCGAAGTCGCGGACTTCGGGGACGTGGGTATGGCCGCAGCAGATGACCCGCGCGTCGGTCCGGCCCAGGCGATCCAGGATCACCGACTCGTCGAGGTTCCGGTCGAAGCCGGCCGTCTGCGACCCGGGCGAGGCGTGGGTCACCAGGACCAGCGTGCCGTCCTCGGTCCGGATCCGGCGCTCCGAAGGGAGGCGGCGCAGCCAGTCGACCCGCTCCGGCCCCAGGGCCTCGTGGGCCCAGGTGGCGGCCTGCTTGTACGACTCGGGGACGCCGTCGCCGAACCAGGGATAGGCCGCCCCGTAGTCGAAGTCGGCGACCGCGAGGTCCGTGTTGCCCTGGACGACCAGCGCGCCGCGGGCCTCGAGCTCGCGGATGCCGTCGACGACGGCCACGGGGTCCGCCCCGTTGGCCACGTAGTCGCCGGCCAGCGCGATGACGTCGGGGGCGGCCGAGGCCACGGCCGCTCGCACGGCGTCCAGCGCCTGGCTGACGCCGTGGACATCCGAGAAGATGGCGATCCGGGTCATCAGCGCAGCACCGAGGCGTCCGGGATGACGAACGACAGGGTCGCCTCGCAGCAGACCTCGCCGTCCACGCTGGCCACCGCGATCCCCTTGCCGAAGCGCCGGCCCAGCTTCTCCATCGTGACCTCGAGGCGTAGCACGTCGCCGGGCTTCACGACCCGCTTGAAGCGGCAGGCATCGATCCCGGCAAAGAGCCCGATCCGATCGCCGAAGCCCTCCTGCTTGGCCACGAAGACGGCCATCGTCTGGGCCAGGGCCTCCACCTGCAGGACGCCGGGCATGACGGGCATCCCGGGGAAGTGGCCCTGGAAGAACCACTCCGTCGCGGTCACGGCCTTGCGGCCGACGATCCGGCGGGCCTCGGCGTCGTACTCGTCGATCCGGTCGACGAGCAGGAACGGCCAGCGATGCGGGATCAGCGCCTGGACCTCGCGGGTCGTGTGGATGGGTTCGCTCACTTGGTGCTCCGGTACGGCGTGGTGGTCAGTCTGGCGGAGAGTCGGCGACGCGAGCGTGGCGACGCGTGCATGGCTGCACGTAACCCGGCCCGGTCACGAGCGGAACGGCGCAGGGCCAGGCGGTCGCTGGATGACCGGCGAGCGGCGCTCACGTTCGGGCCGCCGCGAGGAAGGCGGCGCTCCCGACCCGGTCGATCAGGTTGGTCGTGAACTCGCCGTCGATGAAGGCCCGGTTCTCCAGGAGGGCCTGGTGGAAGGCCCGGTTCGTGATCACGCCCTCCACCAGCAGCTCGTCCAGGGCGGTCCGGCCGCGGGCGATCGCGGTGGGCCGGTCGGGCCCCCAGACCACGAGCTTGCCCAGCAGCGAGTCGTAGTAGGGCGGGACCTCGTAGCCCTCGTACAGGTGCGAGTCCAGGCGGACCCACGGGCCTGCCGGCGCGTGCAGCCGCGTCACGGTGCCCGCCTGGGGGCGGAAGTCGTGGGCGGGGTCCTCGGCGTTGATCCGGAACTCGATGGCGTGACCGCGGACGGTCACGTCGGCCTGGTCGATCCCCAGGGGCTCGCCCGCGGCGATCCGGAGCTGGGTGGCCACGAGGTCGATCCCGGTGAGCATCTCCGTCACCGGGTGCTCCACCTGGAGCCGGCAGTTGATCTCGATGAAGTAGAAGCTGCGGTCCCGGTCCACCAGGAACTCGAGCGTCCCGAGGTTCTCGTACCCGGCGGCCACGACGGCCCGGACCGCCAGCTCCGCCAGCTCCGCCCGGGCGGCGACCGTGAGGGCTGGCGTGGGCGCCTCCTCGAGGATCTTCTGGTGGCGCCGCTGGACCGAGCAGTCGCGCTCGCCGAGGTGGATCCCCCGCCCGTAGCGGTCCACCACCACCTGGACCTCGACGTGGCGGTTGTCCTCCAGCCACTTCTCCAGGTAGAGCGAGTCGTCGCCGAACGCAGCGCGGGCCTCGGACCGGCAGACCCGCAGCGCGGCCTCCAGCTCGCGGGGGGTGCGGACCATGCGCATCCCCTTGCCGCCGCCGCCCGCGGACGGCTTGAGCAGCACCGGGTAGCCGATCCGCTCCGCCTCGGCCAGGGCGTGCTCGTCGTCGCGGAGCATCCCCTCGGAGCCCGGGATCGTGGGCAGGCCGTGCGCGCCCAGCAGGCTGCGCGTCCCGGCCTTCGAGGCGAACCGCTCCAGCACCTCCGCGGAGGGGCCGACGAACGTGAGGCCGTGAGCCGAGACGGCCTCGGCGAACCCGGCATCCTCGGAGAGGAAGCCGTAGCCCGGGTGGATGGCGTCGCAGCCGGTGACGACCGCGGCCGAGATGATCGCCGACGCGGAGAGGTAGCTCCGCCGGCTGTCCGGCGGCCCGATGCAGATCGCCTCGTCGGCAAGCTGCGCGGCCAGCGAGTCGCGATCCGCCTCGCTGTAGGCGACGACGGCGCCGATCCCCAGGGTCCGGCAGGCGCGCAGGATCCGGAGGGCGATCTCGCCGCGATTGGCGATCAGGACGCGCTCGAACATCAGGCCCCGGCCTCCGCATCGGGGGCCTGGTCGGGGCGCGGCGCACCGAGCAGCTCGATCTCTGCGATCTCCTGGCCGTACTCGACGGGCTCGCCCGGCTGGACGAGCGTCGCACCCAGGATCCCGTCCGCGGGCGCCAGGACATCCTGTCCGATTCCCAGAACGTCCACGAGGCCTACGCGGTCGCCGGCCCGGACGCGGGACCCGATCGGGAGGTCCGGGCGGGGCCGGAAGAAGCCGACCGCGGGCGACATCGCGACGGTCCGGTGGGGCCGTTCGCCCTCGAGCCGGTCCGGGGCGGCGTCCGACGTCGCGAGCCCGCCGGTCGCGCCGGTGGGGTCGGCGTCGAGCGGCCCGCCCGAGCCGGAGGCGCCGCGGCTCCCGCCGGCGACCCCGTGGGCATCGGTTCGCGCGTGACCCTCGCTGCGGTGCTCCTGGCGGACGGGCCGGGCCGGGCCGGCCGGCGCACCCCGGCGGGCCGTCCGCCCATCGCCGGGCATGCGCAGGCGAACGTGCCAGGCTCCCTCGCGGACCTCTAGCTCGCCGAGGCCGCTCGCGCCCAGCTTGGCCACGAGCGCGGGCAGGAGCCCGTCGGCCAGCCGGTCGATCGCGGCGTGGTCGGCGAGCCGATCCTGCGGGGCGCGGGCGGCCCGACCGCCGTCGGGGCCGCTCCCGTGGCCGCTCTCCCGGCCGCTGCTCTCATGCGGGGTCACCGATCAGACCTCCTCGCGGGCAGGCAGCTCGTCGCGGCCGTCCCGACCGTCGCGCTGATCCCGGGGCTCACGGGACGAGCGACCGCCCAGGGCGTCGCCGACGGACTTGCCGACCGGCTCGAACGCCCGGCGCAGCCGGTCGGCGAAGCCGGGCCGCTCCGGGGCGGTCGGCAGCTCCGCCGGACCCTCGTCGTCGAACGCCCCGAAGTCACGGTAGCGCTTCCAGCGCGCGGCCAGCAGCACGTCCAGCGGGATCGGCACCAGCCGGTCCAGCTCCTCGAGGATCGCGCCACGCAGCCGGCGGCCGGTCTCGGCATGGTCCGTGTGGGCGCCGTCTCCGGGCTCGGCGATGACCCGGTCGATCACGCCGAGGGCGGCCTGGTCCGCGGCGGTCATGCGCATCGCCAACGCTGCGTCGGGCGCCTTCTCGGCGGTGCGCCACAGGATCGAGGCACAGCCCTCGGGGCTGATCACGGCGTAGACGGCGTTCTCGAGCATCAGCACGACGTCGCCAACGGCGATCGCCAGGGCGCCGCCGGACCCGCCCTCGCCGGTGATCACGGTCACGATCGGGACGCGGACGCGGGTCATCTCCATGATCGCCCGGGCGATCGAATCCGCGATTCCGCGCTCCTCGGCGACCGCCCCGGGATATGCGCCCGGCGTGTCCACGAGGGTCACGATCGGGAGGCCGAAGCGCTCGGCCAGGTCGAAGAGGCGGATCGCCTTCCGGAACCCCTCCGGCTTGCCCATCCCGAAGTTGCGCCGGATGTTCTCCTCCGTGTCGGCGCCCTTCTGGTGGCCGACGATGACGACCCGCCGCCCGTCGATCCGGGCGAGGCCGCCGACGATCGCCGCGTCGTCGCCGAAGAGGCGGTCGCCGTGGAGCTCCACGAACTGGTCCGCGATCGTCTCGATCAGCTGCAGCGGATGGGGGCGGCGCGGGTGGCGGGCCAGCTGGACGCGGGCCCAGACGGCGTCGCGCGGGTTCTCCGGGATGGGCTGCGGGGCCGGGGTCGGCTCCTTCTCGCGCTGGCGCCCGAGGATCCGGTCAACCACGGCGCACGCTCCCCGGCGCCCCATCCGCGGCGGGCGGCGCCAGCAGGGCCAGGATCAGGGCCAGCTCGTCGCGCAGGTCCGTCCGGGCGACCACCCGGTCCACGAACCCATGGCCGAACAGGAACTCCGCCCGCTGGAAGCCGGGCGGCAGCTCCTCGGCGATCGTCCCGGCCGAGACGCGGGCGCCGGAGAAGCCGATCAGGGCGTTCGGCTCCGCGACGTTGACGTCGCCCAGGACGGCGAAGCTGGCGAACGTGCCCCCGGTGGTGGGGTCGGCCATCACGGAGACGTACGGGATGCCGGCCTCGCGCAGGCGCTGCAGGGCGTTCACGGTCTTGACCAGCTGCATGAGGGCCAGGGTCCCCTCCTGCATCCGGGCGCCGCCCGAGGCGCTCACGACGACGAGCGGGACGTGCTCCTCGAGGGCGCCCTCGGCGGCGCGGGTGACCTTCTCCCCGACGACGGAGCCCATGGACCCGCCCATGAACCCGAAGTCGAGGGCGCACAGCGCGAACCGGATCCCCCGCACCACCCCGAATCCCCAGGTCGCCGCATCGCGCCGGCCGGTGGCCTGCCGCGCGGCTGCGATCCGGTCCGGGTACGGCTTCGCGTCCGCGAATCCCAGCGGGTCGCGGGAGGCCAGCCCCTCGTCGCGCTCGCGGAACGTGCCCGGGTCCACCAGCTGGTCGATCCGCGTCCTGGCCGAGATCCGGAAATGGTGACCGCACGTCGTGCAGACCTGCAGGTTCTTCTCGAGGTGCTTGTTGAAGAGCATCCCCGAGCAGCCCGGGCACTGGGTCCACATGTCGGGCGGGTAGCTCTCGCGGCGCGCCCGGAACGGGAAGTTGAGGGGCATCAGTGGGGTCCCCGCGCGGCGCGTGCAGCCCGCACGGCACGGGCCATGGGGTCGGCGGGCGCGCTCCGGGTGCGCCGCCACGCGACGAAGGCGGCGCCGGCCAGGGAGAGCGCCGCCGACGTCAGCGCTCCGCCGACCAGCAGGGGGTGGGCGATGACAAGGCGACCGGGCACCAGTTCGGCCGTGCCGCCGTGCTCCAGCGTTGCGCCGTCGGCGTGCCCGGCGGCGGCCGCGACCAGGGCGGCCAGGGCCGGGTTCGCCAGCTCACCCGCCAGGTCGGGATCGGCGAGGTGCGGCGCCGGGAAGGGCACGACGGTGGCGGCCGTCTCGCCGACGGCGGGGGCCAGGCGCATCCGTGAGGCGGCCTCGGCGAGGCGCCGGGCGAGGCGCTCCTCGAAGCGGAACAATGGATGGATGCGCACCAGCTCGTCGCGCAGGCGGCGTGCGGCGTCGCGGATGGCGGGATCCAGGTCGGGATCGGCGGGGGCGTCGGCCGCGTGGCGCTCGGCCGCGGCGAGGAGCGCCTCGAGGTAGCGGTCCGTGCGCAGCGCCTCGACCTCGGCGAGGTCCAGGCCGGCGGGCTGGAGGATCACGGCCGGTGACCGGGCCCGGCGGGGCGGACGTCGGTCGGCTCGGCGGGAGCCGCCTCGGGCGGATGCGCGGCGGCAGCGGCGGAGTGTTCCGTCGTCGCGTCGGCCGCCGGCACGAGGTCGCGGGCGACGGTCCGCAGCGCCCGGTGGAGCAGGACCCGGACCGCGCCCTCGGAACGGCCCAGCACGCCGGCGATCTCGGCCGTGCTCATCTCCTCCACGAAGCGGAGCACGACAGCGCGCCGGCGGTCCCCGGGCAGGCGCCGCACGGCGGCCCAGGCAGCCCCGGCCTCCGCGCGGGCGATGGTCCGGCGCTCCACGTCCTCCCCGGTCGCGACCAGGACGGCCTCGTCAAGCGGCGTGGTGGGGCGGCGCCGGGCGCTCCGGCGATGGTTCGCGACCACGTTCCGGGCGATCCGGAAGAGCCAGACGCGGAAGGTGGACGCCTCGGGGCCGGCGTCGTCGGGCGCCTCCTCGCGGAAGCGCGGCAGCGCGCCGAGGGCGAGCATGAACGTTCGCTCCGTCACGTCCTCCGCCTCGTGGTGGTCGCCGAGCTCGTGATGGGCAAGGCTGTAGACCTGGGCCAGGTACTTCCGGTACAGGGCGTCGAACCGCGCCGGGTCGGCCTGGGCGGCCCGCACGAGCGTCCGGTCCGGATCGAGCAGGACCACCCGCCCGGCCGAGTCGGCCGCCTCGCTTCCTCCACCCTTCCTGAACACCACGGCAGCGGATCCGTTACACGGGGTCCGCGACGGAGGTCGCGAGCCGGATGCGGGTCACCTCGCCGGCGTGGATCGGCCGCTCGTGCCCGGCGGC
Organism: uncultured Chloroflexia bacterium; assembly: GCA_963801445.1. GTDB lineage: Bacteria > Chloroflexota > Limnocylindria > Limnocylindrales > CSP1-4 > CTSoil-043. Next base: position 133,358 of record CAWDEW010000008.1, on the reverse strand, counting down.
GGGATCCTCGACCAGGAGCGCGCCGCTCGACGGGTCCACGCCCACGGCCAACAGCTCCTCCGGCGCGTCGGCGTGCCCCTCCACCCGGACGCGGCGGCCGGTGGTCAGCTGGCGGACCGTCCAGTCCCCCACGTCGAACCGGCCGGCGCGGAGCGCCTCGAAGCGCGCCTCGAGATGCGAGAGGAAGCCGTCGAGGAGTCCGACCGGGTCGATCGGCCGGCCGCCCGAGGCGACGCGCAGGCTGGTCATCGCGGCGGCGAGCTCGGGGAGGAAGTCCGGCGCGGCCCAGTCGGCGTTGAGCCCGATCCCCACGACGACGCGTGGATCGACCGTCCCGAGGCCCTCGGACTCGCCCAGCACCCCGCCGAGCTTGCGGACGGCGCCGCCCCCGAGGCCGGTCCCGGCCAGCGCCGCGGAGTCGTCCTCGACCACGAGGTCGTTCGGCCACTTGAGCCGGATCGTCCGGTCGCGCAGCCCCGCGGCCTCCTCGGCCGCGTCGGCCATCGCCAGCGAGACGGTGGCGGCCAGGCGCCACGCGTGCGCCGGGGCCAGCCAGTCCGGCCGGAACCCGAGCGAGCCCAGGAACGCGGCGCCCGGGGGCGCGATCCACCGGCGGTCCAGCCGGCCGCGGCCCGCGGTCTGCTCGTCGGCGAGGGCCAGGCAGACCTCGGGCGTGCCGGCCGCGAGCCAGGACCGGACGACGTCCTGGGTCGAGCCGATCCGGGCGAAGCGCTCCTGTCGGGCGAGGAACCCCGCCACCGACCCGGGGCCGTTCAGCCCGCGGCCGTCGCGGCGCCCGCAGCCGCGTCCACGGGATCGGGTGAGGACAGCTCGAAGGCCGCGTGGAGGGCCCGCACGGCGGCCTCCAGCTGGTCCTCGGCGATCGTGCAGGTGATCCGGACCTCCGAGGTGGAGATCATCTCGATGTTGATGCCGCTCTCGGCCAGGCAGCGGAACATCCGGGCGGCGTAGCCAGGCGCGTTGTGCAGGCCGGCGCCCACGATCGAGACCTTGGCGATGGAGCCGTCCGTGGTCACCTCGCGCAGGTCGAGGTCGCGCGAGACCTGCTCGAGGACTCGCTTGGCCCGGGCCAGCTCCACCCGGGGCACGGTGAAGCTCATGTCCGTGGTACCCCCGTGGCCCACGTTCTGGACGATCATGTCCACGCTGATCCCGGCATCCGCGAGGGCGCCGAAGACGATCCCGGCGACGCCCGGTCGGTCGGGCACCTGGACCAGCGTGACCTTGGCGACGTTCCGGTCGTGGGCGATCCCGCGGACCTTGTTGCGCTGCTCCACGAGCGGGTCCTCCTTGATCAGCGTTCCCGGCGCGTCCTCGAAGGAGCTCAGGACTTCGATGACGACGTCGTTGACCCAGCCCAGCTCGACGGCGCGGACCTGCATGACCTGGGCCCCCTGGTGGGCGAGCTCCAGCATCTCCTCGTAGCCGATGACCGGGAGCTGGCGGGCGTCGGGCACGAGCCGCGGGTCCGCGGTGTAGATGCCCCTGACGTCCGTGTAGATCTGGCAGCGATCCGCCTCGAGGGCAGCCGCGAGCGCCACGGCCGTGGTGTCCGAGCCGCCGCGGCCCAGGGTGGTGGTCTCGGCCAGATCCAGCGCCGTTGCGCTCTGGCCCTGGAACCCGGCCACGATGACGACCTTGCCGGCCTCCATCTCGGCCAGGATCCGGCCCGGGGCCACGCCCGCGATGCGGGCCCGGCCGTAGGTGCCGTCGGTGACGATCCCCGCCTGGGCCCCGGTCAGGCTGATCGCCGGGACGCCCAGGGCGTGCAGGGCCATCGAGACGAGCGTTGCGCTCTGGTGCTCCCCGGTCGCGAGGAGGACGTCCAGCTCGCGCGCGTCGGGCTCGTCCGTGACGGCCGCGGCGAGCGCCAGCAGCTCGTCCGTTGTGTCGCCCATCGCGGACACGATCACGCACAGCTCCGCGCCCTCGGCCCGGGCTCGCGCGATCCGGCGCGCCACGCGCCGGATCCGGTCGGCGTTGCCGACCGAGGAGCCGCCGAACTTCATCACGACGAGGGGCATGGCCATCCGGCCGGATTGTAGCGGTCGAAGCGCGATCGAGAGGCTGGGGCCTCCCGCCGGGCTCGCGGGCGTGCCCGGCGGCGCGTCCGGGGCCGAGGTGGCACGATGCGCCCATCCAGCCCCCAGGAGGATCCGCGCATGTGCTTCGACCTCGACAGCCACCCGCCGATCGCCCCGATCGCCGGCGGCGCGATCGACGCCGAGGACCTCGTGGTCCGGGCCGGCGACGGCGGACGCTTCGCGGCGCTGCTGGCTCGGGCAGAGCACCCGACCGGGGCCGGGATCGTGATCCTGCCGGACGTGCGCGGCCTCCACCCCTACTACGAGGAGCTGGCCCTGCGGTTCGCGGAGGCCGGCGTCGACGCGATCGCGCTCGACTACTTCGGCCGGACCGCCGGGATCGGGATCCGCGAGCGTCCGACCGACTTCGACTTCATGACCCACGTCGGCGAGACGCGCTACGCCAACCTTTCGTGGGACGTGCAGGCCGCCGCGGAGCGCCTGCGCGACCTCGGGCCCGGCCGCGGCCGGGCGGTCTTCACGATCGGCTTCTGCTTCGGCGGCCGGCTGGCCTTCATGACCGGGACGATGGGCCTGGGCCTCGCCGGGACGATCGGCTTCTACGGCTGGCCGGTGGGCAAGGGCCGCAACGACATCCCGGCCCCCGCGGACTCCACGGGCACGATGCGCTCCCCGGTGCTGGGCATCTTCGGAGGGGCGGACCAGGGGATCGCCGGCGAGGCGGTCGACACGTTCGAGGCGGCGCTCTCCGCCGCCGGCGTCCCCAACGAGATCGTGACCTACCCTGGCGCGCCGCACTCGTTCTTCGACCGGAAGGCCGAGGACCATGCCCAGGCTTCAGCTGATGCCTGGGAGCGGGTCCTGGAGTTCATCCGCGCCAACGCGCCGGCCTCGTAGCCACCGCGGCGCGCGGCCGGCGCGCTGCGCGGTCGGCAGGTCGGGTCCGGTGCGCCGGCAGCGATCGGCGGGCTCGCGCCGGCGCAGCGGGCGGCGGCTCCCGCGGCCGGCGGGCACGCCGCTCCCTACGTGACGGAGGTGACCCGGGCGCCCTCGTTGCGCGGCGCGACCAGCTCGATCCGGCCGGGCAGGTCGAGGTCCGCGGAGACGGCCCGGAACGCGCCCTCCACGCGGGTTATCGCGGCGAGGCTGTCCACGAAGGCCAGCACCGTCGAGCCGGCCCCCGAGAGGCAGGCGCCCAGGGCGCCCGCGGAGCGCGCCGCCCCGATCAGGCGGGGCAGCGCCGGGAAGAGCGCCGCCCGGTACGGCTCGTGAAGGCGGTCCACCGTCAGGTGGCGCAGGTACTCGGTCCGCCCTGTGGCCAGGCCCACGACGCCGATCGCGACCCGCTGCAGGTTCGCGACCGCGTCCGCGAGGGGCACCTTGTCCGGGAGCACGGCCCGCATCTCCCTGGTCGACAGCTGCAGGTCGGGGATGAAGAGCATCGTGCGCAGGTCGCGCGGGGCGTCGAACCGGACCGCCGTCGGCGGATCCCCGTGGACCGCCACGGTGAAGCCGCCGAGGTAGGCCGCCGCGGCGTTGTCCGGGTGGCCCTCGAGCTCCGCGGCCAGGGCAAGGACGCGTTCCGGGGCAAGGGCGACCTCGCCGAGCGCGGCGCCAGCCAGGATGCCTCCGACGGTCGCCGCCGCGGACGACCCGAGGCCGCGCGAGAGCGGGATCCGGTTCTTCATCGTGATCCGCCAGCCCAGCGCCGCCGCGGCCTCGTCCCGGCTCAGCCCGCGAGCCTCCGCGAGGCCGCGCTCCAGGGCCACCACGAACGCATTCGTGCGGTCCGCGGCGAGCTCCCCGGCACCCTCGCCTTCGATCTCCAGCTCCACCCCGGAGCCCGGCCGGGCGATCGCCTCGACGGTGACCAGGTCGAGCATGTCGAGGGCGAGGGCGAGCGTGTCGTAGCCGGCCCCGAGGTTCGCGCTGGTGGCCGGCACCTCGACGGAGACGCGCCGCCCGTCGAGATCGGCGAGGCGGTTCACGACCACCCCAGTGCCTCGAGGAGCGACGGGAGGTCGGCGGCCACCTCGACGAGCGGATCGGTCAGCCGCGCCCCGCTTTCGGGGTCCTTGAGGCCGTGGCCGGTCAGCACGCACGTGACCAGCGCGTCGGGGTCCAGTCGGCCGGCCGCGCGCAGCTTGCGGACCCCGGCCAGGCTTGCGGCCGAGGCCGGCTCGCAGTAGATGCCGGCCAACCGGATCACGTCCCGGTAGGCGGCGAAGATCTCATCGTCGGTCACGGCCTCGATCAGCCCTCCAGATTCGTCGCGCGCGGCCACGGCCTTGTCCCACGAGGCGGGGTTGCCGATCCGGATCGCGGTCGCGAACGTCTCCGGATGCTCGACCGGGGCGCCGTTCACGATCGGTGCGGCGCCCGCCGCCTGGAAGCCCCACATCCGGGGGAGCGCGGCGATCCGGCCGGCCGCCTGCCAGGCCCGGAAGCCCATCCAGTAGGCACTGATGTTGCCCGCGTTCCCGACCGGGATCGCCAGCACGTCCGGCGCCCGGCCCAGGTCCTCGCAGACCTCGAACGCGGCCGTCTGCTGCCCCTGCAGGCGGAACGGGTTGACCGAGTTCACCAGCGTCACGGGGTGCCGGTCCTGCTCCGCCAGCGCGCGGACGGCGGCGAGCGCCGCGTCGAAGTTGCCGTGGACGGCCAGCACCCGGGCCCCGGCGGCCTGGGCCTGGAGCAGCTTCCCGGCCGCGATCTTGCCGGCCGGCAGGACCACGACGACCTCCAGGCCGGCCGCCGCGCCGTAGGCGGCCGCGGATGCGGACGTGTTGCCGGTCGATGCGCAGACGATCGAGCGGGCGCCTGCCTCGCGCGCCTTCGCCACGGCCAGGACCATGCCCCGGTCCTTGAACGAGCCGGTCGGGTTCGAGCCCTCCAGCTTGAGGTGCAGGTTGGCCAGGCCCCAGGCGGCGCCCAGCCGCTCCGCGTGGACCAGGGGCGTGAAGCCCTCGCCCAGCGAGAGGAGCGGCGTCGCGTCCGTGATCGGCAGGAAGGGCCGGTAACGGTCGAGGAGGCGCGGCCGCCCGCCGGTCCCGGCGTCCGCGGCGGCGGCCGCCCTGGCGGCGGCGGAGAGGGGGGCGGCGTCGACAGCTCGGTCGGCCATCAGTCGGTCACCGGGTAGAGGGTCACGTCCACGTTGTCCGGCAACGCCGGCGCGAGGGCGGCACGGACGCGGTCCAGGGACAGGGGTGCCGTGCGCACGACCGTTCCCCCCTCGATCTCGCCGATGGCGCCCGTCGCGTCAAGCTCGAGGGCCTGCGGGACGATCCCGGGCAGGAACGCGAACCAGGCGCACGGCGGTTCCGAGGCTGGCCCCGGCCGCAGCGCCACGGGACGCTCGTCGGCGGGCGCCAGGCCGGCCCAGGTGCTGCCGAGGCCGCGGGCGATCGCGACGAGGTCGCCCAGGACCGCGCTGCTCGTCGGGTCGCCGCCGGCGCCCGGTCCCGAGAAGGCCACGACGCCCACCGGATCGGCCTCGACCTCCACCCGGTTGAGCACGCCGTCCGTGCCGCCCAGCGCGGCGGACTCGGCGACGGCGGTGGGCAGCACGCTGGCGAGGATCCGGCCGTCGGGTCCCGGCCGGGCCAGGGCGATCAGCTTGATGCGCAGGCCCAGGGAGCCGGCACCCTCCATCTCCAGGCTCGTGACGCCGGTGATCCCGGGCAGCCCGATCCCCCGGACGGTGGATGGCGTGCGCAGGATCCCGAGCGGGTCGAGCCAGCACCCGAAGCCGAGCCGGGCCAGCAGGACCAGCTTGTTGACCGCGTCGTCGCCCTCGACGTCGCCACGCGGGTCGGCTTCCAGGTAGCCGTTCGCCTGGGCCTCGGCGAGGACGTCCTCGTAGCTGCGCCCGAGCTCGCCCATCGCGGTCAGGATGAAGTTCGTCGTGCCGTTCACGATCCCCCGGATCCGGCGGATCTCGTTGGCGGCAAGGTCGGAGGCGAGCGGCGAGAGGATCGGGATCCCCCCGCCGACGGCCGCCTCGTAGCGCAGGACGCCGCCGGTCCGGCGGGCGATGGCCTCCAGCTCCGGGCCGTGGTGCGCGACGACGTGCTTGTTGGCCGTGACGACCTTCTTGCCGGCATTCAGGGCGGCCGCGATCAGCGTGTGGGCCGGCTCGTCCCCGCCCAGCAGCTCCACGATGACGTCGATCGAGGGATCGGCGACCAGGTGGGCGGGCGCGTCGGTGAGCAGGTCCGCCGGCAGCCCCCGGGCGATCGCCCGGTCGAGATCGCGCACCGCGACGCCGGCCAGCACGAGGCGGGCACCATCGAACGGGGCGAGCCGTTGCGGCCGCTCGAGGAAGGCGCGGACGACGGAGCCGCCGACGGTGCCGGCGCCGAGCAGCGCGACGCGGAGGGGGACGAGCGTGGACATCGCCCCAGATCGTATCCGAACGAGCCGCTCCGCCGGGGCCCGGCGCGACGTCTCGCCCGAGTCCGGTGCCGGGCGGCACCATCGTCCACCGGCCCGCTACACTCGCGGGCGATGACCAGCCAGCCCTCCCCCACCCCGTCGTCGGCCGACCCGGCCGCCGGTCCTGCCGCCGCCCCCGGGGCCGGCGCCACCGCGGCGGCTCCCTCCCGGATCCGCTGCTTCAGTGGCATCCAGCCGTCCGGCGCGCCCCACATCGGGAACGATCTGGGCGCGATCCGCAACTACGTCGCGCTCCAGGAGCGCTACGAATCGATCTACTGCATCGTCGACTTCCACGCCCTGACCACCGTCCACGATCCGGACCGGATGCGTGGCCAGACCGGCGAGATGGCCGCCGCGCTGCTGGCGCTGGGCCTGGACCCCGCCAAGTGCACCCTCTTCGTCCAGAGCCACCGGCCCGAGGTGACCGAGCTGATGTGGCTGTTCTCCACCGTGACCCCGGTCTCGTGGCTGACCCGCACGCCGACCTACAAGGAGAAGCGGGAGAATCAGCCCGACGACGTCAACCACGGCCTGCTGACCTACCCGGTCCTGCAGGCCGCCGACATCGTCCTGTACAAGGCCAGCGTCGTGCCCGTCGGCAAGGACCAGGCCGCGCACCTGGAGCTGAGCCGCGAGATCGTGCGCGCCTTCAACGCGCGCTACGGCGACACGTTCCCGGAGCCGAAGGCCGTCCACACGGAGGCACCGGTGGTCCTCGGGACCGACGGCGTCCGCAAGATGTCGAAGTCCATCGGGAACACCATCGAGATCTTCGCCCCCGCGGACGAGATCCGCCGCCAGGTCATGTCAATGGTCACCGACACCCAGCGGATCAAGCGGACCGACCCCGGCCGGCCCGAGGTCTGCAACGTCTGCCAGCTCCACCGCTTCTTCGGCGACGACCACGAGGAGGTCTGGGAGGGCGAGCGGACGGCCCGGACCGGGTGCGTCGACACCAAGAAGCTGCTGGTCGAGCGGATCCTCCGCCATTACGGCCCGGCGCGCGAACGCTACGCGGAGCTGATGGCCAGCCCGGCAACGGTCGAGGGGATCCTCGAGGACGGGGCCGCGCGGCTGCGCCCGATCGTGGACGCGACCCTCGCCGAGGTCCACGAGCGAATGGGGCTCCGCTAGCCCCTGAACCTAGCGGACGTACAGCCACGCACTCCAGGTGCGAGTGTTCCCGGCCCGGTCGCGGACGACCCATCGGACGAGGTGCCGGCCCCAGTGCAGGCGCCAGGCCGCGATCCAGGCGGTCCTCGTGGCGGTTCGCCCGGAGAGCGTCCAGCGGGCGACCGTGCGTCCGTCGACCAGGAGGGTCAGCCTGCCAAGGGCGCGATTGTCGGTGACGGCAGCCCCCACCCGGCGGGCAACGTTGGCGCGCCCGGTCCAGAGGCCCGAGGCCCGCACGATCCGGGGCGCCGTCCGGTCCGCCGACACGATCGGCACGACGGCCGCGATCGGGGGCGCGGGCGCGGGCGTGGGCGTGGGAGCGGGGGTCGGAGTCGGCGTGGGGGTCGGAGTCGGCGTGGGGGTCGGAGTCATCGACCCGCCGAGCGAGAAGACGCAGGCGTAGGTGATCCCACCGTCGGCGCCCGTCCCGGAGCCGCACCCGAAGCGGTCGTACGTGCCCAGGATCGTGGCGCGGTGGCCGGCGCTCATCATGAGGCCGCTCTCGGCCGTGGCCACCGTGTTGGGCGACGTCGTGGTGGACGTGCAGGCCGTCCCGTCGATCGCGCAGCCGACCTGGTACGTGACGAGCGACTCTCCGAAGCCGCGGTTCCAGGCGATGTTCTCGGCCCGGTTCGTGTTGTAGCCGAGGGGAGCCAACATGACTTCGAGGACGCTGATAGGCGTGCCGTCCGGCTTCAGGCAGCCCGCGATCGTGTGGGCGAAGTAGTCCCGTTCGGCCATGTCCGCCGCGCGTCCGTGGATGGTCATCGACGGGTCGGTCGGGCAGGTGAACGGGAGGTCACGGGCGAACGAGACGAGGACCGGATCGATCGCGTAGGCGGGCTTCCCGAGCGCAACCCGATCGAGGTTCGTGAGGCGCATCAGCTCGTCGCCCAGCGGGTCGACGGCCGTCGCTGCCACGGGCGCCACGGTCGCGAGGGAGGCGCCGAGGAGAGCGACGGAGGCCAGCACGAAGGGGAGGGCTCGGAGCGTGCGCACGACCGTAGCGTCGCCGGCGCGTGCCGTCCGGGACATCGACCGGAAGTCCCAGCGCGCGCGGCCGCGCGTTCCACCGCGCCCCCGGACCTCCGTCCTCCGGGGCGCGAAGGGGACGGGGAACGGCATGGCGCGCGCCGCGCGAACGCGCCAGGGACCCGCGAATGGCGGTCCCGGCTGCCCGGAGGGCCGCTAGGATAGGCGGACCGGCCCGCAAGCCCTCGAGCCGGGCGCCGGATCGACGCGTCCGGCGCGGTCGGCCGAGAGGGAGCCCGCGACGCCGATGACCGAGCCTCCGGAGATCCTCAACGAACGCCAGCAGCGCTGGCTGACGACGTTCCTGGTGCTGGGCTCGGTGGCGTTCGCGTTCGTCGTCCTGAGCTACCTCGCGGTCTACTGGACGTTCTTCTCCGACATCATCCTGACCTTCTTCCTGGCCTGGCTGCTGGCCTTCATCCTGTCGTCTCCGGTCCGCTGGGTGCTCCGGCTCGTGCCCCGCCTGCCCCGGATCGTGGCCATCGTCGTGGTCTACTCGGTCCTCACCGTCGCGCTGGTCGTCCTGGTCGTCGTCCTGGCCCAGGCGCTCTTCGACTCGCTGCTGGAGTTCATCAAGAACGTCCCGACGCTGCGGACCCAGCTGCCTGAGATCATGCGTCCCTGGGAGGAGCGACTGGCCTCGTTCGGCTTCGGCCAGGTGGACCTGGTCGCCCAGGCGAACGGTTTCCTCGACGGGCTCGCCGAGACCGCCCAGGGCCTCGTCGGGCCGATCCAGGCCGCGGCCGTGGCAAGCGTCGCCGTGGTCGGCAACATCCTGATCATCTTCCTGCTCTCGATCTTCATCGTGATCGACAGCGAGAACATCCTGAACTTCATGCTCCGGCTGGTGCCGCCCCGCTTCGCCGAGGGTGCCCGCCTCCTGGAGCGCTCGATCGGCCACTCGTTCGGGGGCTTCCTGCGCGGGCAGGCGATCATCGGGGTCCTCTATGCCGTCGTGGCCCTTGCGGTCTCCGCTGCGCTGGGCCTCCAGTACCTCGCCCTCACCACGGCGACGGCCGGCGTCCTGATGGCGGTCCCCTTCTTCGGGCCGTTCGTCGCCTGGGTGCCGCCCGTGCTCGTCGCGTTCGTGGCCGTGCCGTCGGCGACGCTGCCGGCGCTGGTCGGGATGGCGATCGGCTGGGTCATCGTGATGAACGTCGTCCAGCCGCGGGTCATGGCCGAGGCGGTGGGCATCCCGCCCATCGTCGTCTTCGCCAGCGTCCTGGTCGGGGGCAAGATCGCGGGCGTCGCCGGCGCAGTCTTCGGCCTGCCGGTCGCCGCCGTCATCAGCTCGATCATGATGTTCTGGCTGAAGCGAAACCGGCTGGACCAGGGGCCGGTGGCCGTCCGGGCCGCGCGTCGCCTGGGTGAGCGCGAGGGGCGCCAGGTCCGCGTCCCGCGCGAGCCCGACCCGACTGCCGACGCCTCGCCCGAGGACGAGCCGGCCCAGGGCGCCCTCCCCACGGGACTCGGCGGCGGGTGAGCGGCGCGGAGAAGAGCGCGGAGAACGGCGCGGGCAGGGGCGGCCTCGCCGGGAACGGCGCGGGCAGGGGCGGCCTCTCAAGTGAGGCCGTCTCAGGCAACGCCGGCTCCGGGGAGGAAGCGCCGCGGCGGCCCCGGATCCTCGTCACCAACGACGACGGCGTAGAGTCGCGGGGCCTGCTGGCCCTCAAGCAGGCACTCGAGCCGCTGGGCGAGGTGATCGTCATCGCCCCGGACACGAACCAGAGCGCCGTCGGCCATTCCCGCACGATGTGGCGTCCGCTGCGGGTTCGCGAGCGAGTGCTCGCCGACGGTTCGCCTGCCTGGTCGATCGACGGGTCGCCTTCGGACGCGGTCGGGCTGGTGTTCCTGGGCCTCCTGCCAGGCCCGATCGACCTGGTGGCCAGCGGGATCAACCACGGCGCGAACCTCGGCGACGACATCACCTACTCGGGCACCGTGAGCGCCGCGATGGAGGCGGTCCTGAACGGCTGCCCGGCGTTCGCGATCAGCCACGACGACTACGCGCCCGCCGACTTCGAGCTGGCGTCCGAGGCTGCTCGGGTGGTGGCGCGCGCCATCCTCGCCCGCGGCCTGGAGCCCGGCCAGCTGCTCAACGTCAATGTGCCGGCGATACCCCTCGCCGAGTGCTCCGGATTCCAGGTGGCCCGCCTCGGCAAGCGCACCTACCAGGACCAGCTGATCCGCCGCGAGGATCCGCGCGGCGAACCCTACTACTGGGTCGGGGGATCGCCCCCCGTGGGGGAGGCGATCCCCGGCACCGACGTCCAGGCCGTCCTCGAGGGCCGCGTCTCGGTGACCCCGATCCAGCTGGACCTCACCGCCGATCGCTTCATGGAACGCCTCCGGGGCTGGGAGCTTCGCCTGCCCTGAGCGGAGCGGCGGCGGTCGTGGACAGTCCCCGCCCCGCAGAACTCTCCGCATCGTCGGGCTATTGGCCGCTGGGCGCCGGTCTACCTGCTGGGCGGGATCCCATCCCGCGCTGGCCGGGGTATCCAGCGCGTCCGGCCATCTCGGCGCCGGTCGGGGCCCGGCGGCCGGCCGCCCTCAGCCGCGCTCGGCCGCGCCAGCGGCCCGGCCGCGCTCAGGCATCTATACCTGGAGCGCATCGTCGGCGAGGGAGCGCGGCGTCGGACGGTCAGCTATGCGGCGCGGGCATGGCGTGCGCCGTGAGCGGTGCCTGGCGCCGCCATTCATGACCTCGCGGAATGCGAGGCAGACGGGGCACCGTTCCCGCAGAACCTGGAGGCATTCCCGTCCACCCGGAGGCGCCAGCCGGCGTCCTGCGCGCACGAGCTGCTCTCCTCGTCCGCCGAGGGTGGCTCGATGCGGCTGCCTACGATGCGCCTGAGTTCTGCCGCGGCGGACGGCACCCCCCCGCGGGCGCCGGCACTCCCCGCGGGCGCCGGCACTCCCCGACCGGACCCTAGCGGCGCTTCTTCCGGTCGGCCAGGATCTCCCTCACGGCGTTCTGGGCCGGCGCGCCGGTCACGCCGCCGCCCGGGTGGGCGCCGGGTCCGACGAGGTAGAGGCCTTCGACCGGCATCCGGTAGCGGGCCCAACCGATGAGCGGCCGCCAGGCAAACCAGGCATCGAGCGCCTGCTCCTGGTGGTAGGGATGCCCGCCGGTGATCCCGTACTCGGCCTCGAGGTCGCCCGGGGTGAGCACCTCGCGGGCCGTGACGAGCTTCCCGATTCCTGGCGCTACCTCCTCGAGCGTCGCAACGACCCGTCGGCCGAGCGCTTCGCGCGCCTCCCCGTCCCAGGAGCCGTCCCTGAGGCGGGCCGGGGCGTACTGGGCGAGGACGCTCATGACGTGGCCGCCACCCGGGACCAGCGACGGGTCCACCAGCGACGGGATCGTCGCCTCGAGGACCAGGTGGTCGCTGACCAGCCCGTACTTGGCGGCGTCGAAGGCGCGCTCCAGGTCGTCGATCGAGGTTGCCCCGACGGCGATCCGCCCGCGCAGCCGGACGGCCGCGTCGTCGCCGGACCCGGCAGCCGGGAACGCCGGCAGGGCCGAGAGCCCGAGGTTGACCCTGGCCACGGTGCCCGGCGTGCGGATGTTGCCGGCTCGCCAGCGCAGGTTCGGCCCCAGCTCCAGGGGCGGGAGGAGCCCGAGCAGCGTCCGCTTCGGGTCCAGCCCGGACGCGACGATCGGAGCTGTGATCTCCTCGCCGGAGGCGAGCGCGACGCCCGAGACGCGCCCGTCCGCCGTCGTGATCGCCACGACCTCGGCGTCGGTCCGGACCTCCGCCCCGTACCCTCGTGCCGCGGCGGCGAGGGCGTCGGAGAGTGCGCCCGGGCCGCCCCGGGCGAAGACGGCCTGGCCCGCGGCGCCACCATCGTTGCCGGCCGAATTGGCCAGGAGCGCCGCGGTCGTGCCCATGGACCAGGCGCCCATGGCGCTGAACTGGATCGCCCGGGCCGCGACCGTCGCCCGGATCGCCTCCGTCGCGAACGACTCGCCCACGAAGTCGGCGATCGCCATCGGGAGGACGCGCAGCAGCTGCCGCGCATCGTCCTTCGAGAGCCGCTTGAAGGCCCGCCCGAGGACGAGGCCGGTGAACGCATCGGCGAACCCTGCGCTGCTCGTGGACGGTGGCGTGGCCTCGGCCAGCGAGGCCAGGAAGCCCGCGTAGGCCCGGACGCGCCGGTCGAAGTCCAGCCAGGCGCGGCCGTCCGTCTCGGACCACGTGCCAAGCCCGGCAGCCGTTCGCGCGACGTCTCCCCAGAGGGTGACCGATCGGCCGTCCGGCTGGGGCGCGAAGACCCTGACCTCGGGGGCGACCAGGGAGAGGCCCCGGGCCCGCAGGTCCAGGTCCCGGACGACGGAGGGTCGCAGCCGGCCGACGGTGTGGAACACGCCCGGGGCGCGCCGGCCGTCCGCGAGGGTCCTGGTCTCGACCTGGCCGCCGAGCGTCGGACGCCGCTCCAGGAGCAGGGTCCGCAGGCCGGCCCTGGCCAGATAGGCCGCCGCGACGAGGCCGTTGTGGCCGCCGCCGACGATGATGGCGTCATGGTTCGTGGAAGGCTGGCTGGTCATCTCAGGCACCCTTGCCCTTCTTCGCCTTGAGCAGCTCGAGCGCCGCGAGGCGTCCGTTCGCGGCCATGATCCCGCCTCCCGGGTGGGTCGAGGAGCCACACATCCAGTAGTCCTCGATGGGGGTCCGGTAGCGCGCCCAGCCGGGGATCGGCCGGCTGAAGAAGAGCTGCTCAAGGGAGAGCTCGCCGTGGAAGATGTTGCCCTCGGTCAGCCCCCAATCACGCTCCATGTCCAGGGGCGTGACCACGTACTTGTCCACGATCACGTCGCGCAGGTTCGGGGCGAACTCGCTGATCAGGTCGATCACGGCGTCGCCGAAGGCATCCTTCTGCTGGTCCCAGGCCTGCGGTCCCTCGGCCAGGTTGTACGGCGCGTACTGGACGAAGCAGGACATCACGTGCTTGCCGGGCGGCGCCACGGATGGATCCACCAGGGACGGGATCACGATGTCGATGTAGGGCCGCCGGCTGAACCGGCCGTACTTCGCCTCGTCGTAGGCCCGCTCCATGTGCTCGAGGCTCGGGCTGATGCTGACTGCGCCGCGCAGGTATTCGGTGCCGCCCGGGTTCGCCGTGAAGGAGGGCAGCGCATCGAGGGCCAGGTTGACCTTCCCGGAGCTGCCCCGGAACTTGAAGCGGCGGACCTGGCTCTCGAAGTCCGCGGGCAGGACGCCGGGCTCCAGGAACTGGAGGAAGGTCCGGCGCAGGTCGGCCGACGAGACGACGACCGAGGCGTCGATCTCCTCGCCGCTCTCCAGGACGACGCCCGTGGCCCGGTCGCCCGACGAGGAGAGCTTCACCCGGCTGACCCCGGCATCCGTCCGGATCTCGGCGCCGAGCGCCTTCGCGGCGTTGGCGATCGCGTAGGCGATGGCGCCCGTACCGCCCTTGTGGAGGCCCCAGGCTCGGAAGGCTCCGTCGATCTCGCCCATGTAGTGGTGCAGCAGGACGTACGCCGTGCCCGGCGATCGAACGCCCAGGAACGTCCCGATGATCCCGGAGGCGGACATCGTCGCCTTGAGCGGCTGCGTCTCGAACCACTGGTCCAGGAAGTCCGCGGCGCTCATGGTCATGAGCCCGATGAAGGCGGCCTGCTGGCGCTCGGGCAGCCGGGCGAAGTCGCGGCCCAGCCCCAGGACGCCCAGCCAGTCGCGCGGATCCAGGCTGGTCACGTCGGGCGGCACGAGGCCCAGGATCGGCTTGATGAAGCGGGCCATCTGGGCCATCAGCTGGCCGTATTCCTCGTACGCGTCGGCGTCCGTGGGGGACCAGCGCCGGATCTCGCGCATCGTCGCGGCGTGGTCGTCGGTCCGCCACAGCCAGTCGCCGTGGAGCGGCGTGAACGTGCCGTCGAGCGGGAGGATCTCCAGGCCGTGCTTGGCCAGCTCCAGCTCGCGGATGATCTCGGGGCGCAGGAGGCTGACCACGTACGAGAGCACGCTGAACGTATAGCCGGGGACGACCTGGTCGCTGGTCATCGCACCGCCGAGGATCGGGCGCTTCTCCAGGACCAGCGTCCGCCAGCCGGCCCTGGCCAGGTATGCGGCGGTGGTCAGGCCGTTGTGGCCGCCACCGATGATCACCGCGTCGTAGCGCTGCGCCACGTGGGTCTCCTTCGTGAGGGTCGAGCGTCGAGAGGGTGCCGGAGCGTCAGGCGCGCTTCCGCGGCGGGTCGAAGAAGGGCAGGTCCACGACGGTCGCGCCCACGGTGGTTCGGCGAGCCTCCACGGTCCACTCCACCTGGAGCTTCGAGCCGGTGCGGGCGCTCCCGACCCCGACCGTCGCGAGGGCGATCATCTTCTTGAGGAGCGGGCTCCACCCGGTGCTCGTGACCCGGCCGACCTGGCGTCCGGCGGCGAACGCCGGGATCGCCTCCCGGCTGACCGTCGGGGAGGCGTAGGGAGCTAGCCCGGCCGCGTCGTAGCGGCCCTCGATGTCGGTCCAGTCGATCTCCAGCCCGACCAGGCGCCGCGCGGGGCCGCCGGCGGCGACCTCGGCGACGAGCGCCCGCTTCCCGATGAAGTCGGCCGCCCCGAGCTCCACCAGCCGGCCGAGGCCGATCTCGTAGGGCGAGAAGTTCTGGGCCGGGATGTGGGAATGGATCGCGCTCGTGTAGTCGACCTCGAGCAGGATCAGGCCGGCCTCGAGCCGGGTCGCGTCAAGCGCGAGCATGCCGGCCGGTCGGACCCGGTACGGCTCCCCGGCCGCGATCAACGCGTCCCAGGCCTCGACCGCGCGCTCAGCCGGGATCCACAGCTCGTAGCCGAGGTCGCCGGTGTAGCCGGTCCGCGAGACGTCGACCGGGATGCCCGCCACAGCGGAGCGGCGCCGTCGGAAGTACCTCAGGTCGGCGAAATCCTCGCCCGACGCCGCCTCGAGGACGGCCCGCGAGAGGGGACCCTGGAGGGCGATCGCGGCATCGCGGGCCGAGACGTCCGCGACTTCGACGTCGAGGCCGTGGGCGTTCATGCGCAGCCAGCGGAGCTGCGGGTCGGCGGCCGTCCAGCGAACGACCTGGACGCCCGCCTCGTCGTCGAGCCGGTGGATCGTCCCGTCGTCGATCACCTTGCCGTGCTCGTCGCACCAGGGCGTGTAGAAGACCCGGCCCGGGGTGAGCTTCGACGCGTCCCGGACGATCAGTCGATCGACGAGCCGGACGGCGTCCGGGCCGCGCAGCTCGTACTTGAAGAGCGGACTGACGTCGATCAGCGCGGCCGCTTCGCGGATCGCGTTGTACTCGATGACGTGGGAGTCGTGGTACGCGCTGGCGGCGAAGTAGCCGGACCACGTGCGCCACTGCAGCTCACGGTTCAGGGCCGCAGTCCGCGGATGGAAGGCCGTCCCGACGCTCACGATGCTTGATCCTCCGCTCGCGCGGCCCGCCCGGACGACCGGGGCCCCGCTCCTCGACGGCGGCCAGTATGCATGAGATCTATGCAGTCTGGATGGTCCGGCGCGCGGGACGAGGTCGCTGCCGGCGGGCTGACCCGGAGGGCGGCGGCGCGGGCGAGGTGGGGTTTCGTCGGCCAGGATTGTGCGGCCGCTCGGGTGCGGGCCGCGCCCGAACCTAGAGGTTGACGATGATGAACGCCGCCGCGAATGCGCTCAGGGTGGCGGCGTCGAGCGCGGTCCCGGTGACCTCCCAGGCGAGCTCCCCGTCCTGCGCGATGACGGCCCACTGGCCGCCGCCGAGATCCACCAGCCGGCCGGAGCGAGCGCCGAACGACGCGCTGCCCGGGTCGCCGCCGGACGGCAGGCAGGTGTCCTACGCCCGCGCAGAACGCGCCTTCGCGAATGTCGAGCTTCGCCCCGCCGGGGCCCTTGTAGGAGATGTCGAGCCGCCCTCCCCCGGACAGGTGGTAGTTGCCTCCCTCGGGCGCGACGAACCAGCCGGACGGCAGGACCGGGCAGTAGACGTCCCAGGCGACGGCCTCGGCCAGGGCGACGTAGAAGTCGCGGTTCTGGGCATTGCCGGTGCACCCGGCCGCGGCGCCTCCCGACGCCGACGGGCTGGGCGACGGCGACCCGGACGGCGTGACCGCGGGCGTGTCGACGGGCGTCGCCGAGGCACCGGGCTCGGTGGGACTGCCGGCCGGTTCCGACGTGGACGGGCCGGGGGTCCCCTGGTCGCTGGCGGTGGGCCCGGACGAGCCGGACGCGACCGGGCTGGCGGTCGGGCCAGATCCGCAGGCAGCCAGGACGAGGACGGCCAGAACGATCGAGGCGCGGAGCGCGAGGTCGCGCCGGCGGGCTGCGATCAACCGCGCGAGTGGTTCGGTGGGCACCTGTGGAGCGTAGCGGTCAGGAGTGGAGCGGGTCAACCGGGCGGCACGTTCGGTGCGAGGCCGCCCATTCGACTCGCTCGGCGGGCGCCACCTGGCGGCCGGCCCCTGGCTACCCCGCGGTGGCGACGAGCGCTGGATCGACTCCGAAGACGCCCCGGATCCGGGTGGGCGAGAGCACGGCCGCGGGCGGCCCGTCGGCGACGAGGCGGCCGCCGTCGAGGAGCACGAGGCGGGGGAAGAAGTGGGCGGCCAGCGAAAGGTCGTGGAGGACGGCCAGCACCGCCACGCCGTCGCGCTCGTTGAGGTCCACGAGCAGCTCCATGACCGCCACCTGGTGCCGGAGGTCGAGGTGGACGGTCGGCTCGTCGAGGACCAGGAACGGCGCCTCCTGGGCGACCGCGAGGGCGATGAAGACGAGCTGGCGCTCGCCGAGGCTCAGCTCCCGGGCGTCGCGACCGCGCAGGTGGGCGATCCCGGTGCGCCGGATGGCCGCGTCGACGGCGGCATGATCGGCGGCCCGGAGACCCCGCAGCGGATCCTCGTGGGGCAGGCGGCCAAGGGCCACGACCTCCTCCACGCGCGTCGCGAACGGCAGCGTGACCTGGCCGGGCACCACCGCGAGCCGCCGGGCGATCGCCGGACGGTCCAGCTGGCCCACCGGGCGGCCGTCGAGCAGGGCGCGCCCCGCGCTCGGGACGACCAGGCCGGCCAGCGCCCGCAGGAGCGTTGACTTGCCCGCGCCGTTCGGCCCGACGAGGGCGAGCCGCTCGCCCCGGGCGATCGCGACCGAGACGTCGCGGAGGACCACCCGGCCCCGGTAGGCGACCGACGCCCCGTCGAGGGAGGCGACCGGCGGCCCGCCGCTCACAGCTCGTATCCGCCGCGGGCCTGGCGCAGCAGGGCGAGGAAGAAGGGCGCCCCGAGCAGCGCGGTCACGACACCCACGGGGATCTCGCCAAGGAGCCGGGCGCCGAGGTCCGCGAGCACCAGCAGGATGGCCCCCAGGATCGCGGCCAGCGGCAGCACTCGCCGGGCGTCCGGGCCGACGACGAGGCGGACGAGGTGGGGCGCCACGAGCCCGATGAACCCGATGAGCCCCGCGATCGCCACGGCCGCGGCCGTCACGAGCGTGGCCAGCCCCAGCAGGACGGCCCGCTCGCGGCGCACGTCGACCCCCAGATGGGCCGCCGTCTCCTCCCCGAGGAGGAGCCCGTTCAGCGTCCGGGCCCGGACCAGGATCGCCACCGAGCCGCCGACGATGAGCGGGATCGCGATCGAGCTGCGCAGCCAGCTGCTCCCTTCCAGGCCGCCCAGGAGGAAGCCGAAGATCTGGCGCAGGTTCGAGCCCGACAGGAACATGGTCATCGCCAGGCCGGCGGCCAGCAGCGAGCCGACGGCGTAGCCCGTCAGGAGCAGCCCGGTCAGGGGACTGTACGGGCCGCTCCGGCCGAGCCTGTACACGAGGGTGACCGCGGCGATGCCCCCGACGAACGACAGGACGTGCAGGAGGCCGAGGTCCAGGACCGCGACGCGGATCGGGATCAGGACGGCGACCGCCGCGCCGAGGGCCGCGCCCGAGGCTGTCCCCAGGACGTACGGGTCCGCCAGCGGGTTGCGCAGGAGGCCCTGGAACGCGGCTCCCGCGACGGCCAGGCCCCCGCCGACCACGATCGCGGTGATCACGCGGGGCAGGCGGAGCTCGAGGACGATGGTCTCGGCAGCCGGCGACCAGGTCCGCTGGAGGGGGAGCCCGAGCGCGCGGAGGACGATCGCGAGCGTGTCTCCCGGCGCGACGGCCACGCTCCCCGTGGCGACCGCGAGGATCGCGGCCGCCAGCAGGACCAGGAGCCCGATCGCGACGAGGGCGGCCGTCCGCGGCGCGCGTGCCGGCCGCGCCACGTGGGCGCGGGGCAGCGTGAGCGTGTGGCCGCCGATCGTCATCCTGCCTGCCCCATCCGTCGCCGGCCTACGGCGCCTGGCTCGCCACCGGCGGGACCGGGAGCGGCACGGCCGGCTCGATCGCCCGCGCGAGGGCGAACAGGCCGGCCACGAGGCGCGGGCCCGGCCGGGTCACGAGGGTGTCGTCGACACCCCGGATCGCGCCCGACCGAACCGCCGTCATCCCTTCCCAGCCGGGACGGGCCTTCACCTGGTCGGCGGTGACGCCGTAGTTCGAGTCGCCCAGCACGATGATCTGGGGATCCGCGGCGACCAGCTTCTCGAGCGAGATCGAGAAGACGGTCGGGCTGCCGGTCGTGATCGGGTCACCCCCGGCGAGCGAGATCATCTCGGTGACGAAGCTGTTGTCGGCCGGCCCGTAGATGTCCTTGGTCGCGTCGAGCTCGTAGAAGACGCGCGGCTTGGGGCCCTTCGAGTCCGCGGCGACGGCTTTCGCGATCCCATCGATCCCGGAGCGCATGGAGGCCGCGAGAGCGCTGCCCGCGGCGGGCTCGCCGGCCGCCGCGGCGACCAGGCTGACGTCCTTGAGCACGCCGGCCACGTTCGGCGCGTACACGACGAGGACCGGGATCCCGAGCGAGCGCAGCTTGGCGATCGCATCGGGAGGGTTGAAGCCGTTGCCGCCGGCGACGACGAGGTCCGCCCCGAGCCCGACGATCTTCTCGACGTCGACGCCCTGGTAGGTGGCGACGTGGGGGAGCCCCACGGCCTGGGGCGGGTAGTCGTCGAAGCTGGTGGTCGCGACCACCCGCGAGCCGGCGCCGACGGCGAACAGGATCTCGGTCGTAGCAGGGCTCAGGGAGACGATCTTCTGCGGTTCGGCCGGGAGGCTGACGGTCGTGCCCTCGTCGTCGACGAGGGTGAGCGGCCAGGCCGCGGCAACGGGAGTCGAGCTGGGAGCGACGCTCGCGGGCGGCGTGGATCCGGGCAGGCCGGTCGCCGGCGGGACGATGATCGAGGTCGGTGACGCCGTCGGGAGGGACGGGCTCGAGCTGCCGGTCGGGGAGCAGGCCGCGAGCGCGGCCACGAGGAACAGGAGCGGGACGAGGACGGCCAGACGCCGTCGGGAAGGATTCACGGGTGCCTCGCGTGCGGGATGACCTGGCGCAGGGTGCGCGTAACCGGCGCGAGGAGCCTCAGACGGAGGAGAACATGCCTGCCAGCCCCTTTCTCTCGAGGGTTTGAGCGGCGAGCCAGGGGGCCGGCGACCGGACTTCCGCGGCCCGAACGACTCGGGCGGCGGTCACCGTAGCGGGACTGTGCCGGACTTGCACCGGCTTCGCGACCACCTGGGCTGGAGTGACGGTGTCGAGCCTAGCACTTCCCGCGGGCGGGGGCCGACCGGGCGGGCCGGCCGCAGCGCGGGACGAACGACCGGTCACCGGCGCCGCTGCCGACCGCCGCGCCCCCGTCGATAAGCGCCGCGTAAGCGCTTGGCGCGACACTCGTCCTCGCTCGCCTCCTCCCGCCACCAGCGTCATTCCGCCGGAGGAGGTCACGGATGAGATCCGCCCGATGGCGACCGATGCCGCTCGCACTGGGGGCGCTCCTTCTGATCGGCGCGCTCGCCGGCCCGGCGAGGGCTGCCTACCAGGGCACGGTGGCGGTCAACGACACCGCGTTCGACCCTGTCTGCCTCGGATTCGAGGATTCGTACCCCGAGAAGATGAACGCCGCCGCCACGGCCGCGTTCGCGAGGCTGGGCTACGCGTCGAAGACGCTCGCCGGGGCCGGCTTCACGAAGGCCGCCTACCTGGCCCGGACCGTCGGCGACTGGGGCACGTACGTGCATTCGCACGGCGACTTCTACTGGTACGCGGCGGACCAGCGCTCGTACTCGGGCTTCCGGGAGGACTCGGGCGACTGCTCTCAGGCGGTCGTCTACTCGAAGGAGGTCGCGGCGAAGCGCGCGGGCCGGGCCTCGAACCTGGTGTTCATCTCGACCTGCCACAACGGCGAGGCGGGCACCACCCTGCCGGCCGCCTTCGCCATCGAGAAGGTCCAGGCCCCGACCGGCCACTGGAACGGGCCGGAGTTCTACGTGTCGTACCTGGGCTCCGCCTGGGACAGCGACGAATGGACCTTCGAGCAGGCCTTCTGGGACGCGATCGGGCCGGGCTACGGCGCGGGAACCTCGTTCCACATCGCCGAGGCCCAGCTGTTCGGGCACCGCGACTTCGCCGCCCAGTGGTGGGGCACATACGACTACTCGGGCCGGGCCGGGCCTTCGACCCGCGCCTGCACCCGCTGCGTGTGAAGGGAGCGGATCGATGACTGCGCTGCTCCGCCGGGCCCCGGCCCGGCTCGCCATCCCGGTCCTCCTCGGGGCCGCGGTGCTCCTCCTCCTGTCCGGTCCGGCGCCCGCCGCAAGCCCGTTCCAGGCGGGCCAGGCCGGAACCCTGCGCCTGCCCGTCGACGTCCCGGCGGCGGCGTCCATGGGATCACGCGCCGCAGCCGACGAGCTTCGACTCGGCTTCGCGCCGGCCGCCTCGCGGCGCACCGAGCGCGTCGAGAATCGGTTCCTCGGGCTCGACTACCTGGAGGTCACCTCCCGCGATGCCGCCGGGATGCGCACCTCGCTCACCCGGTACGGCCCGGATGGGCGATTGCTCGCGGCGATCACGTTCGCGCCCGGCCGCCCCGGCGGGACGCCCCTTGCCGAGCCGGCGGCGGTCCGGCGAGCGACCACGGCCAGCGGCGCCATCGGCGTCGCGACCGACGGACCGCCGACTGCACGGCGGGCCGCGGACGGCGGCTGGGTCGTCGCCTGGCCCCGGAACGCCGGAGGGCATCCCGTCCGCGGAGACGGCGTTCAGGTCGCGCTCGGGCCCGACGGAGCCGTGCGCCACCTCGTGCGCACGGAGCGGACGCTTGCGCCGGCGCCGGTGATGACGATCGATGCCGGGGAGGCGCGCCGGCTCGGAACGGCCCGCCTCGACGGGTGGCTCCCCGCGGCGGACCGGCCGCTCGCGACGATCAGCGACCTGACGCTCGCCTGGATCGCGCCCAACGACATGTTCGTGGCGGCCGGCCCCGATGCGCCGGCGGCGACCCTGCGGCTCGCCTGGGTCGTCGAGGCCCGGGCGGCGGGCCGGCTCGCCCAACGCTGGACCGCGCTGGAGCTGTGGCTCGACGGCGGCACGGGCGCCCTGCTGGGCGGCGACATCCTCCGGTGAGCGCCCGTCCGCGACCCGGCGTCCTCGCCCGGCTCGCCGTGCTCGGGGCGCTGGTCGCGGCTGCGGGCGTCGCGGTCGGCGGGTCCGGCGGTCAGCACGGGACGTCGCCCGGACCGCCGGCCAGCCCGTCCGTCTCCGCCTGGCCGTCTCCAACGGCGGTGGGCCCGACTCCGGTCGCGGACCCCGGGTCCATCGCCGCCATCCTCGTCGCCGGGCCCGACCCGGCGCTCCTCCTCGTCACTGGCGACGGGGCCCTGGCGCGAGCGCCGGCGCCGGGCGGATCACCCGTGGCGCTCGTGGGCCTGCCCGACGGGCGGCTGCTGGCGACCGACGCGGACGGGACGGTGCGCGAGGGCACGCGTCACGGCGCGTCGGTGGGCCCGTGGGGATCGCTCAGCCTGCCGTCGATCCCGGACGTGGGCGCGGGCCCGCTCGTCTACCGGCCCGTCCCCGGGGCCGCCGACACGCTCGTGGCGGTGGTGCCGGATCCGGGCGGCGCCCTGCACCGCGTCGTCACGCTCGATCGGGCCGGGGTCCACGTGGCCACGGGCCGCGGACCGGTCGAGGGCCCGTTCGCCCCGATCGGCGACGGGCAGATCCTGGTCATCGTCCGCGACCGCGCGGACCGGGCCGTCCTCGCCGTCCTGGACTCGGCTGGCGCGGCGCCGCGCCAGCTGGGGATCGGAGCCCACGGCGTGGCTGCGGCCGGGGCGACGGTCGCGCTGTGGATCGAGCCGGCGGGGCTCGCGACCGAGGGTCTCGCGGACGCGCTCGAGGGCAGACCGGCTTCGGCGAACGTTCCGGGACCACCCGGCGCAAGCGCGGCAACGTGGGCGCTCGATGCCCTGGGGAGACGGCTCGTCGTGGGCTGGCAGGATGCGGACGGAGTGCCCGTCGCCGCGACGATCCTCGAACAAACCGGCGCAACATGGACGATCAGGACCCAGGTCCAGCTGCCCGCGGGCAGCGAGCGGGTCCTGGTGGCGTGGTGGCCGTGAGCGGGCGGCCCTGCCGACCTGCAGGGTCAGATCGTCGCGACCTCGGGCACGCCCGCCGTGAAGATCGAGACCTGGGCATCGTCGCGGAGCATCTCGCCCAGGATCTTCTGCAGCGTCAGCTGGTGGACGCAACTCTTCCAGCTCTCGAAGTAATGGCACGTGCAGTGCCACGCACCGGCGTCGAGGCTCACGTGGTGGGTGTCGTTGTCACCCCGAAACGTGACGCTGAGGCGGTCGAAGACCACGCGATCGTGCTCGCGCGCGTACCGGTTCGCCTTCTCGATCTTGCCGATGAGAGAGCTATGCATCGCCGCTGGTCCTCCGTCGCTGTGGTGACCTGGTGCGGCCTGCCGCCGGGTCGAGCTCCCGGGTCGCCGCCGGCGCGGTCGTCTTGGAAGTGTACGACGGGCGGCCAAGAGGGAGCCGATCCGAACGTCCCCCGGGCCCGGGCCAATGGGGTCGGTCGGCGCTCCGAACCTGCCCCCGTCAGCCCCGCACGAGGGCCTCGCCCGCCGCGATGCAGGCCTCCCGCACGTCCGCCGAGGTGGCCTCCGTGTAGACCCGCACGAGCGGCTCGGTCCCGCTGAATCGGACGAGCAGCCACGACCCGTCGGCGATGAAGAACTTGAACCCGTCGTTCGTGGAGAGCGCCACGGTCCGGGTGACCGGCTGGCCGGCCAGCTCCGTCGGCGCCTTCTCGACCAGCTCCACCGACAGCCGCTCCTTGATGGCCGGGTAGAGGGCCCGGTCGACGTGGACATCCACGCGGGTGTAGAACGACGGGCCGGCGATCTCGTGGAGGTGCGCGATGGCCCGCGAGACAGGCCAGCGACCTGCCGCCCGCTCGCGCAGGAACAGGTCCAGCAGGAGCAGGTCGGAGTAGATGCCATCACGCTCCGGGAGGTGCATCCCGAAGCCGTAGCCACCCGACTCCTCGCCGCCGTACATGGCCCCCGTCTCGATCATCCTCGGACCGACGTACTTGAACCCGACCGGCGTCTCGTGGACCTCGACCCCGTAGCGCGCTCCCAGCCGCTCCGCCATGGACGTCTCGTTGACGCTCTTGACCACGGGCGCGCGCAGGCCCCGGTGCTCGATCAGGTAGTACATCAGCAGGCCGTAGACCTGGAGCTGGTGGATGAAGACGCCCCGTTCGTCGATCGCGCCGGCCCGGTCCGCGTCGCCGTCGAGGAGGAGGCCGAGATCGAACCCGCCGCCCGCGACCTCGGCAAGCGCGGCATCGATGTTCGGCCGGATGGGCTCCGGGTTCACGCCCCCGAAGAACGGGTTGCGCTCGACGTGGTTCTCGACGACCTGGATCCGCCCTCCGGCGAGCAGCCGCGAGATCCAGCCGGCCCCCGATCCCCACAGCGGATCGACGAGGACCCGGACGTCGGCGGCCCGCAGCGCGTCGAGGTCGAGGGTGCGGCGCACGAAGCGCTCGTAGCCCGCGTACGGGTCGAAGCGCTCCACGAGGCCGGCAGCTTCCGCGTCGGCGAACGGGCGGCGCGGGATCGCGGCTCCGCCGTTCGTGGCGATCACCTTCTCGAGGGCACCCAGCATCTCCGTTCCCGCCGCGGCCCCGGTGGGTGCCTTCACCTTGAAGCCGTTGTCCGTGTACGGGTTGTGGCTGGCCGTGATCACGATGCCGGCCGCGGAGCCTCGCTCGACGACCTCGAAGCTGGACATCTGGGTCGGGACCGCCCGGATCGCGTAGGCAACCGGGATGTCGTAGGCGAGCAGCACCTCGGCCGCGGCCACGGCGAAATCCTCGGACGCGAAGCGCCGGTCGTAGGCGATGACGACGCCCCGGGCCTGCTCCCCGCGTTCGGCGACGTAGCGGGCGACCCCCTCGGCGCAGCGGCGGACGTTCTCGAACGTGAAGTCGTCCGCGACCCGAGCCCGCCACCCGTCGGTGCCGAAGACGATGTGGGTCGGCTCGACCTTCTGCGCGCTCGTGGTCACGAATCCTCCTCGCGGGCCCGCGCGAACTCCTCGGCGATCGTCCGGATCTCCTGCGACCGATCCGCGGCCGCGACGAGAAGCGCATCGGGTGTATCGACGACGATGGTATCGCGGAGCCCGAGCGTCACGACGAGGCGCTCGCCGGCCAGCACGAGGGTCCCCTCCGAGCCGAGGTCGCGGCGCGGCCCGCTGCCCACCGCGCCCGCCGGCTCTCCGGCCGCGCGGGCCGCGGCCACGAGGGCATCGCGCAGCGCGCTCCAGCTGCCCAGGTCGCTCCATCCGACGTCCGCCCGGACCATCGCCACCCGCCCGGCGAGCGACGCGGGCTCGAGCACGGCGTAGTCGATCGAGGTCGCCCGGATGGCCGCGTACGCGTCCGCGAGCGCGTCCGGACCGCCCGCCTCGACCGCGGCCCGGATCGTCGCCAGGATGTCGGGCGCCGACGCCTCGAACGCGGCCCGGATCGCATCGCGCCGCCACAGGAAGATCCCCGCGTTCCAGGCGACGGGCGCGGGACCGGCGAGCAGCGCGGCGGCGGCGTCGGCCGGCGGCTTCTCCACGAACCGGGCGACGTCGAAGGCCGAAGCCACGCCGGGGCGGGCGCGCCCGGCGACGACGTAGCCGTAGCCGGTCTCGGGCCCTGTCGGCGTGATCCCCAGCGTGACCAGGGGCGCCTCCGCGGCCGACAGCCCGGGCGCCGCCGCCACCTCCGC
Organism: uncultured Chloroflexia bacterium; assembly: GCA_963801445.1. Lineage (GTDB taxonomy): Bacteria > Chloroflexota > Limnocylindria > Limnocylindrales > CSP1-4 > CTSoil-043. The sequence goes on along the minus strand of CAWDEW010000008.1, from coordinate 107,506 downwards.
CGCTGCCCCGAGGACTGCCCTGAAGCCGGGCTCGTCGACGACCAGGTGGTCAGCGGGCAGCACCACCATGACCTCGTCATCGGGGCGATCGAAGGCAGCCACGGCGAGGGCCACCGCAGCCGCCGTGTTGCGCCCGACGGGCTCCAGGAGCAGGTTGCGGGCCCCGAGCAGCGGGAGCTGCTCGGCGACCAGCGCCGCATGGCGCCGGTCGGTCACGAGCGCGACATCGTCGGGGCCGACGAGCTCGGGGACGATCCGCTCCCACGTCGCGATCAGCAGGGTGCGCTGGCCGAGGAGCGGGAGGAACGGCTTCGGTCGGTCCGGTCGGGAAAGCGGCCAGAGGCGCGTCCCGCCGCCGCCCGCGAGGATCACCGCGTACATCCCCGCGATTCTAGACGCTGGGCACGGCGTCCGGCCGCGTCCGGCCGCGTCGGCCGCGCTCGGCTCAGGGCAGCAGGGTTCCGACCATCCGTGGCTCGGGCAGGACGACGACCCAGGCGTTGTTCCAGGGCAGGCGGTGGAGGGCCTCCCAGTAGCGCGAGTAGGCCAGGTCGAACGTGGCCAGCGACTGGTACGCGACCGGCCACGGATCCCCGATCGACGGATAGGGCCCGGACACGTAGAAGCCCAGGATCCGGCGGCTGGATGGCACGCCCGGGATCTGGCTGAAGCGGTAGCCGGTCACGATCCGGGCGTGCCTGCCGTTCCAGATCGTGATCCCGACCGGATAGTGGGTCCTGAGCATGGCGTTGACGATCGCGTTCTCGGCGGCGAGGCGCGTGGCGTACGTGCGGTCCCGGTAGGCCACGAGAGCGGTCCTCGGCATCTTCGCGTTCAACGCCCGGGCCCAGCCGCGGATGTCGTTGCCGTGGTCCGTGTAGACGTACCGGTTGAACCCGAGGATGAGGCTGGCCAGCGAACGCTGGGTTGCGAGCGTCGTGTCGGTCCTGGCCCGGATGATGTTGACCATCGTCTGGGCGGCTCCCGGCACGCACCAGTAGATCGTGTACTGGCGCGTGGCACTGCCGGCGCGATAGAAGTTCCGGGCCGTGATGACCGCGGTCGGGACGGGCGACGGAGACGGGGACGGCGTTACGGATGGAGCGGGCGAGACGTCGAGGACCATGGCGCCCGCCGACGGCTCGAGGGAGGCGAGCGGAGCGGGCGACGGGTCGGCGGCGCGGACCGGGACGAGCGCCCCGACGAGCGCGACGCTGAGCGCGAACGCGACGACGAGGACCCCGGCCAGCCGGGTCGGACCTCTCTGCCGGTCTCGCCACGGTCGATCCGCCACGGCCGGATCGGTCCCCGGGGGGCACGCGGAGCGCTGGACCATGCCCGGACCTCCATCGCGCGGCGCCCGTCCGGCGACGCGTGAGGCCCACAGGATGACCGCCTCTCGCGTTCCCGCCTAGGGGTGAAAGGTCCCACCGCCCCCCTGACGAGGTCACGGGCGCGAGGCAGCGGGCGCACGAACCCGCCCCCAGCGCGCCGGGCCGGGCTCAGGACGCGGAGACCGCGACCCCGCAGTCTGCGGCGAGGGCGGCCGCCTTGTCCGTGCGCTCCCAGGGCAGGTCCAGGTCGGGGCGCCCGAAGTGCCCGTAGCTGGCCGTCTGCCGGTAGATCGGCCGGCGCAGGTCCAGGGCCTCGATGATGCTGGCCGGCCGCAGGTCGAAGTGCCGGTCGATCGCGGTCCGGATCGTCTCGTCGGGCACCTTCCCGGTCCCGAACGACTCGATCGAGACGGACAGCGGATGGGCGATCCCGATCCCGTAGGCGACCTCGATCTCGAACCGATCGGCCAGCCCGGCGGCGACGACGTTCTTGGCGACCCAGCGGGCCGCGTACGCCGCGGAGCGATCGACCTTCGTCGGATCCTTGCCCGAGAAGGCGCCGCCGCCGTGACGGGCCATGCCGCCGTAGGTGTCCACGATGATCTTGCGGCCGGTCAGCCCGGCGTCGCCCATGGGCCCCCCGGTGACGAAGCGGCCGGTGGGATTGACGTGCATGACCGGGTCCGTCGGCCGCAGGTCGCGCGGGATGGTGGGCAGGATGATCGCCTCGATGACGTCCTCGCGGATCCGCTCGGGCCGGACGTCCGGGTCGTGCTGGGTCGAGACGACCACGGTGCGCACCGCGACCGGGACGCCATGGTCGTATTCGACCGTGACCTGGGTCTTGCCGTCCGGCCGCAGGTAGTCGAACTGGCCGGACTTGCGGGCCTCGGCGAGGCGGCGGGCGAGACGATGGGCGAGCGCGATCGGGAGGGGCATCAGCTCCGGTGTCTCCCGGCAGGCGAACCCGAACATCATCCCCTGGTCGCCGGCGCCCAGCTCGCGCTTCTCGATCGCGCCGCCCCGGATCTCGAGCGCCTCGTCCACCCCGAGCGCGATGTCCGAGGACTGCTCCTTGACCGAGACGAGCGTGCCGCAGGTGAGGTAGTCGAAGCCGTAGTCGGCGTGCGTGTAGCCGATCTCCTTGACGGTGTCCCGGACCACGGACTGGAAGTCAACGTACGTGCTGGTGCTGATCTCGCCCAGCACGACCACCAGGCCGGTCGTCGTCGCGGTCTCGCAGGCCACGCGGGCGTCCGGATCCTCCCTGATGATCGCGTCGAGGATGGCGTCGGAGATCTGGTCGCACATCTTGTCCGGGTGACCCTCGGTCACCGATTCGGACGTGAAGAGGTACTGCGGCGCGTCGATGATGCTGGTCATTTCGCTCCTCGTGGGTTCGGCGGGAGGGTAGCACGCGGCAGGCGTAGGGGGCGGCCCTGCTGGCAGGCGGCCCTACTGGCAGGCGACCGGGTGGGCGGTCGGATGAGCGTCGCCGTAAGGGGCCGGGGCGACGGACGCCTCGCGGGCGACGACCATCACCTTGGTGCCGTCGCGGTAGGGCGTCTCGGACGTCTGGAGGACCAGCGAGTTCGGCGGGAGGTCGAAGGCCCAGTCCAGCGTGTGCTGGCGGCGCCGCACGCTCGTGACCACGTAGGTCCAGACCTGGTCGTCGCCGGTCCAGACCTGGATCTTCCTGCCCAGGAGCGCCGCCCCGTTGCTCTTCTGCGATGCGGTGAGGATGGGCAGGAACATCCCCGTCCGGGCATGGGCATAGAGGTAGGTCGTCCCTCCCTGGCCGGGGAACGGGAACGGCGGCAGGTAGGCCGCCACGTTGCACATCGGGAACGTCTCCGTCCTGCTCGGGACGATCACCGGCAGGTCGATCTTGAGGTAGGCGAACAGGACGCGGGTGGGCCGCTTCGTGGGCCGGAGGGTCGGTCGCGGGGTGGCCGTCGGTGGCCCCGACGGCGACGGTTCCGGCGAGGCTGACGGGAACGGGGAAGGCGACGGGTCCGGGGAGACGGGAGGTTCGCTGGGAGCGCCGGTCGCCGCGCTCGAGGCCGCTGCGGCGGTCGATGCGGCAGACGAGGCGGCCGGGCTCCCGGGCCAGGCGCTCGCCACGAAGGCCACGCCGACGACCAGCGCGGCCACCAGGAACAGGGCGCCGGCCGCGGCGGTGCGGCGCCGCCGGGTGATCGGGCTCCCGGTCACCCGGTCGGGCCGCCGACGAGCGGGAGCGGCGGGAGGGCGTCCGCCGGGACGAACCCGAAGATCGCGCCGTAGAAGGCCAGCTCGGCCTGGAAGGAGCGGATGATCGAGGCGGCCTTCCGGAACCCGTGGTCCTCGCCCTCGAAGGCCAGGTAGGCGTGGGGGATCCCGTTCGCCCGGAGCGCCGCCACGATCCGCTCCGCCTCGGTGGGCGGCACGACGTGGTCGTCGAGCCCCTGGAGGATGAGGGCCGGGCACGAGATGCCGTCCACGTGGAAGAGCGGCGAGCGGGCCCGGTAGAGATCCTTCGCCCCCGGCCACGGTCCGATGAGCCGCTCGAGGTAGCGTGACTCGAACTTGTGGGTCTCGGCGACGAAGGTCTCGAGATTGCCGATCCCGTAGTAGCTCACCCCGGCCTTGAAGGTGTCCCGGAAGGCGAGCGCGGCCAGCGTCGTGAAGCCGGACGCGCTGCCGCCCTCGATCGCCAGGCGTTCCGGGTCCGCCTCGCCCCGGCGGGCCATCTCCAGGGCCCCGTTCACGCAATCGTCGACGTCGGTGACGCCCCAGGTCCCCTCGAGCCGCTTCCGGTAGGCCTTCCCGTAGCCCGTGCTCCCGCCGTAGTCGACGTCGAGCAGGGCGATCCCGCGGCTCGTGAGCAGCTGGGCGTTCACGGTCAGCCCGCTGTAGGCCCCCGACGTGGGCCCGCCGTGGCTCTCGACGACGAGCGGCGGCTGCTCGTCGGGCGGGGCCGCGAAGGAGGCGCTGTGGGGCCGGTACAGGATGCCGTGCGCCTCGCGGCCGCCGGTCGTCGCGAACGTGACCGGCACGCCCGGGGAGACATGCGCCGGATCGAGGTGCGCCTCCGACGAGCGTCGGATCACCGCCCACGTGCCCGTCCGGAGGTCAAGGCGGACCAGGGCCCGGAATTGCGTCGGGGCGGCCCCAAGGAAGACCGCCTCGTCGCCGCGCACGTCGATGCCCACGATCTCGGTGAAAGGGAGGTCGACGGCGACCGGCGACCGGCGGCCGCTCGGATCGATCCGCCAGAGCGAGTCCCGGCCGCCGGCCCGACCCACCGCCAGGACGTCGCCGCCGCCCGTGATCCCGGCGTTGGAGACCCCGAACACCCAGTCCGGGCTGGCGAACTCCGCGGCGATCCCGTCCGTGAGGGCGGTGAGCGCCGCGCCGTCCCAGCGGAAGAGGCCGATCCACTCGCCCGGCTCGCTGGCCAGGAGGAGCGTTCCATCGGGCAGCCAGCGCGGCTGCGTCGTCCAGGTCGACATGTCCCCGGCAACGACCCGTGGCGCACCCGGGCGCCCGGCCGGCCCGAGGTCCGCCACGGCGCATTCCATGCCATCCCAGGGGAGGTTCGGGTGGTTCCAGCGGAGCCAGGCGAGCCGGGCTCCGTCGGGGCTGAGACGCGGCGAGGAGAAGAAGTCCGACCCGTCGACCAGGACGGTGACCGCCGCGGCGGCGTCCGCCGCGGATCCGTCCAGCGGGATCGCCACGATCGCATTCACCGCCTCCCGGCCCGTGACGGTGTGGTCCTCGCGCACGGCGATCAGCCGGCCGCGCGCGGCATCGAGCTGGATGTCCGCGTAGCGCCAGGCGCCATCCGGCGTGATCAGGGTCGCCCGCCGATCAGGGGCGACCCGCTGCAGCCGGCCGGTGGCGAAGTCCGAGACGACGACCAGCCCGTCGACCGCCACGTACGGGGCGCCGCCGTATTCGTGGACCCGGGTCCGCACGTTGACACCGGCCGGGCTCACGTCCTCGGGTGAGGCCCCCGGCCGGAGGCGGACCAGCGTCGCCCGCCCGCCGTCATCGGGACGGCCCTCCAGCCAGACGACGTCGGGCCCGTCGAAACGCGGCTCGGCCAGCCGCACGGCCCCTTCGACGAGCAGCTCGATCGGGAACGGCGACGCCCACGTCCCATATGGCGCCACGCGTCCTCGCGCCCCCGGATCCATCGCCGCCAGCTCGTCGCCCTCCGCCACCGCTCAACCTCCGTGCCTGGGAATCAGGGAGCCATTGTAGGGGCCGGTCCGGCCCGTCCCGGTACGCGGCACGATCGGCCCGCCCGAATTGACGGCGGGCAGCCGGCCTCGTACGCTCGCGACCGCCTCACGTGAAGGTCGGCGCACCCTCTCACCGTCCTCGAGGTCACGTCCCGCCCCGTGCAGACCACCGAGCCGGGTACCGCCGCAGGCCCTGCGGCACATCTCGCGCCCCAGGCCGCGAGCGATCCCGTGCCCCTCGACGTGGAGATCGTCGACGTCACGAAGCGGTTCGGGGCCGTGACTGCGGTGGACCGCATGCGCCTGGCGATCGAGCAGCGGACGTTCACCAGCTTCCTCGGCCCATCCGGCTGTGGCAAGACCACGACCCTCCGGATGATCGCCGGATTCGAGCAGCCCACGGCCGGCACCATCCTCCTCGAGGGCCGCCCGATCCACGGCGTGCCGCCCTACCGGCGCAACGTCAACACGGTCTTCCAGCACTACGCCCTCTTCCCGCACATGAGCGTCGCCCAGAACGTCGGGTACGGCCTGCGCCAGCGGAGGGTCGGCAGGACTGAGGAGAACCGGCGCGTCGGCGAGGCCCTCGACCTGGTCCGCCTGGGCGGTTACGGGACGCGGCGCACCTGGGAGCTGTCGGGTGGCCAGCAGCAGCGCGTGGCCCTCGCCCGCGCCCTCATCAATCGGCCTGCGGTCCTGCTGCTCGACGAGCCTCTCGGCGCGCTTGACCGCCAGCTCCGCCACGAGATGCAGCTGGAGCTCAAGGCCCTCCAGCGCGAGGTCGGGATCACGTTCGTCTACGTGACCCACGATCAGGAGGAGGCCCTGACCATGAGCGACACGATCGTCGTCATGCGCGACGGGCGGATCCAGCAGCAGGGGCCGCCCCAGGATCTCTACGAGCGCCCGCTCAACCGGTTCGTCGCGGGCTTCATCGGGAGCTCGAACTTCCTCGCGGGGACGCTCGTCGCGCGCGAGGGCGCGGCGCGCGGCCGGGTCCTCATCGAGGACGGGACGGTGCTCGGCGGCGTCCTGACCGCGCCGGCGGGGACCATGGACGAGATGGCCGTGTCCGTGGCCATCCGACCCGAAAGCATCGCCATCGATGGCGCCGACGGGACGCCGTCGAGCGCCTCGACCGCGCAGGGGGCCACGAGGGTCCACGCGCGCGTGACCCAGGGCACGTACCTCGGCGATACGGTCGAGTACCGGGTGGCCGCGGCTGGGCTCGGAGAGCTCGTGGTGCGCCGCCAGATCGGCGCCCAGGGAGCTGGGACGAGGGTCTTCGGGCCGGGCGAAGCCGTCGTCGCCAGCTGGCACGAGGAGGCGACGCTGATCCTGACGAGCTGACCGGGCGATCGGCACCACTGTGCGGACGATGAGGGGCCGGGCAGGGCCCGCGAGGAGGACGCTATGGACGACGCGCTGCGACAGTACCGGCTGGACATCGCGAAGGCGGCCCTGAGCCGCCGCCGCTTCCTCACGTTGGCCGCGCTCGGCTCCACCTCGGCGCTGCTCGCCGCCTGTGGTGGCTCGACCGCCAGCGCAGTCCCGACCGGGGCCCCGTCGACGGCCCCGAGCAGCGCTCCGTCGGCGGCCGCATCGGCCGCCGCGTCGGCTGCGCCCACGCCGGCGCCGTCGTACGCAGTGGAGTCGGAGCTCTTCCTCTTCAACTGGTCGGACTACTTCAGCCCCGACAACCAGAAGGCCTTCTCGGACCAGTTCAGCATCACCAACTTCGTCTACGACACGTTTCCGTCCAACGAGGAGCTCCTGGCCAAGCTCCAGGCCGGCGGCAAGGGCCAGTACGACGTGACGGTCCCGACGGCGGAGTTCGTGCCCACGCTGATCAAGGGCGGCTTCCTGCAGAAGCTGGACAAGTCGCGCCTGCCGAACCTCACCCTCGTCGACCCGCGCTTCCTGACCCTGCCGTTCGACCCGACCGACGACTACATCGTGCCCAAGGACTGGGGCACGACCGGGATCATCTGGCGCGGCAACAAGATGACCGACCCCATGACGTCGTGGAAGGACTTCTTCGACCTCGCCAAGACGAAGTACTCGGGCAGGACGTTCGTGGTCGACTCGCCGGGCGACGTGTTCGTCGCGCCGCTGCGGCTCCACGGCTTCGACGTGAACACGACCAACAAGGACGAGCTGGAGACCGCCCGCCAAGAGCTGATGGCCCTGCGGCCGCACCTCCAGTCGATCGACTCGGACAACTACCCCACGACCCTCCAGAAGGAGGATGCGGTCCTCGGGCTGGCCTGGAACGGGACGGCGTACGTGCTCGGGACCGATGCCTCGGGCAAGTACAAGGACACCGGCTACGGGATCCCCAGCGAGGGCACGATCTACTGGACGGACACCTGGGTCCTGCTCACGGGAGCGCCCCACCCCAACGCCGCCTACGCCTTCCTCAACTGGATCCAGGACCCCAAGCAGCAGGCCGTCGAGAGCCTCTACGCCGGATACGCCAGCTGCAACACCGCGGCCAAGGACGTGCTCCCGAAGGACTTCGTGAGCAACCCGGCCGTCTACGTGCCCGACGCCCAGCTTCCGCTCCTGTCGGTCGCCACGGACCAGAGCGGCAACCAGCAGCGGGCCGACATCTGGGCGGAGTTCAAGCAGGGGTGAGCGACGACCGCGTCGCGGCGGCCGGAGCATCGGGCGGATGACCGCCGCAGCCCCCGGGTCGAGCCCGGAGGACGACGGACGGCAGCGGCCTCGAGAGGGCGGCAGGCGGGGTGCGGCCCTGACGACCGCGCTCATGGTCCCGGCGTCCTTCTGGTACCTCGTCCTGCTCATGCTGCCGCTCGCGGTGGTCGTGGTCTACAGCTTCGGGGTCCGGGGGTCCGACGGGGGCTACCAGCCGGCCCTCGTCCTGGACAACTACCAGGGGATCCTGCGCCACCCTGACCCCTTCGTGGCCAGCCTGTGGATCGCGATCAGCGGCACGGCGCTGTGCATCTTCGTGGGCTTCCCGCTCGCCTACTTCATCGCGACCAGGGTCGGGAAGCGCAAGACGCTCCTGCTCATCCTGCTGGTCATCCCGTTCTGGACCAGCTTCCTGATCCGGACGATCGCCTGGCTGACCATCCTCGGGTCGGACGGGATCGGCGGCTTCTTCTCGAACCTGACCGGCCAGAACGTCCAGATCCTGGGCACCCAGGCGGCCGTCCTCCTGGGGATCGTCTACAACTACCTGCCCCTGATGATCTTCCCGCTCTACGTGACCCTCGAGCGGCTCGACCCGGCCCTCCTCGAGGCGTCCAAGGACCTCGGCGCGGGCCGCTGGGCGACGTTCCGCCAGGTCACCCTCCCGATCACCGCGCCCGGAATCATCACCGGCTCGATCCTCGTGTTCATCCCGCTGATGGGCGAGTACGTGATCCCGGCCATCCTGGGGCAGGGCAAGGTCTTCCTGATCGGCAACGTGCTCCAGCTGGAGTTCCTGTCCTCGCGCAACTGGCCGGGCGGCTCCGCCAAGGCGGTCGGGCTGATCCTGGTGATGCTCATCACGGTCGGCTTCTACGTCTGGTTCACCAATCGCGGGCGCCGGATCCGCGAGGTCAGCCTGCTGTGAGGACGGCGTGAGCGCCTCCGCCGTCGCCCCTCGGACCGCGTCCGGGCGAGCCCGCGCCTCCGGTCGCGATCGGCTGGGGCCGCTGGTGGAGGTCGGCTTCCGCGTCCAGGCCGCTGGCGTCTACGTCTTCCTCTTCCTGCCGATCCTGGTCGTCGTGGTCTTCAGCTTCAACGCGACGAACCGCTACGTCACCGACTGGCAGGGCTTCAGCCTGAAGTGGTACGCCCGGGCCCTGGCCGACACGAACGTCCAGCGCGCCCTCTGGAACAGCTTCACGATCGGCCTGATCAACGCGGTCCTGGCCACGACCTTCGGGACGATGGCGGCCCTGGGCATGCAGCGCGTCCCCCGCCGGATCCGGATCGCCTTCGATGCCCTGACCTACATCTCGGTGATCATCCCCGAGATCGTCATCGCGCTGGCCTCGCTGGTCCTGTTCTCCGGGTTCCGCGACCTGGTCAACCCGATCCTGGCCGGCCTGGCGAGCGGGGGCGCTCGCCCGCCCCAGGTCCAGCTGGGCCAGTGGTCGGTGATCGCCGCCCATGTCCTGTTCAACCTGAGCCTGGTCCTGCTGCTGGTCCGGGCTCGCCTCTCGGGCATGGACCGGACGCAGGTGGAGGCGAGCTACGACCTCTTCGCGACACCGTGGCGGACCTTCCGCCAGATCACGTTCCCGCAGCTCCTGCCGGCGATCCTGGCGGGCTTCCTGCTCAGCTTCACGTTCAGCTTCGACGACTACGTGATCACGTCGTTCGTATCCGGCCCGGGCAGCCAGACCCTGCCGCTCTACATCTTCGGCCAGACCCGCCAGGGCGTGACCCCGCTCACGAACGCGATCGCCGCGCTCATGCTCCTGGTCACGCTGACGACGCTGCTGGTCGGCCAGTGGGCGCTCAACCGGCAGGCGCGCAAGACCGGCGCCCGGGACGATGCGCCGCTGGGGATCGGCCTCGGCTGAGGGTGCTCGCCCGCGCGAGCCGCGGGCCCGGGGCTCCTGCGCCGGGCGCCCGGGCTACGTCCCGGTCTGCCAGGATGCGACGTAGGCCTTCTGCTCGTCGGTCATGTCGTCGATGGCGATCCCCAGCGCCTCGAGCTTGAGGCGGGCGACCTCGCGGTCGATCGCCTCGGGGACCACGTACACGTTGCCCTCCAGCTCCGCGTGATGGGCCACCACGTACTCCGCGGAGAGCGCCTGGTTCGCGAAGCTCATGTCCATCACGGCCGCCGGGTGGCCCTCCGCGGCGCCGAGGTTGACCAGCCGGCCCTCGGCGACGAGGTTGACCTTCTTGGGACCCAGGTCGAACTCCTGGACGTTCTCGCGGACCTCGCGGACGTGGCCCTCGGCCAGCGCCCGGAGCGCCTTGAGGTCCAGCTCCGCGTCGAAGTGGCCGCTGTTGGCCATGATCGCGCCGTCGGGCATCGCCACGAAGTGCTCGCGCCGGAAGACGTTCACGTTGCCGGTCGCGGTGATGAAGAGCTCACCCCAGGGCGCGGCCTGGTCAACCGTCTTGACCTCGAAGCCATCCATGAGGGCCTCGAGCGCCCGAACCGGGCTGACCTCCACGACCGCGACGTGGGCGCCCATCCCCTTGAGGCGGGAGGCGATCCCCTTGCCCACCCAGCCGTACCCGGCGACCACGGAGCGCCGTCCGGCCAGCAGGATGTTCGTCGCCCGCAGGATCCCGTCGATCGTGCTCTGGCCGGTCCCGTAGCGGTTGTCGAAGAGGTGCTTCGTCTCGGCCTCGTTGACTGCCACGACCGGGAAGCGGAGGGCGCCGTCGGCTGCCATCGCCCGCAGGCGGATCACGCCGGTGGTCGTCTCCTCGGTCCCCGCGAGGACGCCGGGCAGGAGGTCGCGCCGCCCGCTGTGGAGGAGGGAGACGAGGTCGCAGCCGTCGTCCATGGTGACCTGGGGCTTCGTGTCGGCGACGGCGTTGAGGTGCGCGTAGTAGGTGTCCCGATCCTCGCCCCGGCGGGCATAGACGCCGATCCCGTAGCGCGCGGTCAGCGCCGCGGCGACATCGTCCTTCGTGGAGAGCGGGTTCGACGCCGCCAGCACGATCTCGGCGCCCCCGGCGGCGAGCGTCCGGACCAGGTTGGCCGTCTCCGTCGTGACGTGCAGGCAGGCGGCGATCCGCACGCCCGCGAGCGGCCGCTCGCGTTCGAATCGCTCGCGGATGAGGCGCAGGACCGGCATCTCGCGCTCCGCCCACTCGATGCGGCGAACGCCCTCGTCGGCGAGGGCGAGGTCTGTGACGTCGTGGGGCGGCAGGGCGGACGTGGTCGTCATGGTGGGTGCATCTCTCCTGGTGGTGGTGGGTCGATTATGCCGGACGGCGCGCGAGAGCCTTCGCACGCCCGCCGCCGCTCCTTCCGAGCGGGTGGCCGGCCGGCTCCGCGATCAGGCGCGCCCGAGCAGCCGCCGGATCCGGGCCGGCAGGCTCGCGAGGCGATCACCCCCGGCCAGGCGGTGGACGAGGCGCTCCTCGAACCGGACGTGCTCGCGGTAGCCGAGCCTGCGGTAGGCCTGCAGGGCCGGGGGATTGTCTGCCCGGACGTTCAGGACGACCTGGTCGCAGGTTCGCAGCAGGTCAGCCGTCACGGCCCCGGTGACGGCGGTGGCGAAGCCGCGGCCGCGATAGTCCTGGTGGGTCATGACGTTGCCCACGACGCCCAGCCGGGCGGCCTGCGAGATGACGTGGGTGCCGGCCGCGCTGACGAGGCGGCCGCCGACCCGGATGCCGTAGTAGACGCCTTCGGCCACCGCCGAGGATGGAAGCCACGAGGTGAAGCCCAGCTGGTAGAGCCGGTTGAGGTCGCCCACCTCGATCGGCAGCAGCCGCGCGACCTCGGCCGGGCACGGCCGGAAGGTCGAGCGGTCGACCCACATGCGGACCATCTGGGCGCCGGGCTCTACCCGGTAGATCGTCTCGAGCGCGGGAATGTGCTCCGTGCGCGCGGCGACGTAGGCGGCCCGCGGGCGGATCAGGTCGCGCAGGACGGCCGCCACCCCGGCGTTCTCGCCCATCACGAAGATCGGCTGGGGCGCATAGCCGGTGTACTCGAGGACGACCGCCACGGGCTCCGAGCCGGCGAACGCGACGCCCCACCGGGTGCGCTCCCACTCCCGGTCGTCGAGGTCGCACAGGGCGTAGGCCGCATAGAGGCGATCGCGCTCGAGGAAACCACGGAGCAGGGCCCGGTCCGCCACCGTCCGGATCGCGAGGGTCCGGGCGTGCCGCGCGGAGACCGACGTCGCCGCCATCTCAGCGCTCCGCGTCGGGAGCCGCGCCGGATGCCTGGCCAGGGGCAACCGGGTCGGAAGTCGGCGCGGCGGGCGCCGGGGCAGGTGGCGCGCCGGCGTTGGTCGACCAGCGGCCACGCACCAGGGCCGCCGCCGCGGCCAGCTGGGCTGCATAGGGCGGCCGAAGGACTCCCGTCTCGGTCACGATGGCGCCGACCAGGCCGAACGGCGTGATGTCGACGCCCGGGTTGCGGGCGCCGGCGCCCGGGGGCCCCAGCCTCCGACCGCCGAACGCGAGGACTTCGGCAGAGAGCCCGGCGGGCAGGTGGAAGGCCGCCCCGTCCGCCATCTCGACGTCGATCGCCAGCGCCGGCGTGGCCACGATGAAGGGGATCTCGTGGCGAGCCGCGAGCGCCGCGAGCGGGTAGGTCCCCGCCTCCGAGATGACGTCGCCGTTCGCCGCCAGGGCACCGGCGGCCACGACCACCGCGTCGACGGCACCCTCCGCCATCAGGGCGCCGGCGGCGCCGTCGGGGATGATCTCGAAGGGCACGCCCGCCTGGGCCAGCTCCCAGGCCGCGAGGCGGGCGCCGGTCATGAGCGGCCGCGTCTCGCAGACGATCACCTCGATCGAGCGGCCGTCGGCGATCGCCCTGGTGATGATCGCCAGCGCGGTCCCGACCAGGCCCCCGGAGAGCGCTCCGGACGAGCCGAGCGTGAGCACGCGGAACGGCCCGGCTGCCGGGTTCTCGGGCGGGAAGAGGGCGGCCCCGTGCCGGGCGAGCGCGGCGTGGTCGGCCGTGGCCTCGCCGATCATCGCGTCCGCCTCGGCGCGGAAGAGCGCGGCGAGCGCGGCGCCATCCTCGAAGAGGTCCGTGCGAGCGTCGAGGATGGCCAGGAGGCGCTCGAGCGAGAGGCGGGCGGGGACGTTCGGCGCGCACGCGCTGCGCAAGGCGTTCGCCGTGCCCTGGATGATCGCTCGGCGGGCGTAGGGCTGCGCGGCGACGGCTCGTTCCGCGGTGAGCGCGAGACCGGCAGCCGACAGCTGGGCCTGCACGGGCGCCCCGCGGGCGGCGCCCTCGCGCAGGGCGACCTGGACCTCCGCACCGCTCCGGCAGACGATCTCCACGATCTCGTCGGGGAGGCGGCGCTGATCCAGGACCACGATCGTGTCCGTCTCGACCCGGAAGGGGCTCCGGTAGCCGATCGCGCCGGCCCGCGGATCGCTGGACGGCAGCCCCAGGGCGGGCGCGATCCCGGCTCCCGATCCGGTCGCGCTCGAAGCCGCGCTCGCCGAGTCCGCAGCAGCCCCGATCAGCCTGCCGGCCATCTCGGCCGACGACTGGCGGAGCGCCCCGACGGTCCCGACCACGGTCGCCGCCGTCTTCATCGCTTCCGATGCGAACGCGCGGAAGAAGCGGCGGCGCGCCAGGTGCTCGGCCTCGTCCGGATCGGGGGGTGCCCCGGGAGTCGCGTCGCCCGGCGGATCGGTCACGGGTCGGCCTGGTGGCGAGGCGTCGGGATCGTCGCCGGGAGCTAGTACGCGACGACCGACGTGACCGTGTGATCGGAGAGGCGATCGCGACCCTTCAGGAAGCCGAGCTCGACGAGGAAGGCGAGCCCGACGATCTGGCCCTCCAGCCGCTGGACGAGCTCGACGGTTCCGCGGACCGTCCCGCCGGTCGCCAGGAGGTCATCGACGATCAGGACGCGCTGGCCGGGCTGGATCGCGTCACGGTGGATCTCGAGCGTGTTGGACCCGTATTCGAGGGCATACTCGACGCTGATCGTCTCCGCCGGGAGCTTGCCCAGCTTGCGGACCGGGACGAGGCCGGCCCCGAGCTGGTAGGCCAGGGGCGCGGAGAAGATGAACCCGCGCGACTCCATCCCGACGACGATGTCGACCTTCTCGCCGGCGTACGGCGCGAGCATCGCGTCGATGGCGGCCCGGTAGGCGGCCGGGTCCTTGAGCAGCGTGGTGATGTCGTAGAACAGGATCCCCGGCTTCGGGAAGTCCGGGATCTCGCGGATCTTCGCGCGGAGCTCTTCCGGGGTCATCGTGGCGGGAACCTCCGAGGGCAGGACGGGGCACGGGGCCGCTCGCGAGCGGCGTGGGTCGTCCGCGGAGAGTCTACCGCAGCCCCCGCGACGCGAACCATCGCGCGCGCCGATCCCCGGACAGGACGTTCGGTGCGGCGGCGGAGGCGCCGCGCCGCGAACGACGCGGCGAAGGCGGAGGCGCGGCGCGGCATGACCGCAGGTCAGCCCGGCCCGGTCCGCGCGAGCAGGACGGCCATCCCGGCCGCGACCTCCGCCGCCGTGGCGCTCTCCAGGGCCAGCCGGCGGGCCTCTTCGAGGAAGGCCGCGTCGGCCCCGCGGATCGCTCGTCGAACCGGGGCCAGGCTCGACGCGGCCATGCTCAGCTTGCGGACGCCGATCGCGACGAGCGCCAGGGCCGACGTCGGGTCACCGGCCATCTCCCCGCAGACGGAAAGCTCGGTGCGGGCTCGCTCGCTCGCCTCCACCGCCTCCCGGACCAGGCGCAGGACCGCCGGGTGCAGGAAGTCCCGGTAGCGCTCCAGCCCGGCGTTGCCGCGATCGACGGCCAGCGTGTACTGGAGCAGGTCGTTGGTGCCCAGGCTGGCGAAGCTGAGGCGCGGCAGGTAGGTGTCGGCAAGGAGGACCGCGGACGGGATCTCCAGCATCACGCCCAGATCGATCTCCCCGAACGGGACGCCTTCCGAGGCGAGCGTCGTCCGGGCGCGCACGACCAGGTCCAGGAGAAGGTCCACGTCGCGGGCGTCGGCGACCATCGGGGCCATCACGAGGACCGTCCCCGGAGGCGTCCCGGTGGCGGCGCGCAGCGCCGCCCGGAGCTGGGTCACGAACAGGTCCGGCCGGTCCCAGGCGAGGCGGAGGGATCGGACGCCCAGGAACGGATTGTCCTCGGGCGCGATCCGGACGTACGGGATCGGCTTGTCCCCGCCGACGTCGAGGAGCCGGATCGTGACCGGGTACGGAGCGAACGCGTCGACCACGGCGCGGTAGGCCGCGACCTGCGCATCCTCCGACGGCGGAGCGGACTTCTCGACGAACAGGAACTCGGTCCGAAAGAGGCCGACGCCGTGGGCGCCCAGGGCCATCGCGCGGGGAGCCTCGTCGGGGCCGCCGACATTCGCCAGGAGCGTCACCTCGATGCCGGACCGGGTCACGGCAGCCTGGGTCGCCTCGGCGTGCGCCGTCGCCTCGGCGCCCCTGGCGGCCTCCGAGGCAGCCGCGAACCGGGCGAGCGCCCGACCGTCCGGGTCCAGCACGACCTCGCCGGTCGTGCCGTCGAGGAGCGCATCCGGCCCGCCGTCCCCGACAACCTCGAGCAGGCCGGCGACTCCGACCACGGCCGGGATCCCGAGGGCGCGGGCGAGGATCGCGGCGTGGGCCGTCTTCGACCCCTCCTCGAGCGCGATCCCGACCAGCCGGTCGCGGATCCGGGCCGTGATCGAAGGCGGCAGGTCCCGCGCCACCACGATGGACGGCGCGGCCAGCTGCGGCACCGCCGGCCCGGTCCCGGCCAGGGTCACCACGATCCGCTCGGCCACGTCGTCCAGGTCCGCGGCGCGGGCCGCGAAGAGCTCGTCGTCCGAGTCCCGGAGGGCGTCAGCGAACTCGGCCATCGCCGCCCGCACGGCGGCGATCGCGTCCTCCCCGCCCCGGATCCGCTCCCCGGCGCTTTCGAGGAGGGCCTCGTCGCGGGCAAAGAGGGCATGCGCCTCGAAGATCGCGGCCTCGTCCGGGATCGTGGCCGCCAACGCGGTCGCCTCTGCCTCGAGCGCCAGCGCGGATGCCTCAAGCGCGGCAGCGAGTCGCTCGATCTCGGCTTCGGCGCCGGCCGAGTCGATCCGGCCACCCTCGACGCGCGGCGCGGGCCGGATCACGACGACGGGTCCGCGGGCCACGCCCGGGGATGCCGGCGTGCCGTGGAGGGTGCGCATTGGCGTTCTCCTCAGTGGCGCTGGTCGACCCGGCGCTCCGTGCCGGCCAGGAGGCGCCCGATGTTGTCGAGGTGGAAGAGCCAGATCAGGAACACCGAGCCCACCGCGTAGACGACGTACACGCCGGGCAGCCCCTGGACGAACACGAGGACGATCACGAGCAGGCCACCCGACAGCGTCCCGACGAGCGAGCCGATCGAGGAGATCCGGGTGATGGCGATCAGCCCCAGGAAGACGGGCAGGATCGCGATGGCGACCAGCGGCTCGATCACCAGCAGCGTGCCCCAGGCCACCGAGACGCCGCGGCCGCCGCCAAAGCCGATGTACGGCGAGCGGCTGTGCCCGACGATCGCGAAGATCGCACCCAGGACCTCGCATGCCGGGCCCAGGCCGAGGAGCCGCGGGATCAGGACTCCGACGCTCCCCTTGAACGCGTCGAGGAAGCCCGCCAGGATCCCCCACCTCCGCCCCAGCGCCCGGACCGCGTTGGCGCCGCCGGTCCGGCCGCTGCCCACGCTGCGCGGGTCTCGGCCCCCGACGATCCGGGCCACGACGATGCCGAACGGGATTCCCCCGATCAGGTAGGCGGCGACTGAGACGCCGATCGCGGCAAGGATCGTGCCTGCATCCACGGGGGGATTATCGGGGCCGCGGATTCGATCCGTCGAGGACCGCGCGGGCGCGGCTCACAGCTTCTCGCCGAGGCCGCTCTCCACCGCCTCCCGCATCGCCTCCAGGGCGGCGTCCTCGTCCGGCCCGTCGGCGGCCACCTCGATCTCGTGGCCCTGCTTCACCTTGAGGCCGACCACGAACAGGCTGGATGTGGCGTTCTTCGGCGCGCTCCCGGTCGTCACGTTGCGGACGGTCAGCTTCGTGGGGCGGAAGCGGGCCGCCGTCTCCACGAAGACCACCATCGGCCGCGCGTGGATCCCCGACGAGTTCTTCACGACGAGGCGGATCGACTTCACTGCTCCCTCCCTGTGATGCGCTCGTGGCCGACGGCGGCGAGCAGGGCGGCCGGATTGCCCCGGAAGGCCACCCGCCGGACCGGGTCGCGAGCGACCTCCTCCATGAGGGTCCCCAGCACGGCATTGACCGGCGCGGGGACCCCGGCGGCCCGCGCCGCCCGGGCGACGGCGCCGTACATCCAGGGCGCCTCGGTCGGGCCGGCGTCCGCCGCGACGTGGAGCGCCAGCGAGGGCATCTTGCCGCCGCGGGCGCCGCCCAGGACCCGGCGCAGGATCGGCCGGGCCAGCGCCGCCGGAGCCCGGTAGCCGAGCGCGAGGAGCCGCACGTCCGCACCGGGCAGCGGGATCACCGGGATGTGCAGGGTCCGCATCGTCGCGAGCGCCTCCAGCATCATCGCCCGCTCCAGCGCGGCGAGCCGGCGGTCCGCGTAGACGGTGACGGGGTCCATCTCCAGGATCGCGCAGGTCGCGTTGGCGGTCAGGTTCGTGAGGAGCTTGGACCACTTCATCGCCGCCCACGGACCGGTCACCGAGACGGGCAGGCCGATGGCCGAGCCGGCGGCCCGGAGCCTGGCGATCGTCGCCTCGGTGTCGCCGGCAACCGGCGCCAGGGCGAGGCCCCGGCGCTTCCGCCAGGCGAACGAGCCGTCAGCCTCGCGGGCGACGGGCGCCACGAGCGACGCCGCGAGCAGTGGAGTCCCCGGTCGCGCGTCGCGCACCGCCTCCTCGGCGCCGAGGCCGTTCTGGACCGTGACCACCGGCGCGCCCGGCCACGCCGCCAGGACGGACAGCGCGCCTGCCACCTGGTTGGCCTTCACGGCCAGGATCACGAACGCGGGATCCCGGATCGTCGCCGGATCGTCCGTCCACTCGACGGTGGCCCGCAGGGTCGTACCATCCGGCGTGCCGAGGGTCAGCCCGATCGGGCCGGGAGCCCGCCCCGGCCGGTCCACGATCACGACCTGCTCGCCTGCGGCGGCGAGGGCGACCGCGTGGAGGGATCCCACCGCCCCGCCCCCCAGCACGACGACCGGCCCGCCGGGGCCGGAAATCGGACCGGCCCCCGTCACCGCGAGATCTTCTCCAGCGTTCCGGCAGCGTCGGCGACCTCGAGGACGGTCTCGAGGTCGTCGCCGATCCCCGCCTGCGTGGCGGCGAAGAAGGCCCCTTCGACGAGCGGGCCATTGCTGACCCGGACCCGGTCGGCGAGCTCCGGGCGCTCCGCCCGGAGGAGCTCCAGCGCGGTGTCGATCGAGAGGAACGCGCTGGCGAGGTCGCCCAGGACCACGACGCCGCGGCCGGCGTCCGCGGCCAGGATCGCCGCCCGGATCCGGTCGGCGTCCGTGCCGAGGCTCGGCTGGCCGGTCCGCTCGTCCAGCATGCCGCCGACGCCGATGACCCGCACGTCCGTGGCCTGCATCGTGGCGAACTCGACGACGCCCTCCGCGAGCTTCGCGACATGGGAGACGACGACGATCCCGACCAGGGGCTCCCCGGCGGCGTCCTCCGCGGTCACGGCGTCACCCCTTCGACACGACGACGGCCGTGAGCCAGAGTCCGTAGGCCACCGTGGCGACGCCGAGGGCCATGAACGCCCGGGTGATCCAGCGCTCGGCGCGCGCGGGGAGACCCCAGTCGAACAGGATCGAGCGCACGCCCAGGAGCGCATGCCACGTGACGAAGACGAGGAAGAGCACCTCGATCGTGACGACGAGCGGGTTCCGGAGGTAGTCGACGACATCGGCGTACGTGCGCAGGCCCGTGGGCAGGATGAAGTGCTGGGCGACCATGTGGATGGTCACGAGGACGAGCACCGCCGCCCCGCTGATCGCCTGGCCCACGAACGAGACGCCCAGGATGTTCCGGCCCGGCTCGGCGGGGGCGCGCCCGCCGACGCGCCCGTCGATGGCGGTCATCACGCCCCTCCTACCTGAAGATCCGCAGGGCGCCGACCAGGAGCACGATCGCGCCGATGATCCCGAGCGCGATCAGCATCGCCTTCTGGCTGCTGACGACGTAGCCGAAGCCCACCAGCGACACCCTGATCCCGTTCAGCCCATGGACCAGCAGGCCGGCCAGCAGGAGCACATCGAGGGCCAGCAGGGGCGGGCTGGAGGCCAGGCTGACGAACGAGTCCCACGCCTCCGGGCCGCGGGCGAGCAGGGACAGGATCCCCAGGTGCAGGTAGAGATAGGCCACCAGGCCGATCCCGGTGAGCCGGTTGAGCGCGAACGCCCAGCCGCCCAGGCGCCGGCCGCGCGGGTCGAACCAGCCGATGGGTCCGCGCCGTCCGGGACGCCGAGCGGCAGGCTCCAGCCGGGTCTCCGGCGTCGCCATCACGCGCCTCCCCTGCCGATGCCCAGGGCGTGCAGGCGGCGCCCGAGGGCCCGTCGCCGGAGGGCCATGATCCGGCCGGCCGGGTCGACGCCCGACGGGCAGGCCTCCGTGCACTCGAACGAGAGATGGCAGCGCCACAGGCCGTGCTCGTCGTCCACCATGCGGAGCGTGGCTGCGCCGTCCCGGCCGCGGGGCTCCTCGACCAGGCGGCCGGCCGCCGCGAGGGCGGCGGGCCCCAGGTAGTGGGGGTCCGTCGCGGCGATCGGGCAGGCCGAGACGCAGATCCCGCACTCCAGGCAATCCTCGTAGCGCACGTACCCGTCGAGGCCGTCGGGGACGCCGGCAGCGGGGATCTTCTCCGACGAGCGCACGAGCGGCCGGTCGACCTCGTTGAAGGGCTCGAAGAAGTCGGCCATGTCGACCACGAGGTCGGAGATGACCGGGGCATTGAGGAGCGGCTCCACGCTGACCACGTCGGTGCCCAGGTCCCGCACGTTCGTGACGCAGGCCAGCACGTCGCGGCCGTTGACCCGCATGCCGCAGGTGCCGCAGGACGCGTGGCAGCAGGAGTGGCGCAGGTTCAGCGAGCGATCCTGGCGGACCCGGATGTACGTCAGCGCGTCGAGGACCGACGTGCGCTCCGCGATCGGGACCGCGAACTCATCGTCGTGGGGCGCCGCGTCGCCGGCCGTCCAGCGGAAGACCCGGAAGCGGACGGTGCCGACAGCCGGGCTGGTGGAGCCGGCGCCCGTGGTCGGGACGGACGCGTCGAGCACGGCGGCGCCCGGCGAGGGCGGGGCGGCCAGCGCGCTCATGCGACGGCCGCCGGAGCGTAGTAGGCGGTGTGCGGGAGGAGCACGACCTCCCGGGTCCGGCAGGGCGCCTCCACGCCGAGCTTCTTCGCAACCACGTTGCCGGCCACCTCGGCCATTCCCCGCAGGGTCGTCCCCTTGCCACCCGAGATCGTCACGAACCCCTCGACGCCCTCGTCGGTCGCATGGTCGAAGCACTTGAATGTGCGGCTCAGCTCGCGCCCGGTCGATGCGCCGCGCGATCCGAGGAGCGGACGGGCGGCCGACCAGGCGGAGCGCAGCTTCGCGTTGGCGACCTCGGGGACGAGCATCGCTCCCTCCCGGTACATCCGCTGGACGTGGTCCTCCGGTACGTCGATGTTATCGGGGTCCTCCACGACCCACGAGCTGGTCCCGATCACCGAGAGCGCCCGCTGGGGCACGATGATGTCGCCGTCGCCGGACTTGTGGAGCCGGTTCAGGACCATGTTGCACCAGCGGCCCCAGACGGCCAGGAGCACCCCCGGCGAGGGCTGGATCGGCACGTCCACGCCCGCCATCCGGGCGATCTGCTCTCCCCACGGGCCCGTGGCGTTGACGACGATGTCGGCCCCGATCTCCTCCTCGCGCCCGGTCGCCCGGTCGCGGACGCGGACGCCGGTCACGGCGCTGCCGCCGCGGACCAGGTCGAGGACCTCCGTGTAGGTCCGGATCAGGGCCCCGTTGTGCTTCGCGGTGGCGAAGAAGCGGAGGGGCATCCGCATCGCGTCCATCGTCGCGTCGGGAACTCGCGCCGCCCCGAGGTTCCTGGGGTTGGCGTGCGGCTCCAGGGCCAGGACCTCCTTCGGCCCGAACCAGGTCACCGGGATGCCGGCCGCAGCGCAGCCGGCGAGGAACGGTTCGCGGTAGGCCAGATCCTCCTCGGTGACCGCCATGAACAGCCCGTCATTCTCCTCGAACGACCCGGGGGCGATCCTGCGGAGGATGGTGTTCTCTTCGATGCACTCGACCGCGGACTCGCGGTCGTTGACCGCGTAGCGGGCGCCGGAGTGCAGGAGGCCGTGGTGACGGCCCGTCGTCCCGGAGGTCACCTCGCCGCGCTCGACGAGGGTCACCCGGATCCCCCGCAGCACCAGGTCGTGAGCCAGCGCACCACCCGTGCCCCCACCACCGACGATCACGACGTGGTACGGGGCCCGGGCGATCGGATCGCTCATGCGCTGCCTTCCAGACCGGTGCCGCGCGGGCTCCGGGCTCTCCTCCAGGTGGTCCAGACGAGGCTCGGGCCGCCGCTGCCGGTGGCCCGAGCCTGGAGGGAATCTACTCGACCCAGTCGAAGGTCCGGGTGACGGCCTTCTTCCAGAGCTTGTACTCGGCTTCGATCTTGTCGTGGGCCATCATCGGCTTCCACTCGTGATCCTTCGCCCAGTTCTTGCGCAGGTCCTCGACCTCCGCCCAGTAGCCGACCGCCAGACCGGCCGCGTAGGCGGCGCCCAGGGCCGTCGTCTCGGCGACCTTCGGCCGGATGACCGGGACCTTCAGGACGTCGGACTGGAACTGCATGAGCAGGTTGTTGAAGACCATCCCGCCGTCGACCTTGAGGGCCGTCAGCGGAACGCCGGAGTCGGCGTTCATCGCGTCGAGGACCTCGCGGGTCTGCCACGCGGTCGCCTCGAGGACGGCCCGCGCGATATGGCCGCGGTTCACGTAGCGGGTGAGGCCGGCGATGACGCCGCGCGCCTCGTTGCGCCAGTAGGGCGCGAAGAGGCCCGAGAACGCCGGGACGAAGTAGACCCCGCCGTTGTCCTCCACCGACGCCGCGAGGGCCTCGATGTCGGGAGACGTCTCGATCATCTTGAGGTTGTCGCGGAGCCACTGGACGAGGGCACCGGTGATCGCGATGGACCCCTCGAGGGCGTACACGGCCGGCTGCTTGCCGATCTTGTAGCCGAGGGTCGTGAGCAGGCCGCTCTTGCTCGGGACGGCCTTCGTGCCCGTGTTGAGGAGCATGAAGCAGCCGGTGCCGTAGGTGTTCTTCGCCTCGCCGGGCGAGAAGCAGGTCTGGCCGAAGAGGGCGGCCTGCTGGTCGCCCAGATCGCCCGCGACGGACACGCCGGCGAGGTCGCCGACGGCCGTGCCGTAGACCTCCGACGAGGCCTTGACGTTCGGGAGCATCGCCCGCGGGATGCCCAGGAGCCCGAGGATCTCGGGATCCCAGTCGAGCGTGGTGTAGTTGAACAGGAGCGTGCGGCTGGCGTTCGTGACGTCCGTCACATGGACGCCGCCAGCCGGGCCGCCGGTCAGGTTCCAGATGCACCAGGTGTCGATGTTGCCGAAGAGGAGGTTGCCCGCCTCGGCGGCGGCCCGGGCCCCGGCGACGTTGTCGAGGATCCACTTGACCTTGGGGCCGCTGAAGTAGGTCGCCAGGGGCAGGCCGGTCTTCGGGCGGAGCCGGTCGGAACCGCCGTCCTTGGCGAGGGCGGCGCAGATCTGGTCGGTCCGGGTGTCCTGCCAGACGATCGCGTTGTAGACCGGCTTGCCGGTCCGGCGGTCCCAGACGACCGTCGTCTCGCGCTGGTTGGTGATGCCGACGGCGGCGAGGTCGGCGGCCGTGAGGCCCGCCTTGGCGAGCGCGCCGCGGATGACCTCGACCGAGCGGGTCCAGATCTCCATCGGGTCATGCTCGACCCACCCGGGCTTCGGGTAGATCTGCTCGTGCTCTTTCTGATCGACCGCGACGACCCCACCGGCATGATCGAAGATCATGAAGCGGGTGCTCGTGGTGCCCTGGTCGAGAGCGCCGACGTATTTCGTCATTCCGTCCTTCTCCGATAGCGGGTCATCGATGGCGCGTGCCGCCTGGTCAGCCGGCACGCAGAGCGTCGCGAAGGGATTCGAACAGGATCGTCGTGCTCGTCGCGCCCGGATCCTGGTGGTTGGCGGAACGTTCGCCGAGATAGCTCGCGCGTCCCTTCCGGGCAACCACCGGGGTGACCGAGTCGCGGCCCGTCGCCGAGGCGTCGCCGGCGGCCTGGAGGG
Source organism: uncultured Chloroflexia bacterium (assembly GCA_963801445.1). Taxonomy (GTDB): domain Bacteria; phylum Chloroflexota; class Limnocylindria; order Limnocylindrales; family CSP1-4; genus CTSoil-043. The sequence continues at coordinate 83,989 of CAWDEW010000008.1, read as the reverse complement.
CCGCGGGGAGGTCGTCCCCGGCACCCTCGAAGGCGGCCACGGCAGGCGTCATCGCGTCCACCATGGTCTTGTCGCCCAGCTCCGCCTTGCCCCGGGCAATGACGCCCTCGAGGCCGGCCCGGAGGCCTGCCCCCAGCCCGGCCGGCGACAGCTCCGTCGCCGTCCCGAACGACGTCCCGAGGCGGAGGAAGAACGTCCCGTAAAGCGGGCCGCTTGCTCCGCCGACGGTCGAGATGAGCTTCATCCCGACCGTCTTCATGAGGGTGCCGGCGTCGCCATCGCGGAGTCCCGGCAGGATCTCCCCGACGGCGGTCATCCCGCGGTCCATGTTGATGCCGTGGTCCGCATCCCCGATGGCGGAGTCGAGCTCGGTGAGCTCGTCCTTCGCAGCGCGGATGCGGGCCGCGAACACCTCGAGGAACCGCACGAGGTCGCCGGTGGAGGTCACGAGATCAGATCCCCCAGCGCAACGCGGCGGTGTGGACCGGCGCGTCCCAGAGGCGGATCAGCTCGTCGTCGAGCTTGAGGAGCGTCACGCTGACGCCCGCCATCTCGAGCGAGGTGATGTAGCTGCCCACCAGGTTGCGGGCGATCGTGATGCCGCGGCCGGCCAGGATCTCGTTGACCTTGCGGAAGGCCACGTAGAGCTCGATGAGCGGCGTGCCACCCATGCCGTTGACGAACGCGAGGACGCGGTCGCCCCGGCCGTAGATGCCCTCCTCGAGGATGGGCCCCACGAGCATCTCCACGATGTCGTCGGCCGGCTGGAGCGGAACCCGCCGGCGGCCCGGCTCGCCATGGATCCCGACCCCGATCTCCATCTCCGCATCGGAGATGTCGAAGGTCGGCTTCCCGGCGGACGGGACCGTGCAGGAGGTCAGGGCCATGCCCATGGAGCGAACGTTGTCCTGGACCTTCTGGCAGAGGGCGGTGACGGTCTTGAGGTCGGCGCCGGCCTCGGCGGCCGCTCCGACGATCTTCTCGGCGAGGACGGTGCCGCCCACGCCGCGCCGGCCCGCCGTCCAGAGCGAGTCCTTGACCGCCACGTCGTCGGCGATGACGACCGAGGTGACCTCGATCCCCTCGGCCTGCGCGAGCTCGGCGGCGATCTCGAAGTTCATGATGTCGCCGGTGTAGTTCTTCACGATGTGGAGCACGCCGGCGCCGCCGCTGACCGCCTTCGTGGCAGCCAGCATCTGGTCCGGGACGGGCGACGTGAAGACGGCGCCCGGGCAGGCCGCGTCGAGCATGCCGAGCCCGACGAAGCCGCCGTGCATCGGCTCGTGGCCCGAGCCACCGCCGGAGATGACGCCGACCTTGCCCGGCCGGGGTGCGTCCTTGCGGACGACGATGTTCGGCGCCTCGACCCGGACGAGGTCCGGGTGCGCCGCCGCCATGCCCGCGAGCGCCTCGTCGACGACGTTATCGGGGGCATTGATGAGCTTCTTCATGGGCTCCTCCTGGACGTGTCGGTGGGTCGAGGCCGGCCTGCACCGATTGCTCGGCCGGGGACGGGCGTGCAGGAGGGTTCGACTGAGATGGCCGCGCGCCGGGGGCGGGCCGTGCCACCCGGCGCGCGGGATCGCGAGGATCCCTCCTGGGGACGAGGTCTAGGCGAGGGTCAGGGGGTGACCACCTTCAGGATGAACTGCGTGCCCAGGAAGTAGAAGACGGCCCAGCCGAGAGCACCGCCGATGAGGGGACCGACCACCGGGATCCAGGAATACTCCCAGTCGCTGCCGCCCTTGCCCGCGATCGGCAGGATCGCGTGCATGATCCGCGGCCCGAGGTCGCGGGCCGGGTTGATCGCATACCCCGTCGTGCCGCCGAGGGAGAGGCCGATCACGAGGACCAGCAGGCCCCAGGCGAACGCGCCGCCGATCGCCGGCGAGGCGCCTCCAGCGAGGCTGAAGCCAACGAAGACCAGCACGAACGTGCCGACGATCTCCGAGATCAGGTTCCACATCGGGTTCCGGATCGCCGGGGCGGTGCAGAAGACCGCGAGCTTGAGCCCCTGGTCCGCCGTCTCCTCCCAGTGGGGCTTGTAGTGGAGGAAGACCAGGGTCGCGCCGATCATCGCGCCGATGAACTGGGCCACCCAGTAGAGCACCAGCGAGTCGACGCCGAACTTGCCGTCTCCCTTGGCCATGCTGTCGAGGAAGACGCCCAGCGTGACCGCCGGGTTCATGTGGGCGCCGCTGACGGCGCCGGCGACCGCGATGCCCGCGAACACCGCCATACCCCAGGCGAAGGTGATGACGATCCAGCCGCTGCTGTTGGCCTTGGACTTCGCCAGGAGGACGCCCGCGACCACGCCGTCGCCGAGGAGGATGAGGATCATCGTCCCCAGGATTTCGGCTACGAACTTCTCTGTAGTCATGCTCACTCCCTCTTGACAACGATGCGCGCCGGCTGCGAGCCGCCTCGCAGACAATCCCTCCGCCGCTTCGGCGCGACCCCGGCCCGGGTCGCGGGTCGGTGCTGGGACAACGACGGCCGGCGCGGCAGTGCCACCGGGGGCACTGTTGCGGCAAAGGTACGGCGGCGGAGCGGCCGGAAACGTCAAAAGAAGATCTACGTTGCCGGAACGTCGCGGTCCGCGGCCGGGCCGGAAGGGCGGGGGCGGAAGGCTAGCCCCCCGCGACGACGTCCGCGAACGCGCGAACGAGCAGCGCGCTGGATGCGGCGCCCGGGTCGAGGTGGCCCCGCGAGCGTTCCCCCAGGTAGCTGGCGCGACCCTTGGTGGCAACCATCTGGATCGTGGCCCGCGCCCCCGCCTCGGCGGCATCCGCCGCGGCGGGGGCGATCATGGCCAGGCTGTCGCCCCGCGCTGCCCCGGCCGCGAACGCCTCCGAGGCGGGCACCAGCGCGTCGAGCATCGTCTTCTCACCCGCCCGGGAGCGGCCCAGCGCGGAGATCGCCGCGACCGCTTCGGCAAGGGCCGCAGCGGCGTCCGCCGGCGCCCCGTCCGTGCCTTCGAGCCGCGCCCCGGCGCGCATGAGCGCCCGTCCGTAGAGCGCCCCGCTCGCGCCGCCAACGGTTGCGAGGATGGTCCGGCCGGCGACCTGCAGGAGCGCACCGGGCTCCTCGTCGGCGCCCCGAGCCGTGCCGAAGCGCGCCACCACCGCGGAGAACCCCCGGTCCAGGTTGATGCCGTGGTCGCCGTCGCCGATCGCCGCATCGAGCTCGGTCAGCCAGGCCCGCTGCTCCGCGATCCGGATGGCCGCCAGGCGGATCCAGTCCTGCGCGAGCCGGGTCACGGGTCCCGCCGCCGGAAGGCCGGGGCGTCCGTTGCCGGGGGGCGCCCATCGGCCGGCCAGTCGCCGGGGAGCTTGTCTGCCGGACCCGGAGCCTCGGACGCCGCCAGGACCTCGACGAGGCTCCCTCCACCAGCGGCCTCGACCACGGCCCGGCTCGCCCCCTCGACCAGCGGGCCGCGGCTCACCCTGACCCGGTCCCGATCCGCGGGCGGGAGCGCGTCGAGGGCGACCTCGATGGCCAGGGCCGCGCTGTTCATGTCGAACAGCACCAGCACTCCGTCGCCGGCCAGGCGGAGCGCCTCGCGGACGGCGGCCTCGACAGCCGGCGCGCTCGTGCCGAGAGCGCCGCCCGAGGTGCCGCCGGTGGCCCGGACCACGACGGACGGTCCGGCCTGGGCGAGCATGGCCACGAGGCCGCGGGCGATCTCCGGGCTGTGGGAGACGAGGACCAGGGCAACCACGGACCCTCCCGGGCGGGCGGCCCACGCGCTTCCGGCGGGGACCGGGGCGCGCGTAGACTTGGCGACGGCATGAGGATAGGGGCTCGCGAGCTGCCCGGCACGGGCGGTCGCACCGCGACGATCGACGCCCAGGACGTGGCCGCGTTCGCGCGCCGCGCGGCGGCGACGGTCGGGCGCCACGAGGCGCTCCTGGACCGGCTGGACGCGGCGCTCGGCGACGGCGATCACGGCACGAACATGACCACCGGGCTCCAGGCGGTCGTGCGCGACCTCGACGCTCGCCCGCCGGCCGACGGGGACGATGTCGGCCTCCTGCTCCGGCGAATCGGGCACGTCCTCCTGGAGAGCGTCGGCGGGGCGAGCGGGCCGCTCTACGCCACGGCGTTCGTCGAGGCGGGCTTCGCGCTCGAGGGGCTCGCCCGCGTGGAGGTCGGGGCGCTCGCGCGCGCCTTCGAGGCCGGCTCCGCGGGCCTCGCCCGGCGGGGGCGCTGCATCCCGGGCGACAAGACGATCCTGGACGCGATGCAGCCCGCGGCCGACGCCCTGCTGGCGGCCGTCGCGGACGGGGTCGCGCCCGCGGAGGCGTTCGTGCGCGCGGCGCGCGGAGCGCGCGACGGCATGCGGGCCACGGATCCCCTGGTTGCCCGCCGCGGGCTGGCCCTGCGCCTCGGCGAGCGTTCGCGCGGGCACCGCGACCCCGGGGCGGCGTCCTGCTTCCTGCTCTTCCGGGCGATGCTGGATGGACGGACGAGCCGGAGCTGGCGGCGAGCCCGCCGATGAGCCTCGAGCGCAGCGCGCCCGACCAGGACGCCCCCTCGCCCCAGCCCACGCCCGCCGCTGGCGTGGACCTCTCCGCCCGGATCGCCCTGCTCGAGGAGGAGCGCAGGCGGGCCTTCACCGAGGCCCAGCGCGAGGCGGACACGATGTTCGCCCAGTACCAGCTCAGCCAGCTCCTCGCCTCGGGCGACGAGCTCGACAAGCTCGCCCCGGCCGTGCTCGCGGAGATCGCCAGGTCGAGCGGCGCCGGGTCCGCGGCAGTCTGGCTGGCCGAGCCGGGAGGAGAGGCGCTCCGGCTCACGGCGACCGTGGCCGAGGGTGCGCCGATGCCGCCGCCTGACCAGTTCGCCAACGTGCAGGCCGCCGCTCGCTGGGCCGGCCGGGCCGGCTGGTCCGGGGCCACGCTGGAGGAGAGCCGGGCGTTCGGCGGCGGAACGGGTCGCGTCGCTGTCGGATGGGTGGGCGTCCGCGCGCCCGAGGGCGAGCTCCTCGACCCGGCCCACGTTCGCTATCTCGGGCTGGTCCGGCGCGAGCTCGCGCTCGCGTTCCGCGGAGCCCAGCTCCGCGGCGCGCTCGCCCGCGAGCGGGGCACGCTGGCAGCGATCCTCGATGGCGCCAGCGACGCGATCGTGGCGGTGGGCCCGGATCGTCGGATCACGCGCCTCAACCGGGCCGCGACGCGGCTGGTCGGCGGGGCCGCGCGCGATGCCGTCGGAGCGTCGTGCGAGGCATTCCTGGGCTGCGTCGGGGAGATCCCCGATCCGGACCGACCGGCCATCGTGCGGGCCTGTGGTCGCACGTGCCCGTTCGCTGACGTGCTGGAGCACGGTCGCCCGCTCGTGCGCGAGCACCTGATCCGGACGGCGGACGGCGAGACCATCCCGGTCGCGGCGAGCTACTCTCCGATGGCCGGCGAGGCGGGCGGCGCGGTGGCCGTGATCCGCGACCTGCGGGCGGCGCGGGCGCTCGACGAGCTGAAGGCCAGCTTCCTGGCCACGGTCTCCCACGAGCTGCGCACGCCGCTCGCCCTGATCAGCGGCCATTCCCAGAGCCTGCTCCACCTCAGCCTCGACCCCTCCGCCACCCGCCACCACCTCGAGCGGATCGACGATGCCGTCCAGCGCCTCGGCGCGCTCGTCGACGAGATCCTCGACGTGGGCCGGCTGGAGAACGACCAGCTCGTGCTCGAGAGGCGACCGACCGACCTTGGTCTCCTCCTGCGGGCGTTCGCCGCCGAGCAGGGAGAGCTTCCGGGGAGCCCCACCATCGTCGTCGAGGAGGCCGAGCTGCCCCTCGTCGACGTCGACCCGGCCCGGATCCGCCAGGTCCTGGCCAACCTCCTCGCGAACACGGCGAAGTACGGCGGGCCGAACGCGGCGGTCCGGGTCACGGCGTCGCAGCAGGGCGCCGCCAGCGTGCTCGTGACATTCGCCGACGACGGGGTCGGCATCGACTCGCTGGAGCGCGGCCAGGTCTTCGAGCGCTTCCACCGCGGTCGTGGCGTGCGCGAGTCGAGCGTCCCGGGCAGCGGGCTCGGCCTGTACATCTGCCGCAGGCTCGTGGAGGCTCATGGCGGCTGGATCCGGCTCGATTCGGGCGGGAGCGGGACGTCGATCACCTTCCGCCTTCCGGTGACCCCGCGATGACCGGGCCGTGGCTCGCCGGGGGAGGGCGCCCGGCTGCGCGGGTCCTCGTGGTCGAGGACGAGCCGGAGCTCGCGTCGCTGATCGCGCTCTGGCTGGAGCGCCACGGCTGGCAGGCCGAGATCGCGCGGGACGGGGAGGCGGCAGTCACTCGCTTCGGGGCCAGCGCGCCGGACCTCGTCCTGCTGGACATCTCGCTGCCCCGGCTCGACGGCTGGGGCGTGATCGAGCGGATCCGCCGCGAGAGCGCCGTGCCGATCCTGCTGGTCACCGCGCGGGACGGGGAGCAGGACAAGATCCGCGGCCTCGGGGCGGGCGCGGACGACTACGTCACCAAGCCCTTCTCCTTCCCGGAGCTGATGGCCCGGATCGCCGCCGTCCTGCGCCGATCGCAGGCCCGGGCAGCCGGCCAGGAGGTCGCCGAGGTGCGGGCCGGGGGGCTCGTCATCGATGGGCGGAGCCACCGCGTGACCGTGGATCGCCGCGAGATCCACCTGACGCCGACCGAGTACCGGCTCCTCCGTCACCTCGCGGAGCGGCCCGGGGAGATCGTGGCGCACGCGGACCTTCTGGTCGACGTCTGGGGCCCGGGCTACCGCGATGACCTCCACCTGCTCCGGGTCACGATGCGCAACCTCCGGGCCCGGCTGACCGACGCCGCGCCCGGCCGTCGCCTGATCGCGACCAGCTACGGGATCGGCTACCGGTTCTCGGCGAGCGACGGCGCGAGCCCGGACGGAGCCGAGGAGGGCTGACCGGCGAGGCGCCCGCTGAGCAGCAGCCCGACCAGCCCGACGGCGCCTCCGACCCCGAACGCCAGGGCGATTCCGAGGGCAGTCGCGCGCGGGTCGAGAGGTCCGCCCGACGCGGCGACCGGCCCGGCGACCGCCGCGACCAGGGCGCCGCCGACGCCGCTCCCGAGCGCCGTGCCCAGCACGTCGGAGAGCTGGAGCGACGCGCTGGCTCGACCCTGGCCGGCCGTCTCGGTCTCGCGGAGGACCACCAGGGTGATGGGCGCGTAGGCCAGGCCCATGCCCAGCCCGCTGATCCCCCAGCCGAGGATCCCGACGACGAGCGGGACCGCGTCCACCAGGACCAGGGCGGTCGCCGCAAGGCCGACGAGGACCGTCGCGAAGCCGAGCCCGACGAGTCGCCGGGGGCCGAGGACGTTGACTCGGCGCTCCTGTATCCAGGCTCCCGCGGTCCACGCGACGGTCGCGGCCGTGAGCGCGATGCCCGCGGTCGCCGCGCTGGTCCCGCGCACCCCGACGAGGGCCAGCGGCACGTAGGCGTCGGCCGAGAAGAACATGCAGGTGAGCAGGCCCCGCAGGAGGATCGCTGCCGGGAGGATCGGACGAGCGCGCAGCGTCCCCGGCGGGGTGAGCCGGGCGAAGGCCGGGAGGCCGACGGCCAGCCCGGCCAGCGCGAGCGGGATGCCCGGTACGACCGCAGCCGAGCCGAGCCCGGCCACCACCAGCCCGGCCCCGACGGCCACCGCGAGCGCGAGCGCCAGGCGGACCCGCACGGTCTCGCCGGCCGGGATGGACGCGACGGCATGATCGCGCTGGACGCGGCGCAGGGCCGGCAGGGTGATGGACGCGGCCAGGCCGATCAGGGGCAGCAGCCCGAGGAAGATCCAGCGCCAGCCGAGGTGCTCCCCGACGAGGCCGGCGATGGCCGGCCCGATGACGCCCGGCAGGACCCACGCCGTCGAGAGGATCGCGAACATCCGCGGGCGGACCGCGTCCGGGTAGACCCGCCCGATGACGGTGTAGGCCACCGGGGCCTCGAAGCCGGCACCGAACCCCTGGAGCAGGCGGCCGACGACCAGGACCTCCATGGACCGGGCCAGCCCGCCGATCACGAGACCGGCGGCGAAGCACCCCAACCCGAGGCCCAGGGCGAACGGGAGTCGGCCGCGATCGAGGATCGGGCCGGCGAGGGCGATCCCGACCAGGTTCGCCAGGAAGAAGGCCGAGAAGACCCACCCGTAGAGGGCCAGGCCGTGGAGCTCGCGCACGACCAGGGGCATGACCGTGCCGACGGCCAGCGCCTCGAACGCGACGAGCGTGACGGTCAGGACCAGCCCGGCGGTGAGGGCGCGCCGCTCCGGGGCCCAGGTGCCGCCCGTCGGGGCCGGAGGGATGTCACGCTGCACGGACGGGATTCTGACACGCGCCGGTCGGCGTCGGGCGGACCTCGGACGCGGCGCCGGCCGGGCGACCGGGTCCGGCCACGATCGCCGGGGGGCGCTCGCCGGCGCGAGCGCGACGCTACTGGTTCGCGGTGATCAGGGCTTGGGCCACGTCCAGGATGCCCGCCTCGGTCGCCCCGACGAGGATGACGAGCCCGTCACCGGACCGGAAGGCCGCGAGCGCGGAATCGCTCGAGGACTTGACCTTGAGCACGATGCTGTCGACGGTGACGTCCCTCAACGCGACGCCGCCGGCGATCCCCGTCTCGAGCTGCGTCCAGAACGCGTCCTGGCTGGCCAGCGCCGTCGGGAAGACCAGCACGATCAGGACCGCGGCAACCTGGCTGCCCTTCGCCACCTGGCGCAGCCCCACCTGGAAGTTGCTCGACAGCGAGCCCGCGGCCTGCTCGAAGCTCGCGGCGATCTGGGCCCGGAGCGCCTCGGGGACCCGGTCGAGCGTGTAGGGAGCGTTGATCTTCAACCCCTCGATGGGGTCCACCGCGCTCCCGGTGGGGGTCGGGCCGAGCGTCGGCGCCCCGGTCGGCGCTGCGGTCGGCGCCGGCGTTGGCGTCGGCGCCGCGGTCGGCGCCGGCGTCGCAGTCGGGGCCGGGGTCGGGCCCGCGGTCGGGGCCGGCCTGGCGCTCGCCCCACAGGCTGCGGCCAGGAGGACCGCGGCGAGCGAGAGCGCGGCGAGCCGGGGGACGCCGGGGCGGGTCGGGGGCATGAGCTGGGCTCCTCGATCGTACGGCATGGGCGGCCGCGTCGTCTCGCCGCGCCGCCTGGGCGTCCGGAGTGCAGCCTACGGGATCAGGGCCCGACGCGATCCTCGCGGGCAGCCGCGATCCGGGCGACGACGGCCTGGGCGAGGGTCCACCAGCGGGACGGGTCGCGCGCGACGCGGATCCGGACCTGGCTCGCGGCGAAGGTGATGTCGCCCGGCCGGACCCCGGGCAGCGGCGCGCCGACCACCAGGCGCATCGCCTCGCCCCGGCTGAGCGCGCCGCCGAACCGGACGACCAGCTGCCCCTCCTCCCGGGCGAGCGAGACGATCCCGGCCGCCTCCGCAGCCAGCCGCAGCTCGGCGACCTCGATGAGCCGCAGCACGGCAGCCGGCATCGGCCCGAAGCGGTCGACCACCTCCTGCCGGAAGGCCGCGAGGTCCCCGGCCGTCCGGGCCCGGGCCAGTCGCCGGTAGAGCTCCAGCTTCTGCGCCTCGTCGGGCACGTAGGCGTCGGGGAGGTGGGCGTCCACCGGCAGGTCCACCGTGGCGCCGGGCACGACCCGGGCCGGCTCGCGGTGGTCCCTCCGCGCCCGCGACTCCTCGACCGCGTCGGCCAGGAGGCGCGTGTAGAGGTCGAAGCCGACCGCGGCCATGTGGCCGGACTGCTCGCCGCCCAGGATGTTGCCGGCGCCCCGGATCTCCAGGTCGGAGAGGGCGATCTGGAAGCCGGCCCCGAGCTCCGATGCGTTGAAGATCGCCTGGAGACGCTTGCGCGCCTCGTCGGAGAGCCGATCGCGGCGGCGATACAGGAGATAGGCGTAGGCCCGCCGGCTCGACCGGCCCACGCGCCCGCGGAGCTGGTAGAGCTGGGCCAGCCCAAGGGTGTCGGCGCGGTCGATCACGATCGTGTTGGCGTTCGGGATGTCCAGGCCGGACTCGATGATCGTGGTGCACACGAGGATGTCCGCGTCGCCGCCGGCGAACGTGATCATCACCTGCTCGAGCGCGCCCTCGCTCATCTGGCCGTGGCCGACGACGATCCGGGCCGCCGGGAGGAGCCGGCGCAGCTGGTCCGCCTGGGCCTCGATCGTCTCGACCCGGTTGTGGACGTAGAACACCTGGCCGCCCCGGTCCAGCTCGCGCAGGATGGCATCCTTCACCAGGCCGGCGGTCGCCTCGGCCACCCGGGTCTGGATCGGCAGGCGGTCCTCCGGCGGCGTCTCGATGACGGACATGTCGCGGACGCCGACGAGGGCCAGGTTGAGCGTCCGGGGGATCGGCGTCGCGGACAGGGTCAGGACGTCGACCTCGGTCCGGAGCTGCTTGAGGCGCTCCTTGGCCGCGACCCCGAAGCGCTGCTCCTCGTCGACCACGAGCAGGCCGAGGTCACGGAACGCGACGTCCTTCGAAAGGAGCCGGTGGGTCCCCACGACGAGGTCCACCGAGCCGGCTGCGAGGCCGGCGAGCGTGGCGGCCTGCTCCCGCGGCGCGACGGCGCGGGAGAGCATCCGCACGGTCGCGGGGAACGGGTCGAAGCGCCGGCCGAACGTCCGGAAGTGCTGGTCGGCGAGCACGGTCGTGGGGACCAGCACGGCGACCTGGCGACCGTCCTCGATCGCCTTGAACGCGGCCCGCAGGGCGACCTCGGTCTTCCCGTAGCCGACGTCGCCCACGACGATCCGGTCCATCGGCCGGGCCGACTCCATGTCGCCCTTGACATCCTCGATCGCCCGGAGCTGGTCCACCGTCTCCTCGTACGGGAACGAGGCCTCCAGCTCCCTCTGCCAGCCGGTGTCCGCGCCGAAGGCGTGCCCCTCGGCGGTCTCGCGGCTGGCGTAGAGGCGCAGCAGCTCATCGGCGAGCTCCGCGACGGCGCGCCGGACGCGGGCCTTCGTGCGGGCCCACTCCCCGCCGCCGAGCTTCGAGAGCGCCGGACGCTCGGCCCCGGCGTACCGGCTGACGCGGGTGATCTGCTCGACCGGGACGAAGATGCGGTCCGCGCCGGCGAAGCTGACCTCGAGGTAGTCGCGCTCCTCCCCCGCCCCACCGCGCCGGATCATCTGCTCGTAGCGACCGATCCCGTGGTCGACGTGGACCACCAGGTCGCCCACGACCAGGCGCTCGAGGATGTCCCGCGGGACCACCCGCCGGAGCGCCTTCGGGCGGCGGACGCGGACGGTGCCGAACAGCTCCCGGTCGGTCACCACGACCAGCCCGTCCGGCCCGCCGGCGAAGCCGGCGTTGAGGCTTCGGGCGACGAGGGCGACGGCACCGGGAGGCGGCGGATCGGTCAGCCGGAGCGTCGCCCCGACCGGGATGCCGGCCTCGCCGAGGAGCTCCGCGAGGCGCGGGGCCTGGTCCGACGCGAGCACGATCCGCGGCATGGGCGACCGCGCCGGGGCGCCCCGACGGGATGGGGCGGGCCCCGGCGGCACGACCGGTCGCCCGGACTCCGCCTCCTCGTCCGCCAGGGGCAGGGTCGCGGGACGGCCGGCGCGCCAGCGCTCGATCGCCCGGGCCAGGCTCGCGCTCCGGCCGGGCGGCAGGACAGGCTCCCGCCAGCGGAACGGGTCCTCGGTCGCGGGCGCTCCGCCGATCCCTTCGACCGATCCCGACTCCCAGGTCAGCTCCAGGGTGCGTCCTCCCAGCAGGCGGCCCTTCCAGGCGCGCGGCGCGACGTACGTCTCCGGCCACTCCGCCGGGAGGTCCCCGGCGGCAACGAGGTCACGCCGCCGTTCGGAGGCCTGGTCCCAGAGGAAGGCGGCCGCGGCCGCGACATCGCCCGGCTCGTCGACGACGAGCAGGGTCCCGGGGTCCAGGTGATCGAGCCCGAAGGCGGGGCAGAGGACGGCCGCCCAGACCTCGGCCGCGTCCCCGACGTCCAGGGCCCGGGTCTCGCGGGGAGCGCCCGCGACGGCGATCGCGCCAGGACCGGCGCCCGCACCCCCGGCCTCGAACCGGGCGAGATCCCCGGCCAGGCGCTCCGGCAGCCGGTCGGCGAGACGCCCGAGCCGGTCGCGGATCCGCGCGAATCCGCCGTCGGGGAGGAGGAACTCGGAGGCTGGAAGGAGCTCGACGGACTCGGCGGGACGGATCGTCCGCTGATCCGTCGGGTCGAACACCCGCAGGTTGTCGATCTCGTCGCCGAAGAGCTCGATCCGGACCGGCAGCTCCGCGCCGGCCGGGAAGAGGTCCAGGAGGCCGCCCCGCCGGGCGAACTCGCCCCGGCCGGCCACCTCCAGGGCGGGCTCGTACCCCAGGCGGAGCAGCTCCGCGATGAGCGACGCCTGGGTCTGCCGGTCGCCGGGACGAAGGACGCGGGGCGCCACGGGCAGGTCGTCCGGGGCGAGGGTCGGCTGGACGAGGGCCTGCACCGAGGCCACCAGGACCCGGGCGCGCCCTGCCCGCCAGGACGCGAGCGCCGCAACCCGGGCCGCGGACTCGTCCCGCACGAGCTCGCTCCGCTCGTAGGCCAGCGCCGTCCGGGGCTCGAGGACGGTCACCGCGGCGGGGTCGCCCAGCCACGCCACCAGCTCGTCGGCGACCCGGTCGCCGATCTCGGCGTCGCGGGCGATCCAGCACAGCCGATCCCCGCCGGCGCCGGCCAGGGCGGCGGCGAGGAACGTCTTCGCCCCGTGCGGGATCGCCGTGAGCGCCGCGTGGCGGCCGCGGGCGGCCAGGGGTGCCGTCGCCGACCCGAGCGTCGCGAGCAGGTCCCGGAACGGCCGCGTGGCGTGCAGGAGGGGCGGCAGCACGGCCAGGTCGGGGATCCGTCGGCGGATCTCGCCGCGGGGCTCCCCGGAAGGGCCGGCCGGCTGGGATCCCCTGCCCGCCCCCGGGCTCACCGACCCGGCTCGTTCGGTTCGGACGGCCGCGTCTTCCGCCAGCCCGTGCGCGTCCGCCGCACGCCATCCTGGCCCGGCGGCCCGTCGATCTCGCCCGGTGGAGCCGTCAGGGCCTCCTCGGGCGGGCGCAGCTGGAAGGCGTTGAAGCGGTTCGCCGCCTTCGACACGCCGTCGCGCGCCCATGCCTCGGCCGCGTCCGCGGCGGCGTCGAGCAGCTCGTCGAGACGCTGGCGCTCCTCGGGCCGGAAGGTCGAGAGCACGTGGTCGACGGCGTCGCGGCCCGGCTCGCCGATGCCCACCCGGAGGCGGGGGAACGCCTCCGTGTGGAGCTCCTCGATGATGGAGCGCAGGCCGTTGTGGCCGCCGTGGCTGCCGCCCTCCCGAAAGCGCATCTTGCCGAACGGCAGGCTGAAGTCGTCGGTGACGACCAGGATCTCGTGCAGGGGGGCGCGCTCCCTGGCCAGGAGCTTGCGGACGGCGACCCCCGAATCGTTCATGAAGGTCAGCGGCTTGGCCAGCACGAGATCCAGCCCGTGGAATCGACCCTGGACGACGGCGCTCGCATCGCGGGTTCGCCCCCGGCCGGCCCAGCCGGCCCGGTCGGCCAGCCGGTCCACGACCATCCAGCCGATGTTGTGACGGGTCTTCCCGTACTGCTCGCCCGGGTTCCCGAGCCCGACGATGACCTTCACCGCACCTCCGATGGGGGCCGGCAGGCGACCCCGGGACCGTCATGGGCGCCCGACACCGGCGCAGCCACGCCGAACGGCCCGAATCCGCCTGGACCGGGCCCGGGGCGATGGTAGCGCAGCGCGGGCCAGTCGCCGCGGCCTGGCCATGACACACGGCCATTGGTATGGGCGTCTAATCGGGCGACCATCCGGTTGGCGTACGAGCAGGCCCGCTACCGAGCCCTGGCCCCGGGCCTCGTTCGCATCCCGAGCCCGCGCCCAGCGCGAAGGCGGCGATCATGTCTGGACCCGTGCGGCCCCGGTCAACCTTCGTCCACGGCCCTTCACGCAGGGCCGGCCCCGGCCGGGTGACGCTGGTCCGGGCGACGGCGCTCGCGCTGGCCGTGATCCTCGCAGCCTGCGCCAGCCCCACCCCCAGCGCAGCGCCGACTCCCGCGCCCACGAGCGCGGCGTCCGCGACAGCGGGTCCCTCGCCGTCCTCCGTCCCGACCCAGGCGTCCTCGGGATGGACCGCCCTCGGCCGGGTCGCGGACCCGGCCCCGATCGCCACCCTCACCCCCAGCAGCCTGGCGGGCGGGCGGATCCCCGTGAACGCCACGTTCCGGCTGGTCTCCACCTCGGGCGAGCCCGCCGCGGCGCTGGCCGCCCGGGTCGTCATCGAGCCCGCCGTGGTCATGGCCGTGGAGCCCGGGCCCGACGCCTCGACCGCCACGCTCCGGCCGGCCCGCCCGTTCGCCGCCGGCACGGCCGTCCGGGTCACCCTCCCCGGCCGGGACGGCATGCCGGCCGCATCCTGGGCGTACGAGGTGGACCGTGGCCCGACCGTCGTCTCGGTCGTCCCCGGCGACGGCGTGGGCGATGTCCCGATCTCCACCGGCATCGAGGCCGCGTTCGACCAGGACGGCGTGGCCGTGACCGCCGCGGACTTCTCGATCACGCCGGCCGTCACGGGCCGCGTCGAGACTCATGGCCGCGTCGTGGCGTTCGTGCCGACCGCGCTCAAGCGCGGGACCATCTACACCGTGACCCTGAGGGCCGGCGTGGGGCGTCCCGGCTCGCCCTACCACCTCGAGCATGCCGTCACGTGGAGCTTCGAGACGACGGTCGCGGCGACCGATCCCCGGGCCGAGGCGTCGCTCGCCACCCACGTCGTCGACGCGCGGCCTGGCGAGCGGGCGCTCCTGCCCGTCGACCGGAGCGTGCCCGACGAGATCACGCCCCTCGCTTCGGGAACCGTGGTCGTCCGGCGGATGGCCGGCCCCGACCAGGCGATCACCGCGATCCGGGCGCTCCTCGCCGTCCCGAACGGCTTCGAGGCCGCCCGCTACGTGACGGTCGCCTCGGGGTCCCTGCCCATCGTCCAGCGTGGCACCGTCCGCTTCAGCGACGTCAGCGGGGGCTCCCTTGCCGGCGCCCTGCTGCCCGCCCCTCTGCCGGCCGGGTGGTACCTCGTCGCCCTCACGGCAGCGGGCCGCACGTCGCAGGCCGTCCTCCAGGTGAGCGCGATCGCCCCCTACGTCACGATCACCTCCACGAGCACGCTGGCCTGGGTCAACGACTCCGTTCGCCACGGCCCGCTGGCCGGGGTGCGGGTGAGCGTGGACCGGGGCGCCACGCTGGGCACGACGGACGCCGCCGGCCTCCTCGTCACGACGACGCCGGCCGCGCTCAAGCCGATCGACCAGGCGAGCGACACGATCTGGGCGCCGGCGATCCGGGACCCACAGACGATCGTGCGCTTCGCGGCGGCCGACGGCCGACGCTCCTACCTCGTGCTGGCGTCCGACGCCTGCTGCATGGACCACGTGGCCCGGGGCCAGGCGGCATCCCCCGCCGATGGCTGGTGGCACGCCCTCTCCACGGACCGCCTCCAGTACCGCTCCACGGACACGGTCAACGTATGGGGCGTGCTGCGCAACCGGGCCACGCTGGCCGTTCCGACGGAGGCCGAGGTGCGCCTCGTCGCCGAGGCGGGAGGTCCGGCGATCGCCCGGGCCACCGTGCACCCGGACGCGCGGGGCGCCTTCGCGGCAGCGCTGCCGATCACCGACCTGCCGCTCTCCAGCTACCTCGTCGAGCTGCGGACGTCCGGGACGCTCGCGGCCCAGAGCTGGCTCGAGGTGGCCACGATCCGCAAGCCCCTCTACAGGCTCGCGGTCACCGTCGACCACAAGGCAATCCTCGCGGGCACGACGTTCGACATCGGCATCGCGGCGACCTTCTACGAGGGATCACCGGCCGGCGGCGTGGACGCGGCCGCCAGCATCGACACCGCCTCCGACGCGCCGACGACCGTGCGGACGGCCGGCGACGGGACGGCAGCCGCGACGCTCACGGCCGGGCTCGACGGGGACTCTCCGCAACTCGGCTGGCAGGACCACGGGATCGACGTCAGGGCCGGCACCGCGGAGGAGGGCGAGGTCTCGACGAGCTCCGGGATCCTGGTCTTCCCGTCCCTCGTCCTCGTCGACGCGAAGGCCACGCTCACCGGGACCCGCCTCGCGGTCAGCGGCGCCGTGCATGTCACGGACCTGGCCCGTCTCAACGGGCTGTCGACCATCGATGCGGCACGCGCGGCCAACCCGCGCGGTTCGGCCGTGGCGAGGACGCCGGTCGGCCTGCGCATCACGGAGATCACGCCGGTCCGCAAGCGCACGGGCACCAGCTACGACCCGATCACGAAGCAGACGGTGCCCGTCTACGACACGACCTTCCAGCGCAAGGTGATCGCCAGCCGGACGATCTCGACCCGGTCCGACGGCACCTTCGTCCTCGCGCTCAGCGTGCGGGGCGGCACCCGTTCCTACGAGGTGCTCGCCACGGCCCACGACGGCGCCGGCCGCGCGGCCGGCGCGCAGGCCGGGGCGAGCGCGCTCACGACGCCCGACTGGACCTCGCCGCTCTCCTTCGCCGCCGTCGTCGAGGGCCGCTGCCCGGACGGCTGCCGGGTCGGCCAGTCCTACACCCTCAAGCTCGAAGGCGCCTCCGCGCCGAAGGCCGGCGGCACCAACCGCTACCTCTTCCTGGTCGAGCAGGCCGGCCTGCGCCGGTGGACGATCACGACGAAGCCGACCCAGGTGGAGCAGTTCCGGGCGTCGGACGCCCCGAACGTCGTGCACGACGCCGTCCGGTGGACCGGCACGGAGTACGTCGTGGTCGACGGAACGCGGATGGCCACCGCGGCGCTGGCGCCCCGGACGCTCCGGGTGACCGTGACCGCCGACAAGGCCAGCTACCAGCCGGGCGGCCAGGCCGCCCTCCATATCGCCGTCACGGACGCGCAGGGCCGCCCCGTGGCCGCGACGCTCGTCGCGGCGGTCGTCGACGAGAAGCTGATCACCTCGGCGGGCGGCGAGCCCGTCCAGGACCCACTCTCCCTGCTCTACGAGATGCTCCCTTCGGGCGTCATCACGGGCGGCTGGACGCCGGCCCAGTGGCGCTACGACGGGGGCAAGGGCTCCACCGGCGGTGGCGGCGGCGATGGACGCTCGGACTTCCGGGACGCCCTCCTGTTCCGAGCCATCCCGACGAACGCTCGTGGCCTGGCCGACGTCGTCGTCCCCCTCTCCGACGACCTCACCACCTGGCGGGTCACCGTCGGGGCGATGGGCGCCGACGTCACGGGCGGGCTGGGCACCGCCAGCCTGCCGGTCGGGCTCCCGTTCTTCGCCGACGCGACCAGCGCCCCCGAGTACCTCGCCTCCGACCGGCCCTCGATCGTGGTCAGGGCGTTCGGTCGCTCCATCAGCCCGACGACGGTGGTCCGCTTCACGGTCTCCTCGTCCACGCTGGGCATGCCAGCCACGACGGTCGAGGCCCCCGCCGCCACGGGCGCGACCGTGGCCCTCCCGCCGCTCACGGCCGGCGTGCAGCGGATCACGGTGAGCGCGACCGCAGGCTCGAGCTCGGATGCGCTGACCCGCCAGTTCGTCGTCGTCGGGACGCGCCGGACCACGCCGATCGTGCAGGCCTGGACCGTCACGGCGGCGCTCGCCCCGGACGGGGCAGCCGCCGGCCTGACCACCTACCTGGTGGCGGACGGCGGGCGCGGCCGATGGGTCGCCCGTCTCGCCGAGCTCGCCGCCGGGTCCGGGACGCGGAGCGATCAGCGAGTCGCCGCTCGCGCCGCGATCGCGCTCCTGGTCGGGACCTACGGCGTCGATCCCGCGACGCTCCCGGCGCCGCCCGACCTTGGTGCTTTCCTCCAGGACGGCGCCGCCCTGTCCATCGTGAGCTACGGTTCCACCGATCTCGAGATGACGGTCCGGAACCTGCTCGCCGCGCCCGCACAGGCGGGCGGCCCGCGGACGGCCGGGTGGCTCGCGGCAGTTGCCGCCGACCCGGCCCAGACCGACGAGCGCCGATCCGTCGCGCTGGCCGGCCTCGCCACGCTCGGCGAGCCGGTCCTGGCCCGGATCGTGGCCCGCCTCGGCGACCCGACGGTCGGCGACCGCGAGCGACTCTACCTCGGGCTCGGGGCGGCGGCGCTGGGCGACGAGGCGACCGGCCGGGCCGTCGTCGCGGACATCGCCACGCGCCTGGGCCAGCGCCGCGGCCTCCAGGTCCGGATCCTGGTCCCCAACGACCCCGAGGCGACCGCCGAGGCGACCGCCCGCTTCGCCGCCCTCGCGGCCGCCGTCGGAAGCCCGCTCGCGGAGCCGGCCCTCGCGTACGCACAGGCGAACCAACGGACCGCCGACCTCGACCTGGCCGAGGAGGTCGCCACCATCACCGCCCTGGTCCGGCGCTCAGTGCCGGCAGCAGCTGTCGCGGCGTGGACCGTGAACGGCGAGCGCACGACAGCGGACCTTTCGGACGGTCGCGTGCGAACCCTGGTCCTGACCCCGACCCAGCGCGCCGCGCTGCGGATCGAGGCGATCAGCGGAACGTTGTCAGTGGTCGGCGCGTGGGCCGGGGCCGGCGCCCCGACGAACGCCCCGTCGGACCAGCTCCAGCTGGCCCGCACCGTGAACCCGGTGGGTGACCTCGCCCGCAGCGCGATCGTGCGGGTCGCGCTCGATCCGACGTTCGGCCCGGACGCACCGCGGGGGTCGTACAGCGTCGTCGAGCTGCTCCCGTCCGGCCTCGCGCCGCTCGACCTCGTCGGCTCGTGGCCGGTCGAGGGCGCCGATCCGGCGCAGTGCACCTACCCGTCGCGGCTCGACGGGCAACGCATCGAGTTCGGCGTGCTCAACCCCCGGAACGGATCCGGGACGATCCTGCCGGTCCACATGTGCTACGCCGCCCGGATCGTCACCCCCGGTACCTACACCTGGGAGCCGGCGACCATCACGGCCGATGTCGCGCCGGAGGTCTGGGCGGCCACCGCGCCCGCCACGATGACGATCCGCTAGGAGCGTTCGAGCGCCTATTCGTCGGCCGTCACGAACCGTTCGTGGCGGCCGAACCATTGCCGCGAGGCAGCCGTAGGCAGGCCCCGGCGGCCCGGCGCAGCGGGCAGGCCGGCCGGGGCTCAGCGGCCCGACGCCCCCAGGAGCACCCGCTCGAGGGCGCGCATCGCGGCCTCTTCCTCGGGCTCGGCGTGGTCCCAGCCGCACAGGTGGAGCGCTCCGTGGGTCACCAGGAGGCGCAGCTCGTCGGCCGGGCTCCAGCGCAGGTCGCCGGTCTGGCCGCCGCGGCCCGCGTTGGCCTGCTCGAGCGCCCGCTCCACCGAGACGACGATGTCGCCGAGGTGGAGGCGCGCCCCCGGCGGCAGCAGGAACGCAGGGTCGGTGGGCCGGGCGCCGACTCGCACCTCGGCACGCCCCGCGTGCGTCGGAAACGCCGCGGGAGGCAGGAGCGGGAACGAGAGGACGTCCGTCGGACCGTCCTTGCCGAGATGCGCGGCATTGAGCGCCGCGAGCTCGCTGTCGTCGGCCAGCACCAGGCCCACGGACGCGGGCTCCGGGGCGCCGCCGGCGCGCAGGGCGGCGACGAGCGTGCGGGCCAGGGCCGTCCCGGTCAGCACGCGGGGCGCGCCGGGACGGTGGTCGAGGTCCACCCGGAACGGGGGCCGGTAGAGCGTTCGCAGCACCGTCGACCTAGGCGCCGGGGCCGGACGCGTCGCGGCGCGCCTCGAGCTCGACGATCTTGTTCTGCGGGTACGCGATGCGCTGGTGGTACATGCCCAGGAGCTGGGCCACGAACGCCTCGCGGATCCACTCGAGGTCGCGCAGGGTCAGGTCGCACTCGTCGAACTGGCCGTCCTCGAGGCGCTCCGTGATGATCCGCGCGACCATCCCCCGGATCGTTCCCTCGTCGTGGTTGGCCAGGCTGCGCACCGACGCCTCGACGCCATCGGCGAGCATCAGGATGGCCGCCTCGCGAGTCTGCGGCTTGGGGCCGTTGTGGCGGAAGCGCCGCTCGTCGAGCGCGTCCGCGGCGGCGCGGCCGGCGGCCGTTTCCAGCCCGCCGAACGGCGCCGCGGCATCCTCGCGGGCCTTGGCCCAGAAGTAGCTGAGGCGGGCCGTCCCGTGGTGCTGGGGGATGAACGCGATGAGCGGCCGCGGGAGCTTCGCCGCGTAGGCGATGTCGATCCCGTCGGCCACGTGGGACTTGAGGACGGCGGCGCTCTGCGCGGGCTCCAGTTCGTCGTGGAGGTTGTCGCCGCCGGCCTGGTTCTCGATGTAGGCGAGCGGGTTGGCCAGCTTGCCGACGTCGTGGTAGTACGCCGCCACGCGGGCGAGGAGCGTGTCGGCCCCGATCGCCTCCGCGGCGCGCTCGGCGAGGTTCCCGACCATCAGCGAGTGGTGGTAGGTGCCGGGCGTCTCGAGGAGGAGCCGGCGCAGGAGGGCCTGGGACGGGTTTGCCAGCTCCAGCAGCTGGAAGCCGGTGAGGATCCCGAACAGGTTGCCGACCGCCTGGAACGACCCGACCGAGGCGACCGCCGAGCCGGCGCCGGCGGCGATCGATGCCGCGAAGAGCTGGAGCACGCCGGTGATGTCGCGCGTGCCCAGGAGGGAGAAGATGGAGACCACGACCAGGTTCGCGATCGCGATCGCGACGCCGGCCTGGAAGAAGACCTGGATCCGGTCGCCGCGGCGGACCGCGATGATGCCCGTGAGCCCGCCGACGAAGACGTAGGTCGCGAACTCGAGGGAGAGGTCGTTCGAGGCGCCGGCCACGATCGCGAGGAACGCGGCCAGCATCGTGGCGGGGCCCGCGCCGAGCAGGATCGCGACGAGCATCGAGGCCCCCGCTCCCGGCACGAAATACGGGAGGATCGACCGGCCGGCCGTGACCTTGTAGGCCAGGGCAGTCACGAGGAGCACGAGGCCGAGCAGGGCGAGCGTGCGGGCGCGGTGCCAGAGCTCCTGGCGGTAGCGCCACAGCCAGGCGAGATAGAGCACCACGACCATGATCGCCATGAGGAGCCAGCCGCCCAGCCGGGCGACGTCCAGCCGAGCCGTGGTCAGGCCCAGCGCCTGGAGCTTCTCCAGGTCCGCTGCGGTGACCTGCCGGCCGGCGTCGAGGAGCACCTCGTTCTGGGCGATCCGGACCACGTACGGCGGGACTGCGGCGGCGGCGTCGGCCCGGGCCTGCTGGGTGAGCGCATCGCTGTACGACGAGTTGGGCACGAGCAGCGGGCTCGCGATCTCCGTCGCGAGGGCCCGCTCGTCGTCCGTGAGGGTGGCGGAGAAGAGCTCGCCGAGGTTGCGCCGCTGGAGCTCGAGGCTGGAGTCGCGCAGCTCGCCCCGCTGGACCTGGCCAAGGACGCGGGAGGCCTCGCCGGCCACGATCGCCCAGCGTTCGACGGCCAGCGACTCGAGGACCTTCCGGCCGGTCGCGGACAGGTCAGGCATCGCCGCGTCGAGCGTCGTGTCGAGCTTCGCCTTGCGGGCCTCCGGGGTGAGGTCCTGCGAGAAGACCGCGTCGATGGGCGCGAGCTCCGCGGCCAGGGTGCTGAGCTGGCGCCGCGCGAGCGCCGCGGCCGTGTCGGCCGGGTAGTCGTACTGGGGCGGCACCGCGGCGCTGGCGGCCTGGCGGGCGGCCTGGGTCTGGATGTCCGAGGTGAACTGGATCGTCGCCGGTGAGCGGATAAGGGTCGGCGCGACGTCGCCCACGTGCAGGTCGTAGGCCCGGGGCAGGTCATCGATCGAGAGGATCGCGGTCAACCCCGAGATCAGGACGAGAGCCGCGATCGCGAGGCGGACGGCGTCACGCCGGGTGAAGGCGGCGATCCGGTCAAGGCGACGGGACAGCATCGTGCGTTCCGGCTGGCCGACCCCCCGGGGGGTCAGCCGGCTCCTCCGCGTCGGGCCGGGTCGTGGCCGCCGTCGTGGGCAGCAAGGTCGGTCCGGGCCAGCGCCTGGGCGACGAGGCCGGAGACCACCTTCCCATCGGCCCGGCCGCGGGTTCGGGGGCTGAGCCAGCCCATCACCCGGCCGAGGTCCCGGGCGGAGCTCGCGCCGGTCGCGGAGATCCCCTCGGCGACGAGCGCCCGGATCTCGTCCTCCGCGAGCTGCGCGGGCAGGTAGGCGGCGATGATCGCGATCTCCGATTCCTCCTTCGTGGCGAGGTCCTCGCGCCCCGCACCGCGGTAGGCCTCGACGGACTCCCGGCGGGTCTTCACCTCGCGGGTGAGGACGGCCAGGGTGGCGTCGTCGGCCGGGATGGCGTGCTCGCGCTTCTCCACCGCGTAGAGGGCGCTCCAGACCATCCGGAGGGTGTCGCGGCGCAGCTCGTCACCGGACCGCATCGCAGCGATCATGTCTTCGTGGAGTCGGTCTCGAAGGGACACCAACGGTGGCTCCTCTCGCGACGGGCGCCGCACCGGCCGTCTCCCGGGATGGGGAGGACGGCGCGGCGCCGATGGCGGTGGGGCCTCCGGGGCCCGGTGTGTCGGGCCGGGGAAGCGGAGGGAGACCGGCGGGGACGCTGCGGGCGGTCCTGGTTGCGGACCATCGCCCCGCGGGCCACCGGTCCCGGCGGCTAACCCTGCTGGCGGGCGGCCTTCTTGCGCTTGGCTTCCTTGCGCTTGCGCTTCACCGACGGCTTCTCGTAGTGCTCGCGACGGCGGGCCTCTGCGAGGATGCCGCTCTGCTGGATCTTCTTGTTGAAGCGACGAAGAGCGCTCTCGAAGGTCTCGTTCTCACCAACGCGGATCTCTGCCAATGCCGGGATCACCTCCTCCGCCCTGGAGTTCTTCTCGGCGCCGCCGCCGGGCGAGGTCGGCAGGCGCGTGTGCCCGGCGCGCGCGGCGCGCAGGCCGTGGGAGCATAGACCGGGTCCGCGACGCGGTCAAACGGGAGCGGCGCCCCTGTCGAAGGGCGCGGCGCCCTCCCGGGAAGGGCCGGAGACGCTCCTCCGACCGGTCCACGGGCCGGTAGGCCATTGCGGCAGCGCGCTCCGTGAGCCACGATGCGTCAGTGAGCACGCATCGGCCATCCGGCCGCACGCTCGTCGACCTCCTCGAGGGCGCGGCTGCGCGTTACGGCGAGCGGACGGCGCTCCGGCTTCGCCGCGACGACGGCACCCAGCAGGCCTGGAGCTACCTCGAGCTGGACCGGCGGAGCCGGCTGGCGGCCTGGCGGCTGCGCTCCCGGGGGCTGCGGCCCGGGGACCGGCTGCTGACCTGGTCGCCGTCCTGCCCGGAGCTCGCCGCCGTCTACTTCGCGGCGATGCGGGCCGGGCTGATCCTCGTGCCCCTGGACCTGCACATGGCTCCCGACGCAATCCGCAGGATCGCCGAGCGGTCGGAGGCACGCCAGCTGGTCATCGGGACCGGACGGGATGCGCCGGACCCGGCCGAGGCGGACCTCGACCGGCTCCCCATCATCTCGACCGAGGACCTCTGCGCGGAACCCGGCGCCGGCTTCCCGGCCGACTGGGAGGACCAGCTCCGCGCCTGGGAGCGACCCGGGGTCACGGACGTCTACCTGCTCGTGTACACGTCGGGCACGACCGGGACGCCGAAGGGCGTGATGCTCGCCCACGAGAACACCGTCGCCGGGATCGACGGCTTCCACCACATCGTGCCCGCGATCGAGTACCGGATCGTCTCGATGCTGCCGATGTCGCACCTCTTCGAGCAGGCGATCGGGCTGTACCTCCTGCTCGACTTCGGCGCGGACATCCTGTACGTGCGCAGCCTGAACCCGAGGATCCTGGTCGACTCCATCCGCGAGCACCGGATGACCGGGATGATCGTGGTCCCCCAGATCCTCGACCTGATCTGGGGGAGCATCGAGCGGGAGGTCGCCAAGCAGGGGAAGGCCGCTTCCTTCGCTCGAGCCCGGGCGATCGCCCGGCGGCTGCCGATGTGGGCGCGCCGCCGGATCTTCGCCGGCAGCGTCCACGCCCGGTTCGGCGGCCACCTGCGCCTGTTCGTCTCGGCCGGCGCGTTCCTGCCGCCCTCCGTGCAGCAGGCCTGGGAGGACCTCGGCGTCGTGGTCATGCAGGGCTACGGGGCGACCGAGACCGGTTCGGGCGCCTGCACGACCTGGCGCGACCACCCGCTGGGAACGGTCGGGCGAGCGGTCCCGGGGGTTGAGATGCGGATCGCGGAGGACGGGGAGGTCCAGTTCCGTGGCCGCACCGTGACCCGCGGCTACTGGCAGGACGAGGCAGCCACGGCCGCCGCGTTCACCGAGGACGGCTTCTACCGCTCCGGTGACCTCGGGCACCTCGACGCGCACGGCCAGCTCGTGCTGCACGGGCGCAAGAAGGACATGATCGTCCTGCCCAACGGCTTCAACGTCTTCCCCGAGGACATCGAGAATGCCCTGCGGGTGGCCGGAGTCCGCGACTCGGTGGTGCTGGAGACGTCGCCCGGCCGGATCGAGGCGATCGTGCTCGCCCCGGCAGCCCTCCCGGCCCTGGCCCAGGGTGGCACGGCGACCGTCCCCACGGGCGCCTTCGACCCGGGAGTCGATCCCGAGGTGATCCGGGCCCAGGTCGATGCCGCGGTGAAGGCCGCGAACGGAACGCTGGCGGTCCATTCGCGAATGGCTGCCTGGCGCTTCTGGCCGGACGTGGACTTCCCGCGCACCCACACCATGAAGGTCCGGCGCGAGCAGGTGCGGGCCTGGGCGGCAGTCTCGGCGCCGCTCCCGGTCACGGACGACGCCGCAGGCTGAGCCACGCGGGCCGCCCGGCGCGCCCAGCCGCGCGGGAGCGCTCTCCGGCGCGCGCTCAACCGCGCGGGATCGCCACCTCGGAGCCGACGGTCGCGAGGGCGTTCGCGGCCGCCTCGGTCCGCGGATCGGACGAGGAGGCGGGCGACCAGGCAAACAGGACGATGGTCGTCCCCACCTGGCGCAGCACGAACCGGACGTCGGTCGGGTACTGGACCCGGCCGGGTCCGGACGCGACGTACCCCGCAAGGTCGGCGGCACCGATCGCGGCGAGGGCGACGTCGGGGAACTCGTAGACCACGAAGAGCCCGCCCGTCGGGTCGTCGGGGAGGACCACCTGGAACGGCCAGCGGGCCACGCCGGCGAACGAGGCTGGCTCCGCCGGGCGGACCGGGACCTGCGTCGCCCGGAGCGTGAGCCCCGCTGCCCGGAGCGCACCCTGGAGCTGGACGATGGTCGTCTGGACGGCGATCGACGGGGTCGAGATGGGGGTCGCGATCGGCCCGACGGTCGGTGCGGGCAGCCCGGCACCGCCCCCGCAGGCGGCCAGCGCGACGGCGAGGGCGCCCGCGAGGGTGGGCGCGGCAGCGCGACGCGGTCGGCCCGTCACCCGGGCGGCCAGGTGAACGGGCGCCCGCCCATCAGGTGCAGGTGCAGGTGCGGGACCGTCTGTCCGCCCCACGTCCCCACGTTCGCGGTGAGCCGGTAGCCCCGGTCGACGATCCCCTCGCTCCGGGCCAGGTCCGCGGCCACGGCGAAGAGTCGGCCGAGCAGGGGAGCATCGGCGTCGGTCAGGTCGGCGGCCGACGCGATGTGCTCGCGCGGCAGCAGGAGCAGGTGCGTCGGGGATCGTGGCGCGATGTCCCGGATCGCGAGGACCAGGTCGTCCTCGTGCATCTTCGTGGCGGGGATCTCGCCGGCCACGATCCGGCAGAAGAGGCAGTCGACGCTCATGCGAACGCTCCCGGAACGGATGGGCGGGCGTCGGCCCCCGCTGCCGCGGGCACGGGCCCGTCGGGGCGGCCGACCTCCGCGAAGGGTACGCCGCGAATGAGCCACCCGGCCGTCGGACGGGGCACCAGGCGCCTGATCCGGCCCACGACCCGCCCGGCATCGCCCGGGTCGGGTCCCGCGATCGCGACGACCGCCAGGTCGCCTGCCTGCGCCACCCCGGCGCCCGCGACCCGCACGGCGAGGTAGTCCTCGGCGTGGCCGATCCAGCCTAGCGCGGGGTCGCCCCGGTCGCAGCGCCCTTCCACGAGGACCCGGCGCGTGCCCCCGGCCGCCGCGGCGGCGAAACGCGCCCGACAGGCGGCCCCCTCGGCGACCAGGCGCGCCACGCGCTCCCGGCGGACCGGCTCGGCGACCTGGCCGGCCATCCGCGTGGCCGGCGTGCCCGGGCGCGCCGAGTAGCGGAAGGCGTGCAGGCCCGCCAGGTCGACCTGCCGGATGAAGGCGAGGGATCGCTCGAACAACGCGTCGTCCTCGGTCGGGAACCCGGCGATCACGTCGGCGTGGATCGCGACGCCCGGCAGGGCGGCCCGGACGCGATCGACGACAGCCCCATAGGACGCGGTGTCGTAGCGGCGGCCCATCCGGCGAAGCACGCCGTCGTCGCCCGACTGGAGGGGAACGTGGAAGTGGGGAAGGCAGCGCCCCGCCCCCTCGACCGCCCAGGCCTCCAGGACGTCGTCGTCGATGTGCTGGGGCTCGATCGACGAGAGGCGGATCCGCTCGATCGGGGTCTCGCGCAGGATCCGCCGGACGAGGCCGCCGAGCGTGAGGGCGCTTCGCGCGTGCGAGCCCCGGAACCCCCGCTCGGACCAGCCGCCGTCATAGGTCCCGACGTTGATGCCGGTCAGGACGATCTCGCGGTGGCCGGCCGCGAGCGCCTGCCGGACGTCGCGGAGGACCGCCTCGGGCGTGATCGAGGCCTCCGGACCGCGCGCCGCCGGGATCGCGCAGTACGTGCAGTGGAACGAGCAGCCGTCCTGGACCTTGATGAACGCGCGCGTCCGATCGATCCGGGCCCGGCCCTCGTCGGCGACGGAGGTCCCCGCCACGCCGGCCCCGGCGGTCGCGGGGCCGAGCAGGCCCTCCGCGTCCTCGACCAGGCTCGCCTTCGCCCGGTTGTCCACCAGGTGGGCGGCCGGATCGGCCGCCGCGAATGCCCCCGGCGCAACCTGGGCCGCGCAGCCGGTGACGACCAGCCGGGCAGCCGGGCTCGTCCGGCGAGCCCTCCGCACGGCCTTGCGCGACTTCTCGTCGGCAGCCGCGGTGACCGTGCACGTGTTGACGACGTGGAGGTCGGCCGGCTCGCCGGCGCCGACGATCTCGACGCCGCGAGAGCGGAGGAGCCGCTCCAGGACGTCCATCTCCGCCTGGTTGACCTTGCAGCCGAGATTGGTGATCGCGGCCCGCCGCACGGGCCGCTGCCCGGCCGGAGGGAGGTTCGGCTGCCCGGTCACCGGGCCGCACCCGCCGCTATCGCGAAGGCGGCACGAGCGCCGGGCGCCGGGGCGACACCGGCGCCGGACGCGCCGTCCCGAACTGCGTCGAGGGCGACCCAGTCGCCTTCGGCATCGCTCCGCAGGACCCGCAGCCCGGCCGCCTCGAAGGCTGCCCGGACGTCCGCTTCCCGATCCACGAAGATCCCCGACGCCATCAGGCGCCCGCCCGGGCGGAGCTCGGCGGCGAGGTCCCCCGCGAGCGCCACGAGCAGGCTCGCGATCAGGTTCGCGGCGACCAGGTCGAAGGGGCCGGCGCCGCTGGGCAGCGACCCCTGCCGGGCCCGAAGCCGCCGCGCCACGCGGTTGCGCCGCGCATTGGACAGGGTGGCCTCGATCGCGATCGGGTCCGTATCCAGCCCGACCAGCGCCCCGGCGCCCAGGAGGCCGGCCGCGATGGCCAGGATCCCCGAGCCGCAGCCGACGTCGAGGAGGCGGGCCGGGCGGGCGCCCGGGCCGTCGCCGCGGAGCAGCCCCTCGTCGGCCCAGCGCTCGATCCCGGCCAGGCAGAGCCGGGTGGTCGAATGGAGTCCCGTGCCGAACGCCATGCCCGGGTCCAGCGCGATCACGATGTCGTCGGGGTGGGGTCGATGGCGTCGCCATGTCGGCCGGATCACGATCCGCCGGCCGATCCGCATGACCTGGACGTGGCGCTTCCAGGTCGTCGCCCAGTCCGATTCGCGGATCACCTGCGTGCGCAGCTCACCGATCTCGCGCAGCCCGAACGCCTGGAGATGGCCGAGCCAGCGCTCCACCTGGGCGACGGATTCCCGGGCGGTGCGCGCATCGCGGGCGGGGAGGTAGGCCCGGACGGTCGCCGGGCGGGTCAGGTCCACGGAGGCGCCCAGCCCCTCGTCGACGAGGGAGAAGGACGGCTCCACGCTCACCCCGCCCGGGGCCGCGCGGGAGAGGATCTCGCTGACGGCCTCGACCGCCTCCGGGTCGCAGACCACCGCGAGCTCCAGCCAGGCGTCGCCGGCGGCCAGGGCTCCGATCACGGCTGATACGCTCGTCATCGATGCCTCGGCCGGGCCTAGCCCAGGGCGTCCTTGATCCGGTCCAGCACGCCGCCCTTGCCCCCGATCTTCTCGCCCGAGGCGGCGGCGTAGGCCTCGAGCGCCTCGCGCTGCTCCTTCGAGAGCCGGGTCGGGATGGCGACCTTGACCCGCACGTGGAGGTCGCCGCGGGCGCCTGCACGACGCAGGTGCGGGGCGCCGCGACCGCGGAGGCGGATCTCCGACTCCGGCTGGGTGCCCGGCCGGATCTCCAGCTCCTCCTCACCGTCGGCGGTGGGAACGAGGACGGTCGTGCCCAGCGCCGCCTGGGCGACCGAGAGCTGGAGGTCGTGGTACAGCTCGGTGCCTTCGCGCCGCAGGGCGGGGTGGGCCGCAACGTGGATCGCGACGTAGAGGCTGCCCGGGGGACCGCCGCGCGGCCCGACCTCGCCCTCCGAAGCGAGCCGGATCTGGTGCCCGTCGTCGATCCCGGCGGGAACGCTGACCCGGAGCCGCTTGCTGCGCTCCCGGCGCCCGTCGCCGGCGCAGTCGTCGCAGGGCACGTCCACGACCTTGCCCTCTCCGCGGCAGCGCGGACAGGTCACCACGTTGACCATCTGCCCGAGCATCGTCTGGCGCACGTGGCGGATCTCGCCGCGCCCGGAGCACTGGGAACAGGTCGTCGCGCTCGTGCCCGCCTTCGCGCCGCTCCCCGAGCAGGTCGAGCAGCGGTCCAGGACCGGGAACTCGATCTCCTTCTCCGTCCCCCGGATCGACTCCGAGAACGTGATCCGGAGGTCGTAGCGCAGGTCCGAGCCGACGGCCGTGCGCGCGCGCCGGACTCCGCCGCCCGCCGCCGAGCCACCGAAGAACGCGTCGAACAGGTCACCGAAGGCGCTGAAACCCTGCTGCGGCCCCCCGCCCCCGCCGTTGACGCCGGCCACGCCGAACATGTCATAGGCCTGGCGGCGCTGCGGGTCGGAGAGGACCTGGTAGGCCTCGTTGAGCTCCTTGAACCGGTCGTCGGCGCCGGGGTCGCGGTTGACGTCCGGGTGCCACTGCTGGGCGAGCTTGCGGAACGCGCGCTTGATCTCCGCGTCGTCCGCGGTGCGCGGAACGCCCAGGATCGCGTAGTAGTCGCGCTCGGTGGCCATGCGCGGGCAAGTCTACGGGAGAGTGCCGGGTGCGGCCTGCCGCCCCCGGCCGCCCCGCCCGCGCGACGGGCCGGGACAGAGGCGCGAGCTCAGCGGGACGGCTGGTCCTCGATCACGAGCGCGGAGCCGGCCCCACCATCCCCCGCGGCCCCCGCGGGAACGGTGGCCTGGGCATCGCCCTCCCGGCTGATGACGGCCGCGGCGATCCCGACGCCCGCCGCCGCGAGCGCGGCGCCGACGATCCCCGACGTGTTGAGGTATTGGGCGGTCACGATCGGCGCGTGCGAGGAGAGGAGCTTCCCGTACTTCGCGTACTCCTTGCTGACGCCGCCGCCGAGGATGATCAGGTCCGGCCAGAACCAGCGCTCCAGCAGGGCCAGGTACTGGCTGAACTCGGCCGCCCACTTCTTCCAGCCGATCCCGCGGCGCTCGCGGGCGGCGCCCGAGACCAGCGCCTCGGCGTCCCGACCGCGGTACGTGACGTGGCCGAACTCGGTCGAGTCGAGGAGGTGCCCGTCGATGAAGAGCGCGCTCCCGATCCCCGTCCCGATCGTGAGGAGGAGGACCGTGCCCATCACTCCCTTGGCCGCTCCGAACGTGGCCTCGGCGAGGCCCGCCGCATCGGCGTCGTTGACCAGGCGCACGGGATGGCCGATCCGGTCGGCGATCATCTCGGCCGCGGGCGCCCCGATCCAGCTCTTGTCGATGTTGGCGGCGGTGAGCAGCCGGCCGGCCTTGATCACCCCGGGGAGCCCGGCGCCGGCCGGAAGCCCCGCCGTCAGGTGGCCGTCCGCGGCCAGCTGGTCGACGAGGCCACCGATGGCCTCCGTGACGGATACCGGCGTGGCGGGCTGGGGCGTCTTGACGCGCAGGCGGGGGGACGCGAGCTCGCCACTCACGAGATCGACGACCGCGGCCTTGACGCCGGTCCCGCCGACGTCGATCCCGATGGCGCGGGTGGGGGCGGCGGGGCGCGAGGAGCGGGCTCGAGGACTCATGCGCCGAGGATAGCGATTCGCGCCCGCGGTGGACAGCGATCCTTCAGCGCCGCGCCCGCGGCGGCCGGCTGCGGAGGGCCACGAGAACCACGCCGAGCCCCCCGATCGCGAGGACGAGCGCGATGGCCAGCAGCGTGCCCGGCAGGCCGGGGTCCCCGCCGCCACCCGCCGGCGGCGTCGGTGCGGGCGACGCGGCCGTGGTCGACCCCGGGCCCGTAGCGCTCGGGGTGGCCGGCGGCGTCGGCGACACGGTCACGAGAGCCTCGACGGACGCCGCCCCGAGCCAGCCGGCCCGATCGACCGCCCGCACGGTGTAGCGCCACGTCCCGGCCGTGGGCAGCGTGTCCGTGAGCGCCGGCTGGGAGCTCCGACCGACCAGCTCGGGATCCGCGCCCGGGAGCGCCGTGCGATAGACCGCGTAGCCGGTCGCGCCGGGAACGGCGCTCCAGGTCAGGGCCGCGCCACGCTCCGCCCCCGCGGGGGTCGCCGCCGGCGCTGCGGGGGCGGCGAGAGCGCGCGGGATCGGGGCCGCGGGCACGAGCAGGGCGCCCCCGAGGGGCGGGAGCTGCACGGCGAGGTAGCCGCCCGCGCTCGTCACCTGGCGATTGCCCACGAGGTCCGTAAAGACCACGCCGTCCGGCACGCCGACGCCGGGGCCGCGCGCATCGGCCAGCGGGATCCGGACCGTGGCGGGCGCCGTGGTGTCCGGGTTCATCGCGACGAGAGCGAGCGACCCGGCGCCGTCGGTGCGGCTGTAGGCAACGGTCCGGGTCCGGTCGTCGGTGACCAGGAAGCGCAGGCCGCCGTCGCGCAGGACCGGGTGGTCGTGCCGGGCCGCCGCGAGGCCCGCATACCAGGCATGGAGGTCCGCGTCGGCGCCGGCCGGCAGCGTTCCTCCGCTGCCCAGGACCGGGAAGGTGCGGCGGTCGCCGGGATCGTCGCCGCCGGTCATCCCCAGCTCGTCGCCGTAGTAGATCGTGGGGGCCCCGGGCATCGTGAACTGGAGGAGCGTCGCGAGGTGGAGCCGGGCCTTCGCGAGGGCCAGGCTGGCCGTGGCCTGCTTCGCTGCCGCGTCGCCGGCCGGCGCCAGCGACCACAGGATGCGCTCCGTGTCGTGGGAGTCGAGCAGGTTCCAGCTCGTCTCGGCCGCGAAGGCCGGCATGTCCTCGTACATCCCGAGGAGCTTCCCGGCGAGCAGGCTGGGCGGCTGGTCCGAGGCCCCGGCGTCCGGGAAGCCCTCCTGGTCGATCGTCCCGAGGTACCCGGTGACCGCATTGCGGAACCGGTAGCTGGTGATCGTGTCGACCATGTCGCCGCGGATCGCCGGGAGGACCTGGTCCCGCTGCCAGATCTCGCCGACGATGACTGCCTCCGGATCGACGGCCTTCACCGCGGCGCGGAAGGCCTGCCAGAAGGCCGGCGGGAAGCTGGGATCAGCCATCGCATCGAGGCGCCAGCCCGACGCGCCGGACTGGATCCAGCGCTTCGCCACGGCCCCGGGCCCGGCGTAGACCAGGGCCTGGACGCCCGGGTCGGTCTTGGCCAGCACGGGCAGGGAGGCGACGTTCGACCAGCCCGTGTAGTCCATCGTGTGGCGGCCGTCCGGGCCAGCGCACGGCCCGTCGGCCGCCGGCCGGAACGTGAACCAGGTCCTGTACGGCGAGCTGACCGACTCGCAGGCCCCGACGGTCGGGTAGTGGCCGTAGCGGTCGAAGTACGGCGAGTCCGAGCTGACGTGGTTGAAGACGCCGTCGAGGACGACGTGGATGCCCCGGGCCTTCGCTGCCTTCACCAGGGCGACCCAGTCTGCGGGCGTCCCGAAGCGGGGATCGATGGTCGTGTAGTCCCGGGTGTCGTAGGCATGATTCGAGGCCGCCGCGAAGATCGGGTTGAGGTAGAGGACCGTGACGCCGAGGTCCTTGAGATAGCCGAGGTTCGTCGTGACCCCGGCGAGGTCGCCGCCGAACCAGTCGCGGCCCTGGCCAGGGTCGGCCGGGAGCTGCGACCAGGCGCGCCGGACGTTCCGGTCCGCCGGATCGGGCGGCCAGGCGTAGCGGGGCGCGTTGACATTCACGTCGTTGGCCGGGTTGCCGTTGCGGAAGCGGTCGGGGAAGACCTGGTAGACGACGGCCCCGGCGAGCCAGGGGACGGGCTGCACGCCGGGCACCGAGACGGTGATCACCCAGGTCGTGTCGGTCGCGTTGCGGGTCGCGGCGCCGCGTCCCCCGTCCAGGAGCGCGTCGTCCGCGTAGAAGCCGCGCGCCGAGCCATCCCTGACCTCGAACCGGTAGCGCAGCGTGGTGGGCGCGCTCGGCGTGATCGTGGCCTCCCAGAAGTCGCACGGGGCGACGGCATCCACGGGCGCCTCACCGCACGGGAGGCCGGCCCCGACGACCCGCATCGCGGTGCGCGCGCGGGTGTTGGTCACGGTGTCGAGGGTCACGAGGTCCACCGACGTGGCATCGGCGTGGAAGGTCCTGAAGCGGAGCCGGATGGGCGAGCCGGCGGGGGAAGAGCCCGACGGGCTGCGATAGGCGGGATCGCGCGAGTCGTGGCCGAATCCCAACGGGTCGAGGTGGCCGTCGGCCGCGGGCGCTCCCGTCCACGGCCAGGCCGTCGCGGTCCCGGCCACGGGATCGAAGGCGACTGCGACCAGCCCGGCCAGGCCATCCGTGGCCACGGGCACGGCCGTCGTCCCGTTGCGGGTGACCATCCGCAGGCAGGCCCCGGCCGCGAGATCGACGATGGCCCGGGCGATGCCCTCCCCGGCCGGGTCGAACAGGACGGCGGACGGCCGCACCGCCGGCGGGGCCGGGCCGCCCTGGGGACACGGCCCCGGCTCCTGCCAGGCCCAGGCGAACCCATCGTCGGTGGACGCCGCGGCAACGCGCCGCGCCCCGTCGAAGACGAAGGTCACGTCACCGGGTGAGGCGAGCTGGAAGACGCCGTCGGCGCCATCGAAGCGGGTCCCCCGGCCGACCGAGGTCGAGGCGTCGCCGCCGAGGGCGATCCGCCAGCGCCACTGCCCCGCCGGGAACGAGACCGTGATCGACCAGGCCGATCCGTCGGCGGGGTCGCGCCCGAGCTGCGTGCGCGCGCAGCGAGCGTCCCACGCGGCGCATGCCCCGCCGCTCGCCGCGGGCTGGAAGGTGCCGATCAGGACGGGCGCCGCGTCGGCGGCGGAGGCCGCTCCGGGGGGTGCCGCGGGGTCGCCGGAAGGTGCGACGGCGGTGACCGCACCGTGGCTTCCGTCGGTCAGGACCCCATCGCCCTGACGTCCCGGCGCGAGGGCGGCGAGCAGGAGCAGCGGCACCAGGACCAGCCTTTGCATGGAGGGCAGGGTACCGCGCGGGTCGGGCCGGGACCCGGGGCGTCGGAATCCGGCCGGCGGCCGGGGCCGGCTTTTGGCGCGGCCCGGCGAGGGCGCCGGCTTCAGGCGGCCCGGCGAGGGCGCCGCCCTTCGGGCGCGGCACCGGCGGGCGGGACCGGCTTCTGGCGCGGCCCCGCGAGGGCGCCGCCGTTCGGGCCCGGCACCGCCCCCTCTACTTCAGGAGGAGCCGCTCCAGGCGGCGCGACGTGATGGCGAGGCCTGCCAGGCCCATGACCGCCAGGTAGGCAACGTGCACCAGCACGCCGGGCCCGATGGCCCCCGTCGTCAGGGCCCGGATCAGGTCCACGCCGTGGTAGAGCGGGGTCAGCTGAACGAGCACGCGGACGAGGCCCGGGTAGGTCTCGACCGGGTAGAACGTGGCCGAGAAGAGGAACATCGGCAGGATCGCCAGCTGGACCAGGTCGAAGTCCTGCCAGGTCCGCATGAAGCTCGTGGCCGCCATGCCCACCGCGGCGAACGCGAACCCGATCAGGAGCGCGGCCGGAAGCGCGAGCAGTGCCCACGGCGAGCGGACCAGGCCCATCGCCAGCATCACCAGCAGGAAGGTCGTCGCGTAGATCGCGCCGCGGATCAGCGCCCAGCCGATCTCCCCGAGGGCGACGTCCCCCACCCCGACCGGCGTCGCCAGGACCGCGTCGTAGGTCTTGGCGTACTTGAGCTTGAAGAAGACGTTCATCGTCGAGTCGTAGATCGCCCCGTTCATCGCCGAGCTGGCCATCAGCGCCGGCGCCACGAACGCCGTGTAGGGAACCGCCTGCCCGTTGACAGAGATCGACCCGATCAGGGCGCCCAGCCCCAGGCCGATCGAGAGCAGGTAGAAGAGCGGCTCGAAGAACCCGCTCACGATGACCATCCAGGTCCGGCGGTACACCATCAGGTTGCGCTCGATCAGGAGGCCTGCGCGGCGACCGCCGAAGAGGACCGGGGGGGCGACCCTGGCGAGGAGCGTCATCGCGCCGGCCTCACCGGACCAGCCGCCGGCGGAACGCGACCAGCGCGCCTGCCACGCCCAGGCCGCACATGGCCACCAGGTAGCCGACGTGGATCGCGACCCCGGCCGCCGTCGCCGTCCCCAGGGCCAGCGTCCGGCAGAGGTCCACCCCGTGCCAGAGCGGCGTCACCCAGGCCAGCGGCCGCAGCAGCTCGGGCAGCTGCTCGATCGGGAAGAACGTCCCCGAGAAGAGGAACAGGGGGATGACCCCGAACCGGAAGAGCGCGTTGAATCCCGTGCCGTCCCGCTGCGTCGCCGCGTACGCGGCGATCGGCCCGGCGAAGGCGAGGCCGGTCAGGATCGCGGCCGGGATCGCCAGCGCGGCCTGCGGCCCGCGGACGGCTCCGAACAGGACCATCACGGCGAAGAAGACGGTGCTGACCAGGGCCAGCCGGAGCGCGATGTAGGCCAGCTTCCCGAGGACGACGTCGCGCGGCGTGATCGGCGTCGTGACCATCCCGTGGAAGGACCGGACCCACACCAGCCCGCCCATGATGGGGAACGTGGATTCCCCGGCCGCCGTCTGCATCGCCGTCGAGGCCAGCAGCCCGGGAGCGAGGAATGCGAGGTAGGAGACGCCCGCCAGCGCCGCGGTCGTGCCGCCGGCCCCCCCGCCGCCGCCTGCCGCCTGGCCGCTGGCCACGTAGCCGCCCAGGCCCACGCCCATCGCCGCGAGGAACAGGACGGGGTTCAGGAAGGAGGAGATGACGCTGCCCCGCCAGGAACGCCGGTAGACGACGAGCTCGTGCTCCAGGACCCGGACGGCAGGGGCGCTCACGGGAGGCTCAATCCGCGAGGCTCCGGCCGGTGAGCCGGAGGAACACGTCCTCGAGCGAGGACCGGCGGACCAGCGTCATCTCGGGTCGCAGGCCGCGCTCGACCGCGCGCGCCGCGGCCGCCTCGCCGTCGTCGGCGTAGACGAGGACCCGATCGGGCAGCCGCTCGACGCGGTCGCCCAGGCCGTCGAAGGCCCCGTCGAGCGTCTCCTGGACCCCCACGGGGAAGCGCATCTCGAGGACCTCGCGGCTGCTGTGGCTCGCGATCAGGTCGCGGGGCGATCCCTCCGCGACGATCCTGGCCTTGTCCATGACCACCAGCCGATCGCACAGCTGCTCGGCCTCGTCCATGTAATGGGTGGTCAGGACGAGCGTGACGCCACGCTGCTTCAGGCGGTACAGGCGATCCCACAGCAGGTGGCGAGCCTGCGGGTCGAGGCCGGTGGTGGGCTCGTCGAGGAGCAGGAGGTCCGGCTCGTTGACCAGGCTCCGGGCGATCGTCAGGCGGCGCTTCATGCCGCCGGAGAGCGACTCCACCTGGTCCCGCGCCCGGTCGGTGAGCTGCACGAACTCCAGCAGGTCGCGAACGCGCTCCCGGATCAGCGGCCGCGGGAGGTCGAAGTAGCGGCCGTAGATCGAGAGGTTCTCGGCGACCGTCAGCTCCATGTCCAGGGTGTCCTGCTGGGGCACCACGCCGATGCGGGCCCGGATCCGCGGCCCGTCGGTCACGGGGTCCCGCCCGAGGATGCGGAGGGTGCCGCCGGTGATCGGCGAGACGCACCCGATCATCCGCATCGTGCTCGTCTTGCCCGCTCCGTTGGGGCCCAGGAATCCGAACGATTCCCCGGGCGCCACGTCGAAGTCGATCGCGTCGACCGCGGTGAAGCCGCCGAAGCGCTTGGTCAGCGCCCGGGCATGGATCAGCGCACCAGGAGAGGATCCGTCCATCGGACGGGGAGTGTAGCCGGTCGCCGGACCAGACCCGCTGCGCGGGGCGTGGCGCGGGGGGGCGTGGCGCGGGGGGGCGTGGCGCGGGGGGGCGTGGCGCGGGGGGCGTGGCGCGCGAAGTCACCGTGCAGCGCCGCATACGCCAGCGGTGAGAGGGCCGGCGGACCATGCCCGGGTGGACTCCGTTCGCTTCGGGCTGGGGATCAGGGCGCTCCGCCGTCGGCGTAGATGGCGCCAGCGGGACCTGGGCGATGCCGTGGGCGTCTCCCAGTCGTGGATCTCCCGCCTCGAGCGCGGCCGCCTCGGATCCTTCTCGGTGAACCTCGTCGGCGAGATCGCGGGAGCTCTCGGCGCCCGGATCGACCTGCGGCTCCTGTGGCAGGGCGAGTCGCTCGACCGAATGCTCGACGCGGCCCATGCGAGCCTGGTCGAGGATCTCGTGGTCCTGCTGGCCGCGGCCGGCTGGGACTGCCGCACCGAAGTGACGTTCAATGTCGCGGGCGAGCGCGGCTCGGTCGATGTCATCGCCCGCGAGCCGTCGTCGCGAATCGTCCTCGTCTGCGAGGCGAAGTCAGTCGTTCCGGACCTGCAGGCGATGCAATCGTCCCTGGACCGCAAGGCCCGGGTCGCGGCGAGACTTGCCAGCGACCTCGAGTGGGCGACACCGCCGACGATCGGGCGCTTGCTCGTCGTGCGCGACACCCGAACGGCACGTCGTCGTGTTGCCGAGCACGCGTCGACATTCGCTGTCGCGTTTCCGGCGCGGTCTCGCGAGGTCCGGCGCTGGCTCGGAGGACCGGCCGGAAGCCTCCGCGGACTGCTGCTCCTGCCCGCCAGACCTGGGACGCATCCTCGTCAGCCGCACCGGGTCAGGCCAGGCTGAGCGGGAGCCGCCGGTGAGCGCGCAATCAAGCCGGGCGGCTCTCGGGCAGGCCGGATATGCGGGGAGGTTCTGCCGGGGAAGGCCCGCCCTGCCGGGCAGACCCCCAGGGCATGGCTGGCGCGCCCCGGACCCCGGTCGGGGCTGCCCATGCCTGGAGCGCATAGCCGGCAACCACCGGTCGTCTCCCCGTGCCGACGATGCCCCCGGGACATGGCTGACGGGCGGGCGACACGCGACCGCCGCCCCCCGCCTCCGGCGCGCGACCGCCGCAGCCGCTCGAGCCCGCCGGCGCCACTCGCCGCCGATACCGGCGCGACCCGCCGGCGCACTCGCCACCCGCCGGCGCGCGACCCGCCCACGCCCGCTCAGCCGGCCCACTCGCCGGCTCCTCCATCGCCGCTGCGCGCGCCTCGTGCCGGCGCGCGCGCAGCGGCGCGACGCGCTAGACCTCCTTGTACTCGCCCTCGACCGTCTCGTCGTCGGACGGGCCGCCGGCCGCGTCGTCGGGACTCTCGGGCCCGGCGGCGTCCTCCGCGGCGGGTGCGCCGGCGGCCGCGTAGGCCGCGGCGCCAACGCGCGAGAGGACCTCGGCGAGCTCGGTCGCGCGCTGGCGCACGACGTCGCCGCCCTCGGTCTTGAGCGCATTGCGCACGTCGGAGACCTTGCCCTCGACGGCGGCGCGGTCCTCGGCCGACACCTTGTCACCGAGGTCCTTGAGCGTGTGCTCCGCCTGGAACGTGAGGGCCTCGGCCTGGTTGCGCGACTCGACGTCCTCACGCCGCTTGCGGTCCTCGTCGGCGTGCTCGCCGGCCTCGCGGACCATCCGGTCGACGTCCTTCTTGTCGAGCATCGACGAGGCCGTGATCGTGACCTTCTGCTCCTTGCTGGTCGCCCGATCGCGAGCGCGCACCTCGACGATGCCGTTGGCATCGATGTCGAAGGCGACCTCGATCTGGGGGACGCCCCGCGGGGCGGAGGGGATGCCGTCGAGGATGAAGCGGCCCAGGGTCTTGTTGTCGGAAGCGAACTCGCGCTCACCCTGGAGGACGTGGATCTCGACCTGGGGCTGGTTGTCCGAGGCCGTCGAGAAGAGCTGCGACTTGCTGGTCGGAATCGTGGTGTTGCGCTCGATCAGCCTGGTCATCACTCCGCCGAGCGTCTCGATCCCCAGCGAGAGCGGCGTGACGTCGAGGAGCAGGACGTCCTTCACCTCGCCGCCCAGCACGCCGGCCTGGATTGCCGCTCCGACGGCCACCACCTCGTCCGGGTTGACGCCGCGATTCGGCTCCTTGCCCCCGAACATCGCCTTGACGGCCTCGATCACGGAGGGCATCCGGGTCATGCCACCGACCAGGACCACCTCGTCGATCTCGGAGGCGCTGAGGCCCGCGTCCTTGATCGCCTGGAGGACGGGCCCGCGCGTCTTGTCGATCAGGTCGCGGACCAGGTCCTCGATCTTCGCCCGGGTGATCGTCATGACCAGGTGCTTGGGGCCCGCCGCGTCCGCGGTGATGTAGGGGAGGTTGATCTCCGTGGACATCGACGAGGACAGCTCGATCTTCGCCTTCTCGGCGGCCTCCTTGACGCGCGAGAGCGCCTGCGGGTCGCTGCGGAGGTCCAGGCCCTGGTCCTTCTTGAACTCGGAAAGGAGCCAATCCATGATCCGGATGTCGAAGTCGTCGCCGCCGAGGTGGGTGTCGCCGTTGGTCGACTTCACCTCGAACACGCCTTCGCCCAGCTCCAGGATCGAGATGTCGAACGTGCCGCCGCCCAGGTCGTAGACGGCGATCTTCTCGTCCTTCTTCTTGTCCAGGCCGTAGGCCAGGGACGAGGCAGTCGGCTCGTTGATGATCCGCTTGACGTCGAGGCCGGCGATGCGGCCCGCATCCTTCGTCGCCTGGCGCTGGGTGTCGTCGAAGTAGGCCGGGACCGTGATCACCGCCTCGGTGACCTTCTCCCCGAGGTAGGCCTCCGCGTCGGCCTTGAGCTTCTGCAGGATCATCGCCGAGATCTCGGGCGGGGTGTAGCTGCGACCGTCGCCCAGCAGGACCTTGACGCCGTCGGACTTGGCGTCCTTCTCGACGGTGTACGGCACGAGGTCACGGCTGTGCCGGACCTCCGGGTCGTCCCAGCGGCGGCCCATGAACCGCTTGATCGAGTAGACGGTGTTCGCCGGGTTCGTCACGGCCTGCCGCTTGGCCAGCTGCCCGACCAGCCGCTCGCCGGTCTTGGTGAAGGCGACGACCGACGGGACGGTGCGCCCGCCCTCGGCCGACGCGATGACGGTGGGCTCGCCGCCCTCCATGACCGCGACGACGGAGTTCGTGGTCCCCAGGTCGATGCCGATGATCTTGCCCATCTTCGCTGTGTCTCCTGGTCTCGTTTCGTGGTTCAAACGGTGGGGCGGCGGGGCCGCGCTGGTGACGGCCGCGCGGGCCGCCGGTTGGCTGGCTAGTTCGGGAGCGGGCTCCCGTCGCTCACGGCGACGAGGGCGGGCCGCAGGACGCGATCGCGGAGCCGGTAGCCGCGCCGGATCTCGATGACGATCTCGCCCTCCGGTCGCCCGGTGCCGGCCACGTGCTGGAGCGCATCGTGCTCGCGGGGGTCGAACGGCCGGCCGAGGGCCTCGATGGGGCGCACGCCCTCCGACTCCAGCAGCGCCCGGAGCTTCCGGTCGATCGCGGCGATCCCATCGAGCCAGGGGCTTCCCCGGGCCTCCGCGGGCATGTGGTCCAGGGCCAGGTCGAAGTCGTCGGCGATGGTGACGACCTTGGCCAGGAGGTTCTCGTTGGCGAGGCCGAGCTGCATCTCGCGCTCCTCGGCCGTGCGGCGCTTCAGGTTCGCGTAGTCGGCCTGGGCGCGCTGGGCCAGGGCGAGATGCTCGTCGGCCCGGGCGCCCAGCTCCTCGAGGAGCGCGCGCAGCGCCTCGATCTCGTCCTGCGGGGGACTGCCGCCCGCGGGACGATCCGGGTCGACATCGCCGGGTCGCTCGGGAGCGTCGGATCGGTCCGTCGGGCGCCGTGTCATCTCAAGTGCGTCCTCGACGCGGCCGGGCCGCCGGTGGGGGGAACGCCGGTCAGGCATAGAGGTGCTCCACGAGGTCGTTCATGAGCCCGGAGACGAAGCGGACGGAGCCGATGGCCTGCGGGTAGCGCATGCGGGTCGGACCGAGGACGCCCACCACGCCGACGGCCGAGCCCGGCCGCCCATAGGGTGCCAGCACGAGGGCCACGTCGGCCATCTCGTCGGTGACGTTCTCCCGGCCGATGAAGACGCGCAGGTCACCGGCCCGCGTGACCGTCTCGAAGAGCTCGCCGAGGTACTGGCGGTTCTCGAGCGCGGCGAAGATGCGCCGGACCTTGTCGGAAGAGGCGAACTCGGGAGCAGCCATCACGTTGAGCAGCCCGTCGCTGAAGAGCGCCTCGATGGAGGCGGCATCGAACTCGCGGAGGATCCGCAGCGCCCGGTCCCCGACGCGCCGCACGAGCCCGAACACGCGATCGTCCGCGGGCGCCTCGTCGAACCAGCGCAGCCGCTCCGCGACGTCAGCGGCCGCCCGCCCCGTGCACGACACGTTCAGCTTGCGGGCCGCCTCGTCGAGGTCCGCTTCCGTCGTGCCTTCGTCGAGGGTGATCAGGGCCTGCTTGAGGGTTCCCTCGTTGAGCACGACCACGAGGCTGGCCATCCGCTCGCCGATCGGGACCAGCTCGAAGCGGCGGATCCGCACGGCTCGCGGCTTCGCCGGCGTGGCCAGCCCGGCCGAATGGGTGGCGCTGGACAGCGTCGTCGCGGCCAGCCGGAACCACTGGTCGCTGGCGAACTCCACCTGGCCGAACTGGTGGCGGATCATCAGCTGCTCGATCGGCGGCAGCGGGATCGAGCCGACCAGCGCCTCGACGTAGAAGCGGTAGCCGGCATCCGTCGGCATGCGGCCGGCGGACGTGTGGGGATGCATCAGCAGCCCCGACTGCTCCAGGTCGGCCAGGATGCTCCGGACCGTGGCCGAGCTCACCCCGAGGTGGTAGCGCTCCACGAGCGTGTGCGATCCGACCGGGATGGCCGACGAGACGTATTCCTCGATGACCGCCCGGAGGATCGCCTGGGAACGCGTGTCCAGGGGTCCGGTGGTGCGGCGAATGCCTCGGTTCACGAGCGGTGCTCCAGCTGGCACTCCAATAGGTAGAGTGCCAGTCAATGTTGGCACTCTAGCAGTGAGAGTGCCAACGTCGTCCGGCCGATCGTAGCGCGGGTCCGGAAGCGTGTCAATGCAGCGGGCGGCGCCACGGATCGCCGCCGCGACGCTCAGATCAGCCGGGCGAAGACCTCGTTGGAGAGGAGTCGGCCGCGGAGGGTGAGCCGCACGCGCTCGCCGGGCACCTCCTCGACCAGGCCGTTCTCGGCGGCCCAGGTGAGCACGTCGGCTCGCGAGAGGGCGTCGGCAGTGGCGATTCCATCGGACGTTCGGAGGCCCAGGATCAGCGACTCGGCGGCGGCCACCTCCTCGTCGAGGACCTCCGATCCGCCGGGAGGCAGCCTGGCCGACCCGCCGCCGGGCGGCAGCAGCGCGGCCTGCCAGCGGTCCAGGTGGGCCCCGTTCCAGCGCCGGGTCGTCCCGTCGAACGCGTGGGCGCCCGGCCCGACGGCCTCGTACGGGAGTCGCTCCCAGTAGGCCAGGTTGTGCCGGCTGCGCCGGCCCGGCCGCGCCCAGTTCGAGAGCTCGTACCAGGCGTAGCCGCTGCCCTCGAGGAGCGCATCCGCGAGGCCGTAGGCCCCGGCAGCCCGATCCTCGTCCTGGCCCGACCGGGCCCGCTCGCGCCACGCCCGCGCCCCGGGCCGGGTCGGGAGGTGGTCGCCTTCGGCGCCGGTCAGCCCCTCGGCATCGGGATCATCCAGGGTCAGCGCATAGGCGGAGAGATGATCCGGCTCCAGGGCGACCGCCGCTTCCAGGGTGGCGGCCCACGACGCCAGGGACTGGCCCGGGATGTCGTAGAGGAGGTCGAGGCTCACCTGGCCGATCCCCCCGGCGCGGGCGGCGGCCACGGAATCAGCGACATCATCCGGGCGGTGTCGCCGTCCGAGGCGGCGCAGCTCGTCGGCGTCCATGCTCTGGGCTCCAAGCGAGATGCGGTTCACCCCGACCCGGGCGAACCCGGCGAGGTCGCCCCGGTCGTCGGGGCCCGGGTTCGCCTCGATGGTCACCTCGGCGTCGGGAGCCAGCCCGTAGCGAGCCCTGACCTGGCCGATGATGTCCGCGACGGCGTCGGCCGAGAGCAGCGACGGGGTTCCGCCGCCGAGGTAGAGCGAGGCGAGCGGCGGCCGCCCGGTGCCCTCGTCCCCCGTCCCCGCCGGCCCGAACGACTCGTCGAGACGATCGGCTCGCAGGTCCAGCTCCGCGCGCAGCGCCTCGAGGAAGCGGGCCGTCCGACCCCGGGGCCCGGTCGCGACAGCGCCCGGGTACACCACGAAGTCACAGTACGGGCAGAGCGACCGGCAGAACGGAACGTGAACGTACAACCCGGCAGGGGGAGCCGCCGCCCGTTCCGGTCGGGCGTCCCCCGCCATCATCCCCCGCGGCTCGTCGGATCGCGATCGTCGGCGGCCTTCCACCCGACCGGCGGGCGACGGAACTCCCAGCCTTCCTCGACCTCGCGGCCGCGGGGCATCGGGTGCCCGGCGTGGCCCGTGCACACGAACACGGCGATCCGGGTCACCGCGTGGCCCAGGAATGCCGCGCCGATCGTGCCCATCGAGGCGGTCATCCAGCCGCAGACCAGGCCGACGCCGAGGCTGAGCACGAGCGCGTACCCACCCCGGCCCGGGGCGCCCGTGCGGGTGGCCAGGGTATAGAGGATGGCCTGGATCAGCACCGCCACGGGCACGTCGAGACCCACCAGGAGGAGGAGCCCGAGGACGACCCCCCGGAACGTGGCCTCGTCGATGAACGCGGTGCCGATCGCGTTCAGGATTGCGTCGGGATACGACCAGGCGGGCGGGAAGCGGAGCATCCCATAGCGCCAGAGCGCGAACAGGACGGCCTGCCCGGTCCCCAGGGCGCCGATCGCGAACCCGCCCAGGATTGCCTTCGCCCGATCGCCGAGGGCAAGCCCCAGCTCCGTCGCCGGTGCGGGGTGGACGGACATGATGGCGGCGATCAGCCCCAGCCCCAGGACGTACCAGGCCGTGCGGCGCAGGAAGGGGTGGCGCGGCCCGAGCACGGGCTCGTCGTACTCCGCGGCCCCGAACCCGGCCGCTTCGAGGCGCAGGAGGATCAGCAGGCCCGCCAGGCCGATCGCCCACAGGACACGGATGGAGCTCTCCACCTGGGACTCCCGACCCTCCTCAGCCTTCCTCGCCCATGCGGAGCACGGCCAGGAAGGCTTCCTGGGGGATCTCCACCGACCCGACGC
Source organism: uncultured Chloroflexia bacterium (assembly GCA_963801445.1). Taxonomy (GTDB): domain Bacteria; phylum Chloroflexota; class Limnocylindria; order Limnocylindrales; family CSP1-4; genus CTSoil-043. The sequence continues at coordinate 40,271 of CAWDEW010000008.1, read as the reverse complement.
GCTTCATGCGCTGCTTGCCTTCCTTCTGCTTCTCGAGCAGCTTCCGCTTCCGCGTGATGTCGCCACCGTAGCATTTGGCGAGGACGTTCTTGCGCATCGCCCGGATCGTCTCGCGGGCGACCACGGTCGACCCGATCGCGGCCTGGACGGGCACCTCGAACATCTGGCGCGGGATCAGCTCCTTGAGCTTGGCCGTCAGGAGTCGCCCGACGGAGGGCGCCTTGTCGCGGTGCACGATCAGCGAGAGGGCGTCGACGGGCTCTCCGTTGACCAGCACGTCGAGCTTGACCAGCCGGGCGGGCCGATAGCCAAGCTCCTCGTAGTCCATCGACGCGTAGCCCTGGCTGCGGCTCTTGAGCTGGTCGAAGTAGTCCACGATCAGCTCGGCCAGGGGCATCTCGAAGGTGAGCAGGACCCGGGTCGGGTCGAGGTACTCCATGGTCACGAAGGACCCGCGGCGGTTGGTGGAGAGCTCCATGAGCGAGCCGATGTAGCTGCCCGGCGTGATCACGGAGAGCGTCACCCAGGGCTCCTCGATCGTCTCGATCTCGCCGGCCGGCGGCATGAGCGCCGGGTTGTCAACCGTGACGACGGCCCGACCCCCCATCGGCGTGACGCGATACTCGACGGACGGCGCCGACGCGATCAGCTCCAGCGAGAACTCGCGCTCCAGGCGTTCCTGGACGATCTCCATGTGGAGCAGCCCGAGGAAGCCGCAGCGAAACCCGAAGCCCAGCGCGATGGAGCTCTCCGGCTCGAACGTGAAGCTGGCGTCGTTGAGGTGCAGCTTCTCCATCGCATCGCGCAGGAGCGGGTAGTCCTCGCCGGAGATCGGGTAGATGCCGGCGAAGACGAGGCTCTTGGCCGGGAGGTAGCCGGGCAGCGGGTCCGTCGCGGGAGCGGCCGCGTCGGTCACCGTGTCGCCGACCTGGGCGTCGCGGACGCTCTTGAGGCCGGTGGCGATGTACCCGACCTCGCCGGCGGAGAGCTTGCCGACCGGCACCAGCTGGGGCCGGAACACGCCGAGCTCCAGGATCTCGGCCTCGGCGCCGGAGCCCATCAGCCTGATCCGGGAGTGCCCGGTGAGCGTGCCCTCGGCCAGCCGGACATAGGTCACGACGCCCTTGTACTGGTCGTAGTGGGAGTCGAAGACGAGGCCGCGCAGGGGACCGGCCGGGTCGCCACCGGGCGGCGGGATCCGGTCGACGATCGCCTGGAGGATCTCCGGGACGCCCGTGCCGTCCTTCGCGGAGGCGAGGAGGACCTCCTCGCGCGGGATCGCGAGCACGTTCTCCAGCTCCTCGATGACCATGTCCGGCTGGGCGGACGGCAGGTCGATCTTGTTCACGACCGGGATGATCACGAGGTTCTGGCGGAGGGCCAGGTGGACGTTGGCCAGCGTCTGGGCCTCGATCCCCTGCGACGCGTCGATGACGAGGATCGCGCCCTCGCAGGCCTGCAGGCTGTGGCTGACCTCGTAGGCGAAGTCGACGTGGCCGGGCGTGTCGATCAGGTTCAGGCCATAGACCAGGCCGTCGTTGGCCGTGTGCTCGAGGCGCACGGCCCGGGCCTTGATCGTGATCCCCTTCTCGCGCTCCAGGTCCATCGAATCGAGGACCTGGCTCGTCATCTGGCGCGGATCGATCGTGTGGGTCTGCTCGAGGAGCCTGTCGGCCAGGGTCGACTTGCCGTGATCGATATGGGCGATGATCGAGAAGTTGCGCAGGCGTTCCTGGGGGATGGCCATCGGGAGGCGAGTGTAGCCGGTCCGGACGGCCGACCGGGCCGCGAGGGTGGGGTCCTGCGGCCGGTGCCTGCCGCGCCTCGAAGGGCATCCGGCGCGCCGCCCCGCGCGCCGCCCAGGGGCCGCCGAGCCCGTGGTTCCCGATCGCGCGTGCGTCTGGTACCATCCGAGGTCGCGCCGTCGCGGTGTCCTCTCCCGCTGCGCCGCCCCCCATTCACAATCGATCCACCAGCTGGAGACCGAACGACCGTGGCTCATACCCCCCGCGGCTGGACCGGCGCTCGGACGCCGTCCGGCAAGAAGCGGGTCCGCCAGGCCGAGCGGCGCGAAGCCGTCAACGGCCCGCGTCGGACGAAGGCCAAGACCCTCGTCACCAAGACCCTGAAGATCGCCACCGGCGCGCTCGAGGGTGACGCGACGGCGTCCCTCGCCGAGGCATACTCGGCCCTCGACCGGGCCGCGAAGACCGGCGCCCTCCACCCGAACGCGGCAGCCCGACGCAAGGCCCGCCTCGCGCTGAAGGTCAACGCGGCCCTCGGCGGCGAGAGCGTGCAGACCACTGCCCGCATCACCAAGACGACCGGCACGGCCGCCGCGGCGAAGGCCGCCAAGGCCCGCATCGCGGCCGGCAAGGCTGAGAAGGCCAAGGGCGCCCAGACCGCGGCCGGCAAGGCCAAGGCCGCGATCGCGCGCGCCGGACGGTCCGACTCCGGCGAGGCTGCGAACGTGCCCGCGAAGGTCGCCAAGGCGGCACCCGCCGAGAAGGCAGCCCCGAAGGCCGCCCGCACCCGGGCCACCACGCCCGCGTCCGGGACGGTCGCCGAGGCTCCTGCGGCGAAGGCCCCCGCCAGGGCGGCTGCGACCAAGGCTCCGGCCAAGGCCGCGGCAGGCAAGACGCCTGCGAAGGCCGCTCCGAACGCTCGACCGCCGCCAAGGCTCCGGCCAAGGCCGCGGCGGGCAAGACGCCCGCGAAGGCCGCTCCCAAGGCCGCCGCCAAGGCGCCGGCCAAGGCCGCGGCCGAGAAGGCACCCGCCAAGAAGGCGCCGGCAAAGAAGAAGGCCGAGTAGCCGGGTCCGGGGTCACCCCGGGCGGAAGACCGCGCATTCGTGCGAAGACCCCCGGGCCACCACCCGGGGGTCTTCGATTTCGGGCGCCTGCCCGGACCGGTCGCATCGGAGGCGAACCCCGGCGGCGAGCGTCCGAATCGGGAGCCGGCCGCTCCGCGGCCTGCCCCTGCGATCACGGGGCCGCGAGGAACGGGGCGATGTCCCCGGTCAGCCCGCGAGGGCGAGGCACCCCGCGCCGAGGGCGACCGCGATCGCCCCGCCCACGCGCCACGCGGCGCCACCCCGCTCGCGCAGAGCGATGACGCCCCAGGCTGCCGCGAGGACGGTCGCGGACTCGCGGAGCGGCGCGACGCCCGCGAGCGGCGCGACCTGCAGCGCCAGCAGGACGAGCGTGTAGGTGACCATGATGAGCACGCCGGTGGCCAGCGGACGCCCCAGCCCGCCGCCGTCGCCCACGTCGGCCGGGGCGGAGCCTTCCGCCTCCCCGCCCGGGTGTCGGCGCTCCGCGCCGCGGATCGCGACCCGCCAGGCCACGAACCAGAGGGCGTTGAACGCGAAGATCGCCCACGAATAGAGCCAGGGCGGCCCGGTCTGGACGCCCAGCCGGTCGAGGGCCGAGTAGGACGCGATCGTGAGGCCCGTGGCCAGCGCCGGAACGAGGGCCGCGCGCCGCGCCCCGGACCTGGCCGTGGAGATGATCCCGGTCAGCAGGAGCGCGACGCCCAGCAGCCCGAGCGGCGCGAGCCGCTCGCCGAGCAGCCCGATCCCGGCGATCACCCCGAAGAGGGCCCCGCTGCCCCGGGCGACGGGGTAGACGGCCGACAGCTCGCCGTGCCGGTAGGCCCGCGCGAGGGCGACGTAGTAGAGCACCTCGACGCCGCCCGAGACGAACGCGATGACCCACCCGAGCGGCGCCAGGCCGGGCCGGCCGCTCACCAGCCAGCCGGCCGCCACGAACGGGGTGGCCACGAGGACGCCCAGCCAGACGGCCCGGGTCGCGGTCCGCAGCGGGTCACCGGAGGTCTTGACGAGCGCGTTCCAGCCGACGTGGAGGATGGCGGACGCAAGGACGAGGCCGATCGCGACGGGCGGCATCGGGCGAGTCTAGAGAGTTGCGGGGCGGGCGGCGGCGCCCCGGCCCACCGAACGCCGGTGCCCGGCTCGAGCCGCCCGGATCGTCAGGCCGAGGTCGTGCCCGCCGCGGGGCCATCGGCACGACGCGTCCTGGGCCGGGCAATCCCGTAGGCGGCCGCCCCGCCGAGTCCGCCGAGCAGGCAGAGGGTGAAGACGGTGCCCGCGGTGTTGAGCTGCTCGCGCCAGTAGAACGCGCTGAACGAGGCCGCGTCCGTGATGCCGATCCGGGCGAAGTCCGGCCCCTTCCCCTCCGCCAGGTAGCGCTGGTAGACGCAGTCGGCCCCGGACGTGCAGCCGTTGATCGGGCCGCCGGCCGAGGCGTCGCGATACCCGTTGTCGGCGGAGAAGAAGATCGCCTTCGTGCCCAGCAGGAGGAGCACCAGGGAGAGGGCGGTCACGACGCCGGCGTAGGCCCCGTTCGCGACGATCCGGCGCCATGGGCCCGCCCGCCGATCCGCCCGGGCGTTGGCGTAGTAGCCGATCAGGAGCCCCGCGAAGGGCGCCATGACCCAGAAGACCGGCTCGATCGGGATGACCAGCAGGAAGCTGATGGCGATCGTGACGGCCATCCCCAGGCCGACCCACCCGGCGCTGACCGCGCCCCGGTCCACGAGGCGGCTCACGCGCGGGCTCCGGATCCGCGCGACCGGGAGGCGCCGGGAACGCCGTCCCGAAGCTCGGCCGGCGCTTCCTGCCGGGCCAGGATCACGCGCCGAACGGCGCGGCGCCGGCCAGGGCGGCGCGCCCGAGGTAGCGGGCGCCGCCGCCCAGCTCCTCCTCGATTCGCACGAGCCGGTTGTACTTGGCCACGCGCTCGCTGCGGGACGGGGCCCCGGTCTTGATCTGGCCGGTGCCCATCGCGACGACGAAGTCGGCGATCGTGGTGTCCTCCGTCTCACCTGAGCGGTGGCTGACCTGGCACGTCCAGCCGGCCCGGCGGGCCATCTCGATGGCGGCCATCGTCTCGGTCAGCGTCCCGATCTGGTTGAGCTTGATCAGGACCGAGTTCATCGCCTGCTCGACGATCCCGCGCGCGATGAAGGAAGGGTTGGTGACCAGGATGTCGTCGCCGACGAGCTGGATCTTCGATCCGAGCCGGGCGGTCAGCTCCTTCCAGCCGGCCCAGTCATCCTCGGCGAGGCCATCCTCGAGCGAGATGATCGGGTAGCGCGAGGTCCACTGCTCCCAGAGGTCCACGAGCTGGCCGGAGTCGAGGGTGCGGCCCTCGCGCTCCAGGCGGTACTGGCCGGCCACGCCCTCGATGCCGGTTCCATCGACCAGGATCGAGCTGGTGGCCGGGTCGAGCGCGATGGCGACGTCGTCTCCGGGCCGGTAGCCGGCCTTCTCGATCGCCCGCAGGATCACCTCCACCGCCGCCTCGTTCGAGGGCAGCGACGGGGCGAAGCCGCCCTCGTCACCCTGGCCGACGGAGAAGCCGCCGTCGCTCAGGATGCTTCTGAGCGCGTGGAAGACCTCGGCGCCGGCCCGCAGCGCCTCGGCGAAGCTGGCCGCTCCGATCGGCGCGACCATGAACTCCTGGAAGTCGGTGGAGTTCACGGCGTGCTTGCCACCGTTGAGGATGTTGAAGAAGGGCACGGGCAGGATCCGCGCCCCGGCCCCACCGAGGTAGCGGTACAGCGGCAGGTCGTGGGCGGACGCCGCCGCGTGCGCGCAGGCAAGGCTCACCCCGAGGATGGCATTGGCCCCCAGCTTGCCCTTGTTGGCGGTGCCGTCGAGGTCGATGAGGGCGGCGTCGATGCTCGGCTGGTCGGCGGCGTCGGCGCCGACCACGGCCCGGGCGATCGTCTCGCGGACGTTCTCGACCGCCTTGAGGACGCCCTTGCCCCCGAAGCGCGCCCTGTCGCCGTCGCGCAGCTCGACCGCCTCGTGGACGCCCGTCGACGCGCCCGAGGGGACCGCGGCCCGCCCGACCGACCCGTCGGCCAGGATGACGTCGACCTCGATCGTGGGGTTGCCCCTCGAGTCCAGGATCTCGCGGGCGTCGATCAGCTCGATCTCGGTGTTCACTTCGCCTCCCCGGCCCCGGCGACGCCGTCGGCGTCCGGGATGATCGCGATGCCCGGAAGGACGCGACCCTCGATCAGCTCGAGGGAGGCGCCGCCGCCGGTGCTGATGTGGCTCATCTTCGAGGCCAGCCCCTGCTGGGTGACCGCAGCGACGGAGTCGCCACCGCCGACCACGACCGTGGCACCCGCCTCGGCCTTCTCCGCGAGGAGCTTGGCCATCATCTTCGTGCCGGCCGAGAAGCCCGGGATCTCGAACACGCCCAGCGGGCCGTTCCAGAAGATCGTGCGGGCGCCCTCGAGGGCCTCGGACATCGCCGCGAGCGACTGCTTGCCGACGTCCACGATGTGCCACGAGGCGGGCAGCTTCTCCGTCGAGAGGGTCTTGTACTCGGCTCCCTGGGTGACCTCCTTGGCCACGACGACGTCGAACGGGAGGATCAGGCGCACGCCCCGCTGGGCGGCCACCGCCATGATCTTCCTGGCATCCTCGACCCGGTCCGGCTCGGCCAGCGACTTGCCGACGCTCTTGCCCTGGGCGAGCAGGAACGTGTTGGCCATGCCGCCGCCGATGATCAGCACGTCGACCTTGTCGGCGAGGGTGCTCAGGACCTTGATCTTGTCCGAGACCTTGGCCCCCCCGATGATCGCCGCGAAGGGCCGGTCCGGCTCCTCCACGAGCGGCGTGAGGAACGCGATCTCCTTCTCCATCAGGAACCCGACGTAGGCCGGCAGGAGCTCGGCGACCCCGTACGTGGAGGCGTGGGCCCGGTGGGCCGTGCCGAAGGCGTCGTTCACGTAGACGTCGGCATAGGCCGCCAGCGCCCTGGCGAAGCCCGGGTCGTTCTTCTCCTCCTCCGGGTGGAAGCGGAGGTTCTCGAGGAGGAGGACCTCGCCCGGCCGGAGCCGGCGGACGGCGTCCTCGGTCCCCTGCCCCAGGGCGTCGCCGGTGCAGGGCACCGGGATCCGCATGAGCTGGGAAAGCCGCTCGGCCACGGGCCGGAGGCGCAACCCGTCCTGGACCTTGCCGTCGGGGCGGCCCAGGTGGCTGGCCAGGATCACCCGAGCGCCCTGGTCCAGGAGGTGCCTGATCGTCGGGATCGCGGCCCGGATGCGGGTGTCGTCCGTGACCCGGCCGTCCTTGAGGGGGACGTTGAAGTCCACCCGGACGAGGACCCGCTTCCCGGATGCATCGAGATCGCGGATGGAGCGCTTGTTCATGGCAGGCGCCTGCCTTTCGTGGCGGAGGGTTGCGGGGCGCCGCGGGAGGAACCCGTGGCGCCGGGAGCGCGTGCGGTCAAAGGGCGGCCGCCACCATCTTGACGAGGTCGGCGACGCGGCAGCTGTAGCCCCACTCGTTGTCGTACCAGGCGATGACCTTCACGAAGTTCCCGCCCAGGACCATGGTCAATGCCGAGTCGATGATGGAGCTGCGCGTGTCGCCCCGGAAGTCGGAGCTCACGAGCGGCTCGTCGGAGACGCCCAGGATCCCGGCGAGGGGACCGGCCGCGGCCGCCCGGAACGCCGCGTTCAGCTCCTCGACCGAGGTCTCCCTCTCGAGCTCGGCCGTGAAGTCCACGACGGACACGGTCGGGGTGGGCACGCGCAGGCTGAACCCGTCGAACTTGCCCTTGAGGTCCGGGATGACCAGGGCGAGCGCCTTGGCGGCGCCGGTGGTGGTCGGGATGATGTTGAGGGCGGCCGCGCGGGCCCGGCGGGGATCCTTGTGCGCGACGTCGAGGATCTTCTGGTCGTTCGTGTAGGAGTGGATCGTGTTCATCAGGCCGCGCCGGATCGTCCAGTTGTCGTGCACGACCTTGGCCGCGGGCGCGAGGCAGTTCGTCGTGCAGCTCGCGTTGCTGATGACGTGGTGCTTCGCGGGGTCATAGGCGCTGTCGTTGACGCCGAGGACGATCGTCACGTCCTCCTTCTTGGCCGGGGCGCTGATGATGACCTTCTTCGCGCCGGCCTCGAGGTGGACCCTGGCCTTCTCGCCGTCCGTGAACCGTCCGGTCGACTCCACGACGATGTCGACCCCCAGCGCCCTCCAGGGCAGGGCCGCCGGATCGGCGACCTGGAGGACCTGCACGTGGCGCCCGTCGATCACGATCGCGTCGTCCGTGTAGGTGACCTCGCCCGGGTATGCCCCGTACGTGGAATCGTGCTTGAACAGGAGGGCGTTGGTCGCCACGTCGACGATGTCGTTGACGGCGACGACCTCGACGCCCGGGGCGCGCTCGATGATCGCCTTCAGGCTCTGGCGACCGATTCGACCGAAGCCGTTGATGCCGACGCGCACGGTCATGGGTGGAACCTCCGGTTGGTGGATGACGGGCTAGCTGGTCGAAGCCGCGCCGGATGACGCGGCACTGATGCGGACGAGGAGCGCACGTCCGGCCAGGCTGGAAGCACGCGCCCCTGCGCGCGGGTCCGCAGATCGGGCGGACGGGGCCTGGCGAACGATTCCGGGAACACGATCCCCGGTCCGGCCGGCGACGCGATGTGGCGCGCCGTCCAGCTCATGGACGCGAAGGGATCGTGGCGACACTGGACCTCAGGACTGCGATGGGGACCGCGCGCATTCTAGCAAGCGGCTCCGCAGGCCCCTCGGGTCGAGCGTCGCAGGCTCGCGGTCCGAACGGCCCGCGGGCCGTCGAGCGAGCAGATCGGCCGGAAGACGCCACGAGCCCCCGCCGGGTTCCCGGCGGGGGCTCGATCGTGGCAAACGAGAGGGCGGCTACCCGCCGATCTTGAAGACCTTCGTGCCGCAGACCGGGCAGGTGCCCGAGATCGCCGGCTTGCCGTTCTTCATCGTGATCGACTGCGCGTTCTTGACCTCGCGCTTGGCCTTGCACTTGACGCAGTAAGCCTCAGCCACTCCGGGACCCTCCTTCACACAGATGGACGTCCCAGGGCCCGCGCCCTGCGCCCGTCCGGACTCGTGGATGACGGATCTCGCGCCGCCGTGCCCCCGGGACCCGAGGGTCCGTTCACGCTCGGCTCGCGCGGAACTCGCGCAACGGTAGACCGCACCGAACGTGAGCGTCAAGCCGATTTGCGCGCCGTCACCGCCGAACCGGGAGCCGGACCCGCGTCCGGAGCCCGTGAGGACGCCAGCTCGGCCAGCCGCAGGGAGACTCGATGGGCGGTCCGGCCGGCGTCACGGCGGCGGCGCGCAGCGAACGCCAGGGCAGCGGCAGCGGCGAGCAGCAGGACGACGGCGGCGACGCCCGCCGCACCCGGGACGATTGCGCCCCCGGGCGAAGCGGGCCCGCCGCCCGCCTCGGGTCCGCCGCGCGGGGCAGCGGGGCGCACGGCCGCGGGCTCGGCGCTCGCGTCCGGTGCCCCGGATGCCCAAGCTTCGAGCGGGCTCACCGGGTCCAGGGGCAGGCCCTCACCGAGATCACCCAGCCGGACCAGGTCGGCCGCCGCTCCCACGAGCACCTCCGGGCCATCCATGCCGTCGCGCACCGTGCCCGTGGCCCCGACAGCGTCGCCCATCCCGAGCGAGCCGAGGTAGACGGCAGCATCGCCGCCGAGCACAAGCCGGCCCGCAGCGGTCCCGTCGTCCACGACCAGCGCGTCGGAGGTGGCGGCGACGACAAGGCCGCCGACCCTGACACGGGCGCCGACGAGCGTCCCGAGCGCGGCGATGTCCGCGTCCCGCGGTCCCGCGGTCGTGCCCCCGACCCCGCTGCCGCTCGTGGATCCGGCATGCGCTCCCGGACCGCCGCGGCTGCCCGAGGCCGCGCCGCCCGGGCCGGCGGAGGGCGGGGCCAGGATCGCGACGTCGGCAGGTGACCGAGGGACCACGACGAAGCGGCGATCGGACGCGGTCGGGAAGGGCCGGCGGATGATGCCGACGACGCGGACGCGGGCTCCGGGCTCGAGCGGTCCTGGAGCGATCCCGGCGCCGGGCATGCCAGCGACGGGAATCGAGACCCCGAAGGCTTCCACCTCGAGCCGCCACCGGTCGCCCATCCGGCGACGCTCCGCGATCTTCCCGTCGAACCGGACGATTCGCCATTCGAGCGCCTCCGTCGGCGCACCGGAGAGGGCCTCGGGGGCGATGGCCGCGTGACCCGTCCGCTCCAGTGACGTCGCGGCGATCCGGGGTGCGCCATAGGCTCGCCCGATCGTCCCTGCGACGCGTACCCGATCACCGGGAGCAGGTGCGGCGGCGTCGGACGGGAGCAGGACCTCGATGGCCGCCGTGGCGTCCTGGATGACGATCCGGCGGCCCGAGGCGTCGAGCAGCGTAGCCGGAACGGTCACCGTCCCGGCTACGCAGACGATCCCGGACGAGCGGAGGGCGGACGCGATCGCGACGAGCGGCCCGTCGCAGGCGAGCGTCGCCGTCGGTCGGGGCGAGCCGGACGGATGGGGCGTGGGCGACGGGCCGGTGGTCCCGGCGAGGTGGCGGACGTCGGCAGGATCCCGGAGCCAGACGCGGTAGCCGTCGAGGGCTCCCCGGCGCGAGGCCCGCTGGCCGACGATCCCGACGACGCGAACGCGGTCGCCGGAGTGGACCGAGCCTGGCTCGATCCCGCTGGCGCGCGTGGCCCGGAGCGCTGCGCTCTTGCCGGCCGCGCCCACCAGGCGCATCACGACGTCCCCGCCCAATTCGCGAACCGGCGTCCCCGCGATCACTCCCTCCAGAGTGACGAGCCGTGCCTCGGTCGACTCGCCGAGACCGGCCGGGCCGAGCGGGAGCGGCTCGGGCAGCGCCGCGCTGCCCGTGCGGACGAGGCCGGTCGCCGCGACCCGCAGCTCCAGCTGGCCGTAGGGGTCGGCGAGCCGCCCCGTGAGGCGCAGGACGTCGCCGCGGGCGACGTTGAGCGCTTCGTCGAACCGCACGAAGATCCCGCCGCTGGTGTCAGCCACGGCAAGGAGCGCTGCCACGCCGACCCGCCCGGGCGATGCCACGACCGTGGCCTCGATGCGGACCGATGACCCGACGGCCCCGGCCCGGGCCACGGCGATCGGAACGGTTGGGGGCTCGAAGGGCGTCGGGCTCGCGCTCGGGGACGGGGCAGGCGTCGGAGCGGGCGTCGGGGAGGTCGTCGGGATCGGGGTCGGGCTCGGCGCCGGCGACGGGGTGGGCGCTGCGGTCGGCGCGGGCGTCGAGTCCGGGGTCGCGCTGGGCGCAGGGGATGGCTCCGGCGTGGGCGTCGGGTCGGGTACCACGACCGCGAGGTCCCCGGCCCGGGTGACGTCGAGGCGGTAGCCCGTGAGTCCGCTGCCCGTTGCGTCGCGCTGGCCCAGGGGGCCACGGACCGCGAGTCGCATGCCGCGGGCCAGCCCCGCCGGCTCGATGCCTGCGACGAGGACGACCCGGATCGGGCCGCTGCCGTCGTCGAGCGTGACGGCCAGCCCGCTCGTCAGCGCGCTGGGCGCCTCCGTCACGGTGCCGCTGGTCGAGAGCAGGAGCCCCTCGAGGACTTCGCCGGCATCGCCCGTCGCGATCTCGAACGGCTGGGGCAGCGGCGCTGTCCCGAGGGCAACGGGCGGGGCCGCCACGCGCAGCGTGCGCTGGGAGTAGCGGTCGTCGAGCGTCCCGCTGACCCGGAGCGTCGATCCGGCCGGGAGCGCCTCGGGGGTCACGTCGAAGAGGAGGGCGATCCCGCCGCTCGCGTCCTGGAGGAACGCCCCGCGCCCGTCCTCCAGCAGACCGAGCGGCGTCGTCAGCACGCCCTGCACGGCCACCGTGAGGCCGCTTGGGAGCTGTCGGGCTTCGGCGATCGGGATGGCGGCGTCCGGGACCGGCGTCGGGTCTGGTGCCGCGGAGGGCGACACGATCGGAGCGGGGCTGGTGGGGTCGGTCGGAATCGGGCTGGGCGTCGGCTCCGGCGAGGGCAAAGGCGTCGGGTCCGCGGTGGGCTCAGGGCTCAGCGTCGGGGCTTCGGACGGGTCGGCGCTGGGCGTCGGCTCCGGGCTGGGCGTCGGGGCTTCGGACGGGTCGGCGCTGGGCGTCGGCTCCGGGCTGGGCGTCGGGGCCTCGGTCGGCACCGCGCTGGGCGTGGGCTCGAGGCTCGGATCCGCGCTCGGGCTTTCACTCGGCGTCGGCTCCGGGCTGGGCGTCGGGGCCTCGGTCGGCACCGCGCTGGGCGTGGGCTCGAGGCTCGGATCCGCGCTCGGGCTTTCACTCGGCGTCGGCTCCGGGCTGGGCGTCGGGCTCGCGGACGGCTCGGGCGCCGGCGTCGGAGCCGTCGTCGGACCTGGCGTGGTGCTCGGACTCTCCGTCGGCGCCGGGCTGGGCGAGGGCGGTGGGACCGCCGGGGACGCCAGCGATTGGGGCACCGGCGCGGGGTTCACGACCCAGTCGGCGGCGTTGTCGTTGCTGTCGAGGCCGTTTCCGAGCGCGCCCCCTGGTCGCCGTTCGATGCTCGAGCCGGCCGGTGGCGCCGGCGCGGTGGCGCCCTCGACGAACTGGCTGGCCGCGTCGCCCCACCCGACGGCGTCGACCGGGCTGCCCCCGACCGGCCGAAGGACGATCGCGCCGCCGGTGGCGGCGAGGCCACCCGAGTACGTCGCGTCGGCACTCGCCGCGTGAATCCCGGCCGTGTTGGCGACCAGGACGTGGCGACCCGGCTCGACGATGGTGGAGGCCGGCCAGGTCGCCTTGCGCGTGATCGTGCCCCCGGTCGCGGTCACGTAGACGAGCTCCATGCCGGCGAGGTCTGTCGGTCCGGAACCCGCATTCGTGATCTCGACGTACTCGTCCGACGCCGACGCGCCGCCCGTGAGGACCTCCGCGAGGAGCAGTCCGGACGATGTGGGCCAGGTCACCGCAGCCGCCGGTCCGGGCTCCAGCGTGACCGTGCCGCCGGGAGGGCGGGCCGGGCCCGGAAGGGCAAGCAGGACGACGACGGCGAGCGCGCCGAGCACGGCGCCGCGCGGAGCGCGCATGGACGACCTCCCGGCGGGCAGGCACGAGGATGGTCGGCGGAGCGGCACGGCGGTGCGTGGCGCAGGTGTACCCGGCGCGCCTCACCTCCCGCTTATCTCGCGCCGCGCTACGATGCGCGGGCGGCGTCGCGTCGCGACAATCCAGCAGCAGGAGGACCCGTGGCCCGCGCCAAACAAACCGAGCGCGCCGAAGCCCGTCGCCGCTACCGCGCGGCCGTCGTGGACGGCACCGAGCCCGTCGAGGGCGACGACGAGAGCGCCGTCACCGCGGCACCCCGTCCGCCAGCGGGCCGCGCCCGGACAGCCGCGCAGCCCGCCCGCGTCGACCGCGGCGGCGAGCGCCCCGGCTTCGTCGCGGCACTGCGCAAGGCCGCGGGTGCGCCCGACATCCTCGGAGACATCCGGGCGCTGCCCGCCACTGCGATCCACTCGAAGGCGCTGTGGATCCCTGTCCTCGTCGTTGTCGCAACGACGGTCCTCTTCTTCATCCCGGGGATGCAGCGCAACCCGATCGTGGCCCTGCTCGGCAACATCGCCCTGCAGCCCCCGCCCATGATCCTGCCGTTCCTGGCCGGGATGCTGGCCCCGCGCGGCGCGTGGCTCGCCGGCGGCGTCGTCGGCCTGGTCAACGTGCTGGCCTACGCGATCCTGTTCGCCAGCTTCACGTCGTCGGTGGAGACCCCGCTGGGCTTCACGTACATCCTGGCCGGCGACCAGAAGGTCGCGATCGCGATCAACGCGCTGGTCACGGCGGTGCCGTTCGGGATCCTCGTCGGTGCCTTCGCGGGCTTCTACCGCCGGTTCCTCTCGCTCTCGTCGCCGCCCCGCCAGGCGGCCCGCCAGGCCGCCCGCTCCAACCAGGGACGGCGCCGCTGACCGTCGCGCCCGGACGGCGCGCGAGCTGGAACCGACGCCCCGAAGATCCGGCTGCCCGGCCCCGGCGAACTGCCTGACGCGACGGCCCCGGTGGAGGTCCGGCGATCAATCCGGGGCGCAAGCCCGGGCCGCCAGGGGGGACGGCCCCGCCTCCGCCGGGGTCGTTGCGCGGTCCGCAGGGAGGGCTGTGCGCGGCCGGTCGCACGCTGGCTCGACCCGGGGTCTCAGCCGATCCGGCGCATCCCCGCGTAGCCCAGCTGGCGGACGCCGTCCGGCTGCCCGGGCCCGCCCACCCGGCGCGCCTCGTCGACCAGGGGCCGGATCTCGCGGGCCACCACGTTCACGACGCTCGACTCGCGCTGGAGCGTGCCGTCCACGACCAGCAGCGCGTTGCGCCGGACGACGCCCCGGAGGCGCGCCCAGGCGTCCGGCCAGAGCGTGACGTTCACCATCCCGGTCTCGTCCTCCAGCGCCAGGAAGACCGTTCCGCGGGCCGTCATGGGGTGCTGCCGGGTCACGACGAGCCCGCCGATCCGCACCGCCCCCGGCGATCGGTCAGCCAGGGCCGCGTTCGTCACGGCGCCGAGCCGGTCCAGGGCGGGCCGGAAGAGCGCGACCACCTGGCGCCGGGCGTCGAGGGAGAGGATGGCGTAGGCGTCCCCCAGGCGCTCCATCTCCGAGAGCGGCGGGAGGTCCGGCGCGTCCGTCGCGGGGAGCCGCAGGTCCAGCGGCCGTCCGGCGACCCGGCCACCGCCCCGGGGCGCTCCCTTGGCGGGACGGGCCACCTCGCGCAGCTGCCAGAGGAGCTCGCGCCGCGGCCGCCCGAGCGAGTCGAGCGCGCCCGCCCGGATCAGCCGCTCCAGCACCTCCTCGGGCAGGCTCGTACGCTCCACGACATCCGCGAGGGACGCGTACGGGCCGCGCGCCCGCTCCGCGTCGAGGTGGGCCGCCTGCTCCTCGCCGATCCCCTTCACCAGGTGGAGGCCGAGGCGGACGCCCCAGCCCAGCGCGCCCTCCGCCGCCCAGCGCTCCCGCGCGGCCGCGAACGGGATCACGCACGCCGACGACCGGACGGGTCGCGGCCGCGCCGGGATCCCCGCATCCGGCGGGAGCGGCTCGCCCGGGTCCCCGTCACGGCTCCCGTCGTCGCCCCGCGGGCCGGCCAGCGTCCAGCCCGGCCGGCCGATCCACTCGGTCGTGGTCCGGTAGAGCGAGGCGTTGACGTCCACCGGGAGCACGCTGGCGCCGTGGCGCTTCGCGTCGTTGACCAGGACCTCCACCGGGTAGAAGCCCATCGGCTGGGCGTTGACGAGCCCGACCAGGAACTGGGCCGGGTAGAACAGCTTCAGGAACGAGGACTCGTAGGCGGTCCGGGCGAACGCGGCCGCGTGGCTCTTGGCGAAGCCGAAGCTGGCGAACCCGGCGACCTGTCGGTAGAGCTCCTCGGCGTCCTCGCGGGGCATCCCCTGCACGCGGACGCAGCCGTCCACGAAGCGGGCGTGGAGCTTCTCCATCTCGGCGGTGGAGCGCCAGGTGCCCATCGCCCGCCGGAACCCGTCGGACTCCCCGGGGCTGAAGCCGGCCACGTCGATCGCGATCCGCATGACCTGCTCCTGGTAGAGGATCACGCCGAGGGAATCCCGCAGGACCGGCTCCAGCGAGGGGTGGAGGTACGCGACCGGCTCGATCCCCTGCTTGCGCCGCAGGTACGGGTGGACGGCATTCCCCTGGATCGGGCCGGGCCGGATGATCGCGACCTCCACCACGAGGTCGTCCAGGCAGCTCGGCCGCGACTTCGGGAGCGTCTGCATCTGGGCCCGGCTCTCCACCTGGAAGACCCCGACCGTGTCGGCGGCCTGGAGCATCGCGAACACCTCGGGAATCTCCTCGGGGATCCGGTCGAGGTCCAGGCAGGCTCCGCAGTCGTGCTCGATCAGCTGGAGCGTCTCGTCGATCGCCGCGAGCATCCCGAGGCCCAGCAGGTCCAGCTTGATGAGCTTGAGGGTCTCCACGTCGCGCTTGTCGAACTGGACGACGACCCGGCCGGGCATCGTGGCCCGCTCCAGCGGGGCGATGTCGATGAGCGGCGCCGCGGTGACGAGCATCCCGCCGCTGTGGATCGAGAGGTGGCGGGGGAACCCGTCGATCCGGGCGCACAGCTCCAGCCAGCGCTCCCACGGGGAGAGCGCGGCCACGCTCCCGCCGCGTGGCCGGGGCGCCGGCTCGGGGGCGATCCGGGCAACGGACGAGCCCGCCTGCCGGACGTCGCGGCCCGCTCCGCCGAGCCGGGATGGCGTGGCTGGCGGGTCCCAGCGGTGCGGGCGACCGAGCCCGTCCACGGCGCGCGCCGGCGGCGCCACGACCCCGGACTCCTCGTCGATCGGGCGACCGTCGACCGTGCCCGGCGGGCCCGGGCGGCGCGGACCCCCGGCCCCCGGCCCGAACGTGTGGCCGCTTCCCGGTCCCGCGCCCGGAGGGGCGGACGCCCGGGCGCCCTCCCGGGCCAGCCACGCAACGCTCGCCGGGGAGTCCCCCGGGCCGCCCCGGTCCTCACCGGGACCGCCGCCCCTGATCGACGGCCTGGAGCCCGTGCCCGGGAGGGTCCCGGACAGCCGTGCCGCGTCCTCCGGGCGAAGCAGCCGCCCCGATCCCGCCTCCCCCGCCCCGCCGGTCCGGACCCGCCCGCCCCGGGCGTGGTTGAGCTGGCCCATCCGGTCCGTCAGGCCGTGCCGGCGCGCCACCTCCGGCGCTGCGTCCGGCCCGGGCCCGCCACCGACCTCCGCGCCGTCCTCGCCCGGTCGCCGGAAGAACCCGGCGAACCCCCCGTCCGCCTCGAGGTCCCGGCGGACCATCACGGAATCGTAGGTCTCGAGCGCCTTGGCGACCCGGTCCACGAGCGGCCGCGGGAACCCGAGCGCCGTGCCCACCTCCCGGACGGCGCTCCGGGCCCGGTAGGTCACGAGGTTGCAGACCATCCCGGTGTGCTCGGCCCCGTAGCGCTCGTAGACGTACTGGATGACCTCCTCGCGGCGCTCCGAGCTGAAGTCGATGTCCACGTCCGGGTACGTGGTCCGGCCCTCGTTGATGAAGCGCTCGAACAGGAGGTTGTGGCGGATGGGGTCCACCCGGGTGATCCCGAGGGCATAGGCGACGATCGAGTCCGCCGCGCTCCCCCGGCCCTGGGCGGGGATCCGGCGCTCCCGGGCGAAGCGCATGAGGTCCCAGCAGATCAGGAAGAACTCGGCGAGCCCGGTCCGCTCGATGACGTCGAGCTCGTGGGCGAGCTGGCGCACCACGGGCGGCGAGACCGGGTGGTAGCGCCGCCGGATCCCCCCGTGGCAGAGCTCCACGAGGTACGAGAAGGGCGTCTCCCCGCCCGGCACCGCGAAGCCCGGGAAGCGGTAGCGCTCGAACCCGAGGTCCACGGAGCAGGCGGCGGCGAGCGCCCCCGCGTTCGCCAGGCCCTCGGCCCACGCCCGGGCCGTGCCCGGGTCCCCGCTCGCCGGGTCGCCGGGCGGGAGCGCGGCCAGCTCCGCCGCGGACTTCAGGCAGTGCTCCCCGCTGGGCGTCCGGAGCTCCCCGAGCGTCTCGAGCGAGCGGCCGTGGCGGATCGCCGTCAGCACGTCGTGGAGCTCGCGATCCTCCGGCCGGGCGTACCGGACGTCGTTCGTGACCACGACCGGCAGGCCGAGCTCGGCGGCGAGGCGGGCCGTCTCGGCGACCAGCCAGTCGTCGTCCGGCAGGAGATGGTGCGAGAGCTCGAGGACGAACCCGGCCCCGGCGATCCCCACCCCCGGGCCGGCCGTCCCGTAGATCGCCGCGTAGCGCTCCGCCATCGCCCGCGCCCCCGCCCGGTCCCCCGCCCGGAGGCGTCGAGCCAGCTCGCCGTCCCGGCACCCGGAGAGGGCGACGAGGCCCGCGGCGTGCTCCGCGAGGAGCGCCTGGCTCACCCGGGGCGCGGACTTCGTCCCCGCCATGTTGGCCCGGCTCACGAGCCGGCAGAGGCTCCGGTAGCCGACGCCGTCCCGGGCGAGGAGGACCAGGTGCGGACCGCGCTGGGCCCGACCGACGCCCCGATGGTCCTCCTTCACGGCGTGGCGATGGCCGGGCAGGCGGGCCCGGTCCGGGGCCGGGCGGGCCGGCAGGCCGCCCTGCGGGTGGGGCGCCTCGGGCGGACGGGCTCCGGCCCGGGCGCGGTCCGGCCGGCGGGCCGGCACGACGATCCCCAGGGGATCCGGGACCGCGGCGTCGGCAAGCTCCACCTCGACCCCGATCACGGGCCTGATCCCGGCCTCCTCCGCCGCAGAGGCGAAGCGGACCACGCCGTAGAGGCCCCCGAGATCGGTGACGGCGAGGCCGGAGAGCCCCAGCTCCACCGCCCGGGCGAGGAGATCCGCCGGCGGCGAGGCACCGTCGAGGAAGGAGAAGTTGGTGTGCACGTGGAGCTCGGCGTAGGCCGGCACGGGCATGGCGCGACCCCGTTTCGCGGCGTCGATGAGAGGACGGCGGCGCGGCCGTCGCGGTCGGCGGGGTGCTCAATGCTAGAACGAATGTTCTATTGCGTCAAGTCTCGCAACGATGCAACAAATCGGCGCGGATTCACGTCAGATCAGCACGATGAGCACCCTCCGCTCGGGCACCCGCCTGCTCCTCCCCACCATCTCGCTCCTGGTGCTCGTGTTCGTGCTCGTCCTCGTCGTCCTCCCGGCCCTCCTCGAAGCCGCCGCCGGGACGGCGGGCTGATCCGCACATCCCTCCGCCATCCCGACGCCTGGGGATCGGGAGGCGCTCCGTCCGGGCCCCGTCGCGACCCTCCGCGGCGGGGCCCGCACAATTCCCGGCAGGCTCCTCGATGTCGATCCGGCGGGCCGGGCTACGATGTCGGCCACATGCGCCGCCGACTGCACGCCCCCCTCGTGCTCCTCGCCTTCGTCGCCGGCCTGGTCGCCGGCTGCGCAGGATCCGCGACGGCTCGACCCGCAGCGTCGACGCCGATCGCGACCGCGGCCCCCGCCGGATCCGCGCAGCCGACGCGGCCCTCCCCGACCCCGGTCGAGCGTCCATCCACCACGCCCGGCGCCGCGGATGCGGCCGCCCTGATCGATACGTCCTGGGGCAAGGCCTGGGATCGGATCCCGGTCGGCTTCCCGATCCCGGTCGGGGCACGTCCGGCCACGCCCGGGGATCCGACGGCTGGACCGGCCAGCGCCGTCTACGTCACGGACCTCACCGTGGAGGTGACGGTCGCCCGGATCGAGGCCGGCCTCGGCGGGCTCGGCCTCTCGGTCGATGGCGTCGGGTCGGGTGAGGACGGCAGCGCGGTGCTGACCCTGGCGGGGGCGGGCTCCTGCCAAGCGCAGGTGACCGTGCGCCCGCTGGGCAGCGTGCGCTTCATCACCGTCTACTATGGCGCGGGATGCCCGCGACCCTGACCGGGGTGGGACGGGCCGACGAGAGCCGCGAAGGAGCCGAGGACGATGCGACCGACGACGCGTGAATGGCTCGGGGCCGGCCTGCTGGCGCTCGTCCTGGTCGCGCTGATGGTCATCCTCGTGATCATGGGCGCGCAGGGCCTCGCGAAGAGCTGACGGAGGGCAGCGGCCCGCGCCCCCCCGCGCGGTCGCCAAGCGCTCCACCCGAGGATCGCGCGCCGTGCAGCTCGCTCCCGGCCTCCACCGGATCGGCTCCGGCCTGATCAACGTCTACCTGCTCGAGGATGCCGGGGCGGTGACGATCGTCGACGCCGGGGCGCCGGGGTACTGGAAGGAGCTCCCGGCCGAGCTGGCGGCCATGGGCCGCACCGTCGACGACGTGCGCGCCCTGCTCCTGACCCACGCCCACTCCGACCACGTCGGGTTCGCCGAGCGGATCCGCGCCGAGCGAGGGGTGCCGGTCTCGGTCCACGCTGAGGACGCGGCCCTCGCCCGCGGCGAGGTCAAGGCGACCCGCGACCGGGGCGGGCCCGGGTACCGCGGGATCAGCCCGCTCGCGATGGCGCGGTTCCTGGCCTTTGCCCTGGGCCACGGGATGACGAAGGTGACCCCGATCGCCGAGGTCGGAACCTTCGCCGACGGGGCGAGCCTCGACGTCCCGGGCGCCCCGCTGGTGATCCACGTGCCCGGCCACACGGCCGGGAGCGCCGCGTTCCACGTCCCGGCCCGCGACGTTCTCTTCGTGGGCGACGCGTTCGTCACCCGCAACGTGGTGACCGGCCGGGTCGGCCCCCATTTCGCGACCGCGTTCAACGCGGACAACCGGCAGGCGATCGCGTCCCTGGGACGCCTGGCTGCCCTGGAGGCCGGCCTGGTCCTGCCCGGGCACGGGGACGCCTGGAGGAACGGGATCGGGGAGGCCGTCCGGCTCGTCCGCGAGAGCGTGCCGGCCAGCCTGCGGACCTGACCGGCCGCTGCCGGGGGCGGGCAGTTCAGTCGTAGAGCCGCTCCAGGTGCCAGGTTCCGTCCACCCGGTCGAGGTAGACCAGCGCGAGCCAGCTGGTCCCGACCACCTTGAAGTAGTCACGGGCGATCGGCCGACCCCACCAGGCCTCGTCGACGCGCCAGCGCGTGCAGACCTCGACCGGCTCGCGCCGCCCGAGCCAGCGGATGGCCACGAGCCGGTCCGCGCCGTCCAGCTCCGCCTCGATCGACGGGTGCTCGCGCAGCAGGCGGGTCAACGCGTGCCGTCCGTGGCCACGGGATGCCAGGTCCAGCGGGCCTCCGGGAGCGGCGCCTCGGGATCCCCGAGCGTCACGCGGCCCACCCGGCCCTCCCCGTAGCGGACGGCGAGCCGGGCGAGCTGCCAGCCCAGGCGGGCGCTCGCGTTCGCCTGGGGCGCGAAGAGGGCCAGCTGGTGACCGGCCGCCGGCGTCGCCTCCAGCAGCTCCAGCTCCAGGCGGGCGACCGGGGCGCCGGGCGGCTCCCGCTCCAGGCGCTCGAGGAGGAGCCGCTCCAGGGCCTCCGGGTCCACCGTGGGCTCCGGGAGCCGCTGCTCCGCGACCCAGCGCGGGAGGTCCTCCCCGGAGAGCGGCAGGCGTCCCGGCCGGAACGTGGGATCCAGGACGAGCGTCAGCCGGGCGCGGCCGGCGGCGAGCCCGCGGGCGTCGAGCTGGGCGGCGAGCGCCCCCGCGAGCCGGCGCAGGACGAACCGGATCGCCTCGACGCCCGCCACGGGCGGCTCCAGGGGAAGACCCAGGGCCAGCCGCTCCGGCGCCCGGCGGGGCACGAACGGGTCCGTCTCGCGACCGTTCGCCCGGTCGTGGAGGCGGCCGCCGACCTCGCTCCCGAAGCGGGCGACGAGCGCGCTCCGGGGGAGCGCTGCCACCTCCCCGATCGTGGCCAGGCCGAACCGGGCCAGCCGGCCTCGGACCTCCGGGTCGCGGGCCAGCGCGCCGGCCGGGTACGGAGCGAGGAAGGCCGCGTCGTCGCCGGGGGGCACGCTGACCGCGGGGACGGCGGCGGGTCCCGGCCCGGTGGCCGCGGCGAGCGCGGCAGCGAAGCGGGTGCCGGCGATCCCGGCCCGGGGCGTCCCCGGCAGGAGCGGGACGAGCGCGGCCCGGACCTTCGCGACGAGGGCCGGCTCGGGGCCCCAGAGCGCCTCGAGCCCGTCGAGCTGGACCTCCAGCGAGCCGAACGCCGGATCCGCGACCTCCACCGGCCCGGAGACGCCGGGGCTGAAGGTGGCGAGCGCGTCGAGGGCGGCCTCGACCAGCCGGGCATCGTCGCTCCGGGACGGGCACGAGGAACGTCGCTTCGGGGGCCAGGCGGTGGGCCTGGCCGAGCGCGATCCCGCGCCGGACGCCGAGCGCGCGGGCGGCGGCGTCCACGTCGAGGACGACGCCGTCATCCCACGGCTGCCCGCCCAGGATCAGCGGGCCGGCGGGCGGCGGCTCGGTCGCGCGCCGGCTGGCGAGCCGGAGCGCGAGATGGGGCCAGGCGAGATGGAGGAGGCGCATCGGTCGATCGGGTGGTCTCGTGGGACGAAGAGGCGCTGGCGGGGAGGGTCCGGACGGGCGGGAGGCCCGGGGGAGCGGCAGCTCGGGTGGGCCGAGACGCGAGCGGCACCGCGACGGGCTCCTCCGCCAGGAGCTCGTCGCGGGCCAGGCAGCGGTCCCTCGGCCCGCCCTCCGCGTAGAGGATCCGGAGCGTCGTCCGCCGGTCCGGTGCCCCGCGGCGATCCTTCGCGACGCGCACCTCGGCCTGCTGCCCGACGACCTCCCGCCCGAGCCGGATCCAGCCGCGCCGCCGGAGCTCCAGCCGGAGCCCCGCCCCCTCGTCGACCGCCGCCCGCAGGGCCGCCGGCGCCTCCGGGGGAACCAGTACGAGGAGGAGCGCGCCGGCTCGCCGGGCGAACGCCGCCAGCCGCCCCAGCTGCTCCGCCGGCCGCGGTGGACGCGTCCGCCCGGTCGCGTTGCGCGGGACCCCGCCCGGGCGCGCCGGGCCGTCGGCGGGGACCGGCAGGCGAGCCGCCAGGGCCTCCCTCGACGCGCCGAGATCCAGAACCAGGACGTCGACCGCGCGGGCCTGGAGGAGGGTGCCGGCCATCGCGAGGGCCTGGTCCAGCCCGTCGGGCACGAGCACCGCGAGCCATTCGAGCCGGATCCCCCGGGCGACCGCCTCGACCGGATCCAGGCTGCGCGGGAGGTCGATCCAGGCGGCGAGCGCGCCCGTCGCCTGGGCCTCCGCAAGCGCCCGGAGCGCGAGGGTGGTGGCGCCGCTGGAGCCCGTTCCCGCCAGCGCCACCGTACCCGCCCGCGGAAGCCCGCCCGCGGCGAGCAGCGCATCGAGCGCCGGGAAGCCGGTCGGCACCGCCCGGTCCGTGTCGGCAGGATCCGGCGTGCCGCGGGGCCGGGCCGCGGGCGGCTGGAGCGCTGCCGCGCCCGTGCCCGGGAGCGGCAGGAGCGCCGGCCAGGGCGAGCTCCCGGGAAGCGTCGCCTCCCCGGGGAGTGGCGCCACGGCGAGCGCGCCGAAGACCTCGGCACCGGATCGCGGCGCTGCGGCACCCCAGCGCTCCCGGAGCGAGGCGAGGGTGGCGAGGCGGTCGGGTCGGGCGTCCATCGGACTCCGAATGATAGAACGGATGTTCTATCAAGGGAAGGGCCATCCGTCCCAGGAGGCCCGGGTCGGTCCGCGCACTCGCCGCCGCGCCGCGCGACCCTGCCTCCGCCTACCCCAGGGCGATCAGGAAGACGCTCCCGAGCACCAGGCCCAGCCCGCCCCACTGGACGAGGCGCGGGCGCTCGCCGAACAGCGTCACGCCCGCCCCGACGGCGACGACCGGCCCGAACGAGCTGGCCAGCCCGACCAGCCAGGTGGGTGCGATCCCCAGCCCGATCGCGAACGCGATGAAGCCGCCGATGTCCAGCGCCCCGGCAAGGACGACGAGCCCGAGGACGCGCCGATCGAGCGAGATGCCGTCCGGGCCGCCCGCCCGTTCCGCGAGGGTGACCTCACCGCCCGCGGCCGCGATCGGCACGATCGGCAGGGCGGGCCCATCGAAGGGGAGGCCGGCGTCGACCGGCCTGGATACCTGTGCCTTCATCCTCGCCCGCCGGCCACGCAGGAGCGACACGCCGAGCACCATCGAGACGGAGGACGCGTTGGCGAGTCGGGCGATCAGCAGGATCGGCAGCCAGCCGGCTGCCCGGATCGCGCCCGAGAGCGCGATCGTCACCACGGCGAAGGCCAGGAGCGCGACGATCGCGTAGGCCACGCCCCGGCCCACGATCCGGGTCCGCCGCCAGTCGCGCTCGAAGACGATCGAGACCAGGACCACGCCGGTGGTCGCGACGACCGCGCCGAGCGCCTGGAGGGGCCCCAGGGACTCGCCGAGCAGGACCACGGAGAGGACGACCGTGAGCGCGCCGTAGACCGACACGACCGGGCTCACCACCGACAGCGGCCCGATCCGGAGCGCGCTGAAGAAGGCGAGATAGGCGACCGCCGACAGCGCCCCGCAGGCCACGGCCCGGGCCGCGATCCAGGGATCCGCGGGCAGCCGGATGCCGGTCACCGCGGCGGCGATCACCAGGACGACCAGTGCGACCAGCTGGGTGAAGGCGGTTGCCCGGAGCGTCCCGATGCGCCGGCTGACCACCGTGGCAACCACGTCCGTGGAGCCCCAGAGCAGGGCCGCGAAGAGCCCGAGCAGGAGTCCATCGAAGTCGCGCACCGACGCAGCGTACGGGCCCGGAGGGGCGGCCGTGGGCTCGTTCCCGGCGCCCGGAGGCGTCCGGCGGCCGCGCGCGAAGCGCACCTCCCCGGCACCCGGAGGCGTCAGACGGTCGTGCTACACTCTCGCCCGGCGAGCCCGCCCCAGCGCGTGGGCTCGTGCCGCCGTGGGGATGTAGCTCAGCTGGAAGAGCACCGCGTTCGCATCGCGGGGGTCAGGGGTTCGAGTCCCCTCATCTCCACCACTTGATCAGGTCCCCCAGGGGCTTCGTGGGCCGACTCCGTGGAAGTCGGCGCGGCCGTGCCCCGGCCCTCGGCAGCGCTCAGCCAGCTGCTCGCCGAGGTCGGCGCAGGGACGCGATCCCGGCCAGCCCACGCCGCAGGCGGTGCCCGACGGACCGCCCGACGTGGCGCAGCAGGGAAGCCTTCCCGGGCCTGTTGAAGATGACGAAGTCGTCGAAGGCATGCACCCCGGACCGATCGCCAAGGGCCGCGGCGGCGTCCCGGACGGCCCGCAGCTGGTCGAGCGACATCTCGAGCGGCGGCTCGTCCGGCTGGTAGAGGGCCCCGATCGGATAGTCCCGGCCGGGCGTCCGGCTCATCTCGATGTGGCCGGTGTCAAACCCTCGCATCGGCGCTCCGTAAGCCGATCGAAAGGGGCCGCGGCGCACCTTGGTCGACGTTGACAGCCCACCGTTGACGGAGCGCTCGCCATGTTCGTGCACGATCCGATCCCGCCCACCCGGCTCGACCCGCCCGGGGACACGCCCGGCGACCCGTTCGCGGCGCCCGACCGGGAAGCCACGCCACCTGCCGCCAGCGGTCCCGCCCGGCGCCGCCGCCGGGCCGACCTCGGCCTCCTCGTCGCGTCCTCGGTGCTCTCGGCCGTGCTGGCATCCGGGACGACCGCGGCGCTGGTCGCCCACGCGGCAGCGAATGCGCCCGCGACGACCGGCGCGACGAACGGCGCGACGACCGCCATCGCGGCCGTCAGCAGCACGTCCGGGGCGACCGCGGCCGGGACGTCGACGATCGCCACGACCGACCCGACGGCGACGGTCGCAGCCAGCGCAGCCCGCGCCGTCGTGACCATCGAGACCACGATCAGCGCGTCGAACGGGCGGCGGTCCGCCTCGGGCACCGGCGTCGGGTCGGGTTTCATCTACACCTCCACCGGGCAGGTCATCACCGCCGCTCATGTCGTGGAGGGCGCCACGTCCATCACGGTCACCCTGGCCGACGGGCGCTCCTTCGACGGCACGGTCGTCGCGAGCGATGCCGCGACCGACGTCGCCATCGTCAGGATCGCCGCCACCGGGCTTCCGACCATCCCGCTCGCCTGGGCCGGGGCGACCATCGGCCAGACCGTCCTCGCGATCGGCGACCCGCTCGGCGAATACGCCGGCTCAGTGACGATCGGGATCGTCTCCGGCACCGACCGGGCCATCACGGTCGCGGACGAGCTGACCGGCCAGCCGCGCACGCTGACAGGCCTGCTCCAGACCGACGCGGCGATCAACCAGGGCAACAGCGGCGGACCGCTCGTGGACGCCTCCGGCTCCGCGATCGGCGTCGTGAGCGCCGGGTCCAGCGCCGCCCAGGGCATCGGCTTCGCCGTCCCGATCAGCGCGGTGCGGACCCTGCTGGCCGGAGCGGGCCTGGGCGCGTGAACCCGGGCCCCGCTTCGTCGGCTGCTAGGCTTCGAGGGTGATCGAGATCGATGAGACGGTCGAGGCGGCCGCCGTGCCCGAGGTCGTGTACGCGGTCGTGACCCGCCTGGACCGCTACCCGGACTGGCTCCCGGGGGTGCTCTCGGCAGAGGTCACGGACGGCTCCGCGGATCCGGTCGCAGCCGCCGGACGCCGCTTCCGCCTCCGGATCGCCGGGCCGGCCGGGCCGCTGGATGCCGACGGCGAGGTGGTAGCCGCCGACCCGCCGCGGAGCGTGGAGATCAGGGCCGGCAGCGGGCTCTTCAACCTGCAGGCGACCTGTGCGGTGGAGGCGTCGGCGTCCGGGTCCACCATCCGGGTCACGGGCCGGATCGAGCCGCGCGGGCTGGCGCGCTTCGCCGAGGGGATGATCCGGAGCGAGATCGCGAGCGGCATGCCGGCCGCGCTGGCCCGGCTGCGGAGCGCGATCGAAGCCGAGGCCGCCCGGACCTGAGCCGGCCGGCTGCGCCTGGGCTCCCGGCTACGGAGAGGGCGACGTCCCGGCGGCGGGGATCCAGAGGACGATCTCGCGGCCATTCTCCTGCTGCTCATCGGTCAGCTGGACGATGTACGGGGGAGCGTCGATCTGGGTGTTCCCGCTCAGCGTGGAGACCGTCGCCGTGATGCCCCGCTTTGCGAAGACCGCCCGGTAGGAGGCCAGGAGCTCGTCGATCGACGCGGCCGACGCGAAGGTCACCTGGTGAAGCCCATTCCCGACATACGGACGGTCGATGACCAGCCTCGCCCGTGGAGGCAGCAGGTCGTCGGGGACGTCCTTGACGGACTGGGTCCTGTCCGGGAACGTGCCCGGCGGGAGCGATGCCTCCTCGGCCGACGTCGGGGCCGGGCTGATCAGCACCGGGAAGGTCGGCCCGTTGGCTGCCTGCCAGGCCATGGCCGTGCCGACGAGCACGACGCCCAGCACGAGCGCCGCCGAGGCCGCGGCCGTCGGCAGGATCACGTGGGCTCGCCGGGACGCGTCCGGGTGGCCCAGGATGCGCATCGTCCACGCCCAGGCCGGCGCCACGAGCACGGCGGCCGGACCGAGGATCAGGACCATGATCAGCGTGGAGAAGACGATCACGCCCGGGATCGCGCCGATGACCGAACCGAGGGCCGCGACCAGGCCGGCGGGGAGCGGCGCGCAGGTCGCCGAGCTCAGCGCCACGCAGGGGGTCTGCCCCTGGACCACGCCAAGGACCACGGTCAGCCCGATCAGCCCGATCGCGGGCAGGATGGGGATGGCGACGGCGAGGGCGACGGCAGCCAGCGCTGCCTCGCGCTTCGAGCGGAGCGTCGCCGGGGCGAGGATCGCGCCGAACAGCATCGCCAGGGCCGCGACGGCGACGCCGGCCGCGGCGGCGCCCATGCCCAGGAAGGCCACGAGGTCACCCGGGGCGAAGCCTCCGGCACCGGCGGTCGAGGGACCGAGCACGACGCGCAGCATGGCCAGGACGAGCCCGACCAGGGTGATCGTGAGGGCCACGGCCCCGGCCACGAGCGCGCCGGCGAGTCGCGGACGCGCCACCACGTAGGTGATCAAGGCTCCGCTCTCCCTCCCGGCTCGGTCGTGACGTGGTCGGCCCCCGAGGGCGTCAGCGTACCCCGCCGGGCGGCCCGGATGTGAGCGTCGCGGCAATCTGGTCCGCCCATGCCCGGATCTCGTCCCATGGGCGGAAGTCGCCTTCCTGGGCTCGAACCGCCTTCAGGAGCACCCGCTCGCCCAGGCCGAGGCCAGCCTTGTCGACCCGGCCGGCGAAGATGCGGTGCTCGCGGGCCCCGGTCGCGGCCATGACCTCGGCGACGTCGACCGGGCCTTCGTCGGGCCTGGCCGGCTCCCCGATCGGGCCGCTGGAGAAGAGCCAGACGGGCCGCGCCGCGAGCTCCGGGCCGTGGCGCTCCACGACGTGGGTCGCGTCGTCCATCCAGTGGCCGACGTACACGCCGCTGCCGAGGACCACCGCATCGAAGCCGTCGAGCGTGGTGATGGCGTCGGGCTCCAGGACGACGGCCTCGAGGCCGGCCTTCGTGAGGCGATCGGCGATCTCGCGCGCGATCTCCGACGTGGCTCCGTGCTTGGACGCCGCGCTCACCAGGACTCGCATGGGACGTGTGCTCCTGCTTCGTGCTCTCATCCGCGCCCGTGCTCCGCGACGCGCATCCGCGGGGCCCGCGGGCGGCCCCGATCGGCGGGCGCCGCTTCGGGGACGCCCCCACCGTGCGCGATCGGCCACCTCCCGGCGAAGGGCCGAAGGGCGTGCGGGCAGGTGCCGTTTGGGCGCTCCATCCACCATGCCGGAATGACGGCGGCCGGCCCGGGCAGCGGCCGGCGAGGCGGACGGCGCTGGCCGGCGGAACCTAGACCGCCGGCTCGAGCGCCTCCTCGAACTGGCTGGCGTACAGCTCGTGGTAGAAGCCCCTCGCGGCGAGAAGCTCCTCGTGGGTCCCCTGCTCGACGATCCGGCCGTGGTTCATCACGAGGATCAGGTCCGCGCCGCGGATCGTGGAGAGCCGGTGGGCGATCACGAAGCTGGTCCGGCCGCGCATGAGGGTCGCCATGGCGCGCTGGATCAGGACCTCGGTCCGGGTGTCGACGGAGCTCGTCGCCTCGTCGAGGATCAGGATTCGTGGGTCGGCCAGGACGGCCCGGGCGATCGTCAGGAGCTGCTTCTCGCCCGCCGACACGCTCGTCGCGTCGTCGTCGAGGACGGTGTCGTAGCCGTCCGCCAGGGTCCGCACGAAGTGGTCCACGTGGGCGGCCCGGGCCGCTTCCTGGATATCCTGCTCGGTCGCGCCATCGCGGCCGTAGGCGATGTTCTCGCGGATCGTGCCCTTGAACAGCCAGGCGTCCTGGAGGACCATGCCGAACGTGCTCCGTAGGTCGTCGCGGGTCATCTCCCGGATGTCCACGCCGTCGACCGTGATCCGCCCGGCGTCGATCTCGTAGAAGCGCATCAGCAGGTTGACGAGGGTCGTCTTGCCAGCGCCCGTGGGACCCACGATCGCGATCGTGTGGCCGGGCTCGGCATCGAGGTCCAGGTCCTCGATGAGCGGGGTCTCGGGGAGGTACCGGAAGCTGACGTTCTCGAAGGAGACGTGCCCGTCGACCTTCGCGGGGGTCGTCGGCGACGTCGTCTCGGGGGTCTGCTCGGCCTCGTCGAGGAGCTCGAATACCCGCTCCGCCGAGGCGACCGCGGACTGCAGGACGTTCATGATGCTGGCCGTCTGGACGATCGGCATCGTGAACTGGCGCGAGTACTGGATGAACGCCTGCACGTCGCCCAGGGACATCGTGCCCGAGGCGACCCCCACCCCGCCGATCACGCAGATGGCCACGTAGTTGAGGTTGGAGATGACCTGCATCGCGGGCTGGATCGTCCCCGAGATGAACTGGGCCTTGTACGAGGCCTGGTAGAGCTTCTCGTTCTCGACCCGGAAGGTCTCGATCGCCTCGCGCTGGCGCCCGAACGCCTTGACGATGGCGTGGCCTGTGTGCATCTCCTCGATGTGCCCGTTGAGCGTGCCCGTGCGCTCCCACTGGGCGGCGAACTGCTTCTGGGATCGGCTGGCGATGAAGACCGTGACGACCACCGAGGCCGGCACGACCAGCAGGGAGATGACGGCCAGGAGCGGGCTGATCCAGAGCATCATCACCAGCACGCCGATCACCGTGAAGACCGACGTGATCAGCTGGGTCAGGCTCTGCTGGAGCGTCTGGGCGATGTTGTCGATGTCGTTGGTGACGCGGCTCAGGATGTCGCCCCGCGACTCGCGATCGAAGTAGGCGAGGGGGAGCCGGCCGATCTTCTCGTCGACGCGCCGGCGCAGGCGATACACGGTCCGCTGGGTGACCCCGGCCATCAGGTAGGACTGCATCCAGCTGAAGAACGAGCTGGCGGCGTAGATCCCGGCGACGCCGAGGAGGATCGCGCCCAGGGTGCCGAAGTCCACCCCCCTGCCGATCACGACGTTCATGCTGGCCAGCATGTCGGCCAGGTTGGTCTCGCCCGCCGCCCGGAGGAGCGCCACCACCTGGTCCTTGCTCATCCCCACGAGCTGGGGGTTGGCTCCCAGCTGCCGGCCCATCACGCCCTCGAACAGGATGTTCGTGGCGTTGCCCAGGATCTTCGGCCCGATGACTGCGAGCACGACGCTGACGATCGCCAGCAGCGCGACGATCACGACGACGCGTCGCTCCGGCCGGAGCTCGCCGAGGAGCCGCCGGAAGGAGGACCGGAAGTTCTGCGACTTCGCGGTCGGCATCGAGGCGAAGCCCATCGGCCCGCCGCCGCCGGGCCCACCCGGCCCGCGGCGCATCGGGGGCCGACCGCCGCCTGGGCCGTGGCCCATGCCCGGCCCGCTCACGCGACCTCCTCCTCGGTCAGCTGCGAGAGCACGATCTCGTGGTAGGTGTCGCAGGTGCGCATCAGCTCCTCGTGCGTCCCGATCCCGACCACGCGGCCGTCGTCGAGCACGACGATCCGGTCGGCGTGGAGGATCGTCCCGACTCGCTGGGCCACGATGATCACCGTGGCGTCCGCGAGGTTCTCCCGGAGCGCGGCCCGCAGGCGCGCGTCGGTCCGGAAGTCCAGGGCCGAGAAGCTGTCGTCGAACACGTAGACATCGGGGCGCTTCACGAGCGCCCGGGCGATCGCGAGCCGCTGGCGCTGGCCGCCCGAGACGTTCGCGCCGCCCTGCGCGATCGGCGCCTCGAGCCGGGCGTCCATCTCCTCGACGAACTGCCGCCCCTGGGCGATCTCCAGCGCGTGCCAGAGCTCCTCGTCCGTGGCCGACTCGTCGCCGTAGCGCAGGTTGCTGCCGACCGTCCCGCTGAACAGGAAGGCCTTCTGGGGGATCAGCCCGATTCGGCTCCACAGGTCGGCCCGTTCGAGCTCGCGGACGTCCACGCCGTCCACGAGGACGACGCCGCCGGTCACGTCGTAGAAGCGCGGCAGCAGGTTGATGAGGGTGGACTTGCCGCTGCCCGTGCTGCCCACGATCGCGGTGGTTTCCCCGGGCCCGGCCGAGAACGAGATCCCCCGCAGGACCGGGTCCTGGGCGCCCGGGTAGCGGAACTCGACGTCGCGGAACTCCAACCGGCCGGTGCGCGCCGGGCGGACCGGCGACTCCGGGTCGTGAATCGAGGGCTCCGTGTCGAGGACCTGCCCGATCCGGTCGCTCGAGACCGCCGCCCGCGGGACGATCACGAACATGAACGTGGCCATCATGATCGCGAACAGGATCTGGATGATGTACTGGAGGAACGCGGTCAGGTTCCCGATCGGCATCCCGCCGCTGTCGACCCGGATGCTGCCGAACCAGAGGACCGCGACCGTCGACAGGTTCATGATCGCCATCAGGGTCGGCATCATCAGGGCGAAGAGCCGATTGACCGAGAGCGCCGTCCCGAACAGGTCCGTGTTCGCCTCGTCGAAGCGGCGTTCCTCGTAGTCCGTGCGGACGAAGGCCCGGATCACGCGCACGCCGGCCAGCGTCTCGCGCATGACCTGGTTGATCCGGTCGATCTTGACCTGCATCGCCCGGAAGAGGGGCATCGCGCGGCGGACCAGCAGCCCGATGATCAGGGCCATGATCGGCACGATCACCAGCAGGATCGCGGTCAGGGGGACGTCCTGGCGAAGGGCCATGATCAGGCCGCCGACCATCATGATCGGCGCCGCGACCATGACGGTCAGGCCCATCAGCACGACCATCTGGACCTGCTGCACGTCGTTCGTGTTCCGGGTGATCAGCGACGCCGCGCCGAAGTGGTTGACCTCGACCTGCGAGAACGACTCCACCTTGGTGAAGATCGCGGCGCGCACGTCGCGCCCGAACGCCATCGAGACCCTGGCGGCCCAGTAGACGGCCACGATCGAGGCGATGCCCAACGCGACCGTCACCCCGAGCATCAGCCCGCCGATCCGGACGATGTAGTCCGTGTCGCCCTTGGCCACCCCGTTGTTGATGATGTCGGCGTTCAGCTCGGGCAGGTACAGGTTGGCCAGCGATTGCACGAACAGGAGGGCCAGGACCAGGAGCAGCGGGCGCCAGTAGGGCCGCAGGTAGCGGATCAGCAGGCGGATCATGGTGCGCTCTCCTCGAGGGCCCGAGACGCGTTCTCGGCAAACAGGCGAAGCAGTCGCTCGAACTCCAGGCGGTCTGCCTCCGACATGCCCTCGAGCACGGAGGCGATGGTGCGCGCGAGGACGCGCCGGACGTCCCCGGCCATCCGGCGCCCACCGTCGGTGAGCGTCACCCGGGTCAGGCGCTGGTCGACCTCGTCGGACCGTCGGACCACGATCCCCGCCTTCTCCATCTTCTGGAGCATCGTCGTGACGGTCGGGGCGGCGAGGTGCATCCGCTCGGCCAGGTCGCGCTGGCTGATCCCCTCGCTGCGGGCCAGGATCCGGAGGCAGAACGCCTGCCCTGGATGGGCGCCCTCCGAGGCCATCGCCCGAACGATCAGCAGGCGGTGGACGTTGAGCGCCTGCATGTACGCCTGGAAGACGCGCGCCGCGACCGGGTCGACCCCCTCGAACTCGTCGATGGTGTCATCGAAGGGCGACGGATGGGCGTGGAACGGGGACTCGACGGCGCTGCCGGGCCGGGCCGGGCCGGCCGGCTGGGCGGGGTGGGCGACGGGTTCGAGGCTGGTCACGGGCGAACGTTACCACGCGAATGATTAGTACACAAAGGGTTATTTCGAGGGTGGCGGACCCATGGGGCCGCGCTTCACGGCCGCCGAAGCGCTCCTCGGCCGGGCGCGCCCATCCCGGACCGCGGGCGCTGGTCCCCGCCGGCGGCGGCCCGAGATGCACAGGCCCGAGGCCGGAGCGGGGCGCTCCGTCCCGGACGCAGCGTCGCCCCCCGGACCTGGTCCGGAGGGCGACTTGTTCGCGACTGGTGAGGGGAGGCTAGTCGTCCGAGTCCACGCTGTTCGCGCTGGCGACGCTCGCCACGCTGGCCACGCTCGCCACGCTGGCCACGCTGGCCACGCTGGCCACGCTGGCGACGTGGTTCGTGGCGACCGTCGGGATCACCTTCGGGGCCGCCTTGGGGGTTCCCTTGGGGCTGGCAGCGTCCTCAGCCGTCACCACAAGCAAGGGCGCGGCCGTTTGCCTGTCCGGCGAAGCGGTGTAGAGCGAGCCCTCGGGAGCTGCCGTGGGCAGGACCCTGAGTCGGAATGCGGAGTCGCCCGCCGGTGCGGCCTTGCTCTCGCGGACCTCGACCGTCTGGACTGCGCGCTCCAGGCTCGACGCCGAGACGAGCGAGAACCCGCCGACGGCCAGGCCGGCCGCCAGGCCGGCTGCTCCGGCCACTCTCCAGTTGGGGTGTCGCATCGCGATCTCCTTCGCTGTTCGTTCGCTCTGTCACCAGTGAGCGTCACCGGATTGGCTACATCGTCGCGGTGGCCCCTGACGCCGCGGTGAGGCGGTCGTGAGAACCCTCTCAGGCGTACCGGACGATCCGGGCGCCGCGGATCCCGGCCGTCATGCAGGATTCCGTTGCTGCCCAGCCCGGCCGGGCCGGGCGAGCTCCAGTTGGCACAGCACCGCCCCGAGGCCAGGGCACGCAGGGCAGCGTGTTCCATTGAGAATGGGACCGGTCAATCGGCGTCGTCCGGGTCCTCGGCGTCGTCCGGGTCCTCGGCGTCGTCCGGGTCGTCCGGCTCGTCGTCGTCGTCCGCGTCGTCCGGCTCGTCGTCGGTGGCGTCAGGTATGGGTTTGGGAGTGGGCTTGGGCGTCGGCCGGGGGGTGCCCTTGGCCCGCTCCGACACGACTACCGGCGCAACCACGGCGGGCGTGCCGCGCGGCGTGGGCTCGATGGAGGGACGGGGGGAGCCGGGAGCGCCGCCGCCGGGCGTCGGCGTCGCGACGTCATCGAGGGGGCCGAGCACGGGACCTGGGGTCCCGGCCGGCAGCCCTGCCTGGAGCTCGATGGCCTGGACCGCGATGTCACCACCGGACCGCGACAGCATCGCGAACCCGCTGATCGTCAGGCCGACGACGAGGCCCAGCGCCCCGGTGACCTTCCAGTCTGGAGCCTTCACGGTGATCGCTCCCTCGCGGTTCGCTCGCCCGATCACCCGGGCTGAGACGATAACGTCCTGTACGGGTGGGCCATGGTCAGACGCCGGCCAGGGTCGCCCACGTCTCGGCCGATCCGATCCGCCGGTGGACCTGGCGTCGCCAGGCGGGCGCCTGGACGCGGAACGGTCCCGTCGCCAGCCCGACCAGCGCCGCCGCGGTCGTACGCCGCAGCTCGGCCGGTTCGACGGCGCGATCGAACGCGGGCTGGAGACGATCGCGCCAGCGGTCGATCGTCGCCCGCCGGTGGGGGACGGCATCGCCGAGGGCCACGAGGTGGCCGAGCAGGGTCGCCAGGTCGTGGACGCGCCGGCCGGGCCCGGCGCCGTCGACGTCGAGGATGCCGACGACCCGGCTGCCCTCGACGAGCATCTGCGCCTCGTGCAGATCGCCGTGGGTCGTGACGACTGGACCCGTTCCTGGCGGCCCTCCGAGGCGCCCGATGAGCGCCTCGAGGCGCTCCCGCTCGCCCGGCATGACGGCCGAGAGCAGGGCCGCATGGGCGGCGACGCGCCCCAGCGGGCCGTGAGAGACGGACCCGGTCGACTCGGCGGGCGCCGGCAGGCGGTCGATGAGGTCGACGAGAGCATCGCCGTCTGGAAGCCGATCGACGGCCGCGTGGTCGCCGGTGAGCAGCACATCGCGGACCGTCTGCCCGTCCAGCGCGGCAAGGACGACGATCCCGTCATCCGGCCACGTCGCGACCACCTGGGGCACCGGGACATGCCCGTCGAGCGCGGCCAGCCGGCCGAGGAGCGGCGCCAGCTCGTCGGGGGGCACGATCTTGAGGTACCGCTCGAACGCTGCCGCGTTCTGGCCGCGCTCGCCGACGCGGACCCGGACGACCGCGCGCCGCCCTGGTCGGTAGGACCGGACGTCGAGGGTCACCGCTTCGCACGGAACGCCGAGGCGCGCTGCCACCACCGGGGCGGATACCGCCGCCCGCAGACCGGGCAGTGCCGAGTCGGCCGGGTAGCGGAGCATCCCGACGGTCAGGTCACCCGCGCTGACGATGAGCGTCCCCGCGGGGGGCCCGTCGACGTCCACGATGGCGACGAGCGTCTCCGGCGTCGCCGACCCGCCGGCCCAGCGAACGGTCGCCGCGTAGCGAATCGAGGCACGCCGACCCGGCCGGTAGAGGACTTCCCGGCGCTGGAGCGTCGCGAGCTCGCCGCCCGCCGCACGCACGGCGGCTCCGACGATATCTCGGGCGCCCGCCCCGAGCAGCCAGGTCAGGGCAGGCAGGAGCTCGTCGCGGATGGCCATGCGACCATCTCAGCACGCGGATATGAGGCGGGGATGAGACGGAGAGAAGAACCCCTTCAGAACTCGTCGGGGGCGCGGAACCGGTAGCCCATCCCGCGCACCGTCTCGATCGTCTCCGGCCCGAGCTTGCGCCGCAGGTAGCGGATGTAGACCTCCACGACGTTCGATTCGGGTTCGAAGTCGTAGCCCCAGACGTGGCTGAGGAGCTGCTCGCGGCTGAGCACCTGTTCCGGATGGCGCAGGAACGTCTCGGCGAGGGCGAACTCGCGGGCCGTCAGCTCCACCCATCGCCCGCCGACCTTCGCCCGACGGGTCCGCAGGTCGAGCGACACGCCGCCGGCGCGCAGCAGGGTCGCCTCGCCGGCGACGTCGTCATGGAGGCGGGCGCGGATCCTCGCCACCAGCTCCTCGAACCGGAAGGGCTTCGTCACGTAGTCGTCTGCGCCGCCCTCGAACCCTGCGACGGTGTCGGCGACCCCGTCACGGGCGGTCAGGATGATGATCGGCAGCCGATCGCCGCGATCGCGAACGCGGCGCAGGACCTCGCGGCCGTCGAGCCCCGGCAGCCCGAGATCCAGGATCAGCAGGTCGAAGTCGGCGTCGCGCGCCAGCTCGGCGGCCTCGATCCCGTCCGCCACCGACGTCGTCGCGAACCCGTTGGCCCGGAGGCCCTTCTCGAGGAACGTGACGATGTGCACCTCGTCCTCGGCGATCAGGATGCGGGTCATGGTGCAGGTGCCTCCGGCGGCGGCTCGATCGGGATGACCAACGTGAACCTGGAACCCTGGCCGGGGACGCTCTCGAGCTCGGTCCGCCCGCCGTGGGCCACCGCTATCGCATCGACGATTGCGAGCCCCAGCCCGGTACCCTCGCTCGCCTTCGTCAGCCGATCGCGCCCACGAGCGAAGCGCTTGAAGATGCGCTGCTGCTCTTCCGGCGCGATCCCCGTCCCCTCGTCGCGAACCCAGAGGCGGGCATACGCGCCCTCGACCGCGGCACCGAGCTCGATCACGACGCCCTCGGCCGTGTACCGGACGGCATTCGAGGCGAGGTTGACGATCGCCTGGGTGAGCCGGTCGACATCGGCGAAGATGACCGCCGGCCGAACCGGGACGACCGTCCATGCGCGCTCGCCGAGCAGCCGAAGACGCGCCACCAGGGAGTCGACAAACTCGGCCAGCTCGACCGGCTGGCGGCGCAGGAAGTCCGGCTGCTCCGCGCGGGCGATGAGCAGCAGGTCGGCCACGTACCGGCTCATCCGGTCGAGCTCGTCGAGGACGAGCTCGACCGTCTGCTGGCGCTCGACCGGGTCGTCGTCGAGCAGCTCCATGTGGCCTCGGATGATCGTGAGCGGCGTGCGCAGCTCGTGGCCGACGTCGTTGAGGAAGTCCCGCTGCGACGCGAACGCGGCCTCGAGGCGCTCGAGCATCGAGTTGAGCGTCGCGGTCAGCTCGGCGACCTCGTCGGTCCCCGCCACCGGGATTTGCGCGCCGAGATCGCGCCCCCCGATCCCGCGGGCGGTCGCGGTCAGGGCCCGCAGCGGGGCGATCGCGCGGCCAGCCGCACCCCACGCCAGGACGGAGGCGAGCAGGATGACGGCCGCCGACACGGCCAGCATCACCTGCACGGCCTGGTCGATCTGGCCGCGCCGCGCCGCCTCGTAGAACGCCGCCGCGAACACCCCGGCCTGGCGATCACCGGCGCCAAGGGGGACCGCCAGCCATCGCACCGGCCCGGCGGCGGTCTCGGTGCGGCCCCAGACGGGTGCCCTCGCCGCCTGCCAGGTGGCGAGCACCCCCGGGTCGTCGAAGAGCGAAACCGGCGCCACGGTCCGCTTGTAGGGCTGCCCGTCGACGATCGCGTAGAGGACCTCGTACTCGCCAGGCACGCTGCGCAGGAAGAAGGTGTCGAAGATGGCCGCCGCATCGCCCCCGAACGGCTGGCCGGTGACCGGGTCAACCCCGCCGGCGAGCCGGCGAACCTCCTCCACCTCCTGCGCCAGGGCGGCGTCGATGTCGTCCGTGAGCTGCGTCGTGAGGATCTGGCGCAGCCCCACGACCATGATCGCGATGGAGGCCATGAGCAGCACGACGTACCAGACGAGGACGCGTGTCCGGATCCCGCCGGGCAGCGACGGTCGGCGCGGCCAGTCGGCGGGCGCGGCGCGGAAGCTCGTCGGGCACCGCGGGAGCAACGCCTGCGGAGGAGGCTGGCAACTGCGTGCTCACGTTGTCTCCGGTGGAGACGCCGGTGACGGTCCCACATGGCTCGAGGGT
The DNA here is from genome assembly GCA_963801445.1 of uncultured Chloroflexia bacterium. GTDB lineage: Bacteria > Chloroflexota > Limnocylindria > Limnocylindrales > CSP1-4 > CTSoil-043. The sequence continues at coordinate 3,010 of CAWDEW010000008.1, read as the reverse complement.
CCGGCGCGCGGCCGTCGTCGACATTAGGCCAGGATGAGGAACCTCTAATCCCTCGCCTCCGGGTCAACGGCCCGATGCCGTCTGACTGGCGATCCTCGATTGCTGATCAAGAGGATATCGGCCGTCGGTAGGCCCGACCCCGTTGTCGCGGCCGCCGGTGGGCCCAACGCCGCGTGCAGCTCCGCCGCATTCGTTCGCAGCCAGCGCCGGTGCACTGCGTGATCCGGCATCCGCGTCGCCACGACGTCCCAGAACGCCTGCCCGTGGCCAAAGACACGCAGGTGGCAGAGCTCGTGGACGACGACCGTCTCGAGAACCGCAGGCGGCGCGAGGACCAGCCGCCAAGAGAAGCTCAGGCGACCGGCCCGCGACGCGCTCCCCCAGCGGCTCCGCGTGTCGCGCACCGTGATCGTGGCGGGGACGACGCCGAGAGCCGGTGCGTGGCGGGCGATCGCCCGCTCCAGGGCGTCCCGCGCCCTCACCCGCAGCCACGCCTCGAGGACGCGCCTCAGCGGGCGCCGCTCGGCCGGTGCGATGGTCACGAGCAGGAGGTCCTCCTCGTCGCCCCCGACGCGCTCGACGCGGGAGCGTCGGGCGCCCGTCGACCCGGCCACGACCCGCACCCGATGAAGCTCCCCCAGGTAGCGCAGGACCCCGCCGTCGGCCAGGGGTCCCCGCGCGGCGACGGCGGCCAGCGTCACCGCCTGGGCGGCGAGATGGCGCCGGATCCACGGCTCGCGCTGGACGAGGAACGGCTCGACCAGCGCCCGGGCGCGCACCTCGGACGTGCGCACTCCCGGGACGGTGGCGATCACGCCGCGCCGCGGGTCGACGGTCACCCGGAGCCGGCGGGCGCGGGCCGATCGACGGAGCGTGTAGTCCAGCTCGCCGAGGGGCAGCCGGACTCGCGCGAGCGTCTCGACGGCGGCCCGGGCTGCGGCGCCGGTCACGACCGTCGGAGGGCGGATGGCGAGATCGAGGGCATGCGCGGATGCTGCCACAGGCAGCGGGTCAGCCCCGGGCCGCGGCGGGCGGTGCGTCGCCGGGAGCGGAACCGCGGCCGGGTCACCCGTTTCGACGCCCCGCCGCGTCTATCCTCTGAAGCGCGAGGCCGGGCACGGCGAGCCCACGACGGACCGACTCCCGCGCGGCAGAGGTGGGGCGTGGAGCCATCGATCGCGGCGGACCTGCGGGCCGGTCGGCCCGAGGCGCTGGATCGACTCCTCGCCGCGCATGGACGGGAGATCCAGGCCGTGGCCTACCTGGTGCTGCGGGATCGCGACGAGGCGGCGGACGTCCTCGCGGAGACGCTCGTGACGGCCTGGGAGAAGGCGCGCTCCCTGAAGGACGATGCGGCCCTCCGGCCGTGGCTCCTGCGGATCGCCACGAACCGGGCGCTCTCGCGGCGGCGCACCGGGGCCCGCCTGGTCCAGCTGGCCGCGGTGCAGGAGCCCGAGGTCCCCGACCCGACGGGGCCGTCCGCGACGCGGGTGGCGCTCCTCGCCGGCGTCGCCGCCCTGCCGCCCCGCGAGCGCGCGGCGATCGCCCTCCACTACTACGCGGACCTCCCCGTGGAGGACGTGGCGCGGGCCCTCGGCACGAGCCCCAACACGGTGAAGACGCAGCTGCGCGAGGCGCTGGCGAAGCTGCGGGCGGGGCTGGCCGAGCCGGCTTCAGCCGGTAATCGGGAGGCGCATCGTGCGTGACCAGGTGACCGGGCCGGAAGGGACCCGCATCGAGGCCGAGCTTCGCGACGCGCTCCAGGACGAGGCCCGGACCCTGCGGATCGACGTGACCTCCAGCGAGGTGCGCCGGCGGATCGCGGCGCGACGGCGCCAGCGCAATGCGTCGGCCTCCATCTTCCTGGGGCTGGCCGCGGTCGTCGTGGTCGTGGCTGCGATCCCGCTGCTCGCGACGGTTGGCCCGCGCCCGGCGGCGACGATACCGCCCTCCGGTGATCGGGCGGTGACCGTCCGGGAGGCGGCCGGCCCCATGGGTACGAGCGACCTTATCGTGGAGACGACGGCGCTGGGTGGCGAGACGCAGCAGCTCGCCCGGTTCGCGGATCCGTTTGCCCGGGCCGGCGTGGCGGCGGCCGCCGCCGCTCTCGGCTGGTCAGCCCGCTACACGCCCGATGGCTACGTCGCCGTTGTCTTGGGGTCCGGGAGGGATGAGTCGGCCGTCCTCGTCCTGGATATCGCCCACCCCGATCGGGCCCCGCTTCGTGTCGGCCTCGCCGGGATCGCGCTCGTGGGCTGGGGTCCCGGCGGGCTTCTCCTCGTGGATGACCGGCTGAGCGATTCGGGAGGTTCCGCGCGCCTGGTCTCGGCCAGAGACTGGACCGTCCAGGAGCTCTCGCTGCCAACAGGGCTCGATCCGATCAGCATCTGGACGGACACCGGTCGGCTCGTCGTGCAGGACAACTCCAGCGCCGCCGCTGCACTCGCGCGACCCCTCGGGACGGTGGACCCCGCCCATCCCGCCGACAGCTTCGCGCCCGGGATGCCGACCGCGATCTGGTCAACGGACGGCATCGTTCCGTTCCGCTCGGACCGCGGGATCCCGGGCCTCGGCGGCGACCCCTCCTCCGCTCGCCCCACGGACGTCACGGTCGGCCCGGGGCTCGACCTGGACGCGATCGGAACCACGTGGTACCTCGCCGGACCGGACGAGCTCCTCTTGGGCGAGCCGCGCCTTACCGCAGAGGGCGACGGCCTGTGGTTCCTGCGCTACGGCGGCACCGGTGGGCTGGCGCTGGTGCGGATGTCCGGGCCGGGGGACGTCCGCTCGGAAACCCCGCTTCCCTGGAAAGGATCGACCGCGGACACCGCGATCATCGGCGTCGCCCGCGACGATCGGACCGTCATGGTCCGGGTGGGCGGCATGGAGGCGCTGGTCAGCGAATCGCTGAGCCGGCCGCTGCCAGTCGGGGTCCGGTTCGCAGGCTGGGCGGTCGGGGCCTCGGTCCGCGTGCCGGCGGCGGGTACCTGCCAGCCGGCCGGCACCGATA